>NZ_JAHNZT010000014.1 GCF_019039035.1 Citreicoccus inhibens | reverse complement strand
TCAAGAGCGACCTGCGCTGGTGCTCCGACGGCTTCGAGATTCGATGCTGGAACGGGGAGCGCGTCCAGGTGGCCTTCGCGTTGGACTGCTGCGACCGCGAAGCCATGCGCTTCGTGGCCACCACGGGTGCGCTGACGGGCGAGTTGGTGCGGGACTTGCTGGCCGAGACGCTGGAGTACCGGTTCGGCGCGGGGAGCCGCGTGACGCCGCACCCCATCGAATGGCTGACCGACAACGGCCCTGCCTACACCGCCCACGAGACGCGAGCGTTCGGCGCAAAGCTGAGCCTGCTCATCCGAACAACGCCAGCGTACTCACCTGAGAGCAACGGGATGGCGGAGTCCTTCGTGAAGAGCTTCAAGCGCGACTACGTCCACCTGGCTCGCCTGGACAGTGCGAAGGCCGTCCTTCGACAGTTGCCCACGTGGTTCGACGACTACAATCACGTGCACCCTCACAAGGGCCTGAAGATGCGTTCCCCCATCGAGTACCGAAGAGAAGCATCACCCCTCTGACCGTGTCCGATTTGACAAGGGCAACTCCAGCCAACCCCTTCACTCCATTTCAACACGTTCTAAGGCTTTCGCTTCGGCACAACCAATCCACGAGACAGTCGCCCAAGAACACGTCGCCGCTGGCGACGCTTGTAGTTCTCATGCGCATTCTCTCCCTGCTCATTTCCTCTCGCAGTATCCTCGTCCATCATCTGAAACTCTACCAAAGCAAAGACTATGCGACCTTTGCGATCCCGCGAATCTTCCCCTGGCGGCGGAAGATATGCATCCATTCGCAAGGGGAGATCTACAACGAAGTTCAACACCCTGTAGCCACTTCCGGAAAAAACATTTCCTTCACGTTCTTCTCGGTCTTCAAAATCGCGATCAAGATGCAAATCCGGAATACATCGCTCGAAATTAGGGTAAACTTCCAGCAATTCCCGAAACGAAATCAGACTATTCTCGGTCTGCCCCGGAACCACGAAATTAAAAGGAAACAATCGCTGACTCAGGAAATACAGAACTGGGAGCAAATCCTCCCTGCGTTTCGTCACAATCCGGAACCTAGTACGGTCATACACTTGTGCAGCAACAGTCTCTTTTTTGGCAATCAACTTAGTCACGAGCGACTCGCGCGTCTTGATTGAGTGCGCGAATTCGACAACTGGGAGTTCTCTCTCTCTCATTTCCCTAGCAACACCGAGCACCCGCTGCGTTACCAACTCGGCCACTTCCGCTTCGGATGCTGCCAATCGAAACAACAAGTCTCGACCTTCGATATGCTGAATCACATGCATCACCTTGAGAACAATGCACGCGATTCTCCTATACCGCCCACCACCCACGCCAGACGCATAAAGAAACAGATCGTGAACTTCCTTAGGCCGGGCCACCGCATCAGCCACGCGATAGTCAAACGTCCTGCGCAAATAGGCCACGGCGTCGGCCAGGATTGTCCGAACCCAGACGTCATCAAATGGACGCGAAACGTCAATCTGGCAAAGCCGAAGGAATCCATCCACCTCGTCACGCGACGAGAAATGCATTCTCCGCCAGTCAATTACCGACCCCCCACGAAGGATAAGGCGGATGCGCTCTAGTTCGCGCAACCCCATTTCCTCCACAGGGCAAACAGGGATGGCGGGCAAGGATGGGGCCAAGGAGGGAGCCGTCACAACCAGGGTCCTATTCAGCTATCGTGCATCTGTTTGGCAATTCAAGAACAACTGACTCTCTCGCCAAGCAAGAGAGTCATCCATTTCCCGCAAGCAGCAAAACAACCCATCACTTCATCTGCATCAACTGCCCATTCTCAAATCTAGATTCGCGAACAACCCGACCATCTTCACTCAACTCCTGGACAACACCGTTCTTCACCCCGTCGCGATACTCTTCAACAAAGTGCCGCTTCCCACTTGGGTAGAAGAGGATTCGCTGACCATGGTATTTGTTCTCCCGAAATTCGGTCCTTGAGTACTCCTTACCTAGTTCATCATAGAAGAACCATGTCCCAGTCTTGAATCCGTCCGCGTATTGCCCAATGGCAGCCGCTTGGCCATTTGCATGAAACGAACGATACGGGCCATGTGCGACCATGCCGCCACCGCGAAGCTCGTGCTTACGACAGAATAAGCCCTCTGCCTTGGAGCCAGACGGAGTTGTTCCGCTTGGACACTGCAAGCCTGAGTCAACTGCTTGAGCACCTGCCATTCCCGCCCAGAGGCCAGCCACGAGCAGACTTACTTGAACAACAGTCTTAAAAGACATGAACGTTCCTCCATGCACGCATGGGATCTCATGCGCATATCCCTAAGACGCAAAAGCGTCAGCTCAATTCAGCAAACATCAAATGAAGCAACCGCTCAAGTGCCCTAGCCCTAAACAACAGAGCCCCGCTCGATGAAATCTCGAGCGAGGCTCTAACTCGTCGCAGGACTATTGAAGACTAAGTCCTCGCGCGGCGCTGATCAGTACGCAGACTGGAAGCAGAAGAAGTTTCCGCCCGTGAAATAGTAACCCAGTGACGTGGTCGTGCTCGTAGCCGAAACGCAGAGGTTGGCAACGATATCTGCACGTTCCCGGTTCGCCCCCGTCACAGTGTAATTCCCGGAGGAACTGCTAATCGACGGCGCCTGCTTCGAACCATTAACCAGCACGTAGAAGAGCCCATTCAGCTCTGCTGCCGTCTGCGGGAACGGCGTGTTTGAGTACGCAGAAATCGTGATCTTGACTCGCTTTGGTGCCGATGCAGAACAGAACGACGTGTCCGTCGTCGCACTGGTCGTTGCAGCCTTGAAGATGATTGGACCAGTGGTGCCCAAGTCCGACTTATTGCTAAAGTTCTGGAAATTATCGCAGGTCGGCGCGGGAACGGCGGCGCACTTGCTCGAGCTGCAGAAGCTGCCGTAAGTGCACGTTGCCTGGCCCTCGCCGGAGCAGGTGTCGCCCGTCGTCGAACCGGCCTTGCACTGGCCCGAGGCGGTGTCGCAGGTGCGGCCCGAGCCACAGTCGGCGTCGGCCGTGCACTTGTTCGCGCACACCTTGTCCAGGTTGGAGCACACCTGGCTACCATCCTTGTTGCACAGTGCGTCCGTCTGGCACTGGCACACCTTCACGCTCGGGTCCGCACCCGTCACCGTCAACGCGGCGCAGTTCTTCGCCGTGTCCGGACAGTCAGAGGCCCCCGTACACGTGGCCACACACACCTTCGCGGTCGGGTGGCAAATCTCCGTTCCGGCACAGTCCGAGTTCGCAGTGCACGTCGTCGAAGTATTCGTGTCGTCACCACACCCGCTGACCGCCAACCCCACCGCACCCAGCGCGGCAAACAGCACCATCATCTTGCGAAGCTGCATTCGGCACTTCCTCCTCTGTTTGAACGTCGCACGGGGCTTCCGGCCTCAATGTCCAAGCCCCGACGCCACCGACTGAGCGGGCTTTAGCCCCCCCTGTCCAGACGTGTCAATCAGTGTCGACGGCCTCACTCCGCAGATATTCAGCCTCTTCAAAAACCAACACTTGGGTCGAGGGTGTCATGTACCACCCTCAACCCCAGTGTCCTTTAGAACGTGAACGGGAAATCGATGGGGTCGCCCTGGCGCTTGTGTCGCGGGAACGTCCAGCCCTTGATGAGCCCCGAAATGCAGCTCGCCATGTAGCTCGAACGGAACTCATCCGTGCGACATGACACGGCGGTTGTCTTGCCGCTCGTCTGCACCGTCCAACGCATCACCAGCTTGCCACTCAGCGCCGGGTCCTTCTTCTTCTGCTCGCTCACACACTTCACGATGGCAGGCTTGTTCGACAACACCACCTGCATGATGTCCGACTGCTGAAGCGTGTCTGGCATCGAGCCGCCACCACCAGGCTCGGGCGGAATGTACGTCGTGGGCGGCTTGCTTCCCGCCTTCGCCACCGGCGCCGCCTTCTTCGTGCCGAAGAGGTCGTCAAACTCATCATCCCCACCACCCGCGTTGGATGACGACGAAGCCGTGTGCTGCGAAGCGCTGTGCGTCTCTTCTTCGTGGCCACCCACGCGGCTCGACGTGCCCGTGCGACGGGTCGTCTGCGTGCGCTCCACGCGCGCCACCGCCGTGCCAGGCATGGCTGGCGGCGTAGCCGTCGCCGGGGTCGGCGTCGCAGCGACCGGCGGGGGCGCCACAGCCGCGGCAGGCGTCGCGGCCGGCACAGGCGGCGCCACAGCCGCGACTGGAGCACTCGCCCCTCCCGGCGGAGGCGTCGCAGCCCCCGCCACTGGAGGCGTACCCGCCGCAGCGACTGGCGCCCCTCCCGCGGGCACAGTCGATCCCGGAGCAGGAGCCGCAGCCTGAGGCGTCGCAGCGGGCGGCGGCGTCTGCACCGTCCCGGTCGGAGCCGGAGGCATCGGCGGCATTTCCGCGCTCGGACGAGGCGTCGCGGCCGCCACTTGCGTGGGTGGCGCCGGCGGCACGGGCGTCTCTTCAGAGCGCGAGTTGCCACCACGGGAGACCGCCAGCACCGCCAGGACACCCAGGATGAGTACCCCGCCGATACCGCCCGCGATCAGCGGCATCTTGCTCTTACTCGCGGGAGGCGCGGCCTGCGGCGGCGGGTAGCCCACGGGATAACCCGGAGGCGGATAGGCAGGCGCGGGCTGCGCGTACGCGGGCGCAGGCTGCGCATAGACAGGCGCGGGCTGGGCATACGCGGGCGCCGCATGCTGCGGCGGATAGGCCATGGGCGCCTGAGCCATGGGAGCGCCCATCATCGGCATGGGCGCACCCGGCGACGACAGCGGCTCCGGAGGAGGAATCGGGACGTCCAACAGTCGCGACTGGGACACCGGCTCCTTCTCCAGCGACGGAGCAGGACGCGGCGGAGGCTTCGCCAGCGCCTCGTTCTCCTCCTTCACGAGCGACGCCAGGACGCTGGCGGCCGAGGGCTTCCAGCCCACGGACTCCTCGGCGGGCGCCAACGCCATACCGGGGCTCGTCTCCGTGCGGCCCGACTTGGAGCTGCCCGCGCTGAAGGCAGACTCAACCGGACCCGCCGCCACGGAGGGAGACGACGAAGACACTGGAGCGGGCGCGACGATGACAGGTTTGGACGGGCGCGGCGCGAGGACCGAAGCCAGCTCGGCCGTCTCGGACAGCGGAATCCAATCACTGAATCCTGAGCGCCAGCACAGGCTGTCCGGCCCGACCTCGCCGCGCTCCCAGGCGTCCTTCACCTTCTCCACCGACCAAGGCCCGACCTGCTTCTCCTCGATGGCCACGTACCACTCGTGGGCCGCGGCGTTGGGCTTGGCGTCTTCCTTCGACGACTCGGTCTCCTCGGCCTCGGCCAGGCGGCGCACGGTCTCGGATGCGGCATCCTTCGCCGCGCCCACCGCCTCGCCCGCTGGGATCTTGTGCGAGCCGGAGCTCAGCACTTGATCGAACACGGCGCCGATCTCGTCCTCCTCCACGTCCGTGAAGAGGCCACCTTCCGGAGGCGTGCCCAGCGATGCGGGCAACCCCGTTCCGGCGGGCTCGGCCACGCGCGGTGTACCGGCAGCGGGAGGCGGGGTCTCGACCGGCGCATTCTCCGGCGAGCCCTCCTTCACCGACGGTGCTCCCGCGGGCCTCACCAGAATGGTGTGACCGCACTTCTTGCAACGAACCTTGACTCCCTTGGAGCCAACTTTGTCGTCGCTGATCATGTACTGCGCGCGGCAGCTGTCGCAGACGAAACGCATCTTTCCCGCAACCCTCAGAAATGACGGAAGAAATCCCGTCGGAATCGTAGAAGTGCCCACCGGGGAGATCAAGGTCGCGCGCCTCGATTGCCCGGATGCTACTCAACGCACGAACCCGGAGTCCGGGTCTGGCGCTACCGTCGCACCTGCACCTCCACGTGCGTTCCCACGGCCACTCGCAAGTCGTGCAGGTCCTCGGAGGTCGCGAACACCAGGAGTTCGCGCAGCTTGGTGCGCGAGGGCACGCGGAAGGCCGAGCCCGTCTCACCCTGCACCATGCGGCGCACCGGCTCCAGCTCGCCCGCCGCGAAGAGTCCAGCGCGTGACGCCGTAAGCTCGGCGCCCTCCAGCCAGTTCTTCACGTCCTGGGGGGTCGCCGTGGGCAGGTAGGCCCGAGCGACCTTCGCGAGCGCTGCGCGGTCCGGCTCACTGAGGCTCTTCTCCAGCAAGCGACGCTCCGCGTCCACCGCGCGCGGGTCCACCGTCAGCCGCACGTTGCCCACGACCAGCGTGAGCGCGGCCTGGACCACGGCCTCGAGGCGCTCGGGCGCCACGCGTTGGCTGAGCGAAAGCTCCGGACGTGCCAGCGCCAGGGTGCGACCCAGCAGGTAGTAGACCTCTTTCTGTCCCTGCTCCGCGAAGTACTTGCCACCGACGCGCAACGAGGCCGGGTGCGTCTGGAGCAGCTCGACGTTGATGAGCGGCTCGGGAGCCGGATCGTTGGAGCGCTTCGCGAGGCGCTCGCGCGTCGCCACGAGGAACGCCGAGTACAACTCCACCGCCTCCATGCCGAACAGCCGCGCCACGTAGCGGTAGTGGTTGACGTGGTACTCCTGCGCCGTCGCCACGTCGATGCGGTGCTTCTTGGGCACGAGCTGGTACTGCGTGAAGGGCACGGCGTACAGGTGCCCCGCCTTCTCGAAGAGCAGGCCCAGCAGCTCGGACAGCGGCCCCCGCACCTTCGGGTGGAACAGGTGCGTCTGCCACAGGCGATCCGTCAACGGACGCTGCGCCAGCTCCTTCTTCTTCGCGTACGGCCCGAGCTTGGTGAGGATCTCCTGCTCGTCCTCTCCCGCCTCGCCGAGCAAGCCCGTCACGGCCTGGGCCGCGAGCCAGGCCGCGTCATAGTCCTTGCGCAGCGCGGACAGGCGCACGAGGTGCCCCACCACCTTGCGCGCGTTCTGGGTGTTGGGCAGAGCGCGGCGCAGCGCGGCGATGGCCTCGTCCTCCTTGCCGGGCATGGCGCCGGCGACCTCGGCGAAGGTCTCCTGCACGCTCGCATCGTCGGGCAGGCCCTTGGCCGCGACGCCGTAGGCCGCGACCGCGCCTTCGGGGCTCTTGAGCACCTGGAGATACAGATCGCCCAGTGCCCGCCAGAGCGTCATGCGCGCCGCGTGGGTGTCGGGCGTCTTGGGCAGACGGCCCAGCATCCGCGTGTAGTTCTCCTCGAGGACCTTCCACTGCCGCGCACCGCCGAGCAGCGCCTCCAGGGCGCTGAAGGCCTCCACGAAGCGATGGTCCAGATCGAGCGCGGCGTTGAAGGCCTGGGTCGCCCCCTCGACGTCCTTCAGCTCGTCGCGCCGAATCTCTCCCAGCGCGAACCACACGCGCTTGGCCTTGTGTGGCTCGGAGGACAGCGCCGGCAGCGCGAGCATTCGCGTGAGGACATCCGCCGCCTTCTGCCCCTGGCGCGTCTCGCGCAGGAGCACGTAGAGCGCGTCCATGACCTCGGGCGAGGTGGGGTCGACCTTGAGCGCGCCACTGAAGGCGTCGATGGCCATGTACGGATCATTGAGCTGATCCCTCGCGATGCGCCCCAGCTCGAGGAACACGCGGATCTTCGCGTCGCCCTCCACCACGCCGACGAGTTGCTGGCGCAGCTCGGCAGACTTCTCGTACTTGCCCGCCTTGTCCATCAGCGCCACGAGCGCGCGCAGCGTGGGCTCGTGGCCCGGATCCAACGCCAGCGCCTTCTCGAAGTGGTTCTGCGCCCGGTCGGCCTGTCCCAGCGCCGCGTGCACGTCACCGAGCTGCCAGTACACCTCCACCACTTCCAGGTCGGTCAGCTCCTCGCGGTGGTGGATGAGGATGGTCTGGAAGACCTTGAGCGCGTCCTCGAAGCGACGCGCCTGGACGAGCAGGTTGCCGTACCCCTCCAGCGCGGGCAGGTACGTGGCGTCCAACTCGTAGGCCTTCTCGTAGACCTTGAGGGCCTTGTCACGACGGCCGAGCTTCTCCGCCACGTAGCCCAGGCGGTAGAGCTGGCGGCACAGCTCGGCGGCGAGCGCTCCGTCCTTCTCCGCCATGGCCTTCTCGGCCATCTTCCGCGTGACGATGTCGAGCATCCGCTCGCCCGCGGACCAGTCCTCGCGAGCGATGTAGATGTCGGCCAACGGCCGCGCCGCCTCCAGGCTGTCCGGGATGTGCTTGAGCGTCTCCTCCCAGTAGCCCGTGGCCGTCTCGCGATCCTCGCGCGTCTCGGCGTGGTAGCGCGCGACGTCGAGCAGCGCGCGCCCCTTCGCCTCGGGGTCCTCGGTCTGCCGGGCCTCCTGCAAGAGCGTCTGCTCGTAGCCGCCCCAATCCTTCTCCTGCTCCTGGATGCCCTTGAGGGCGCGGATGCTCGGCAGGTGGCTCGCGTCCACGGCGAGGGCCTGTTGATAGGCGTTCCGGGCACTGCCGGAGTCCATCAGCATGTCCTCGTTGATCTTCCCCAAGCGGTACCAGAGTTCCACCGCCTCGGGAGACTGGCCCGCCAGCTCCGCCTCCTTTTGCAGCATCTCCAGCGCGAAGGGCCAGTTGCCACTGCGCTCGTAGAGCGTGCCCAGCGCGTGCAGGGCGGGCCGGCTCGTGGGGTCCGCCGAGAGCGCCGCGTGGTAGCTGTTCACGGCCTTGTTCAACGCCTTGAGCTGCTGGTACTGCACGTTGCCGATCTCGACGTACAGCTCCGCCTGCTCCTGCGGGCTCGTGGCCAGCGCGAGCTGTCGCTCGAAGGCGGCGATGAGGTCTTCCCAGCGCGCCTGCGCGCGCCGCAAGCGGATGAGGGCCTTGATGGCCTGCACGTTCGTCGAGTCGATGGAGAGCACGCCCTCCACGCACGCGTCCGCGTTGGCCGGGTTCTGGTACGTGTCCTCCCAGATGGTCGCGCTGCGGAACAGGACGCGGACCTTCTCGCGCCAGTCCTGGCTCAGCTCCAGCATCCGCTCGTAGGTGGCGAGCAGATCCGCGGGCTGATCCAAGCGCGTGTGCAGACGCTCCAACGACTCCAGCGACTCGCGGTTGTCGGGCTCGAACTCGAGGGCCTGCCGATAGGCCGCCACCGCGGCCTCGTCATCCTTGAGGTCGCGCTCGTAGACACCGGCGACCTCGACCTGGATGCGCGCCCGCGCCTCATTCGAGTCCGCGAGGTCCCTCGCGCGAAGCAGCGACGAGGCCACGTCCGAGTACGCCCTGCCCCGCCGATACAGCGCGGTGAGGACCCCGAGCGTCTCCAGGTCCGGCTCCAGGTCCAACGCGCGCAAGAGCGCGCTGGCGGACTCCGACGGGTCCTCCAGCTTCTCGTCCCAGACACGGGCGATCTCTCGCAGGATGGACTTGCGCGCCTCGATGGATCCGGCCGCTTCGAGCTTCTGCTCGAGCGCCACCACGTACTCGCGATCCCGTCCCCGACGCTGGAACACCGCCGCCAGGCCGTCCAGCGCGGTGGCGTTCGTCGGGTCGAACTCGAGGATCTTCCGGAACGCTGCTTCGGCGGCCTGTGGATCATCCAGCCGCGTGTCGTGCACGCGCGCCAGCGTGGCGTAGATGCGCTCGGCGAGAGGCCCGCGCGGCAGGTCGTCCGCCACCTGATCGTAGACCGCGGCCAGTTCCTCGTGGCTCCCCGTCTCGTCCGCGAGCCGCTCGACTTCCTCGCGCAGCGAGTCGTCCGAGGCGTCGAGCTGCAACGCGCGGCACAGCGCGAGGAACGCCACGTCCTTCTGACCGAGCCGCTCCTCTTGCACGCGCGCCAGCTCGCGCAACGCGGCCAGCTTCTCCTCGTCCGTGACGAGGTGAGGCATGTACCGGTCCATGACCGTGGCGTAAGCGCGCCAGTCATTGTGCGAGCGGTACAGCGTGCACGCCCGCTCGTAGGCCGTGCGATTGGCGGGGTCGAGCTCCAGCACGCGCTCCAGCGCGCCCGCGGACAGCTCCGGCTTGGCGCCAGGGCCCTCCCACAGGTCCGCGACGGCGAAGTACGTGGCAACGGCCTGCTCGCGCTCCTCGGCGCCGAGGTGCACCTGGACCTTCAACTCCAGGGCGCGCACCGCGTCGTTCCACGCTCGCAGTGAGGCGAACAGCGCGTTGACGCGCTCCAGGTCCGCGACCGCGTGCGGCTCCACCTCCAGCGCGCGCCGGGCCGCGTCCAGCGCCTCCTCGCGGCGCCCCATCCCCGCGAGCACCTCGGCCAATCGCAGGCGCAGCGCCTTGACCCCCTCACTGCTCTCCTGGAGCGGGATGAGGCGGCGCAGCACCCCCACCAACTCCTCGCGCTGGCCCGTCTCGTCGTACAGCTCGCGCAGCGTGTCCAACACGCCGCGGTGGCGCGCGTCGCGGTCCAGCGCGGCCTTGAAGAACGGCACCGCTGCTTCGGGCTGCTTGAGCAGGCGGTACACCACGCGCCCGAGTCGCTCGTTGAGCCGCACCACCTCGCGCGGATCCAACGTGAGCGCGAGCCGGCCCTCCAACAACGCGCGGAGATCCTCGGGACGATTGGCGCGCTCGTACAGCGACTCCAACGCGGAGAACGCCTGCTCGTTGCGCGCGTTCTTCGCGAGCAGCTCGCGATACAGCTCGATGGAGCGGTCCAGGTCCGCCAGGCCCTCGGCGGACACCTGGGCCATCTTGGCCAGCACCCGGTCGCGCTCGGCGCCAATGGCCTTGTCCGCCTGAAGCTTCAGGATGCCGTAGAGCTTCTCCGAGGCATTGGCCGCCTCGTAGATGCCCTCGAGCAGGCGCGCCGAGGCGAGGTGTCCTGGATCCAACGCGAGGATGGACTCGTACGCCCCCGCGGCGCGATCCGGGCTGTCCAACCGCTCCTGGTAGAGCTGACCGAGCCGGAAGAGGAAGCCCACGCGGTCCGCCACGTTGGCGCCACCCGCGGCGAGCGCCTCCAACACGCCCGCCAGTTCCGGCCACGCCTCCAGCTCCACGTAGAGGCGATCCAACGCGACCAGCGCCTTGTCCTGCACCGACGCGTGCAGGGTGCGCGCCCGCTCGTAGTACGAGACGGCGCGGTCGGGATCCCGCAGCTTCGTCTCCAACATCTGGCCCAACTTGAGGCAGACGTCGGCGGCGTCGGCCGCTTCGGCCACGCGCGGGAGGGCTTCCTCGTATGCCACCACGAGTTCGTCGTAGCTGCCCGAGGCATCCGTGGCGTCTTCGAGCCGCCGGCGCACCTCCGCGTCGTTCGGGTCCTCCTTGAAGCCACGGAAGAGGGCCAGGAAGGCCAGCTCCGACTCACCCTGCGCCTCGCGCAACGTGGCCAGCTCCCCCAGCAGTTGCTTGCGCTCCAGCGCGTCACGCGACACGCCAACGCGGACCTCGATGACTTGCGCCAGACGCGCCACGTCGCCGCTCGCGCGGAAGGCGCGCAGCAACGTCTCCACCGCGAGCAGGTTCTGCGGCTCGCGATTCACCAGCGCCTCCATGCGGCCCACCGCGCCCGCATGGTTCGGCTGGACCGCGAGGACCTCGCCATAGAGCGCCAGCGCTCCAGACTTGTCCATCAGCTTGGACTCGCGCACCGAGGCCAGCCGGAACTTCAGCTCCAAGCCCTCCTCGGGCCCGAGCTGCGCGATGCGACGCGCCAGCACGTCCGCCAGCTCCGGCCAGCGCTCCTGCTTCTGGCAGAGCGCTTCCATCTTCTCGAGCGCCGCGGTGTCGTCCGGCTTGAGCTCCAGCAGGCGCCGGAACGTGGCCAGTGCGGCCAGCGAGTCCTTGAGCTGCTCGTCCTGGACGGTGCCAATCTGAAGCAGCACGGCCGCGCGACGCGCCGGCTCCTCGGACAGCGCGAGCTGCCGGCGCAAGACCTCCAGCAGCTCCGTCGGCTTGCCCTGCGAGGCGACCAGGCGCGCCGTGCCATCCAGCGCTTCCTGATCCGTGGGCTTGAGTTCGAGGACCTTCTTCCACGACGCGAGCGCCTCGACGGGCTCGCCCAGGTCCACCTGCATGCGACCGAGCGCGCGGTACAGCTCCGCACGCGCGCTGTCACTCGCCTTGGGGGCGACCTCCAGCAACACCGCGCACAGCTCCTCGGGGGCCTCGGCCTTGTCCACCAGCGAGACGCACAGCTCCAGCGAGCGCAGGTCGTCCGGCAGCTCCCGCAGCGCGCGCGTGGCGGCCAGGAAGGCCATCTCCGGATTCTCCAACGGCCCGGCGTAGGTCTCTGAGATGCGGCGCAGCAGCGCGGCGCGCTCCTGCGGAACGGGCTCCGCGGAGGCGCGCGACTCCAGCATCTCCACCTGCTTCAGGTGATTGCCCACCGACGCGAAGACAGGCTCCAGGGCCTGCGCCGCCGCGCCTCGCAGCGGGCTCTCCGAGCGAGCCATCTCCTCGAGCGCGCCCACCGCGCCCGCGTGTCCGGAGCGACGCGACAGCACCGTCTGGTACAGCTCCAGCGCGCCGCGCGGGTCGTCCAGACGGCCAACCTTGAGCCGTCCGAGGCGCACGCGCAGATCCGACGCCTCCTCCTGCGCGCCGCGCGCGTCCGCGAGCTGAATCTCGCGCTCGACGTGCTGGGCCAGCTCCGGCCAGCGCTCCATCTCGGCCAGCACGCGCCCCAAGAGCTTCAACGCGTTGGTGTTCTCCGGCCGAAGCTCCAGCACCTCGCGATAGGCCTGAGCGGCCAGCGACTTATCCGCGAGCGTCTCCTCCGCCAGGTGCGCCAGCTCGAAGAGCAGGTTCACCTGCGAGCTGGCGTTCTGCTCGGCCGCCACCTGCCGCCGCATCACCAGCGCCAGTTCGCGGTGCGCGCCCGTGCGGCGATGGACGCGCGCGATGGCTTCCAGCACCGTCTTGTTCTTCGGATCGCGACGGCTCACTTCCTCGAGCGCGCGCACCGCCAGGTCGTAGCGCTTCAGGCGGTTGTCATAGATGGCCGCCAGCCGGCGCCACAGGTCACCGGCGAGCGGCTCGGCGGCGTCCCGTTCGAGCTGATCCTCGTAGGCCGCCGACACCTCCTCGAACGAGCCCGAGTCGGCCGCGAGCCGCTCCAGTTCGTCCCGGACCGACGTCTCGCCGGGGAACTCGTTGAAGGCGCGCAGGCGCGCGACGAACGCGAGCGAGGTCTGCCCCAGCGCCTCGCGCAGCGTGGCGATCTCCTGGATGCGCTCCAGCCGCTTCTCAGGCTGGACCCCCGGGAGCAGGACTTCGAGCACGTCGACCAGCTTCCGCGTGTCGTTGATCCCGCGATAGACGGGCTCGAGCAGACGCGCCGCCTCGATGCGCGGCCCGTCATGCGACAGCAAGCGCTCCAGCCCCGCGACCACCTGATTGTCACCGGGCGCGTTCTCCAGCAGCCGCCGGTACACCGGCAGCGACTCGGCGGCGCCCACTTCCTTCTCGAGGAGCTGCGCGCGTTTGAGCAGCCAACTGCGCCGCGAGGGCTCGTCCGCGGCCACCTCCGCGAGTTGCTCCAGCACGTCCGCCTGCTCCACGAAGCGCCGCGTCTTGGCGTACAGCTTCTCCAGCGCGAGCAACCCTTCGGGAACCTTGCGCAGCGCGAGCGCGGAGCGCAGGGCCTCGATGGCCTTCGCGTCGTCGCCCGCGTTGGCGTAGGCCTCGCCGGCCTTCAGGAGCAGCCCGAGGCGCGCCTCTGGATCCGTGGAGAGCAGCGCCTGCTTGGCGTACACCTCGGAGAGGCTCTTCGCGTTCTGGCCCTTCTCGTAGAGTCGGGACAGCGCCTCCAGTGCTTGCCGGTCCTGCGGCGCATCCGCGAGCAGGTTCTTCCACAGCCGCGCGGACTCCTCGGGCTGATCCAACTGCTCGCGCAGCTCGGCCGCGCGGCGCAGCAGCTCGAGCGCGGCGGGGTCACCGGAGGTGAGGTCCACCGCCGCCGTCTCGTAGATCTCCGCCAGCACCTCGTGGCTGCCAGTCTCTCGAGCGAGGCGCTCCAGGTCCGCGCGCACGCCGTCCCGGTCCAGGCCCGCGGCGAAGGTCTTCACCGCCGACATGAAGGCAAGCGACGGCTGCTGCATGTCGCGCTCGTAGATGCGGCGTACCTCTCCGGCGAGGATGATCTTCTCGACGGTGAGCGCGGACTCCATTCGCGTCTCGCGCAGGCTGACCCGGCGGGCATGGTCGCCCACCTGCTCCAGCACCTTGTCCAAAACCTCCAGCGCGGCGCCACTCGTGGGCACCGCCGCCTTCACCCAGGACTCCAACCCCGCGCGCGCGCCCGGATGACCCGGGTCCTCGGCGAGGATGCGCTTGTAGAGGCCCAACGCGGCGTTCGCGTCATCCAGGACGGTGCGCTGCAACTCCGCGAGACGGAAGGAGACCTCGCGCCCCTGCGGACTCTGGCCCTCCTGGTTGCGACGCAGCGCCAGCACCCAGGCCAGGTCCGCGTTGCGCCCCAGCTCCGTGTAGAGCCGATCCAACGCCGCGGCGGCCTCGCGCTGCGCGGGGTCACGCTCCGCGATGGCGCGCCACGCGTCCGCGGCGCTCTCCTTGTCGGTGAGCTTCGTATCGTGGAGCAGCGCGGCCTCGCGCAGATACGCGAGCTGCTCGGACGCCTCGCCTGAAGCGCCGGCCAGCTTCTCCAGCACCTCCGCCAACGCCGCCCACTCCTCGCTCGCGCGATGCAATCGCTGGAGCGCGCGCAGACAGTCGAGGTTGCCGGGCTCCAGCACCAGCAGCGCGCGCAGGGCCTTCACCGCGCCTGCCTTGTCGTCGAGCTTCTTCTCCTGGACCTCGGCCAGCTCGCGCAGCAGCGCGCCGCGGGCCGCACCCACCTCGCCCTCCTCCGTCAGCTCGGAGAGGATCTCCGCATAGCTGTCCAGCGCATCCGCGTCCTCGGCGGCCTGCCGCGCGGTGGCCCGCAGGCCCGCGTCCGCTGGCGTCAACCGCAGGGCGCGCGCCAAGGCGGAGAAGGCCAGCTCGGGTTGTCGCAGGTGCGTCAGGTGAACCTGCGCCGCGTGCCGCAGGGCCTGCACGCGCTGCGCGTCGTCACGCGCCACCTCGGCCAGCATGTCGAGCGTGGCCACCATCTTGCGGTGGTCCTTGGTGCGCTCGTACGCCGGAACCAGTGCCCGAGCCGCGGCCTCACGCGATGGCCCCTCGGCGAGCATGGCCTCCAGGGCCGCCAACGCGTCTGGATCCGACGGCCGCTGGCGAAGGAGGTCCGCGTAGCTCTGCACCGCCTCGTCGCTGCCGTCCTGCGAGCCCTGGAGCAGTTGGGCGCGGCGCAGCTTCAGGCGCGACACCGTGTCCGCGTTCCCCGCGGACTCCGCCAGCGCAATCATCCGAGCCAACGTCTCGCCCAACTCGCGCGTCTGGCCGGCCTTCTCATACAGCTCGGCCAGGCGCGGCAGGTGGCGGCCTTCTTCCGCGCCGTGCGACAGCGCGGAGTTGAGCGCCTCCGCGGCCTGCGCGGGACGACCCAACTCCACGTTGAGGTCCACCAACCGCAAGAGCATCTCCAACCGCTCGGGGCCCCGCGTCGCGTGGATGCGCTTGCGCAGCAGTGTCTCGGCATCCGCCGAGCGCCCAGCCCGGCCATACAGGCGAACGAGCCGCTCCAACACCTGAGGCGACTCCGGCGCGCGCGTCAGGCCCGCCTCCAGCGCGGCCACGGCCTCGGCGACCATGCCGCCTTCCTCAGCCAGCGTCGCGGCCTCGGTCAGCAGTTGCACCGCGAGCGTCGGCTCGTCGGCCTCGGTGGCCAGCGTGCGCAGCGCGCGGCCCAGCTCCGCGTGCGCGGACAGGTCCCGCGCCAGCCGCTGCGATTCCGCGCGGTTCGCGTCATCGCGAGGGTCCTCGCGCAGCGCGCGCAACCGCACATCGAACGCGGCCCGGCTGTCCGCGAGCTGCTTCTCGTGGATCCCCGCCAGGAGCCCCAACAAGCGCTTGCGGCCCGCGGGCTCGGTCACCGCGTCGAGCTGCCGCTGCAGCGCCGCCACCTGTCGCTGGTGGTCTCCCGTGCGGCCGTAGTGGCCCGCGAGGGCCGCGGCGATCTCCTCGGTCCGGATGCCATTCGTGGCGAGCCGCTCCAGTCCGCCCACGACCACGCCCGACGACACGTTCTCCGACAACAGCCCGAGGAACAGATCCGCCGCGTCCTCTTGCCGGCCGAGCCGCTCCGCGTAGAGCTTCGCCTGCCGCGCCGTCCACTCGTTGCGCTCGAGCTGCGACTCCGCCAGCGTCACCAGCCGACCCGCCAACGCCGCGGCCTCGTCGAACTTGGACAGCGCCACGCACAGGGCCTGCAGCTTGTGCACCGGGGCGGCGTCCTCGGGCGCGAGTTGCACCCACTGACGCACGAGCGGCTCGAGTTCCTCGGGCGGCGCGCCGGCGGCCTCGCGCCGGCCGATGTCCGTCTCCAGCCGCACCTTCGGGTCATCCGCCAAGGCAGCAGCCGCTTGCAGCGAGCGCACCGCCTCCGTCGCGGCGGAATCCCCCGGCGCACGCGCCAACACCTCGCGCCATGCGGCCTCCGCGCGAACGGGATCCGCGAGCGCGCCCTGGAGCAACTGCGCCAGGTGGCGCCACATCGCCAACGCCACCTCGGGCGCGGTGGTCGCGGCCTGAGCCGCCCGGAGCAGCGCCGAGGCCAGCGCCGGCTGCGCGCCCGCCGCCTGCGCATGCTCCACCACCGAGTTCATCAGCAGCGGTCGCGCCGGATCCAACTCCAGGGCCCGCGCGAGCACGTCGAACGCACCGCGCGCGTTCTCCTGCTCCTCGAACATCAGCGCCAGGGCCTCGCAGAAGGCCACCCGCTCCGCGCGCGGGCGAGGGGCGAGCATGGCGAGGTCCAACAGCGGGAGGACCTCCTCGGGCTTGTCGTCCTCCGCCAGGAGCCGCGCGAGTTGGAAGGCCGCCAGCGCGTTCGTGGGGTCGAGCTTCAGCGCCGTCTCCAGGTGGCCGCGCGCCGCGTCCGGATCCTTCACCTGGTAGAGGCACAGGTCCGCCAGCCGCAGCCGCAGCCCGGCCTGCACCGAGCGGTCCTTCACCGTCCCCAGGTAGCGCTCCAGCGTGGCCACCGCGTCCGCGGAACGTCCCTGCTCCAGCATCAACTCCGCCGCGAGGCTGGCGGCGTCCGCGCGCGAGGCATCCGCCGCCACGGCCTTCTCGAAGGCCGCCAGCGCGGCCGCCGCGTCGTTCATCCGCCCCAGGCGCAGCATGCCCAGACGCAGCCACAGGTCGACCTGGGCCGTGCGGTCCCGCGCCTCCCCGGCCATCGCCTCGAACTGGGCCATCGCGGGCGCGAAGTCTCCCGCGCGCTCGGCCAGCTTCTCGATGAGCGTCAGCGCCTCGGGCATGGCCGGCCACAGCAGGAAGCAGCGATCCAGCGCCTCCTTCACCTTCCCCGCCGCGCCGGGGTCGTACCAGGCGAACAGCTTGGCCACGAGCAGCGACAACCTCGCCGCGCTCTTGCGGTCGCGCTCCTCCAGCGACATGGAGCGCAGCATGCGGACCTTGTCGCGCCAGAGCTGCTCGAAGCGCTGGAGCGCCCGCGTCGCCTTCTCCACCCGCGCGTTCTGCGGCTCCAGCGTCCGCGCGACCTCCAGCACCTGCTGCGTCAGCGCGTGCTCGGTGGGGTCATCCACCAGCCGCTCCGCCAGGGCCGCGTACTCCTCGGCCATGCCGGTGTCGCCGAGCGCCGCGCGCTCGCGCTGCAACGCCTCGAACGCGGGCTGGAAGCGCTCCTCCGCCAGCAACAACTGCCGCACGCGCCGGAACGTGTTGCGCTCCGGCTTCGCCCGCGCGGCGCGCTGAAGACACAGCACCGCGCGGTCCCGGCGGAACAGCTTCTGCTCGTAGAGGTCCGCTGCCTTCAGGTAGTGGCCCGCGCTCTCCTCGCCCTGCGTCGCGGAGCCAAGCCGCTCCAGCACGTCCGCGAGCGCGGCCGAGTCCTGGCGAATCTCATGCAACCGCTTCAAGCCCCGCAATGCGGGCAGCGGATCACGCGCCACCAGCAGCGCGCGCTTGAGGAGCTCCTCCGCGCGCGGCGCGTTGCGCTGACGCTCATGGGCCAGCTCCCCCGCGCGGCACAACAGACGCACCGCCTCGTCCGCCGGAACGTCGCGCGAGCGCCCCTCGTACAGGCGGATCAGCTCCTCCACGCGGCCGGCCTTCTCCAAGGCCGCCTCGGCCTCGATGAAGGTCCGATCATCGCTCACACGCAGCGTGGGACGCGGAGAGGTCGTCTGTTCCATGAGATTCGCGGGCCAGGGATAAGAGGAATGAAACGAGGGCGCCAGCGACCGGACTCTACCGGCCGCGGGCGCCCCCGGGCAATCACGCAAAACCCGTCAACCGACGGAAATTATTGGCTTTCTTGCTCTCCGGACGGGGAGGCGGTGGACGCGCTGTCATCGCCCTCCTCGCTCGCATCGGACTTATCGGCGGCAGGAGCGGCAACGGGAGCCTCGGGCAGCGCCTTCGCGCGCTCCACCCCGGCGGAATCCCCCACCTGGGTGTACAGCGCGAGGGCCTTCTCGCGGAGCTGGAGCTCCTCGGCGAGCTGCGCCGCGCGGGCGATGTTGCCCATCTTCTCGTGCAGCGGAAGCGCCTTGTCCTTGCGGCCAGCCTGCTCCCAGGTCTCCGCCGCGGCGGCGGTGTCGCCCAGCAACTCGAGCCACCGCGCACGGCCCGCGGGCTTCTGCTCCTGCTCGGCACGCGCCAACTCGCGCTGCGCCAGGGTCTTGGCCTCCTCATCCAGCTTGAGGCGCTGCATGAAGTGGAAGGCCTTGGGCGGCGGCAGGGTGCCGAGCACCTCGACCGCCTCGCGCCGCTGGCCCACCGCCACCAGGAGGGTGGCCGCGCCCAGGCGGTCACCGCGCTCCACCAGGTTCTTCACCTCGAGGCCGCGGATGCGGTTGGCGCTCGCCATGTCCCGAGCGCGCTCGTACGCCTTGCGCGCCAGGGTCAGCTTGTTGGCGCGCTCGTACGCGAGCGCCGCCTGATCGAACTGGCGGGCGCGCTCGTACAGCCGGGCGACGTTCTCGAAGTCACCCTTGGCGACGTAGTGCTCCATGAGGAGCTCGTAGGCGCCAGCCTTCTCCAGGGTCGCGGCGATCTGCTCCGCGGGAAGCGTTCCCACCAGGCGGCGGGCTGCGTCGTTGTCCTGACCGGCCAGCGCGTTGCGCAGGGCGCTCTTCAGGTCCCCCCCCGCCTCGAACAGGCGGATGGCCTCGGCGTAGGAGTTGTTGCGCTCGTGGAGGCGGGCCGCGTCACGCGTGCGTCCCATGCCCTCGAGCTGCTTGGCCTGCTCCGGCCACTCACCCGTGAGCTCGGGCATCGGCGCGCGCTCCGGACGCTCCGGGCGCGGACCACGCTCGGGACGCTCGCGGCGCTCGCCCGAGGCGCCCCGCTCCGGGCGGGGACCGCGCTCGGGACGCTCCGAACGCTCGCGACGCTCACCCCGGTCACGGCGCTCGCCCCGCTCGGCGGGACGCTCGCGACGCTCCTCGGTGCGCGGCGCCGGCTCCTCGGCCTCGGCGGTCGGCTGGCGACCGCTGGCCGTGAAGGCGGTCTCGGCCCGGTCCGCGTCACCGGCGGCGCGCCACACGCGCCCCACCAGGAACATGACGTCCGTCCAGGCATTGAACTTCGTGCGCGCCTGCTCGGCCGGCGAAGGCTCGGCGGCAGCAGCCTCGGCGGGCGCAGCGCCCTCCACCGGGGCGGCGGCCTCGGTGGCCTCCGGTGCGGGGGCGTCCGCGGGAGCCGCGGCTTCGGCCGGAGCGCTCTCCGGGATGACCGGCTTCACCTGACGCTGCACGCGCAGCATCGTGGTGATGAGGCGGCCTCGGGTGTTGAGGTCCAGGTCCTCCAGCGACTTGAGCCGCATGGGCTTCAGCGACCGGACGATCGCCTCGAGAGGGCCCTTCTCCGCGGAGAAGTCCGACTTGGACAGCGCCTTCTCCAGGGTGCTCAGCTCGGCGATGACGCGCTGCCCAGGACCCACCGGCCCCGCGTCGCGGTCGCGCCCTCGGCCTTCGCCCCGGCCACGCCCTTCGCCCCGGCCTGGACCACCCCGGCCACCAAATCCGCCAGGACCATCGCGGCGCGGCCCCTGGCCCGGCGCACCCCCATCCCGACCGCGCCCACCTGGGCGCGGCCCACCGCTTCCATTCTCCTGAGCCACGTGAATCTCCCGCTAGAACGCGTAGCGAATGTTCGGCGCCACCGCGAACCCGAAGGTGCCCGCGGAGACGAGGTAGTTCCCCGTCACCTCGAGCCCCACGGAAAAGTGGCGCAGCCGTGTGTAGTACTCCACTCCGGGCCCGGCAAACACAAGAATGTCGGAATCCGGGAGGAGCTTCTTCGGCGTAAACATCGCATAGCCCGCGCCGGCGCGGGCATAGATCCACGTCCGCTTCACTTCCTGGTTGTCCGCGAAGCCCACCAGGTGGGCCCGCAGCACCGCGCCAGGGACCACCGTCGAGAAGTCACCCGAGGCGGCGCCCTGGGAGTTGCCTACGTAGTCCGAGCCGGCCCGGTTCACCGTGCCCATGATGAACAGGCCCAGCGAGAGGCGCTCGCCCAGGTCCAGGCCCAGCTCCACCTGCGCCATCTGCCCGGTGGAGAAGGGGCGGGGCCCCTGGGACGCGGGCGGGTTCACCATGAAGCTGGGGCCCCCCAGCACCGAGAAGTAAACGCCCCGCTCGATTTCATCGAACGTGACGGCGGGGCGGTCCCCGGTGGCGACGCTGGAGGAGGTTTCCTGGGCACCCGCGACCACGGGGAGGAGGAACGTGGCGCACAGGGCAAATGGAGCGAGGACTTTCATTCGGTGCCTGAGGGGTTGCGCGACACCCGCGGGGGCGGGGGTCGGAAAGACCACGCGAGCGGGCCCACTCAGAGCCCGCTCGCCGAGCGAGAGACCAGGTCGGCGCTAGTCGCCGGCCTGCTTGAAGTTGAACGGATACGTGACGATGACCGAGCCGCCCCCCTTGGGCTCGGGGAACTTCCACGTGCGCACACGGCCCGCCACGCACGTCTCCAGCTCCGCGTTGCCAGCTGTGGACTGCGCGACATTGGACGAGGCCACGCTGCCGTTGGCGCTGATGATGAACTTGATGGCCACCTTGCCGCCCAGCTTCGGGAAGCGGTTCAGCAAGCTCTCGTAGCAGAAGCGAATCTGGCCGCGGTTGCGCTGGATGACCTGCCGGATGAGCTCCTTGTCCAGGGAGCCCATGACCTCCGGGTCGGACGAGGTGATGCCCACGTCCACGCTCTGCTTGCCACCGAGCACGCCGACGCCGGTGCCATATGCGCTGGTGCCGCCGCCACGGCCCTTGGTGCCGACGCCACCGATGCCGATGCTGTCACCGGTACCGCCGCCCCCACCGCCGTTGCCGCGCAGCCCCATGCCGTTGAAGCCGGCCGAGTCACCCGCGCGCGCGCCGAACATGTTGCCCATGGCGCTCTTGAGTTCGCCGCCCAGGCCGTTGCTGCCGAAGATGGTGGAGATGCCGCCCTTGCCACCGCCGAAGATTTTCGCGGTGAGCGCGCGGGCCTGATCCTTCTTGTTCGGGTCGCCCTTGACCGCGGTCTTGTTGCCCGTCTTCGCGGCGTCCTTCTTGCCCATCTGGCCTTCGTCGCCGCGGTTCTTGGCCGCCATCTCGCCCGACTTCTTCTCCTTCTGCTGATTGAGCTTCTCGAGGAACTTGTTCTTCTGCGCCTCGGGCGGCTTGATGATCAGCTTGGCGATGCGCGCGTCGTTACCGTTGAGTTCATCCGAGTACTCGTCCCCGCGATCCGTGCGGTTCATCGAGTGGATGACGAACGCGGTGGCGATGAAGAACATCACCAGGAAGATGTTGAGCGCCGTGTA
Source organism: Citreicoccus inhibens (assembly GCF_019039035.1). Lineage (GTDB taxonomy): Bacteria > Myxococcota > Myxococcia > Myxococcales > Myxococcaceae > Citreicoccus > Citreicoccus inhibens. The sequence continues at coordinate 151,570 of NZ_JAHNZT010000014.1, read as the reverse complement.
GTCGAGGTTCTCGCCGAGCGGGACCACCACCGGCTTGGGCACCGGCTGGAACTGGACCTCGAGCGTCACGCCGCCCAGGTCCACCCAGTAGAAGTCGTCCGCCTCCAGCGTGAGCGAGTACGCCTCGCCCTCGTGGGAGACCTTGCCGGACTCGATGACGGCCTTGAGGTCGCGCGCCTCGCCCTTCCGGGTGAGCTCGCCCTTCATCTTCCCCGTGAAGCGCACGGAGAAGCTGGACCCGTCCGCCTGCAGCGCGACGAAGCTGGGGGCCCCCAGCTTCGCGTCGCCCATGACGAAGTCCACGCCCTTCGCCGAGCCCACCGTGAACTGCTTCTTCACCTTGGTCGGCGCGATGAAGAACTCGCCCACGCGCTGATCGCCCCACAGCAGCCGGAGCGACACGCCCATGGGGCCATTGGACTTGGAGCGGCGCACGGTGCGCACGCGCGGCGCCGACTCCACGGGGGCGGCGGGCGCCTCATCGTCGTCGCGCGCGGGGGCAGTGACCGCGTGCTTCTGCGTGGTCGCGAACGAGGTGTCCATCGCGGCCGGCGGAGGCACCGGAGCCGACACAGGCGCGACGACCGGAGCCGGCGCCGCGGCCACCACGGGGTTCTTGTCCGTGGGCGCCTCGGCGGTGGCCACCGCGGCCGCCAGGTTCACCGCCGCGACCGCGGCCGGATTCTCCAGGCGGATGGTGGTGCCGCCCACGCGAATCTCGTCTCCAAAGGCGACCTGCCCCTTGGTGACGCGCTTGCCGTTCACGTAGGTGCCCTCGACGCTCCCCATGTCGATGATGGACAGGGTGCCGTCGGTGGCGACCTCGATGACGGAGTGGATGCGACTGACCTTGTCGTCGTCCAGGCACAGGTGCGCGGAGGACAGACGACCAATCTTGATGATGTCGCGCTCGTAGTCCTTCGAGGCAACCAGCGTGTCGCCCTTGAAGACCTTGAGTGTCAGCGGAACGGCCATGAGAGCTCCCGAGTGGCTTTTGCGCTCTTCGACAACGGATTCGACGGGAGGTTCCCGCCCAGGGGTGCGACTACAGCTCACCCACGGACTGCATCACCTTGTCCTCGAAGTCCTCACGCACGCGGATGAGGTTCGAGTGCTTCACGGTCTTGCGCGCCTCGACGTACTCGCCATCCGGCTTCGTGAGGTCACCCTCGATGGTGTCGTCCTCGAAGTCGATGTTCGTCGTCTTCTGCGTGCGCGCGCCGCCCTGCCCCTTGCCGCCACCCTCCTCCGCGGCGAAAGCCGGGACCACCGACAGCGCCACACACAGCATCAGCAGGTTCCGCATATCGCCTCCACGAAGGCCCCGCGGGGCCACCACGCACGTCGCGTCCCCTGGCTGGCAGGGACGCTCAAGGTTCGCATCATCCCGCGCGCCCACGCCACAGCGAAGGTACGCGCGGGCGCTTCCGTTTTCACAGCAGGTCGTCGGACGGCTCCTCGGAATCCGCCGCTCCTGCATTCTTCTTCTCCGGCGTGGCCTTCGCGGGGGTGGGCGCCGGTGCGGTCGCGGGCGTGGCCACCGCGGGCGCCGGGGTGTTCGTCCCCGTGGCCGGCGTGGCCTGAGTGGACGGTCCGGGCGAGCTGACGGGCGTCGCGGCCCCACCCGGCGTGGGCGCGGGGGCCGGCTTCTGCTTGGCCTCCTCGGCCTTGAGCGCGGCCTGCTGCTGCGCCTGGAGCGCCTCCATCTGCTTGGCCTGATCCTCGGAGGCCTTCGCCTCGCGCTTGGCCTGGACGATGCTCTCCGCCTCGCGCAGCAGCGCGAACACGGGCGCCTCGCCCGAGAGCGCCACGTCACCGCCGGCCATGGCCACGTACTTCTTGTACAGCTCCACGGCGCGCTCGGGCGCGTCCTTCACACGGTGCAGGATGACGGCGCGGTTGAGGTAGATGGCCGCGAGGTTCGGGTCCAGCTTCTCCGCCTCGTCGTACTCCTGCATGGCCTTGTCGAACTGGCCCTGCCCCTTGAGCGCGATGCCCAGGTCGAGGTGCGCGGCGGCGTTCTTCCCGTCCGCCTGCAGGACGCGCCGCAGGTGCTCCTCGGCGCCCGGGTAGTCCTCGGACTCCAGGGCGAGCTGCGCGAGCATGACGTGCGAGGGCACGTAGTCCGCGCGGGACTCCAGGGCGCGCTTGAACTGGAGCTGCGCGCCCTCCTTGTCCCCTTCCTTCTGGAGGATGAGGCCCACGGCGTGCTGCATCTCGGGATCCGACGAGTCGATCTTCACGCCGCGCAGCGCGACCAGCTTGGCCATCGCGAGCTGCTTGCGATCCAGGAAGCTGCGGATCATCACCTTCAGCGCGGTGGTGGACTGCGGGTCGCGCATGAGGGCGGCGCGCGCCAGCGACATGGCTTTGTCGTGGTCACCCGTCTGCCGGTAGATCTCCGCGAGCCGGGCGCGCGAGCTGGCGTCATCCGGATAGCGCTGAAGAACGTCCTGGTAGAGCGCGACGGCGCCGGCCACGTCACCGGAGTTCTGGCTGAGGATGGCCAGGTTCTCCGAGGCCTGACGCAGCGACGGCTTCGTGGTGAGCGCGGCCTTGTAGTGCGCGCGGGCCTCGTCGTTCTTGCCCTGCCGCTCGGCCACCACGCCCAGGTTGTACTCGGCCTCGGCGAGGTTGGCGTCCGCCTCCAGGGCCGCCTTGAACTTGCGCTCCAGCGATGGGTAGTCGAACGCCTTGGCCTTCTTCTGCGCGTCGAAGGACTTCACCGCGTCCTCGAACAGCAGCTTGGCGCGGTTGGAGATGGTGGGCGCCTCCTCGGGGCCAGTCTTCGTGACCGCGGTGGGCTTGGTGGGGCCCGTGGGGGCCGCCGCCTTCGTCGTGGAACAGCCCGAGGCCACGAGCGCCGTGGCCGCCAGCAGGAGGACGGGACGCAAGAGATGGGTACGATTCATTAGAGGAAGTCCTCCGGCTCCTGATCATCCGCCGGCTTCTTGGTCGCGGTGCCGTCCTGCGGACCCGCCGCCGGCTTCGCGCCGACCTGCGACTCCGTCTGCTGACGCAGCTGGTTGGTGAGCGCGGAGAGGTCCTCGCGCAGCTCCTCGCTCTTGGCCTGCTTCTCGGCGGCGGCGGCCGGCGCGGGCGGCGGCACGTCCTGCACCGCGACCAGCAGATCGCCTCCGATGATGAGCTCGCGGTTCTTCAGCGCGACCTTCTCCTCCGGCATCTCCGGATAGCGATCCGGCGCATAGGTCGTGCGCAGCAGCTTGAGGCTCTGGGCCGCGCAGTCGTTGTAGACGGCCAACTCGCGGCTCTTGGCGACCGCGCCCGCGAAGGCCTCCGTGGCCTTGTCCTTCAGCGGCTGGGCCTGGTTGGCGAACTCGTCGCGCAGTGCCTGCTGCCCCTCGTCATCCAGTCCGCGCGGCATGGGCGCGTTGATGACCCGGTCCGCCATGTGGTCGTACGCCAGACCAATGCGCTGCAGCGCGCAGATGGCGGGCTCGGGCGCGCCCATGGCCACCGTCTGCACGTACTTCTTCTGCACCACTTCCAGCGCGCGGCTCTTGTCCACCACGGACGCCTTGAAGCGATCCGGCGAGGGAGGCGCACCCCAGTAGAGCTTCAGGCGCTTGTACTCGTTCCAGTCCGGCTCGATGGCCAGCAGGTTGGCCTGCGCGGCGGCGGCCAGGGCCGGCTTCTCCAGCGTCGTCTGCACGCGCTTCGGGAGCTGGTCGTAGTAGTCGGAGATGCGCTTGTACATGCGCGAGGTGTCGCGCGGCTTGTGCATCTTGTTCTCGAAGATGTCGACGATCCTCCCCTCGGCCATCAGCATCTTGCTGGCCGAGCGCGCGTTGTCGCGCTCGTAGTCCTCGAGCATCTTCAGCGACTTCGAGTACGCCCCCTGCTTCGTGTACAGGTCGATGATGGACAGGAGCACCTGCTCGTAGTCCTTCGACTTGGGCCACAGCTCCAGGTAGTGCTCGCGGTTCTTGAGCGCGGCCTTCAGCTGACCGAGTCCCTCGCGGTAGGTCGCCGCGTTGAAGAGCGCCACCTGCGCCTTGGTCTCGTCCCACTTCTGCACCACGGCGGGCTTGCCGGACTCGGCGGGAGCAGGCGCCGCGCCGCGCTTGCCACCGCGCGCCGCGTGCTTGCCACGGGCCTTGGCGGCCACCACGCCGCCGCCCTTCTCGTTCAGGCTGCGCTCGTAGCCGCGCACGTAGAGTTCGAAGGTACCGGCCGCGTCCTCGAAGTCACCGATGGCCTCCAGCGCCTCGGCGTTCGCGTAGATGGAGTCCGGAACGTACTTCGAGCGCGGATACTCGGCGAACAGGCGCTTGCGCACCTCAATGGCCTTATCCAGGCTCTTCGCCTTGTAGTAGTCGACGGACGCGTTGTAGAGCGCCAGGTCGGCGATCTCCGTCTGCGGGAAGTCGTGCACGAAGTTCAGGTATGCCTCGGCCGCCTTGGAGAACTCCTTCTTCTCCTCCAACTGGCTGACGAGCTTGAACGACGACTGCTCGATGAGCTTGGCCAGGTCATCGCGGAACTTGCCCGTGGCGAGCTTGTCGTTGGCGTAGAAGCGGCGCGCCCACTCGTTCACCTTCGCGAAGTCCTGGAGCAGGTTGTACGAGTCGAGGATGAGGTTCGCGGCGATCTCCGCGGCGCGCTCCCCGTTCTCGAACTTGTAGTCCGGGTAGCCGAGGGCGATCTCGCTGAAGCGCAGCACCGCCTCGTCGAAGTGGTTGTGGCGGTAGTAGATGTTCGCCGCCTTGAAGGCGATCTCCACCCGCTTGTCACCCTTGGGCACGTACTTGAGGTAGCGCTCGCACGCGTCCAGCAGCGACTTCTTCAGCGTGGGGATGGCGATCTTCTTCGTGATGTCCGAGCCGGCCGCCTCGCTCTTGCCCTCGCCGCGCGCCTCGGCCGCCTTCACGACCTCGTCGTAGGCGAGCACCGCGTTGTAGGAAGCGTTGGGAAGCCACTTGCCCGGCTTGCCCGGCTTGGGCTTGCCCTTGTCATCCTTGGCCTCGAGCACCTTGGCGTCCTGCAGGACGACGAGCGTGTAGTTGGCGGCGGCCTTCTCGTAGTTCTGGAGGTTGTCGTTGAGCAACTCCGCCCAGAAGAAGCGCAGGTCATAGGCCTTGGGGTTCTCGGGGAAGAGCGTGAGGTAGTCGCTGTAGACCGCGTCCGCGAACTTGAACGTCTCCTCGTTGTGCGTCTTCTTGCCCTCGTTGTGCCACGTGACGGCGAGGTTCGAGAGCGTGCGCTCGGACATCTCCTTCGCCTCGGCGAGCGCCTTCTTGTCCTTGTCGTCCTTGATGACGCCCGAGGACTCGACGTCCTTCATGATCTTCACGAGCCGGCGCACCTGGGCCACGGTGCGCTCCTTGTTGCCCATGCGCAGGATGCAGTCGACGATCTTGCCCTGGAAGCCCGGCGCCTCGGGCGACAGCGGCTTCTCTTTGATAAGGGCGTTGAACGTGATGGCCGCTTCGCGGTCCTTGCCGTCCCCGTAGTAGAGGTTCGCCAGCGTCTTCATCATGGCGAAGCGGTCTTCGGGATTCGTCGCGACCTTGCTGAAGTCCTCGCGCGCCTGCGTCACGTCACCCTCGCGGGCGAACGCGCGGACGTAGTCGCTGCGGGCTTCACGCACGAGCGAGTTCTTGCTGCCCTTCTTGCCGGGGTCCTTCTCCACCGCGTTGGCACCGGCCAGTTCGCCGAAGAGGACGACCGTCTTGTACTTGTCCTTGGCTGCCGCGTAGTCCCCGAGGTTGAAGTAGCACCACCCCTGCTTGTAGAGCGCGAAGGCGTAGACTTGGCTCTCCGGGAACTCCGCCGCCTTCTTGTAGGCGGCGAGCGCCTTCTCCAGCTCCGGGCGCTTCCCCTTGGAGTTGTTGAAGTAGTACTCGCCGAAGGCGAAGTACGCGTCCGGGATGTACTTGGACTGGGGCCACTTCTCGATGAGGCGCTTGAAGGCCACCAGCGCCTTGCGGTCCTGGCCGTCCTCCATGAGGTACTGACCGAGGAAGAAGAGCACCTCGTCCGTGCGCTCGAACTTCGGGTACTCCTGGACGATCTTCGTGTACTGCTCGACGGCGTGCTTGCCGTACTCCTTCTGGCGCGCCTGGAGCTCGGCCTTCTCCGCCTTGGCCCGCTGCTGACCGGCGGCGTCATTGCGGTTCATCGCGCCGATGAGGTCGTCGTCCTTGCGGTTGGCCTCGAAGAAGTAGAACTTCGACTCCTCCCAGTACAGCTCGCCCAGGCGGAACAGGAGGCTGGGCGCCTCTTTCTGATCCGCGGACAGGGAGATGATCTTCTTCAGCGACTCGATCTGCTCACGGCGCTTGGACGCGACCTGAAACTCCACGCCCAGCCGGAACTGATCGTACTGAAGCTGGGGAGCCGCTTCGGTGTCGTCCTTCTTGCGCGTGATGTCGCCAGCGAGGGACTTGTCGATGTTGGTGGTGGACTTCTTGCCGAGGTCTGCGTCGCGAGGCGCTTTCTTCTCCTGGGCGGCGGCCACCGAGGCCAGGAGCACGAGGCAGACGAGGAGCGAACGGCGCATGGTCTTCCTAGGGCGGGGGGACCGGCGTTCCCGGATCGTTACCGTGTCGGCAAGTGTCCGGGAATCTTCGGGAATTTCCATTCGGAGGGGCCCACTATGCGCGGTTTCCGCGCGGCGGGTCAACCCAGACTGGCGGACGGGCGCTTCGAGGGAGAACGAGCCGAAAATCTTCCACAAGTGCTGTGAAAAAGACGGCGCGGCGGTTGCCTTGTCGGACCCACCGGGTAATGGGATGCGACCGGCCGGCTGACCGGCTGCCTTGCCTGGAGTCGTGCGCGGATCATGAGTCTCCTCCCCGAGAGCGCCAGTTTCGAAGAGCTGGTGCAGGACTACTTCCTCGCCGTGCGCGGCGCCGGCTTGATGTTGTCCGCGCTGGACACCGAGCTGTTGACGTCCTGGGCCCGGGAAGAAGTTCCCTTCGAGGTGGTCGCGCGGGGCATCGCGCGCTCGGCGGAGAAGGCGATGTGGGACGCGCGCCCGGGTGAGCCGGTGTTGCGCTCCCTGCGCTCCTGCAAGCGGACGGTGGACGCGGAGATCAAGAAGTATCGCTCCCTGTCGGCGGGAGTGGGCACGGAGGAGGCGCCCACCGCCACGCGGCGCAAGAGCCGCACCTGGGAGGAGACGCGCCACGCCCGGCTGTGCACGGCGCTGGAGGACGTGGCGAGGCGGGACGCGTCCTTGGCCCCGCGCGTGCGGTGGCTGCGGCAGACGGTGTTGGCAGAGGTTCCGCAAGAGCCTGCCCGGCTGGATGCCCAGGAAGCGCTGTCCCTCCTGATGATGCTGCGCGCCATGCCCCGAGCGGAGCGGGTGGGTGCGTGGCGTGAGGCCCAGGCGGGCATGGAGGCCCAGCAGGCGATGACGTCGCGGGCCCGGCGGCTGTCGCGGCGCTTCCGCGTGCTCGCGGTGGTGCGGCGCCGGCTGGGGCTCCAGGAGTCCTGAAGCGGAGGCGTGCGCTGAACACCCGAGCAGAGAGCTGACGGGCCCGGGAGGCGGTGTTATGGCGATGGGCGAGATGGCTGCGAAGGCGAATGTCGGCGAAGGCTGTGACGTGTGCGCGGGCCGCACCTACGTCATCGAGCGGCGCGGGGACCTGGCGGGCGCGAAGGTCTGCGCGTGCTCGGAGCGCTGCACCGTGTGCGGAGGCAAGGGGCACGTGCTCGTGGAGCGCGAAGCCACCTTCAGCCAGAAGGTGGGCTCGCGGCGCTACGAAGTGCTGGAGCCGTGCGTCTGCACGCATCGTCGCAAGCGGGTGGCGCTGTTCAACGACGTGGGCATGCCGGGCGTGGTGGCCCACGCGAGCTTCGACAACTACCGGGCCTTCAACGAGGCGCAGGATCGCGGGCGCGGCGTGGCGATGCACTTCGCCCACCAGTACGTGAAGGGCAATCCGTCCAAGGGCTTCGTGCTGAGCGGGCCGGTGGGCACGGGCAAGACGCACCTGCTGGCGTCAACGCTGGCGCACCTCGTCCTCGAGTTGGGCGTGCGCACGCGCTACGTGGAGATCTCCCTGCTGTACGCCACCATCCGGCGCGGCTTCCAGGAGGGCAAGAGCGGCGGAGAGATCATCGGGCCGCTGTCCGAGGTCGAGGTCCTCGCCATCGACGAGCTGGGCAAGGGGCGCGGCAGTCCCTTCGAGATGGAGACGCTCGATGAGCTCATCGCCCGCCGGTACAACGCGCGCCGCACCACGCTGTTCGCGACGAACTACTCGCTGGAGCCCGAGCGCAAGAGCGCGCGGCAGGCGCCCACGGGCTACCGCAGCACCGAGGACGCGCGCGCGGCGGTGAAGGAGACGGAGCTCTTGCGTGAGCGCGTGGGAGAGCGCATCTACAGCCGGCTCTGCGAAATGTGCACCTTCGTGGAGCTGCCCAAGGACACGCCGGATCGCCGGCGCACGCGGCAGGAGATGGACACGCATCCGTCCCTCGGCGCGGGCGCGCCTCGCGGCCCCGGTCGCTGAGCGCCATGGCCGCCCCCGTGACGGACGCCATCCTCGTGCTCGCCACCGCGCCGACGCAGGAGAAGGCCGCGGAGCTGGCGCGCACCCTCGTGGACGAGCAGTGGGCCGCGTGCTGCAACCTCCTCCCGGGCCTGCGCTCCATCTACCGATGGGAGGGACAGGTTCAAGACGAGTCGGAGGTCCTCCTCGTCATCAAGAGCCGCGCGGGCCTGTTTGAGGGGCTGCGCGCGCGCCTCGTGGCGCTGCATCCGTATCAGGTCCCCGAGGTGCTCCGCGTGGACATCGCCGCTGGGCACGCGCCCTATCTCGAGTGGCTCCTCGCCAGCACGCGCCGGGGTTGAGGTCTCCTCAGCTGGCCTGCTCTGACTGCACCCCCGACTCCAGCCCCGGTCGCTCATAGTCACGTCGCGCGGGCAGCGGCTCGCGCTCGGCGAAGCCCCTCGCCTCGACGGTGGCGCGCGAGGGCTGGGCGAAGGTCCGCAAGCGCACGCGGAACGTGGTGCCCCGTGAGACCTCGCTGTCCACGGACAGCTCGCCTCCGTGCGCCGCGATGATGCCCTGACAGACGGCGAGCCCCAGGCCGGTGCCCGTGCCCACCGGGCGCGTGGTGAAGAACGGATCGAAGATGCGGTCCAGGTGCTCGGCGGCGATGCCACAGCCCGTGTCGCTCACCTCCACGCGCACCCAGCCCTCCTCCTCGCGCGCGCTCAGGCGGATGGTGTTCCACTCCACGCGCCCCGGCTCGATGGCGTGCGCCGCGTTGAGCAGCAGGTTGAGCAGCACCTGGCACAGCCGCCCGCCATTGCCGAGCACCGCGGGCACGCTGTCCACCTCCAGCACCAACCCGGCCCTCGGGCGGATGAGGTGCATGGCCATCTTCACCGCGCTGCGCGCCACCGCCCCCAGGTCCACCGGCCCGGTGTCCAGGCTGTCCGGCCGCGCCAGGTTCTGCAGCTCCTTGACGATGACCCGCACGCGCTCGGCGCCCTCCCCGGCCTCGGCCAACGCCGCTTGCAGCTCCAGCCGCTGGCGCGCGGACAGGCCACCGTCCACCTTGTCGAGCTGCCCCGCGACGAATTGGAGGTTGGCAATGATGAAGGCCAACGGGTTGTTGATTTCATGCCCCACCCCCGCCGCGAGCTGCCCCACGGACGCCAGCCGGTCCGCGAAGAGCAGCCGCGACTGCGTGGCCTGGAGCTGCTGAAGGCTCTCGGTCAGCTTCGCGTTGGCGCGCTCCAGTTCGGTGGTCCGCTCGCGCACGGTCTGCTCCAGGCGCGCGTTGTCGCTGCGAATCTCCCGGCCCACCGCCTCCGCCTCCAAGCGCACGCGCTGCTGTCGCTCCGCCAAGGTGTCCCGCAGCTCTCGCGCCATGCAATTGAAGGCCCGGGCGAGCGCGCCGCACTCGTCGCGTGAGCCCTCGGGGAGCAGGCAGTCGAAGTCACCGTGGCCAATGCGCTCCGCGCCCTCCACGATGGCGCGAAAGGAGCGCTGCAAGGGCACCACGATGGCCAGCGCCAGCCCACCCACGAGCAACAGCGCCGCGAGCGGAATCAGGCCCCCCATCCATCGGGCGCGGTCGAACGCGAGCGTGCTCTCCTGGAGCAACTCCGCCGTCTCTTGCTGCTCGGCTTCCCAGGCCTGGAGGATCTCCGGCTCGGGTTCGCGCGCGAAGACATGCAGGGCCGCGTGCAGACGCCACGCGAGGTCCTCCGTCCCGGTGGCGTGAAGCCCCGCCTCCGTGTCACGCAACCACCGGCGGTAGCCCTCCGCGAGCAGGCGGAAGCGCTCGAGTTCCGCGTCCGGCGAGTCCTCCGCCGCACGGGCCTCGTCGCGCGCGAGCTGCGCCAGTCGCACGAAGTCTCCGTCCGCGTGTCGCAGCGCCTCTTCGCGCACCACCACCGTGTCTTGCTTCGCGATGGCCGTGTCCGCCAGCCCGTGCAGATAGTGTGTGGCATTGGCGCGAAGGCCCAGCAAGAGCTCCGCCTGTCGCTGCGCCGCGAGCGCGCGATCCCTCGTGCGACGGCCCTGATGGGCGCCCAGCCACACCAAGGCGCTCATCCCCATGACAAGGCCAATCGCCGTCACCGCGAACAACAGCACCTTGGTCCGCACCGTCATGCTCAGCCCTCCCGCTGGACGCCCCCAAGGCTCCAGCGCCCCCTTCCCCATCAGGCCGCGAAACATGCGCAGCACAGCATCTCGGCCTCACGACAACAACGCCCTCCCCTCGGACCAAACACCGCAAACCACGATAACTGCCAGCACGGCTCACCCTGTCCTCAAGACAACCCTCGGAAATACCGGCAGACAACACACGCAGACACCGAGTGAACATGAATTACCTATTCACCATGGGTGACAGAGTTCATTGCGTTACGGAGGCAACGACTTGCGTGGCGAGGTGCGGGTCGCCTTAGGATTGAGTGCCTTTGCACAAGGGGGGAAACATCGTGTCGACAGCAGCCAAGACGCAGTGGTCCTTCGGGGAGAGTCACGGGCGTTTCGAGTCGCCTGATCTGCTCCTGGTGACGTTCCGCGGGACGCTCGATGTAGAAGGTGCGAAGCAGGTGGTGGAGATGTACCGGGAGGCCGCGAGTCGAGGTCCGGTGTTCGTGCTGGTGGACCTGACGGGTTCGGGGGTGGAGCCGGCGGCGCGCACGCATCTGGCACAGAACGTCTCGCCGGATTGGTTCCACGCGATGGTGGGCTACGGGGCCGGGTTCGCGCAGAAGGCCGTGCTCAAGTCGCTCGTCATCGGCGCTTCGTTGTTCGGCAAGGCGGCCATGGAGCTGGAGTTCGTGACCACTGAAGCCGAAGGACGCGCGGCCATCGAACGGCGCCGAGGGCGGCTGCGCGCGAAGGTGGCCTGAGCCCTCGCGCGCGGAGAGACACCTCACACGGGCGGCGGAGCCGCGGGCTCGGAGGTCGATTCCTGCTCCGGCGCGCCGCCCTCGGTGCGGAAGGTGAAGTGGCCGTCCTGGAAGTCCACCCGGACGCGCTGCCCTTCCCGCAGCGAGCCGCGCAGCAGCATGCGGCTGAGCTCTGTTTCGATGTCACGTTGGATGACCCGGCGCAGGGGCCGCGCGCCGTAACGAGGCTCGAAGCCGCGCTCGGCCAGCGCGTCTCGCGCGGCGTCTGACAACTCCAGCGTCACGTTCTGCCCGTGCAGCTTGCGCCGGGTGGAGACGAGCAGCGTGTCGACAATCTTGCGGAGCTGCTGCGCATCCAGCGGGCGGAAGACGATGATCTCGTCGATGCGGTTGATGAACTCGGGGCGGAAGTGGCCGCGCAGCGCGTTCATCACGGCTTCGCCCGCGCGGGCGTCCGCGGTCCGCGCCCCCTCCGCCGTGCGCTGGAAGCCGAGCGACCCGCGCGTATTGCCCAGCATGTCCGAGCCCAGGTTGGAGGTCATGAGGATGACGGTGTTCTTGAAGTCCACCGTGCGGCCCCGCGAGTCGGTGAGCCGCCCGTCATCCAGCAACTGGAGCAACAGGTTGAACACATCCGGGTGGGCCTTCTCCACCTCATCGAAGAGGAGCACCGAGTAGGGCCTGCGCCGCACGGCCTCGGTCAAGCGTCCGGCCTCTTCGTAGCCGACATAGCCCGGAGGAGCGCCGATGAGCCGGCTCACGGTGTGGCGCTCCTGGAACTCGGACATGTCCAGGCGGACCATCGCGTTCTGGTCGTTGAAGAGGTAGTCCGCCAGCGCGCGCGCCGTCTCCGTCTTGCCCACGCCGGTGGGGCCGAGGAACAAGAAGCTGCCGATGGGGCGGTTGGGGTCCTTGAGCCCCGCGCGCGCGCGGCGCACCGCCTCGGAGATGGCGCGCAGCGCGTCCTCTTGTCCCACCACGCGCTGCTTGAGCGACTCCTCCATCTCCAACAGTCGCTGTCCCTCTTCGAGTTGGAGCTTGCGCGCGGGGATGCCCGTCCACTCGCTGACCACCGTGGCGATGTCCTCGGGGTTCACCGTGGGCTCGGTGACGCCCTTCTTCTGCTGCCACTGGGTGCGCAGGCCCTCCAATTCGGCGCGCAAGGACTCCAGCTCTCCCTTCAGGCGGCTGGCTTCGTCGTAGCGCTCGCCCGCGACCGCCGCGCCCTTCTCCTTGTCCTTTCGCGCGAGTTCCTCCTCCAGCGCGCCCAGGCGATCGGGAGACGTGCGTGCGCCCAAGCGCACCATGGCGCACGCCTCATCGAGCAGGTCGATGGCCTTGTCCGGCAGGAAGCGGTCATTGACGTACTTGTCCGACAGCTCCACCGACGCGGTCAGCGCGGGGTCGAGAATCTTCACGCGGTGGTGGGCCTCGTAGGTGTCGCGCAGGCCGCGGAGGATTTCGATGGCCTGCTCCGGCGTGGGCTCGGACACCATCACCGGCTGGAAGCGACGTTCGAGCGCGGCGTCCTTCTCGATGTGCTTGCGGTACTCATCCAGCGTGGTGGCCCCCAGGCATTGCAGCTCACCGCGCGCGAGCGCGGGCTTGAGCATGTTGGACGCGTCCATGGAGCCTTCCGCGCCACCCGCGCCCACCACCGTGTGGACCTCGTCGATGAAGAGGATGATGCGCCCCTTGAGGTTGCGGACCTCGTCCATCAGGCCCTTGAAGCGCTCCTCGAACTCGCCACGAAAGCGCGTGCCCCCGAGCACACTCCCCAGGTCCAACGCGAGCACGCGCTTGTCCTTGAGCACGTCCGGGACGTCGCCGGCGATGATGCGCTGGGCGAGCCCCTCGGCGATGGCGGTCTTTCCCACGCCGGGCTCGCCGATGAGGACCGGGTTGTTCTTCGTCTTGCGGCTCAGGATGCGGATGACCCGGTCGATCTCCTTCTCGCGCCCGATGACGGGATCCACCTCTCCCGCCTGCGCCATGGCGGTGAGGTCTCGCGTGAAGCGGGTGAGGTTGGGCGGCAGTCCCGCGCCACGTCGATTGCCACCCATGCCCGTGCCCGTGCCCGGAGTGCCCGCGGGCGCTCCCGTGGCGAGCCGCTGGCGCAGCTCATCCGCGTTGATGCCCGAGAGGAACTGAGACGCGAAGCTCTCTCCCTCCTGGAGGATGGCCAACAGCAGGTGCTCGGGGCCGATGAAGGTGTGCCCCATCTGGATGGCCTGGAAGCGGGAGATTTGCAGCACGCGCTTGACGCCCGAGGACAGTCCCACGCCCTTGGCGCGCCTCGGCTCGCGGCGAGGCATGACACCCTCGAGCTGGGATTCGTAGGAGTCCACGGGCGCCCCCATGGACTTGAGCAACTCACGCAGCTCTGGGACGTTGCGCAGGATGGAGAGCAGGAGGTGCTCGCTGCGCATGCGTTCGTAACCCCACTCCAGCGTGAGGCGCGCGGCGTTCTCCAGGACCTGCTGAGCCATCTCGGAGAGTTGGGCCAGCAGGCTCTCGCGCCCTCTGGGACGCGGCCCCATCATCTGCTCGACGAGGCTCTCCAGGCCGCCGAACCCGTTGGGTCCGAGCGAGCCGGAGTTCATGCCCATGGCGCTCGCGCAGTGGTTGCAGAGGTTGAGCGTGGCCTCCCGACCTCCCGCGCGCTGCTTGAGGATGACCACGGCCGGCCGGGACCTGCAGTTCTCGCAAAGCATCGTCGACACTCCTCCGCGCACCGCCTCGCGCGGAATGTGGGGACGCGCCGGGGAACGGACCATGGCCAAGGGGTCCCGGGACATCGTCCGCCCTTCCACCCCGGCAGGGGGTCGCCAGCTCGCTCCGCCGCGCGCGCTGGCGCCGCACGTCCTGAACACCCGGCTCGTTCCCCAAGCAGGGGGGAGCGTCCGGGCACACGTTGCACCGGCCCCGGGCGCGACGGACCCTGCCTCACAGCAGGCAGCGGAGGGGTGGCATGGGCGGGTGGGTGCGAAGAGGGGTGGTCATCTCCATGGCCACGATGGTGGCGGCGTGTGCCTCGGCGCGAGCGAAGCCAACGCGCGACGAGGACAGCGAGCGAGTCGATGCGATCCTCGGGTTGGATCGCGAGCCGGAGGATCCCCCCGAGCCGGGGCCCCTGGCCGAAGGGACGGACGAGCCCCCCGCCGCCCCACCGCTTCAGTCCGCGAAGGAAGCGCTCACCGCGACGCCGACCTCGGGGACATCTGCTTCCGTGGCGACGGGGGCCTGCACGCGCCCGCCACATGGCGCGCTCTTGCCCGCGCCCGTGCCCAAGGCGTGCCTGCTTCGTCCCGGGACGGCGAAGCTCTTCTTGCCCCCGCCGCCCCCAAAGCCCGAGCACCCGCTGTAGGCGCTCGAAATCATCGCGTGCGGGCCGGGCCTCGGAGGCTCGCTCGACGTGCGAACCTCCAGCCGCCGCGCCACACACTCCCCCTGCACGAGCGCGCTGTCGTCTTCCTCTGCGCGTGATAGGGATTCGTCCGCGAGATGCCTGCACCGAGGGGCTTGGCGCCCCGGCCGCTCGGTAGACAGCACTCGCGACAGGCAGAATAGCGCTCGTCCCCCGAAGCGTTCTCGGCTCCGCTCAAAAAGGAGGAGCCGAACCGATGTCGACGCTGCGAAGCCTGTACCTCACCGGCGCGCTCTGTCTCACCCTCGTGGGGTGTGGCCAACGAAAGGATTCCGAGACTCGCGCCACCCCGACCCCGGGCAACAAGGAGTCTCCCCTCCCCTCGCCTTCCCCCACCGTCCCGGTCACGCCGCCGGTGACCACCACGCCGACGCCGCCCCCCGAGACGCCGCCGCCCGTGGTCACGCCGGAAGTTCCCGCCGAGCCTCAGCCACAATACGCCCACGAGTGGTACGTCAGCCCCTCGGGCAATGACAGCGCCTCCGGCACGCGCGCGGCCCCGCTGCGCACCATCTCCAAGGCGCTCTCGGTCGTGGGCGCGGGCGACATCATCCGCGTCCAGTCCGGGACGTACGCCGAGCAGTTGCTCATCGACGACTCGGTGGCCGCCGGCACGAAGGACGCCCGCATCACGCTGCGCGGCGAAGGCAGTCCCCACATCGTCCCCGTCTCGGGGCCGTGGGCGATGATGCAAGTCAAGCGCCCCTACTGGACCATCGAGGGCTTCGACATCGATGGGAAGAGCCAGCGCCAGGTCGCCGTGGCCTTCAGCGGAAACACCGAGGGCACGCTCCTGACGGGCAATGACATCCACCACGGGTCATTCGGCAGTGGCGTGAGCACCGATGGCGGCGCCCACGGCATCACCATCGAGAAGAACACCATCCACCACTTCAGTCGCGACAACGACGACTCGCACGGCATCGTCATCACCCCGACGTCGCGCGACATCACCGTGCGCGACAACGACATCCACGACAACTCCGGCGACTCCGTGCAGTGCCTGGGGCCCGAGGGCTTCAGCAATGACACGCCCGCGCAGGGCGTGCTCATCGAGAACAACCACCTGCACGACAACCGCGAGAACGCGACGGACATCAAGACGTGTCACGACGTCACCGTGCGCGGCAATCGCATGCACGGGTTCCGCAACTCCACCACCTCGAGGGGCGAGGCCGTCGTGGTGCACTACTCGGCCAAGAACGTCGTGGTGGAGAACAACGACATCTCCGACACGTCCATCGGCGTCGCGGTGGGTGGCAACCGCGTGGGCCCGCCACCCAACAACATCCGGGTGCAGCGCAATCGCATCCACGGCGTGGTGGCCCCCGAGGGCTCGGCCATCCGCATCGAGAACGGCACCGACGTGCGCGTGCTGAACAACACCGTCACCGACGTCGAGGGCTTCGCGCTCGTGGTGGGCCATGGCACCGGCGGTGCCTCCACCAACGTCACCGCGCGCAACAACATCTTCGCCGCGCGCAACGCGATGAGCCTGGGTGGGCAGGCGCCGGGCCTGAAGCTCGACAACAACCTGTATGCGCAAGGCGCCAACTTCTCCACCGCCAGCTTCTTCGTCCCTGGCGCGGATTGGGTGGGCCAGTCGCTGACCGTGTGGAAGCAGTCCGGGCAGGACGCGAGCTCGCGCGAGGGCGGGACGGCCCTGGCCGATACCACCACCCTGGCCCCGGGCCCGAGCGCGGTGGATCAGGGCGTGGACGTGGGGCTGCCCTTCTGCGGCGCGGCGCCCGACCTCGGCGCGGTCGAGTCGGGCTGCGCCACCACCGCGACGAGCACCGTCGCGGGCGTCACGGAGTGATGGCGCGCACCAGCGCGTTGCCCGCATCGGCGACGTAGAGCGTGCCGTCCGGGCCCAGTGCGAGGCCGGCGGGGAGGACGAGGCTTGCGTCTCCCCCCGGCCCGCCGCCAAAGCCATAGCGTCCGGTGCCCGCCAGCGTCGTCAGGCGATCCGGTGCGCCCTCCGAGTTGAACAGGAGCCGGCGCACCCGGTAGTTGCCCGGATCCGAGATCGCGAGCGAGCCGTCCTTCAGCAGCGCGATGCCCAGGTAGGGCATGAGCTGCGCGGAGGACGCCGGACCCTCCTGGTAGCCCGGCACGCTCCCGGTCATCACCGTGGTCGCGCCTCCCCGCAGGCGCACCACGCGGGACATGCCCGACTCCACCACATACAGCGTGCCATCCGAGGCCGCTGTCACCGCGGACGGGCGATAGAGCCAATCGCCGCCTACGGTCGACACGAGGTGCTCGGAGGTCGTCATGTCGATGCGGCGGATGAGGCCGTTGTTCAAATCCGCCACCAGGAGCGTGTTGCCGTCTGGCGTGAACGCGAGTCCCGCGGGCTGATTGAAGGACGCGGACCTCGCGGGTCCATCCAGCAACCCCGCCCCAGTGCCCGCAAACACCTCGCCGCGTCCCCCCGGGGTGATGCGCCGGATGACGCTGTTGTCCGAGTCGGACACGTAGATGTTCCCGGCCGCATCCACCGCGATGCCGAGCGGACCCGCGAGGTCTCCGAGCAACGTGGTCACCTCGCCCTCCGGAGAGATGCGCTTCACCGCGTTCGCCAGTCCATCCACCACCGCCCAGCCGCCACCGGGCAACACCGCCACCGCCACCGGCGCCCCGAGCGAGTCCTCCGCGATGCGCCCGAGCGCGGTGCCGTGCCGGCCCGGCTTGCCCGCCACGGTGCGCACCTCCTTCGCGAAAGGACCGGCCGCGGATGGCGTCACGGGCGGCTGGAACTGCACCAGGGCCTCCGGCACGGTGTGCCCCATGGCGCGGAACAGCACGTTGGCCACGATGCGCCCCGCCCTCGCATCGGGCTGGCGCTCGGGCGTCCCCGCCAGCTTCTGCGCGAAGTCGATGCCTCCCGCGGAGAAGACGTAGGCGCGGCCCTGCTGGCGCACCACCATGTGCGAGTATCCGAAGGCACCCTGCAAGGACAGGGCGGGAGACTCAGAGAGCACTTCCACGCCCTCGGGCTCGAAGCCGTTGTCCACGCGCTGATCCAACTCATAGCCGCTGGACATCCAGAGCGTGTCTCCCGTCTTGAGGCCCGTGCCCGCCAGCGCCCAGTGGTTGGGCGCGGTGATGACCGCGGGGAAGGACCACTGATGCCACCGGCTGTTGAACATCACACCAAACAGGCCGTTCTCGGGACGCGGCTTGGGCAGCTCGCGGAACTTCACCGTGCGCCGCTGATCCTTGAACGGATCGCTGTCATGGCCCTTGAAGCACGTGACGATGCGCCGGGGTCGGCCATCGCGCGCGGCGTCCATCCGCACCTGCCAGTACCCATTGTTCGCGCCCAGGTTGATGAGCGAGCGCCCCTCCGCCAGGGCCTGGTCCGCGAAGTCTCGCTGACGGCTGGACCAGTACTCGTCATGCCCTGACAGCATGAGGACCCTGGCGCCGCTCAAGAAGTCATAGCCCGCGTCCATGTCCTCGTCGGTGAAGTAGCCCACGTCCAGGCCTTGTGACTCCAGCCACGTCACCACGCTGATGTCATCCACCATCAGGTGCCCGGAGCCCTGGCCTCGCGCGAAGGGCCGGTCGTACGACGACTGGAATGCGCGCGCGACGCCCAGGTCCTTCATCACGCGGTTCTGGTCGTCATAGAGGCTGGTCCCGCCCCACGTGTTGTACGCGGCCCAAGTGGCGGTGGGGATGATCAGCGCCACCTCGGGGCGCGGGTTGGCGTCACGCACCACGAAGGGCACGTAGCGCTGGAACGTGTCCTCGCGCACGAGCTTCACGACATACACGCCGCGCACCCAGTCCTCCTTCACGGGCAGCTCCAGCGTGGGCGTCCAGGTGCAAGCAATGACACCCGTGGCGCGCTCGACGGGACAGTCCGGCTGGCGGATGCCCTGCACATGGCTGCCCCGGGCCACTTCGCGCGCGCCCGCGCCGCCGTAGTAGCCCAGCCGGTACACGTACCAACTGAACTCCTTGGGATCGGACAGCGAGACCGCGACGCGCAGCGTGTCCCCTTGCGTCACCGAGGTCTCCAACGCGTAGCCTTCAATCTCCCGGTTGTTGGCGGTGTGCATGAGCCGCCACGCGGTGGTCCCAGGGCGCTTGTTCTCCTGGCGCACCGCGTCCGCGTCGCGATCGGGCAATGGTCCTGCGTCCGGGTCCCCCGTGCCGCCATCCGGCCCCCCCGATTCATTGGGCCAGGTGCCTCCATCCGGAGGCTCCGGAGGCCCGCCGTCCGAGCCTCCACTCACGGGGGGTTCGTCATGGCGATCCCCAGGCGGATGGACGGCGGGCGACGAGTTCGAGGCCTTGCATCCGGCCATGCCCATGGCCATACAGGCCAGCACGCACGCGGTCGCGACCCAACGGCCAGCCCATCCCATGAGAGGACCCTCCGTCCCCAGCGTTCAGTGGCGGAGGGTAGGCACGCCCGAACAGAAAGAAAGCCTCCTGCTCGGGACGGAGAATCAATTCCAACACTTCCGGCGCATCACGCGCCGAGCAGCTCGCGATGCAGCCGCGCCGTCAGCGGCTTCAGGTGCGTCTTCTCCACGAGCAACGTGAGCTGCAACGGCGACGTGTGCAGCGCGAACACGCGCGCGCCCAAGTCCTGCGCCGCGCCCAGCGAGCGCCGCAAGGGCGCCCAGTCCGCGTTGAGGCCCACGCCCACGCAGGTGACGGTGCCGAGTTCGTCACGCCACGCCACGCCGTCACCGAAGCGCGTGCCGAGCTCGCGCCGCAGCGCCTCTGGTCCGTGCACGTCCGCCAGGGGAATCACGAGGAAGGTGCGCGAGGAGCCCTCCAGCCCGTCATGGCCCAGCGAACGACCGCGCACCCCTCTGGCGTCGAGGAACTCCAGCAGCTCCGCCAGCGGTACGTTCGCGGCGACGGAGAGCACCATCATCTCGGCCTCGGACGTCACGCCCTTCACGCGCGGATCCGACGGCACCGTCAACTCGCGAACCGCCGTGCCCGTGCCCTGCCCGTGCGCGGTGCGCGCCAGGATGGTGATGCCGCGCGCCTTGGCCCACTCGACGGCCTGCGCGTTGAGCACCTTGGCGCCCGCGCTGGCCAGCTCCTGCATCTCGTCGTAGCCCAGGGACTCCAACTTGCGCGCGTCCGGGACCACGCGGGGATCCGCGCTGAAGATGCCGTCCACGTCCGAGTAGATTTCGCACGACTCCGCGTCCAGCGCCGCCGCCAACGCCACCGCCGTGGTGTCCGAGCCGCCGCGCCCCAGCGTCGTCACTTCCTTCTTGAAGGACACGCCCTGGTAGCCCGCGACGATGACGACCTTGCCGCGCCCCAGCTCGTCCTGGATGCGATAGGGACGCACCTCGACGATGCGCGCCTGGGCATGCGCGTCCGTGGTGATGATGCCGCTCTGGCTGCCGGTGAAGCTGATGGCCTCCACCCCCATCTCCTGGAGCGCCATGGACAGCACCGCCATGGAGATGCGCTCGCCACAGGTGAGGAGCATGTCCAGCTCGCGCCGGGGGGGATCCGCCGACACCTGCTTGGCCAGGGACAACAGCTCGTCGGTGGTGTCGCCCATCGCGCTCACCACCACCACCACCTGATAGCCGGCGTCGCGCTTCTCCTTCAC
This sequence comes from Citreicoccus inhibens, assembly GCF_019039035.1. GTDB lineage: Bacteria > Myxococcota > Myxococcia > Myxococcales > Myxococcaceae > Citreicoccus > Citreicoccus inhibens. The sequence continues at coordinate 131,185 of NZ_JAHNZT010000014.1, read as the reverse complement.
GCGCCGCGCGACCTTGCGAATCTTCTCCACGTCAGCGACCGACGAGCCGCCGTACTTCTGCACCACGATTGGCATCAACGCCTCCCCGCCCATTGTAAGGTCCCATCTTATGAGCGAAGGACCGATGATCGAGGTACGCCAGCTCACCCGGCGCTACCGCGACCGAGTGGCCATCGAAGACCTCTCTTTCTCCGTGCGAGAGGGAGAAATCCTTGGATTCCTCGGGCCCAACGGCGCGGGCAAGTCCACCACGATGAAGATTCTCACCGGATTCCTGCCCCCATCGGCGGGCAGCGTGAAGGTGGGTGGGTTTGACGTGGTGACGCAGCCGATGGAGGTGAAGCGGCGCATCGGATACCTGCCGGAGACCCCGCCGCTCTATCCAGAGCTGACGGTGCACGGCTACCTGAAGTTCGTCGCGCAGCTCAAGGGCCTGCCCGGCCGAGGGCTCCAGGCCGAGGTCGAGCGCGTGGCGGGCCTCACCGGTGTGGGGCACGTGCTCGCGCGCGGCCTCCAGCACTTGTCGAAGGGCTACAAGCAGCGCGTGGGCATCGCGCAGGCGCTGCTCGGCTCACCGCCCGTGCTCATCCTGGACGAGCCCACCGAAGGGCTGGACCCCACCCAGCGCGCCGAGGTGCGCGCGCTCATCAAGAGCCTCGCGGGCCGGCACACCGTCATCCTCTCCACGCACATCCTCCCGGAGGTGACGATGACCTGCGAGAAGGTGCTCATCCTCAACCAGGGGAAGAAGGTCGCCTACGACGACCTCCGCTCGCTGACCGCCGCGCATGGACACGCCGAGCACACGTCGCTGGAAGAAGTCTTCATCAAGCTGACCGCCGCCTGACGCGGGCGCCCTTCCCTCTTCTCGACAAGGACCTCGCGCATGCGCACCGCTCTGGCGATTGCTCGCAAGGAACTGACCATCTCCTTCACCACCCCATGGGTCTACGTCGTGCTGGCGGCGATGGCGGCCCTCTCGTCGTTCTTCTTCGTGGGCCTGCTCGAGACCTTCCAGCAGGTGCAGGACCTGGCCCGAGAGCAGGGCTGGGAGCGGCTGCCGCCGGACTCGGTCGTCTATCGCAACCTCACGGACGGCGTGGTGGTGCAGCTCTGGGGTGTCGTCCTCATCATCACGTTGTTCGTCGCGCCGTTCCTCTCCATGCGGCTGTTCGCGGAGGAGAAGCGCAACAAGACGTTCGAGCTGCTGATGACCGCGCCCGTGCGTCCGCTCGACATCGTGCTGGGCAAGTACCTGGGCGGGCTGGGCGTGATGGGCGCCACGCTGGGCCTCACGCTTGCCTTCCCGCTGTTGCTCACGGCCTTCAATCAGGGTGAGGAGGGACAGGCGCTGGAGTGGACCACCGTGCTGCTGGGCTACGGCGGCCTGCTGCTCTGGGGCGCCACGTGCATGGCGGTGGGCATGGTCCTGTCCGCGCTGACGGAGAGCCAGATGGTGGCGGCCTTCCTCACCTTCGCGGTGCTGCTGCCGTGGATGCTGCTGCGCGGACTGACGCGCACCTTCGAGGAGCCGCTGCGCTCGGTGGTGAGCTACCTGTCCTTCGACACGCAATTGGAGGGGTTGCTCCAGGGCGTGGTGGATGTCCGAGCCCTGGTGTTCTTCGCCTCGGTCATCGTGTTCTCACTGCTGCTGACCCACCGCGCGGTGGAAGCCCAGCGCTGGATGTGACGGGCCTCCGGCCTCGAAGGGAATCATGAGACTGGCTTCCATCGGAAGATTCCTGGGTGCGTTTGGACTGCTGCTCGTGCTGACCAGTCCCCTTCCCCTGCTGCTCGGCGCGGGCAGCGGGCTCGCCGCCGCGTGCAAGGGCGGAGTCGGCCTGCTGTTCCTGGGCATCGCGTACGCGCTTCAGCGCTCGCTCTTCACGCAGCTCGTCACGGTTCGCTGGGGCGCGTTCGCGGTGCGAAGCGTGCTTGGGGTGACGGCCGTGCTTGTCGGGCTGGTGGCGCTCAACGTGCTGGTGTTTCGCCATGGCCCCCGCTGGGACCTGACGCAAGACCGGCTCTTCACGCTCGCGCCCCAGACGCACACGACGCTCGCGGCGCTCCCGGACAAGGTGACGGCCATCGGGCTGCTCCCGCCGAATGATCCGTCCTACGACGCGCTGGAGGCGCTGTTCCGGCGCTATCACGAGGAGGCGCCCGAGCGCTTCGACTTCACGTTCAAGGATCCGGGCCGCAACCCCGAGTTCGCCACGCGCTTTCAGCTCAAGGCAGGACAGACCACGGTGATGCTGGTGCGCGGCGAGGGCGCGAAGGAGTCACGACTCGCGCTCCACGGCGTCTCCGAGCAGGAGCTGACCAACGCCCTCATCCAGTTGAGCGCGGTGGGCACGCGCAAGGCGTACTTCCTCACCGGCCACGCCGAGTGGCCGCTGGAGCGACAGCCCTCGGCGCGAGGCGACGGACCGGGCGACGGACTGGCGGAGTTGGGACATCAGCTCGCGGCGGAGGGCTACACCGCCGAGTCGCTCAACCTCGCCGGCCAGAAGCAGGTTCCGCGAGACGCCGCGCTCGTCATCATCGCGGGCGCGAAGACGCGCTATACCGCGCCGGAGATCGACGCGCTCCAGGCCTACCTCGCCGAGGGCGGGCGCATGCTGTACTTCGCCGAGGCGGCCGTCTCCGACGGGCTCGACTCGCTGCTCTCGGACTATGGCGTGGCGCTCGACGAGGGCATCGTGGCGGACACGCAGTTCAACGCGGGCAACCCCTACGTCCTCGTCTCCAAGTTCTACAGCGAGCACGCCATCGGCAAGCCGCTGCTGACCCGCGCGCTGAACATCGAGCTGGTCACCGCGCGCAGCTTCTCCCTGCTCCGCACGGGCACGCTGCCGGGCGTACACGTGGAGCCCGTGGTCCTCTCCTCCCCCTACGCTTGGGTGGAGACCCACCCGGCCGAGGACGCCACGCCCACCGATGGCGAGAAGACGGGACAGCTCACGCTCGTGGCGGCCAGCACCCGGCCCACCCGGGACGCGAGCGCGAAGCGCAGCGACGAGGCGCGCCTCGTGGTGGTGGGGGACTCGGAGCTCATCCTCGATCCCAACTGGGGACATGAGCCCAATCGAAACCTGGTGATGAACTCGCTGGCCTGGGCGAGCACGCAAATAGAGAAGATCACCCTTCGCCCTCCGGACCGCGCCGTCTCCACCTTGAAGCTGAGCCCAGACGTCATTGACGCCGTGCGCCTGGTGGCCATGGACCTCCTGCCCTTGTCGCTCCTCGGACTGGGCCTCGCGGTCTGGCTCGCGCGTCGGGAGCAGGCATGAGACGGGAGTTCGCCCTCATCCTCGCGGGGCTGGGACTCACCGCTTGCAAGCCCGGTGCGGACACGTCGCGGGCGAACCATGCGCCCGCCGCGTTCGCCTCCGCGCCGACGCCTGATTCGGCCGCCCCCGCGCAGAGTCCTCCCGCGCTCTCCTTCACGCGGCTCACGGTGAAGGCCCATGGCACAACCACGGAGTTGGTGAAGGACGCGGCGGGCTGGCGCATCACCGCACCCGTGGAGGCTCCGGCGGACTCGGCCACGGTGGAGGCGCTGCTTCGGCAGCTCGCGACCGCGAAGCCCAAGGCCACCGTGAAGCAGCACCCCTCCGAGGCGGAGCTGCGCCAGTACGGCCTCGCGCCCCCTGTCTTCGAGGTCGAGGCCCAGGGCTTCGAGTCGAACGAGCCTGCTCATGCGCGCACCGTCAAGCTGTCCGGAGGGAATGAGAACCCCTTCGACGCCTCGGTGTACCTGCGGCGAGACGGTGACCCCACGGTGTACTCGGCCGATGGCACCGCGCGCGTGGCGCTCGACCAGAGCACCTATGCGCTGCGCAGCAAGGATGTCCTGGGGCCGCTCGCGGAGCCACGACTCGGCACGGTCACCGTCACGACTCGCACGCGGACGTATGTCCTGGAGCGCGCGGCGGACGGCTCGGCGTGGAAGCTGGTGAAGCCCGTGACGGCCCGCGTGGAGACGACGCGCGTGGCGAAGCTCCTCTCCTCGTTCGTGGGGCAGACCGCGCTCGCCTTCCCGGACGACACCGCGGAGGGCCGTCGCGCGCTGGGTCTGGAGAAGCCCGAGGTGGACGCGCGGTTCGTGCCCCTTACGGGCGAGCCCGTGCGGATCCGCTTGGGCCGTTCAGTCGCGGCCGGCGACTCCCGCACGGTGGCGCTCCGAGAGGAAGGCTCGCGCGCGGTGCTCGCCGAAGTCCCGGATCAGGCCCGAGCACTGCTCGACCTCGACCCCACGGAGCTGAAGGACCGGCATGTGCTCGTGTTCCGACGCGAGGACGTGCGGCGCGTGAGCATCACCCCGGGCGATGGAGCGCCTGCGTTCGCCCTCGTGCGCGCCGCCGAGGCACGCGAAGGATGGACACTGGAGGGACCGTCTCCACAGCCCGTCCAACACTTCCGCGTCCTCTCCATCCTCGGACGACTGGGTGCGCTTCGCGCCACCGCATCGCAAGCGCTCCAGGGCAAGGCCTGGCAGACGTATGGCGTGCGTGACACCGCGCGCGGCGTCGCGCTCCAGGACGCGGCGGGACACGAGCTGGCTCGACTCTCCATCGGGGACGCGGTCCCCCACCAAGCCGAGTCGCGCTATGCGCGCGGCTCCGGGCCGGACGTGCTGGAGATTCCCGCGCTCGCGGTGGACGAGCTGCCCTGGCGCCCTGACGACGTGCGGGCCCCCGCCACGCCCGAGGACGCCGCGCCCTCGGAGCCCCCCGAGCCGTAAGCGCGTTTGCGACTCAGACCTCCAACACCACGAAGCGCTGCTCCGGCGTGTACTTGGCCAGCAGCGGCATGGCCACGTTGTAGACGGGGATGCCGCTCTTGGTGCGGCCCTCGCGTGAGCCGTGATGCGCGTGGCCGTGAAAGACATACGCCGCGCCGTAATGGTCGATGGGCATCGACAGGCGACTGGTGCCGAGGAACGGACGGATCTCCACGTTCTCGCCCTCCAGCGTCTCGGGGATGGGGGCGTAGTGCATGATGACCACGCGCTGAGGCGTGTCGAGGTGACTCAGGGCCGCCTCCAGCTTGAGGGACTCGGAGACGGCCTCTTGCACGAAGGCCTTGGTCTGCGGCTCGCCAAAGGCTTGCAGCGTCGCGTTGCCAAATCCTCCGGCGAAGCCCTTCACTCCCGCGACCCCCAGCGCCTTCTCGAAGATGAAGTGGTCACCATCCAGGACGTGCACGCCCACCTTGGCCAGCTCGCCGCAGATCTCCTTCACCTGGCCGTGCTCGTAGTCATGATTGCCGAGCACCGCGGCGCACGGGACGCGCAACGCGGACAGCTCCTCGGCCAGCACGAGCCCCTCTTCGAGCATCCCGCGGTCGGTGAGGTCGCCGCACAGCAGCAGGAGATCCGCGGCGGCGTTCACCTGCTTGACGAGCAGCCGGAAGCGCCCGTGGTGGTCCTCGCGACAATGCAGGTCACCGACCGCTGCCAGCCGAATTCTCGAGTTCGGGTCTCGCGCCACGCTCGTCCCCCAGTTCTCGTTCGTTCTCGTCCCAGGCCCGGCCGTCGCGGAAGCCCCAGTGGTGGATGTCCACGTGGTAGTTCACCCGCGACACGAGGTTGCCTCGGCACAGCTTGTCGTCCCAGCCTCCATCTCGGATGGACTGGAGCGTGCGCCCCACCAGCTCCGCCATCACCCAATCCGGAATGATGTCGCGCTCGGAGGGGTACGCGAACCGGAACATCATCAGGTGACTGAGCAGCACCTCCCAGTATCGATCGAAGCGCCGCAGCAGCCGCTCCCAGTCCAGCGTCGGGCCGGCCTTGAGCAGCAGGTGATTGACGTCCGCGCCGTCATAGCGCTCGCGCTCGTTGACGAAGGCCTTGGACCAGATCATCTCCTCGGCGGGCGCCACCAGACAGTCATGCCCGAAGACGCGAGCCACGCGCGCGTGCGCGAACCACGCGTCGTCCACCACGGCCACGCCGTTCCCGGACGAGAAGATGAAGTCGACGAAGTACTCGCCCTTGAAGGCCTTGTAGAGCCAGACCTCGTCCGTGCGTTCGGTGCGCCAGCCGTCCTTCTCCAGGATGGACAGCGCGCGCTCCGCGTCCACCTTGCGAGGAAAGAGGTCCAGATCCTTCGTGTCCCGGTAGATGCCGGTATAGGTGGCATAGGCATACGCGCCGCCCACCACGAACGGCACCCCGGCATCGAGCAGCAGCCCGACCGCCTCGGCCCGGGCGTTGATCTCGTCGGGAGTCCGGGCCTGCTCGGCCAGCGCGGCATCCGTCCCCATCTCCCCCGGGTGGTTTGGGTGTCGTTTATCCATGGCGGAAAGGTAGGGATGACTCGATCCGGCGGTCGGGCGAGCGGGCGAGGGCGGCTGGAGGGCGGGCAAGCGGACCCCAACCCCTTGTTTTCAGGGCGCGGCGACCGAGGAAAATGAGCCGCTTTCTGTTTTCGGCGACCGCTGTGTCCATTGGGGCGAACTCGTCATGCACGGCCCGCCGGGGGCCGGCGAGAGGACGCCGAAACCATGCTGCGCAAGAGCCTGCTGTGTGCCGCCCTGCTGTTCGCCGGTTGTGACTCCGCTTCGAAGAACGATGAGGAGTCGTTCAAGGACGGTCTCCCCGCCAAGGAGATGGTCGACGTGAAGTCGCCCGGCACGACGGGGCAGGGCCTCACCTCCGCCTCGGCCTCGGGCCAGACTTCGGAGTACTACCAGCTCACCCTCGCCGCGACCGCGACGGTCAACGGCGGGACGCGCTGGGTGTTGGACCTCATCGCCGACATCACCGTGAACGCGCCCTCGTCGATCAGCGACACGCAGGCGGTCTGGGGCCCCTTCACCGGCGCGCTGAGCCCCACCACGTACAAGCTCACCGTCACCAAGACGGGCGACCTGACGTACTCGTGGGTGCTGGAGGGCAAGGCCAAGAGCGACGCGGACTCCGGCTACAAGGTCGTCCTCTCGGGCTCGCAGACGGTGGTGCTGGATGCGACCGGCCACCGCGCTCGCGGCTATGGCTCCGGCAGCATCCTCATCGACTGGGATGTGGCGCGCACGCTGCCCAATGGCAACCAGAAGGACCTGGGCACGGCGGAGATCGACTACTCGCGGCTGAGCGACACGTCGGGCACCACGGTGGACGCGCACTTCCGCAAGGTGCGTGACAACGATTCCCAGGACGTGCGCGTGGACGCGGACTACCACTACAAGGCCACGCCGGGCGCGGGCGGTGAGTTCGACTACGTGCTCAACAAGAACATCGACATCGACCCGACGCGCACGAAGCTGGAGCAGCTCGCCATCAAGAGCCGCTGGGCGAACCTGGGCAACGGCCGCACGGACATCAAGCTGTCGGGCGGCGACCTCTCCGGTCAGGCCACGGTGAGCGAGTGCTGGAACACCGACTTCAAGAGCACCTACTTCCGCTTCAGCCTGGAGCTCGCCGCGCGCTACGGCACCGAGGCGGCGGACTGCGGCGCGTTCACCTCGCCGGTCTACTCCTCACCGTGAGGCCACTCGCGGTAGGCTGACGGGCGCGTGACGGGTACGAGCCAGCCGATCCTCCGGGTCATCGAAGGGGGTGCCTCCCAGGATCGGCGCGCCTTCCTGCGCGAGCTCTATTCCAAGTACGGCGGCAGCGTGCAGGAGCGCTGCCGCTACTTGCTCAAGGACGCGATCAAGGCCGAGGACGCGATGCAGGACGTCTTCGCCCGCGCGCTGTCCCACAGTGAGTCCTTCCGCGCCGAGGCCTCGCCGTTGACGTGGTTGATGAAGATCGCCACGCACCAGTGCCTCAATCAGTTGCGCTCCGAGGGTGCCGCGTGGCGACGCTGGTTCGAGCGTGACGCGGCGGCCCGGCCCGAGGGACATGGTGGGCCGGAGGCGATGGAGACGCGGGTGTTGGTGCGGCGGCTGCTGGCGCGAGTGGACGCGGAGACGCAGGCCGCCGCGATTCACTATCACGTGGATGGCATGACACTCGAAGAGGTCGCGGCGCTGCTGGGGCGCTCGGTGCCCACGGTGCGCAAGCGGTTGGAGCACTTCGCCACGCTGGGCGGAGAGGAGCTGAGGGTTCGATGAGCGCGCACGAGTCAGAGTGGACACTGCGCCGCCTGCACGCCGGGGAGCTGCCCGCCCCCGACGCCGCCCGAGCCCGGTCCCACGCGGCGGGCTGTGCCCCGTGCGCGGAGGCCCTCAAGCGCTTCGCGCAGGTGCAGTCCCAGTTCGAGGCGCACCTGCCCTTCGAGCACTTCGAGGCCGGCATCGAGCAAGCCCTGGAGCGCCAACGCGCCGAGGACCGGGCCCGCGCGAAGGCGCGTTCTCGTTGGGTGGCGCCGGTCGTCTCGCTCGCGGCCTCGGTGCTGCTGGTCGTGTTGGCCCGCCCGTTGATGCACACGGGGGCTCCGAGCAATCGCCTCAAGGGCGGCGCGGTGGCGGAGCTGCGCATCGGCGGCGGTGAGGCGCCCCAGCGCGTGGTGGACGCGAACCTCCGCGAGGCGCTGCGCCCCGGCGAGCGCGTGCGGCTGGGCTACACCGCGGACACGCATCGCTATGTCGCGGCGCTGTCCATCGACGCGACGGGCGAGGTGACAGCGCTCTACCCGGACGCAGGGGAGAGCCTGCCCGTGGAGGCCGGCGACGGAATGCACTGGCTGCCCGGCAGCCTGGAGTTCACCGGGACTGGCGCGGAGCGCGTCGTGGTGCTGCTGTCCGATGCGCCGCTCGACATGGATGCCCTGCGAGACGCGGCGCGCCGGGCCTACGCGGTTTCGGGACGAGACCTGGACCTCATGCCCGCGCTGGACGTGCCGGGAGAACAGACCCAGTGGACCTTGCTCAAGCCATGAGCACCGTCACCCAAGTGGGGCGCGCGCTCGCGCTGCTGGGCGCGCTCTGGGCCTCCGTCGCGGGCGCGGAGTCCGTGCACCGCTTCGCGCTGGTGGCCGGCAATGACGAGGGCGGAGACGGCACTCGTCCCCTGCGCTACGCGCGCGATGACGCGCGCAAGATGCATGACCTGCTGGAGCGCTTGGGCGGCGTGGCGGATGACGACATGCGCCTGTTGCTCGACGTGGGCACGCCGGACTTCCTCGCCGCGTTGGGCGAATTGGAGGCGCGGGCTCGCGCGGCGAAGGCGCGGGGTGAGCGCACGGCGTTGCTCGTCTACTACTCGGGCCATGCGAAGGACGGCGCGCTCCGGCTGGGAAACACGGGCCTGCCCTTTGAGACGCTCAAGCGGCGGCTCGCCGATGCGACCACGGACATCCGCATCGCCATCCTGGACTCGTGCCGCTCGGGGGCGCTGACTCGCACGAAGGGCGCGCGCAAGGCGCCCGCGTTCGACATCGACTCGGGTGTGGCGCGAGAGGCGCGCGGCGTGGTCATCCTCACGTCGAGCGCGGCGGACGAGGACTCGCAAGAGTCGGACGCGCTGGGCGGCAGCTACTTCTCGCACCACCTGGCCAGCGGCCTGCTGGGCGACGCGGACCGCAGTGGCGACGGACAAGTCACCCTGTTCGAGGCGTACTCGCATGCCTACGCGCGCACGGTGGCGGACACGGCCGACAGCAGCGCGGGGCCGCAGCACCCGACCTTCAGCTATGACCTCGCGGGCAACGGCGACCTGGTGCTCACGGACCTGCGAGCCAACGCCGAGGGTCTGCTCGTCCCCGTCCTGGCGCCCGCGGGCCAGTATTACTTCGTCACCCCGGGCGGACGGGTGGTCGCCGAGTTGGAGAAGTCGCAGGACCAGGAGCGGCGGGTGGCGCTCGCGCCCGGCACTTATCGTGTGAAGCGTCGCCTCACGGATCGGCTGCGCATCGGGGAGGTGGAGGTACGGCGCGGGCGAACCACCGTGTTGGAAGAGACGCGGCTGCGGGACGCGCCGTTCTCCGACGACCCCGTGAAGGGCGCGCTGGCGCTGCGAGGCGCCTGGTGGTCGCTGGGGCTCGCGGGCGGCTACCAGTCCTTCTTCGATGCCACCACGCGCCAGTCGCTGTTCCTCTCGGTGCCGCTCGTGGGCTTCGAGGCGGAGCTGCACGACTATTTCCGCCGCGATTGGGTGTGGGGCGTGGACGTGGCGCTCGGTGGAAAGCAGGCGGTGCTCACGCTGCCCACGCTGTCCGGCCCACCGTATCGCTACAGCATGGTCAACCTGGGGACGAGCCTCATCGCCGAGTGGCCCTGGGAGCGCGTGGTGCCCTTCGTGGGCGGACGGCTCGCGTACCTCATGATGCGTCGAGACTTCAGTGACGCGGCGATGCCGGATCAACACTTCAACATGCTCTCGCCCGGGCTCGTCGGCGGGGTGAGGTGGCAGCTCACGCCGCGACTGAACATCACGACGCGAGGCCGGGCCCACTACCTTCAGTACAACGTCGATGCGCAGCGCTCGCTGGGGTATTGGGAGCTGGCCGCGCTCGTGACGTACCAGCCATGAGGGCACCCGCGATGAGAACCCTGGCCCCGGCCCTGCTCTGTCTCTTCGCCGCCGCGTGCGGAGGGGACTTCTCCAACGAGGACCTGGAGTTCCTCAACGCCCTGCCCCAGCGCGAGGACCTCGCGGCCCGCCTGCCCTCCAGCAAGGAGGTCACCGGCAACGGCACCGAGACCCGCAAGGACGCGCTGGGCCTCCAACTCCTGGGGGACCTGTCCGAGCTGGCGGGAGACACGTTCAAGCAAGGCACGCAGTTCAACCAGAGCGTGGACGCGCTGCTCACGTTGTTGGAGGCCATCCGCTCGCGCCAGCCGACCGTTCGGGAGCCGCACCGGCGCGTCTGGGGCCCCTTCTCGGACAAGGACCGCCGAGGCAACGACGTGCGCTTCGTGATGGAGCGCGATGCAGACGCGTTCACCTACTCCTTGCAGTACCGCCCCTCGGGCACGGGGGACGACCAGTGGTGGACCTTCCTGCCCGGCCGCTTCCAGGCGAACGGCGGCATCCGCAAGGGCGAGGGCTCGGTGGCGCTGGATCTCAAGGAGGCCCGGGCGCATGGGTTCCTGCTCAGAGACATGGCCCTGATGGATCGCCTGGATATCGGCTACCAGACGAAGGCCCTGCCCACGCGCGTGGAGCTGGCCTTCACGGCCGTGGGGCGAACGCAGCCCGGGACGCGCTACACCTACCGCTCCGTGCCCAACGGGCCGGGAGAGATGGTGTTCCGACTGGCGGACACGGACTTGGTGCCGGGCGGGCTGCGGGAGACGTTGGACCTCACCAGCCGCTGGGCGCCGGACGGCCGAGGCATGGTGAGCGTGGACATCGTGGAGGGCGACGCGAAGGGGGCGAAGTACACCGAGTGCTGGGACATCAGCGCCCACACCACCTTCATCCAGCGCAATTGGGACTGGTTCAATCCCCCCGAGGGAGACCCCAAGAGCTGCCCTGACTTCTCCGAGCTCAACCCGTAGCCCAGGGAGCGAGCAGTCGAACATTCGCGCAAGGGGAACGTGACGGGCCGAGTGAAATCTCTATGCTCCCGGCACCCATGCCCACCCCGTCCTTCCTCTCCGTCCTGAGAAGCCCGCGCATCTGGCTGCTGCTGGCCGTCGGCTTCGCGTCGGGGCTCCCGCTGTGGCTCACCGGTGTGACGCTGTCCGCGTGGATGAAGAACGAGGGCGTGAACCTGAAGACCATTGGCGTCTTCAGCCTCGTGGCCATGCCCTACACCATCAAGGTCCTCTGGGCGCCGTTGATGGATCGCTACACGCTGCCCTTCCTGGGACGGCGGCGGGGCTGGATGCTGCTGACACAGGTGCTCCTCATGGGCGCCATCGCCGGCATGGGGCTGGTGAATCCCAAGGACTCGCCCTTCACCATGGCGCTCATGGCGCTCACGGTGACGTTCCTGTCCGCCAGCTACGACATCGTGGCGGATGCGTGGCGCACGGACATCCTCACCGTGGAGGAGCGAGGCCTGGGGAACTCGACGTACGTCACGGGCTACCGCCTGGGCATGCTGGTGGCGGGGGCTGGAGCGCTGATGCTGTCGGACCGCATCGGCTGGTCGCAGACGTACTTCCGCATGGGCCTGCTCATGGGCGTGGGCATCGTGGCCACGCTGCTGGCGCCGGAGCCCACCCAGGTGCGCCCGCCGCGCAACTTGCTGGACGCGGTGGCCCATCCCCTGGAGGACTTCTTCCGGCGGCGCTACGCCGGCGCGGTGCTGGTGTTCCTGGTGCTCTACAAGCTGGGAGACGCCATCGCGGCCAGCATGGTGACGCCCTTCTATATCGACCTCGGGTTCACCAACACGGAGATTGGCGCGCTGAGCAAGGGCCTGGGCATGGTCGCCACCATCGTCGGGGGGCTGCTCGGCGGCGTGGTGATGGTGAAGATGAGCCTCCGCCGCGCGCTCTACCTCTTCGGCATTGGACAAGGCCTCACCAACCTGGGCTTCGTCGCGCTGTCGCTGGTGGGCAAGAACGACCTGATGCTGGCCACGGCCATCACCTTGGACAACCTCTGCACGGGCCTGGGCGTGACGGCCTTCGCGGCCTTCCTGATGTCGCTGTGCCACAAGCGCTTCAGCGCGACGCAGTACGCGCTCCTGTCCGCGCTGGGCACGGTGGCCAATCGCCTCATCGGCTCCGTGTCTGGCTATCTGGCCACCTGGATGGGCTGGCCCCTGTTCTTCTCCTTCACCATGGTCGCGGCGGTGCCCGCCCTCATCCTCCTGCGGCTCATCCCCGAGGGCGCGGCCATGCCCGTCGAGGATGACCCTCCCCCCGCTCCAGATGCACCCACCCCGGCGCTGGCGCGCTGAGGGCCCTCCGCGCCTGATCAGCGGGCGACACGGCCGCGCGAGGGGGGCTCCATCCCGCACGCGGCCCGCTTAAGGTCGGGGCCCATGGCCCATCCACTCGCTGGCAAGCCCCCTCCCGCGGAGTTCCTCATCGATCCGGAGAAGCTGCGCGCGCAGTACTTCTCCGAGCGGCCGGATCCAAACGAGCCGGAGCACCGCGTGGCGTTCGGCACCTCGGGCCACCGAGGCTCGGCCGCGCGGCGCAGCTTCAACGAAGCCCACATCCTCGCGGTGACACAGGCGCTGTGCGAGTACCGCCAGCAGCAGGGCTACGACGGGCCGCTGTACCTCGGCATGGACACGCATGCCCTCTCGGAGCCCGCGCAGCGCACGGCGCTGGAGGTGCTCGCCGCGCATGGCGTGCAGGTGCGCTTCTCCGACGCCGCGACGCCCACGCCCGTCATCTCGCACGCCATCCTCACGTACAACCGAGGCCGCACCACGGGGCTCGCGGACGGCATCGTCATCACCCCGTCCCACAATCCGCCCGAGGACGGTGGCATCAAGTACAACCCGCCCAACGGTGGCCCGGCGGACACGAACGTCACGTCCCTCGTCGAGCGCCGCGCCAACGAGCTGCTCGCGCAAGGCAACGCGGGCGTCCGGCGCGTGACGTACGAGCAGGCCCGAAGCGCCGCGTCCGTGAAGGGGCACGACTTCATCACGCCCTACGTCGAGGACCTGGGCCACGTGGTGGACATGGACGTCATCCGCGGCGCCAAGCTGCGCCTGGGCGCGGATCCGTTGGGCGGATCCAATCTCCATTACTGGGCCCCCATCGCCGCGCGCTACGGCTTGGACCTCACCGTGGTGAACCCGGTGTTGGATCCGACGTTCCGGTTCATGCCGTTGGACCATGACGGGAAGATCCGCATGGACTGCTCGTCGCCGTACGCGATGACGAACCTGGTGCGGATGAAGGACCAGTATGCGCTGGCCTTCGGCAACGACGCGGACTCGGACCGGCACGGCATCGTCACGCGCAGCCAGGGGTTGATGAACCCCAATCACTATCTCGCGGTGGCCATCTCGTATCTGTTCGGGCATCGGCCCGGCTGGAGCGCCGAGGCCGCGGTGGGCAAGACACTCGTCAGCAGCAGCCTCATCGACCGGGTGGCGAAGGACTTGGGCCGCCGCGTCCTGGAGGTGCCCGTGGGCTTCAAGTGGTTCGTGCCCGGACTCCTGGATGGCTCGCTGGGCTTCGGCGGCGAGGAGAGCGCGGGCGCGTCGTTCCTGCGGCGCGACGGCACGGTGTGGACCACCGACAAGGACGGCATCATCCTGGACCTGCTCGCGGCGGAGATCCTGGCGCGCACGGGCAAGGACCCCGGCGAGCACTACCAGGCCCTGGCCTCACGGTTCGGCGCGCCGCTGTACACGCGCATCGATCAACCCGCGACGCCCGCGCAGAAGGCCGCGCTCAAGAAGCTGTCCCCGGACGCGGTGAAGGCCACCACGCTCGCCGGAGAGCCCATCCTCCAGCGCCTCACGCGCGCGCCCGGCAACAACGCGGACATCGGCGGCCTCAAGGTGACGTCCCAGAACGGCTGGTTCGCCGCGCGCCCCTCGGGCACCGAGGACGTCTACAAAATCTACGCGGAGAGCTTCCGGGACCAGGCCCACCTGGACACCATCGTCCAGGAGGCGCGCGGCATCGTCGGCGCGGCGTTCGCGGGGCGGTAGCAGGGCGCCTGTCCGCTGGGAGGCTCGCGGCGCCACGTCCTTCCTTGACTCGTCGGGGGGCCCTCTTTAGGTTTCAGCGTTTTCAGCCGCTTTTCGCCAGAGAAGGATGTTCCATGGCTCGCGTCACAGTTGAAGACTGCCTCCCCCTTGTGGACAACCGGTTCGCGCTGGTCCTCCTGGGCGCCAAGCGCGCCCGCCAGCTCATGGCCGGCGCCCGCCCCATCAGCGAGACCTCCAAGAACAAGCCCCCCGTGCTCGCCCTGCGCGAGGTGGCCACGGGCCGCGTGAAGTTCGACCGGGACGTGCGCGAGGCGCTGTCCGGCAAGTACGCGGGCGACGAGAAGAAGCAGGGTTGATCCCCGCTGTCCTACCCAGGCTCCCTCTCGGTTGGCGGGGGAGCCTCGGGCAGCAGGCCCTGCGCGCGCATCCAGCGGCTCGCCCGCCCCGCCACGGCCTTCTCGCCCTTGTAGCCCAGTGAGGACACCAATCCCTCCATGGGCACCCATCGCACTTCATCCACCTCCACGCGCGGACCGGGCAATGGCCCGAGCTCCCCTTCCTCGTAGCGGAACAGGAAGAAGTGGACGCGCTTGAAGATGCGCTGCCCCCGGAACTGGTAGACGTAGCGGATCTCTCCCAGGGGCGCGAGCAGCCCCACGGTGAGCCCCGTCTCTTCCCGGACCTCCCGCATCGCGGTCTGCTCGGGTGTCTCACCGGGGTCCACATGGCCCTTGGGCAGCGCCCACAGCTGGCGCCCGTGCGGACGGATGACCGCCACTTCCCAAGTGGGGGCACTTCCCCGGATGACGACACCTCCTGCGGATGCCTCGCGCGGCATGGACCCACCCTACCCGAAGCGAACGGCCCCGGTGCAATCAACCGCCGTGGGCGAAGTGCCGCAGCTTGGCCTCGGCCCCCAGCCGGTAGGCGTAGCGCAGGTCGCCCAGGAGTCGATCCAACCGCCTCCCGATGACGTGCCCCATGAGGCGGGAGCAGAAGCGCCGCGACAGGCGATTGGCCTCCTCGTACCGCCAGCGCTCCTGAGAGGACAGGCGCGGCGGGTAGGACACCCGGTCGAACAGCCGGCTCCGGAGTTCCCCAGCCCAGGCCTGGACGCCCTCGCCCCAGCGGTGCAGCAGGCACACCGCGAACTTGTCCACCTCCGCCTGGGCCTCCAGCTCCAACAAGGACACGGTGCGTTCGTAGTGGGCCGTGTGGGCCACGTAGAGGAAGTGGCTGACGCCCTCGGTAACCTGGCAGTAGCCATCCAGGTCCGCGTCCAGCACCTGCCCCAGCGGGCCCGCCTCGTACGGCTTGAGGCGCGCCAGCAGCGAGGGCGCCAGGTACAGGGCCAGCTCCAGCCCCTCCCCGTCCGCGTCCACGCTCACGAGCAGCTCCTCCGAGCCATGGCCACTGCCGCCCAACTGCACCGCCGCCTCGGTGTCCACCACGAAGGCCTCGGCCCTCGCCTCGCATGTGAAGCCGTAGATGGCCTCCAGATGATCCTGCAGCCGGGCAATCATCGCGCCTCCTCAGTTGGGCAAGGAGCCCTTGCGCGTGACGAGCCCGGCCTCCACCAGCACCCGCTCCAGCTTGTCGTCGCCGGTGCGAGACCAGGACTCGTAGACCTTGAGCGCCCCGCTGGGGCCCGCGCGCACCATGCCGCGCGCGGCGATCTCCTCTAGCAGCGACACCAGGGCCCGGAACTTCTCGCACAGCTCCCGGTACACCGCGGCGAAGCCCGACGCCGGCGCCAGCGCCGCCACCTGCCCGTACGCCGAGCCGCCCATCTGGATGTAGTAGTCCGGCCCCACCAGGCCGTGCTGCAGTGCCCCCGAGAAGAAGCCGGCCTTGTAGAGCGACACGTCGCCCAGGCGCCGCAGCGTGCGGATCCGCTCCTCGCGCTCCTGCTGAAGGGCCCGGTGATAGAGCAGCGCGAGCGGCTCGTGGTCCCTCCGGCCCTCCGCGTCCCGGTTGAACAGCGCGTCCGTGGCCGCGAAGTCCGACAGCAGGTTGACCAGGTAGAACTCCGCGCCCTCCGTCAGCCCCACCCGTTGACGGGCCAGGACCTCGTCCAGCAACGACTTGAAGAATTCCTTCAGGGAAGAGGAAGCCACCAGTCCACTCATCGACACCTCCAAGCCTCCCGCAACGCTAGCAACAGGCCTGGAGCACAGCAAAAGGCACCCTGAGTGATTCCAATGGGTTACGCTGGCACTCGCCACCTCCGAGTGCCAATTCGGAGCGGGCGCGGCGGGGGTTGAAGCGCGCGGACACACTGGGCCCGAGTGGCCCAAAAGCGCAACGACGTCAGGTGTTTAGCGCTGCACGGAACGGTGCCCCGTCGTCGCTTGACGGGTCAAAGACCCTGGTTATTATCCCGCGCGCTCAGGCATTAGCACTCGGGTGGTTCGAGTGCTAATGCCGCGGGTCGTCACGACCCTTCGTCAACCCCCCACCGGCGCACCGACCGGCACCTGCCGGAACGGGCGTCCTTCTCGTGGAGCAAGGAGCAACTCATGAAGATTCGTCCCCTGCAGGATCGGCTCATCGTCAAGCGCGTCGCCGAGGAGAACAAGACCAAGGGCGGCCTCTTCATCCCGGACACCGCCAAGGAGAAGCCCCTCGAGGGCAAGGTGATCGCCGTCGGTAACGGCAAGGTGCAGGAGGACGGCAAGGTTCGTCCCCTCGACATCAAGGCGGGCGACACCATCCTCTTCAGCAAGTACGCCGGGACGGAGATCAAGCTGGACGGCGAGGAGCACCTCATCCTCCGCGAGGAGGATGTGCTCGGCGTGATCGAGAAGTAGTCCGGCCTTCCCACCTCTTTTCCAAGGATTCATTCCACCATGGCGAAGGACATCATTTTCGACGTGCGCGCGCGTGAGGCCATCCTCCGCGGCGTGAACATCCTCGCGGACGCGGTCAAGGTGACCCTGGGGCCCAAGGGCCGCAACGTCGTCATCGAGAAGAGCTTCGGCTCCCCCACCATCACGAAGGACGGCGTGACGGTGGCGAAGGAGATCGAGCTGGAGAACAAGTTCGAGAACATGGGCGCGCAGATGGTCAAGGAGGTTGCCTCCAAGACGTCTGACGTCGCCGGTGACGGCACCACCACGGCCACCGTGCTGGCGCAGGCCATCTTCCGCGAGGGCGCGAAGCTGGTCGCCGCGGGCCACAACCCGATGGACATCAAGCGCGGCATCGACAAGGCCGTCGCGACCATCACGGCCGAGCTGAAGACGCTGGCCAAGCCCACCAAGGACAAGAAGGAGATCGCCCAGGTCGGCACCATCTCCGCCAACGGTGACTCCACCATCGGCCAGATCATCGCGGACGCGATGGAGAAGGTCGGCAAGGAGGGCGTCATCACGGTCGAGGAGGCCAAGGGCCTCGAGACCACCCTGGACGTGGTCGAGGGCATGCAGTTCGACCGCGGCTACCTGTCCCCGTACTTCGTGACGGATCCGGAGCGCATGGAGGCGGTCCTCAACGACGCCCTCATCCTCATCCACGAGAAGAAGATCTCGTCGATGAAGGACCTGCTGCCGGTGCTGGAGCAGGTGGCGCGCGCGGGCAAGCCGCTCATCATCATCGCCGAGGAGGTCGAGGGCGAGGCCCTGGCCACCCTGGTGGTGAACAAGATCCGCGGCGTGCTGAACGTGGCCGCGGTGAAGGCGCCGGGCTTTGGTGATCGCCGCAAGGCCATGCTGGAGGACATCGCTGTCCTGACCGGCGGCCGGATGATCGCCGAGGACCTGGGCATCAAGCTGGACACGCTGACGCTCCAGGACCTGGGCCGCGCCAAGCGCGTCACCATCGACAAGGACAACACCACCATCGTCGACGGTGCGGGCAGCCAGAAGGACATCGAGGCGCGCGTGAAGCAGATCCGCGTGGCCATCGAGGACACCTCCAGCGACTACGACCGCGAGAAGCTCCAGGAGCGCCTGGCGAAGCTCGTGGGCGGCGTGGCGGTCATCAACGTCGGCGCGGCCACTGAGACGGAGATGAAGGAGAAGAAGGCCCGCGTGGAGGACGCGCTCAACGCGACCCGCGCGGCCGTCGAGGAGGGCGTGGTGCCCGGCGGCGGCGTGGCGTTCATCCGCTGCCTGAAGTCCCTGGACGGCCTGAAGGTCGTCGACGGCGAGAAGTTCGGCGTGGAGATCATCCGCCGCGCGCTCGAGGAGCCCCTGCGCCAGATCGTCGGCAACGGCGGCCTCGAGGGCAGCGTGGTGGTGAACAAGGTCAAGGAGGGCTCGGGTGCCTACGGCTTCAACGCCGCCACCGGCGCCTACGAGGACCTGCTGGCCGCGGGCGTCATCGACCCGGCCAAGGTGAGCCGCACCGCGCTGCAGAACGCGGCGTCCGTCTCGTCCCTGATGCTCACCACCGAGGCCATGGTCGCGGACCGCCCGAAGGCGGACGACGACAAGGCGCCCGCCGGCGGCGGCATGGGTGGAATGGGCGGCATGGGCGGTATGGGCGGCATGGGCATGTAGTCGCCCCGTCCCTCCTGACTCCGGCGCTCGCGCCGGGGTGATGGAAGGACCCAAGGCCTCCGGTTCCCTCGCGGGAGCCGGGGGCCTTCGTGCGTTCAGGCGGTCGCGACGGTGGCGGCGCGCGAGGGGGGCCCTTACTCTGGGGAACAGGAAGAAGGAGGGAGTCCCCCATGAAGCCCGTGAAAATCTATACGACGAACTATTGCGGCTTTTGCCTCCGGGCCAAGGACCTGCTCAAGCGCAAGGGCGTGGACTACGAAGAGGTGGACGTCACCGGCGACGATGACGAGCGCGCCCGGCTGGTGGAGCGCAGCGGTGGCCAGCGCACCGTGCCGCAGATCTTCATCGGCGATGACCACGTGGGTGGCTACTCGGACCTGGCCCGCCTGGACAACGAGGGCAAGCTGGACCCGATGCTCCAGGCCTGAAGGGGCCGGGCGAACAGCCGCCCCGCGCCTCCGCGTGCCCCTGTCTCGTGCATAGCTTTGCTGACAGAGGCACCCAACGCTCGGGAGGAGCACCATGGCAGGCAACGCGCGGCAGGCGGGCACCCACGACGAGACCTCCGCCCTCGTGGGGGCGGTGTACCACCTCACGAAGGGCGTGGCGGCCTGCGAGCGGGCCCTGGCGGACGCGGGCCCCTCGGGCGACCCGGCCCACCGGCAGCTCTTCCAGGACTGGCGCGAGGAGCAGCAGCACCTGCTGGAGCGCGCGAAGAACCTGCTCGCGGCCCGGCTGGGAGCGCGCCCCGAGGACGCGCGGCGGGCTCGAGGGGGCGCGGCGAAGAAGGCGGGCGCCCGGGGCGCGAGCGTGCGGACGCAGGTGAGCGAGGGCGTGAAGTCGGGCGGGAATGCCTGGGACGACATCGTGGACCTGCAGTCCAAGGAGTCCTTCCCCGCCAGCGACTCGCCCGCGACGTACTAGCGAAAACTGGCCCCGGACTGGATTCCCGAGGGGGTCTTCGTCTTCACTTCGGGGGGTGAACCCCCTCGGCCCCTCGTCCCGTTCGCGCGCCGCCGTGGCCCTCGTCGCGCTCGCGTGCCTCAGCGCCGCGTGCCAGGGCAGCCGCGGCCCCCAGGTGCGGCGCTCCGATGCCGCGCCGGCGCGCCTCGCCGCGTCCGCCATCATCGTCTACCCGTTCGGCTTCCGGTGGAGCTCGCCCGCGTGGCGCTCGGTGGAGCTGTCGCAGCGGCTGGTCTCCGTGGGCGTGGCCGAGGCCGGTGACACGGCCTTGTTCTTCGGCCCCACCGAGGTGCGGGTCTACCGCCCCGACGACGACAACGCCTGGGCCGCCAGCGACGCCGTGGCCGTGCTGGCCCCCTATGGCGTCCGCCCCGACGCCGCGCTGGTGCTGCGCCCCTGGGCTGAGAAGCGCACGCAGTCCGGCTCGCACGAGTTGGAGGACGCCAAGGGCCGCACGGTGGGCCATGCCGCCTCGGAGGACGTCACCTACGTGGGCCACGTGGAGGTGGTGCACCCGGCCTCCCAGCAGCTCGTGCTGGAGGTCTCCGCCGAGGCCGCCGTGAACCCCTTCGCCGAGCGCGCGGACGAGGGCGCCGATCCCGCCCCCGAGCTCACCGCGATGATGGAGCTGCTCACCCGCGAGGCCCTGCGCGCCTTGGGCGGCTCGCTGCAACAGCCCCGCGTGCCCGCCCCCGCCATGGGCCGGGTGGCCTGGGTGCCCTGGGAGGCCTTGGACCTGACCGAGGAGCTGTCCCAGCGCGACGCGCTGGACGCCGAGGTGCTGCGCCACCAGCGCCTGCGCTTCGCCAACCCCGGTGAGGAGGACACCCTGCTCAACGCCCTGCAGAGCGCGCCCCCGGGCCTGCTCGTGCGCGAGGGCCCCGCGAGTGGAAAGCTGGTGCCCGGGGACATCGTGCTCACGCTGGATGGGCGCCCCGCCCTGCCCCAGGCCCTGGCCCGCGCGCGGCTGGCACCTGTGCCCGTGGAGGCGCGTGTCAAGCGGGCATCCGGCGCCACGCTGCCCGTGTTGTTGCCCTGACTGACATCTGGGGCGGATCATTCCGGGGGGACTTGTTTGTCTTGCCCGTCATGTCCTCTCCCTCCTAAACAGGGCGTACCCAGGCCGGATGGGAGCCTCCGCCCCTCGCGGCCCCGAGAGGAAGGGCGAGCGCCCATGATCGAATCCAGGCCCGAGGTCACCGAGACCGTCCAGACCGAGCAGGAAGGACGCGCCACCCGCATCCCCATCCACGAGTGGACCGTGGAGGTGGTGTCCGGCCCGGACAAGGGCAAGAAGGTCGTCACCCGGGATGCGCTCGTGCGCGTGGGCTCGGACCCCGCAAGCGATTTGGTGCTGGGCGACGCCACGGTGAGCCGCCGCCACCTGGAAATCGAGCGCACCACGCACGGGCTGATGCTGCGCGACACCGGCAGCCGCAACGGCACGTTCCTGGATGGCCGGCAGGTCGTCCAGGCCTACCTGTCCAGCGGCGACAAGGTGGAGCTGGGCAAGACGAAGCTCGCCGTGCGCCTGGCCCCGCGCCCCACCGAGGTGGAGGTGGCGGGCGCCGAGTCCTTCGGGCAGCTCGTGGGCAGCTCGGAGAAGATGCGCTGGGTCTTCACGGAGCTGCGCCGCATCGCCCGCGAGGACATGAACCTGCTGCTGGAAGGCGAGACGGGCACCGGCAAGGAGCTGGCGGCCCGCGCGGTGCACCAGCACTCGGTGCGGCGCCACGGCGCCTTCAAGGTCGTCGACTGCAACCTCATCTCCGAGGAGAAGGCCGAGCGCGAGCTGTTCGGCGGCCTGCGCGCCAACGAGGGCGAGGACAAGGCCGCGCGCGGCGTCTTCGAGGCGGCACGCGGCGGCACCCTCTTCCTGGACGAAGTCGGGGAGCTGCCCCTGTCCGTGCAGGGCAAGCTCTTGCGCGTGCTGGACACGCGCGAGGTGCCCTCGCTCGACGGCCAGCCCGTGGCGGTGGACGTGCGCGTCATCGCCTCCACGCACCGCAACCTGGAGGAGGACGTGCGGCAGGGCCGCTTCCGCGCCGACCTCTACTTCCGACTGGCGGTGGCGCGCGTGCGCCTGCCGCCGTTGCGCACCCGCCGCGACGACATCCCGGCGCTGGCCCAGGCGCTCTCGCGCGGCCTCAAGAGCACGGTGGAGCTGACGCCGCAGACGCTCGCCCTCTTCGATGGCTACGACTGGCCCGGCAACGTGCGCGAGCTGCGCAACGTGCTGGAGCGCGGGGCCCTCATGCAGGAGACGGGCAACAGCAGCTGGCTGGACTTCCTGGCGCAGTCGGCCGTGCGCCCCGAGGGAGCCGCGCCCCAGACGAGCGTGTCCGCGCTGGTGTCAGGCATGCCGTACCACGAGGCCAAGGACCGCGTGCTGGCCGACTTCGAGCGCCTGTACTTCGCCGAGGTCATGCGCTCGGTGGGCTTCGACATGAAGGCCGCCGAGCAGCGCACCGGCCTGTCCATGCAGAGCCTCTATCGACTGTTGAAGAAGAACGGGCTGCGACTCAAGGACCTCAAGAACGCCGAGGGCCTGGAGAAGTGAGTGCCCCCCGCTGTCCCCAACCGAGGGAGAACCCCACGTCATGATGCGCCGTCTTGCGATCGCCTCCATCGTCCTTACCACCGCCTGTGCCGGTCAGCAGAAGACCGAGGGCGGTGAGCAGAAGAAGCTGTCCACCGAGGAGAAGCTGCGCATCACCAACCAGCCTCCGTTCGACCTCGTCTCGTGCTTCCCGCGCGAGGTGACGCTGCCCCAGCCGGTCAACGACAGCGCGCTCCTGGGCGCCATCCTCGCCACCCGTCCGGAGGTGATGGAGTGCCTGGTGGACCCGAAGCACCGCGGGCCCGCGGCCACCACCAAGCTCACGGTGAAGTCGACCGTGTCCCCGGAGAGCGCCACCAACACCGTCGAGGGTGAGAACCTCACCCCCGAGGGCAAGCAGTGCATCCAGCAGGTGGTGGACGCGCGCGTGAAGGCCGCCCCGCTGCCCGCCGGCGCCAAGCCCGTCACGGCCAGCATCCCGTTCGAGCTGACCGCCTCCGGCAACAACTCCGTCACCTACGGCATCAACGACGGCTCGGACTTCGCCGGTGCGGTGCGACTGGCCCAGAAGTCGTGGTGCGAGTGCTACGCGCCCTTCAAGACGCAGACGCCCCCCGTGCTGCAGGCGCACGTCACGCTCGCCAAGGGCCAGCCGACGGCCACGGAAATCACCTTCGACCCCGCGGGCAGCACCGAGGGTGAGCAGCTCGCCTCGTGCCTCAAGCTGAAGCTGGCCGCGGTGCCGGCGAAGCTCTCCGTGGACACGCTGAAGGTCCCGTACCGCTTCGTCACGTACAACTCCGAGGCCGCGACGGACATGGCCACCGCGCTCCCGCCCGAGCTGCGCTTCTTCCAGCTGGAGCTCGTGCGCACCCAGCGCGCCGCGGACGTGGCCGTCGCCAGCGGCACGCGTGGCTCCGCCGCCGAGGCGTACGCCGCGGTGGTGGACCGCTACAAGAAGACCAAGGACTACAAGCTCTTCGACGAGCTCGAGACCAAGTGCAACACGCTGGTGAAGGCCTCCAGCAGCACCGCGGACGCCATCCAGGCGCAGCAGGACGTGGAGCAGGCGCAGCTGACGCTCGTGCAGCAGGACCTCAAGCCGAAGGACCCGGCCTGGGCGGAGGCCGAGACGGCCACGCAGACCTCGCTCACCGAGACGCAGAAGGCGCTGACCGCCGCGAAGCAGGGCGTCGAGGCCGACAAGGCCGTGTGCCCCAAGAAGACGTACAGCCCGGCCCCGGCCAAGAAGAAGTAGTCCGCCGGAGCCTCGCTCCGACCTGACATGACGAAGGCGCGGGACCCGACCTGGGACCCGCGCCTTTTGTCTGTCCAAACGTCGCCGAGCCATCCGGAAAGGGCCCTCGCGCGGGCCCCGGACGCCGCTTCCGCGCGCTACGCGGCGGAGACCTTGTCGTCGTTGTGCGCGGAGGCCTCGCGCATCTTCACGCTGACCAGCTTGGAGATGCCGGGCTCCTCCATGGTGACGCCGTACAGCGTATCGGCGATCTCCATGGTGCGCTTGTTGTGGGTGATGAGGATGAACTGCGACTGACGGCTCATCTCCTTCACCATGTCGTTGTAGCGGCCCACGTTGCCCTCATCCAGCGGCGCGTCGACCTCGTCCAGGAGGCAGAAGGGCGTGGGCTTGATGAGGAAGATGCCGAAGATGAGCGCCACGGCCGTGAGCGCCTTCTCGCCACCGGAGAGCAGGTTGACGCTCTGGAGCTTCTTGCCCGGCGGCTGCGCGACAATCTCCACGCCCGGCTCGCCGTTGGGGCCCTCCTGCGTCAACACCAGGCTGGCCCGGCCACCGCCGAACAGGCGCGGGAAGATGGCCTGGAACTTGTCGTTCACCACGTCGAACGTCTGCTTGAAGCGCTCGCGGCTGGTGGCGTCGATGCGAACGATGGCCTCCTTGAGCTGGCTGATGGAGTCCGTCAGGTCGCGGCGCTGCGCCGAGAGGAAGTCGAAGCGCTTGGACAGCTCCGCGTGCTCGTCGATGGCCGTGAGGTTGATCTCCCCCATCTTCTCTACCTGGGCGCGCAGGTCCTTCAGCTCGCCCTCGACCTCGGGCGACAGGGGCGCCAGCAGGTGGTAGCGGTGCAGCTCGGTGGCCAACTCCACCTGGTGGCGCTCGCGGATGCCCGCGCCCAGGTGCTCCAGCTCCAAGGCAATCTCCCGCTCGCGCAGGCTGATGGTGGAGAGCCCCTGCATCAGCTCCTCCACCCGGCCGCGCAGCTCGCGGAACTGGGTGTCCTGCTCACGCACCTCCGTCGAGGCGGTGGTGTGCGCGGCGCGGCGCGTCTCCAACAGCTCGGCGGAGACCCGGTGCTCGCCGGCGCGCTTCTCCCGGGCGGCCTCCAGCTCCTCGGTGCGGCGCTCCAACTCGGAGGCCTTCGCGCGGCCATCGGCCACCACGGACTGCAACCGGCCCGTGCGCGACTCCATGTCCTTGCGCTGGGTGATGAGGCTCTCCAGCTCCTTGCGGGCCGCCTCGCCGCGCTCGCTGCCGGCGGCGACCTTGATGCGCAGCCCGGTCAGCTCCGCCGAGGCCGCGTCCGCGCGCTGGCGCAGGCTCTCCATCTCGCCGGCGAGCTGACGCACCCGCTCCTCGCGGGCCTCGCGGTCCGCCTGTCCGTGGGCCACCTCGCCGCGGCTGGTCTCCTCCTCGTTCACGAGCGCCGTGTGGCTCTGCGCGAACTGGGACTCCTCCGTCTCCAGCGAGCGCAGGCGCTCGCGCACCCGGGCCAGGTCCTCGCTCGCCTTGTGCAGGTCCTTCTCCTGGCTGGCGAGGTTGACCTCCTCGGCGTGCTGCTCCTTGCCCAGGCCCTTGAGGACCCCCTCGGTGTGCCCCATCTGCTTCTGGAGCGAGTAGTGGCGCGTGAGGATCTCGTTGTAGCGCTCCTCCACCCGGGCCACTTCGGCGGCCAGCTCGGCGATCTCCCGCTTCTTCTGGAGCGCGCCCACCGCCGCGCCCTCGCGCTCACCGCCGATGATGGTGCCGTCGGCGCGGAACACCTCGCCCTCCAGCGTCACCAGCGTGCAGGCCGGGCCGCTGGACTCCGCGTACGCGCGCGCCACCGCCACGTCCTGCACGATGACCACGTCACCCAGGAGCAGCCGCACCACCGGCTGGAGCGCCTCTTCGCACGTCACCTCGCCCAGCGCGTGCGCGAGCACGCCCGCGCGGTTGAAATCCGGCGTCACCGGCGGAGGCAGGGACTCGCTCATGGGCACCGGCAGGAAGCTGCCGCGTCCCTCCGAGTGCCCCTTGAGGTACTCCACCAACTCCACGCCCTTGTCGCGGCTCTCGACGATGACGTGCTGGAGCCGCTCGCCCAGGGCCGCCTCGATGGCGCGCTCGTACCGCGGCGCGACGTTCAGCACGTCCGCCACCAGGCCGAAGATTCCCTGCTCCCGCGCCGCCTCGGCCGCGCGCACCATGACGGCGCGCACGCCGCGGTCGAAGCCGTCGTAGTTCTTCTGGATGTCCTGAAGCGAGCCCAGGCGGCTGCGCTTGTCGCTCAGCTCCTCGCGCAGCGCGATGACCTGGATTTCGTTCTCCGCGAAGTCCGCGCGGGTCCGGTTGAGCGCCTCCTCCTCCTGGCCCTTTCGCTCCGCCAGCTCGTGCGCCAGGTGCCGCGTGTCCTCCACGCGCTTGGCCGCGTCGGTGCGCACCTGATCCAGCGACTGCTCCTGGGCGCGCAGGGCATCCAGCTCGCCCTGGAGCTTGGCCCGCCGCGACTCCAGGTCCCCGCGCTGCCGGGCCAGGTTGACGAGGTTACTCTCGTGGTTGGCCAGTCGCGCCGCCACGGCGACCAGTCCCGCGCGCTCCTGCTCCAGCCGCAGGGCCACTTCCGTCTGCAGGTGCGTGACGCGGCGCTGCTCCTCCTGCGCCACCTGCATCGCGACCTCGTCCTCCTTCCACGCCCCCGCGATGCCCGACAGCTCCGCCTCGCGGGCCGCCATGGTGTCCGCCATCTCGGCCTGACGCGCCAGGAGCCCGTCCAGCTCCGCCTGGGACTGGGCCACGCGCGCGCCCGTCTCCTCCAGGTCGCGGCGGCCGTAGGCCAGGTCCTGCGCATCGCGCTGCACGGCGCTCTCGAGCGAGTGCACTTCGCTGGCGAGCTGCTGCAGCGCCGCGCCCTCGGCCTCCAGCTCCGCGCGGCGACGCGTGATCGCCTCTTCCAGCTCCTTCACGCGGTCGAGGCTCTCGCGCTCCTCGGTGCCCAGGTTCTCCAGCCGGAACTGGAGGACCTTCTTCTCGCCCACCAGCTCCAGGTAGCGGTGGCTGGCCGCGTGCAGGTCGATGTCCCGCATGCGCGCCTTGAGCTTCTTGTACTTCTCCGCCTTCTTGGACTGGCGCGACAGCACCTCGAGCCGCTTCTCCAGTTCGTTGGTGATGTCCGCGACGCGCAGGAGGTTGGCCTCGGTGGCCTCCAGCTTGCGCTCGGCGGCCTTGCGGCGGGCCTTGTACTTGGTGACGCCCGCGGCCTCCTCCAAGAGGTGCCGGCGGTCCTCCGGCTTGCTGGAGACGATGAGGCCCACGCGGCCCTGCTCGATGATGGAGTAGGCCTTGGTGCCCACGCCCGTGCCGAGGAACAACTCGGTGATGTCGAGCAGGCGGCACAGCGTCTTGTTGATGAGGTACTCCGAGTCACCGTTGCGGAACAGGCGCCGCGTGACGGTGATCTCCGAGAACCCCTGGTACTGCGGCGACAGCGTGTCCGTGTCGTCCACCAGGAAGGTGAGCGACACCTCGGCCATGTTGAGCGGCTGCTTGGACTCGGAGCCGTTGAAGATGACGTCTTCCATCCCGCGGCCGCGCAAGTTCTTCGCGCTCTGCTCGCCCATCACCCAGCGGATGGCATCCACGACGTTCGACTTGCCGCAGCCGTTGGGACCCACGACGCCCGTGACGCCGTCGTCGAAGGTGAAGACGCTCCGCTCCATGAAGGATTTGAAGCCGGTGATGTCCAGGCGCTTGATTCGCATGCCAGCGGACTCCTGATGGAGGGACGGTGAGGCGGGTTGAAAGTGAGCGCGAGGCCGAAAAATCGGCTCCGCAGCGATCGGCAGGAGTACCAGTCGCACTCCGGACGATCAAGCGTGACCATGCCACGCATGACCCTACGTTCGGCTGCTTGCCGCGCCGCGGACACCCAACGCGCGGGGGCTTGCCTCGTCGGCGCGCCACCCTACCTTCTCGTGAACCGGTTCGGAGGCGACCTACGTTCCACCCCCTGCTTGCTCTGTCGCTTCTCGTGGGAACCTCTCCGACTCCGGACGTAGCACCCCGGTCCGACATGCCTGTAGCGGCCTGTCCCAACCCGTGGTTCCCGCTCGAGGAGGGGCTGCGGTTGACCTACCGGGCGGGGCGCTCGTCGCGGATGGTGCTCGCCACGAAGGACGTCGCGCCGGTGCCGGAAGGACTCCGCGGGACGCTCGCGGTGAGCCTCAAGGGACGCGATGGACAGACGGAGGTCACCTGCTCCGCGGAAGGCGTCAGCACGGCGCTCGGCGGGCTGGAGGGCACGCTGCTGTCCGCGTCCGGGATGAACGTGGAGGTGGTGCACGCCGAGGGCGTGGCGGTGCCCGCGCCGTCCGTCATGGTCCCGGGCGGCACGTGGAAGAACAGCCTCTCGGTCAAGCTTCAGCCGCCGCCCGGCAAGGGCGGGCCGCATGGGCTGCGCCCCATCATCGCCACCACGTTCGACAAGGAAGCCACCGTGGTGGGCGAGGAAGAGGTGACGGTGGGCGCGGGCCGCTTCAAGGCCCTCAAGGTGCGCAACCTCACCACCGCGCGCGCCAGCCGTCCGGGCGCGGAGGGCCGCACGCTGGAGAGCTTCATCTGGTTCGCGCCGGGCGTGGGCATCGTGAAGATCTCCACCGCCGGAAACACGGACCTGGAGCTGCTTCAGGTTGAGCGCCCCGAGCCCAAGGTCGAGCCCGCGAACCGCAAGGGCGCCCCCCGCAAGAAGGCGGCGACCAAGGGCTGAGTCGCGGCTACGAGGTCGACTCGCCGGAGGTCGGCGGAACCTCGGAAGCGCGCGCGGCGGGCGGCGTGGAGGCCTTGGCCTGCGGCCCCACCGTCACGCGCACCACGCGAGGCCCCTCCACCTCCTCCACCTGGATGCGCCACATGTCCAGCTTGAGGCTGTCGCCCTTCTCCGGGACGCGGCCCAGCTTGGCCATCAGGTAGCCCGCGATGGTCGTCACCTCGCCCTTCTCGTCCTCGCTCAGGTCGAAGGTGACGTCGAGCTGCTCCTCCAGATCGTCGAGCTGCGCGGTGCCTGGCAACTCGAAGCGGCCCCCTGGCAGCGCGCGCACTTCCTCCACGCGCCGGCCCAGCTCCGCCACGTCGCCCACCACCTCCGCCACCACGTCCGCGATGGTGACGAGGCCCGAGGTGCCGCCGTGCTCGTCCACCACCAGCGCCGTCTGCCGCTTGCGCCGACGGAACTCGGCGAGCAGCTGCTCCAGCGTGACGTTCTCCGGAACGAAGAGCACGGGGCGCTGCGCCTGCGACAGGCTGCGCAGCTCGCCGCGGGACAGGAGGAAGAACAGGTCCTTCACGTTCACCACGCCCTCGACCTCGTCGAGGTTGCCCCGACACACCGGAAGCCACGTGTGGCCCGCGGCGCGCGCGTCCGCGATGTTGCGCTCCAGGGGCTCCTCCACGTCGAGGAACTTCACCTGATTGCGCGGCACCATCACCTGACGCGCCGTCTTCTCCGCCATCTCCAGCGCGCGCTCCAAGAGCTCCGCGCGCGCCGTGGTGATGGCGCCCGCCTGCGCCGAGCTGTGCAGGATGACGCGCAGCTCATCCTCGTTGTGGGCGTCGTGGGACTCGCTGGCCGAGTGCAGACCGAACACCCGCAGCACCCACGCCGCCAGCCCGTTGAGCAGCGAGATGGCCGGGTAGAAGAGGAAGTAGAACGCCCGCATCGGCAGGGCCACCGCGAGCGTGGTGGACTCCGCGCGCTGGATGGCCAGGCTCTTGGGCGCAAGCTCCCCCAGCACGATGTGCAGGAACGTGATGATGCTGAAGGCGATGACCACCGCCGCCGAGTGGGCCAGCGTCTCTCGCGCGCCCTCCGGCACGAGCGGCACCAGCAAGGGCTCCAGCAACTTGGCGAAGGCGGGCTCGCCCAACCAGCCCAGGCCGAGCGACGCGAGCGTGATGCCGAACTGGGTGGCGGACAGGTACCTGTCCAGCTCCTGCACCATCCGCAGCGCCGTGGCGGCGCCGGGCGTGCCCTCATCCACCAAGGACTGAAGCCGCGTGGCGCGGACCTTCACGATGGCGAACTCGGTCGCCACGAAGAAACCATTGGCGAATACCAGGAGGATCGCCAGCCCGAGGAATACCCATTCCATAGGAATCGCCCTTTAGAAGAGGGCTTCGAAGTCGGGATCGCCCTTGAGCACATCGAAC
Organism: Citreicoccus inhibens; assembly: GCF_019039035.1. Classification (GTDB taxonomy): domain Bacteria; phylum Myxococcota; class Myxococcia; order Myxococcales; family Myxococcaceae; genus Citreicoccus; species Citreicoccus inhibens. Next base: position 101,245 of record NZ_JAHNZT010000014.1, on the reverse strand, counting down.
ATGGGGTCCGTCGCCAGCCACCCCATGACCTTCTGCCGGTCCGCCGCGAGCGCCTTCTGCAGGTACTGCACGGCGTCCTTGGGCCGACCCCACAGCGCGTACAGCGCCGACAGGTTGTAGTTGAGCAAGAGGTCGTCCGCGTTGAGCGCGCGGGCGCGCTCGTAGGCCCGCTCGGCCTCCGCGTAGAAGCCCTTCTGCGCGTAGCAGATGCCCAGGTCCAGCTGCGCCTCGAAGTTGTCCGGCTCCAGCCGCACCACGTCCTTGAGCTGGGTGATGGCCGAGCGGTAGTCCCCCTCGTCCATCATCAGCGCCGCCAGCTCGTGCCGCGGGAAGGCGTCCTGGGGATCCAACTCGATGGCCGCCTGCAGCTCGCGCAGCGCGTCCTCCACCCGGCCCTGGTCCGCGTAGGTGAGCCCCAGGTTGAGGTGGGCGTCCGGGTACTCCGGATCCAACTCGATGGCTTCCTTGTACTCCTCCACCGCCATCTCGGCCGCATGGGTGGAGAGGAAGCAGGCCAGGTTGTAATGGGCCGTGGCGCTGTCGGGCTCGAGCTTCAGCGCGGTGAGGTACTCGGCGAGCGCCTCGCGGAACTGCTTCTTCTCCGCGTAGACGGTCGCCAGGTTGTCGTGCGCGTGAGCCGAGTTCGGATCCAGGTCGATGGCCTTGCGGAACTCCTTCACGGCCTCATCGAGCCACCCACGGTCCGCCAGCTCGATTCCGCGGGAGTTGTGCTCGTCCGACAGAGCGATGTTGTCCTTGTCCCGGGCCATGAGAGCGCCGGGCAATCTACGCGCCGCGCAATCGCCGGTGCAAGGTAGAGTTTCCCTCCGCCCATGCGCTACGCCGCCCTGCTCCTCGTGCTCGTCACGGCCTGCCACTCCCGGCCCCCACCGCCGACCGAGCTTCCGCCCGCGCCGCCCTCCTCCCTGTCGCCGGACGCCGGCGTGGACTCGGGGGGCGAGGCGCCGGGTGGGTCCAGTACCGGACAGCCCGACGCGGGGGCGGCCGTCCACCCCGTGACGTTGGTGGTGGGCGGCGACGTGACGGTGGGCCACCACTACGAAACGTACTTCGACGAACAGGTGGCCAAGGGCCGCACGCGCGAGGACATGTTCGCCTACGGCTTCCACGAGGTGAAGCCGCTCGCGGACTCGGGCGACCTGTTCGTGGTGAACCTCGAGTGCCCGTACACCACCAGCGAGGACAAGTTGGCCAAGAACTTCAACTTCCGGGCGCGCCCGGAGCTGGTCAACGTGCTCATCGCTGGCGGCGTGGACGCGGTGAGCCTGGCCAACAACCACATGATGGACTACGGCCCGCAAGGGCTGGTGGACACCCTGATGACGCTGGAGGCCGCGGGCATCCCGCACTTCGGCGCGGGGCGCACCCTGGCCGAGGCGCGCAAGCCCGCCCTCCTCACCGTCCACGGGGTGCGCTTCGCCTTCCTGGGCTACTTCTTCCTCGGGGACCGCAACATCGAGCCCGCCCAGGTCTACGCCACCGACACGAGCCCCGGCGTCGCGGGGACGTTCTCGGACGAGGCCGCCATGGAGCGCATGCTGCGCGAGGACATCCTCGCGGCGCGCGCCCAGGCCGACGTCGTCCTCCCCTTCTTCCACTGGGGCCGCGAGGGCAACTACACACCCGAGCCCTATCAGGTGCGCCTCGCCCACGCCGCCATCGACGCGGGCGCCGCGGGCGTGCTCGGCAGCCACCCCCACGTGCTCCAGGCGATGGAGTCCCACCGGGGCGCTCCGGTCATCTACTCCCTGGGCAACTTCGTCTTCGGGGGGAACTGGAACCCGCGGGACAAGCGCAGTGCCCTGTGGCGGGCGCGCTTCTCTCCTGGCGGTTATCTGTCCAGCGAGGTGCTGCCACTGCGCACGGACCGCTACCCGGAGTTCCCGGTGCAGCCGGTGCCCGTCAGCGGGGCGGACGCGGAGGAGGTGCTGCGACTCCTGGCTCGAAGCTCGACGGGGCTGGAGAAGATGCTCCCGGAGCTGGAGCCGTGGGCCCGGCCGCTTCCCTCCCCCTGAGCCGAACGCGCCCGAGGGAGGGAGGAGCCGGAGGGCTAGAACTTGTTGTTGCGCTGCCCACGCTTCGCGCGAACGCGGCGGCGCTTGAGCTGCGACTTCCGGCTCTTGGCGCGGTTGGCCAGCTTCTTCTTGGAACGATTTCCCTTCTGGGCAGGCATGTGGAAGGACTCCGTGTTGGGCGTGAATCTGGCCGCACGAGGCGGCGACGGGGCATCTTCTTTCATGCCCCTGGCCGAGCGGCCAAGAAGTTTCTTGACGGCCTCCACCCTTGCCAGCAGGCGGACAAAGGGGCAATACCCCCCCGGGACTGACGATGATTGACAAACTGGAAGAGGTCGAGAGGCGCTTCGACCGCCTCACCGCCGACCTGTCGAACCCCGACATCCTCGCTGACACCTCGAAGCTCCAGAAGGTCTCCAAGGAGCGCGCGGGGTTGGAGAAGCTCGTCGAGGCGTTCCGCGCCTACCGCAAGGTCCTCGCGGACCTCGGCGAGGTGGAGGCCTGGCTGGGCAGCTCCGACCCGGACGAGAAGGCCTATGCGCGCGAGGCCCTGCCGGGCCTGAAGCAGCAGCGCGAGGAGATGGAGGCCTCCCTCAAGATCCTCCTGCTGCCCAAGGACCCCAATGACGAGAAGAACGTCATCCTGGAGATCCGCGCCGGCGCGGGCGGCGATGAGGCCGCGCTCTTCGCCGAGGAAGTGATGCAGATGTATCTGCGTTACGCGGACCGCAAGGGCTGGAAGGCGGACATCATCGACATGAGCGCGGGCAACGCGGGCGGCGTGAAGGACGCCACGCTCACGCTGTCCGGCGACGCGGTGTTCAGCCACCTCAAATACGAGTCCGGGGTGCACCGCGTGCAGCGCGTGCCCGCCACCGAGACCCAGGGCCGCATCCACACCTCCACCATCACCGTGTCGGTGATGCCCGAGGCCGAGGAAGTGGACGTGCAGGTGAACCCGGCCGACATCGAGATGCAGGTGATGCGCTCGACGGGCTCCGGCGGCCAGAGCGTCAACACGACGGACTCGGCGGTGCGCCTCATCCACAAGCCCTCGGGCATCGTGGTGAAGTGCCAGCAGGAGAAGAGCCAGGGGAAGAACCGCGCCATGGCCATGCGCATGCTGCGGGCCAAGCTCTATGAAATCGAGCAGGAGCGCATCCGCAACGAGCGCGACTCCACGCGCCGCGCGCAGGTGGGCACCGGCGACCGCAGCGAGAAGATCCGCACCTACAACTTCCCGCAGGACCGGCTCACCGACCACCGCATCGCGCTGACGGTGCACAACCTGCCGGCCATCATGGCGGGCTCGGTCGAGGACATCATCACGGCCTGTCGGACGCACTATCAGGCCGAGGCCCTCAAGGCCCAGACCGGTGGCGGGCGGCCCGGCAGCGAAGCATGAGCGGCGGCGAGACCTGGACCATCCGCAGGGTCCTCACCTGGACGACGCAGCACTTCGAGAAGCGGCAGGTGGATGCCCCGCGCCTCACGGCGGAGATCCTCCTGGCGCACGTGCTGCAAACGGGCCGGGTGCGGCTGTACGTGGACCTGGACCGGCCGCTCTCCAAGGAAGAGCTGGCCACGTTCCGCGCGCTCATCGAGCGGCGGCTGGCGGGTGAGCCCACGCAGTACCTCACGGGCGTGAAGGAGTTCTACAACCGCCCCTTCCGGGTGGACTCGCGCGTGCTCATCCCGCGCCCGGAGACGGAGCTGCTCGTGGAGGCCATCCTCCAGGTGCTCCCCAAGGACGCGCCCTCGCGGGCCCTGGACGTGTGCACGGGCTCGGGCTGCATCGCCATCAGCCTCGCGGCCGAGCGGCCCCAGGCCACCGTCCTCGCCACGGACCTGTCCCCGGGCGCGGCCACCGTCGCGCGCGCCAACGCCGAGGCCCTCAAGGTGGCGGACCGGGTGACGGTGCTGGAGGGCGACCTGCTCGCTCCCGTCCCGGCCGAGGCCCGCTTCCACGTGGTGGTGTCCAACCCTCCCTACGTGGACGCGGGCGACATCCCAGGGCTCTCCCCCGAGGTGCGGCATGAGCCCCACATGGCGCTCGACGGCGGCCCGGACGGCCTGCGGCTCATCCGCCGCGTGGTGACGGACGCCCGGCGGTTCCTGGAGCCTGGCGGCCTCCTTGCAATGGAGATTGGCGAGACGCAAGGCCCCGCGGTCCTGGAGCTGCTGCGCGCTGCGGGCTACTCGGACGCGCGCGTGGAGAAGGACCTGGAGCGGCGCGAGCGCATGGCTTTTGGGACACAGCCCGTGGCCAGCGGGCCACAAGGCTGAGGACGGCGGACAGCATGGACATGATCATCGTGAAGGGCGGGCAGCCGCTGCATGGCGAAGTGGCGGCCTCGGGTGCGAAGAACGCCGCGCTCCCCATCCTCGCCTCCGCGCTGCTGGCGGACGGCACGCACACCTTCCGCAACGTCCCGGACCTGGCGGACGTGGCCACCATGCTCGAGGTGCTGCGCACCATGGGCTGCGAGGCCGCGCGCCTCACCGGCCGCAAGAAGGACGTGTGCGAGGTCGCCCTCTCGGGCCCCATCACCCCCGAGGCCCCGTACGAGTTGGTGAAGACGATGCGCGCGAGCGTCCTGGTGCTGGGGCCGCTGGTGGCCCGCTTCGGGCGGGCGCGGGTGTCCATGCCGGGCGGATGCGCCATTGGCGCGCGGCCCATTGATCAGCACCTCAAGGGCCTCAAGGCGCTGGGCGCGGAGATCCACCTGACGGAGGGCTACGTCGAGGCGCGGGCGAAGCAGCTGCGCGGCGGCACGGTCAACTTCGACGTCATCACCGTCACCGGCACGGAGAACGTGATGATGGCGGCGGCGCTGGCCAAGGGCCACACCGTCATGGAGAACTGCGCGCGCGAGCCCGAGGTGGAGGAGCTGGCGCGGGTGCTCAACAAGATGGGCGCGCGCATCGAGGGCGCGGGCACGTCCGTCATCACCATCGAGGGCGTGGACAGCCTCAAGCCCGTGGACCACGCCATCCTCCCGGACCGCATCGAGGCGGGCACGCTGCTGGTCGCGGCCGCCATCAGCGGCGGCAACGTGCTGGTGAAGCACGCGCAGGTCGAGCACCTGGAGGCCGTGGTGGACAAGCTGCGCGAGGCCGGCTGCACCATCACCGTCGAGGCGGGCGGCCTGCGGTGCAAGGCCCCTCGCACGCCCACCGCGGTGAACATCACCACGACCGAGCATCCAGGCTTTCCCACGGACATGCAGGCCCAGCTCATGGCGCTGATGTCCGTGAGCAACGGGACGTCGGTCATCTCGGAGAACATCTTCGAGAACCGCTTCATGCACGTGCCGGAGCTGCACCGGCTGGGCGCGGACATCACCATCCAGGGGCACACCGCGGTGGTGAAGGGCGTGAAGGGCCTGAGCGGAGCCCAGGTGATGGCCACGGACCTGCGCGCGAGCGCGTCCCTCATCCTCGCCGGCCTGAGGGCCGAGGGACCGACCGAGGTCAGCCGCGTCTACCACCTCGACCGAGGTTACGAGCGGCTGGAGCGCAAGCTGCGCAGCCTGGGCGCGGACATCCGCCGGGTGAAGGCCCGGGGCTGAAAGGGTGCAAAAGGTCTCGGACGCGACGTTGAGAACAGAACCCCTCACACGGGTTGCATCCCAATTTTCGCGCGACCTATCATTCTCCATCTACTCGGGAGCACTGCTCCCCCCTTCAGGAGAATGAGCCGCCCCATGAATTGCCCCGGTTGCAACGTCGAGATGGCCGATCTCGAGGGGGACGATCAGACGTTGCGGAAGTGTGGAGAGTGCGGCGGGCTGTGGATTGACGTCGCGGACCTGAACCGGGTCCTGCTCCACAACAACCTCCCCGGGCTGGACAGCCAGGGCGGCAAGATGGATGCCGAGGCCCTCACGGGCCAGTGCCCCGAATGCCATGTCGACCTGGTGCGCGTGGATGGAGGGGACCGGCAGCATCCCCTGCACTACGACACGTGCGAGTCCTGCGGCGGCATCTTCCTGGAGTCTGAGTTCCAAGACGCCCAGGACATCCAGGTGGCGATGCAGGAGATCGTCGAGTTCTTCCGGCACTTCAGCGCCAAGAAGAAGCTGGCGGCCCTGTAAGGCAGGAGTCGCTCAGGGCTGATTGCGGAAGGCGCGCCCCCACTCCTCGGGGAGCGCGCCGTCCAGCGCGATCCGCCCTCCCGTGTTGGCCTCGTCGCGAGGCTCCAGCCGCACCACGACCTTGCCCTTCTTGGGCACGTCGAGCGTGAGCCGTCCGCCCGAGGCGATGTAGGTCCCCGTCACCACGGTGTGCTCGCCGCCCTCCAGGGGCTCCAGCGAGAAGCGCCAGGTGCCGTCGGCGAAGATGGACAGGAAGCGCTCGGGCGCGCCCTCCATGCCCCCGAACCAGGTGCCGAGGAATGGCGTCACGGCGGGGTCGTACTTGAGGCGCGGCGCCAGGAAGGTGCCATTCAGCGGCTTGCCTCCGGAGTAGAGCACCAGGTCCGTCACGCACACGGGCGCGCCGTCCTCCGCGCCACGAAAGCGCTCCGCCACTTCCAGCGTGAAGCGCGACCCGACGAGCGGCGGGTTGAAGGGAACGGGCTGGAGCCCCCGCTTGTCCTCCACGGTGAGGCTCCGCGAGTCCTCCGTGGTGGTGAGGACGAGCTTCTTCGCGCGGGCGTGGGCCTTGAAGGCCTCGCGGCTCGTGCCGTCCCCCGTGTACACGCGGACCTCTTCCACGGAAACGGGCTCCTTGAAGCCGATGGTGATGGGGGCGGCCGTGGACCCGCCGGGCGAGCACCACGCGGTGGTGTCTCGCCCATCCAGCAGGTTGGCGGGGGCGTAGCGCTCGGGGTGCTGCTCCCGCTCCAGGTAGTCCTCTGCCCGCGCGTACCCCGGCGCGGGCGCGGCGGCGAGCGAGGGGGAGGCAAGCAGCAGGCACACCCAGGGGAGGCTTCGCATGGGCCGCATCTTGGATCGCCCCCGGCGCGGGGATCCAATCCGGGGCCCCCGCGCCCCGCAGGGAGGGATGAAAGCGCCCGGCCCCGGGTTGGGGGTGCTTGACACCCGGTCACCCCAGGGAAAAGAAGGCGAACCGTGCGGAGGAGAACCTGATGAGACGTTGGGGCTGGGTCTGCGTGTTGGCCGCAACCATGGTCGGCTGCAAGAAGGACGCGGCAACCGTACCCGATGCCGGCGTCCTGGAGACGGGTCCCGCGCAACTCACCGAGCAGGAGCCCAACGAGCGGCCGGAGCAGGCCCTCACCCTCACCCGCGACAGCCAGGTGACCGCGGGCCTCACCGCCGAGCCCAACAAGGCCGACGAGGACTGGTACCGGCTGGCGCCCTCCGCGCCACGCATCGCGGATGTGTCCGTGTCGGGTCTGCCCGGCGGAGACATCACGCTGGAGGTCTACGACCGCGACCGCAACCGGCTCGCCAGCGTCAACAGCGAGGGCGACGGCAAGGGCGAGCGCTTCCCCAACCTCTACGTGGACGGCGAGCGGTGGGTGCGCATCGCGCCCTCGCGCAAGGGCGTGGGAGGGGCCTACACGCTTCAGGTGAAGTTCCGCGCGCCCAATGACGGCGAGGAGCACGAGCCGAACGATAGGGCCGTGGACGCGGTCGCCCTCTCGTTGGGCCAGCCGGTCACGGCCTTCATCGGCCACGCGGGCGACGAGGACTGGTACCGCGTGGAGATTCCCGGGCCGCCCGGCGCCACCGAGCCGCCGCCCGCGCTCGACAGCGGCGCCGCGCCGACGACGCCCGATGTCGCGCCCACCGAGGCGGCTCCCGCCCCAACCACCGAAGGCACCTTCGCGGGAGGCGAGCCCCCTGCCCCCGCGCCCGAGGGCACGCCCGGCGAGGACGCGGGAGCCGTGGCGGAGGCCGTGGACGCGGGCCCGGCGGTGGAGCCGGAGATTCCGTCGGTCGCGCTGAAGATCGAACTGTCCGCCATCGAGGGCGTGCGCCCCGAGCTGTCGGTGCTCTCCGCGGCGGAGGCGACGCTGTTCAGCCTGCGCGGCAAGGAAGGCGAGGCGCTCGCGCTGCGCAACATCGGGGTGCGCGCCACGGACCGCGTCGTCTACGTGGTGGTGAAGAGCGGCTGGGTGGGCACGGGCAAGGAGGCGCGCCGCACGTTCAACGCGGAGCGCCCCTACACGCTCACCGTGTCCCAGGAAGAGGCGGGCGCGCACGCGGAGCTGGAGCCCAACGACGAGCTGCTCAAGGCCACGCCGCTGGGCGGCTCGGGCTACCGCGAGGGCTTCCTGTCGCCCAAGGGTGACGTGGACAACTTCGTGCTGCGCACCCGCGAGCCCGTGCTCGCCAAGGTCGAAGTCACGGGCGTGGACCGGCTGGACCTCGTGCTGTCCATGGTGGAGCCGCCCCAGGGCGACGGCAAGGCGGAGACGGTGCTGCTGCGCGCCAACGACGGCGCGGTGAAGGAGCCCGAGCGCCTCAACAACGTGGCCTGCCACGACACCTGCTACTTCCGGGTGGAAGGCGCGTCGCGCAAGGTGGACGGCAAGTGGGTGAAGGACTTCGAGAACCCGGATCAGCCCTACCGCATCACCGTCACCACCGTGCCGGACAACGGCAGCGAGGAGCGCGAGCCCAACAACACCCCGGACCGCGCGCAGGACCTCACGCCTGGCAAGGCCGTGCGCGGCACCGTGTATCCCGTGAAGGACGTGGACTACTTCCGGCTGGACCTGTCGGACCGGCCGGTGCGCACGTCGCTGAAGGCCACGCTGCTGGGCATCCTCAAGGTGGACGTGGGCCTGTACCTGCACCGCATGGGGCCGGACGGGAAGCTGTCGCTGGTGCAGACGGCGGACCGCGCCAAGGGAGATCAGCCCGAGGTCATCCGCTACAGCGCCGAGCCCGGCGTCTACATCCTGGAGGTCCGCGACGCGAAGAACCGCGAGGCCAATTTCCAGGACTCGTACCAGCTCACCGTCGAAGAGGCGGAGTAGCACGGGAGCCCCGCGCCCCGGACTTCCACCCGGGGCGCGAGGCACGGTGGCCACTCAGAGCGGCTCGGCCGTCGCGCAGCTGGGCGAAGCGCTCTCCGCCGTCACACGCGTGAGCGACTTCGGGCTCGCGTCCGTGAACGTGGAGACGCCGAGCACCAGACACGTCCGTGACGTCAGGAGCTTCGACGCCGGGAACGCGGCGATGGGGGTGCTGAAGTCGGAGCTCAAGTAGACCGTGGAGAGCGAGGAGCCGTAGAACGGGCTCGTTCCCCACGCGAACTTCTTCCCCGTGGCGGGAGACGCGGTGGTCAGGCCGCTGTACTGCGCGGATTGATACGACCACTCGCCCTCGGAGAAGCCCGCGCTGAGCAGCGCGTGACCGGACGCGGCCTTCGTCGTGCCGTTGTTGTCGCTGTACACGCCATGGACCAGCCCCGTGTCCGCGCCGAGCTTCATCTCCACGAGGCCGATTTCATAGAGCACTCCGGTGCTCGAATGGCGCGCGAGCAGCGCGTGGTACTTGCGCACGGTGCCAATGGGCTCGTTCCAGGTCCAGTTCGCCTGCGTGGTGAGTGAGCCCGCGGCGGGCGCGAGCGTGGTGAAGTGGCCGCGCGCATCGCCCCACTGCACATTGTTGAGCGGCGCGTTGACGTCCGAGTCCGCGAACTCGACGACCCCGTAGGGCCCGCGCATGTCGAAGGAGAGCTGTCCCGCGGTCGCCTCGCTCAAGTCCACCCGCGTGTCGATGCGCGGGAAGTCCATCCCCTTCTGGAAGACCCAGCGGATGCTCACCGGCACCAGGAACTTCTGGTGCGCGCTCGCGGCCGCTGGAGTCGTCGCGGTCACATCCGCCATGGCCACGCGCGTGCCCCACTTCGGATAGCGCTGGGTGAAGGTATGGCTGATGGAGGTCGAGCCCGCGCTGATGGCCGAGTGCGTCCCCTGCACCGCGAAGCCCACGCCCAGCGGCGAGTCGTCCTCGCCATGCAGCCCCGCGAGGGTCCCCGACGAGCCATTGTCGAAGCTCCGATACAGCTCATGGGCCACGAAGTAACCGTACCCACGCTCGCCCCCGGTGGTGCCATCCACCGTCACGGTGCGCCAGCTCGCGCCGGACTTCACTTGATAGGTCAGCTGAACGGCATAGCCGCCGTGGCTCGACGCCGACTCGCGCTTCAGCGAGACGGTGCGCGGACGCCCCTGCGCGTCCGTCCACGTGTACCGGTCCACCGAGACTCCGCCCACCGTGGCGGTCTCACGCGAGACGCCGTCCCCTTGTTCAAGTGCGGGGTCGACGGTCGTACCTCCGTCCGTCCCCCCATCGCTTCCGCCCGTGCTTCCAGCGTCCACGCCGCTGTCGGCTCCGCCTGTGTTTCCGGCATCGATGCCGCTGTCACCCCCTCCAGGACCGCCCGAGACGCCCGCATCCGTGCCGCCATCCGGGAGTGAGCCCGCGCCGGGCGAGGGCGCATCCGAACCACAGGCGCCCCACCCCAGCGCCATTCCCAAGAACGCCACCGCGAGCCATCGCCTGTTCATTCGCATGCGTCGCCAATATCACGCACCCCAGACAGCGAGGAACGCCGGGGTTCCTGCCATTGCAGCCTGTGAGAGTCTTTTCAAAGCCATGGCAAGACATGCGGATGAGCCATGTATCGGGACCCATGCGGTTCACACGCGCCCCGGACTCCGCTGACGACGGCGGCGAGACCGCACGAGGTTCGGTCCGCCAGCGGACACCCGCGCTGGATGACGTGCCACCCTGGGGCCAAGGCGCGGAGCAGGCCGCGGGTCCAGGGCCCGTGGATTCTGAGAGTCGCGCCTCGGGAGGGCCGCAACGTCCTTGACGGTCCAGGAGGGCTGCGGTACACCCGGCCCACTTCTGCGGTGGTAGCTCAGTTGGTAGAGCACGAGCTTCCCAAGCTCGGGGTCGAGGGTTCGAATCCCTTCCGCCGCTCACGAATGGAAGGCCGGTGGTTCCTTTCCAAAGGACCACCGGCCTTTTTTCGTTCTGGGAACTCCACTTCGCGCGGGTCCGCGGATGCCCCCACACCCATCGGCGACCCCGAGCTTCCCAAGCTTGGGATCGCGGGTTCGCGTTCCTTCCCCGCACATCGTGACAACGACGGCACGCCGAAATGTCAGGCAAACAACGTAAGGTGCGCGCCTCTCCCCGCAGTCCCGCTGAGGAACGCATGCGTCTCCTGTCGATGTGTGTTGGTGCTCTCCCCCTCGTTGTCGCCACCGCCGCCCAGGCCCAGGTCATCACCCCGGTGCAGGGCAGCCGCTCGGTCTCCGCCGGCATCTCCGCCGTGGATGCCACCACGAACGTCGTCCACTCGGACTCCCACGGCACCCATGGCTTCGCGCCGTTCAGCGACAGCATCGTGCTGAAGGCCAACACCCAGTATGAGGACTCGAAGAGCCGCGTGGACGCGGATGGCTCCGGCACGGGCCAGTCCACCATCGGCGCCTCGCGCATCACCGCGTCCGTCTCCGCCACCGCTCGCGGCGTCGCCATGGATCCGTCCGCGCGGGGCCAGGGACAGGGCAACGCGGACTTCTACCTGACCTTCAACGTGAACCGCATCTCGCGCTACGTGGTGTGGGGCAGCGCGCAGGCGGACTCGGACGCGTACATCGGCGCGTACCAGTTCGGTGGCTCCACCGCCCTGCTCTACGTCGCCGACATCACCGCGACCCACCCCATCCTCTCGCTCGACATCGGCAACCTCGACGGCGAGGACTCCTCCACGCGCACCGGCTGGATTCCCGCGGGCCAGTACACCCTCCAGGGTGACGTCTCCGCGCTGGTGGACGCCCAGGGCCAGGGCAACGGCTCGGCCTCCGCGTCGTGGTCGCTCGACCTGCAGCTCTTCTGCCCCTCCGACTACGACGTGAACGGCACCGTGAACGTCGCGGACCGCACCGCCTTCCTCAACGCGTGGCAGGCCGGCCAGCTGGCCGCGGACGTGGACGGCAACGGCACCGTGGACGCCACGGACCGCACGCTCTTCCTGTCCGCCTACAACACGGGCTGCTAAGCGCTTGACTGAACGGGCTTTCAGCCACACCGTAGGGGCGTGAAAGCCCGTCCCATCGACAACCCGCCCAACCCCTGGGCGAGCACCGCGGTGGAGTACCTCGACGAGATTCCTCCTTCACGGTTGGAGGTGTGGGAGGACCACAGTCGCTCCGTGCTGTCGCACAACGACAGCCCGGACGTCGGCTTCGATTGGAGCGCCAATCCCTATCGGGGCTGCCTCCATGCCTGCGCGTACTGCTACGCGCGCCCCACGCACCAGTACCTGGACCTGGGCGCGGGCACGGACTTCGAGACGCGCATCGTGGTGAAGCCCCGCGCGCCGGAGCTCCTGCGCGAGGCGTTCGAGCGCCCGTCCTGGAAGGGAGAGACGGTCGTCTTCAGCGGCGTCACGGACTGCTACCAGCCGCTGGAGGCGTCCCTGCGCCTCACCCGCCAATGTCTGGAGGTCTGCGCCGAGTACCGCAACCCCGTGGGCATCATCACCAAGGGCGTGCTCATCGAGCGGGACCTGGACGTGCTCCAGCGCCTGGCGCGCGAGGCGCGACTCTGGGTCAGCATCAGCCTGCCCTTCCATCAGCCGGACCTGGCGCGCGCGATGGAGCCCTACGCGGCCTCGCCCCAGCGCCGGCTGCGCACCATCGAGCGGCTCAGCCAGGCGGGCATCGACGTGGCGGTCTCCGTGGCGCCCATCATCCCGGGCCTCAATGACGAGGACATCGCCCGCGTGCTCGCCGCGGCGCGCGAGGCCGGCGTCTCGCGGGCGCACTACACGCTCCTGCGGCTGCCCGGTCCCGTGAAGGAGGTCTTCGAGGAGCGCCTGCGCGCGAAGCTGCCGCTCCGGGCCGCCCGCGTCCTGCACCGCATCCGCGAGACGCGCGGGGGCGAGCTGAATGACTCGCGCTTCCGGCACCGCATGCGCGGAGAGGGGCTCTACGCCCAGAGCATCCACCAGCTCTTCCACACGACGGCGCGCCGGCTGGGCATCCGCGGGTCCGCCATCACCGAGGCGGCCCCGGACACCTTCCTGCGTCCGGAGCGCAAGCCTCCCGCCTCTCCGCAGCTCAGCCTGTTCTGAGCCGAGCTACTTGGAGATGGCCTTCAACAACGTCAGCAGGAGGAAGGCCCCCGCCGTGGCGACGCCCAGCGAGTAGAGGTTGAACCCCGTCACGCCTCGGCCGCCGAGCAGGTTGAACACCCAGCCGCCGACCATGGCGCCCACGATGCCGGTGAAGATGTTGGCGAACAGCCCCATCCGGGCGTCAGTGCCCTTGATGATGCTGGCCAGCCATCCCGCGATACCGCCCAACACCAGCCATGACAAGATTCCCATGCCGTCCTCCCTTGGATGGTCCGGGACCTACCAGACCTCGCAGCGGTTCGCAGCGGGGGCGACCATCTTCGCGCCAGCCTGGCACGAGAAGGCCTGCTGGAACTGCTGGAGGTTCGTCACCGGCCCGTTGACGCGCAGGAACGCGGGCGAGTGCGAGTCCGTCAGCGCCCGCTGACGCGCGGCGGCGTCGCGAATCTTCGAGCACCACGACTGCGCGTAGCCCAGGAAGAACTGCTGCGCCGGGGAGAAGCGGTACGCCTGGGCCTCCGAGGCCTTCTCCGGGTGTGCCGCCAGGTACGCCTGCATGGCCGCGAAGGACAGCTTGAGGCCGCCCAGGTCCGCCACGTTCTCGCCCAGGGTGAGCTTGCCGTTCACCTTCACGTCGTCCACGGCGGTGTAGCCGTCGTACTGGCGCTGCACGCACGCCACGCGCTCACGGAACGCCTTGTCCGAGGCGTCCGTCCACCACTGCTTCAGGTTGCCATCCGCGTCGAAGAGGCGGCCCTCGTCGTCGAAGCCGTGGGTGATTTCATGCCCCACCACCATGCCCATGGCGCCGAAGTTCACCGGGGCCGAGGCCTCGCGATTGAAGAACGGCGGCTGGAGGATGCCCGCGGGAAAGACAATCTCGTTGGTGGCCGGGTTGTAGTAGGCGTTCACCGTCGGCGGTGACATCAGCCACTCGGCGCGGTCCACCGGCTTGCCCGCCTTGCGCAGCTGCCGGGCCTGCTCGAAGGCCTCGGTGGCCAGGTACGACTGGAGGAACGAGGCGCGGTCCAGCTTCAGCCCCTCGTAGCTGCGCCACACGTCCGGGTAGCCAATCTTGTTGGTGATCTTCTGGACCTTCTCCAGCGCCTTGGCCTTCGTCTCCGCGTCCATCCACGACAGCGTGTCCAGGTTGCGCTCGAAGGACTTCTCGATCTGCCCCACCATGTCGCTGGTGGTGGCCTTGCCGTCCGCGCCAAACGTGCGCGCGATGAACGGCTGCGCCAGCACGTGCGGCAGCGCCGCGTCCGTGGAGCGCACGCACTTCTTCCACCGCGCGATGTCCTCCTTGGCGCCCGTCAGCACCGAGGACTCGAAGCGGAAGAACTCCTCCTGGAGCTTCTTGGGCAGCGTGTCCCGCACGGAGTCCACGAAGTGGTACGCGAGGTAGGGACCCCAGTCGCCCGGGCGCTGCTCGCGCACCATGGCGGACACCGTCTGGAAGAACGCCGGGTGCGCGACGTTGAGCGCGTCACCCTCGGGCAGCCCCACCTGCTTGAAGTACACGTCCCAGCCGAAGGCCGGCGCCGTCGTCTGCAGGCCCTTGCGCTCCAGCCGGTGGTAGGTCTTCTCGGGGTCGCGGCGCTCCACCTTGGACAGCGAGGCGCCCGCGAGCCGGGTCTCGATGGCCAGGATGCCCTGCGCCTTGCGCGTGGCCATCTCCGGCTTGTCCCCGAGCAAGAGGAACACGTTCTTCACGTGCTCCTGGTAGGCGACGCGCGCCTCCTTCATCTTCGCGTCGTCCTTCAGGTAGTAGTCCCGGTCCGGCATGCCAAGACCGCCCTGGTCCACCACGCCGATGACGAGCGTGGCGTCCTTCAGGTCCTGATCCGAGGTGATCCGGAAGAGCGAGTCCACGCCGCGCGCGTGCAGCCACGCCACCGTCTTCGCCAGGTCATTGGCGCTCTTGAGCGAGGTCAGCTTCGCGAGCTGCGCCTTGAGCGCGGGCATGGACTGCTCCAGCGCCGCCTCGTCCATACAGGCGCCGTAGTAGTCCCCGAGCATCTCGGTGGCGCGGTCCGCGGACTTGGTGGCCGCGGCGCTGGTGAGGATGTCGCGCAGCACCTGCTCATTGCGCTCGGCCACCGTCTCGAAGCCGCGCGACCAGCGCGAGCGGTCCGCCGGGATCTCCGTCGTCTTCAGCCAGCCACCGCACGCGTAGGCATAGAAGTCGTCACAGGGGTTCACCGAGGTGTCCATCACCGCCAGGTCCAGGCCCGGCGGCACCGGCCTGGTCGCATCGGCCATCGCCACCTCGGCGGAGGGCGGAGACGCCGGCGCGGTGGCCACCGGGGTGGCGCGCGGGGGCTCGGGGGCGGGCTCCGCCGTCTTGCAGGCGGTGCCGAGGACACAGGAGGCGGCGAGCAGTGCCAGTCTCTTCAAAGCAATCTCCAGGAAGCAGGGACAGGGGCCGGGGGGGTGGTCCACGTCTGACGGGCGTCAACGACCGACCGGGTCCTTCATTCCAGAAGTCTGCCGCGGCCGGCAAGCACCCCGGCTCGCTCCTCCTCCACGAGGCACGACGCGGCGCGACACCTCCGGACAGCACGACGCCCCGCGTCTCCTCTGGGAGTCGCGGGGCGTCTTCACTTCCAGGGCTGGGCGCGAGGCTCAGTCGTCCTTGCCGAGCATCCCTTCCTTGAGGCTCGAGTCCACCGGCTCCTTGCCCAGCCACACGGAAAAGAGGGCGTCGGCGAAGTCCTTGCCCTCGACGTCGATCTCCTGGCCGGACTTGCTCGTCACGCGCGTGCCGCGGCCGGGGGTGTACGTGAGGATGAGCTCATCGCCCTTCTTCAGGTCCGGGATGGCCGAGGCGAACGTGTCCAGCCGCGCCTTGAGGGCCGGGAAGCCCGCGCCCGCGTTCTTCTTGAAGCCGTCGGTGATGGCATCGACGATGGTCTTCTTCTCCAGGTCGCGCAGCATGGTCATCCGCACGCGCTTGACCTGATCCGAGCTGATGACCTGCGCGGCGTCCTGCGACGGGGTCTCCAGGTAGAGGCCCGCCGTGTAGACCTTGAAGATCATCTTCTTGCGCAGCCCCGCGCCGTTGAACTTCAGGGCCTTGCCATCCACCTGGACGGTGTCGGGAAAGCTCACCCCCGCGACCTCCTTGGCCAGGGCGGGAACCGCGAGCGTCAGGGACAGCAACAGGGCGGACAGGGTCGCTCTCTTCATGGACTCCTCCAGGGTGGGGCTGTTTCGCGTGTTGGACGCAGCCTACCCGTGAGTCTTCACGAAATGGTCCATGAAGGACACCAGGGCGCGCACGTCCTCCACCGAAACCGCGTTGTAGAGCGACGCCCGGATGCCGCCCACGCTGCGGTGGCCCTTGAGTCCGGCCATGCCCGCCTTCAGCGCCTCGGCGGCGAAGGTCGCGTCGAGCGCCTCGGTGGGCAGGTAGAACACCGCGTTCATCGCCGAGCGGGAGTCGCGCTCCACCGGCGCGCGGTAGAACCCCGCGTGCCGGTCCAGCGCGGCGTACAGCAGGGCGGCCTTCTCGCGGTTGCGGCGCTCCACCGCGTCCAGCCCGCCCAGGTCGCGGATCCACGCGAGGACGTTGCGGGCCAGGTAGATGGCCAGGGTGGGCGGCGTGTTGTACAGCGAGTTGTTCTCCGCGTGGACCGAGTAGCGGAACACCTTGGGGATGTCCTGGCGGCCCCGCGCCATGAACTCCTTGGACGCGACCACCACCGTGACGCCCGAGGGTCCCAGGTTCTTCTGCGCGCCCGCGTAGAGCAGCGCGAAGCGGCTCACGTCGAACTTCCGCCAGAGGAAGTCCGAGCACATGTCCGCCACCAGCGGCACGTCACCGACCTCCGGGAAGGTGTGCCACTGCGTGCCGAAGAGCGTGTTGTTGGACGTGAAGTGGACGTAGGCCGCGCTGGGGTCCACCCGCAGCTCGGCCTGGGTGGGCACGCGCGTGTAGCGCTTGTCCGGGCCTTGCGTGGTGATGGCCACGCGCGGCGTCCCGTAGAACCTCGCCTCCTCGAGGGCCTTCTCACTCCACCCGCCCGTCAGGAAGTAATCCGCGGAGGGATGGGCTGGGGTGAGGAAGTTCATCGGCACCTGCGCGAACTGCTGGTGCGCGCCCCCGGTGAGGAAGACGACCTGGTGGGTCGCGGGGATGTCCAGCATCTGCGTCAGCAGGGCGATGGCCTCGTCGTGGACGGCCTCGTAGACCTTGCCCCGGTGGCTGTGCTCCATGATGGACATGCCGGAGCCCTGGAAATCGAGCAGCTCGTCTCGGGCGCGCTCGAGCGCCGGCAGGGGCATGGCGGCGGGGCCGGGGTTGAAGTTGATGACGCGCATGGCAAGGTCCTCGGGCGGGTGTCAGCGAGGCCCCCATTCTTCCCCCCGAGGCCCCCCTGGGGGCCAGCACGAAGAAGCGAGCGCTCGGACTGCTTCCCCGCAGCCCCGCCGGCGTATATCGGGGGAGCGTGGCCGGCGTTCGGTCACGAGGGTCTGGAGGTCAGGTGGGTTCCTCGGAGGGTCTGGCGGAACACGTGCGAAGGGCTGCCCGTGGGGAAGCGTCCGCCTTCAGCGAGCTGTACCGGTACACCCGGCCCATGGTGGCACGGCTGGTGGCCGGCTTCGCCACCCTGGACCCGGACGAGGTGGAGGACATCATCCAGGAGACGTATGTCCGGGCCTTCCGGGCGCTGCCCCGCCTGAAGGAGGTGGGCGCCTTCGAGGCGTGGCTGTTGAGCATCGCGCGCAATCGCGCCCGGACGCGGCTGGAGCGCAAGGCCCACGCCCGACGGGTGGAGGATGATGCCGCCGAGCCTGGACCCGAGTCCGTGCCCGCCATGCCCGAGGCGCTCCAGGTGGAACGGGACATCGCGGTGGTGCGTCAGCTCATCGACGAGCTGCCCGAGGGTGAGGAGAAGAAGACGGTGCGGCTGTTCTACATCGAGGGCGAGCTGTCCGCGCGGGAGATCGCCGAGCAGCTCGGCGTGGGCAAGAGCGCCGTGACGATGCGGCTGGAGCGCTTCCGCTCCCGCGTCAAGCGCGAGCTGCTGCGGCGCGTGCTCGCGGGCCGGAGGGAGTGACGTCATGAGACACCTGGACACCCAAGCGCTTCGCGACCTGGAGGCGGGGGAGCCGCAGGCCGTGGCGCACTTTCGCGAGCACCTGGCCGCGCCCTGTGACACCTGTGAGGACTTCCTCGCCACCCACGACGGCCCCGGCCTGCTCGACGGGCTCGCGGACGCGGCGTTGCTCGGACAGGGACCGAAGCCCCCCGCGCCCGCGCTGGACGAAGTGGGGCTGGCGCGGATCCGCCGGGCGCTGCGCGGGCCCTCCTCCGCGCTGGGCCGCTGGAGCGTGGCGCTGGGGGCGATCGCCGCCTGCGTGCTGGCGCTGGTGCTCGTTCCCCGCGCGAAGGGGCCCGGGCCGGAGACGGGCGTGAAGGGCCCCGGGGGGCGCATCGCGCTGGAATTGGCCGTGGTGGCGCGCGGCTCCGACGGACACCTGCGGCGCGTGGACCCGGGCGCGGTGGTGCCCGAAGGGGACGTGCTGCTCTTGCGCTACCACGCGACCGAGGCGGGCAGCGCCCTGCTCTTCCAGCAGCGAGCGGGCCAGCCTCCGGAGCTGATGGGCCGCTTCGCGCTGGAGTCCGGCACGCACGACCTGGAGGGCCCCGAGGGGCTCACGGGCGTGAGCCTGGAGGGCGAGGCGGGCGGGCTGACCCTGTGGCTGGTGGGCGCCCCCGGCGAGGAGCCGCTGTCCCCCGAGGAGGTGGGCACGGCGCTCAGGACCGGGGCACCGCCGCGGGAGGGGCCCCTGTCGGTGGAGCGGTTCGACGTCCGCATCCAGAACGGTCAGAATCCCCGCTGACCCGTGAAGCGCCTCGTCCCCATCCTGCTCGCGGCGCTCGCCGCGTGCGCGGGCCCGCAGGCCGCCCTGGACAAGGGCGGCCTCGTGCCCCTGCGGCTCGACGAGGCGACGCTGACCGAGGCCTACACTCCGCGCCGGCTGGCGCTGCTGGTGGGCATCTCCGAGTTCGACGACCCGCAGTGGCACAACCTGCGCTACTCCTCGAAGGACGCGCACGACCTGGGCGAGGCGCTGCGAGATCCCCGCCGAGGCCGGTTCGACCAGGTCCGGGTGCTGTCGAAGCCCGAGGAGACGACGCGAGCCTCCATCCTCGCGGCGGTGCGGCGGCTGCGCCAGGAGGCGAACCGGCCGGACGACGTGGTGGTGGTCTACTTCTCCGCACATGGCACGCTGGCCCGCGACAACCAGGGGGAGCTGCGGCGCTACCTCGTCACCCGCGACGCGTCGTACCGCAACATCCCGCAGACGGCGCTGTCCATGGACGTGCTGAAGGCGGAGTTCGATCAGCTCCCCAGCCGCAGGCGCCTGCTGGTGCTGGCCACCTGTCACAGCGGCAGCGGCAAGTCGCTCTTGCCCAAGGAGCTGGAGGCGGAGCTGGCCGGAATCAAGTCCGGCTTCTACGCGCGGCCGATGGAGGAGTCCTCGCGCGCGTCCATGGTCTTCGCCGCCTGCGACTGGGGCGAGACGGCCCGCGAGGACGAGGGCCTGCGCAACGACATCTACACGCACTTCCTCATCGAGGGCCTCACGGGAGGCGCGGACCGCAACGCCGACGGCGCCGTCACCGCCTCGGAGGCCCATGACTACGCGCGTCGCCGCACGTTCGCCTTCACCGAGGGGCGCCAGCGGCCCTCCGCCGAAATCCTGGAAGTGGGCGCGGATCCGGTGGTGCTGTCGGGAAGCATCGCCCGGACGGGCAGGCCGGAGCTGTTCTCGTACAACCCCCGACTGGATGGCTTCACCCTGAAGGTGGACGGCGAGGCGCGCACCGACCTGCCGGGGGGCACGGCAGTGGTGCCGGGCCGCCGCACCGTGGAGTTGACCAAGGGCGACGAGCTGCTGGTGCGCCGCGAGGTGGACCTGCGCGAGGGGGAGCGGCTGCCCCTGGAGCGGCTGCTCGCGGAGACGTTCCCCCACCGCTCGCTGGCGCTGCTCGGCGGAATGTTCAGCTTCGTGGATGGCCGCAGCCGCCGGGACCTGCTCCCCGCCGCGCCGGAGGCCATGGTGTCGCTGCGGCTGGAGGACCGTCCGCTCGACAACTTCGGGCTGCTCGCGGACGTGGCCTTCAGTCGGGGGCGGCGGCGGCTCCTGCTGGAGCCGGGCGGCGAGGTGCCCTTTGGCTACACCACGTTCACCCTGGGCCTGGCGGTGCCCTATCTCTGGCGATGGGAGCGACTCACCCTCTTCGCCGGCCCGCGTGTGGCCGCCTTGTACTTGAGCCGGTCCTTCGAGGTGGAGTCCTTCGCCGGAGGCCAGCATTACTTCACCGTCAGTCCCGGGCTCGTCGGTGGCGTGGCGTGGCGCCTGGGTGAGCGCTTGGAGCTGATGCTCCAGACGCAGCTCATGCTCACCTACGTCGTCGTGGACGGCCAGGGGCAGGCGGTGGGGTTCACCAGCGGCCATGCGGGAGTGGGGTATCGGTTCTGATGCGCGCGCCCGTTCACATCGCCGCGGTCTTCGCGTTCGTGGTGGCCGCGCTGGCATGCGGCAACCTGGAGAACGCGCCATTCCGCACGGGCACCATTCGGGGCCAGTTGACGGAGTGGGACTCGCAGCTCGCCTGGGTCTCGCTGGTGGGCGACCCTTCCGTGCGCGGTGAGGTGGACGCGGAGGGCGCGTTCGTCCTGGAGCGCGTCCCGGCCGGCCCCGCGGAGCTGTTCGTCGTGGCCACCTCGGAGAAGGCGACGCGCGTGAAGGTGAACGTGCCGGGCGGCCAGTCCGTGACGGTGGAGAAGCTGACGCCTCGGCTCGCGGGCTTCTTCGACCTGCGGGTGAAGGCGACTCGCGGAGGCTCGGTGGACGCGGCGCGCGTCACCGTGGAGGGCACGCCCTTCCAGTTGCTCAGCCTGGACAGCCAGGGACGGCTGCGGCTGGGCCCCCTGCCCGACGGCTGCTACACCCTCAGCGTCCTGGCGCCAGACCTGCCCGCGGCGACCACCGAGGCGTGCGTGGGCATGGGCGAGAAGAAGGAAGTGAAGGTCGACCTCAAGCTGGGTGACCCCGCGCCCGGTCCGGACTGCCGCGCGACGGGCTGCGCGTCCGGCCTCGTGTGCGACGCTTCCGGCGAGTGCGTGGAGTGCCACGAAGATGCCCAGTGCGGCAACGGGCTCACGTGCCATGACGCGCGCTGCGAAGCCCCCAGCGCGACGTGCGCGCCGTGCAAGGGCGACTGGCAATGCCGCGACGACGCGCGCTGCCTGCCGCAGCCCGAGGGCGGCACGGCGTGCGTGGCCGCCTGCGACAACGAGAACACCTGCGCGCAGGGCTTCGCGTGCCAGGAGGGCCAGTGCCGCCCGGACACGTCGCAGTTCGCGAGCTGCCACGCCTTCCTCCTCCTGGGCTCGGGCTGCGACGGGGACGCGCGCTGCCGAGAGCAGGGCCTCCTCAACGGGCTCTGCGTCGAGGGCTCCTGCACCGTGCCTTGCACCGCGAATCGCGACTGCCCCGCTCCCCTCAAGTGCGGACGCTCCGCCGCCGGACGCGTCTGCCGGCCCGCTGACTGAGGCCCCGTGAAGGCTCTCCCCCCTGCCCACCGTCCTCCCCCCCTGCTCCTGCTCGCCCTCCTGGGCCTCGGGGCTTGTGAGTCGCATCCCCCACCGGGTCCGCCCACCAACCACGCGCCCACGGTGCACATCGTCCAGCCCCAGGTGGACACGCTCGTGCGCGCGGGAAGGCCGGTGGAGCTGACGGCCACGGTCTCGGACGCGGAGGACGGCGACACGGTGGAGGCGCGCGTGTTGTGGGTGTCCTCCGTGTCAGGCCAGCTCGCGAGCGGCGCGCACGCCTCCGCGACCTTGATGGCGCCCGGCGAGCACACCCTGACCGCCACCGTGGTGGACTCCGGTGGGCTGTCCTCCAGCGACGCCATCACCGTCCGCGTGCTGGAGCACGAGGCGCCCAGCGTGACGGTCCACGCCCCGGCCGCAGGGAGCGCGTTCAACCTGGGCGAGTCCTTCGCGCTGGAGTGCGAGGCCCGCTCCGCGAGTGGCGAGCGACTGGGCCCGAGCGAGGTGCGCTGGACGTCCGAGCTGTCGGGCCCGCTGGCCTCGGCGGATGTGGCGCGCGCGGCGCTGACCGTGCCCGGAGAGGACACGCTCACCTGCGTGGCCACGGATCCGGCCACGGGAGAGAGCGCCTCGGCCACCGTGTCGGTCACGGTGCGCTCGAACAAAGCGCCCGCGGTGCTCATCACCCGCCCGGAGCGCACCGAGGTCTTCGTGAAGAGCGGCGCGCCGCCCCCGCTCGATGCGACGGTCTCCTTCCGCGCCACCGCGCAGGACTTCGACACCCCGGGGGGCCCGGGCAACCTGGACGCCGCCATCACCTGGACGCTGGAGCCGGGAGACGTGACGCTGGGCAAGGGCCCCACGCTGGTGCACCTCTTCTCGACGCCCGGCGAGTTCACCGTCGTCGCACGGGTGGTGGACGGAAGCGGGCATGCGGCCACGGACAGCGTGCGCGTGCGGCTCGTCACCAACCTGCCGCCTCAGTGCGACATCGCCCTGCCTCGCGAGGACGGCGCTCGGCTGTCGCCGGGAAGCAAGCTGGAGTTGATGGGGCGCTGTGTGGATCCGGAGACCGGCGCCGCGCTGGCGCCCACGTGGACGACCAGCGCCTCCCTGGCGCCGCTGGGCACGGACTTCGAGCTGAACGCCGTGCTGGACGTGACGGGCGCGCAGGTGCTTACCGCCTGCGCGGTGGATCCCGAAGACGCCACGCTCCGAGGCTGCGCGGAGCGGCCCGTGCGCGTCGTGCCCAACACCGCGCCCAGCGCGTGCGCCATCGAAGCGCCCGTGTCCGGGGCGGTGTTGAACGCGGGCGTGCCTGTCCCGCTGGAAGGGACCGCCCTGGACGCGGAGGACCCCCGGGGCGAGCTGCGCTTCGTGTGGAGTTCCACGCGCGACGGGATGCTTGCCGGTGGGTCCAGCGCCCTGACGCGCCGGCTCGTCTCTCCGGGGCCCCATACCCTCACGCTCACGGTGACGGATCCGCGCGGGCTCTCGTGCTCCGCCACCGTGGCCGTCACGGTGAACGGCGCGCCCGAGGTGAACATCAGCATGGTCCGTCAGGGTGGGCTCAACTGCCTGGACACGCCATGCCGGGTGGGCAGCGACATCACCGCCGTGGGCGGCGCGAAGGACGTCGACGAGCCCGGCGTCCTCGCCGAGCTGGCATGGTTGGACAACCTGGGCGATGCGCTGGTGTTCAAGGGCGCGACCGCGACGCTGCCCCAGCCCTCGCCGGGCAAACACACCGTGGTGCTCCGCGCGACGGATCAGGCCGGCGCGGTGGGCCGGGGCGCGGCCTCGTTCACGGTGCTAGGGGCCTCGGGCGCGAAGCTGGTGGAGACGGTGGTGACCACGGACAAGCCCGTGGCCGCGCTCACCCAAAGTCCCGAGGGACTCCGCTACGTGGACGGCGCCGCGGCCACGGTCTTCCGCGTGAGCGCGCCCGCCACGGCCACGCCCCTGGATGCGCCCGCTCGCGCGCTGACGGTGCTGCCCACGGACTCGGGCGAGGTGCTCTTCGTGGGCACGGAGGCAGGCGTGGCGCGGTGCGCGGGGAACACCTGCACGCGCCACAGCGAGGGCCCCCTGCTCTTCTCCGGAAAGAAGGTCCTCGCGGTGGCCGCGCTGGCCACGCCGGACCTGCTGCTGTTGGGCACCGAGGCCGGACTCATTCTCACGCGAGCAAGCAACCCATCCATGGGCGGCGCGCCGGGTCTGCTCGTGGGACGCCGCGCGCTCCAGGGCTTCTCGGTGCGTCAGCTCGCGCTGTCGCCCGCCACGTCCGCTCCGTTCGTGAAGGCCTGGGCCGCCACCCCCGAGGGGCTGGCCGAGGTGACGGTGCACGTGGAGCAGCCGTTCGAGCCCGCGCTGGCCTCCGTCTCGGTGGTGATGCACGTGCCCCCGGAGGTGCCGGATGTTGACGTCCTGTCCGTCGCGGTGGGCCCGGAGGGACAGGTCTACGTGGGTACACGGCGCGGCTTCGGGGCCCTGGGCCAGGAAGGTCCCGCGCTGCGCGCCTCGCCGTGGAACCTCCCCGACGAACAGGTGCAGGCGCTCCTCTTCGAGCGCCATCCCGTCACCGGAGCCTCTCCGGTCGACGTGCTGTGGGCAGGCACGCGCAATGGACTCGTGCGCTACGACCTCGCCCGAGACATCGTCACGCCGTTGGGCACGCAGGATGGGCTGCTCGACGCGGACGTGCGCGCGCTCGCGCCGCGGCCCGAAGGTGGGCGGTACATCGGCACCGCGCGCGGCATCTCCCGTTACGAAGGCAACTGAGGCTTCGCCCGGCAGGGCCAGGCTCGCGCGGAGCGGGGATGACTGGCGGACGCTGCGTGTCGGCAGGCAGGCTGCCGAGGCCCCATGCGTTTCGCGCTGGCGCGCGCGTCTGCCAGACTGAGCGGGCCTTGGTCTTCTGGAGCCCTCTCTCACCATGATGTCCGGCGGCGCGCTGCTGGCCCTTCTCGCCGCACTGCTCCTCGCCACCGCCGCGCTCGCGACGGAGGCGCCGCCCTACAACGAGGTGCGGCAGAAGTCCTCGCACAACGCCTATCAGCGAGACGAGGCGCTGCTCGAGCAGCTCGTGTTCCACGGCATCCGCTCCATCGAACTGGACGTGCACAACGGCAAGGGCGGGCGGCCTCGGACCCCGGGCGACTGGTTCGTCTATCACGACAGCTCCGCGCCGGGGACGTCGTGCGATCGACTGTCGGACTGCCTCGACGTCCTGCGGGCCTTCCACCTCGCCCATCCTCGCCATGAGGTCGTCACGGTGTGGCTGGACCTCAAGGACAACTTCGAGCGCACGCGGCGGCCCGAGGACCTGGACGCGCGCATCCTCCAGCACCTCGATCCCGCCTGGGTCGTCACACCCGCCCATTTGATGGCGGCCTGTCCGGGCGCGACCGCGCTCCAGCGTGCGGTGACGGGCGCATGCCACTGGCCCTCGCTGGATGCGATGCGCGGGCGATTCCTCATCGTCCTCACCGGAGGCTCGCTCTCCTCGGCGGGGGGGCGCCTCGACACCTACGTGGCCGGCGGCTCCGAGGCCGTGGAGCGGCTGGCGTTCATCGCGCCGGACCTCGCTGACGCGACGCGCTTGGGCGCGCGCGCGGACGTGGTGTTCTTCAACCTGAAGCTCTCCCGCGTGAAGCTGGCGGAGCGCGTCCACGCCGAGGGCTTCGTCAGTCGCGTCTGGGGGGTGAACTCGGCCGAAGCCTGGTTCGCCGCGCTGCGGGCGCAGGCCCATCACCTCGCCACGGACAAGGTGAACGCGGGGCCCTCGCCCTGGGCCTCCCTGCGGCACCATCCCGCGTGGCCCTTCGACTGCCTCGGCGACCTTCCATGCGCGGGCAATCGCGAGCCGCTGGACCTGCTCGGCGCGGAGACCACCTCGGGAGATCTCTGGAGCACGCGCGACAGCTTCGCGTTCGCCTGGGAGCCACGCGGCGATGCGGACACTCACACGTGGACCGCGCAGGTACATGCCGCGGACAGCCATGTGAACGCCTGGGCCAAGGGCTGCCTGATGGCCCGCGACGGCACCGAGCCGGAAGCGCGTTACTTCGCGGTGTGCCGCCCCGCGAACAAGCACCCGCTGCGCGTCCAGTACCGCGACGCGACGGGAGGCCCGACGCGCTCCGTTGAGCCCGCGCGCGGGCCTCGGACGGCGGCCACGATGCGGGGGCTCGCCTTCCTCCGGATGACGGTCACCCACGACGGTGAGCGCACCTGCGCCACAGGGGCTGGCTCGTCGGATGGCGCGACCTGGAACGACATCGCGCGCCACTGCTTCCATGGGCGCTTGGACGCGCAGGGGCTCGCGCTGAGCGCGCATGGGACAGACCCGGTGAAGATGCTGTTCGGCAACGTTCGCCGCGACGGCGTGCTCTATCGCCGGGAGTCATTCCCGAACATGAACCCCATCGGAGCGGGGGTCCGGCAAGGGACGTTCTTCGATGGACCGGCCCCAGAGGAGGCACCGGTGCTGAGCGCCTCGCGAACCCACGAGGCCCCCGCGTCACACTGAGCGCTCAAGCCCCTGGGCCGACGTGCGAACACCGGCGCTGCGCGCGGGCGACCTACTTGGACTCGGGCGGCAGCAGCACCAGGCCGTCGCGCGCGAAGCGGACCACGTCCGCGCGCACTTGGGCCTCACTCATTCCCGTGGCCGCCGCCACATGCTCGGCCGTGAGTCCCTCCACCGCCATCTTCAACACCAGGAGCGCGGACGGAGTCGCCTCCATGTAGAACGTCGCGAGTTGCCCGGGGTGACGCCAGAGGAGCGCGAGTTCCTCGCCGGCGTCGGGCACCTTGCGCGCGTCGCCGGCTCGCACGTGCGCGCAGATCCGGAACGCGTGCTCCAACACCGTCAGGGTCGGGTTCGCCGTCAGCCGCTCCACGACCTCCGGCGCGACCTCCTCCGAGGCGAACACGGCGAAGTCCGCCCACTCGAACCGCGCGAGCGCGGGCACATGCGGCGCAAGCCCCAGTGCCTCCACGCGGTCCGCGACGTGGGCGGGAAACGCCTCACCCAGCCGATTGATTTCGTAGTGCCGAGCCGGGCGCGTGCGCGTGTACTCCTCCACCAGCGCGTCCCACGCCGCCTCACCCACGGCGTGGCGGCTCAGCGGAAAGAGCTTCTCCAGCGCGCCTCGGACGTGCCCTCGCACGAAGCCGCCATAGAGGGCCGTGCGCGTGCGCGGCGTCTGCCAACCTGGGTGCGCGGCATAGAGGCGCTCCAGGCCCACGCCCTCGGGCACACCCTCGAAGTAAGCCCCCATCGAGTCGAAGAAGTGCTTCAGCTCCGGCGTCATCGGCGCAGCTCCTCGCGCAGCACCCCGCGGGCCCGGTCCGCCTCGTCCAACACCGCGTCGAGCGAGGGAATGTCCTGGTCCCACTCAATCAAGGTGGACACCGCACCCGTGCGCGCAATCGTGTAGCGATACAGCGCCCACACCTCATCGCAGACCGACGCGCCATGCGTGTCGATGAGCACGTCCGGCCGCACCTCGTGCCCCGCGAGGTGGATCTGCACCACGCGCTCCAGCGGCAGCGCGTCCACGAAGGCGCGCGCGTCATAGCCGTGGTTCATCGCGTTGACGTACACGTTGTTCACGTCGAGCAGCAGTCCACAGTCCGCCTGCTCCACCACGTGGCGCAGGAAGTCGGCCTCGGCCAGCGTGCCGCCCGGCATCTTCGCGTAGTAGCTGGGGTTCTCCAGGAGGAAGGGCCGCCCCACCCGCGCCATGACCTCGCGCACGCGCGGCACCACGTGCTCCACCGCGGCCTCCGTGAACGGCAACGGCAACAAGTCGTGCAGGTGCACGCCGCCCAACCGCGAATAACAAAGGTGATCCGAGAAGAACGGCGCGTCCACGCGCCGCACCAGCGCGGACAAGCGGGACACATAGTCCTCGTCCAGCGCGTCCGGCCCACCGATGTTGAGGCCCACGCCATGCGGCAGCACCGACCAGCGTTCGCGGCACGCATCCAGGGCGCGCTGCGTCCGTCCGCCGAGCGTGAGGAAGTTCTCGGGGATGATCTCCACCCAGTCGAGCGCGCGCTCCGTGCGCGGCAGCGCTTCATAGAAGTCGCGGCGCAGCCCGATGCCCGCGCCGAGTGCTCTCAGCCCATGTCTGTGCGCATAGCTCGCGGGCACGTGACACTCTCCATCCCAGGTGGCGTGGAACAACACGGGCGGCGGGAAGCTTCCTTCCCACCGCCCGGAGTGCAGCGCGCGGGCCCGTGAAGGCCCAGCGCCTTACTTCTTCTGGCCGCAGGAGCCGTTGCCGCAGCTGCCCTGCGCGCCCTTCTCCGGGGTGGCCGCCGGAGTGGCCTCGTGCTTGGCGTTGCAGCTCGCCTCGGAGCCCTTCGCCTCGGTGGCCTTCGCGCCGCAGCTGCCCTCGGCGCCCTTCTCGGAGGAGGCCGCCTGCGGGCCTTCCGCGGACTTCGTGGACGCACAGCCGGAGGCCAGCGCGCCGAGGGACAGGGTGCCGACGATTGCCGCAAGAGCCTTGACGTTCATGGAGCTTCGCTTCCTTTCGTACTGCGTTGGGGGGAACTACAGCTTGAATTGCGTGGAGCCCCAGGCATCGATGGAGACCTCCGCGGTCTCCCCGACCTTGAGCACCAACGCTTCGGTCCGCTTGACGCCATAGGCCTCCAGCGGAATCTGGAATTTTGCGCGGACTCGTAACAATTCACCTGCCGCGCGATTCCGGGTCTCAGCCGTTTCTTGAAAAAACGTCGCGGTGACCTCGACAGGTTCCTCGCGCGTCACGCCGTGGACCGTGAATTGTCCCTTCGCCTTCACCTTCAAGGGCTTGCCCACCTCGGGGGCCGCGGGGAGAACCACGTCCTTGAACTCGAACACGATGTCTGGATACTTCTGCGCGTCCAGCCAGCGGTCATTTTGCAAGTGCCCGTCGCGGGTGTCATTGCCCGTCTTCAGGGAACGAACCGGCACCTGGAACTTTCCACTCACCTTGGTGCCCTGGACGTCCACCCGTCCGTGGATGTCATTGGACAGGCCGTTGATCACCTCGAGCGGTGCATCAAGGACGAACATCACCGTGTCGCGGTGATTCGGGTCATTGAAGATGAAGGAGCGCGCGGCGGGGGTGGGCTCGGCCGCGTTCGCGGTCAGGGCCCAAACGGCGGCGAGCGCCAGGATGGTTCGCGTCATGGTGGACCTCCACTACGGATGCCGTGTTTCCACGGATGCATCCGTTACGCAGGTCCGACATGGCGGGTTACAAATCCGGGCGCTCCCCATCGAGCGCCTGTCGCATGGCGCCCGCGGGTCCCGGCGCGAGCGTGACGCCCTGGGGGCCCTGTCGAACCCCCAAGGATTCCAACAGCCCTTCCAGTTCGGCGAAGGCAGGCCGCGGGAGGTGCCGCGCCAGCAGGGAGTCGAACAGGGGCTGTCCCGCCACGGCATCCACCGCGACGCCGAACGCGCCCAACGTGGAGGTCTGCCCCTGCCGCCCGAGGGACTCGAGCACGTCCTCCAAGCGCCGAGTGCCATGGCTGACGCGCCGCAGCTCTACATCCAGATGCAGCGCGAACAGCGCGCCAAGCCAGTACGTGGACATGTAGTCGCCATGCGCTACCACCTCCGCCATGGTCCGCGTGCCGGCGGATTCACGGCCTCGCTCGAAGCCCGCCACCAGTTCCTCCCAGGCCCGCTGCGCCGTCTGCCGTCCCGAGCGCGCCCGCGCCAGCTCCGTGTAGTAGGTGGCCAATCCCTCGGTGAGCCAGGGGACGTGAGGAAGCATCGCGGGATGCGCGAGGTGGAGCATCTCGTGCACGGCCACCCAGTCGCCGCCGAGCGCCTCACGTGAAGCATCCTGCCCCACGAGGATGGAGATGCTGGGCGGCGAGCTCCACAGCACCATGCCAAAGAGCCCCGCGTCGGAATCGCCGGGCACCGGCACCACGCGCACCGTGACCCGAGGATACGGAAAGGCGTGGCGCACGGTGGCCACTTCCACCGCGGCCTGACGGATCCACCCGCACACGTCCGCATCGCGCAGGTGCGTCAGTTGCCCGAGGATGGCCACCTCCACGGTCGCGGCCTCCAGCCGCACGAGGCAGCGCCGCCCGCCGAACCCGTGGAACCCCGAGTCCACCAGGTCCTCACCCCGCACGTGATAGAGCCCGCCGTCACTCGGAGCCCAAGGCAGCAGCGCTTCCGCGCCCTCGACGAACAGCTCCACGCGCAACCCCGGAGTCACCACGCGAGGCCGAAGCAGGTACGCACGGCCCGCGACGTGGAACGCGCCCTCGTCCCCCATGCCGGTGAACAAGCCCGGCCCCTGACCCCGGTGGCGCGGCTCCGGCGCATAGCGATAGCGCAGGAAGCGGGCCGCGGAGGGCACGTGCACGCCCCCCGCGGTGACGCGCAGCGCGCGGACATCGCCGTGCTCGAACGTGGCCCACACCGTGTCGACGCCGCCGGGCTGGCTGAAGAGGAAGTCCCGAGGTCCCCCTGGCAACAGCACCACCTCCACCTCCAACGCGGGCGCTGCCCCGAGCGAACAGGAGATGTTGTAGCGCAGCGCCGCGGGGTCACCCGGCGGACGGGGCGCGCGCGCGGTGGCGCACGCACCCGCCATCCAGCTCAGGGCCACGAGGAGGATGAAAGCGCGCATCCTCATCGCGTCCCCCGCGCGGGCACGAGACTCAGCTGAACACGTGCGTCACCAGCCCACTGCGCAGTCGCGGTTCCAGCCATACGGAGTTCGCCGGCATGGCCTCTCCCGCATCCGCCACGGACAGCACCTGCTCGATGCTGGCGGGGAACAGCGCGAAGGCGACGCGGAACTGACCGGAGTCCACCCGCGCCTCCAACTCGCTGGTCCCCAGGCTCCCCGGCACCGCCTCGACGCGGCCCTCCGCGTGGGCCCCGCCCACCCACAAGAGGGACGCGAGCACGTTCTGCTGGAGCAGGGTGACGTCCAGGAGGCCGAGCGGCGTCCGCTCGAACGTGCCCGGCTTCGCGGTGAGCTGGTACCACGTTCCCTCCAGATACATGCCGAAGCGGTGCTCCTGATCCGGCCGAGGCCGGGCGCCGCGCTTCACCTCGAAGCGCTCCGAGAGCCGTTCGAGGAACACGCCCGGACTCATGCCGTGCAGGTCCTTCACCACGCGGTTGTATTCCAGGACGCGAACCTGGTCGTGGGGGAACACCATCGCCATGAAGCGGCAGTGCCCGCGGCCCTCGCGGCGCGCCTCCCGCAGCGCATTCACCCGCGAGGCCGCCGCCGCGCGGTGGTGCCCCTCCACCAGATACAGCGAGGGCACGGCGCGGAACGCATCCGTGAGCGGCACCCCCAGCTCCGGGCGCGCGCACCAGAAGGAGTGGCGGATGCCGTCCTCGGTGGTGAAGTCGTATTCGGAAGGCCCCCGCATCGCCTCGGAGACGAGCGCGTCCAGCGCGTCTCGGGCCCGGTACACCAGCACCACGGGCTCGTCATTGCCGCCGAGCGCGTCCACGTGGCGCGTGCGCACCGCCTCGGTGTCCGGACGCGTGGGGCCGTGCGGCTTGATGAGGCCCGCGTCGTACTCGGCCACGCTCACCGAGGCGAGCAGCCCCACCTGCACGTGGTCTCCCATGCGCTGCCGGTACACGTAGAAGTGGGCGGCCTCGTCCTGGCGCAGCCAGCCCTCGGCCAGGAAGGACTCCAGGTTGTGGCGCCCGAGCGTCGCCAGCTTCGCCACGGTGCGAGGCGCCTCGGGAGCCAGGTCCGCCTCGGGTCGGCAGATGCGAAAGAAGCTGCGTGGGTTCCCTCGCACGTCCGCGCGCGCTTCCTCCAGCGAGATGCTGTCGGACGAGGGCACCACCAGCTGCTGCACCACGGCCTTCGGAGGGCGGACACCACGGAAGGGACGGAGATCGGCCACGGGACTTTCTCCTGTGCAGGAAGGGAGCAACAGGTTGACCGGACCGACGTGCTTCGCAAACAGCCCCCGCGCCCGTCTTGGATCGTGGCCAACACTTCCCGCCCGCGAGCTGATCCGTGGGCGACACCCCCCGGAGCCCCCCGAGGTCAGCGCGCCCTGTTCTTGACGGCGCGCGCGGCCCGCTCTGCCGGGTCCTTGTCTTCCGCCACCAGAAAGGCCCGCGCCGCCTGGAGCACCTCGTCCGACAGCGCCTGCGAGGACGTGGCCCGCGCCAGCGTCATCGCCCCGAAGCACAGCGCCAGGGTGGCCAGGGCGCGCTGCCGCGCCGTCACGCCCTCCCCTCCCGGCACGTGACGGGTCGCCTCCGCCACGAGCGACTCCAACCCCTGCGCGAACGCGGCCTGCGCCTCGGGCGGCCCCCGCGTCAGGTCCGACAGGAGCGACGGCACGATGCAGCCCGTCTCCAAGTTGTCCCGGTTCTGCCGAGACAGGTAGCGGCGCGCGAAGTGCGCCACCCACTCGGTGCCCCGCAGGTCCTCCAGGCCCCCCACCCACCGGGGCTCCGTCTTGCGCATGAACTCGCCAATGGCCTCGGCGAGCAGCGCTTCCTTGGAGGCGAAGTGCGCGTAGAAGCCGCCCACCGTCATGCCCGCGGCCCGCATCACCCGCTCGACGCTGGCGCCGGTGAAGCCCGCGGTGCGGAAGAGCGACTCCGCCGCGGCCAGGATGCGCGCGTGGGTGGCCTGCTTGTGCTCGGGTCCGTACCGCATCCGTCCTCCTACTCGCGTCCTCCGGGACTGGGAGGGCGCAACAGCATGCATGTGGTGGTGCCGTGGGCATACAACTTCCCCGAGGCATCCGTCAGTCGCCCCTGCGCCGTGGCCACTCGCCCGCCCAGGTGGAGCACCTCGCCCGTGCAGAGGAGCGGGCCCGAGTCCCACAAGATGGGGCGCACGTAGTTCACGTGCAGCTCCAGCGTCGTGTAGGCCGTGCCCACGGGAAGCAAGGTGTGCACCGAGCACCCCATCGCCGAGTCCAGCACCGTGGCCGCCAGTCCACCGTGCACGGTCCCGATGGGGTTGTACTGATGCTCTCCGGGCGCCACCTCGAACACCACCCGCCCCTCCGCCACCTCCTTCAGCTCGAAGCCCAACACCACCGCGATGGGCGCGGGCGGCAGCTCCCCGCGCGCGATGGCCCGCAGGTACTCCAGGCCCGACAGCGTCTTCGCCGCGCGCACCCCCTCGCGGGTGTCCCGCCACGTCACGGTCCTCGTACGAGCCGCTCCCACGTCGTCGCTCATCGGTGCCCCTCCACGAATGGAATGATGAATATCATCCCATTTTGCATTCGCCGACGCGGCTGTCCAGCCCAGGCCCTCCTCCGAGCCCCTCCTTTCCGAGCAAGCGACGGATCGTTCGTAGAAACCTGCTTCCCTCATTGAATGATGATCATCATAGTATCTGGCCGCGACATGCCGAGCTGAGAGGCAGCGAGCCGGGCCGGTGGCTGGCGCGGACATGCCGCGAGGGAGTGAGCAATGCGACGACGGGTCGTGGTGACGGGGCTGGGACTCATCAGTCCCTGTGGCACGGGGGTGGAGAAGAGCTGGGACGCGCTGGTGAACGGGCGCAGCGGGGTGGGCCCCATCACCCTGTTCGACGCGAGCCGGCTCGACTGCCGCTTCGCGGGAGAGGTCCGAGACTTCCGCCCCGAGGACTTCATCGACAAGCGCGAGCTGCGCCGCATGGACCGCTTCAGCCAATTCGCGGTGGTGGCGGCGGACATGGCGCTGGCGGACTCGGGGCTGACCATCACCCCGGCCAACGCGGAGCGCGTGGCGGTCATCATCGGCTCGGGCATTGGCGGCATCTCCAGCCTGGAGGAGACGTACCGCCGCGCGATGGAGAAGGGACCGGACCGCATCAGCCCGTTCTTCATCCTCCAGATGATCATCAACATGGCGCCCGGCTACGTGACGATGCGCCACGGCATCAAGGGCCCCTCCTGGTCGCCGAACTCCGCGTGCTCCACCAGCGCCCACGCGTTGGGCGAGGCCGCGCGAGGCATCGAGCGCGGTGACTTCGATGCGGCGGTGGCCGGCGGCGCCGAGGCCCCTATCTCCCTGCTCGGGGTGGGTGGCTTCGCGGCGATGAAGGCGCTGTCCACGCGCAACGACGCGCCGCAAGCGGCCAGCCGCCCCTTCGACGTAGACCGCGACGGCTTCGTCCTCGCCGAAGGCGCGGGCATCGTGGTGCTGGAGGAGTACGAGCACGCGCGCTCACGAGGCGCGCGCATCCTCGCGGAGCTGGCGGGCTACGGCGCCAGCTCGGACGCGCACCACGTGACGGCCCCCGCGCCGGAACATGAGGGCGCCCAGCGGGCCATGCGCGCGGCCCTGGCCGATGCGAGCCTGAAGCCCGCGGACATCGGGTACCTCAACGCGCACGGCACCTCGACGGACATCGGCGACCTGCTGGAGATGCAGGGCGTGGAGCGCGTCTTCGGAGACGCCGCGCGCACCCTGGCGGTGTCATCCACCAAGTCCATGACGGGCCACATGAACGGCGCGGCGGGCGCGGCCGAGGCCGTCATCAGCATCCTCGCCCTCACCCGCGGCGTCCTCCCGCCCACCATCAACCTGGAGCGGAAGGACCCGCGCATCACCCTGGACTGCGTGCCCCACGTGGCGCGCGCTCAGCAGGTGGATGCGGTGATGAGCAACTCGTTCGGCTTCGGCGGGACGAACGTATCGCTCATCTTCCGCCGCGCGACGTAGCCTCGGCCGTCTTCGCGGCCTCCGCCGCCAGCCGCTCGAACACACCGCGCAGGTGTTCGAGTTCGTCCATCCCCAAGTGGGACAGCTCGGCGGGGGGCGCATGCATCCCCTCTTCGAGCTGCCGGCGCACGCGCGCACCTCGCGCGGTCAGCACCACCGAGCGAGCCCGCCTGTCCTCGGGGTCCGTCTGGCGCCGCGCCAGCCCGCGCTTCTCCAGACGCCCCACCATCCACGTCACGTTGGAGGCGTCGCAGTCCCAGCCCTCCGCCAGCTGCCGCATCGAGCGACCTCGCGCCACGTCCAGGCCGCTGAGCGCGCGCGCGTCGTTCGGCGTGAGCCCCAGGTCGCGCAGCACCGCGTCGCGCCGCGGACGCGTGTGCATGAAGAAGTCGAAGACGTGGCGCCAGACCTCGGACGCCAGCGCGGCCCTCCCCGTCGTCGTGTTGCCTGCCATCGCTCCAGCCTGCCAGAGCCCAGGCCCGTCCGTCCCCGCGTCTTCACATTACTTCATCAGCCAATTGCTTGAATGGCTTCAAGCATCTGCCCATCCTGAGGCCATGGCGCGCGGGCTCCACCGCGCGCCCCTCCAGGAGCCATTCATGACGACGACGAATCCCTCTGCGCTCGCGCTGTCCGGCAAGGTCGCGGTGCTCATTGGCGCCAGCCGCGGCATCGGCGCGGCCACCGCGAAGGCCCTGGCCGCCCAGGGTGCCTCGGTGGTGGTGGCCGCCCGCGACGAGGCCGCCTTGAGCCGACTGGCCGAGGACATCACCCGCGCGGGCGGGACTGCCCTGGCCGTGCGCACGGACTTGAGTGACCCGGCTTCGGTGGAGGAGTTGGTGACGCGGACGCTGACTCGGTTCGGCCGGCTGGACCTCGCGTTCAACAACGCCGCGGATGGACACATGCCGGCCCCGCTGGCGGACCTGTCCGTGGACGACCTGGATCGCTCCTATCAGGTGAACGTGCGCGGCTTCTTCCTGGCCATGAAGCACGAGGTGAACGCCATGCTGAAGACGGGCGGCGGCGCCATCGTGAACATGGCCTCCACCGCGGGGCTCACGGGCGTGCGCGGCATGGCGGGCTACAGCGCGACGAAGCACGCCATCATCGGCCTGTCCAAGTCCGCCGCGCTCGACTACGCGGAGCGCGGCGTGCGCATCAACGTCGTGGCCCCCGGCCCCATCCTCACGGACCGCATCCAGGCCCTCCCCGAGGAGCGCCGCGCCCCCATCGCGAGGGCCGTCCCCATGGGTCGCATCGGCAAGGCCGATGAGGTCGCCCACACCGTCGCGTGGCTGCTGTCGGACGCCGCCGCGTTCGTCACCGGCACCACGGTCACCATCGATGGAGGCCGCCTGGCCGGCGGCGCCTGAGCAGGTTGTAAAAAGCGCGCGACGGCATTTACCAGCCCGTGACGGCCCTCCGCCGCGCCGCGTCAGTCAATGTTTGACAAGGTGTGACAAGGCTCGCGCGCCCCACACCCACCCCACCTGAAAGCCGAGTGATGACATGGGCTTACGGCCTCATTTGCGCACCCCGGACCGGTGGGCACCCGCTCCGTCCGCCGTCCGACAGGGGTCCGTGCGTCATGAAACGCTGATTGCAAATCGGTAAATCGATTTGCAGAGTGGGTGCAGAGCCCCGCCCGCCGCCGTCTCATCCGGCCGGCGGTGGGGAATGCACCATGCACAACGACAACGCACTCAACGCCAATGTGGGCCTGAAGCTCCGGGGCCTGCGGCTCGCGCGCAGCATCAAACAGGCCGACGCGGCCAAGGACCTGGGCGTCTCCCCCGCGTACCTGAACCTCATCGAGAAGGGGAAGCGCGTGATGCCCTTCCCGCTGCTCTGGAAGGCGCTGCGCTACTTCGACCAAGACCCCGAGCAGTTCATGTCCACGCTGGGCGAAGGCCGCGTGGACGAGGCGCTCGCGAAGCTGCTGGACGAGCCGCTGCTCAAGAGCCTGGACATCGACTCGGAGTCGCTCCAGTCGCTGTCGGCCGAGCCCAAGCTCGCCGGCACGGTGGCCGCCCTCTTCAACCTCTACAAGAACACACGCACGCAGCTGGAGAACGTGCTGTCGCAGCTCAACGTCGAGGAGCGCACGCGCACCCAGGGCACGCCGGGCGCGAACGGCTCGGGCACCAACGGCACCCCGGGCGTGCGCTTCGACTACTCGCCCTTCGACGAGGTGAGCGACTTCCTGGAGAAGCACCGCAACTACTTCCCGGAGCTGGAGGAGCAGGCCGAGTCCCTGCGCCGCGACTTCGGGCTGGAGCGGCAGCTCACCAGCAGCCAGCTGGTGCGCATGTTGGAGGAGCGCTTCGGCTTCCGCGTGCAGATTGAGCGCGCGACGAGCGGCTCGTCGGTGGTGCGCAGGCTGGACCTGGACGAGCGCACGCTCACCCTGTCCCCCGACCTGACCGAGCAGCCCTTGAAGTTCCAGATTGGAACGTCGCTGGGCCTCTTGGTGATGGACCGCGAGAAGCTGGTGGAGCGCATCCTCGGCGCGGGGCGCACGCGGCACGCGGAGACGCAGCGGCTCATCAAGGTGAACCTGGCCAACTACTTCGCCGGCGCGCTGATGCTGCCCTACGGCGAGTTCTTCAAGGAAGTGCAGCGCACGCGCTACGACGTGGAGCTGCTCTCCAACATCTTCGGCACCACCTACGAGACGGTCGCCCACCGCATCTGCAACCTGTCGGATCCAAAGCGCCAGGGCCTGCCCTTCCACTTCCTGCGCGCGGACATCGCCGGCAACATCTCCAAGCGCTACAGCGGCACGGGCATCCGCTTCGCGTCGGGCGGTGGAAGCTGCGCCAAGTGGGCCGTGCACCTGGCCTTCCTCAACCCGTCCCAGCTCACGCGGCAGTATTCGATGATGCCGGACGGCACCACGTACTTCTGCTTCGCCAAGGTGCAGTTGCAGCCGATTGAAGGCTCCATCGTGAAGGGCACCGCGTACTCCATCGGCCTGGGCACCCACGCGGAGAACGCCAAGTACCTGGCCTATGGCCTGCCCACCACGGACCTGCGCAAGGACGCCATCCCCAGCGGCATCTCCTGCCGGTTCTGCGAGCGCACGGACTGCAACCAGCGCGCGGCGGCCAGCTACCGCTTCGCCTTCGCGTTCGACGAGTACACGAAGAAGGACTGCTTCTTCTCCCCGCTGCTCGTCCACGAGAAGGAGAAGGTCCCCCACCACGAGCCGGCCCACAGCAACGGCGCTGACGGCACCGAGAAGCACGATTCGCTGGACAAGCCGCCCCGGCGCCGCAAGGGTGGCGAGGCCTAGCCATGCACCCCTCCGACACCGAACGCGCCCACATCCGCGACGCCATCCAGCAGCAGAAGAACTCGCTGGCCACCCTGCGCTTCACGGGCACCCCCGTCCAGGTGGGCCAGGGCCTGGTGAGCCTGGCCGAGTTGCACGGTCTGCTCGAGGAGCATGCCCAGAGCCGCCAGTTCTACGACGAGGCGCTCGAGCTGTTCCGCTCCGCGGGCAACAAGCCCGGACAAGCGCAGGCCCTCTTCGGCCTGGGCGTGGCCCGAGCCCAGGAAGAGGACCACCGCGGCGCCATCGAGCGGATCGCCCAGGCCGCCCTCCTCTTCAACGAAGCGAAGGACCGCGAGGGCGAGGCCACGGCCCGCGCCTGCATCGGCGAGTCGCTGCGCGCCCTGGGTCAGCCCGAGGCCGCCGAGGAGAAGTACCAGGAGGCCCTCATCCTCTTCCGCCAGTCGCGCAACACCGAGCGCATGGCCCGGCTGCTGCTCGACATCGGCGACATCCGCATGGAGAAGGCCGAGTACGAGCCGGCTCGCAAGCGCTTCCTGGAGGCCATTCCGCTCCTGGAGCAGGGGGATGATCCGGACGCGCTCGCGATGGGCCATCTGCTGCTGGGCGAGTCCGAGGGACTCCTGGGCAACCACGACGGCGCCCGTCCCCACCTCCTGCGCGCCACGGAGCTGTACGCGCAAGCACACGACCACACCTACGAGGCGCGAGCCCGTTGGGACCTGGCGCTGTCCTGCTACTACCTGCAGGACTTCCCGGCCGCCCGCGCGCAGTTCGAGGCGGTGCTGCCCCTCTACGAGGAGCAGGGACGCCACGACGAGGCGGCCAAGGTGCGCAACGTGCTGGCGCACTTCACGGCGAAGGGCGTGTAGCGCTCACGGCTTGGGCGAGGGCCGCGACGGGGGCTGCTGCGAGGCCCCCGAGCGCGCCCCCTGGGCCACCACCGCGTCGCCGAAGCGCTCCGCGTTCGCGAGCCACGCCGCCGCGTTCTTCACGTAGCGCGCCGTCCCCGCCGTATCCCACTTCACGAACAGGCGCGTGTAGCCGCCGTCGAAGAGGGCTCGCTTCCCCCGCTTGTCATAGAAGGCCGCCACGAGGATGCCCGCCGAGCCGTACAGCAGCGGCTTCAAGTGCCGGCCCGCCACGAGGCCGGAGATGGTGATGCCCTCGTAGAGGAACTCCAGCCCCGTGGTGAGCAGGTGGCGGCGCAAGAGTCCGGGGCCATCGGGCTCGACCTGAAGCCCCACGGTCTGGTCGCCATGGACGTTGCCGCTCAGGTAGGCCCCGAACAGCGCGTTGCCCACCGCGTTGGCGTCCTCGTAGTAGGGCGCGTTGTCGCCCCAGAGGTAGATGCCGTGGCCCGCGTCGAAGAACTTGCGGATGACCTTCAGGTGCGCGTCCGACAGGTGTCGTCTGGAGTCCGAGAGGATCCACAACTGGCAGGCCTTCTGGAGTGCCTTGTTCAGCTCCTCCGGGCTCGGCGGTTCATTGACCCAGCGAGAGACCGAGAAGCCCTTCTCCTTGAGCGCGGCCTCGGGGAGCGAGAAGTCGAAGCCCTCCCCCGTGTAGAGCTGGAGCACCGCCACCGTCTGGCCATCGAACGCGCCGTCGATGGCGAGGTCGTTCTGATTGCCGCGCGCGTTGCCGAAGTCATCGCGTGCGACCGGGCGCACGACCTCCTGGGTCTCGACGACGCCATCGGCGCGGCGGACCTGCTCGCGCACACGCTCGACGGGGATGTTGTCGCCCGCGACCGAGGTGTACTGCGCGGCAGCAGGGAACGACGACAACACGACCGCCACACACGCCAGGAAAGGGCGAAGCGCGCGCACAAGACACCTCGAGGTGGGGAAGAGAAGCGGAAGAAATCCGCGCGCCCTTCCACGCACGAGGCCGCGCGAAGTTCTTCGCCCTCAGGCCTGGAAGCCCGCGCCCACCGCCACGGCCAAGAGCCCCAGCACCCCGGCCGCGATGGCCGCGTAGCGCCACTCCCCTCGCACGCCCAGGAGCGTCCCCGCCACGGCCAACCGCGCCACGGGCGTCACGAGCAACATGGACGCGGCCCCCTTGCGCAACAGGTCGATGGCCACGTGCACGGCCTGGGAGCGAGGCAGCGCCTCCAGCACCAGCGATAAGAGAAACATCCCGCCGCTCATGATCGCGCCCGCGCGCAGGACACGCGCCACCCAGCGCTCGCCCGCCACGGCGCGCCCTACCGGCAGCGGCGCCTCGTGGGCCGGCACGCCCGGGGCGGTGTCGGGCTCCGGCACCAGCTCAGCGGGCATCACCACCGTGGACGCGAGCACCACCTCGCGCGTTCCCCTTCCCGGAGCCGTCACCACCGCCGCCGTCACGGACGCAGGCGGGGCGGCGGGTTCGGGCTCTCCCCCACTCACCTCAACACGCTCGGCCACAATCCCGCCCCTCCCTTCCACAGCATCTGTCCCGCCACGCCGAGCAGCACCCCGGCGAAGAGCTTCTTGAGCACCGCGGTGGGAACCTTCGGCATGAGCCGGCTGCCCACCACCGCGCCGCCGAGCACCCCCACCACCAGCGGAGACACCAACGTCAGGTCCAGGTGCCCGCGCCACGCGTAGGCCGCCACGCTCGCCGCGCCCGTCACGCCAATCATCAAATTGCTGGTGGCGCTCGCCACCTTGAATGGCACGCGCATGCCATACGCCATCAGCGGCACCTTGAGCGGCCCGCCGCCCACGCCCAGCAGCGCGGACAGCCCGCCCGCCACGAACGAGCCGGAGATGCCCAGCGGATAGTTCGAGGGCACGTAGTTCGCGGCCGTCATCGGCTCCTGCCGAGGCGCGCGAACGAGCAACATCTGGAGCGCGACGTAGAGGGTGAAGAGGCCGAAGACGATGGCGACGGTGGCCTCGGCGACATAGGCCGCGACGAGCCCGCCCACGATGGCGCCCAGCACGGTGGCCAGCTCCAACGTGAGGCCCAGGCGGATGTCGCTCAGCTTGTTCTCCACGTAGCTGGCGGCGGCGGCGCACGAGTTGGCCACCACGCACATCAGGCTCGCGGGGACCGCCTGCTCCATGGGGATGCCGAACCCCAGCACCAACACCGGCACCAGGACGATGCCGCCCCCAATCCCGAGCAATGCGCCCAAGCCACCCGCCAGACCACCCGCCGCCATGAGCAGAAGCACCGTCATTCCTCACCGAGGATAGGAGCGGATCCCCCGTGCGAATAGCGGCATTCCCGTCGCGGAACGGGGCCCGCCCGGCCGGCTGCTCGCGCCGCGTGCCCCGCGTCGTACTCCAGGGCGAATGCGGCGCTGACTAGGCGGCGTTCGCGCCGATGGTGCCCTCGGGAAACTCCTCGAGGAAGCGTGCGCGCGTGCGCGGCGTGAAGGTCCCGCGCGTCATGTAGCCGTGGAGCCGGCGAAGGAGCGTGCGCGTGAGCTCCAGCGCACCCTCTACCTCCTGCACGAAGTCGAAGTTGTCGTTGCGGTACAGCTCCTGGAACGACAGGTGCGTGTACGCCGGCAGCGTCCGCGCGCGGCCCACCGGGCTGGAGAGCACGACGCCGGACAGGTAGAGCCCGCGCACCCAGCCGTCCACTTCCGCCTTGGTCGGCGCCTGCCCCACGCGCTCCTGAGAGGCCAGTCGCACCAGTTCGTAGATGCCGCGCCCGATGCCGCGGTACGGGAAGCCGGGGCTCTTCACCACCTGGAACTTCTCGCGCAGCCGCGACGTGCCGAGCAGCTCCATGCCGTGCAGCTCGCGCAGGTAGAAGAGCGTCTGGGCCCACTCGACCTGGCGATGCGCATCGAGCGCGCTGTCCGGCCGACGCCGGTGACGCGCCACCAGCCGATCCACTTCCGGATGGAGGCGGCGATCCAGGCACAGGTGCGTGAAGTAGCCCGCGAGCAGCGCCATGCCGGGCTCGGTGCCCACGAGCGCGCCGGTCGCCACGAGCTCCGCCATCTTCAGGCCGAGGCCCACGGGCGCGCGCTCGTGATACAGCCGCGCGAACAGTGGCAGGTGGTGCTCGGGCCACAGCGCCGCGAGTCCACCGCGCACGCCCGCGCACAGCGGGAGATCCGGCAGCGCCGCGCCGAAGCGCGCATAGGGAAGGTCTTCCGCCAGGGCGCGAACCCAGTCCGGAGGAAGGCTGCCTGGATTGGCGGCCAACCGTTCGATGGCGGTCAGATGAAGCAACAGGGTGGGCATCCCGACCTCACAGCTAGCCAGCGCGACGCGTCAATGCAATGCCTCAGTGAAATCCATCGCTTTGCGCGTAACAACCTGGGCGTTACAGTCGCCGGCTCCGAAATCCCCTTTCCATCCGTTCAGGAGTTCAAGCGCCCATGCAATTCAGTCTCCACACTGGCGACGCCACGCGCGCGAGCGGAGATCTGCTCGTCATCCCCTTGTTCGAGGGAGACCTGGGGCCGAGCGCGCCCGAGCCCCTGGCCGCGGCGGACGCGGCCTTCGAGGGCAAGCTGCGCGCCGCCGCCGCGCAAGAGGGCTTCAAGGCCAAGGCCGAGCAGTCCTTCGTCATCCACACCCTGGGCCGCCTCGGCGCCGAGCGCGTGCTGCTGCTGGGCCTGGGTGCCCGCGCGCGCTACCGCCCCGAGGTCCTCCGCCTCGCCGCGGGCCGCGCGGCCAAGACGGCGCAGCGCCTGAAGGTCACGAGCCTCGCCATCGCGGTGCCCACCACCAGCCACGCCGACGAGGCCCTCCGCGCCACGGTCGAGGGCCTGGAGCTGGGGGCCTACCGCTTCGACAAGTACAAGGCCTCCGCGAAGGAGGACAAGGGCGGGCCCAAGCTGGGGCGCGTCGCGCTGCTGCTGCCCGAGGGCGTGCAGAAGGACAAGGCGCTGGATGGCGCCGTCACCCTGGCCCGCAACGTGGCCGAGGCCGTCAACTGGGCGCGTGACCTGGTCAACGAGCCGCCCAACGTGGTGACGCCCACGCGGCTCGCGCAGGCCGCGCAGGAGGCCGCCAAGGACGCGGGCCTCAAGGCCACCATCGGCGGCCGCAAGGAGATCGAGCGGCTGAAGATGGGCATGTTCCTGGGCGTCACGGCCGGGAGCGTGGAGGAGCCCAAGCTCATCCACGTGGCCTACATCCCCAAGAACGCCAAGGACGCCAAGCGTCCGCCGCTGGCGCTGGTGGGCAAGGCCATCACCTTCGACTCGGGTGGCCTGTCGCTCAAGCCCGCCGATGCCATGGTGGACATGAAGACGGACATGGCGGGCTCGGCCGCGGTGCTGGGCGCCATGAAGGTCATCGGCGCGCTCAAGCCCCCCTTCCCCGTGCATGCCTTCATCGGCGCGTGCGAGAACATGCCCTCCGGCACGGCGTACCGCCCCGGGGACATCCTCACCGCGCGCTCGGGCAAGACGGTGGAGATCACCAACACGGACGCCGAGGGCCGGCTCGTGCTGGGCGACATCCTCACCTGGGCCTGCGAGCACAAGCCCGCCACCATCGTGGACCTGGCCACCCTCACGGGCGCCTGCATCGTCGCGCTGGGCAACTACATCGTCGGCGCGTTCGGCGAGGACGACGAGGCCATGTGGTCCGTGCTGGAGGCCGCGAGCAACGCCGGCGAGGAGTTCTGGCGCCTGCCCATCTCGGACCTGCAGAAGGACGCGCTGCGCTCCGAGGTCGCGGACATGAAGAACGCGGGCGAGCGCTGGGGCGGCGCCATCAACGCGGCGCTCTTCCTCAAGGAGTTCGTCGGCGACACGCCGTGGGTGCACCTGGATATCGCGGGCCCGTCCACCAGCCCCAAGGAGCGCGGCTACTTCGGCAAGGGCGCCACGGGCGTGGGCCTGCGAACCCTGGTCGAGCTGGTCCGCCAGCGCGCGGCCGACACGCACGACGAGGTCCCCGCGCCGAAGCCCGCGAAGGCCCCCCGCAAGGCCGCCGCGCGCTGAGCTGAAGCACCCCGGCCACGGCGCTCAGCCGTGGTCGGGCTCGGGCAGCGGATGGACGCCCTCCAACAGGGCGTCCACGCTGCGCAGCACCTCCGCCGACGCCTCCGTGGGCCACGTGGCCAGCAGCATGAGGACGCGG
Organism: Citreicoccus inhibens; assembly: GCF_019039035.1. Classification (GTDB taxonomy): domain Bacteria; phylum Myxococcota; class Myxococcia; order Myxococcales; family Myxococcaceae; genus Citreicoccus; species Citreicoccus inhibens. Next base: position 57,515 of record NZ_JAHNZT010000014.1, on the reverse strand, counting down.
CCCGAGTTGCCCTCGCGCACGGCCACGCGACCGCGCACGCCATCCCCCACCTGGAAGTTGAAGCCCACCGCGTTGTCCGACAGCGAGATGGGCTGTGGGTCCGTGGTGGTGAAGCCCGGCTGCTGGCGCAGCCCCTCCGTCAGCCGCTCGGCGAACTGGGTGGGCGTCGCGACGCCGGGCGCCACCTGCAGCACCACCTGCGCGCCCGAGGAGCGGTGGCGCAGGATGACGGGGATGGAGAGGCCCTCCGGGGTGCGCTCGTTCATCTCGTCGAGCTGCCACTCGGCGGTGGGGCGGATGATCTCGAAGCCGAGGTCCTCATCCACATAGCGACGAGGCGCGGCGGACTGGCTTGCGCTGCCCGAGCCGCCCACGCCCTCGTCGGCCCGCACCACGGGCTGGCGCGTCGCGCCACACGCCGTGCACAGCACCAACAGTCCCCACCGCAACACCCACTTCGCGCCCATGTCGCCGCTCCCCGCCCGCAGGCCGTTGGGAGGGCAAGCTGCGCACACCGAGAGGGGGCAACCAGGGCCCGCCGGGTGGGAAGGCGTGGGGATGTCCGGCGCAGGAAGCTCGCGCGCACGGCCCCGTGCGCGACGCTACGTGGGGCTTCCCTGCAGGGTGCGGTAGGTGTTCGCCAGCCGCTCGGCCACCTCGGCGGGCAAGACGTTGCGCGCGGAGAACAGGGCGTAGGCCACCAGCGCGTCCAGGGCCTCCAACGCGAGCGCGCGGCCCACCGCCTCCCCACCGCTGGAGACATTCGCGCGAAGCCGCGCCACGTCCACCCGCCCATCCGGACCGAGCGCCACGCCCGCGTAGGCGCTCTCCAGCCCCGGAGGTGGTGCATCCAGGAAGCCGCGCAGCAGATCCACCGGGTTGCCCGCGTCGCGCAGCGCGCGGTGCACCAGCGACAGCAGGAGGTTGTAGCGCTCCTCGGCGGAGAGCAGCTCCCACGCCATGCCCTCGACCTCGGGCCCCGCCGAGGTGACGGGCTCGGGCGCGCGGGTGAGCAGGTTGCGCCCGCGCAGGCCCTCCTGGAACCACGTGTAGAACGAGTACTGACTGCCCGGGTACGCGGCGCGCATCGCGCCCAGCGAGGCGCCCGCGCCCAGCTTCGCGAAGAGGGCCTCGTCCCCGGGCAGCGGCCCCTCGGAGCCCGGCACCACCCACAGCTCATCCGGGAGGTTCCGGCGCAAACGGACCGTCTCCTCCGCGCGCTTGATGCCGGCGAGGACCAGGTCGCGCGTGCGCTCGGGCAGCTTCACCGCGTCCGCCACCGGCACGCGCGTCTCCACGAAGAGGAAGCTGCCCTCCATCATCTCGAAGAGGTTGAGCACCACCTCGCGCACCACGTACGTCATCGCGCTGTAGAGGTTCGCCTCCGTCACCCAGCCCGAGGACGTCAGCACCTGCCCCAGCCGGCGCGACGACGTCACCCGCGTGAGCGCCTCGCGGAGCCGCGCCTCGGACACCAGCCCCAGGCGCGTGAGCACCGTGCCCAGGCGCTCCCAGGGCTCCGTGGAGGTGGCGAACACCACCTGCCCGTCCCGGAACGACACCGAGCGACGCACCGCCCCGTGCTGCACCACGAGCTGCCCCGTGCGGATGCCAGACAGGACGTGGGCGAAGGCTTCCTCCACGGACAACGTGCCCAGGCTGCCCGCGAAGAAGCCGGCGACCGCGGGCGAGTCCTGCAAGAGGACGAGCCCCTCGGGCGCCAGGAAGTGCGCCGCGAGGGGACGCTCGCCAGAAACAGCAGCGGCGAGCGGTCGCTCGAGTTCGAGCGAGGCCGACTCGCCGCTGACTTTCGGAAGGGCCTTGGGTCGCGCCGCCACCGCGAGGCCTCCAAGAAACTACTTCTGCTCGGCCTTCTGACCGCCCGCCAGCTCGGCGTCGATGATGCTCTTGAACTCCTCGAAGGGCTGCGCGCCCGAGAGCATGATGCCGTTGATGAAGAACGCCGGCGTGCCGTTGACGCCGACCTTCGCGCCGTCCGCCTGGTCCGCCTTCACGACTGCGGCCTTCTCACCCGAGTCCAGGCACTTGTCGAACTTCGCCGTGTCCAGCTTCAGCTCGGCGGCGTACTTCTTCAGGTTGTCCACGCCCAGGCCCTGCTGCTGGCTGGCGAAGAGCTTGTCGTGCATCTCCCAGAACTTGCCCTGGTCGTTGGCGCACTGAGCGGCCTCGGCGGCCTTCTGCGCGTCCTTGTGGAAGTCGAGCGGGAAGTTGCGGAACACCAGGTGCACCTTGTCACCGTACGTCTTGGTCACCTCGTCCACCGTCGCGATGGCGCGGCTGCAGAACGGGCACTGGAAGTCGCTGAACTCCACGATGGTGACGGGCGCGTTCGCCGGGCCCTTGGCCGGGCCGGTCGCAGCCACCTGCTTGCGCTCGGCGGCCGGGCGCGGGGGCTCGGGGAGCTGGTACTGCACGTTGTTCTGCTTGCGGAGCTCGTCGAAGAGCGCCTGCGCGCGCTCCTGCTTCTGCTGACCGGTGAGGTACTCGACGATCTGCGGCTTCATCTGGTCGACGGTGGCGCCCGGGGGCAGCTGGCCCTTGGCCCCCTCGAAGACCTCCTTCACCTTGTCATCGGAAGGCGCGGGGATCTTGTCGTCGATCTCCGACTTGAGGAACTGGTCCTCCGTCTGGTTGTGCTTCTTCGCCTCGGCCTGCACCAGGCGCTCCGTGACGAGCCCCTCCAGGCCCCGCTTGCGCAGCTGGTACTTCTGCTTGTCGAGGTTCGCGAGCGGATCCTTGATGCGATCGTTCAGCTCAGCGAAGGTGACCTTCTGGCCGTTGCCGTACGTGGCGACGACGGCGTCCGGAGCAAGCTCACCCGCCGAGGCGGTCGCCGCCTGCGTCGGCGCGGTCGCCGGAGCCTTCTCCTTGTTGCAGCCGGTGGTGAGGGATGCCGCAAGGAGTGCGGCGGCCAGAATGACGCGAGTGGGGCGCATAGAGGACATAAGGCGCGGACTTAGTCGAGGCGCTCAGGGCTGGCAAGCAAATGGAACTACGCGACCAGCGGCTCCAATTCGAGACCACCCGACAGGCCCGGCATCGCCAACTCCATGCCCTCCACCTCGGGCCGGCGCACCGTGACAATCTCATATGCACTGGGGTCGGACAGGACCTTGCGCACGAGTTTGTGATTGAGCGCATGGCCCGTCTTGTAGGCCGTCATGTGTCCAATGACAGGCCGACCAAAGAGCGACACATCGCCCACCGCGTCGAGGATCTTGTGGCGGACGAACTCGTCCGGGAAGCGCAGGCCCTCGGGGTTGAGGATGGACACCTCGTCCACCACGATGGCGTTCTCCAGCGAGCCGCCGCGCGCCAGGCCCAGCTTCTTGAGCTTCTCCACGTCGCGCAGAAAACCAAACGTGCGCGCGCGGGAAATCTCTCGTGAGAAGCCGCGGTCGTTCAGCTCCACGTCGAAGGACTGCCCCTGGATGACGGGGTGCTCGAAGTCGATGGTGCAGCTGATCCGGAAACGGCGCGCCGGCGCGAGCGAGGCCTGCTTGTCCCCTTCCGCCACCGCCACGTGCTTCTTGATGACGAGGTACTCACGGGGCGCGTCCAGCTCGCGAACCCCCGCCTCCTGGATGACCTGCGCGAAGACGGCGGCGCTGCCGTCCATGATGGGCACCTCGGGCCCGTCCAGCTCCACCCGCGCGTTGTCGATGCCCAGCCCCGCCAGCGCCGACATCAGGTGCTCCACCGTGCCCACCCGCACGCCGTCCTTGCCCAGCGAGGTGGCCAGCGCCGTGTCCACCACGTACTCCGCCAGCGCGGGGATGGACACCGGCCGAGGCAGGTCCGTGCGCACGAACACAATCCCATGGCCCGCCGGCGCGGGGCGCAGGGTGAGCGTCACCGGCGTGCCCGAGTGGAGGCCCACCCCTTGGCAAGTGGCGGTCTGAGAGAGAGTGCGCTGGCTGTGGAAGGACTGGGACATGTGGGTGTCGCCTCGGTGGCTGCTTCGCTGCTGCCGCTCTCTGGGTGTGACTCCAGGCCGGATGGGAGCCCTACCGTTCATCAGTGGTCTGACGCGCCGCACACAACAGCAATCAGCATGCCATCCCGCTGTGACAGGCGGCTCGCGCCCGAGCGGGTCCTTGTGTCCGCCAACCTCTTGGAACTGCTAGCGAAATGGTGCCGCGGTCCGGGACCTCCGGCCCTTTCTCCGGCAGGGCCCCGCCAAGAAATGCGGAATTCATCCGCACCACCGTGACAACCTTGTCCGAGATCCATCACCCGACCCGCCTCGCCTCGCCCCCAGGACACGACTTCGCGGAGAGTGCGTGTCCTGGGTGAAACAGCGGCGGGTCTCTATCGCAACGGGCGGGCCCGAGGCAAACCCGGGAGGGCGGCTCTAGCGGGCCGCCGGGGGCAAGAAACGGTCGCGCAAGGCCTCCGCCTCCTGGCGATCAAACCCCCGGCCCTGCAGAAGCGCGCGCCGGCTGACCGCGTGGAAGGTCGTCTCGAGCGTCTGCGAGAAACGGCGCAGGTCCTCGGCGAGGCGGCTGCGGATGCCGGGGCCCTCTGGCGGCCAGGGCAGCTCCACCAGCAGCGAGGTGAAGCGATCGAAGGCGTCGTAATCCGCGTAGCGCAGCAGCTGGTAGCCGCCGTCGTGGAAGTAGTCGAGGAACGAGCGGAGCGCCTCCAAGACACGTTCGGCGGCGGGGACATCGTCGGCGCGCAAGTGCGCCTCGGCCGCGCGGCACAGCTGCGCGTAGACCCACAGGTCCTTGCGCAACCTCAGCGCGGCCTCTTGCGCGCTGGTGAGCTGCGCGAAGGCGTCATCGCCCGTCCCAAGGCCCGGGAAGAGGGCCTCGGCGAGCGCCACCACCTGCGCGCGCAGCACGGTGATGAAGGCATCGGCGGCGCGGCGCGGCGCCTCGGGCTCGCGGTCCAGGTCCACGAGCACCTCGCGCGCGATGCGGTCCGTCTCCTTGGCGAGGTCGCGCGCGGCCCGCAGCGCCGCGGCCTGGAGCGGCTTGGGGCCCGCCTTCGGCGACAGCTCCGTGTGCAGGTAGTTGGCCAGCGCCGAGCACTCGCCGCGCACGAGCGACAGCAGCACGCGGATCCGCCGCGGGAACGGCGGCTGCGCCTCCGCGTCCACGTGCGCCAGGTAGTGCAGCACGCGGAACAGGCCCAGGAACGCGGTGGTGAAGAGCGGGCGCGTGTCCTCGGGCAACGTGGCCAACGAGTCCAGCAGTCGCAGCGAGCGCAGCCGGTCGTATTCGACGCGGAACTCGAGCGGGCGGAACGGCCGGAAGTAGCGGTTGAGGACCACCTCGCGCAGCGCCAGCTTGCCCACGTCCTGGAAGAGGCTCAGGCCGATGACGGGCAATTGCAGCAGGTGGTCCAACAGGTTCTTCAGCGCGTCGAAGGCCTCGCGCAGGACGAAGAGGCTCTCGGGCGGAGTGACCTGGTCCAACTCCTCCTCGATGAGCAGGCGGCGCACCCGGTCATCCGCGAGCTGGGTCTCCACGTACTTGCGGAACACCATCTTCGGGTCGCTGTCCGGATCCTGTAGGTGGCGCGCGACGCGCACCGCGCGCTCCATGGCGTCCCGCACGTCCACGAGTTCCTCGTGGAAGTCGCGCGTGACGAGCGGACGGGCGCGCATGTCCACCACCGCGTTGTGGAGGTTCAGGTAGCGCTCCACGCCCCGCAGCCACATCTCGAACTCGAAGAGGAGCTGCTCGCGGCCTTCCACCGGCACGCCCCGCAGCCAGCGCTCGCGCTCGGCGAGGAAGCCGGCGCGCGCGGCCTGCGAGGTGCGCATCAAGTCCCCGTAGAAGTCCCGGGGAGCGTGGGGTGCCGCGGACACGGGGGCGGTGGCTTGGCTCATGGGTCGCTTGCGGCGGTCAGAAGAGACTTCCCTGAGGCGTGCTGGGGGGCGGCGCCTTCTTGAAGTACTGATAGGCGCGGTGCGTGGCGGTGCGGCCGCGTGGCGTGCGCTGGAGGAAACCCTCCTGCAGCAGGAAGGGCTCGTACACGTCCTCGATGGTATCGCGCTGCTCGCCCACGCTGGCCGCGATGGTCTCCACGCCCACGGGCCCTCCCCCGAACTTCTCCAGGATGGTGAGCAGGATCTTCCGGTCCATCGAGTCCAGGCCGCTGGCGTCCACGCCCAATCGGCTCAGCGAGTCGTGCGCGAGCGCGTAGGTGATGCGGCCATTGCCCTCCACCTCCGCGAAGTCTCGCAGGCGGCGCAACAGCCGGTTGGCGATGCGGGGGGTGCCGCGCGAGCGCGTGGCGATTTCCTGGCTCGCCGCGCGATCCAACGGCACCCCGAGGATGCGCGCCGAGCGGTCGAGGATGAGCTCCAGGTACTTGGGCTCGTAGTACTCGAGCCGCTCCTGAATCTGGAACCGGTCGCGCAAGGGCGACGTGAGCAGGCCCGTGCGCGTGGTGGCGCCGATGAGCGTGAAGGGCGGCAAGTCAATCTTCATCGCCCGAGCCGCGGGCCCGGTGTCGATGGTGATGTCCAGCCGGAAGTCCTCCATCGCCGGATAGAGGTACTCCTCCACCGCCGCGTTGAGCCGGTGGATTTCGTCGATGAAGAGGACGTCGCGCTCGTTGAGGTTGGTGAGCAGTCCGGCCAGGTCGCCCTTGCGCTCCAGCGCGGGGCCGCTCGTCACGTGCACGCCCACGCCCAGTTCGTTGGCGATGATGTGCGCCAGGGACGTCTTGCCCAGGCCCGGGGGCCCAGAGAACAGGCAGTGGTCCAGGGCCTCGCCTCGGGCGCGCGCGGCCGTCACGTAGACCTTGAGCTTCTCCGTGACGGCGTCCTGCCCCACGTACTCGTCGAAGGTGCGCGGGCGCAGGGAGGCATCGAGCCGGGCATCCTCCGGCTGGCTAGCCCCCGAGAGCGTGTCGGACTTCCTCGCCATGACCATGCCGACCCTATACAGGATGGGGGGCGCATGTCGCTGCACATCTGCCGCGGTGCGGCTTGGCCGGACGGGGACCGGGAGGCTTCCCCGGGAAGACCCGCGCCGGGCGCTTCTGCCATATTCCAGACATCGCCCGAGACCGCCGGCCACCAGGTGCCCCGCTTTGAGTATGGGAGACGAACCATGAGCCCCAGCGCCGTGTCCTTCCGTGCCCTGCCCTTCCTCGCCGAGGCCCGCGCCGAGCGCGTCCACGGACTGCGCATGCAGCGGCTGCGGCGCGCCACCCTCCAGGCCCGCGAGGCCTTCACCGCCGAGGGCCCCGTGGCGGCGGTGGCCACGTGCGACCTCATCACGTTCCCCTACCCCACGATTTTCGCCTTCAGCGGCGCGGCCATGTCTCCCGCGCCGTACGTGATGATGACCAACCGCATGCAGGTGGTGCAGTTCGTCGAGGCGGAGACGGGACAGCTGCGCACCCTCCTCTTCAACCCCACCGACTACGAGCGGGGCTACGCGGCGCCCTTCTACCGCGCGCTGCGCGAGCGCTACGGCGCCTTCCTCTCCGACAAGGTGATGTCCACCCGCCACGGCACCGTCCAGAGCCACCTGGAGCGCCTGGGGCTGACGCCCGGCGACGTGGACTACCTCGCGTTCGACCACCTCCACATCCAGGACCTGCGCGGCTGGCTGGGCGGGGATGGCCAGCCCGGCTTCTTCCCGCGCGCCAAGCTGCTCGTGCAGCGCGCCGAGTGGGAGCTGGTGAAGCACCTGCACCCCATGCAGCAGGTGTGGTTCGTGCCCGGGGGCGCCGAGGTCCCCGAGGAGCGCGTGGTGCTGCTCGACGGCGACGCGTGGCTCGGCCAGGGCGCCGCCATCCTCAGCACGCCCGGCCACACCCAGGGGAACATGTCCCTGGCCGTGGCCAACGCGCGCGAGGTGTTCGTCATCAGCGAGAACGGCGTGTGCACGGAGAGCTACACGCCGCTCCAGTCGCACATCCCCGGCGTGCGCCGCTTCGCCGAGCAGCTCGGCTGGGAGGTGGTGCTCAACGGCAACACCCGCGAGGACTCGCTGGAGCAGTACACGTCCATGGTGGTGGAGAAGCTGTTCGCCGGGCCCTCCGCCGTCGAGGGCGCGTACATCAACTTCCATCCGTCCTCGCTCCTCACCTCCCACCTGCTCGCGCCCGGGCTCGCTCCCTCGGTGGTGCTGCCCGCACCGAACGAGGGAGACGTGCGCCCCACGCCCGCGGCCCGCCGCGCCGCCTGAGCCGCGAGGCGCTCAGCGCGCCTCGGCCGCCACCGCCTCCAGACACCGAGGCGTGGCCCGCAGCGGGAGCGACCACAGCGCGTCGTCCCCCGTCCCGTCCGTGGCCGCGAAGTAGACGTTCCCCCCGAGCCCCACGAAGCCGTGCGGGTTCGACGACGCGGGCCCCGGCGCGATGTCCGTCAGGCGCCGCGCCGTGGACGGAAGGGCCTCGGAGAGCCACGCCTCGCGGCCGCGCTGCGGCGTGTCCGCGGAGAAGACGAGCGCGTCGCCCACCACGGTCAGCTGCTCGGGCGAGCTGCCCACGGAGCCCGGCTCCAAGTCCGCCCACAGGCGTGTGCCCGAGGACGTGCCGTCGCTCCTCCACAGCTCGCGGCCGTGCACGCCGTCATCCGCGGAGAAGAACAGCTTCCCGTCCAGCACCACGAGCCCCGAGGGCAAGGACGACTCCGCGCCCGGCCGGATGTCCTTCACCATGCGCGTCCCCAGCCACGTGCCGTCGCTCTTCCACAGCTCGCCGCCGTGGGCCCCATCGCCGGGCCCCCCCCAGAAGCCCTCGGCGCCCGCCATGAAGTACACGGCGTCGCCCATGCGCGTGAGCGAAGCCGGATAGTCCCCCTGGAAGCGCCGCAAGGGGAACGAGAGCAGGGGCAGGCCCCAGGAGACCCACAGCGCCGCGATGCCGTCGCCGGGGTCCACCAGGAAGAACAGCCGCGAGCCCACCGGCGTCAGCGAGAACACGAGCGAGGTCTCCGGCGCACGGAACAGCACCTGCGCCGCGCCGGAGGTCTCCAGGGCCCAGAGCGTCACGTCATGCTCGCCGGACGCCACCAGCACCAGCCGGTTGTTCCACACCGCCAGCCCCTCCAAGTAGACCGCCGCGGGCCCCGGCGCGAACTCCCGCGCGAGCACCGTCCCCGCCGACGTCCCATCGCTCACCCACAGCTCGCGGCCATGCACGCCGTCGTCCGCGGTGAAGTAGAGCTTGCCTCGAAGCTCGGTGAACCAGTCGGGCGCGCTGCCCGCGGGCCCCGGCCGCACGTCCTTCACCAGCACCGTGCCGCCAGACGTCCCGTCGCTCTTCCACAGCTCCGGCCCGTGCACGCCGTCATCCGCCACGAAGAAGACCTGGCGCCCCACCCGCTTCAGGAATCGAGGCGTGCCTCCCGCGGGGCCCGGGCGCACGTCGCGCAGCATGCGCGTGCCGGTGTCCTCGCCATTGCTCGCCCACAGCTCGCGGCCGTGGACTCCGTCATCCGCTGAGTAGAAGAGCTGCTCGCCCCCCAACACCAGCAGGTCCGGCCGGCCGCCCCCCGGCGGCGCATTGGGCGACGCGTCACCCACGCGATGCGGCGCGCCCCCACAGCGCCCCGCGTCCAACTCCTGGGATTCCACCCCCACGCCCGGGAGCCCGTCATCCCAACCCATGGGGCCACATCCCACCCCACAGCCCGCCAGCAACGGAACGAGGACATGAACACCACGCCACGCCATCATCGCGAGACTCCTTGTCCACGGTGGAAGCCCTCCCCTCCACCGTCCGGGCTGCAAAGTGACATCCCCGGCGGAATTCATCAGCAACCCTCAGGCTTCGGACCCGTTGGCATGTCCGAGAGCCTGCGTGCCAATCCGACCGTGCGTCCACCTCGACACCCGCGCCGTCCAACCTCCAACCGCTTCCATTTTAACTGGAATGGAAGTTTGTGCGGGTTCTGCCCGGAGTCCCGAACTTCAACCGCCTGAGCGCAACGCCTTGAGTGCCTCGCGGAAGAGGGCCTGGAACGTCGCTTCGGGGCCCAAGCGTTCACTGGCCAACTCGGCGGCCTTCTCCGCTTGGGGTGGTTTGTAGCCCAGGTTGAGCAGGGCGGAGACGAGGTCGGACTTCGTACCGCCGACCTGGGGAGTGGGGGCCGCGGCGCCCCGGGCCACGGCCTCCAGGTGAATGGACTTCACCTTGTCCTTCAGTTCCAGCACCAGTCGCTCGGCTGTCTTCTTCCCGACACCGTGAATCTTGGCCAGCCGGGCCACTTCTCCGTGCGCGAGCGCCGTCACCAGCTCCGCGACCTCCATGCCGGAGAGGACGGACAGGGCCATGCGCGGGCCCACGCGGGACACGCCGTTGAGCAGGAGGAACACCTCCTCCTCGGCGACGGTGAGGAAGCCGAACAGCTCGAAGGCGTCCTCGCGCACGACGGTGCGGATGCGCACCTCCACGGGCTGGCCATCCGCGGGCAGCTTCCCCAGCGAGAGCGTGGAGAGGTTCACCCGATACCCGACGCCGTTCACGTCGATGACGGCGTCTTCCAGCCCCTTCTCCACCACGGTGCCACGCAGCCGGGCAATCATCGCGTCTCCGGGCGCTTGTAGGCGGGCGCCAGCCGCTCCGCGAGCAACGACGCCGCGCCCTTGCGCTTGCCCCGGCCCGCTGACGGGCCCGCCGACGGAATGCCGGCCCGGCCCTGGTTGAGATGACACAGCGCCACGGCCAGCGCGTCGCTGGCGTCCGCGCGCTCCAGCGTGGAGGCGTCCAGGTCCAGGAACGTGCGCACCATGCGCGCCACCGCGTCCTTGCCGTCCGCGCCTCCCGCGCCCACCGACTTCTTCACCCGGGCCGGCGGGTACTCATGCACCGCGAGCCCCGCCTGCGCCGCCGCGAGCAGCGCCACGCCGCGCGCGTGTCCCAGCACCAGCGCGCTGCGTGCATTGCGGAAGGTGAAGACGCCTTCCACCGCCACGGCCGTGGGCTTGTAGCGCGCGATGGCCTCGCTCAGCGCGAAGTGCAGGTCGCGCAGGCGGTCAGCCAGGGGCGCGGACTCGGGCACCTTGATGACGCCATGGCCCACGTGCACCAGCTTGCCCCGCCGGTCCTCCACCACCCCGTAGCCCATGAAGCGGCTGCCAGGGTCCACGCCAAGCACGCGCACGTCCAGTGTCCTTTCCGCGGCCCGCGCTAGGGGGACAGCGACTCCATCAGGGATTCGTCGATCTCGAAGTTGGCGTGCACGTTCTGCACGTCGTCGTTGTCCTCGAGCGCGTCCATCAACCGCAGCACCTTGCGCGCGTTGTCGCCGTCCACCTTGAGGGTGTTCTGCGGCACGTAGGTCCACTTCTGCTCGCCCAGGCTCATGCCCGCGGCCTCCAGGCTGGCGGCCACGGTGTGCAGGTCCGTGGGCGCGGTGCGGACCTCGAAGCCATCCGCGCCCTGCTCGAGCACGTCCTCGGCGCCCGCCTCCAGCGCCTTCTCCATCACCGCATCCTCGCTGGGTCCGGGCTTCACCGTGATGACGCCCTTCTTGTGGAACATCCAGCCCACCGCGCCCTCGGTGGCGAGGTTGCCGCCCCACTTGCCGAGGATGGAGCGCACGTCGCTGGCGGTGCGGTTGCGGTTGTCGGTGAGGCACTCGACGATGAGGGCCACGCCGCCGGGGCCGTAGCCCTCGTACGTCACCTCTTCGTAGCTCTCGCCCTCCAGCTCACCGGTGCCCTTCTTGACGGCGCGCTCGATGGAGTCGCGGGGCATGTTGGCCTCGCGCGCCGCGGCGATGGCGACGCGCAGGCGCGCATTGCCCGCGGGGTCACCGCCGCCCAGGCGGGCCGAGACGGTGATCTCCTTGATGACCTTGGAGTAGAGCGCGCCCTTGGTCGCGCCCATCGCGGCCTTCTGGCGCTTGATCTTCGACCAACGGTTATGACCGGACATGGCAGCGTCGCCTCTCGCGGGTGCTCAGCGGTGGGAGTGCAACCCTGTCCGGCCTTCTGCCCTGAGGCGGGCCGCCGAGTCAAACCTTCACGAACCGGCGGGCTCGGGGGACTCGGGCTCGAAGAGGCGAGGCGCCTCGGCGCCCGGGAGCACGCGCTCGCGCTCCTCCACGAAGCACGCGGGCACCAGCACGCCCAGCATGAACAGGCGGGTGGCCGCCTCGTACGCCACGGCCTCGGGGAAGCGGCAGTCGAGCAGCATGGCGCGCAGCGTGCGCCGCCCGTCGAACAGGCGCACCACCTCGCCCACGTCCTCGGGCAGCGTGGGCAGGTGCCGCGCGAGCCGCGCGAAGTCCACCGTGAGCCGCGCGGCCAGGGGCAGCCCTCGGGCCCGGAGCACATCGAAGCGCGCCAGCCCCGGCAGCACCTGCTCGCACAGGAAGGCGCGGTCCATGGTGAACGAGCCCTTGTGCAGCTCCGGGCCGAACACCACCGCGTACGCCCCCGCGCCGAAGCACAGGAGCCGGCGGAAGGCCTGACTGCCGCGCTCGCCATGGAAGGCCGCGTCCACGAGGAGGCCGTGTCGGAACGCGAACCAGCCATCCCCGTCCGTCAGCGCCACGCGCCCGGAGCGCACGCCCGCCAGGAGCGCTCGCGCCACGTGGGTCAGCGGAAGGAGCGACGTGTCCGACGTGCAGGCCGCGTCCGCGCTGCGGTGTCCCGCGCGCAGCCGCGCGAGCGCCACGACGTCCGCCACGAGTGGCTCGGCCAGGTAGTCGTCCGCGCCCACTCCGCCGGCCAGGTCGCGGTGGAACTCCTCCTCGCGCCGCGCCAGGAGCAGCACCGGCACGTGCGCCGTGCGGGCCTCCGCGCGCAGCTGACCGCACAAGCTGAAGCCGTCTCCGTCCACCAGCTCCGTGTCCACCACCACGAAGCCCGGCAACGGCCCCTCGCCCAGCAGCAGGACGAGCGCGTCGCGCAGTCCCTCGACCTCCACGGTCGCGAAGCCCGCCGCGACGAGCGCCGACGCCAGCTCCGAGGTCCCCGCGCTCGCGCTCCCCACCCGCAGCACCCACCCCGGGGCCTCGCGCGCGGAGGACTCCGGCGCCGAGGAGGCAGGCGGCACGTCTGGATGCGAGGCGCGGTGAGAACTGGCAGACATGGATTTCTAATTCTTCGAGCGAAGCCTGACAGAGACGCAAGGGGCACTCAAGTCGGAGGAAGCGTCGGGTTCCGGTCATGCAGCCCCCAAGGTAGGGTGCGCGCATGAATCGCCTCGCGTTGTGTCTGTGCGTGTTGCTGGTGCCCACCGTGTCCGCCGCCGAGGGCGCGGAGCCGAGCCGGACCGCGGATGATCCGCTGGGCTCGGTGGTGGGCCCGGCCACGCTGCCGGCGGGCGCCACCGCGCTGTACGGCTACATGGGCGCGCCCGAGGTGGGCGCGGGGTTTCGTCAGGGCATTGGCGGCCTGGAGATGGAGGCGCGGGCCCGCTTCGACTGGTTCAAGGTCGCGGCCACGCTGGAGCTGGCGGCGCGCAAGGAGGTGCTGGAGCGCGGGGCGCTGCGGCTGGCGCCCGTGCTGGGCGTGGGCGTGGTGCTCAACTCAGGGGCCACGTACCTGGACTCGGACAACTTCTCCGGCGTGCTGATGCGGGTGTCGCCAGGGATGGTGGCGAGTTGGCGCATGGGCGAGACGGCGGCCCTGCTGGGGCTGGTGGATCTGCCGTTCGACTTCGGGCTGGGCCACGAGGCGAAGCGGCGCTTCCAGGCGCTGGGCGGCGGCGGCGTGGAGCTGTACCTGGGCGACAACCTGTCGCTGCTCGCCGCGGGCCAGCTGGGCGTGGAGACGTTCCAGGCGCGCAGCGGCCTGGGCCACACGCGCCTGGGCTTCAACGCCCGCGTGGGCCTGGGCACGCGCCTGTTCTGAGCCGCGAGCGCGCTCAGGTGAGGCCCAGGCGCTCCAGCTTCTTCAGGAGTCCCTGGCGAGACAGCCCCAGCGCCTCGGCGGTGTGCGTGCGGTTGTGCTGGAAGCGACGGAGCGCCTCCTCGATTTCGCGCCGCTCCAGCGCCTCCACCTTCTGCGCGAGCGTGCTGCCCCCCGGCGGCGCGGGGCGGGCGCGCTCGGCGCCGGTGAAGGAGAGGTCCTCGGGTTGGATCTCCCGGCGCTCCCCCGCGAGCACGGTGGCGCGCTGCATCTCGTGGCGCAGCTCGCGCAGATTTCCCGGCCACGCGTGCGCGCCGAGCGCCTCCGCGGCGCCGTCCGACAACAGCCTCGCGCGGCCATCCGGGCACAGGTGCGCGCACTGGTTCAGGAAGTGCTTGGCCAGCACGGGCACGTCCAAGGCGCGCTCGCGCAGCGCGGGCAGGCGGACCTCCACGCCCTTGATGCGCCAGAAGAGGTCCTCGCGGAACGAGCCCTCCTGCTGCATGCGCGCCAGGTCCTTGTTCGTCGCGGAGATGAGCCGCACGTCCACGTGGACCGGCGCGTCCGCCCCCACCGGGAGGAAGTCCCCTGTCTCCAGCGCGCGCAGCACCTTGACCTGGAGCGCGGGCGTCATGTCGCCAATCTCGTCCAGGAAGAGCGTGCCGCCGTCCGCCTCCATGAAGAGGCCCCGGTGGTCGCGCGTGGCGCCCGTGAAGCTCCCCTTCACGTGACCGAACAGCGCGCTCTCCAGCAGCGTCTCCGCCAGCGCCCCGCAGTTGACGGGTACGAACGGGCCCGCGTGGCGCCGGCTCCGCTGGTGCACCGTGCGCGCGAGCAATTCCTTGCCCGTGCCGTTCTCGCCCGTGACGAGCACGGGCAGGTCGCTCGCCGCCACCCGCTCCGCCAGCGACACGGCCGCGAGGAAGGGGGCGCTCTGCCCCACCATGGCCGTCTGCGCACCCACGTGCGCCAGCGACGAGCGCAGGCTCTCCACCTGCCGCTCCAGCGTCACGCGCGCCAGGGCCCGCTGCACGACCACGAGCAGCACGTCCGGATCCACGGGCTTGGTGAGAAAGTCGTAGGCCCCCAGTCGGATGGCCTCCAGCGAGTGCCGCGTGTCCCCCACGCCCGAGACGACGATGACCTTGCAGCCGGGCCGCGCGCCCAGCAGCGCCCCCAATTGCTCCAGCCCGGACGACACGCTGCCGTCGGGCGGGAGCATCAGGTCCAGGAGCACCAGGGGAAAGGCGCGGGACTCGAAGGCCGCCCGAGCCGCGGCACGGTCCGCGGCCTCCACCACCTCGTAGCCCGACTGGCGCAACAAGCCGCCGTAGACCTTGCGGAAGGCGGAGTCATCATCGACGAGCAACAGGGAGTGCGCGGACGGGCTCATGCGGGGCTCGGTGCCGAGGTTCAATCCGGGAGGGGCGCCTGACGGGGCGTGCCCATCAGCTCCAGCGTGCGCAGGGCCACCTGGATGAGCGTCTGGGCGCACGGCTCACATCCACCGCCACAGCATCGCGGCCAGTGCCCCTCGGGGTTGCGCAACAGCGGGCGCACACAGGCCTGGTAGTAGCTGGGGAACTGAAGCTCCGCGCTGGCCCGGGCGAGCGCGGCGTCGAGGTCGGCGGGTGTGGAATCGGTGACGTCGGACACGCCCCGCTTCATAGCAACCACCGCCCCGCGGGGCATCCTGGCGCCGCGCCTCACCCCAGAGGGCAGTGACACTTGCCAGAAGCTCGGGTGTTCCCGCCCCAGAAACGGCGCGATCGCGCGAAAACAAAGGACACCCCATGGACAACAGACGGCACGGGACGCAGGTGGGCTTGGCCCTCCTCTGGGTACTCCTCGCGGGGTGCGGCGAGGGCGTCGGCATCCAAGGAAACGGCACGTGGACCGAGGAGACGCGTGAGCCGGGGGCCTTCCTGGCGCTGGCCGTGGAGGACGACATCGAGGCCATGGTCGTGGTGGCCCCGGAGCAGCCCATCGAGGTGCGCGTCCTGGGAGATGAGAACCTCGTCGCGCGCGTGCGCACCCGGGTGGAGGACCACCGGACCCTGCGCGTCTCCTTCCCTGGCAACTGGACGTCCAGCCATCCGCTCCGCGTCCAGGTGCGCGTGCCCGTGCTCCAGGCGCTCTCGCGCTCGGGGACGGGCGCCGTGGACCTCAGCGGGGACGTCACCGGCCGCACGTTCGAGTTGGAGGCCAGCGGCGGAGGCGCGGTGAAGGCCGCGGGCCTCGCGGTGGACAACCTCCTGCTCGACCTGAGCGGTGACGTGGACGCTTGCATCCAAGGCACCGCGGCACGGTTCCAGGGGAGCCTGTCGGGCGCCACCCGGCTCCAGGCGCGGGAGCTGGCGGCGCGGGACGCCACGCTGACCGCCAGCGGCAGCGCCCATGTCCGCATGCACGTCTGGGGCACGCTGGGCGTCACCGGCTCCGGAGCCGTGGCGGTGTACGTCTCCGGAAGCCCCCAGGTGCTGAGCTCCAACCTGAGCGGCGGCTCGTCGCTCACGCTGGAGTAGCGCCCCTACCCGCGCACTTCCACTTCGTGGACCCCGCGGCTGACCTCGCGCGTGGACACCTTCACGTCGAGGAAGTGCGCCATCGTGTCGATCTGCGTCCGCGCGTGGCCATCCAGCGGCAACGTGCGGAAGCTGCCGCCTCGGGCGAGCGCGAGCAGGAGCAGGAGCTGATCACACAGGTGCTCGCCCACGGGCACCTCCGCGTCGAGGTACTGCTTCGCCTCGCGCGCGACCTCCTCGGCCACGTGCTCGGCGGCCCGGCCGCGCGAGCCGAACGCGGTGAAGACCTCGGTGACGTGCTCGCACTCCACCTCCACGCGCAGCACGTTGCCCGGCCCGATGCCGCGCTTGAGTTCGTCCGGGTGCAGTTCGTCCGGGCGCAGCTTGAGGATGTCCCCCACGGTGTCCAGCTCGCGGCGCGCGACGTCGTAGGGGATGCCCGACACCGTGGCCACCGCCGCGCGACGCACCACCCGCCCGCGCTCCGGCAGGTCCAGGGGTTGGAGCTTCGCGGGGTGCACGTCCACGCGGAAGCGACCGCCTCCCGCGGGGAAGAAGCCCGGGCGCTCCAGCGTCGCCTCCACGCGCGGCCCCATTCGCTGGACGAGCGGCAGGAAGGCCTTGGCCAGGAAGTCGAACGGCGGCGCCGCCGGGTTGTGCGTCCCCCCCTCCAGCCGCAGCGACGAAGGGCCCTCCGCCAGGAGGAGCGCGGGCAACACGGTCTGGAGCACCAGCGTGGCGCTGCCCGCCGAGCCCACCGCGAAGTGGTAGTTGCCCGCCGCCAGCGCGCGCGGCTCGAACGTCAGCTCTCGCGAGCCCAGCTCCGCGCCGGAGACCTCCGCCGCGCCCACCGCCTCCGCGGCCTTCACCGCGGTGAGGTGCTGGCGCAGGAGGCCCGGCTTCTCGCGCCCGGCGCGGATGTTCACCATGCGGAGCGGCGTCCGCGTCACCAGCGCCAGCGCCAGCGCCGTGCGCAGCACCTGCCCGCCCCCCTCGCCCTTGGAACCATCAATCGTCAGCATGTCCTGTATTCCTCCGCCGCCCCTCACGCGGGTGCAAGCCCTCTCCTGAAATAGCGGCGCCCGCTCCCCCAACCTGGCGACCTTGCGGTCTCGGAGGGAGCGGGCGCCTCGGCATGGTCATCCCGGCATGGAACCCTCCGCGTGGGGGGCGTGCACAAGAAGGGTGGGACTACCCCTTCACGCACACGACCTGCTTGAGGGTGTGGACCACTTCCACCAGGTCCGCCTGCGCCGCCATCACCGCGTCGATGGACTTGTAGGCACCGGGCGTCTCGTCAATCACATCCACGTCCTTGCGGCACTCCACCCCCGCCGTCGCCTTCGCGTGGTCATCCAGCGTGAAGCGCTTCTTCGCCGCCTCGCGCGACATCGCTCGGCCCGCGCCGTGGCTGCACGACTCGAAGGCGTCCGCGTTCCCCTTCCCGCGGACGATGTACGAACGCGCTCCCATGCTTCCGGGGATGATTCCCAGGTCCCCGGCACGCGCCCGCACCGCGCCCTTTCGCGTCACGAAGCAGTTCTTCCCGAAGTGGTGCTCACGGGAGATGTAGTTGTGGTGGCAGTTCACCGCCGACTCGGACAGCTCGAACGGCGGCAGCTCGTTGCAGCGCTGCAGCGCCTCCACCGCGGAGCGCAGCATGAGCTCGCGGTTCATCGCCGCGAAGTCCTGCGCCCACCCCACCGCGAACACGTAGTCGTCAAAGAGCGTCGTTCCCTCGGGCAGGTACGCGAGGTCCGCGTCCGGGAGGTTCACGAACCAGCGGCGCATGTCCTCCTTCGCCCGCTCGATGAAGTAGCTCCCGATGCGGTTCCCCACCCCGCGGGACCCCGAGTGCAACATCAGCCACACGCCGTCGGACTCATCGACACACAGCTCGATGAAATGGTTCCCGGTTCCCAGCGTTCCCAGGTGCCCCAGCTCCGGGCCTCGGCCGATGCGCGGGTGCTTGGCGACGATGGCGTCGTATCCCGTCACCAGCTTCGCCCACGCCTCCTGGTGGCCCTTGGGGGCCGCGCGCCACGCCCCTCGGTCATTGGGGCCGCCGTTATCGGTACGGCCGTGCGGCACCGTCCGCTCGATGGCCGAGCGCACCGCCTTCAGCGAGTCCGGGAGTTGCTCCGCGCGCAGCGTCGTGCGCACGGCGATCATCCCGCATCCGATGTCCACGCCCACCGCCGCGGGAATCACCGCGCCCACCGTCGGCACCACGCTGCCCACCGTGGCGCCGTAACCGCGGTGCACGTCCGGCATCGCCGCGACCCACTTGTGGATGAACGGCAGACCCCGGAGGTTTCGCAGCTGCTGCTTCGCCTCGTCCTCGAACGGCACCCCCACCGTCCACGCCTTGATGGGGCGACCCGCCTCGTCCGACAGCACCTCGTAACCCAAGTTCTCGCGGCTCATGTCCTTCACCTTTCGTCGTCCGCCGGGCGCTACGTCCCGGTCACGGGGGAGGCCTAGAGCAGCCGGCGTGCCAACTCCTCCCCCGAGGGAGAGCGTGGGTGGGGGCTCGTCATCTCTATCCTTTGGGATAAAGTCCTATCTCCATGGCTCAAAAGACGCGGGGGCGCAGGACGGTCGTGCTGGGGATGCTCGGGACGAGCCTGGACACAGGCCAGGGACCGCACCGCTGGACGAAGTGGCGGCCCACGGTGGCGATGTGCCAGCAGGATGACCTGGTGGTGCACCGCCTGGAGCTGCTGCATCCGCCGAGCGCCGGGCTGCTGTGCGCCACGGTTCAGGCCGACATCCAGCAGGTGTCACCGGAGACGCAGGTGCGTCCCACGCCGCTCGACATCCGCGACCCGTGGAACCTGGAGGAGACCTACTGCGCGCTGCTCGACTACGTGCGCACCTATCCCTTCCAGCCCGAGGAAGAGGACTACCTCGTCCACATCACCACCGGCACGCACATCATGCAGATCTGCATGTTCCTGCTGGTGGAGAGCCGCCACATCCCCGGCAAGCTCATCCAGATGACCCCCGGCACGGGGAGGGACCGCAGCGGGCCGGGCACGCACACGCTCATCGACCTGGACCTGTCTCGCTATGACGCCCTGGCCGCGCGCTTCCGCGAGGAGCAACGCGAGGGGCTCGCCTTTCTCAAGGCCGGCATCGACACGCGCAACACCGCCTTCAACCGCCTCATCGAGCGCATCGAGCAGGTCGCGCTCCAGTCGCGCGCGCCCATGTTGCTCACGGGCCCGACGGGCGCGGGCAAGTCGCAGCTCGCCCGGCGCGTCTTCACGTTGAAGAAGACGCGAAGACAGGTGAGCGGTCCGTTCGTGGACCTCAACTGCGCCACGCTGCGCGGCGACGCCGCCATGTCCGCGCTGTTCGGCCACGTGAAGGGCGCCTTCACGGGCGCGCTGGCGGACCGGCCGGGCCTCTTGAAGCAGGCCCACGGCGGCGTGCTCTTCCTGGACGAGATTGGCGAGTTGGGCGCGGACGAGCAGGCCATGCTTCTGCGCGCGCTGGAGGACAAGCGCTTCCTTCCGGTGGGCGCGGACAAGGAGGCCGAGAGCGACTTCCAGCTCATCGCCGGCACCAACCGCGACCTCCAGGCCGAGGTGGAGCGCGGGCGCTTCCGCGAGGACCTGCTGGCCCGCATCAACCTGTGGACGTTCCGCCTGCCCGCGCTGCGCGAGCGCCCCGAGGACATCCCGCCCAACCTCCAGTTCGAACTGGAGCAGGCCTCCCAGGCGCTCGGCACCCGGGTGACGATGAACAAGGAAGCGCAGACGCACTTCCTCCGCTTCGCCACGTCTGCCGAAGGCCGCTGGTCCGGCAACTTCCGCGACCTCAACGCCGCCGTGCTGCGCATGGCCACGCTCGCCTCGGGCGGTCGCATCACCCGGGACGTGGTCGAGGAAGAATTGGAGCGCCTGCGCGCGAAGTGGCAGCCCAGCACCCCGGTCGCCATGGGCTCGGGCTCGGACCGGGTGAGCGAGGTGCTGGGCGCCTCGCTCGCGGCGGAGCTGGACCGGTTCGATCGCGTTCAGCTCGAGGACGTGCTCGGCGTGTGCCGCTCGGCGCGCTCGCTCTCGGATGCGGGGCGGCTGCTCTTCGCGCGCTCACGGGCCCAGAAGAAGAGCGTCAACGACGCGGACCGGCTGAGGAAGTACCTCGCGCGCTTCGGCCTCGGCTGGAAGGACGCAAGTGGCCGTGACGAGAGCTTTCCCGATGATGGCTGAAAGCATGGACTGTCAGGGTCTGCCGCTAGCTTCCGGGCGCAGCACTTTCCCTGGAGGCACCATGCACCAGCGCAGCGCACGTCGTCTTGGAGCTCTCGCGATCATCCTGGCCGCCGCCCTGACGGGCTGTGGTGGCCCCGTGACGCCGTCGGAGGAAGCCCCCCAACTCGGGCAGACCGAGCAGGGCGTGGAGTACTGCGACATCGCCACCGGGCTGTACTGCTCGAACTCCAGCGCGACCTGTGTGTTCCACTCCTGCCTGCCCCGGTGCGACGCCGGCGGCTCGGCGTGTTCCTCGGGGTTCAGGTGCTGCCCCGGCGTGTACGACCCGAACACCGGGGCGGGCTCCGCTCCGTATTGCGCGAAGAGCTGCCTCAACTGAGCAGGGCTCGGTGAGGGCACCGGAGCACGGGGAGAAACGACATCTCGCCGTGCGCCGGTGACAGCCGGGTTGGGGCGCGGTGTTCCACGCGGTGGCCCCGTGAGCCGGACGGGCTGCCGGTGGGACCCGTCATGCGCCTTCCCTTCCACCTCTCGCCTCGCCACCTGGCGGGGCGGGTCGCCCTCGTGGCGCTCGCCCTTCCCGGGGGCCCGGCGGGTGCGCGAGAGCCCGACAACTTCATCGCGACCAGCGTCTTGTTCTCCTCGTCGTCACGGCTGCGCGACGTCTCGACGCGCCACGTGTCACCCACCCTCAGCGCGGGGTTTCGCGTGGGGGAGCAGAGCCAGCTTCGACTCGACTGGGGCCTGCCGTACACGTCGCTGACACCTCCGGGGGAGCCGCGCTGGAAGTCGATGGGGCCCTCCAACCTGCTCGCCGGCCTGAACACCGCGTTCACGGCCGCCGACCTCGCCTTCTTGCGCGTGGGCATCGCGGTGGCCCTGCCCCTGGCGTTCCATGACCGCGGCCGCGAGGACCGGCAAGTGCCGGCCATCTCCGAGGACGCCAACTACACCACCGCGTCCGCGGTCCGAGGCCGGACGGATCCATGGCTCTGGGCGCTCGACACCACTTCGTTGGTGGTGCCCGTGGCGGTGGGACTGGACTTGCCCGGGCTGCGCCTGGAGGCGGACGCCGCGCTCGGCATCCTCCTGCCCGTGTCACGCGACGCGGGTGGCTCGCGCTTCGTGCTGCAGACCGGCGCGGAGGCCACCTTGGGCCTGTTCTTCATCGAGCCCGGGGTGCGCGCCTGGTGGGTGTCCTCTCCGCGCGAGGCGCTCGGAGACCTGGGCACGCGCGACCGCGAGGCGCAGTTCTCCATCGAGCCCTTCCTGAGACTGAGTCTGGGCGGAGGCTTCGTCCGAGCCGGCGCGCGCTTCAACCTCGATGGACCCGAGGGGCAGCGCGCGCCGGGTGGCCGCGGGTGGGCGCTCGACGTGAGCGCGGGCGTGGGCTTCTAGCGGATCAGGTAGAAGGCCTCCTGCCGGGGCACGAAGAACTTGAAGCCCTCGTCCGTGAGGTAGGCCGGATCCTCCTCCATCACATACACCGTCTGCCCGTCCCACTCGGGCACCGCGGTGGCGGTGTTCAGCTCGACGGCGATGTACGAGCCCTTGCGCAGCACCTTGGGTGACTCCTTCCGCGCGGCCGAGCGGAAGTCGATGGCCGCGCCCAGCGCGTGGCCCTGGTTGCCGAGCGGATGGCTGTAGACCATCGCCGTGATGCCTTGCTGGCGCATGTCCTCCATGGTCGCGGTGTACACGTCGGCGGAGGAGCGCTCCGGCCGCGACTCCTTGAGCATCAGCGCGTCCTGGAGCGCGTGCGTGTTCGCCAACGCCTTCTCCAGGCCGGCGGGGACCTCCGTCTCGCCCTCGCGCAGGACGTAGGCCATCTTCTGCCAGTCCGTGTTCAGGCCCATGTGGGTGATGCCGAAGTCCACGTGCAAGAGGTCGCCGCGCTGGATGACGACGTCCTCGCGAGCCACGGCCAGGAAGCCTCGCGCCGTGCTCTTCTCCTGCCCCCGGCGCTGCACGCGCACGTCCGGCTGGAACCACGTGCGCACGTTCGCGGCCCACAGGGCGTCATAGAGCCAGCGGCGCACCTCGCCCACCGTCGTCTTGCCCGGCACCACCACCTCGTTGGAGAGCGCGCGGCGCGTGAGCGACTCGGTGAGCGCCACCATGCCCCGGTACGTCTCCCACTCCTCGGGCAGGCGCGTGTCCAGGTACTCCTCGATGAGCGGCTCGGCGCTCACGAAGCGGGACTCGGCCTGCGCGCCCAGCGCGTCCACCAGGAATTGATAGCTGTCACGCGTGAGGCTGCGGGTGACGCCGCGCTTGCCGCCCGTGCCCAGCGCGATGGCGCGCGGGTGATAGCGCGCGTCCAACGCCTGAAGCTGGGCCTGTGGCGTGGTGTCTTCTGGAGGCAGCTCGAAGAAGCGCGCCAGCGCCTCCTCTCCGTAGCCCGACAGCGCCACGCGCTTGAGCCCCTCATCGCCCGCGTCGACGAAGACGAAGATGTCTCGGTTGCCCGCGAAGGGCAGCGGCGGCGCGATGTGGGCCGTGAGCGGATCCTCGTGGAACTCCTCGTTGACGATGATCCACATGCCCACGCCGTGGCGGCGCATCATGTTCAACACGAGCGCGTGCCGCTTCTCCAGCCACGACTCGCGCACGGCGAGTTGCTCGGACCAGGACGCCAGCACGGGTGTCACCGGGGCCGGCTCCACGGACCGGACTGGCGCGGTGGCGCACGCGGCGCCCCACAACACCAGCGGCAGGGCCGCGACCTTCCAACGCTGCATCGGGGGACTCCTTGTCAGGATGGAGCCTCACCCTAGCTGCAATCAAACCGAGTTCCCCCGCTCCCAGAGTCCTTGGTGACTCCAGGAGCGGAGGACCTGGGGCGCAACCTGCCCTGTTCCCCTACGGCCCTCTGACTCCAGCCCCGCCCATTGGGCTCGTTCCCCCTCCATCCGAGCCCGACGCCTCCCGCACGGACATCCGTGCGGCCCGACGACGGCGACAGCGGCCATCCCCCGATGGCGCACCCGCTGGAGCGGAGGAAGCGACCTCGCGCGCCAAGTGCTTCAGTAACTGGCGATCCGGCACTCCAGGTCGTCCTCTGGGGAAAGCACCTCGACCTCCTCCACCTCGACTTCCATCCCCCCGATGGAAGGCTCATCCCAAAGCTGGCACCTCATCGCCTGCCCCCCGCCCCCCCGGGCCTCCCACCCCTGCTCACCGTCCCGCCCGCGCGCATCCTGAGAACCCGGTGCCCACATCCCAACGACCCCGTGGCTCAACGCGTCATGGCCGTACATCACATCCCCCCACTGCTGGATCCGGTGACAAGCCCCCCAACCGACGCCGCTCCGCCCTTCACTGAATTAAACGCGCACCGGATATTTCCTTGGGTTCCTGGCGATAAACACGCGCACGGAGCACAGGGATTTCGAGAGACACGCCGAGCACAACTCCAAGCAAAGTCATCAATTCGATACATTCAAATCAAAACAGAAACTCAAGAACACACTGGCGCTACTCAGAGGAGCGCGCGGACCGGACGCGGCCCATTCGCACGCGCAGACGGCTCACCCCGGGCCCGTGGCTCCCGGTGTCGCTCCAAACGACATGTCTCGGGGAACCGGCGCGTGTCTCACGGATGTCTCGGGGGCAGGCACGACGGAGCGCGCGGAGACGTGCTGCGCGCACGCCGGGGCTTCACGTCGTGGCTGAGCACCAGGCCGCCCCTCTCGAGGCCTCACGGAGGGGCGGAAGAACCGAGCGGCGCGGCGATTACGCGCCGGACGCGGGCGTGGAGGCGCCGTGCGAGCGCGCCTTGCCGGTCGACGTGGGCGACGTCGCCACAAGCCCCGGATTCTTCTCGGGAGGGACGTCCTTCGGATCCACCATGTTCTGCCCGCCGCTCCCCGAACCCTTCGAATCGATCGCCATGTGATTCCCCCCGGATTGGCCGCCGCGAGCCGACCCCATGCCGGGCTCCATGCGTGGCCTTCTGGCGAAAAGAACGCCGTGGGTTCGATTTCTTGGCGTTATTCGAACAGTAGGACGTGGGAGACCCATGTCGCGGTCGGATCCGCCGCGAGCCACCGCTGCCGCTCGTCACGCAACACGATGGCGGGATGCGCGCCCAAACGAATGCGCTCGCGCACGGACTCGAAGAAGCGCCCGGCCGAATCCGGCACGGGTTCCGTCGAGGCCAGCACCGCGCGCGCCCCCGCGTCCATGAACGCCACGGGGAGACTGAAGGACTCGTGAGGAAAGGGCCACGCGCGCGCCGCGCCACATGCGGCGAGCAAGACCAGCGGCGCGCCGCTCAGCTTTCGGGCTCGGACATCCGCGGCCGTGAGCGCGTAGCGCCCGTCATCCTCCGGCGAGAGCACCACGAGCGAGGCGTCCGACAACTCCGGACTGAAGAGGCCATGCGCGTGGATCTCCACCTCCTCCGCGGACTGCATCTCGGACAGCACGCGAGAGGGCGTGGCCTGCGCGCCGCGCAGCTCGATGCGGCGAGGGTCCTCGCCCCCGGGTGACTCCAGCGGCGAGAGCTTTGGCAGGCCCAGCGACGCAGGCGCCTCCACGCCCGTCACCACCAGATGCGCCCCGGACGGCGCGGGAGAGCGAGCCCCCGCCCCACTCACCCGATACCCCCACGCGAAGTCCACGGGCAGCAACCCCGCGAGCCCCTGCACCGGCGGCAGCGCCAGCACCTCCACCCAGGGACACCCCCGCAGCGCGTCCTGGATCGACGCGGGCACGAGCCCCGACGCATCCTGCCCGAGCGGCACCGTGCGCCCCGCATCGGAGTGCCCCAACCACTGGCCATTCGCGCCGCGCGCGGCCACCACCGTTCGCTCGGACTGCACCATGACGGCCAGCACGCAGCGCTCGGGCACGTCCACGCGAAGCGCCGCGCCCATCAACGCCAGCACCTCTCCGTGCGCGCTCGCCCTCCCGGCGTCCGCCACCAAGGCGCCGTACGCACCACGCCGCGCCTTGCGCGCGTCCGTGTCATCCGGCAGCAGCTCCGCCTGCGAGATGGCGCTGTGCAAGAGCCGTCGCCCCAGCGGCGGCTCACGCTCCAGTTCGAACTGTCCCTCGATGAGGCTCAAGAGCGACTGCTCACCCGGAGAGGGCCGCCCCTCGCGCGCCATCACGAGCGTCCGCTCCAACCACCGCGCGTCCTCGGGACCGCGCCCCAGCCGAGCGAGGTCCGCCAGCACCAGCGCGCCCGGCACGCCCAACGCCTGGCCACAGCGCGCGGCCTGCTCCAACTCACCTCGGGCCTCCTCCGGACGCAAATCCAGCCATGCCAACTGCGCGAGGTTGCGGTGCACGAAGGAGCGCTGCTCGCAATCGTCGGGCATTCGCGCCAGCGACTCCTGCAAGAAGGCGCGCGCGCTGGCGGTGCTATGGCGATAGCGCGCGACGATGGAGAGCTCCTCGAGGAACTGCTGCTCCAGGTTCCACTCCCCCAGGTCCTTCGCCCAGCGCCATCCGCTCGAAGCCTGCTCGTACGCGTCCGCGGGGCGGTGCAGCGCCACGTACAGGTCCACCAGCCGCTTCTTCAACGTAAGGCAGCGATAGGCCAGCCCCGCGCCCCGGCAGTCCTTCAGCGCGGCCAGCAGGCGAGACTCGGCCTTCCACCACTGCGAGGCCTGGCTCTCCTGCCCCGCCAGCTCTCGCTCGGAGAGGAGCTGGAGCCACGGGTCTCGCGACGCCTGGGCAATGCGCGTGAAGTCCCCCAGGTGCGTCCCCACGCGCCCCGCGTAGACGAGCGCGCCCAGGTACAAGTCGTCCTCGCCCGAGCGCCGGAGGGCCTCCACGAAGACATCCTTCGCGGGGTGCGAGCCCAGCACGAGCTGGGCGTACTCGCGCGCGAGGGGGCCGCGCGTCTGGAAGTCTCGGGCCGCCACGCGCTGCACGTACTCGCGCAGCACCGCTCCGCCCTGCACGCCGTCCAGTGCCTCCGCCAGGGGCAATAAACGAAGCGCCGCGTCCCGGGTGGGCGCGGCGCGCACGGCGTCGTAGAAGTTGAGTCGAGCGATGCCCGGCTGGCGCCGGGCTTCCTCAAAAGGGAGGGGGGCTCCCGCGTCCGTCATCAGTCCGCGCGTCGACGCGTAGGCTTCCTCGAAGGCGCGGGCGCGCCGCAGGGTGCCTTGTCGCAAGGCGCGGGCTCGCACCGCCGCCTCCTCCGCCCAGCCCGGCTCGCCTTGCTTCGCCACCGCGTCAAAGGCCTCGGCGGCCTGGAGCGTCAGCCCCAGCTCGCGCAGCACCAGCGCCCGGTTCCACAGACTTTGCGGATGCCCGGGCCGCTGCCGCAGCACTCCGTCCAGCAGCGCCAGCGCCTCGTCGAACTCGCCCTGCTCCATCGCAATCACGGCGCGGTCGCAGTCTCGGTCCAGCGACGGAGGCGAGCGCTGGAGGAAGTCCGCCGCCTGCCGCAGGTCCTTGCGCACCAGATACGCCGCCGCGATGCCGTGCAGGTCTCCTCGGTCCTGGAGGTCCGCCAGCTTGCGCAGGGGCAGCGGCGCGCGCGCGGCCTCGGGGCTGCGCTCCCCACGCATGGGCACATAGGGATGGTGATGATCCGCCGCGCCGTAGGCCACGCGCGCCTCCAACGTGCGCGTGGACGCATCCGCCAGCCACACCTCCGCCGGGACGTCGCGGGGCCCTCGCGTCATCACGACGACCGCCGCGAGCCCCGCCGCCAGCGCCAACCCCGCCCCCAGCCGCCAGCCCGCCGCGGGCGACCACTTCGGAGCGCGCGTGGGGCGCGTCAGGGGGACCACGACCGGAGGGGGCTCGGCGGGCTGCGCGCGCTCGACGGGAACATCCCGCAGCGCGTGCATGCCGAGCACCTCCAACTGCATGGCGTCATGGAGTCCGGAGGCGCACTCCTCACAATGCGCGAGGTGGTGACGGAAGGTCTCCTCATCCACCGACCCCAGCTCCCCGTCCACGAAGAGATACAGCCGCTGACACTGGGCACTCATCTCGGTTCCCCGCCTCCATCGCCGCCGGTCAGTGGCAACAACAGGTCCCGCAGTTCCTTGCGGGCCTGGAAGAGCCAGCTCCCCACGGTGCCCTCCGGCACCCCCATCTGCTGCGCGATGGCGCGATAGCGCTTTCCGGCGACGTGCAGCTCATAGGCCTCGCGAACGCGAGGGTTCGGCAACCGGGAGATGGCCGCACGAAAGTCGTTCTCGCTGATGTGCTCCCACACCTCGCCCGAGACGTCGTCCGGGCTCACCGTGTCGGTGCGCAACAGCCGCAGCTTCGGCTCCTCCATCACCTCCGTGCGCCGACGGCGACAGAGGTCGAGGAACCGGTTGTTGAGCGCGCGGCACAACCACGCGCGACACACCGGCTCGGGCAGGACCTTGAGCGTGCCGAAGTGCCGCAAGGCGCGCTCCAACGTCTCCTGGACCAGGTCCTCCGGGTCGATACCGCCCTGGCCACACAAACGCTTCGCCAGGGACAGCAGGACAGGCCGGAGTTCGCGCGCGAACTGCTCGAAGCCACCGTCGTGGGTCACGCCGGCACTGTAGGCCACATGGGCCTCCGCCGCCGTCGCATTGAGATGCACCCGCATTCGAGCCCGCGCCCTCCCTCAGCCCCCTCCTAACGCGCGGCCCCTGAATCCTTGGGCCCTCAGAGGACATGCACGGGAATCACAGGCATGACGGCGCCTTAACCGGTCCGCCTCGCGGCCTCCTGCGCCCGGGCTCGCCTGCTCGCAGCGCGTCCAGCGACTCCCCTCGAAGAGCGGTTCGGACCCACTCCGGCGGCCCCCCAGGCTCGCGGCGCGCCGCGCCAGAAGGGGCGCCACCCCGGACATGTATCTCCGAAGCACACCGTGGCCCACCTCGTCGCGTGCCCCGCCGGCGCACCGCCGCGTCCAAGTCCTTCCGCGCGGCATCCACTCCCGCGCGTCCCGGTCGAGGCGTGTCGTCACGGACCCGCCGCGCCGCCACCGCGCGTTCGCGGGCCGCGACGTCATCCAGGGCCAGCCGCGCCAGCACTTCCAATTGGAGCATCTCCAGAAGCCGGCGCCCACACGCCTCACAGCTCCCAAGGTGCCTGAGGAAGTGGCGCTGCGCCCGCGCATCCAGGAGTCCATCCAGGAAGGAGCGCAGGCGCGCGCACGCGGGGCTCATCGCTTCCTCTGCTGGCGGCGGGCCTCCGCTCTCTCGCGCAGCTTCTCGCGCAGGCCCTGGCGCGCATGGAACAGCCACGTGCCCACGGTGCCCACCGGCGCGCCCAGCCGGCGGCCAATCTCCGCGTGACGCAGGCCCTGGCAGCGCAGCTCGAACGCCTTGCGCTGGTTGTCCTGGAGCTCCGAGACGGCCTCGCGCAGCTCGTCCTCGGTGATGAACTCCCACAGCTCGAACTCTCCGGCCTCTGGATCCACGAAGAGCTGGTGCACGTTGGTCAGGTCGATGATGCGCTCGGACTCCGCGCCCTGGCGGCGGCAGCGGTCGAGGAAACAATTGCGCAGCACGCGCACCATCCACGCGCGCCGCGCCGGCTCGGCCCAGGTCTTCAGGCGATCCCAGCGAAGGAGCACGCGCAGCAGGACGTCCTGGACCAGGTCATCGCAATCACTCGCGCGGCCCCCGCTGAGGGTTCGTGCGATGGGCAACAACACAGGTTGATAACGGATGGCGAAAGCCGCGAACTCCTCGGAGGCCTGTTCGGGGGTATCTGGCATCGGGAGGCCCTCCCTCTCCCCTCAAAACGCCATCCGCCGAAATCCTTTCATTACCGAACCCCTGACGTCAGGGATTGCCCTGACATGTGACACACAGACTGGAAGACTGCGCTCTGGCTTCACCCCCAACCGCGAAAACACAGACATCCTCGCAGGTCAGGTTCAGTTCACGACGCCGCGACGGACACAGGGAGCGGCGGGGTGAATGGGAGGATCACCCCGAAGCAGGCGCCGCCCCAGGCTTCCGACGGGCCAGCGCGCACGCTGCCACCGTGCCGCTCGACGATGCCTCGCGCGATGGCCAATCCCAGGCCCGTCCCGGGGCGGGGCCCCTCACGCTTGCGCCCGGTGACGAAGGGCTGGAAGAGCCGAGGCAGCAGCTCGGGTGGGATACCGGGGCCGTTGTCCTCCACCCAGACATGGAGGTGCTCGTCCCTGGGCTCACATCTCACCCGCAACCGCGCGGATGCGACATCTCCCAACGCGAGCAAGGCATTCTCCAGAAGAATGACAAACACCTGGTGGAGCTGCGCCTGGTCCGCCTCCAGCTCCAGCCCCTCACCCACCGGAGGCGTGAACTCGACCTCGGGCGCCAGCGGGCCCAATCCCTGGCGCGCGGTGGAGTACGCCAGCGCCACGGTGGCGGCCACATCCACGCGACGCGGCTCCAGCGGGCGCGGGCGGCCGTAGCGCAACAGCTCGTCCACGAAGTGACTGGCGCGGGAGATCTGCTCGCGCATGGCGCCGAGGGACTCCGCGTCCACGCCCTGGCGCTCCAGGAGCTTCAGGTGCGCGGCCAGCACGCCCAGGGGATTGCGGACCTCGTGTGCCACGGCGGAGGTGAACTGGCCCAGCTCGGCCAGCCGCGCCGCCTGTTCGGCCCGAGCTTCCTGCACGGTCAGGGCCTCGACCAGCTCGGTGGCGCCAGCGCGGCCCTTGAGGAGCCTGCGCCCCAGCCACTCCTGGAAGCCCTGGCGCACGGGCTCGAAGGCCAGCGCCGCGAGGACCAGGAGGAAGAAGGCGCCCAGCCGGAACTCGGCCAGGAACGGCTCGCCCGAGCCCGCGAGCAACGTCAGCACCCCGAAGAGGAAACCGGCGGACAGCACGGAGGCGAGCGCCGAGTACACGAGGCTGCGCTCCAGGAGCCGCCGATCCGACGCGGGCTGATGCGCGCCAATCACCCGCGCCAGCACGAGCAGCGAGGCGAGCACCAGGTACATGCCCTGCGGCACCGCCCGGCCCGATGACAAGAGCAGCGCGGTGCCGATTCCCCCCGCGTACGCGAGCACGCCCGCGAGGCCGAGGCTGATGAGGAGCTTGCGGCGCTCGGGCGACTCGGCGCCGTACGCGCGGCCCAGGTGAACCAAGGGGACGGTCGCGGCGGCGACGGCCAGCGCCATGCTCGGCCAGAACAGCGGCCCGCGTCGCATGGCCAGCGGCCCATAGAGCGCCTCGGGGGCGAAGGCGCCCAGCGCGGTGATGACGAACGCCACGGCATAGGCCAGCGTGAGCAGCCGATAGGAGCGCTGGCGGGTGACGTCGTAGGCGGCGTGCAGGTAGCCCGCGGCGATGAAGGCCCCGACGGCGGCGAAGCGCTCCCCCAGCCACACCATCCGGGGGATGCACAGCAGCAACAAGTCCGCGCTCCACAGCGCGGTGGCCAGGCAGAAGAAGGCCAGGCCGCGCGCGTTGCGGCCCCGGAGCACGGCGGTGAACCCGAGGAGCAACGCCACGGAGAGCACCGGCACGAGGCTGTAGGCGAAGAGAGGCCCCATGCGCGGCAGTCTGTCAGACTCCCGTGCCCCGCGGCTCATCCCGCCTCCAGGAGCCCCTCGGTGACTTCCTCCACCGAGCCCGCCACCGATTGCAGCAGCTCCACCAGCTCGGCGTCCGGCCTGCCCGCGAAGCGCAAGAGCTGCAGCCGGGCGCCCATCTCCTCCAACTGGAGCACCACGCGCTCCAGGTCCGCGCTGGAGCGCTCGTGCATGGCCCGCAGGCGCTCCATGTCCCGCAGCCTCGCCTGCACGCTCTGCACCCGAGGGTCCTCGGCGCTCAAGCCGCGACGCCCCAGCGCCTCCAGTTGGGCCGTGGCGGCGCCCTTGTCGAACTCAGGCGTGGCCAGGAGCGCGGCCATCTCCGCCGCGCGTGCCTCCATGCGCCCCACGGCCTCCACCAGCGCACGCAGCCGCGCCATCTCGGGCCGGAGCACATCCGCCGCGAGCCCCTCCACCCGTTGCAGCGCGCTCAGCAATCGCGCCTTCGCCGTGCTCGCGACAAGCCCCTCAACCAGCCCGCGAGACACCGAGGCGCGGGGTGGCGCCAGCAGGAAGGGCGCGAACACCGGCCAGAAGAACACGCCCGTCACGAAGGTAGCCACGCGGCGGCTCGCGCCTCGGCCCTCCTCGCGCAACACCAGCGCCACCGCAACCACGCCGCCCAGCAGGAAGTAGATGACACCCGTCTCGATGATGCCCATGACGGCCTCCTTTTCACGACCACTTCCCGAACGCCTCGCCCAGCCGCCAGAGCGCCACCGGCGCCACCGCCGTGTAGACCGCGCCCCAGGCCAGGACGAGCCGCCGCAGGAAGCCCGCGCGCCGCTGATGCGTCACGGGCAGGTGCCCGGCCAGATGCACGAAGCCGCGATAGACAGCGGCCACGCCCCACAGGCCCACGAAGAAGGGCAGCACCACGCCCATCCCCATCACCCAGTCAGGCGCGAACGGCAGCCCCAGCACCGAGCCGAGCACCCACGCGGCATAGAATGGCAGCGCGCCCAACAGCAGCACCGACGCGGTGGTCTGTCCGCGCAGCGCCTGCGCCGTCACCAAGCGGAAGGACGCGTCCAGTCCCGCCAGCTGCGTGTAGAAGTAGAACGACGGCAGGCACACGCAGAGGGCACCGAGGAAGGCCCCCGTGAAGGCCACCGGCAGCCACGCGAGCGGCACGCCGGATTGAAACCACGCGGGGACGAACTCGGGTGGCAGGAAGCGCGCGCCCAGCCCCAGCACTGCGCCGTGCGTGGCGAGCCCCAACACCGACAGGCCCAGCATGCGAGGCAGCAGCTCGGGCAGCGCGGACTCCTCGCGCAGCACCTGGTTGAAGCGCTGCTCGCGGCGCAGCACCAGGTCCAGGATGCCCGGGATGGGGAGGCCCGAGTCCAGCTCACGCGCCTCGGAGTTCGACGCCGAGGGGACAGTGATTAGAGGAAGGGGCGACGACGGCGCGACAGGATTCAGGGTGTCCATGACGAGGCTCCGGAGGACGCGGCTCACGCGTCGAAGTGGAAGAGGGAGAAGAGGGCCATCAGCTCCGCGCCGATGACGCCGACGAGGCCCACCCAGACGGTGGCGAAGAGGGCGCCCCGCTCGGGTTCGAGCGCCTTCAGGGTCCTCAGGAAGACGTCCACCATGCACAGGCCCACGCCCGAGAAGACGACGAGGTTGGCCCCCACGCGCGCCCAGGGAAACGGGAGCGCCAGCCCGAAGAACCAGGTGATGGGCACGCTCGCCAGCAGCGCCAACGAGCCGAAGCTCACCGTCGCCAGCGCCGCCAACAGCGTGGTGGAGGCATCCAGCCGCGAGCCCAGCGCCGAGTTGAGGATGTAGAGCGCCGGCAGAGCCACCGTCCACGCGAGCCCCGCGGCCACAGGCGCCTTCACCGCCCCCAGCAACATGCCGCCCCACCCTTCGTGCAGCCGCATCACCATCCCGTAGAGCGACACGCCCACGATGGCGGTCGCCACCAGCACGGGAAAGACAAGCGGCGAGGGCGCCTCGGCGGCGGCGCGGGCGCGGTCTCTCCAGCGCAGGGTGAAGGCCTCGGGGCGGCGCAGCGCCACGCCAATCTCAGACAGCGACGCGTTCAGATGGGGAAGGAGGTTCATCGAAGGTCCTCGGGTGGGTGTCTCGCGCGGCGACAAAGCAGCGCGCGTGCCACCCGACGGTCCCGAGACGTTCCGAGCACTTGCCCTCAAACGCGCCCATGGAGCGACACATGGGTTGACGGTGGCTGTCGTCGACGTTGACAGCCGTGCCTCCTCCGAACTGCCCGGCGCTGCCTCCTCCGAACTGCCCGGCGCTGCCTCCTCCGAACTGCCCGGCGCTGCCTCGTCCGAACTGCCCGGCGCTGCCTCCTTGGAATTGCCCGGCCGCTCGGGGTGGTCTTCACAACGGACGCACGCTGGTCCAGGCTGCGCGCCCGGGTCCGGGGCCGCACGGGTCGCGCCCCCATCCACGCAGGGAGTCCTCGCAATGCGGTCCTTCGCCACGGTCGCGTCCGGCGCCATCCTCTGGGGGTGCTGGCCGCTGTTCCTCCATTCCACGAGCCTCAGCGGCGAGCAGATCGCGCTCCTCGCGCTGTTCGCCATGTCGCTGCCCGCCCCCTTCCTCCTGCGGCGCGAGCCCCTGCGAGACCGACGCGCCACGCTGGCGCTCGCGGCGGTGGGCCTGGCGGACGCAGGCAACGCGGCCCTCTTCTTCGCGGCCGTCCAGCGCGGGCCCGTGGCCGTGGCCGTGCTGTCTCACTATCTGGCGCCGCTGCTCGTGGCACTCGCCGCCCCGTGGGTGCTGCGCGAGCCGCGCTCGGTCCGCGCGGTGGTCGCGGGGCCCGCGACACTGCTGGGACTCGGGCTGCTCATCCTGCGTCCCGGGGGCGGCTTCTCCGCGACGACGGCGGCCCTGGGCGCGGGAAGCGCGCTCTTCTACGGAGTCATCATCCTGGGAGGCAAGGAGGCCGCGCGCGCGTGGTCTCCCTTGGCCGTCACGTCGTTGCACGCGCCCCTGTCCATGGTGACACTGCTGCTCTGCTTCGGGCGCGGCGCGCTCCCTCCGGCGCTGGACGTGAATGTCGCGTGCGTGCTGGCCGGAGGCCTGATGTGCGGCCTGGGCGGCAACCTCCTGTTCAACGCGGGACTGCGCCGCGTGCCCACCGCCGCGGCCGGCGCGCTGACATACCTGGAGCCCCTCACCGCGGCCCTCATCGGCTGGGCGTTCTTCCAGGAGGCGCTCACGCCCTGGGGCGTGGCGGGCGGCGCCCTCGTGCTGGCCGCGGGCGTGTGGGTTGCCGCCGGGTCGCGCGAGCCCTCGACGTCACCGGCCCCGGCGACCGCGCCGTAATCCCCTGGAAAACTCCCCCCTTTGCCCTATCCTCCCCGCACCGCCGTATGCCCATGGAAACCGCCGCCAACAGCCGTGAGTACCGCGTGGTCTTCTTCTGCCCCGCGTCGAGCGCTCGGCTGGAGCGGCTGGAGGTGCCCGTGCGCCGGCTGCTGTCTCGCATCCAGGCACCGCCCGCGGAGCTGGCGCCGCTGACGGAGGCGGGCGCGCTGACGGAGGCGGGGTGGCAGGTGTACCTGGTGCGCTCGTTGACGGAGCGCTCAGCGGCGCAGGCCCTGGCCGCGTACGTCAGCGAGGCCACGTGCGCGCTGGCGGCCGAGGTCGACGCGGAGGTGCTGGGCCTCTACGTGGACGTGTCAGGGGACTCGGCGCGCATCTGTCGCTGCGGTCCCGAGGAGGGCCCGGAGACCTTCGCCGGACGTCGGCAGGCCGCCCTGTCACGCACCGCCGAGTGGCTCGAGGTCGCCCCTGGCAGCCTCTCCGCCCTCTTCCATCTGGACGCGCCGGACGCCGAGTACGAACCCGACGAGGATGATCGCTTCGTCGAGGAGAAACTGCGCGAGGCCCGCGCCCTCATCGAACGGTACCGCCAGGGGAAATGAGGTCGCGTACCCCGGAGGACCTCGCCGGGCGCTGCCCGCGTTGCTATCTGCCCACCGCCTTGTGCCTGTGTGAGCACGTGCCCCGCGTCGTCACGCGCACGGAGCTGCTCATCATCCGCCACAACAAGGAGGCGGAGAAGTCGAGCAACACCGCGCGCATGGCGGCGCTCGCCCTGCCCCGCTGCCGCATCATTCCGTACGGCGCGCCGGGGAAGCCCTTCGATGCCTCGCAGTTGGAAGCGCCCGACACGTGGCTGCTCTTTCCAGACGCGCAGCCGCCCGAGCCCGGCGCGCCTCCGCCCCAGCGCCTCGTCGTGCTGGATGGGAGTTGGGGCCAGGCGCGGCGCATGGCCCAGCGCCTGCCCGAGCTGCGCCGCTTGCCGGGGCTCCGACTGCCTCCGCCGCCTCCGGACTCGCGCCGCCTGCGCCGTCCCCCGCATCCCGACGGCATGTCCACGCTGGAGGCCATGGCGGGCGCCATCGGCCACCTCGAAGGCGAAGAGGTGGCGCGGCCGCTCTATGACCTGCACGAGCTGATGATCGACCGGGTCCTCACCAGCCGCGGACGGCTGGGTGGGAACTGGGACTGAGCCGCGCGGTCAGCGCAGCACCTTCTTCATCTCTGCCACGAACGGCGCCGGCTCCAGGAAGCCGGTGACGCGGGGCTTCTCCAACACCGTGCCGTCCGCGGACACGAACGCCACGGTGGGCAGGCCCTCCACGCCCAGCCGCTCCATCAGCGCGTCGAGCGAGTCCTCGCTCTGGGTCGCGTCAATCTTGATGGTGAGGAAGCGCCCTGACTCGGCCTCGGTGATGACCTGGGTGGACGGGTACGTCTCGCGGTCCAGTTCCTTGCAGGCCGCGCACCAGTCCGCGAAGAAGTCGATGAGCACCGGGCGCCCATCCGCCTTCGCCTGCGCGAGCACCTGCTCGAAGTCCTGGACGGAGAACGTGGCCTTCTTCTCAGGCATGACGTGGTGCCAGGCGAACATCGGCGCGCGCGGAGCCTCGGCCCAGCCCATGCGGACCCACAGCGCTCCGGACGGGCTCGCATCCAGCGCGCCGCCGCGCAGCACCAGCGCGCCCACCACGAGCAGCACGCCCGCCGCCTTCCACGCGAACTCGCGTGCGCCCTCCTTGAATGAGCGGTGCACCGCGCCCAGGAGCACGCCCACGGTGGCGAGCACCGCCGCGATGAGCGCCCCCGGCATCCGGCCCACCTGAGAGCCCAGCGCCTTCACCGCGTCGCGCGCCCACGGCATCGCGTCCTTCACGTAGGAGAACGCGAGCGCCACGAGCACGATGCCCAGCACGCTCTTCACCCACTCCATCCACACGCCGCTGCGGGGCAGGCGCACGGTGAAGACGCCGATGAGAAAGAACGGCACGCCGATGCCCAGCGCGTAGACGAAGAGGAGCGCCGCGCCCAGCGTGGTGTTGGCGGACTTCGCCACGAAGGCCAGCAGGCCGGTGAGCACCGGCCCCGTGCACGGCGCGGCCAGGAAGCCCGACACACTGCCCATGAGGAACGCGCCCGCCACGCCCGCGCCGCCCACCGAGTTGAGCTTCGTCTGGAGCGACGACGGCAGCGCCAGCTCGAACGCGCCGAACATCGAGGTCGCCAGCAGGAGCAGGAACGCCGCCAGCCCCATCACCACCCACGGGCTGCCCAGCATCGCGCCGAAGGCCTGGCCCGTCTTCGCCGCCAGGATGCCCAGCGCGCTGAACACCACGCCCATGCCGACGATGTACGCGGACGTGAGGATGAGCGCGCGACCGCGGCCCTCCGTCTTGCGCGCGCCGAACACGGACACGGTGATGGGGATGAGCGGATAGACACAGGGCGTCATCGCCGTGAGCAGGCCGCCG
Organism: Citreicoccus inhibens; assembly: GCF_019039035.1. Classification (GTDB taxonomy): domain Bacteria; phylum Myxococcota; class Myxococcia; order Myxococcales; family Myxococcaceae; genus Citreicoccus; species Citreicoccus inhibens. Next base: position 20,712 of record NZ_JAHNZT010000014.1, on the reverse strand, counting down.
GCGAACACCACCGCGGCGCCCACCGCGAAGCTGCCGGACTCGAGGAACTTCGCCGCGTCCAGGCCCGCGCTCGGTCCCGTAGGCAAGAGCCACGGAACCACCATCACCGCCACACCGGCCACGAGGGCCACCAGTCCCAGCTTCTTCGTATCCATGCGTCCCTGGCTCCCGAGGCTCGCTCGCGGCCCGTATCTATACGCGGCGCCCCTCGTCCCGGCTACTGCGCCGACTATTGCGCCGGTGAAGCAGCCGAGGAGGCAGGCACCTTCAACCCCGCCGAGCGAGCCAGTCCCATGACGCCCTCCACGGCGGCGGCGATGTATCCAAACGGGTTGGCGCCATCCACGGCCGTCACGTGAACCTCGCCCATCTTCTGCTGGAAGGCCGCGGCCACTTGCGGGAGCTGCCGCGCCAACGTCATCTGGATGACCTCGGGGCTCACCGTGTTCTCGATGTCTCGCAGCGCCCGAGCACGCGACAGCTCCAGCTCATGCTGCGCGCGCGTCTTGCGCACCTCCAGCTCGGTGATGGCCGTCTCCGCCTCGGCGATGGCCTGCTTCGCCTGCATCACCTGCAGTTGGGCCTTGAGTCGCTCCGCTTCCTGGAGCGACTCGGCCAGGAGTCCTTCGTGGCGAGCAGCCATCTGCTCCTGCTCGCGGCGCATGCGCTCGAGCGCCATGAGCGCCAGCGCGTTCTGGGCCTCCTGCTCGCGCTGCAGGCGCTCGAGTTCCATCTGCGCCTTGGCGGCCTCCGTCTCCTGCGCCAGCCGCAGCTTCTCCAGCTCAATCTGGGACCTGGCGCCCTCGGCTTCCTGGGAGAGCCGCAGCTTCTCCAGCTCGATTTCCGCCTTGCCGCCCTCGGCCTCCTTCGCGAGCCGCAGCTTCTCCAGCTCCAGCCTGGCGCGCGCGCCCTCCGCGGCCTTCTCGCGCTCCACGCGCTCCACCGCCATGCGTGCCCGCGCGGCCTCTGTCTCCTGTTCGCGCTCCAGCTTCTCCATCTCCACCTGCGCGCGTCCCACCGCGAGGTGGCGCTCGCTGGCGACCTTCGCCTCGACCATGCGCGCCTCGGCGGCGAGCAACTCCAGCTTCGCCTTCTCTTCGGCGGCCTGCTTGCGCTGGCGCACCTCGTCCTGCGCCGCGAGCTTGGCGATGGCCAGCTCGCGCTCGACCTCCGTCTGCTCCTGCTGCGCCTTGCGGTCCTGCGCCAGCTTCGCCTCCGCGACGCGCGCCTCCACCGCGAGCTGCTCCAGCCTGGCCTGCTCCTCGGTGGCCTGCTTGCGCTGGCGCACCTCGTCCTGCGCGCCGAGCCGCTGGAGGTTCCACTGGCGCTCGGCTTCGGTCTCCTCGCGCCGGACGAAGCGCTCCTTGGCCAGCTCCGCCTCGCGCGCCTGTCGCTCCTGCTCGCGGCGATAGCGGGCCTGCATGTTCTCGAAGACGGTCGAGGACAGGACGCGCACGTCCTGGATTTCAATCGTGTCCAACAGCACGCCCCAGCCGGTGTCCGTCCGGTCCTCCACCCGGCCATGCCCTGACAGCACCGGGGCAATCTCGCGCACCAACTCCGCGGCGATGCCCTCCTTGCGCCGCGACAGGCACTCCTCCACCGTGAGGTTCGCCACCAAGCGCCGCGCGGCGCCCACGAACATCTCGCGCAGCAGCTCCGCGAGCTTCTCCTGCGCGCGCTCTGGATAGGAGAAGTTGAGCATCCGGAAGGCCACCAGCGGCTCCGCGATGCGGTACACCGCCAGGCCCGTCACCTGCACGCCCACCTTCTCGCTCGTCACCTGATCCGCGGTGAACTGGAGCCGCTGGATGCTGGTGGGGACGATGGCCACCGAGTCTCCCGGCCACTTGAAGCAGCTCGCCCCCTGCCCGCTCACCTCGCGCACGCGGCCACGGCGCATGTGGATGAGGAACTCGCTGGGCCGCGCCGTGACGAGCCCCCAGCGCTTCACCTTGTCCGGATCCTCCGCGGGCTTGCCGGCGCGCCAGCCGTCCGCGTAGCGGGGCCGCTCGGACAGCCCCCCTCCCTCCACCCGGGCGAGGTGGGGCCGCCCCATCCCATCGCCGTCGGACCCCGTGCTCCTCGATGGCTGCTTCGCGTTGGCGCTCATGCGTGCTCCCTCCACGCACGGCCCAATGCAGGCGCCCGGCCAGGGGCCCGCCCCTCGGGAGCCCCACCCGTCGCATCCCCCGGAGCGCCCCATTCCGGCGCGTCGCTGCTCCAGATTGGCGCACCCTGGCGCCCCACCCCGGCGCGGCCGCGCGCACCGAGCAACCATGCCCCGCCCCCGGAAGCCGGCCTCATGTTCGCTTGACCCGAGGGCACCCCCTTTTATATTTGACCAGTCCGGTCCACATTCATGTGGTCCGTTGTAGGCCCTGCCGCTGCGCGCGGATTCACCGCGTCGCCGGGGAGCGGAGGGTGTTCCCCTCCCATGTCTCTTCTCGAGGAACCCATGCTGAAGCTGCCCATCTACATGGACAACCACGCCACCACGCCGCTGGATCCGCGGGTGCTGGAAACCATGATGCCGTACCTGCGCGAGGACTTCGGCAACGCGGCCAGCCGCAACCACGCCTTTGGATGGAAGGCGGAGGCGGCGGTGGAGAAGGCCCGCAAGCAGGTGGCGGAGCTCATCGGCGCCTCGGACAAGGAGATTGTCTTCACCTCGGGCGCCACCGAGTCGGACAACCTGGCCATCAAGGGCGTCCTCGAGTTCTACAAGTCCAAGGGCGACCACATCATCACCCTGAAGACCGAGCACAAGGCCGTCCTGGACACCTGCAAGCGCTTGGAGCGCGTGCGCCAGGAGCGGCTGGACGAGCTGAAGCTCCTGCGACTGTCGCAGCTGGCGGACCGCGACGTGCAGCCCGAGGAGCTGGCTGAGCTGGCGTCGCGCCACGACATCGAGAACGACCCGACCTACCGCAAGTGGGCGGAGCTGCCCACGGGCGGCGCGCGCGTGACGTACCTGGACGTCGAGGCGGATGGCCGAGTGAGCCTGGAGAAGCTGGCCGCGGCGATGACCCCCCGCACGGTGCTGGTCTCCATCATGTTCGCCAACAACGAGATTGGCGTCCTGCAGCCCGTCGCGGAGATCGGCAAGCTGTGCCGCGAGAAGGGCGTGCTCTTCCACTGCGACGCGGTGCAGGGCATTGGCAAGGTGCCCTTCGACGTGGAGGCCATGCGCGTGGACCTGGCCTCCATCACCTCGCACAAGATGTACGGCCCCAAGGGCGTGGGCGCGCTGTACGTGCGCCGCAAGCCGCGCGTGCGCCTGGCGCCGCTGGTGGACGGCGGCGGACATGAGCGCGGCATGCGCAGCGGCACGCTCAACGTGGCGGCCATCGTGGGCTTCGGCGCGGCGGCGGAGCTGGCTCGCACGGAGCTTGAGGCCGAGGCCCAGCGCCTCACGCGGCTGCGCGAGCGCCTGCGCACCGGCATCATGGAGCAGTTGGACATGACGGTGGTGAACGGCTCGCTGGAGCACCGGCTGCCGGGCAACCTCAACATCTCGTTCTCCTACGTGGAGGGCGAGGCGCTGATGATGGCCATCAAGGACGTGGCGGTGTCGTCCGGCTCGGCGTGCACGTCCGCGTCACTGGAGCCGTCCTACGTGCTGCGCGCGGTGGGCGTGGAAGAGGACATGGCCCACAGCTCCATCCGCTTCGGGCTCGGCCGCTTCAACACCGAGGAGGAGGTCGACTACGTCATCCGACTCATGGTGGACAAGGTGCGCAAGCTGCGCGAGATGAGCCCCCTCTACGAGATGGCGAAGGAAGGCATCGACCTCAAGAGCATCGAGTGGACGGCGCACTAGCGCCCCCCTTCTCAACGGCGGTCCGGGCGGATATGGGAGCCCCCGCCCCCCAGGCCGCGAGTCGTTTTCTCCCGGTCCGCATCCGTCCCAGCGGCAGTTGAAGGAGCAGCAATGGCTTACAGCGACAAGGTCATCGAGCACTACGAGAACCCGCGCAACGTCGGCACGCTCGACAAGAACGATCCGAACGTGGGCACGGGGCTGGTGGGCGCGCCGGCCTGCGGCGACGTGATGCGGTTGCAGCTGAAGATCACCGACGAGGGCGTCATCGAGGACGCCCGGTTCAAGACGTTCGGCTGCGGGTCGGCCATCGCGTCCAGCTCGCTCGTGACCGAGTGGGTGAAGGGAAAGACGGTGGACCAGGCGATGACCATCTCCAACAAGGACGTGGCCCGCGAGCTGGCCCTGCCGCCGGTGAAGATCCACTGCTCCGTGCTGGCCGAGGACGCCATCAAGGCGGCCATCGAGGACTTCAAGAAGAAGCGCGCCACGCGCCAGCAGCCCTGAAGCGCGAGCGCCGGAAGCGAGGACACCATGAGCGAGCAGGCAATCAGCCCCCAGCAGACGCCCACTCCGGCCCCGCCGGCGAAGGCGCCGCGCGGCATCACCCTGGCGGACAGCGCCGTGCAGCGCTTGAAGGAGCTGCTGGAGCAACGCCAGACGCCTGAAGCGGGACTGCGGCTGGCGGTGCGCGGCGGCGGGTGCTCGGGTCTGGCCTACGCCATGGAGTGGGCGGAGAAGGCCAAGGAGCGCGACAAGGTGTTCGAGCGGGACGGCGTGCGCGTCTTCGTGGATCCCAAGAGCTACCTGTACCTCATCGGCACCGAGCTGGTGTTCGAGCAGACGCTGATGGCGTCCGGCTTCAAGCTGAACAACCCCAACGTGAAGGCCGCGTGCGGCTGCGGAGAGAGCTTCTCCGTCTGACGCCCCCCTTCATCGCCACGCCCCTCTCCTCCGGGAGAGCGGGCGGCTGGGCCCGGCCCCGACGCCGGGCCCATTTTTGTTTCCCCCGACGAGGACGACTTCCACCGTGAGGACCCACTTCGACGTGTTCGGGCTGCCCCGCGCCTATGACGTGGACGTGCCGGCGCTGGAGAAGCAGTACCGGGAGCTGTCGCTCCAGCTCCACCCGGATCGCCAGGCGGGCGCCAGCGCCCGCGAGCGGCTGGAGGCGGCCGAGCGCACCACGGCCCTCAACGAGGCCTTCAAGACGCTGAAGGACCCGGTGCGCCGCGCCTTCTACCTGCTGAAGCTGCATGGGGTGGACCTGGACCGGGAGGACGCCGGCGCCCAGAAGGACATGCCCATGGAGTTCCTGGAAGAGGTCATGACCCTGCGCGAGGCCCTGGACGACGCCATGGCGGCCCGGAACGTGGCGCAGGCTCGCGGCATGGCCACCGACGTGGAGGCGCGCCGGAGGGCGGCGCTCGCGGAGGCGGCCGAGGCCCTGCGTGCCCTGGAAGGGAGCGGGGATGGGGCCCAGGTGAGAAAGGCATCGCATGCGCTGGGGCGCTTGCGCTACTTCACGCGCTTCCTCGAGCAGGTGGACGCGTTCGAGGAGGAGGTGCTCGCGTGAGCAAGAACGGCTACCTGCAGATCCACGACCCGCTCAAGCCCAAGGGGTACGCGGTGGGCATCGACCTGGGCACCACCAATTCACTGGTGGCGTCCGTCGTTCATGGCAAGCCGCAGTGCGTGCCGGTGGACGAGAACGCGTCGCTGCTGCTCCCCTCGGTGGTGAGCTACGCGAAGGATGGCGGCGTGCTGGTGGGCGCCCGCGCGCGGGAGCTCGCGGCGCAGGCCCCCACGGACACCATCGTCTCCGTGAAGCGCTTCATGGGCCGCAGCCCGGATGACGCCGAGACGCGCAAGCTGGGCCACGCCCGCTTCGTCCCCGGCGGCAAGGTGGTGCGCTTCGAGGTCGCCGGCGGCCAGCCCGTGACGCCCATCGAGGTGTCCGGTGAAATCCTGCGCGCCCTCAAGCGCCGCGCCGAGGCCCACTTCTCCGGCAAGGTGGAGCAGGCCGTCATCACCGTGCCCGCCTACTTCGACGACGCCCAGCGACAGGCCACCAAGGATGCGGGCCGGCTCGCGGGCCTGGAGGTGCTGCGGCTCATCAATGAGCCCACCGCCGCCGCGCTCGCCTACGGGTTGGACCGGGGCAGCCAGGGCACCTTCGCCGTCTATGACTTGGGCGGCGGCACCTTCGACGTCTCCATCCTCAAGCTGGTGGACGGCATCTTCGAGGTGAAGTCCACCGGCGGCGACTCCGCGCTGGGCGGTGATGACTTCGACCGCGCCATCGCGACGCGCGTGCTGGAGGCCCTGGGCGCCACCGCGCCGGACGCGAGCCTGGTGGCCGAGGCGCTCGCCGCCGCGCGCAAGGCGAAGGAGTCCCTCACCGACGCGGCCGAGGTGATTCTCACCGTGGGCGGCCGCGAGCACGCGGTGAAGCGCGCGGACTTCGAGCAGTGGATCCTCCCGCTCGTGCAGAAGACGGGCGTGGTGTGCCGGCGAGCGATGAAGGACGCGGGCGTGGCAGCCGGAGAGCTGGACGGCGTCATCCTGGTGGGCGGCTCCACGCGCGTGCCGGCCGTGCGGCGCTTCGTGGCGGAGCTGTTCGGCCGCGAGCCGCTGGGCGACATCGACCCGGATCAGGTGGTCGCGCTGGGCGCCGCGGTGCAGGCGGACCTGCTCACCAACGAGAACCGCCAAGACGAGCTCTTGCTGCTCGACGTCATCCCCCTGTCGCTGGGGCTGGAGACGATGGGCGGGCTGGTGGAGAAGCTCATCCCGCGCAACACCACCATCCCCACCGCGGCCGCGCAGGTGTTCACCACGTTCAAGGACGGGCAGACCGGCCTGGACGTGCACGTGCTCCAGGGCGAGCGCGAGCTGGTGGAGGACAACCGCAGCCTCGCGCGCTTCACGCTGTCCGGCATTCCGCCGCAGGCCGCGGGTCTGGCCCGGGTGGAGGTGCGCTTCTCGGTGGACGTCAACGGCATCCTGTCCGTCACGGCCAAAGAGCAGAGCAGCGGCGTGGCGCAATCCATCACCGTGCAGCCCAGCCACGGCCTGTCCGAGGAGGAGATCGAGCAGATGCTGCTCGACTCCATCGACTCGGCCGAGGACGACATCCAAGCGCGGCAGCTGCGCGAGCAGCGCGTGGACGCCGAGCGCGTCCTGGCCGAGGCCGAGCGTCAGCTTCGCGAGAACCCCACCCTGTTGGACGCGGGCGAGCGCGCCACCATCGACGCGGCGCTCGAGAAGCTGCGCCAGTCGGCCGGGGGCTCGGAGTACCTGGCCATCAAGGACGCCATCCACGCGCTCGACGAGGCCTCTCGGCCGTTCATCGAGCGGGTGATGAACCGCGCCATCACCCAGGTGGTGGCTGGCCACTCGGTGGAGGAGTACTGACCGTGCCCAAGGTGACCTTCAAGAGTCCGCTGGCCGAGCTGAGCGTGGACGTTCCCCCCGGCACCACGCTCCTGGACGCCGCCGAGAAGGGCGAGGCCCAGGTGGGCCACAGCTGCGGCGGGGTCTGCGCGTGCTCCACCTGCCACGTGTGGATCCGCAAGGGGCTCGACTCGCTGAGCGAGCAGACGGATCAGGAAGCCGACCGGCTGGACATGGGGTTCGACGTCCGCCCGTACTCCCGGTTGAGCTGCCAGTCGGAGATCGGCAACGAGGACCTCCTGGTGGAGATCACCGAGGAGTCCCTGTCCGCGTTCATGGATGAGAACCCCGCCATTCGTCATCGGCTCGAGGCCGAGGGGCGTTGGCCGCTGAAGAAGTGACGGCGCAACGTAGTGCTTGACGGAGCGGGGCAGGTTCCCTATATGTCCTGCCCATCGCAGCGCCCCACCCGCCCAGGTGGTGGAATTGGTAGACACACTAGATTCAGGGTCTAGCGCCTGCAAGGGCATGGAGGTTCGAGTCCTCTCCTGGGCATCAAGAGGCCCCCGGTCGAAAGACCGGGGGCCTTTTTCTTTTCCAGGCTCAAGGCACCGCCGGCTCCACCGCTTCGTGGGCCACGTGGTGCACGGCCTCGCTCGCGAGCTTCCCCCCCTTGCGCAGGTCCTTGAGCCGCAGCTTGCGCGCGACGACCGAGACGGTGCCCACCGCCACCTGGCTGAACACGGTGCCCAGGTGCGTGAGCGCGGAGAACGCCGCCGCGGACTCGGGTGAAGCGCCCAGCTCGCGCGCCGCCCAGCTCGTGACGAAGTAGTAGATGCCCAGGCCCGCGGGCACTCCCGGCACCGCCTGCCCCAGAGAGATCGCGCCCAGCACCACGGCCCCCGCGAACAGCCCGCCTCGCACGCCAATGCCCTGGAGCGCGAGGCTGTAGGCGGTCGCGGAGGCGAGCACCGGGGGGATGGAGAAGAGGAAGACCTTCGCCAGCCCTCGGAACGAGCGCGCGGTGCCCAGGCCCTCGCCCACGTGGGACAGGAAGCTGTCCACGCGCGGCAGGCTGTGACGGCGGTGCAGCCAGCTCCCCAGCGGCGCGGCCCAGTGCGCGAGCAACACCACCAGGGCCACCAGCCCGATGCACAGCGACAGCGCCACGCGCAGCTCGGTGCGGAAGCGCGCCAGGGTCGGCGCGAAGGGGCCCAGGAACGAGAGCGCCACCAGCAGCATGAGGCAGGCGAACTCGAGCAGCTTGCAGACCGCCACCGTGCCCAGACACCGCACGAAGGGCACGCGCTCCGTGCGGGACAGAAGGAAGGCGCGCGTCACCTCCCCCAGCTTTCCCGGCAGCGCGTTGTGGACGAAGGCGCCAATGGCCACCAGGTGGTAGCGCTCGCGAAAGGGGATGCGCCGTCGCAGCGTGGCCTGCCACTGCACCGCGCGCAGGGGAATGAGCGACGCCTGCAAGAGCATGAAGGGCACCCACCACACGAGGTGATGGGGCAGGCTCCGCACGAAGTCGCCCAGCGGGAAGCGCGGCGTGAGCAGCGAACCGCCGCGCAGGTTCCACCGGAAGAAGGCGGTGGAGATGAGCGCGACGGAGAACGCCGCGCCCAGCACCGCGGCCAGGGCCTTGAGCAGCGCACGGCCTCTCTCCAGGCGCGAGGCCCCCACGGTCACAGCACCACGCGCCTCGGGGCCGGATCCAGATAGGCCTCGGCCAGTCGCTCATGCAGGCGAGAGCAGTGCCCCAACCCGCCCAGGTCCAGCCGCGCGTCCGCGGGCCAGCACACCAGGCTGTTGGCCTCGGTGCGCGTCAGCCCCCCGTGCGAGCCGAACTCCCAGGCGAAGCCCACCGTGGCGCCCCGTCTCACCGGCTGGCCGAACAGCACCAGGTCCCCCGCCGTGGCCATGCGCGGCAGCCCCAACAGGAAGTCCGCCACGGCGCGGCGGCTGAACTCGCTGTCCAGCGGCGCGCGCTCCAAGTCGTCGGGGCCATAGACGCCCTCGCCCACGATGACCACCGCGTGAGCGCCGCGCCGCACCGCCACCATTCCAATGTCCCGGTTGCGCGTAGCCCTCGCGAGCACATCGCCGTGTCGGGCGAGCAGTTCGCGCGCCTCCATCGGCGCCGGCTCGCCCGAGAGGTAGACGTGCGCGAAGTTGCCGGCCTCGATGACCACGGGCGTGAAGGGCTCGCGCGCCGGGAGCACCGAGGGCAAGGGCGCGCGTCCATCCAGGAGCCCCCGTGTCACATCCGCCGAGAGCGTGGCGGGCGGCCCCTCCAGCAGCACCGCCTCCAGGCGCCGGCCCTGGCGCTGCTCCAGGGGAAGACTCTCCACGTGGCCGTGATCCGAGACGAGCACCACGTCGTAGGGCGTGGGCGCCGCGCGAGCCACCGCGTACAGCCGCGCCAGCGTGTGGTCCACCCGGTACAGCTCCTCCAGCGCCAGCGCCGAGCGTGGCCCACGGCGGTGGGCCACCTCGTCGTAGTTGCCGTACACGAGGTAGATGAACGGCACGCCGCGAACCAAATCCACCAGGGACTTGGTGAACGCGAAGCTCCACCCGAGCCGCTGCAGGAGGATGCGACTCAGGAGGAAGGACGCTTCGTGTCGCCAGTCCCGCAGCGCGGCGGACCAGGCGAGCACCTCGCGCGCGGCCAGCCACGACTCCATGCCGAACGAGCGCAGGAAGTCCCAGGCGCTGCGCGTGCGCGCCGGCAGGAGCCCCTCCATCTCCGAAGAGAACGAGCGCGCCATCAGCTTGTAGCTGCCCAGCGTGCTCATGCAGAGGCGATTGGCCGCCCCCGCCTGGAAGAGCGAGAAGTAGGTGTGGCCGCCCCCGTCCAGGAGGCTCATGCGCCCCAGGCCGCGCAGGCGCACGTCCACCGCGAGCGCGTCCGAGGGCGTGTTCATCTGAACCTTGCGACCCAGCTCCCGGTCGAACCAGCTGTAGCCCGGCAGGTTGGGGTGCTGGAGGCCGTAGAGCAGCCCCGCCTGGAAGAACGGCGTGGAGGTGGGGGCGCCCCAGAAAGCGTCGTCCAGGTGAAACGCCCCCGAGCGCACCAGTCGCCCGACGAACGGCATTCTCCCAGCGACAATCGCCTCGTCCAGCAGGGCCTTGGGGACGCCGTCCAGGTGCACCAACAGCACGTTCCTGGACCGTGGCGCCGCCACCGGCGGAATCTTCGCTCCGATTCTGGACACCAGGGACTGGGCCCATTTCTGGGCTTGCGGGCTGATCACGTTGCTTGCGGTGTGCACGAGGTTGACGCCTCCCCTCCCCAGGCAGCGAAAATGGGCATCCGGGGGGACGGGAACTTCTGGGGCCGTGGAGCTCTCTTGCAGAGCGAGCGGGCAGACTTCCCGTCCTGGGCTGGAATGATCCGCTCCCTCCTGGGAGCCCACCGGGGTCTCGATGCTCGTTCCCGCAGTACTCCTGCTCGTCACGTTGGGCGCGGCCACCGCGGGACGGCCCGCGCCTGGGCTGACGCCCGCGCCGAAGACGCCCGCGATGGACGCCATCGCGCTGCCCTTGGTGAGCTTCAACTCGGACCAGGGCCTGGGCTACGGCGGCGTGGGTGGCATGTACCTGTACGCGCCCGGCAAGACGCCCTACGCGCACGCCATTGGCGCTCAGGTCTTCTTCACCAGCAACGGCGCGCAGAACCACTACCTGCGCTACGACGGCCCGCAGCTCATCGGCCCGCTGCGCCTGGAAGCACGGCTGGAGTACCGACGGGAGAACCGCAGTCCCTTCTTTGGCGCGGGCAACCGCTCCGCCCCGGACTTCCGGGGCAACATGGACGACGAGCGCTACAACTACGACAAGGGCTCCCCGGGGTTCTGGGTGCGCCTGCGCGGGCGGCCCTTCGGCCCCAACCACCCGCTCCAGTCCTACGTGGGCTACGGGTGGCGCTACACGCAGGTCTCTCCGTATGCCGTCTCGGTGCTGGCACAGGAGAAGCCCATCGGCATCGAGGGCGGCCCCAACGGACAACTCCTGGCCGGCGCGCTCTGGGACACGCGCGATGACGAGTCGGACCCGACAACGGGCGGCGTGGAGGAGCTGTCGCTGCGCGTCTCCGGGCTGGCCACCTTCAGCCGCTACCAGTACGCGGGCATCACCCTCAGCGAGCGCCGCTATCTGAAGCTGTCACCCCGGCTCCTGTTCGCGCAGCGGCTCACCCTGGACATGCTGTTCGGCGAGGTGCCCTTCTTCGAGTGGACGATGACGGGCGGCGTGAACGTGTCCGAAGGCATCGGTGGGATGAACAGCGTGCGCGGCATCGAGCGCAACCGCTTCGCCGGCAACGTGAAGGCCTTCAGCAACTCGGAGCTGCGCTATCAGGCCACGCAGCTGTCCATCCTCGGGCAGCCCATGAAGCTGGGCGTGGTGCTGTTCCTGGACCTGGGCCGCGTGTGGCACCCCGGCGTGCCCAACGGCCCGTGGCACGAGTGGCACCCGGGCATCGGCGGCGGCGTGCGCCTGTCGCGGCGCGCGGCGGTGGTGCGCCTGGACTATGCGCGCTCCACCGAGACGGGGCGCCAGCGCTTCTACATCACCTTCGGGCACATGTTCTGAGCGCTCAGGCGCGCGCGTCGACCCAGCCGCGCAGCCGAGCATCCGTCACGGCCTCGCCGCGCACGCCGGGCTCCACGTCCAGCGGCAGGGTCAGGAACCCGCGCGACTCCAAGCCCTCGCGCAGCGCATCCCGAGCCGCGACATCCGGCGCGAAGAGGATGCACCCGTCGCCTCCGCCCGCACCGGACAGCTTGCCCGCGCAGCCATAGGCGCCGGCCAGCGCGAGCACGCGGCGCATGCCCTCGGTCTCCAGCGGGCCCAACTCCAAGAGCAGCGCGTGCTGGGCCTTCACGGCGTCGGTGAAGGCGCGGAAGTCTCCCCCGCTCAGCCCGGCCTCCACTTCCAACCCCAACGCGTCCGAGCGCGCCACGAAGTCGCCCCGGCCCGCTTCACTCAGCCGGGCCTCGACTTGCGAGATGAGGACCTTGGTGGAGGCGCTCTCGCCCGTGAAGGCGTAGGCCATGGCGACGCGCGGCGCGGGCAGCCGCCACGCATCCACGGGCGCGGACTCCGCGAGCGCGGCGAGGAAGCGGCCCGTGTTGCTCGCCTCCGCGAGCGGCGCCACGTCATAGCGGCGGTAGCGCAACAGGCTGCCGGTGAAGCTCGCCGCCACGTCGCCACCGCTGCCCTTGCCACCCTGCCCCAGCGCGTGCGCCACCAACGCGAGCTTCAACGCATCGAAGCGAGCCTCCAACACGAAGCGCGCGGCCTCGGCCGCCAGCACCGTCGCGCAGGCGCTGCCGCCCATGCCCAGCTTGTGCCCGTTGGGTCCCACCGCTCCGGGCGCGATCGCGAGGTCGAAGCCCACGCTGGCGCGGCCGTGGGCTCGCAGCGCCTCATCCAGCGTGCGCGCCACGAAGGAGAAGCCCGCGGGGACGTCGCGCTCCCAGCGCACGCCCAGGGGCGTCATGCTTCCGGCGAGCGTGCCCTCTTCCAAACACACGTGGACCCGCGCATCCGCTCGGCGGCGCACGTACGCGTGCGTGCGCGGCGCCACGGCGGCCACACGCGCCACGCCGCCCCACAGCACCGCGTACTCGCCCGAGACGAACAGCTTGCCCGGTGCGGAGAGGGCCCGGTCCATCAGAAGAGGTGCTCCGTGCGCAGCACCGCGTCGCCGCCCGGCACGCACCGCACCACGTCCAGCGCGCCGCACGCGCGAGCAAGGGCCTCGGCCGCCACTTCGTGCGCCGCGTCCGTGAGCAGCACCGGGTTGGGCCCCGCGTCCAGCGTGAACCACACCGGGATGCCCTTCTTCCGGTGCTCACGCAGGTGCTGGATGAGCCCGAGCGTCGCCGCGCTCATGTAGCTGAGCGGTGGATCCGCCGCGAACGACGTGGCGTGCATGCGCCACGCGTTGCGCTCACACAGGTCGCCGAGCGCCTCCAGGTCGCGACGCGCGATGATATCCCGCGCGCGCGGCACCTCGGCCTCCGCGTCCTTCACCCACGCGGGGTAGTACGGGCTGGTGTCCACCGTGTGCTTCATCCCGTCCCGCGACTTCACCTCTTTCTCGCCGCGGTCGAGGATGGCCACCACCATGCGCAGCTCCGGCCAGTGGCCGGCGTCGAAGCGCTGCACCGCGTAGCTGTCCGCGCCGTCCGCGCGCTCGCCCCGCTGCCACTCGCAGAAGCCGCCCTGCACGCTGCGGCACGCCGAGCCGCTGCCCAGGCGCGACAACACGCTGGCGGACTTTGGATCCGCGGGCAGCTCCGCCGCCGCGCGCGCCGCCACCGCCAGCGCCGCGAAGCCCGCCGCGCTGCTCGCCAGCCCCGCCGCCATGGGGAAGTCACCGCGAGACACCACGCGCGCCGGGCCCAGGGCCTGGCGCCCCTCGGCGCGCAGCGCGTCCAACAGGCGCAGCACGCGCTCGCGCTCGCTGCCCTTGGACACGTGGCCGTTGATCTCCACCTGGTCCGCCGCCACGCCGAACTCCACCGTCGTCGTCACCGACATGGGCGCGAGCGTCAGGGACAGGCTGGACTGGTGCGGAAGGATGAGGGCGTCATCCCGCTTCCCCCAGTACTTCACGAGGGCGATGTTGGGATGCGCCAGCGCAGTCGCTTTCATGCAAGGACTCTCACAACGCCCGCGGCCCCGCGAGCTGGCTGGCAAAGCAGCGCACGCCCGCGCGGGTGAGTGTCTCCACCACGGGTTCAGGTTCGAGGAAGAGGCCGATGACAGCGCCCCCGTCGCCGCCGGCCCCGGTGAGCTTGGCGCCCAGCGCTCCCATCGCGCGCAGGCGGTACACCATGTCCTCCAAGGAGGGGGAGGACAGCCCCAGGGCCGCCAGGAGACCGTGGTTGACGTTCATCGCGTCCCCCAGCGCCTCCAGGTCACCGGACTCCACCGAGCGCGCGGCCTCTGCCGCCAGCCGGCCAATCTCCGTGAAGAGCCGCTTGTAGCGCTCCGGCCAACGCTTCTGCCGCTCGCGCAACGCCCCCACCGTCACCTTCGTGGGACTGCGCTCGCCAGCCAGCGCCACCAGCACCTTCAACGCCCGAGGGCTCTTCACCACGCGAGCCCGGCCCGTCGCGGGGGTCGAGTCCAGCACGCGGCGGTAGAGGATGAGCTGCTCCTCCGCGCTGGTGGTGTGGTCCACGCCCGAGGGCGTGCCGTGGAACTCCTGCTCCATCGCCCACGCCACGCGCGCCACGTCCTTGGGCTTCGCGGGCAGGGCCGCGGCCTGGAGCAGCAGCCGCGAGGTGGCCACCGCCAGCGCCGCCGAGCTGCCCAGCCCCATGGACAAGGGCAGCTTGGGCTCCAGCGTCACCTTCACCGGAGGCTCGCCGACGAGCTTCGCCGCGCGGGCGAAGGCCTGGGTGAGCAGCTTGCGCTGCGGCCGGGACAGCTCCGCCGGGAGCGAGAGCTGACACTTGCGCGCGGGCACGCCGCGAGCCGTCACCCCTTGCGAGAGCGGTCCCGCCAGGGCCGCGTGGCCGTACACCACGCTGTGCTCGCCCAGCAGGATGACCTTGCCAGCGCCGAAGGTGACGAGGGGAGTCGGTGCAGGAGCCATGGGCACGCCCAGGTCAGCCGGTGGTTCCGGTGGCGGCCCGCGCCTCGTCGGCGGGGAGGCTCGCGAGGATCTCGCGCGCCTTCTCCACCTTCACGTGCCCGGCCTTCACCAGCAGGTTGGCAATCTTCTCCACCCAGTCGCCGCGCGCGCCCGCCGTCACCGCCACGCAGCGCGCGTGCAGGGCCATGTGGCCCTTCTGGATGCCCACCGAGCCCAGGGCCCGGAGCGCCGCGAAGTTCTGCGCCAGCCCCACCGCCGCGAAGACCATGGACAGCTCGCGCACGCTGTTGGCGCGCAGCAGCTTCAGCCCCACCTGCACGCCCGGGTGGACCTTGATGGGGCCGCCCACCGTGCCCAGCGCCATGGGCAGCTCGATGCGGCCCACCAGGTGCCCCTCCTCCAGATACCAGGAGGACAGCGGACGGTACTGGCCATCACGGCACGCGAAGGCATGCGCGCCCGCCTCGATGGCGCGCCAGTCCTGCCCCGTGGCGATGGCCACCGAGTCGATGCCGTTCATCACGCCCTTGTTGTGCGTGGCCGCGCGGTACGGATCCGCCTGCGCGAAGCGGCTCGCCTGCGCGATGCCCTCGGCGATGAGCTCGCCCGGCATCTCGAAGTCCGCCAGCATGGGCACGGGGATGCGGCACATGGCGCGCGCCAGCCGGCGGTCCGCCAGGTTGGACAGGATGCGCAGGTACACCTTGCCGCCCGTCACCTGCTCGATGAGCGGCGCCACGCCCTCGGCCATCGTGTTGATGAGGTTGGCCCCCATCGCCTCCTGCGTGTCGATGAGCAGGTGGACGATGAGCAGCGGCTCGCCGCGCGGGCCCTCGGGCGCCGGCAACAGGCGAACCTCCACGTCCCGGGCACCGCCGCCGCGCGCCACCATGCTCGGGTGGAAGCTGTTGGCCAGCGCGAGGATCTGCTCCTTGGCGGCGAGAATCTTCTCGGTCGCTTCGACCGGATCCCCGTACCGCGTCAGCTGCACCTGGCCGATCATCATCGAGTCGTCGGCCTCGGCGGTGAAGCCGCCGGACTCGCGGACGATCTTCGCGGCGAACGACACGGCCGCCACCACGGACGGCTCTTCCACCGCCATGGGCACCAGGTAGTCGCGCCCGTTGACGGAGAGGTTCAGTCCCAGGCCCAGCGGCAGGGAGAAGGTCCCCACCGCGTTCTCGATCATCTGGTTGGCCAACCCCAGGTCGAGCCCGTCGACGCCCCGCAACTGCGCCAGGTCCTCGGGCGTGAGCCGGAACATCCGGGCGAGCTGCGCGTGGCGCTCCTCCAGCGGCAGCTTGTGGAACCCGGAGAGCCGGGACGTCACGGTGTCAGACATTGTCTTCCTTCCCACTGCGTCACGGCACCCCTCTACAGCGCCGCCATCCAATCCTTCAACTCTCCGAAAATCACCCGGGGTCGCTGCCGCAGTTCAGCGCAGCTTCTGCTGCCCGTCAGGACGAGCGCCTGCCGCAGCCCGGCGAGGATGACCTGGAGTGCTTCCTCGGCGCCCTCGAGTCCGCCCGCCTGTTGCGCGCGGAACAGCGGCAGCGCCAGCCCGCCCAGGTCCGCGCCCAGCGCGATGGCCTTGGCCACATCCAGCCCGGTGCGCAGCCCGCCACTGCCCACCAGGCAGACATCCGGGCCCACGGCGCGGCGCACGCTGGCGATCGCCGCCGCGGTGGGGATGCCCCAGCCGCTGAACTCGGCGCCCACCTGCGCCTGCACGCCCCGCGCGCGAAGCTGCTCCACCCGCACCCACGACGTGCCGCCCAATCCCGACACGTCGATGTTCCGCACGCCCAGCTCCGCGAGCCGCCGCGCGACGTCCGGGCCAATGCCGCACCCAGTCTCCTTCACGAGCAGGCGGTCGCCGAACGCGCGCACCAGCCCTTCCACCACCGGGTAGCCACCGCGAAAGTCGCGATCGCCCTCGGGCTGGGTGAGCTCCTGGCCCGCGTTGAGGTGCAGCGCCATGCCGTCCGCGCCAATGGCATCCGCCAACCGACGCACGCCGTCCACGCCCAGCCCCACCGCCTGGTACAGCCCGATGTTGCCCACCAGCGCCACGGTGGGCGCCACGTCGCGCACTTGATACGAGGCCGCGCGCGCCGCGTCCTCCGCCATGGCCCGCTGGCTGCCCACGCCGAACGCCAGGCCGTTGCGCTCGGCCAGGAGCGCCAGGTCCCGGTTCACGGCGCCCGCGCGCTCGGTGCCGCCCGTCATGCCCGTCACGAGCAGCGGGTAGCGCAGGCGCTTGCCCAGGAAGCTCGCCGACAGGTCCACCTCGTCCACCGCCAGCTCTGGCATGGCGCAGTGGATGAGCCGGACATCCTCCAACAGGGTGCGGTTCTCGCGGGGCTCGACTTCACCGGTAGCGCAAAGGTCGAGGTGGGAATCCTTGCGCCTGGCTGTCGTGTCCTCGCCCATCTCGCTTTCGCCCGCCCCCCGGTTGGGGCCTCGAAGTGTCGCGTAAGTGCCCGAATGGGCGTGGGTTTCCTAGCAAGCGGGGGGGGCGGGGTGCAAGCCAAAGGGCCCGGGTGGTCGGCCGGTGGCCATGAATGGACGGACGCCGCCCGCGGACGGTATGAGCGGACCCCGTGAGCGTGCCCGCACCCAAGGTCATCGTCTTCCTGCATAGCGGAGACTACGACCGCGTCCACCAGGGCCTGTCCATCGCCGCCGCCGCGGTGGCCTCGGGCCGCCGCGTGGAGCTGTACCTCTTCTGGTGGGCCCTGGAGCGCTTCCTCCAGGACCGCCTGGACGAGCCGGACTTCGCGGGCCGGGAGGACATCTGCGACCGCTTCGAGGCGCGCGGCATGCCCACCGCGCGCGCGCTGCTGGAACACGTGCGCGACTCCGGGCTGGGCACCATCGCGGGGTGCACGGGCTCGCTCGGCGCGCTGGGTGCCGAGCAGCAGGCCCAGGCCTCGGGCGTGGACGTGTGGCTGGGCTGGAGCGCCATCCTCCAGCGCACCGCGGGTGTCGTGGACCGTTTCTATCTCTGACCCTCCCGTGAGACAGCGGAGACCCGGGGTCGCGAATACCCGCTCGCATTGACGCTCCCCTGCCCCTGTTTACGTTCTCCGAAAGCCCTCCCCCCGGGAGGCGAAAGGCACGGAGAGAGCCATGGCGAACGGGAGCATGGAGCAAGCGGCTCGGCGCGTGGACGGTCCGCCGCTGAAGGGAGGCGGCTGGCACCGCGTGGGCAACGCGCTCAAGACGACGGTGTTGCTGGCCGGCCTCACGGCGCTCGTGCTGCTCATCGGGCAGCGGCTGGGCGGCGCGCAGGGCCTGATGATGGCGGGCCTCTTCGCGGTGGTGATGAACTTCGGCTCGTACTGGTTCAGCGATCGCATCGCCCTGGCCATCCACGGCGCGCGGCCCATCCCCTATGAGCAGGCGCCCTGGCTGCACCAGATGGTGGAGCGGCTGGCGGCGCGCGCGGGCATGCCCAAGCCCAAGGTCTACCTGTTGCCCACCGCGCAGCCCAATGCGTTCGCCACCGGACGCAACCCGAGCCACGCCGCGGTGGCGGTGACGGCGGGCATCCTCGACATCCTCGACCAGCGCGAGCTGGAGGGCGTGCTCGCGCACGAGCTGGGCCATGTTCGCAACCGCGACACGCTCATCGGCACGGTGGCCGCGACGCTCGCGGGCATCATCAGCTACGCGGCGCAGATGCTGTTCTGGTTCGGCGGCAGCATGCTCAGCCGCGGCGATGAGCGGGAAGGCGGGCTCGCCAGCGCGCTGTCCAACCTGGGCCTGCTGCTCGTGGCGCCCCTGGCGGCCACGCTGCTTCAGCTCGCGGTGAGCCGCTCGCGCGAGTACGGCGCGGACGCCACGGGCGCGGAGCTGACGGGCGACCCCGACGCGCTGGCCAGCGCGCTGCTGAAGCTGGAGCGCGGCGCCGAGGCCATGCCCTACGACCGCGCGCCCGCCACGTCCCACCTCTTCATCGTCAACCCGCTGCACCACGGCGGCGTGATGTCGCTGTTCTCCACGCACCCGCCGATTCCCGAGCGCGTGCGCCGCCTCCGCGAGATGGGCGCGCGCCGCGGCGGGACGCGCGAGCGCGGCGGTTGGGAGTACGCCTACTGATGCTGGCGGGCCTCAGCCCGCGAGCCCGGGGACCTCGGGCTCACGGGCTGGCTCGGGCAGCGCATCGAAGCGCTCGAAAGGGTTCTCCAGCATCTCGCGCATCGTGTTCGCGAGCACGCCCGCGTGGAACCCGTCGATGAAGCGGTGGTCGAACGTGGCGTTGATGTTCATCACCTTGCCCGGCACCACGCGGCCGTCCTCCACCACCGGCACCTCCTTCACCGCGCCCGGCGCGATGAAGATGGGCACCCGCGTGTACGGCGCGAGCGGCACGTAGGCGGTGTCCAACCCCAGCGAGCCCACGTTGGTGATGATGGCCGAGCCGAACGCGTCCTTGGGCATCCCCAACCGGCGCAGGTCCAGGTTCAGCGTGTACATGAAGAAGGACAGCAGCCAGGTGAAGGCGTTGAGGAACAAGTACGGGATGCGCTGCACCGTGCTCTTGCCGCGCTCCAGCGCCGCGTCGCGCCGCTCGCGCACCCGGCGCACGGCCTCCTCCAGGTCCGCGGCAATCTCTCGCAGGCTCTTCTTGTCCGCGTCCTCGATGCGCGCGGAGGTGAGGTCCACCTTCCCGTCACCGTCGTCCGTCTGAACCACCAGCGTGGACAGCGTCACCTGCTTGCGCAGGTAGATGCGGTTGAAGCGCAGGATGGCGTTGGCGTCCGGGCAGCGGTGCAGCGCCTCGGCCATCGCCTTCGTCACCAGGTGCGTCACCGTCAGGCGGATGCCCGTGCGCTGGCGGAAGGCCTCGATGTAGGCCATGGCCTTGTCCATGCGCACGGTCAGCGTCCCGTAGACGGTGGGGTCATACGCCGTCTTCCAGGTGCCGATCGCCAGCTTGCGAAAGCTCGACAGGTCGCGCTTCGGAATCAGGTCCAGGTGCGCCATGGCCGCGGTCCCTCCTTGGGTGGCATGCACGGTAGGGCCCGCCAGTGTCGCGGCTCCTCGCGCACGAAGAAAAGGCCCTCCCGAGGCAGTGACACCTGCCGCACCGCGACACGCACGCGGGCCGCGCCCACCGTCCCCCGTCCAACATGCGCCCCAGGCACTCCCGGCGCCCCGGACGGGCGACCACGGGCCCGGACGCCCGCCGCTGGGACAGGAGGGCCCAGTTTCGGGTGTGCAGGCCCCCCTCCTCCAAGGCATAGAGAGCCCCAAGGGCGGGCGTCTGGCAGCGGACCCTTGACGGGCCGCGTTCGGGCGTTAGGCTGCCCCGCTTTTTGCATTCCGGAGGTTATTCTCGTGCTGGTTGCACTCATCCTCGTATCGATCGGGTTTGCCGTGACGCTCGGCATCCTGCTCTTCGGCGATCGCGGCTCGGCGGGCACTGGCCCGGCGGCCATGTCGTCCCCCACGGTCCGTGGCGAGCTGGAGACCGAATCCAAGGCGCGCGCCAAGGCGGAGTCGGAGCTCCAGCGCAAGCAGAAGGAACTGGACGAACAGCGGACCCAGCTCCAGGAGGTCAAGGAGCAGCTCAAGCAGACCAAGCGCAAGCTCTTCGAGCAGCGTGAGGGTGAGAAGGGCGCCGAGGACCTGGTGAAGGCCCGCGCCGAGGTCGAGCGCAGCGCGAGCCAGCAGCTCGAGCGCACCCGCGAGGAGCTGGCCCACGCCCTGTCCGAGAACGCCCGCCTGCGCACGGAGTCGGAGTCCCGTGGGGGTGGCCGTCGCCGTGAGCAGCCCCCGGCGGCCCAGCCCGCCGCCGCGCCCGCCCCGGCGCAGCCTGTCGCCGCCGCGCCGGAGGCCGAGGCCCCCGCCGCCGCGCCGCAGCCGG
>NZ_JAHNZT010000013.1 GCF_019039035.1 Citreicoccus inhibens | reverse complement strand
ATGTGTGGTGGTGGTGTTTGAGGTGGTATGCGCGGCGCAGGGGCCGGCGTTGGCTCCGCCGCGGGCAGATCCGCCGTCAGCGCGGCCATCGAGTCATCTGTCGTGGCAGTGCTGCGCGTGCGCGAAGCGGCGGGGGGTGCGGTCGCGCGCCGAGGCTCCTCGGGCGGCGGCGTGGGTCGAGACTCCACCGGAGGCGGCGGGGTGCGACCAACGGGGCGGGCATCCGTCACGGTCCGCGACGCGGGCGGCTCACCTCCCACGAGGACTCGGGCTGGACGGGCCGCGGACTGGAACAGAGCCACGCGTTCACCGCCCGCCGTCACGCCTTCCACGTAGTACTCGACGCCGGGTGCCACCAGGTGATCCGCGGGAATGACGCCGCGGTAGAGGTCCCCGTACTGCCGCTCCATGGCCACCTGGGCGTAGGGCTCGCCCGGACCTCGGTAACGGATGAACAGGTCGAGCACGTGCCCGCCGTCCACCAGCGTTCCGTCCAGGCGCAGAGGCTGGTTGGCCTCGGCGCGGGGTGGCGCGGAATGCAGCAGCGTCGGCTCCTGGGCCCATGCGGGCAGCCCAGCGAGGAGCACGAGGGAGAGGGAGATCGTGCGAGCGAGTGCGGTCTTCAAGGGCACGAGAATGGTCCATTGCCATGATTGGAGAGTCAAGGAGCGGCATGTCACGGCGTGAGCCGATTTTTTGCCGCCTCATGCAGCGCGTGCGACGGTGCCCCCGCTCCATGCGCGCGTCGCTCGCCCTCCACCTCTCCCTCTTCCGTCGACAGAGGGCCCAGATTGCCCGAGTCGTCGAAGGACGGACCGAGGCCTTCCGCGCCTACGAGGCTCGGTACCGCCGTCGCACCGCCGCGTATTCACGCGTGGTGCCTCTCGCGTTCGTACACCAGCAGTTGCAGTCCTCGGACGTGGTGTACGTGGGCGACTACCACACGCTACCACTCGCGCAGCAGACCTACCTGGAGCTCGTCGAGCGCGCGCTCACGTCCGGGCGCCGCGTCGTGCTCGCCCTCGAGTGCGTGGAAGGCCGGCACCAGGCCGCGGTGGACGCCTATCTCGAGGGCCGTCTCCCGGAGCGCTCGCTGTTCTCGCGCCTCGGACTCACCGGGACTTCTGGCTTCGGCCCCGCCACGGGCAGCCGCGCCGTCCTCGCGTTCGCCAGACGC
The DNA here is from genome assembly GCF_019039035.1 of Citreicoccus inhibens. Taxonomy (GTDB): domain Bacteria; phylum Myxococcota; class Myxococcia; order Myxococcales; family Myxococcaceae; genus Citreicoccus; species Citreicoccus inhibens. The sequence goes on along the minus strand of NZ_JAHNZT010000013.1, from coordinate 207,278 downwards.
CTCAAGCTGGACGTGGTGGGAATCGACCGCCGCGCCCAGGGTGAGCGCTCGCTCGCGCTGCGAGACGCCTACGCCGCCGAGCGCATCGCCCGCGCGGCGCGCGCCGAGGACCGCCCGCTCGTGCTCGTGCTCGTGGGCCAGTACCATCTGGCGCCCTGCCATCTGCCGCTCCAGGTCGAACGCGCGCTGGGGGAGGACCACGCGCGGCGCGGCCTCGTCGTCTACCAGAACGCGGAAGGCATCTGGTGGCGCCTGGCGCGCGAGGGGCGCGTGGGCGAAGCCGAGGCCGTGGAGCTGGCCGACGGCGCGGTGTGCCTCCTGAACGCCTCCCCTGTCGTCTGTCAGCAGAGCTTCCTGGACTACCTGGAGGCCGAGGCGGGAGACGCGCCGCTGGAGGTGGATCGCACCGCGGCGGAGCGCTTCCGCGAGATGTCCGAGCTCATCGGTCGCCTCGCGGGCGTCCCCGTCGGGCGCGCGCTGGACTCGGTGGAGGTGACGACCGCGGCGGACAGCGACGTGCTCGCGCGCATCCGTCGGCGTGGCCGCTTCACCCAGGCCGAGGTGTCCCAGCTGCGCAAGCACATCCTGACGCGGGAGAGCGGCTACATCCCCCGTGCGCGCACGGCCTACCTCGCCTCGCTGTCGCTCAACCACGCGGCGGAGGAGGCCGCGCACTTCGTCCGCCACTGTGCCGTGGGCGACGCCATGGAAGCGCCCCGCGGCGCGTCCGAGGCCTTCTACGCGCGGTGCCTGGAAGAGGCGCTCGGGTTCTTCGGCTCGAAGCTGGTGAACCCGCGCCGCACCTGTCCCGGCGTGGCCGAGTGGGCCCGTCGCTTCGGCGCGACCCGAGGCGTGGACCGCCAGGTCGCCGCGTTCGTGCTCGCCCACAAGGCCGCGGAGACCGAGGGCCCCGAGGAGGCCGTGAAGCTCCTGCCCCTGCGCCGCGACCACCTCTTCCACGGCGTGAGCCACGCGCTCGGGTACCTGCTGGGCGACGCGCTCTACCGCGCCTTCGACTCGGGCCTCGTGGACACCGCCGACATCCGCGCGCTGTTCCGCGACCCGCTCGATGACCCACGCGGCGCCTACTTCGCGTGGACGCAGCGCGTGCACACCTGAACCCACGCGCCACTCCCCTCTTCCGGGCGAGCCCGCCCCCTGGTTTGATTCGCAAATCAATCCAGGGAGCACCGCCGCCATGAAGATGACCGAACGCGTGGAGAAGCTCGCGGAGCAGCGCCAGCGCAACGAGGGCATGGGAGGCCCCGAGCGCATCGAGCGACAGCATGCCAAGGGCAAGCTGACCGCTCGCGAGCGCCTCAAGCTGCTGTTCGACCCGGGCACCTTCGAGGAGATGGGGCTGCTTGCCGCACACCTGGGCAATCTCCCGGAGGAGGAGGACGACAAGCCCTCTCCTGCCGACGGCGTCATCACCGGCACGGGCGAGATCGACGGTCGCCCGGTGGCCGCCGCCGTCTACGACTTCACCGTGTTCGGTGGATCCATTGGTGAGATTGGCGAGCGGAAGGTGGCGCGGCTTCGCGACCTGGCGCTCAAGAATCGCATCCCCATCGTGTGGCTGGTGGACTCGGCGGGCGCGCGGCTGGAGGCCTCGGCGGGCGTGGATCCGCGCCGCATCGCGAGCTTCGCGGACACGGGCTACCTCTTCCGCGAGCAAGTCGTCATGAGCGGCGTGGTGCCCCAGGTGGCCGCCATGGTGGGCCCGGGGGCCGCCGGCACCGCCTACATCCCCGGCCTCGCGGACTTCGTCCCCATGGTGAAGGGCACCAGCTCCCTGGCCATTGGCGGCCCGTACCTCGTCGAGTCCACCGTGGGAGAGAAGGTCTCCGAGGAGGAGTTGGGCGGCGCCAAGGTCCACAACGAGCTGTCGGGCGTCGCGGACGCCGAGTACCCCGATGACGCCACGTGCGTGGCCGCCGTGCGTGAGTACCTCGGCTTCTTCCCCTCGCATTGTGAAGAGAAGCCGCCTCGGCGCCCCACGAGCGATCCGTTCGATCGCCGCGACGAGGACTTGCTGAAGATCGTTCCCGAGAGCCCTCGCCAGGCCTTCGACATCCACAAGGTCATCCTGTCGCTGGTGGATGAGCGGAAGTTCTTCCCCATGAAGCCGCGCTGGGCGCGCAACGTGGTGACGGGGCTGGCGCGCATCGACGGCTATCCGCTGGGCATCGTGGCGAACAACTCCATGTACCTGGGCGGCATCCTCGATGTGAACGCGGCGGACAAGGCGGCGCGCTTCATCAACCTGTGCGACGCCTTCAGCATCCCCCTGCTCTTCCTTCAGGACGTCCCCGGCTTCATGGTGGGCACGAAGGTGGAGCAGCAGGGCATCATCCGCCACGGCGCCAAGATGATGTACGCGGCGGCGAGCGCCACCGTCCCCAAGTTCACCGTGGTGGTGCGCAAGGGCTACGGCGCCGGCTACTACGTGATGAACGGCCGCGCCTTCGAGCCCGACCTGCTCGTGGCCTGGCCCGGCGCGGAGATCGCCGTGATGGGCCCGGAGGGAATGGTGTCCATCGCCGCGCGCAAGCTGCTCCAGAGCGCCGAGAGCCCCGAGGCCGCCGCCGCGCTCAAGAAGGAGCTGTCGGACGGCCTGCGCCAGCACATCCGCATCGAGCGCACCGCCGCCATGGCCATGGTGGATGACGTCGTGGATCCCCGCGACACCCGCCGCCTCCTCGCGCGCGCCCTCAAGCGGACCGCGAACAAGCAGGTGGAGCGGCCCTTCCGCCGCCGGGAGATCTCTCCCGTCTGAGCCGTGTCTCGGAAGGGGCGGAGCGCTCGCACCGTGAGCGCCCGCCCCTCCCCTTCCCCTCAACGCCGCGCTGGGAATGACGCGCGGCGTGATGTGCCAGAAAAGATGAAGGGTGGTTCAGGATTCAGCCCTGCGCGACGCGTCGCGCCTTGAATCCAGACATCCAAAGACAGTCAGGTCTCGGCCCGCGGCCGCCCCTCCTTCCCCCTCGCGGGCGGCCCGGGAGGCACCATGCGCGGTCGAGGCATCCGCCCACTTCCGTCGTTCACGCCGTTCCCCTGGCTGCGCTTGAGCGCGCTGCTCGCCACCGTCGCGACGGGCTGCGGCCCCATCGGCACGGACGCATCCGAGCCCTCGCATGAGCCCACTGCGCAGGCGCGACAGGGGCTGACGCAGGTGACGGGCTTCGGCTCGAATCCGGGCAACCTGCTGATGTATCGGCAGGTGCCAGCGAACATGCCCGCCAACGCGCCACTCGTCGTCGTGCTGCACGGCTGCACGCAGAGCGCGGCGGCCATCGAGGCCAGTGGCTGGACGGCCGCGTCCAACGTCTACAAGTTCTACGTCGTCTACGCGCAGCAGCAGAGCGGCAACAACTCCACGAGCTGCTTCAACTGGTTCGAGCCTGGCGATTCCGTGCGTGGCGGCGGCGAGGCCCTGTCCATCAAGCAGATGGTGGATGCGATGAAGGCCGCGTACTCCATCGACCCGGCGCGGGTGTTCGTCTCGGGCTTCTCCGCCGGCGGCTACATGGTCCCCGTCATGCTGGCCACCTACCCGGACGTGTTCGCCGGGGGGGCCATCAACTCGGGCGGACCGTACCGCTGTGCCAACTCGATGACCGAGGGCTTCTCGTGCATGAGCCCTGGCATCGACAAGACGCCCGCTGCGTGGGGCGACCTCGTGCGCAATGCCAACCCGGGCTACTCGGGTCCGTGGCCTCGCGTGTCCATCTGGCACGGCACCAGCGACTACACGGTGAAGTCCTCCAACCTCACCGAGTCCATGGAGCAGTGGACCAACGTCCACGGCATCGATCAGGTGGCCGACACCAGCGACACCGTCGGCGGCTTCCCCCACAAGGTCTACCGGAACAGCGCGGGCACGGCGCTCGTGGAGACCTACGAAATCACCGGCATGGGACACGCCGTCCCGGTGGATCCGCAGTACAGCTTCCCCGGCACCAGTACCGTCTGCGGCGCCACGGGCGCGTACTTGTCCGACGTCAACCTGTGCGGCACCTACGCCCAGGCCCAGTTCTTCGGCCTCACTGAGGCAGGGACGCCGCCCACGGACACCACGCCGCCTGCGGTGGATGTGACCGCGCCGGCCTCGGGCACCAGCGTCAGCGGGACGGTCAATCTGACCGCGAGCGCGACGGATGACGTAGGCGTCGCGCGGGTGGAGTTCTACGTGGACGGCGGCCTCGTCGGCACAGCCACCACCGCGCCCTACGCATTCGCGTGGAACACCACGACGGTTGCCAATGGCCTCCATGCGCTGAGCGCGCGGGCGTTCGATGCGGCGGGCAACTCCAGCACCGACGCGGACACCTCGGTCACCGTCAGCAACAGCGGCGGCTCGACTCCGACCACGGCGACCTTCTCGAGCATCACGGCAGAGGATGGCTACGTGAAGGCGAACGCGGATGGCAGCGCGCCCGCGCTCGGGACGCTCACGGGTCTCGCGCTCGGACGCGGGACGGACGGCAAGCACAACCGCGCCATCCTCTCCTTCGACACGTCGAGCCTGCCCGAGGGAGCGACCATGCAGCGCGCCTACGTCACCGTCACGTACTCCTCGGGCGTGGGCGACCCCTGGGCGAGCCCCGCGAACAACTCGCTCGTTGTCGACGTGAACTCCGGCGCCTTCAACGGGGCGCCCCTGGAGACGAGTGACTGGGCCGCGAGCGCCACCGCCAGCGCCGTCGCGGGCGTCGCCAAGTTCACGTCGGGCACGGCCACCTCCGCGGACTTCTCGGGAGCGGGGCTCTCCGGGCTCAACACCGCGGGGCGCACGCAGCTTCGGCTTCGCTTCGCGCAGGATCCAACCGGCACCGCGTACGTCTTCATCAAGGACGGCGCGAGCGCCACCCTCACGGTCCTCTACACGCCGTAGCCATTCGGGCGGACGGCGGGTGGCACGAGCCCCCGCCGTCAGAGGTCCACGGGACTGGAGGACGCCTCGGACGAGCCGAACGTGCCATCGCCTCGCAGCTCTCGAACCACGTCCTTGCGCTTGAGGCTCAAGGCGCGAATGGCGCCATCCGGCCGCATGCAGTAGATGACCGTCTGGCCGTGTGCTCCTACGCACACCGTGCCCAGCTGCGGGTAGAGCATCACCATCGACAGCTCGGTCTCCAGCGGCCCTGCGATGAGCACGTGCGTGTGGACCGAGCTGGTGGGATGGTTCCCTTCCGCGTCCTCGCTCATGTCCACGGGGATCATGCCCTGGTGCAGGGCGACCTCCTCGCGCACGGTGCGGCCATCCAGACTGAAGCGGAAGCGGAAGTCCCCACCGAGCAGGAAGCGCTCCGGGTCCGTCATGCCCTGCATCACATACACGGTGATGCCGTCGGAGTCCTCGAACACGACGGGATTCATCTGACGACGCCCGTGCACCTTGAAGGTGCGCTCGGTGGCCGCGTTCACCGCGCGCGCCAGCCCGTCGAACGACGCGGGCAGTTCGCCCACGGGCAAGGCTTCCATCTCCTCCGAGAACTCGACGGGCGCGCGGTAGGCGTAGACCGGGACGAAGCGCTCACCGCCCTCCATGTGTCCGAAGACGGAGTACCAGGCGTTGCCGCGCGCCACGGTGAAGAACATCCCCAGCCCCGAGGTATCCAGGTCCTGGCGTTCGCTCAGCAGATCCGAGGCTCGGATGGCCCCCTGCTCCGACGCGACGATGGCCCGAGCCCGCGCCTGGATGCGCACCAGCTCCGACTCGTCGAGGAGCGTGTCCGGAAAGGTCTTGGAGACCGCTGGGGCCGCGTCCTGAGCAGGCCCCTGCGAGTTCGGTGAGGCCGCTCGGTGTGCGCCACAGCCCAGGGTGAGGAGTGCCACCGAACCGAGAAGCGCGCGACGCATGGAGACTCCGAAGCAGCGAGGAGCCACCAGTCTGCGCCACCCGCTCGCGGACGTCACGAGACACGCCTCGGTCCGCGGGCGCATGCCGCGCCACACGGCACCGTGGGCCCGCGGAGCCCCCACTGCACTGCGAGCTGGGCTCACGGAGCAACCGGGCACTTCAGGGCATGGCCGCCAGGGGCCGTGGAGCGCGCGGACACGCCGCTGCGCGAGGGGCTCGCGGAACGCAGAGGACTCCGCGGCCCCGTGCCTCTTCAGTCCGCGGGCCTATGCGCCCTGAGGACGGGGCGCCACCGCGGCGCGGATTCGCTCCTGGAGCGAGTGGCGACGCTCGCGGAACTGCTCGCGCTGGGCCTCGGTGAGCGGCGCGCCCTTGGACTCGCGCGCGGCCTTCATCTCGTCGCGGAGCTGACGGGCTTCGGTCTTGAATTGCTCGGCCTGGGCCTGGCTCAGGCGGCCCTCGGACACGCGGCGATCCAGCCGATGCTCCAGCTTCGCGAGGCCGTGCCCCCCACGGTGCCCCCCGTGGCCGCGGTCGGAGTGCTCGCACGTGGTGGTGGCGGGCGAGCTCGACGTCGTGGGCGCCTGCTGAGCAAGCGCGGGGAGCGAGAACAGCGCGACGGCGAGCGTGGCACGGAGAAGGGATGACGAACGCATGGCGGGTTCCTCTTTCGCTGGGGAGCACCGCGCCTCGACAGGGAGGCGCGGCGCTCGTTTCACAGGGAAGAACCCACGGGGCTCGGGAAGGTTAAATCCACGGCCAACCCCGAGTGGCGGCGCCTACTGGGTGATGCAGTCACCCATGTCGTAGTTGAAGTCCTGGCGCGGCGTGTGGCCCGGGTCCTGGTTGATGAGCGCGACGTTCAACTCCGTGTACGTCACCTCCTGCGAGCTGCCGATGACCGTCTGGGTGCGCACGTTGCGCGTGGTGGACACCACCACCTTGCCGATCGATCCGTTCGGCTCCACGCGGTAGCAGTTCAGGATGTGCGGATCGGACGCCGCCACGCGACACGTGGTGTACTGACCAAAGACCGTGCGCTTCTCGAACGTGCAGCGGCAGTCCCACGGATCGTACTCCTCCGTGACGGTCGCGGCCTCATAGCCCCCCGAGGCCGTGCGGACGATCTCGATGAACGAGCCGTCCTGCGGCTGCTCGCAGTACAGCAGCGTGTTCGAGGTCACGCGGTCCTTCCTGCTCGCAACCTTGGCCGCGGTGGTGTCGCCCTTCGGCGCCTGCTGCGGCGCGGGATCACAGCCCAGGCCCAGCATGGCGCAGCCCAGAACGAGGACAGAAGGGAGCTTCCAGGAGAAATGCATTCGCGTTCCTTTGGGAGAGGTCCGGAACGGTCCGGACCGCTTGCATGGGAGCTTTTCCGGCTTCCTCACGCAACACCCATTTCGGTGGAATGGGTGCGCCAGGAACGTGACACGCGCGCTACGGCCGAGTGGGCTTCAGCGCGCGCGTAGCAATGAAGGGAGAGAGGAATTCGGAGAGGCGATCTCCCTCCTCGTACTTGTCCTCGTACAAGCCGATGAGGTGGAAGCCCGCCTCCGTCTGTCCGCCGAGCTGTTCCTCCAACGAGTGGGCCACGCACAGGGGCTCGCCCTTGTCCGAGTACCGGCGCCGCTCCTCATCCGTCAGACTGGTGAAGTCCGAGTACGGCATCGTGTACTTCAGTTGCAACTGTCCCTGCTCCTGCAACACCGGGTCGAAGAGGAAGCTGACCGGATTGCAGACGCCGGAGAGGAGCGTGCCCCCCGGGCGCAGCACGCGGAAGGCTTCCTTCCACACGGGGCGAATCGCATCCACGAAGACGTTGGAGCATGGATGGAAGAGGAGGTCGAAGCTCTCATCCGCGAAGACAGACAGGTCTCGCATGTCGCCTTCGATGAGCCGGAGCGTCAGCCCCTCGCGCTCGGCCACCTTGCGGTCCTGCCCGAGTTGCGCGGGCGAGTTGTCGAACACGGTGACGTCCGCGCCCGCCGCCGCGAGCACGGGGCCCTGCTGGCCGCCTGCGCTCGCCAATCCCAGCACCTTCTTGCCCGTGAGGTCTCCGAACCAGGACCTCGGAACCGGCCGGGTCGGCGTCAGCACCACCGACCACTCGCCCCGGCGCGCCGCGGCGATGACCTCGGGTCCCACGGGCAACGTCCAGCGGTTCTGCCCCTTGGCGACCTCTTGATTCCACGCCTCGCGGTTGTACGCGCGCACATCCACTTCAGCCTTCATGCAACACCCGTCCTTCCATGCCACCGGCAACGGTGATGACCTCGCCGGTGACGTGACCGCTGATCCGGTCTGACGCGAGCGACACCACCACTCGCGCCACGTCCTCGGGCTGTCCCACCTTGCGCAGCGGCATGGTCCGGGTGACGCGCCCCACGAACGCAGGGTCGTCCAGCTTGTTGCGGTGGCGGTCCACCGCCGTCCACCCTGGGCACACCACGTTCACCCGGCCCAGCGGCGCGATTCGGCCCAACTCGTTCTTCAAGCTCTTGAGGAATCCACCCGCCAGCGCGCCCTTCGCCGCCGCGTAGTCCGCGTGGCCCGCCTCGCCAAACAGGCCCGCCGTGGAGCTGATGATGACGATGCTGCCCGAGCCGGTGGTGGCCACGTGCCGAAGAAAGGCGCGGCAGCTCAGGAACACGCTGTCGAGGTTCTCGGCCAACGTGCGCCGCCACCGGGCCAGCGACATCTGCCACACGGCCTCATCGGCGGCAGGCCACACGCCCGCGTTGCACACGAGCACGTCCAGGCGCCCCAGCCCGGCCACCGCGGCGGGGACGAGCGCATCCACCTCGGCCTCCATCGTGAGGTCCGCGCGCACCGCCACGCCGCCCACTTCCCGCGCCAGCTCCGCCGCCTTGGCGACGTTGGCGTGGTGATGGACCGCCACGCGCGCGCCCTCCTCCGCGAAGGCGCGCACCAGCGCGGAGCCGATGCCGCCCGCGCCTCCTGTCACCAGCACGCCGTGGCCGCTCAGCCCCGTATCCATGTGTCTGTCTCCCTCGACGTCGCTGGCGCGGGCGCTAGCCCAGGCGCAGCAGTTGGCGCGCCTGCTCGGGCGTGGCCAGCTCACGGCCGTGCGCCCTGGCGCGCCGGACCGCGTCCTGCACCAGCTCCCAGTTGCCCTTCGCGAGCACGCCCTTGGACACGTAGATGTTGTCCTCCAGGCCCACGCGCGCGTTGCCGCCCCGCTTCGCCGCCTCCTCCACGTAAGGCAGCTGGAAGCGGCCCACGCCCGCCACCGTCCAGGTGGAGTGCTCGGGCAGCGAGGCGATCATGAAGTCCAACACCTCGGGCCGGGCCTGGAGCGTGCCCGGCACGCCGAGCACGAAGTCGAAGTGCGCCGGCAGCTCGACGAGCCCCTCCTTCGCCAGGTAGCGCGCCTCGTCGATCATCCCGACGTCGAAGCACTCCAGCTCCGGCCGCAGGCCCGCCCCGCGAATGCGCCTGGCGATGTCGCGAACGAGCGGACGCGGATTCCAGAAGACCTCCTCGCCGAAGTTCACCGTGCCCGTGGTGAGCGTGGCCATGTCCGGCCGGTCCGCGCCCGTGAGCGTCAGCGGCCCACAGCGCTCGTCCACCGTCATGCCCACCGCGCCGCCCGTGGACGTCTGGATGAGCACGTCCGTGCGCTGACGAATGGCGCGAATGGCGGCGCGGAACAGCTCCGCGTCCTGCGAGGGCTTGCCGTCCGCGGTGCGCACGTGCAGGTGCACCATGGCGGCGCCCGCCTCGCGGCAGCGGACCGCGTCCTCGGCGATCTCCTCGGCGGTGATGGGCAGGTGCGGTGTCTGCGCGCGCGTCGTCTCCGCGCCCACCATCGCCGCGGTGATGACCATGGGGGGCAGGCTCATCGCGCGCCTCGCTGCTTGTCCTTGGGCACCACGCAGGTGCCCGTGGCGCGGCACACCACCACGGGCTCGGCCAGCACGTCGGCCGCGGAGTCGTTCACGTCCGTGCGCGGACGGATGACCTTGCGCGCCTCGAAGCGCATCTTCCGGGACGTGTTGCCCTCGGAGAGAATCTCGCCCTCGGCCTCGATGAAGTCCCCGGCGTACACCGGCGCGAGGAACTCCACCGCGTCATAGGCGCGGAAGAGGCCCTCGTCGCCATCGGCGCGGATGCACAGCTCGGTGGCCACGTCGCCGAACAGGCCGAGCATCCGAGCCCCATCCACCAGATTGCCGCCGTAGTGCGCATCATGGCTGCTCATGCGCAGGCGGATGACCGCCTTCATTCCCGTGGTCACTGCGGCTCTCCCTGGTAGTGCGCGTCCGCGGACTCCTTGCCCATCTTCTTGAGCAAGGCGTGAACGATGTAGTTGGCCACGTCGGACGGCTTGGTGCCCGGGCCGAAGCCCGCGTCGAAGCCCAGCTCCAGCGCCAGCTTGTGGTCCACGCGCGGGCCGCCCAGGAGCAGCTGCACCTTGCCGTGGATGCCCGCGGCCTTGGCCGCGTCAATGAACTGGCGCGAGTTGTCCTTGTGCACGTCGCGCTGGGTGACGACCTGCGACACCAGGATGGCGTCGGCGTTCTTCGCCAGCGCCTTCTTGATGAGGTCCTCGTTGGGGACCTGGCTGCCCAGGTTGAACGCCTCGAACCCGGGGTAGCGCTCCAGGCCGTAGTCGCCCGCGTAGCCCTTCATGTTCAGGATGGCGTCAATGCCCACCGTGTGCGTGTCCGTGCCGGTGCACGCGCCGAACACGACGATGCGCCGCCCGACCTTCTCCTTGATGAGGCCGTTGAGGTCATCGAAGCCCATCTTGCGGACGATGACCTCGGGGACGTCGATCTCCGAGTAGTCGAGGTACATGCCCGAGCGGGCGTACACGATGAAGAACGTGTACGCGTCCGCGGCGCGCTCGGCGGCGGCCACCTTCACGTCCGTGAAGCCCATCTTGCGGGCGAACACGGCCGCGGCCTCCTTGGCCTTCTCGGACAGCGGCACCGGCAGGGTGAAGGAAATCTGCACCACGCCGTCGTCGCGACGGTCTCCGTAGGGACGGATGATCTGCTTGCTCGGCTTCACCATCGGCTCACTTCCCCCCTGCGCGCGTGAACGTCACGCTCGTGCCCACCTTCTGGGCCAGCGGCGCGAAGCGGTCCTGCTTGCCCTGCTCCAGATGGAAGACCACCGACCAGGTCGTCTTCCCGTTGCAGCCCACGTACGTCACGGTCTGCACCGCGCCGCTGCCATCCGCGGCCGTGTCCGAGTCCGACCGCGTGGCCGCCGGCTGACCGCCCACCGAGAGGCGCGTCCAGCCCGTGCCGCCAATGGAGCGAACAATCTTGTCCACGCAGACCTGGGCCTTCATGCCCGCGGTCTGCACCGCGCCCACGTCCACCAGGAAGTAGGCGTCCCCGGACGGCGCCAGGAACTTGTCCGAGCCGTCCGCCATCGAATGGGTCCACGCCGCCGGGACCTTCAGCGAGATGGACTTCACCGGGTACGCCGACAGCGCATCCGCCGAGCCGCCCGCGGCCAGCATCAACGACAGAAAGGTGCCGACCATCATGACGCCTCCAGGAGTTCCAGGAACGGGTTGAAGTAATCCGGCGCCTTCTCCAGCACGCCATCCAGGCCCTTGCCGCCGGTCTCCTCGCGCTTCACGTCGCCGAAGCGGCCCTTGCCGATGGCGGCCACCATGCCCTCGTCACGGCACTCCTGGAGCAGCTCCATCGCCTTGGCGAACACCTCGCGCGCGCGGTTGGCGACCTTGCCGTCCTCGCGGATGGTGAACTCCTCGTCGATGCCTCGCGCCGCGCGGTGGATGTACGCCGCGGACTTGAGCGCCACGAAGCGGTCCGCGAGCAGCGGCGTGTGCATGGCCTCGGTCATCATGCCGAGCAGCTGGATGCCCTGCCGCGTCCAGATGGCCACCAGGTCCGCCATCACGTCGTACGCGTGGCTGAAGAAGATGTCCGTCTCCTTGTGCTTGGTGGGCGGCATGTACTTCAGCGGCGCGTCCGGGAAGCAGCGGCGCACCAGCATGGCCTGCGACAGCTCCAGGAGGAGCGTGTCGTCGCGGTATGGATCGATCTCGTACGAGTGGCCGATGCCGAGCTGCCAGTCCTTGAGGCCCGCGCGCTTGGCGAACGACTCGTTGATGAACTGGCTGGCGATGACCGTGTGGGCCGCGTCGTAGGCGTCGGCCGTGGTGATGTAGTTGTCCTCGCCGGTGTTGATGATGATGCCGGCGAGCGCGCAGATGCGGCGGCTGAAGTACTGGTCGATGAACGTCCGACGCATGTTGATGTCGCGGAAGAGGATTCCGTACATCGCGTCGTTGAGCAGCATGTCCAGCTTCTCGTAGGCCGCGCAGAAGGCGATCTCCGACATGCAGAGGCCGGACGAGTAGTTGGTGAGCTGGATGTAGCGCTTGAGCTTGCGGCTCTCGTCATCCAGGGCCTCGCGCATGACGCGGAAGTTCTCCTGGGTGGCGTAGGTGCCGCCGTAGCCCTCGGTGGTGGCGCCGTGGGGCACGTAGTCCAACAGGGACTGGGCGGTGGAGCGGATGACCGCGATGACGTCCGCGCCCGCCTGGGCCGCCGCGCGCGCCTGGTCCACGTCGTCGTAGATGTTGCCGGTGGCGACGATGACGTACTTGTGCGGCGCCGGAGACATGGGGAACTGCTTGCGCAGATCGTCTCGCTGGCTGATGCGCGCGCGCATGTCTTCCATGGCCGCGCGGGCCTCGGCGCGGACTTCCGCGCGGAGGTTCTGCTCCATCTCCGGAGACAGCGCGGCCAGCTTCTCGGTCGGCAGCGCGGTGAGGCGCTCCACGGCCTCGAGCGGACTCTTCGCTCCCAGTTGGAGGGCCCGGCCGTACCAATAGGCGGCCCCCTTGTTGAGCACCCCGGCGGCCTTCAGCTTGTCGACCATCAGGTTGGCGAGCGGCACCCCGCGCGCCCCGGCACCCGAGATGCCGAAGAACCGAAGAACGGTGCGCTCGATAGAAACGGTGGTGTTGCGGCGGATGAGGTCGAACGTCGGGTTGACGATCTCCTCCGCCAGCGTGCGCGCATGAGCTATCTGCGCGTCGTCGATGAACGGGCCTGGCATGCGCGGCACCATACCCGCCAAAGGGTCGGAAGTGCTCAAGAAACCCGGCACGCCACCCCCCTCCAAGGTCCTCAATTTCCAAGGCTCGCATGCTCGCCGCACCGCGCCGTGAAACCGCGCGCCCGTGAAACCGGGCCGGGCGTGCGCCTTCTGGTGGAGCGCACCTCCTTCACCGATATCCCGGTGCATCGCCACACCGAAATCCCGGTTCATGCACCGATGGGCCGGTGAACTCAGCTCCCAGTCCGCAGCCAAGCTCTCGGATTCATTGAAGTCGCGACGACGGCACGCGGGCTGCTCAAGGGGTCGGTCGCAGCGCCCCTCTTCCCCACTGGAGCCCTCGCATGAAAGTCCGTTCGTTTGTCCTCGCGGCCCTGTTCGCTGGCACTCCGACCCTGGCGGCCGGCACGCCTCCTCCCCTCACGACCGACTCTGGAGCGCCCGCGGGCACCAACCAGAGTTCCAAGACGGCGGGCCCTCGCGGCGGCGTGCTGCTGGAGGATTTCCACCTCATCGAGAAGCTCGCGCGGTTCGATCGCGAGCGCATCCCCGAGCGCGTGGTGCATGCGCGCGGCGTGGGCGCGCACGGCACGTTCGAGAGCTACGGCGACTTCTCGCAGCTGACGCGCGCATCCCTCTTCTCGGCCAAGGGCAAGAAGACGCCGATGTTCGTGCGCTTCTCCACGGTCATCCATCCGAGCGGCTCGCCGGAGACGCTGCGCGACCCGCGAGGCTTCGCCCTCAAGTTCTACACGGACGAGGGCAACTGGGACCTGGTGGGCAACAACCTGCCCGTCTTCTTCATCCGTGACGCCATCAAGTTCCCGGACATGGTGCACAGCCTCAAGCCGTCGCCCGTCACCAACCGGCAGGACCCCAATCGCTTCTTCGACTTCTTCTCGCACGTGCCCGAGTCGACGCACATGCTCACGCAGGTCTACTCGGACCTGGGCATCCCGGCGAACTACCGCCAGATGAACGGCCACGGCGTGCACGCCTTCAAGTTCGTCAACGCGAAGGGCGAAGTGCGCTACGTGAAGTTCAACTGGAAGTCGCAGCAGGGCGTGCAGAGCCTCACCGCCGAGGACGCCACCCGCGTCGCGAGCCAGGACTTCCAGCACGCCACGCAGGACCTCTACACCGCGGTCCAGCAGGGCAGGTTTCCCGCGTGGGAGCTGAGCGCGCAGGTGCTGGATCCCAAGGACCTGGACGCGTTCGCGTTTGATCCGCTCGATGCCACCAAGGTCTGGCCCGAGGCCAAGGTGCCGTCCGTGAAGCTCGGGAGGTTCACGCTCAACGCCATGCCGGACAACTTCTTCGAGGAGACGGAGCAGGCCGCCTTCTCCCCCGGCGTCGTGCCGCCCGGCATCGAACCCTCCGAGGACCGCCTGCTGCAAGGCCGCCTCTTCGCGTACGCGGACACGCAGCGCTACCGCATTGGCGCCAACTACCTGTCGCTGCCGATCAACCGCGCGCAGGTCCCCATCCACAACAACAACCAGGGCGGAGCGCTCAACCCGGGCCACACGAAGTCGGACGTCAACTACGAGCCAAGCGTCACGCGCGAGACGGCCGACGCCCCGGTGTACCTCTTGTCGAACGCGCCCCTGACGGGCACCACCCAGCAGCGACCCATCGACAAGGCGGACAACTTCTCGCAGGCGGGTGACTTCTACGCGGCGCTCAGCGCCCCCGAGAAGGAGCGCCTCGTGAAGAACCTGGCCGCGGACCTGGGCCAGGTGCGCGACGCGAAGGTGAAGGCGCGCATGGTCGGCTACTTCTACAGCGCGAATATCGACTACGGCACGCGGCTCGCCAAGGCCGTGGGCGTGAAGCTGGACGACGCCCGCGCCACGCTGGCCACGCGGTAGGCCGCGCGCCCCTCGGCGGACATCGTGTCGCGGGGCTCCCCCTTCCTTCCCCCTGCCCTCGCGCGCGGCCTCGGTCCGCGCGAGGGCCCTTGGAGGTCGTCATGGTTCGCAAGGTGTTGCTCGGTGTCGTGGGGCTCGCGGGTGTGGTGTGCCTGCTGATGGTCGCAATGTGGTGGTCGCTGCGGGCGCCGCCGCATGGGGGGCGATTGCTAGCGACGAGCGAGGCGGAGCGCTACCTGTTGGCCGCCGCGCGCGAGGGTGACACCGAGGTGGTTGCGGGGCTCGTGAAGGCGGGGACTCCCGTGGACGCCCGCGACTCGCGCGGCTTCTCCCCGCTCATCCTCGCGGCCTATCACGGGCACGTGGAGACGGTGCGGGCGCTCATCGCCGCGGGCGCGGATGCGTGCGCGGGAGACAACCGCGGCAACACCGCCCTCATGGGTGCGGCATTCAAGGGCCATGCGGACATCGTCGCGGTGCTCCAGGAGCAACCGTGCGCGGTGGATCAAACCAACGGCCTGGGCCAGACGGCCTTGATGTTCGCCGTGCTCTTCGGCCGCGACGACGTGGCTCGCCAACTGCGCGGCCATGGCGCATCCACTTCGGTCCGCGACGCCAGTGGACGCAGCGCGGAGGACTGGTCTCGCACCCAGACGCCAGAGTCCCCCGTGGCGCCCGCCGCGAACGACACGACCGCCACGCGGTGAGCCGCCGCCGCTACTCGATGCGGCAAGCCTCTTCGAAGTCGAGCCTCGGGTTGCGCGGGAAGAGCTTCGTCGCGTCACCGTGCCCGAGGTTGAGCAGGAAGACGGTCTTCCACTTCCCGTCGGGGAAGAACTCGGCGTCGACCTTGCCCGCGTCGAAGCCGGCCATGGGGCCGCAGTCGAGCCCCAACGCACGCGCGGCCATGATGAGGTAGCCGCCCTGGAGTGAGGCATTCACCACGGCCGTCTGGGCGCGCGCCGCGGGCGGCATGTTCGCGAAGCCCGTGCGCATGTCTCTCGCGGGGAAGAGCTTCGGGAGCTTCTCGTAGAACTCGGTGTCGTAGGCGAGGATGGCCGTGACGGGCGCCGTCATCGTCTTGTCCACGTTCCCCGGAGTCAGCGCGGGCTTGAGCCGCGCCTTCGCCTCGGGGCTCTTCACGAAGACGATGCGCAGGGGCTGCGCGTTGGCCGCCGTGGGTGCCATGCGGGTCAGCGCGTACAGCTCGCGCAACACCGAGTCCGCCACGGGCTCGTCGTGCCAGACGAAGTGCGTGCGCGCGTCGCGAAAGAGTTGATCCAACGCCGAGGCGGCGAGTGTCGGGGTCGTCTGCACGGTCATGGAGATTCCCTCGGTGGCGAGTCGCGCCCCAAACGTAAGCACGTCGCTCCAACTTGCTCCGGCCGCTCGCTCGCGCACGCGGACAGCCGACGCGGGCGCCAGGGCAGGCCTCCGCCCGACTGGCCCGTTGCCCCATGCGAGCCGCGCGAGGCGTCGCGCGTGGAGCCGCCGCGCGCATCGACGTCGGACCGCGCGTGCAGACTCGCACCATGACTTCTGGACAGCGCGCCGCCTCCTTCGCACCGGTGGCGCGTGCGACCCGGGTCAATGCCTCTCACGCGCCCCACGTGACGTCGGAGCCGACCTCCCAGTCGAACGCGCTCGCCACGCAGTCGTCACGTGCGAGGCCTCACCGCGCCCACGCGAGCTGGCGTAGCGTCCATGGCCGTCATCGCCTCCCCGCGAGGCCGCGTCGCGCGCCCCCAAGCCCATCCCCAGCAGGCGATGGCGCCAGCCGGAAGAGGACGCGCCCACGCGCGCAGGACCCACTCAACCTGTCGGGTACTCGCCGCAGGAACGGCTTTGGAGGCATGGAAGACGCCTTCAGCGTTTTCCAAGCAACCCACGGACAAGCCGTCATCTTCCGCGCTTGACTCGACCTACACGTCTGTCCACATATTCCAGTATCGCTGGAGGTATTCTAGTGAAGAAGCAAGTCGCGAATCCGTGGTGCAGTTGGATGGGCGGAGTGCTGGGGGTGATGTTGACCGCATGCGGGCCGGCGAATGGAGGCCACACTGGGCCTGAGAATGGACCGCCCGGAGCACCGACCGCGGTATCGGCGCAGGCGGGCGATGCGCTGGCGTTGCTGACGTGGAGGGCACCCGCCGCCGATGGCGGAGGACCGCTGCTCTACTATGTGGTGCGGTGCAATCCCGACTGTGGCGGCGCGCTGGTGTCCGCGCCGGACGTGCAGGCCACCGTGCGCGGCCTCAACAACGGGCAGCCGTATGTCTTCAGCGTCACCGCCGTGAACGAGTTCGGCGAGAGCGAGTCCTCCGTCGAGACCGTGCTCGTCACGCCGCAAGCGGGCATGGCCATTCCCTCCCCCACCATCCCGGGCCAGCCTCGAGCGGTGCGCGCGACGGCGGGCAATGGGCAGGCCTTCGTGAGCTGGCTGCCCCCCGCGAGCTTTGGCGGCCAGGCCCTCCAGAGCTACCGCATCACCGCGAGCCCGGGCGGCGCGTCGGTGACGGTGAACGCGCCGTCGTCGAGCGCGGTGGTGACGGGCCTGAGCAACGACACCGCCTACGCGTTCGAGGTCGTGGCGCTGAACGCCTCGGGCGAGGGCCCCACGATTCGCTCGGGCGAGGTCCGGCCGCGCTCGGGCGGACTGCCGGCGAACTGGGTGATGGGCTACTACGTGGGCTATCAGCGCGGCCTCTATCCGGTGGACACCGTGGATCTCTCGCTGCTCACGCACCTCGCGGTGGGCCGCGTGCGCCCCCGCGCGGATGGCTTCCTCATCACGGACTTCGACGTGAGCGCGACGGAAGGTCCGCTCATGGCGCGCAAGCTGACGGACCGCGCCCACAAGGCGGGCCGCAAGGCCATCATGATGCTGGGCGGCATGGGCGAGCATGACGGCTTCGTGGGCGCCGCGTCGGCCGCGAGCCGCCCGTACTTCGTACGAAACATCCTCACGACGATGACCGAGCTGGGCTTCGACGGCGTCGACGTGGACTGGGAGCCCATCAACCTGCCGCCGCAGGGGAACGATGGACAGCTCCTGCTCGCGCTGCTCGATGACCTGCGCGCCGCGCGGCCCGACATCCTCATCACCGTGCCGGTGGGTTGGGTGAACTCCAACTTCAAGATGAGCGACGCGGACAAGACCTTCGCGCGAGACCTGGCAGCGCGCGTGGACCAGATGAACGTCATGTCCTACGTGATGAGCGGCAACTGGGGTGGCTGGCAGAGCTGGCACTCGAGCGCCCTGCTCGGGGAGGACTCGCACCACCCCACGTCCGTCTCCAGCTCCGTGCTCGCCTACCTGGACGCGGGCGTGCCTCGGGGGCGGCTGGGCATGGGGATCGGCTTCTTCGGGTCGTGCTGGCGCGGGGTGACGGCGCCGGGCACGCCGCTCGATGACCGCACGGTGTTGGAGCAGCAGAGCGACAACGCCATGAGCTACGCCAACATCATGACCTGGTACTACACGCCGGACGCGCTGCGCTGGGACGAGACGGCCCAGGCCAGCTACCTGAGCTTCCCGTCCGCGGCCGGGCCCCAACACTGCAACTACGTGTCGTTCGAGGATCCCCGCTCGGTGTCCGCCAAGGGACGGTGGGCGCGCGAGCAGGCCCTGGGAGGCACCATCATCTGGACCATCAACCAGGGCCACCTGCCCAACGCGCCCGCCGGGCAACAGGACCCACTGCTCCAGGCGGTCTACACCTCGTTCCTGGCGCAGTGAGTCCTTGGGACGCGCTCAGACGTAGCGCGTCTCGAAGAGCTGGCGCAGCGCGGGCTCGGTGCGCAGGAGCTCCAGGGTGAGGCTGGCGTGGCCGGGGACGTAGCCATTGCCCACGAGCATGGTGACGTCCTTGCCCACGCCCTCGGCGCCCAGGGCCGCCGCGGTGAAGCTGGTGGCCATGGAGAAGAAGATGGCCGTGCCGCCATCCTTGACGGAGAGGATGGTGGCCATCTCCGTGTTGCCCACGCTGGCGCAGTTGACCACCAGGTCGCAGAGCTGACCGCCCGTGGCCTGGCTCACCGCCTCCATCACGTCCACGCCCTGCGTGGCGTCCACCTTCAGGGTGGTGTCACACAGGCCAATGGCGGACAGCGCGTCGAGGGCCTTCTGGGAGATGTCCAGGGCCAAGAGGCGCCCGCGGCTCTCCAGGTTGCGCCGCGCCTGGGCGAGACACAGCGCGCCGCTCTTGCCCGCGCCCAGCACCGCCACCGTCATGCCCGGGCGCACGTGCCGCGCCACCAGCGCGGGAGCGCCGCACACGTCCAGCGCCGCGAGCGCCAACGTGTCCGGAAGGTCCGACGGCAGCTTGGCGTAGATGCCGCTGGCGAACAGCAGGGCGTGGCCGCGGATGTCCAGGCGATCAATCTCCGGGTGCACCGCCTTGACCTCGTCGATGACGAGCGGCGTGAGCGTGAGGCTCACCAGCGTGGCGATGCGGTCGCCCACCTGCAGCACGCCGCGCGCGGGGTGCCTGACGCCCAGCTCCTTCACGCGGCCAATGAGCATGCCGCCCGAGCCGGTGACGGGGTTCTGCATCTTGCCGCGCTCGCGGACGATGTCCTGGATGCGCGCGGCGATACGGGCCGTGTCGCCGCCCACCTCGTCCTTGATCTGCTTGAAGGACGCCGCGTCGATGTTGAGGCTCTCCACATCGATGAGCAGCTCCGACTCGCGGCACGGCAGCGAGGCGTCCAGCGTGCGCGCGCGCTGCGGCAGCACGCCCTTCTCCCCGACGACGCGGGACAGTCCATACACGTCGATGCTCATGGTCCCCTTCTCCCTCATTCCCGAGCCAGCCGCGGCATCACCACCGCCAGCGAGCGCTCGAAGCGGTACGACACTCCCGTGTGGCCATCCTCGAACTCCTCGTGCACCAGCTCGACGCCGGCGCCCTTGAGGTCCTCGGCCATCATCCGAGTGCCCCAGCGCAGGTTGAACTCGTCGCGGGTGCCACAGTCGAGGAACACCGTCTTCAGCTTGCGGAAGGCATCCAGGAACTTGGGAACGAAGCGCACCGGATCGTGCACGAGCCAACGGTTCCACACGTCCGAGCGCAGCCGCGCCGTCTGAAGGTCGAAGGGCAATTCCAGGTTGAGCGGCTCGCCCTTCTTCGGCGAGTACGCGGCGGCCATCGCCAGGATGTTCACCACGGGGAAGTCCTCGCCCCGCGCCTTCGTCTCGCGCACGCGCTTCTTGAAGTCCGCGAACCACGCCTCCACCCCGCCCGCCTTCAGCAGCGCGGCGGCGGCCTTGGGCAGGTCTGGCAGATAGCAATACTCGAAGTACGCATCGGCCGCGTGCGCGCCCAGGTGCGAGAACAGCTCGGGGTGATAGCGGCCCATCATCAGCGCGCCGTAGCCACCCGAGCTGTGCCCCACCACCGCGCGAGCAGCGGCCTTGGGCAGCGTGCGCCACGTGCGGTCCACGAAGCCGACCACGTCCTTGGCCACGTAGTCGCGATAGCGCCCCAGCGCCTCGCTGTTCATCCACTGGCTGCCGCCCAGCGAGGTCCACCCGTCGGGGAACACACCGATGGCGGGAGGCACCTCGCCGGACGCGATGAGCGCATCCAGTCGCTCGGGCACGGTGGGCGCGAAGCCCGCCGCGTTGGTCCAGGAGCCCGCCCCGTTGCCGAAGGCGTGCAGGAAGTAGACGACCGGGTAGCGCCGCTCGTCCTCGCCGTACCCCGGCGGCAGGTACACGGTCAGCCGGCGCCGGGAGGGATCGCCCAGCGGGTTGGACTCCAGCGCGACTGACTGCAGCTCGCGGCTCTCGAGTGTTCCCTTCATCCGTGTCTCCCCCTCCGGGGCCCCTCGCTCACGCGCGAGAGCCCGGGAGCTTTCCGAAGAGCTTCATCACCTGTTGCAGGTCCTCCCACGCCTTGCGCTTCTCCGCCGCGTTGCGCAGCAGGTAGGCCGGGTGGAAGGTGGGCATGAGCTGCACGCCCTCGTACATGCGCCACGTCCCCCGCATCCGGGTGATGGGCGTGGAATCGCGCAGCAGCGTCTGCGCCGCGAACTTGCCGAGCGCCACGATGACCTTGGGCTGCAGCGCCAGGAGCTGCGAGCGAAGGAAGGGCTCGCACGCGGCGATCTCCTCCGGCTCCGGGTTGCGGTTGCCCGGCGGTCGGCACTTCACGACGTTGCAGATGTAGACGTCGTCGCGACGGAAGCCCATCGCCTCGATCATCTTCGTGAGCAGCTCGCCCGCCGCGCCCACGAACGGCACGCCCTGGAGGTCCTCGTTCTCGCCTGGGCCCTCGCCCACGAAGACGAGCTCCGCGCGCGGGTTGCCTGAACCGAACACGATGTTCTTGCGCCCGCTGCACAGCTTGCAGCGCTTGCAGTCCCCCAGCTCGCGGCGAATCTGATCCAACGTGGGTCGCTCGCCCTCCACCACGCCCGGCAGGCTCGCCGCCGCCCGGGCGGGTTGCTGAGGCACATCCACCAGCATCCCCGCGCTCGGGGGCGGCCGGGCTGGAGCGCGCGGCGAGGACGAAGCGGGAGGCGCGGCGCGCGGGGGCTCGGCGGGAGGCGGCGCGGACGGTGTCGCGCGCGGAGGCTCCGCTGGAGCCATGGCGCGCGCTGGCGCGGACTCAGCGGGCTTCGCGCGGGGCAGCATGGCGCGCATCGACGAGGCGGCCCGCTGCTGCTGCCGAAGCTCCGCGGCCACCTGGGCGTCGACCAGGAGCGCCCGCCCACCAGTCTCCTCCTGCCAGAGCAGGTGGCGGCGCACGTCCTGAAGCACGGCGGCCAGCTCCTGCGCGGATTCGAGCGTCTCGTCGTTCACGGTGGGGTGGATCGGTAGCGGAGCAGGCCCCGGGAGGCAAGGAGACACCGCTCCGAGAATGCCCCCACGCTTAGCCCACGGGGGGCGCTCGCGCCACAAAGAGCGCGGCCAGGAGGCTCCGGGCCACGTCGCGCTTGGTGCCCTCGAACACCTGCTCGGCGCCCGCGCGCGTCAGCAGCGTGACGCGGTTCGTCTCGGTGCCGAACCCCGCCCCGGGCGCCGTCACGTCGTTGGCGACGATGGCGTCCAGGCCCTTTCGCTCGAGCTTCTCGCGCGCGTGCCGGAGCACGTGCTCGGTCTCGGCCGCGAAGCCCACCAGCAGGGGCCGCCGCGCGGCGCTCGCCACCCGACGCGAAGCCTCCAGCAGCACGTCCGGGGTGCGCACCAGCCGCAGCGTCTCCGGGGTCTCCCCCTTCTTCACCTTCTGCGGCGCCCGCGTCTCGGGGCGCCAGTCACTCACCGCCGCGGTGGAGATGAAGACATCCACGGACTCCACGCGCGAGAGGACCTCACGCGCCATGTCCTCCGCGCTCTCCACGTCCACCACGTCCAACCCGGTTCGGTCCACCGGCCCCACGGGCCCCAGCACCACCGTGACGCGCGCCCCCAGCGCACGCGCCTGCTGCGCCAGGGCCATCCCCATCTTCCCGGTGGAGGGGTTGGAGATGAAGCGAACGGGGTCGAGGTACTCACGCGTGGGCCCAGCCGACACGAGGACATGCCGCCCGTGCAGCGGCCCCGTCTCCAGCCGCGCGGCCACCGCCTCGACGATGTCCCGGACCTCGGCCAGCCGCCCCGCCCCCACGTCGCCACAGGCCAGCATCCCAGCCCCGGGCCCCACCGCGCTGAACCGCGGGCTCGCGAGCAGGACCGCCACGTTCTCCTGGGTTCGCTCGTTGTCCCACATCGCCACGTTCATGGCGGGGGCCACGACGACGGGGCCGCGGAAGGCGAGCAGCGAGGTCGTCACCGCGTCATTGCCCAGGCCCGCGCGCAGGCGCGCCAGCAGATCCGCGGTGGCGGGGGCGACGACGTAGGCCTCGGCCCAGCGGGCCAGGTCCAGGTGCCCGAAGTTCCCTTCCTGCGCGGGGTCGAAGTAGTCCGTGAGCACGGGGTGCCCGGAGAGCGCCTGGAAGGTCAGTGGGGTGACGAACTGGCGGGCGGCCTCGGTCATGGCCACGCGCACCTCCGCGCCCGCGCGGCCCAGCTCCCGCACCAGCTCACATGCCTTGTACGCCGCGATCCCGCCCCCCACGCCCACGACCACCCGGCGGCCCTTCAGTGCCGATGCGTCCATGGGCCATTCCTTACGCGCCGCCCCGTCGCCTCGCAACCGAGCCGATCCCCTGTTACTCCAGCAGGGACACCTCGCCGCGCGCCGGCACCTCGACCACGCGCACCACGGGGCCCTTTCCGGGGCTCTCCGTGTGGAAGTTGCCCCACACCACGGTGTAGCGCCCGGGGGCGAGCCCCTGGACGACCACGCGCTCGGTGAGCGGCTGGTAGATAAGCTGGGCCCAGCGCGAGCGCAGCAGCTCCACGGGAGGATTGCCCACCCCGGGGACCTCGCCCGCCACCACCCACAGGGCCTTGCCGTGCGCGGGCGCGACCATGAGCGTGAGGCTGGCGCTCCCGGGCACCGGCCCCAGGTCCAGGCGCATGTCCGAGCCGGCCACCTGCACCACCAGCGCCGGCTGCTCCGGTGACTCCCGAGGGGTCGGATCCCCCACCGCGAACCGGTAGTTGCCCGGCTCGAGGTCCGCGCTGTAGCGCCCATCCGCGCCGGTGATGAGGGACACCGACTCGCTCCGGTCCGCGTTCATGCCGTCCACCTGGATGCCCGCGGCGGGCTGCCCGTTCGAGAGGAACACGCGCCCGGTCAGGTGCGTGGCCGGGCGCAGGGAGACCTCGATGGGCGCCGAGCCCCCCCGAGGCGCGGCCTGCGTCCCGCTCAGCCGGCCCTTTCGCGCGGACACGGTGAACTGCGAGACATAGGGGGGGCTGGTGAGCGTGAAGCGCCCATCCGGGCCCGAGAGCACGGACTCGTCACACACGTCGCACGTCACCACCGCGTCCGCCACGGCCGTGCCGCTCTCGTCCCGCACCCGCCCCGAGACAGTCTGCGCCTTCTCCAGCACCACGTCGCCCAGATCCTCGCGCGCGGGCAGGTCCACCATGGTGGGCTCGTAGCCCGCCGCCTCCACCGCGGCGATGACGCGGTCTCCGGCGCGAGGCAGCGGCAGCTCGAAGCGGCCGTCCTCGCTGGCCACGTCGTGTTCGTCCACGCGGAAGCGGCGCACCGCCTGGCCGTCGCTGCCGACCACGCGGCCCCGGAAGACATCGCGCCGCCGCAGCGTCACGCGCACGGGCGGGCCACCCGGACGGCCTTCGGGCCGCTCCAGCAAGTCGTAGCGGGGGTGATGCACCTCGATGCGATACGCGCGCTCCGCCTTGAGCGAGCGGAACTCGAAGTGGCCGCGCGCGTCGGACTGAACCGGCTCGGCGCCGCGGGGGATGAGGCTGAGCATCGCCTCGGGCACCGGCGCGCCCTGCTCGTCCACCACATCACCGCGCAGCGGCGCCCCCGCGTCCAGCTCCACCGCGAGCCTGGCCGTCTGGCCCTCCACCACCGTCACCTGCTGACGATCCGAGGGGACGTACTCTGGATGCGTCACCACCAACCAGTACGTCGCCGCGGGCAGGCCGCGCATGGGCACCACGCCATCCGAGCCCGAGGAGCGGTCGCTGCGGAAGATGCCGTCCTGCTCCACCCACATCATCACGTCCGCCCCCTCCACCCGGCGGCCCCCACTGGACACCGTCACCTCCAGCGCGGCGTGCGGCTCCAGCGACAGCTCCACCCCCGAGGCGGGCGCGGTGACCTTGACCTTCCCGCCGCCCCACTCCGAGTGGTGCGCGTGCAGCTCATAGAGCCCTGGCATCGGCACCTGCGCGACAAAGCGCCCGTCCGCATCCGCCAGCACCGCGTCCCCCGTGGGGTTCACCAGCACGGAGACATTGGCCGCGGGGCGCCCGTACTCATCGAGGACCTGCCCGCTGATGGTGGTGGCCCGAGACATCTCCACTTCGAGTGAGGTCTCGCCCTTGGCCACGCGCGCGGGCACCTGGTTGTCCTTGAAGCCCTCCGCGCGCACGTTCACCACGTAGTCGCCGTAGGCCAAAGGCCCCAGGTCCGCGAGCGCGCCCGTCTCCAGGCGATCCCTGCGCAGCAGCTCGTTGCGCACGGTGCGAAGGATCAGCTCCGGCTTCGGCACGGGCTGCCCCTCTTCGTCCACCACCGTGACGAGCAGCCGCCCCGCTTCCTCCAGCTCCAAGGTCACCTGGGTGACGCGCTCGGAGAGCATCACGGTCCGCGGCGCCGAGCCCAACCCCGGCGCCTCCGCGGTCACCACGACCTCGTCCGGATACAGCCCGGTGAACTGGAGCGGAGGCCCTTCCGTGCGCTGCTCTCGCGACAAGTGGTCGCCGCGGATCCGCACCAGCGCCGGCGCGGGCTGCCCCTTGCGCGTGACGCGCACCTCCAGCGTCCGCGAAGGCGCCAGCACGAGCCGCAGCGCCTGCGGCCCGGCCTCCACCTGCGGCTCGGCCGTGGGCTGGAAGCCCGCCGCGGTGGCGAGCACATAGAACGGCCCCTCGCCCAGCCCACTCAGGGAGAACGCGCCATCCGCGCCGGCAGCCACTTCGAACGGCAGGGGCACCTTGCGAGACACCGCCCGGACCCGAGCGCCCGCGACGGGTCGCCCCGCGTCATCCACCACGAGCCCCGTGATGGCACGCAGCGGCGGCAGGAACAGCTCCACCGGCTCACCCGGAGCGGCCCGGTCGCGCAGGGCCACGCCCAGCCCGGGCGCCCGAGCCCAGACGGAGAACGACACGCCCACCAGATGCTCGAACCGGAAGCGGCCCTCCGCGTCCGAGCGAGCCGTGGCCCGCGCCGTGAGGAAGCCGCGCTGCTGCTCGAAGAACGCCAGCGTGTGGAGCGTGGACTCGTGGGCCGCGCACGCCAGCAGCGCCTGGCCACACTCATCACAGCGCACATCCACCAGGGTCCGCTCGGCGGAGGCGGCCAGCGACACCTCGGCGCCCTCCACGGGCCTGCCCGCCGAGTCCAACACCCGGCCCGTGAGCGCCAACCCCTCGCCCTCGCCCGACGTCACCTGCACCGCGGCGAAATCAGGGAGCGAACGGGGCGAGACCGACCCAGGGGCGGCGTCTCGGCGGGCGGCGGGGGCAACGCGGGGCCAGAAGGCCGCGACCAGGGCGGCGACCAGCGCGACGGCCACCCCGCCTATGAAGACCCATTTGCGCATGCGCACGCGGCCCGAGACCTTACCTCGCGGCCGGCCCGGAAACCCCCGATTCCTCCAGGAAATTCCGGACCGTCGTCTCCCGGACGGGGCGCGAGGCTATTCCTCGGCGAAGGGCTGGATGGCCTGGGCCACGGCCAGCTCCTGCCGCGCCTCGCTCAGCTCGGAGTTCGTGGCGCGCAGCCGGTCGCTCAGCACCTGGACGAAGCTCCAGAGCATCTTCACCGCGAGGATGGACTCGCGCTTCATGAGCCCCATCAGGTCCGAGCGCGCGATGACCATGGTCCGCGTGGGCTCGGTGGCGCGAACGGTGGCCGAGCGCGGCGCGTTGTCGATGAGGCCCATCTCCCCGAAGTGGCCTCCGGCGCGCAGCTCGGCGATCTCCACGCCGTTCTTCTCGATGGCCACGCGGCCCCGGATGACGACGAACAGCTCCTCGCCGGGCTGGCCCTCCACGACAATCTCGCGGCCCGCCGGGTACGTGCGCGTGGTGGCGATGGAGAGGACCGCCGTCTGCTCTTTGTAGGTGAGGTGGCGGAACAGCGGAATCTTGCGCAGCGCCTCCATGCGCGACTGCGCCTCGCTCGTCTCCTCGCTGGCGAGCGTGGCGCTGTCCCCGGCGACCTTCACGACGACGGCGGTGATGTTGTCCTTGCCGCCCCGCTCGTTCGCCATGTCGATGAGGCGGCGCGGGAGGTCCACCGGCGGCAGGCCGGCGACCAGCGGGAGGATCTCCTCGTCCTCGATGTAGCCGTGCAGGCCGTCCGAGCAGAGGATGAAAACGTCGCCGGGCATCAGGTCCACGATGAGCGTGTCGACCTGGACCGACTCCTGGATGCCCACCGCGCGGGTGATGACGTTGCGGTACTGCGAGGTGGCGGCCTGCTCCTTGGTGATGGTGCCGGCCTTGAGCTGCGCGGCGACCAGGGTGTGGTCCTCGGTCAGCCGGTGGCATTGGCCGTGGCGCACCAGGTACACGCGGCTGTCGCCCACGTGCCCGATGACGCCCTTGTTGCCGCCCACCGCGAGGCACACGAACGTCGTGCCCATGCCTCGCTTGCTCGAGTCCGTCATCGCCGTGCGGTAGATGTCTGCGCACGCGCGCTGCACGGCCACTTCCACCAGCGCCGCCGCCGCCGAGCGGCTGTCCGCCGTGGGGTTGCTCGCCAGATCCTTGAGCAGGTGCCGGTTGGCCGAGACGTGCTGCTTGACGACCTCCGTCGCGCGCGCGCTCGCCACCTCGCCCGCGGCGTGGCCCCCCATGCCGTCGGCCACCATGTAGAGGCCGAGCGGAACATCGACCAACATGGCGTCTTCGTTGTGTTGCCGTTTCCGGCCAACATCGGTCAGCCCGAAGGCTTCTGTGGTCAAGGCCACCGCGAACGCTCCCGTTATGCCTGAGGGGTGACTGCGCACGTTACGCAGTCTGCGGAAGACGTGGCAAGGCTCAGGACTTGAGCCGGGCGATCAACAGCCGCGTGAATCCGCTCGCCAGGTAGAAGGACACCTCCACCTGGCCGAAGCGCAGCCGGGTCCCGTCCTCCAGCACCGTCGCCTTGCGCGCCGGCAGCCGGCCCCCCGCCACCCACGAGCCGTTCTTCGAGCCCGCGTCGGTCAGCAGGAAGCAGGATTTCCCGGCATCCCACGCAAACCATGCATGAAATCGGGAGACACTGCCGTCATCGAGGACGACGTCGTTGTTGCCGGTGCGGCCCACGGTGATGCCCCGGCCGAACGCGTTGCCCTGCGACTTGACCAGGGGGAACACCACCGGGCCATCCCAACCCAGCGTGGGCGGCCCCGCGTTCGTCACGGTGTGCAGCCGGTACTCCTCGCCCTCTTCCGGAAGCCCCTCCACGGGCGCTGGCAGGAACACCAGCACCCCCGGCGGCAGGCCGCGTTCAAACTCACCCCGGTTGCGCAGGTAC
Source organism: Citreicoccus inhibens (assembly GCF_019039035.1). Taxonomy (GTDB): domain Bacteria; phylum Myxococcota; class Myxococcia; order Myxococcales; family Myxococcaceae; genus Citreicoccus; species Citreicoccus inhibens. Next base: position 179,406 of record NZ_JAHNZT010000013.1, on the reverse strand, counting down.
CGGGAGACGTGGGCGCTGAGCAGCTCGGCCATGGGGATGGGCCGAGTCTACTCCTGGCGCTAGCGCCAATCCGCGAAAAATCCGACCATCGGGCCGCCTACGAAGTCCCGGGCAACACTTCGGCGCTTCAGCATGAACGGCTCGGAGTAGCCCACCGCCACCCCGAGTCCCACCGCATCCCACTGGTACCCCAGTTGGACGCGCCCCGAGACGAGGCCGGCCACGCGCTTGTCGGCGGCCACATTGGTGAAGTGGGCGCCGTAGAAGACCGGGCCGCCCGTGACCTGGAAACCCCAGTGCAGGCCGCCCGACTCGCGGTGGTTGCGGTAGCCGAAGCCCGCCTGGACGGTGTGTTCGTAGTACGACGACACCGGCACGTCGTAGCCCTTCACGGCCGTGCCCGGCAGGGAGGCGGCCCAGGCCACGCCGCCCTCCAGGATGGCCACCCAGGCGTCGTGCCGATCCTGGAACAGCGTCGGCTCCCACTGCAGGCGCAGCTGGGGAATCACCGCGCCGTTCCGGAAGGACGTCCCGATGAAGACGTTGCGCGGCAACCAGAACGGCGTGGGCGACTGATGCGTCTCCACCTTCGACGCGGACGCATCGTCCTGGGCCATCGCCACCGAGCTCAGACCAAGCGAAAAAACCAGCAAAACACGGAGGTTGCGGAGCATGAACGTCCTTTCCCCCACGCCACGGGGTGCTTGTCAACCAACAGTTCGGTTGGCTATGACTGGGGGGTCACCTACGGATGGGCCGGGGCCGGTCGTTCACGGAACCACCCGCCGGGGGGCTCAAGGAGCTGGACACCGCATGCCAGTCGTAACTGTCCGAGCCGGCAACAAGCAGCGCTCGGCGCCGATGGACACGCAGTTCAACACCCTGGTCCGCAAGGCCACCGAGAAGGCCTCCGGCCTCCTCGAGCAGAGTGATCGGGTGCTCGTGGTGTATGGCAAGGGCAGCGCCAGCATCTACTACGAGGGAGACACCCACGAGTCTCCCGGCGCCGTGACCCGGGCGTCCTGAGTCCTCCGGGCCTCCGCCCCGCTTCCCCCCAGAAAATCTCCCCCCGCGAGGAACGGCGCGCGGCGCCAGTGCGTCCACCATGGAGTTCCCCGTCGGAGTTCCCCGTCGGGGACCTTCTCAAAGGACTCCTGTGCGCTTCGCTCCCCTCCTCCTGGTGTTCCTCTGCGTCGCCTGCGCGAGCGCGCCGATCCATGAACGGGCGCAGTCCCCCTCTTTGGACCTGTTGGGCGGTCCGGGCGCGGGGCGTGCGATCGCGCGCTGGTCGTCGCTGGAGGTCGAGCGCAAGGACCCCACCGCGGGGCCGCCCCTCGCGGTGGCGCTGGCCAAATCACACGGGGGCTATGCCGAGCAGGTGTCCACCCAGGGCGCGCGGCTGAGGATTCCGGCGGAGCGGCTGGATGCCTTCCTCGGGGCGGTCTCCGCGCTGGGAGAGGTCTCCCGGCGCACGGTGATGGCCGAGGATGTGACGGACGCGCGCCGGGACCTGCAGGTCCGCTTCGACAACCTCACGCGGGTGCGCGAGCGCTACCTGGAGCTGCTCCAGCGCGCGGCCTCCGTGGACGACGCGGTGAAGGTGGAGAAGGAGCTGGAGCGCGTCACCGCCGAGTACGAGTCCATGAAGGCGCAGCTGGAGTCGATGGACGGCCGCGTGACGCTGGCCTCGGTGAACGTGGAGTTCAGCCGACCCGTGCAGCCGGGCCCGGTCGGGTGGCTGTTCTACGGGCTCGTGAAGGGCGTGAAGTGGCTGTTCGTCTGGGACTGACGGCTCGGGGAGCGGCTCAGCTGTCTCCGTCGCACCGGCGGGCGCGGCGGAAGAGCTCGGGGAGGTCTCGCTCCACGGCCTCCACCAGCGGCCGCCCGAGCAACTCGTAGGTCTCGGATTCGAGCGGCCCGCGGCCCGGGGCCTCGCCGCCGTCCAGATTGCCCACGCGGTAGCGGGCCGCGAAGACGAAGTGGAAGTCCGGCGAGGCGAACGCGTGCTCGGGGTCCCCCGCGGGATGGACCTCCATGGCCCAGCGCGGTTCGAGCGGCGGCGGGTGGATCCCCCGCTCGGCGAGCGCGAAGTGCTCCCGCGAGTAGAGGCCCGTCATCTGCTCCAACGTGGCGCCGGCCTCGAAGGGGACGTGGGGGAAGAAGCGGTAGCAAGGGTGGTGCGGATCCAGCGCGTAGAGCCAACCTCCGGGGGGCACCAGCGCGCGGAAGACCGCGAGCATCTTCTCGGAGAGGTCCTGGTAGAGCGCCAGCCGCTCGTCATGGTCGAGCCGGAGCACGGTCTCGTCCACGACGAACTGGACGCCCCCGTCGCGAGAGGAGGGCCACGAACGGGCCAGCGCGAGGCGCTCCTCCTCTTCGACCAAGGCAATCCAGGCGTGGGGCTCGGAATCACTCATGCGGGGGACGCCTCCTGGGACGGGTATGGATCAGCGCGACGGAGGGGAGCAAGGGTGGCCCCCTGCCCCCGGGGCCAGGTGTCGCCGCCCACACCCTGAGGACCCTCCGGTCCGGCCTGGAGTGCCGCCCATGAACACGTGAATCGTTCGGTGCCAGAGAGGCGGCTCTACCCGCCGAGCGCAACGCCCACGGCGCGCGAAGGTGGATTTCGACGCGCGCGGGTGCCATCTGCGTTCCGAAGCACTTGCAGCGACGCGCTCGTCCCGCTATACGGGCGTCGCTTCACGGCCAGGTAGCTCACCTGGTTAGAGCGGCGGTCTCATAATCCGCAGGTAGTCAGTTCAAGTCTGACCCTGGCCACAGACCCCGAAGTCACTCTCTGAGTGACTTCGGGGTTTTCTTTTGGCCCCTGCCCGGACCGCGCGCGTCACCACATGCCAGGCTTCCAGGTGTCCGACGCCTTGGTGCTGCCAGGCAGCGAGATGGAAGGGGCGCTCTGGACCTGAGGCCCCAGAATGGCAGGCAGCGACGGAGTCAGGGTGCCCACGAACAAGATGCCGCGAACCCCGTCGGACGAAGGCTTCTCCTCGAGCTGGATATAGGAACTCTGGCCTGGAACCGCGCGGAGCCGGTCCATGGGCGTCGCACCCACGACCCCACAGACGAGGCGCCCCTCTGGGTTCAAGTCACAGCCCCACCGCGTCCCCTGGGCAAAGCCCACCTCCAGAATGGTCGGCGCCGTGCTCTTGGCGAGGAGGTGGGCCATGGGCGTGAAGTCGCTGTCCCAAGGCGCGCCCTGCTCGGTCCGGGTGTGGATGTTGCCAGCCAGCACGAGCTGAATCTCCTGGGGCTGGGAGGCCCGGCGCCTGCGCCAGACCTCGGCGAGCACCGCATCGCGCTCACTGCCTCGGGCCTCGTCGGTGTCGTAGGCCACCAGCGAGACGCGCAGGCCCGCCAGGCGCAGGCCTCGCACCCGATCAATCAGGTCGAGAATGGCGCAGCTGCTCCGCCCGTCTTGATAGGGCCTCTGCCAGAACCGCCCCGCCAAGAGACTGTCCTGGTTGGCCGGGGCACCGGGTGACGCCAGATAGGCGTCCAGCCGCGCCTGCTCCGCTGCGGGAATGGACAGCCCCAGGACGACGGGCAGGCCGGTCTCGGCGAGCTGACAAAGGATGTCTCCCACGGCGTGTGGCATCTCGTTCGAGCCGAGCTGCTCACCAATCAAGAGCGTCAGCGACGGGGAGATGAGCGGCTCGAGCCCGCGCACCTGCTCGCCGCACGTCCCCTGGACAGCCTCGTCGTCCTTCCATCGCGCCACGTAGAAGTCCGCGTCGCGCACCGGGGTGGCTCGCGGTTCGTCTGCGATGTTCCCGCCCACCAGCTCCAGCGACGGCGCGGACTCGAGCCGAAGCGTGAGCGCCTTCTCCAGCTCGAGATCTCGCTGGCCCACCTGAACCCCGCGCTGCTCGCCCTCGGGGCTCGCGGCGCCCGCGGAGAGTTGCGTGGGCCCCCGGGAGCGAAGGACCGCGTTCTGCTCCCCTCGCTCCCGCAGCACCTTCCACCACTGCTCCTGGTGCTCCACATCGTTCCCCATCTGGCGCGTGGACATCCGGAAGATGCGGACCACGGACTGCCGAGGCGCCACGCGCAAGCCCGTCACCAGATAGCGAGAGAACTGGACGTTGCCCGAACCGCGACGGTCCGGAGGCTTCCAGGTCGTGAGCAACTGGGTGTCGTCCTGGGTGTTCTCGAAGATGAAGCCGTGCTCCTCAAGAAGCTTGCGAGTCTCCAGCAGCGCCTCCGGCAGCGGCTTCTGGAAGACGTGCTCGTAGCGAGGCTGAGAGTCCTCCGCGGCCTCGGGATGCCCGCCGTGGGCACACCCCGCGCCAATGACAGACATCCCCAGCACCAGGATCGAAGTCAGTCGCCAATGCATGATTCCTCCGAGGCGCTCGCGCACGGCCACACGGCGCCCGATGAGTCTAGTGCCAAGCACGACACTCAGGCGAGCACGCATGGACTGGAGTCCCGTGGATTTCGAGTTTCAGGCCCCGGAAGCCAGACGCCGCGAGGTTCCCGAGTCAACGCAGCCTCCGACGAAGGCCTCGTGGCCCAGGGGCAACCTGGTGTACGCGGCAGGACCGCACTCAGGAGGCAAGGACATGGACCTGCAACTCAAAGGGAAGACGGCGCTCGTCACCGGCGCCACCGCGGGAATCGGCCTCGCGATCGCGCAGCGGCTGGTTGCCGAGGGCTCCCAGGTGGTGATCTGCGGCCGGAATCAGAAGAAGCTCGACGCCGCCGCGGCACAGATTGGAGCACGCGGGGTGCTCGCGGATCCATCGACCGCCACCGGCGCGGCCGCGCTGCTCGCCGCAGTTCCCGCGATCGACATCCTCGTCAACAACCTCGGCATCTACGAGTCCAAGCCCTTCACCGAGATCACCGACGACGATTGGCGGCGGTTCTTCGAGGTGAATGTCCTCTCCGGTGCACGACTCGCTCGCGAGTACTTCCCCGGCATGATTCAGCGCAACTGGGGCCGCATCATCTTCATCGCCAGCGACTCCGCGGTCATCGTGCCCCCCGACATGATTCACTACGGCATGACCAAGACAGCGCAGCTCGCGATCTCCCGCGGCCTTGCGGCGGCCACGAAGGGCACGCGGGTGACGGTCAACTCCGTCATGCCCGGCACCACCCGGTCCGAGGGAATCGTCGCGTTCCTCAAGAGCGTGGCGGAGAACCCGAACGCGCCCGAGGCTGAGCTCGAGCGGTCCTACTTCGCCAAGGAGCGGCCCACTTCGCTGATCCAACGAATGATTGAGCCCGAAGAGGTCGCGGCGATGGTGGCCTATGTGGCAAGCCCCCTCTCCGCCGCCACGAACGGCGCGGCAATTCGTGTCGACGGCGGCATCACTCCCACCATCGTTTGAGTCACGGCCTCCAACCACGGCGCGGGCCCCTGGCTCTTGGCCAGCCATCCCCGCGCCGTCGGGCACAGGATTGCGTCGGTTCACGCAGGAATGGTTTCGTGACGCAATGCCAAGACTCCTGGGTTGCATCCTGTCCCTGCTGATGCTCAGTGGTTGCGTGAGTCACAGGGAGCAGACGCCCCCGCCCTCCCCCATCGAGGCCCCGCCGCCCCTCTCGCCGACGACGTATCGCTTCGACGGCATCGAAGTGTTCGGGTCGCGGCGCCATCCCAAGGCGGACCTGCTGGCGCCCTACCTCGCTGGGGTTCCCGCCGAGGGTACCCTGCTGGACATGGCGTCGAAGGACGGCGACGCGTTCATCCAGACCTTGGCGAGGGGGAAGGAACACCTGTTGGCGCAGTATGGCTTCGCGATGGTCCGCAACTCGGTCACCGCCTACCAGAAGGACCGGACGCTGCGAGTCACCGTGGACGTGGTGGACCCCGAGGACGCGTGGAGACTTCAATATGATCCAGCCCCCACCGGCTCGGTGGCCGAGCCCGCAGGACTGCTCGCGGCATGGACGGCCTACACGACGCGCATGTGGCAGCTCGTCAATGCAGGCACCATCTCATCCGACGTCACGGAACCCTGTCGAGCCTTCCACTGCTTCTACGGCCCTGGGCACCCGGAGCTGATGAAGCTGGAAGAGCCCTTTCTGGCGGGAGTGCCGCAACACTTCACGGCGCTCGTCCAGATGCTGCACACGGACGCGGACCCGACCCGGCGCGAGGCAGCCGCATTCCTGCTGGCCTATGGCATCACGCGGGAGTCCGTGGTCGATGCACTGGTGCCCGCGATGAGCGATCCCCACGAAGCCCCGCGCAACGCGGCGATGCGAGTCCTTTGGGAGCTGCAAGAGAAAGCGGACCGTCCGCTGGTGCCCCTCGAGAAGGTGCTGCGCGGACTCCAAGGGCCCCTCATCACCGATCGGAACAAGGCGGCGGGGTTGCTCTCGGCCCTCGTCCATAAGGACGCCTCGGCGCGCGAGCGGATCCTCCGGGAGACCGGCGACCTCCTCTTGGAAATGGCGGGCTCGAAGCAACAGGTCGAACGCAAGCCCGCGCTCGATGTGCTGCGCACCCTGTCCCGCCAGGACTTCGGCGACGAGGTCTCCGCCTGGCGCGCCTGGGTTGAAAGCGCCTTGAGGACAGGGAAGGAATCCCCCCCTGCCTCCACCCCTCGTGCGCAATCCCGCTGACCGCGGAAGACCCAGCCCCGCTGCCCCGCTGGAAGCACCCCAGCCGCATCGCGGCAAAACGAGCATTCATGAGCAAACCATGAAGAAAGTGTGAACCGCGCGTGAGGCCCTCCCCCCAGCGATTGCAGGAGTCTGCGCCTGCAAACCAACGCACCGCCCGCCATGCGCGGCTGCGCATGGCGCGGGCTGCGGCCACTCGCTTCGGGGAACACAAATGCTTTGCAGGACTCAAGGTAGACCACACCCCCTCGACAATTCCCTCATGCGTCGCCCCCACGTGCCGCTGTCTCACGCACGGGGGATGCAGTCACAGCGCAGGGCCCCCCCGCGGCCTGACGACAGGCGCTTCAGTCGAGCGGCGGGAGTCTTCGCGCTCCTCACCTTGCTGGCCGCGTGCTCCGACGGGCGGAGATCCTACGATGGCGGCCTCCGACTCCCGGATGTCGAACTCCCCTCGACCACGCTGGGCCTCGACTACGAGGCCGTCTTCGCGGCGTCGGGTGGGGCGCCGCCGCTGCGCTACTATCTGAACGCACCACCCGGCTTCTCGTTCTACACAGCCGATGGACGACTAAAGGGCACCAGCACGGAGGCCGGTGACTTCGCGCTCACCGTCACCGTGAGAGACGCATCGGGCGACGAGAACACTCACACCTATGCGTTGAAGGTCTGGCCATTGCCTGAGATCTCCAACGCCACACTGCCCAGTGTGACAACCCAGGTCGATTACAAATACACCCTCCGGTCCACCGGCGGGTGCCCTCCGCTGGAATGGACTCTGATGGAGGAAGGCACGCTCCCGAGCGGCATCTCGCTCTCCCCAGACGGAGTACTGTCTGGTCGCACCGAGGCTCGCGGCACGTTTGAGGTTCCCTTCCGCGTTCGAGACGCCCATGGAGTCACGTCCGACGCAACGAAGGAGCTGGTGGTCCTTGGCCCCAACGTCCCGCTGGCGGTGGCCAATTGGAACATCGAGTGGTTTGGGGACAAACTCCACGGTCCCTCCGACGAGGCGCTGCAGTTGGCCAATGCGAAGACAGTCATTGCCCGCGCGGACATGGACTTCTGGGGCCTGGTGGAGATCGTCGACACCAACCAGTTCAATGCCTTGAAAGCACTGCTCCCAGGCTATGACGGATTCCTCGCCGACGACGCGTCGCGCGTGTCATCTGGGACCTACCACTACGGGCCCGACGACCAGAAACCGGGCGTGCTCTACAAGTCAAGCGTGGTGCAAGTGCTGCAAGCAGACATCATCCTCACGGAGTTCCGCTTTGACTTCGCGGGGAAACCTCCCCTGCGGGTGGACATGAGAATCAAACAAGGCGCCTCCACGGAGGACGTGACGGCAATCATCGTACATATGAAGGCCGATATCGGCTCGGACAATTACGCCCGCAGGTTCACCGCCGCCAAGGCGCTCAAGAGCTATCTCGATACCAACCTGCCCACGCAGCGGGTCATCGTGCTCGGTGACTGGAATGACGACGTGGACATGTCGATCGCCGGCCCGACGTACGACACGCCGTATCGCATGTTCCTCGACGACCCGAGCCACTATACGTTCACGACCCAGGCCCTGTCCCAAGCCGGCACCTCGAGCACCGCCAGCCACAGCACCTTCATCGACCACCAGCTCGTCACCGATGAGCTGTGGGCCGACTACACACCCAATTCCACCACGGTAATGGACCCGCAGATTCCTGCGTACAAAACCACGACGTCGGACCACTTCCCCGTCATCAGTCGGTTCAACCTCAGGCACTGAACGTCGGGAGCAGAGGGCGCGCTGCCCTGTCGGCAAAGACAGACACTGGGCGGAAGACCACCGACCGCCCCTTGATCCTCCGACAGGGTGCGCGGCGGAGGAGCGCACCCCAAGAGCCCCGAGGTTTCCAGGGTTCCCCACGAGCCCCAATCCCCAGGGGCTCCGCACGAGAACCTTCCGTTTCTCCGTCACATGCCGTAGCTTGCGCGCGCTCGAGCCGCACCGAGTTCGTTGGTCCCGTAGCTCAGTTGGATAGAGCGGCGGTTTCCTAAACCGCAGGCCACAGGTTCGATTCCTGTCGGGGCCGTTAGCCAACCTCCTGAATCTACTGGGGATTTTGCTCCAGTAGGTTCAGGCGCCGGAAACGGCGCAGTCTTCGTGGGGGCCACGTGGGGGAGCCTCGATTCCCCACCCAGCCGCTGCTCGGTTGGCCACCTCGGCCGACGCGTTCCGTGAGCAGCTCTCCCAATTGCCGCCCCCCCCAGCACTGCTGAGTCCACGACAATCTGCTGGGCGAGTGTCCCACACGCTCGTAAGGCTGTGCCCTTGCGCGCCCCGCGTGCCTCGCCCCACGGAGGAAGGCTGCCCGTCCGGAACTCGAAGCGGGCGTGGGGTGCGTCGTGGACGCGCTCGACCCATCAGCCTACCCAGCACACGCAAGGAGGCCACAATGAAGTCAATCATCGGAACGATGGTGGTTGGGCTAATCATTCGCCGTGGTGGCACCGTGCCGGAGGGTGGACCCGAGGAGAGCGCTGACGTCGTGACGTCCGAGGGCAATCTCATCCCACTGCGCACGAGCATCTACGAATACACACACGCGAATCCTCTCGAGGCGAGGGCTCTGCCCGACTTGCGCCTCACTCCCCCTATGCTATTCATGAACCGCAGAATCACCTGCAATCCGCAAAGGCTTTAGCGTGCATCGAATCATTCTCACCGCATTCGCAGCCGCCGGACTCCTCGCAGGATGTGGCCAGGGAATCGATACGGAAGCCACGACTTCTGCGACAATGGAGGCAACAGGCGCTAGCGCTCTCTCTGCGACCTACTGCCCTTCCGGCGAAACAGCCTCCACGGAGATGGAGTGCGTCGCCTGCTCCAATGGGCGACAAGGCGTGGGTCAGTTCATCTACTGCCAGCGGCCCGATGGCACCGTCTACAATGCTGGGAGGATCAGCCTGAACTGCCTCCAGCGCTGCGACCCCTGAGCACTGCGCCTGAAGGGTAGCGGCAAGATACGGCGAGGCGCAGAACAGGCCGCGCCTCGTTACAGCCAGTTCGTCCATCGGATGCCGAGGCCTGAGCAAGACTCAATCGGCGTCCACCGCGCAGTGCGGAAAGGGCGAGCGCAACTCATCCGGACATGAACCTACGGGCGGCGGTTCAGGAAACCGCAGGCCATGGGTTCGCCGCGTCTCATTGCGGCGGTGTGCGAATCCCGTCCGCAATCATGGGACGGGGGAGCGCTTCGCGAGGAGGGAGACGCTCAGCAGTCGCGTCTACTGTCGGCACGGGAGGCCGGCACACTCGACCCTGATTCGCCTCGGGCGCTCGTTTGCGGAGACGCCCCATTCTGTCAAACATGGAAGTCAACACTACACATCAAAAACCGAAAGGGTATGATTCACGCCCCTCCCCGGACTCCCATGTTCGACCTCATCCTCAAGCTGCCATACGAAGTGCAGCAGCTCATCCTCTCCTATCTGGCCCCTCGAGACCACGCAGCCCTCGCCATCGCCATCGAGGGCACCCAGGGGGAGGACAACGACCAGCGGATTGAAGCCTTCCTCCACCCTGGTCCCGCGCGTCGGATCCGAGCCCCGCCGCGGATGGACGGGGCCTTCATCAACTTCCTGCTGGGAGGCCTGAGCACCGGCTTCATGAACCTGAGGGACTTTCCGGAGCTTCGGCAGGCACTCCGACTGCTCACGGGCGATGCCCACATGGCCTTCTCGGGCTTCTACCGACTCTGCGTGGACCGGCAGGCGGAACTCGAGCGGGGTGGGGCCTTGCCCTTCTCGACGGCTGTCGCCCGGTGGCTGCCTCGCAGTGCGATGCACCGGAAGCTGTCGGGCACGGTGACGCGCTCCTTCCAGACCACGGGCGGCGGCGGCGACCGACCGGCGTTTCGCGGGGGCACCGCGCTGGAGCGGTTGTTCGTCGGGCACGGGGACCTCACCAGTTGGGTGGATGCCCTCATCCTCCTGACGCAGTACCGCAAGCGCATGTTCTGGACCAACCTGCAGGAGAACGCCGGCCTCTCCCACGTGAACCGGGGTGGAACCAGCTACCACACGTTCACCCAACTCTTCCTCGCCGAGCCGGACCGCACGATCCCCAGCTGCGTGTGGTTTCACAATGACAAGTCCAGTGACGGTGGAGGCGCCACGCGCGTGGTGAGCTTCTATGACACCCAAAACGGGACCCTGCTTGTCACGACGCCGAAGTTCATCGCCGGCCACCTCGACGCCATGGAGATCCTGGATGCCTCCTACGAGGAGGTCTACCAGATGCTGCGGCTCATGCGCCGCCTGCCCCCCTTCTGCAACGGCGACCCAGACGTCCTGCTCGCGACCTACCTGCTCTCGTTCCTCAACGGCAACGTGGGCACGGCCCTGCGCAGACAGCCCGGGCTCAATGGCACCCTCTGTCTGCGCAGAGCGAAGGTCAAGAAGCTGCTCAACACGCGCGCCTTCCGGATCGCGGACGTCACACTGACCATCGATCAGGCCTGCCTGACCGCGCTGTCCATCCTGTTCCTGACCGAGCCCCGGCACGCCATGCCGCTGTGGACGTCCAACTACGATGCGCTGTGCTGCATCGCGGAGGGGACGCTGACCTTCGACGACATCTTCGGGTGCCCGATGATCTTCGACGCCTCCAGCGGAGTGCTGATGCTCCAGCACGACGACGAGGGCTCCATCGGGCGTCTGCTCTCGTCGAACAACACCGCGGCGACCTATACGGACCCGAGCGTCCGGCATACGCGCAAGCTCAAGGAGCTGATCATGCCGGTGACCGAGCTCTTCATCAAACACGGCATGTTCAACGTCATCGCCCAGCTCACGCCCCTGCTCGTCAGCGAGATGACCGAGTATCGACGGGTGAATGAGATTGACTCGGACCTGCCCCCCTCGCTCCCCTGGTACGATCCCATCTCCGACGCGACCCGGGATCTGTCCTATGAGAAAGAACAGCCCTGGAGCGGAAAGGGAAGGAAGCCCAAGCCACTCAAGATGGTCCCACCCGGCTGGGACGGTGTGCTCCCGAACAAGGAAACGCGAAAGAAGTCCAACGCCGTGGTGAGGTCCATGGGCAGCACGCTGGACTCCTGGGGCCAGGAGCACCACGTCTCAAGGCGACAGCAGGAGCGATTCTCCCAGGCGCGCCAGCTCACCGTCCTCGCGCCGGTGTTGAAGATCCTCCTCTTGCGGCTGCTGCGCGGGCGCAACGCGCTCCTGCTGGAGAAGCTCCTCATGCTCGCGCGGCAGATGTCCGAATAGGTCCGCCCCCTGCCCTTCCGCGAGCGCAGGGCGGCGCGCGGTGAGGGACGCTCCTGGCGCATCGCATCCCGTCGCTCCCGACAGGTACGCGGGACGTCCCGCGTCCTTTCATGATCCCACGGCAGAACAGAGATTCCCCCTCAGGAGACGAGGCACATGCCCCAGGCAAGGGTGCTGATTTCGCGAGGCTCCGCCGACGGCGGATGGGCGACAGACGTCGCGCAAGCGCTGGTGGACACGGATGGACAGGTCACCGTGGACACCCTCTCCACCAACATGTTCAACACCACCGAAGGCAGTCCTCGGGGACAGATCATCCGAATGTCCCAGGTTGCCCAGATCGGTCAGACCTTCGCGCCCACTCCCCAGGCCACGGCCCCACTGCTCGCGAGCTTCGCGGGCATCCTCGCGGACAACCGGGCCGTGGATGGCTCCCTGGCCGTGGCATACAGCGCCTGTTCCCGGCTGCTGTCCAACTACACCCACGTGGCAGTGCCACCCACGGGCGCGGGAACGATTCCCATGGCGATGCATGACTATGCCATCGCGCCGATCAGGCGGCTCAGGCACGCGCTCCGGCGCTTCCCCAACCTCCAGCCCAATCCTGACCTCCATCAGGTGAACCTGGGCGCGCCTGGCGAGCAGTTCCTCTCCCCCTGGTTGCAATTCGACGTCGGGCAGTATGGCCGTTCGCTGCTGATCGAGATGTGCCTGATCACCGCAGCCTATCGGAGAGGGATGCCTATCTACGCCACCTGCCATGGCGCCCAGTTGATGTGGTTCATGCTCGGCGGACGGCTGCACCGGATCCCCACCTCGACGCAAAACCGGGGGTGGAGGGCGGGAGGGACCTCGGTCTCCATCTCGGGCGGGATGATGCGCGTGCGAACGCTGAACCCCAACGACAGCAAGCAGCACTACTTCCGCAATCCCACCGGGCCCAACATTGGTCGCACCCGGAGGAATGCGCATGAATGGGTGGAGGGTGAGAGCAGTCCCCAGGCGCCCATGACCCTGCCCGAAGTGCAGTCTCGGGGCCGGATGCGCCAGTTGATGAAGAACATCCGCCAGTTCGACTTCCAGCATGCGTCGTACATGGTTGGCGACCTTCCCGAGGCCCAGGCGGAGTTGGAGCCGCATCCCCTCGTGCGGTGTCCGCCCCCAGTCGGGATGCACGCGGTAGGGCTGCTCCCCACGGACCTGCCCGGCATCGTGGGGGCGTATCAGATCAAGTCGGTCTACGCGTTCCAGCACCATCCTCACAAGGTCGCGCAAGTGGACCCGGAGGCCCGCGCCTTCCTGCGCGGATGGCTGGGCCTCCAGGCGAGCTTCAGCATTCCCTGGCTCTAGGCCGCGCGGTGCCGTGGACGCCACTGAAAATCGAGTCGCGCTACGGCCCTGCCCTTCCCCCGAGACGGGGCCTCCGGCGGGCACACCGGCCCGATTGACTGGCATCGGGCCGCTTGCCATTACCCACCGGAGCCCCTCCGCACCTGCGTCAGTTGGCCCGGTAGGTCGTGTCGAGGATGCCGATGCCCGCGCCCTCGACATACAGGGTGACTCGCGTGCCCTGCGTCGCGGCCTGGGTGGCGCGCTCGAACAGCCCCAGGCGCTCGGCTTCGCTATACTGGTAGCCACCAGCTGAGGCGCTCGCTCCCAGGTAGTAGTAGTTGCCGACGAGGCTCCCGGTGCAGCCCGCCCCGGTGTACACCTGCACGACCACGTAGCCCTGACCGTAGGTGACGTTCGGCTGCCGAGTGTATGTCGCTGAGCAGACGTAGCCATTCACGGTGATGGGGGCCGCCACGGCCGTGCTGGCAAACCCGACCAACATCATCCACGCCGAAACAACGAGGGACGCTCGCTTCATGGTGTTGTCCTTTGATGCTATGGGTTGAGGTTGAGACCCTCTCGCCGGAATGGGCGTGGGGTCCGGAATGCGCCTTCGCAGTTCCGCGCGAGTAACGTCCGAAACGGCGTTTCTTCGTCACCTCCCGAACGCCAGAGAGCAATCCACGATGCCAGCCAACCGTCCGACAAAGCTTGCAGTCATTGGGAGTGGGCTCATGGGAACCGCGCTGGCGCGAGCGTTCGCGGCGGCGGGCCATGAGGTCGCCGTTTGGAACAGGACCCACGCCAAGGCCCAGGCCGTGAGTGGTGGCACCCATGCATTCGAGGACCTTCGCGAGGCCGTCTCCGGCCGCGAACTCGTCATCGTCTCGCTGTCCAACTATGCCGCGTGTACCGAGCTTTTCGCATCGCCCTCCATCTCGGCGGCACTCACCGGGACAACGCTCGTTCAGCTCACCAGCGGCTCCCCCTCGGACGCGCGGAGCGGCGCGGAGTGGGCGCAGGCCCACGGCGTGAACTACCTGGACGCCGCGATCCTCGCGTACCCCAGTTTCGTCGCCACGGACTACGCCACCGTGTTCTACGCCGGCCCTCGCGCGCTCTTCGAGCGCCACCGAGAAGCCCTCCAGGCGATTGCCATGAACTCGGTCTATGTCGCCGAGGCGATCGGCTCCGCCGCGACGCTCGACTGTGCCATCCTGGAGGCCTACTACGGCGGCTCGCTGGCGGTCCTCCACGCTGCGGCCATGTGCAAGGCCGAAGGGCTCGACCCGAAGCTGTTCTTCGCCCAGAAGCACTCGTTCCTCGGCCTCATCTCCGTCACGGCCGACGCCGCCCAGGGCATGGTCGAGCGCGACGACTTCACCGGCGACCAGTGCAGCCTCAACACGCATGTCGCCGCGATCGAGCACATCGTCCGGTTGAGCCGCGATGCCCGCATCAGCGCGCGCTTCCCCTTGGAACTGCTCGCGAACTACCGACGCGCCCTCGGAGCGGGGTTGGGAGAACAAGAGCTGCCCGCGGTGTTCCGTACACTCGCCCAGGACTGAGCGAGGTTGCGGCGAAGGCTGCACCCGTGAGGAAGTGCCCAGATGGGAGACCACATCACGAACAACCTGGCCCCCGGCGCCCCGCATGTCCATGCGAGCAACGGGACTCTGGCCACGTTCTTCGATGTCCTGACGCTCGCGGCGACGGCGCGAGCGCGGACGACGTGGGAGCTGCAGTTGGCACTCTGGCTCGCGGAGAGCGACCAGACCATCCTGGGACTGGGCATGGTGGGGTTCGATGTCTCCGAGCTCGGGTGGACGGCGGAGGCGTTCGAGGACCAGCGGCGATTCCTCCTGGAGATCATCGACGGAGCCATGGCTCGCGAGGGATGGGAGCGACTTCCCTTCGCGCTCCATGACGCCACCTGGGTCATCGCCCTGCTCCGTCAGGTGCGTGAGATGGTCGAGCGGCTTCCTCGCGAGGCGCTCCCAACGCCCCATGTCAGGACGTGGCGCTGGCACGACGGACTCCCAGAATATGGGCGCTGCGAACTGCATCACGTCTATCTGCACGCCGCGGGGTGCATCCTCTGCAATGAGGCCCCTCTGGAGGTGCCCGTTCCGCATCGCACAGCGCCCCCCAAGCGCGCTTCGTAGCCCGATGCGATAACCCAGCGCGCTCGAAGCAACTCGTCACCTTGGGTCGTTCATGACAGCCACCCCGCCTTGTCCATCTCGACTTCAAGATTGCGCTCGGGCGAGCGGGCCGCGTGGGCTTGACGCCGTTTCCCTGCTCGACAACATTCCCCGCCAATGCTCGACCGCCCGATGTACCTGAAGCCAGACGTTGCCCTCGAGCCGCTCTACAACCAGTGGTACGTCTGGTGGTTCCTGCTGTCTCCCGCCACCGCGCCGCTCTTTGTCACGCGATTGCATCTGAAATTGATGCAGTCCTTCGTGGCCAATCCAGACGTGCACGTCGCCGCCCTGCAGAACCCGGCGCTGATGGGCGGTCCCTTCATCAACCACCCGGTGGCGCGCGTTCCCCAGGTGAAGGCCCTGCTGGAGCGCACCACGCGCGAGCAGGCGCACATGCTGGCCTACGCCGCCGCGCTGACGGAGTTGGAGCATCTGCTGGCCAGCGCGAAGGGCGACTCGCTGGAGCCGCTCTACCCCAAGGTGCCGGACCTGCTGCGCGGCTACGTCGAGCTCACGTATGACCTGAGCCACCGCGCCAGTGCTCGCATCATCGAGCCCCTGCTCTACCGCAGCCCCTACTACCGCGAGGCCTCCCAGAGCATCGCGCTCATGCGCGTCAGCGCAGACGCCCGCAAGTACATCTTCAGCACGCCGCGCCTGGAAGGCGACACACCCCTGTGGCTCCAGGTGCCGTTCCGTCACGAGGGCATCGACGCCCTCTTCCGCATGCGCACCACGCCGGGCTCACCCGGGCAGGTGGCGGAGATGCTCGGCGTGCCCCAAGACGCCGCCCCCGCGTTCGCCGACCTCTTCACCGAGACACCCCCACGCAAGCCCGAGCCGTACACGGGCTCCGGCGTGCGCGTGCGCTACTTCGGCCACGCCTGTGTGCTGCTGGAGACGCGTGAGGTGAGCGTGCTCACCGACCCTGTCATCAGCTACGAGTTCCCCACCGAGCTGTCGCGCTTCACGCACGCGGACCTGCCCGAGAAGATCGACTACGTCCTCATCACGCACGGCCACGCCGACCACTTGATGATGGAGACGCTGCTCCAGCTCCGCCACCGCATCGGCACCATCGTCGTGCCGCGCAACAACGGCGGCAGCCTCGCGGATCCGTCGCTGCGACTCATGCTCGAGCACACGGGCTTCCGCAACGTCGTGGAGATCGACGACTTGCAGGAGATTCGCATCCCGGGCGGCTCGCTGACGGGCATCCCCTTCATGGGCGAGCACAGCGACCTGACCATCCAGGCCAAGACGGCCCACCTCGTGCGCTTGGGCGGTCGCGCCATGCTGATGGCGGCGGACTCCAACGCCATCGAGCCTCGGCTGTACGAGCACCTCAAGTCCCTGGTGGGCCCGCTCGACATCCTCTTCCTCGGCATGGAGTGCGAGGGCGGCCCGATGAGCTGGATGTACGGCCCCCTGCTCTCCCAGCCGCTGCCTCGGAAGATGGACCAGTCGCGCCGCCTCAACGGCTCCAACGCCGCGCGCGCCACGGAGATCCTCAACCACCTCCAGCCGCGCGAGTCGTACGTCTATGCCATGGGCCAGGAGCCCTGGCTCCGGCACGTCATGGTGCTCCAGTACGACGAGACCGCGCCGCAGATCATCGAGTCGAACCGCTTCCTCGACATCTGCCGCTCGCGAGGCATCCCCGCCGAGCGCCCCTTCCTGAAGCTGGAGCGCATCCTCGAGTAGCCGTGCGCGCGGGCTGCCTCCCCACCGAGGCAGCCGCGCCCACGCCGTGACTCAGGCCGCGCTGGCCGTCGGGCCGAGCAACCCCCGAGCCCGCAACAGGTCCAGGATGCGCCCGAGGCTCGCTTCGACCGTCTCCGAGTCCGAGTGCACCACCAGCTCCGGCGACTCCGGAGCCTCATACGGATCCGACACGCCGGTGAAGTGCTGAATCTCTCCAGCGAGCGCCTTCTTGTAGAGCCCCTTCACATCCCGAGCGATGAGCGCGTCCAGGCTGGCCTGGACGTAGATCTCGATGAACGGGATGCCCGCCTCGGTGGCGAGGTGCCGGACCTCTTCACGAGAGGCCCGGTACGGCGAGATGGCCGCGGTGAGGACTCCCACGCCGTGCTTGGCGAGCAGCCGCGCGACGTAGCCGATGCGGCGCACGTTCTCCTCGCGGTCCTCGCGGCTGAAGGTGAGCCCCTTGGACAGCCAGGTGCGCACCTCGTCCCCATCGAGCCGCTCGATGCTGCGCTCCGTCTCCAGGCGCTGCCGGAGCAGGCCGGACAGCGTGCTCTTGCCCGCGCCCGACATGCCCGTCAGCCACACGATGAATCCCACCCGCTGCTCCATCCATCACCTCAAACGGCGGCGCCGTTGATCATGCCCGCGCCCACGGTGGCGTTCGTCCCCTCGTCGACGAGGATGAAGCTGCCCGTGTTGCGATTGCGTCGGTACTCGTCGAAGAACAGCGGCACCGTCGTGCGCAGCGTCACGCGGCCAATCTCGTTGAGCTTGAGCCCGGGGCTCTGCTCGTCGCGGTGCAGCGTGTTCACGTCCAGCCGGTAGTGGAGCTGCTTGATCATCGCGCGCGCCGAGCGCGTGGTGTGCTTGATGGCCAGCCGCGCCCCGGGCTGGAGCTGCGACGCCTCGGACAGCCAGCACACCATCGCGTCGATGTCCTGGCCCACCAGCGGCGGGTTGCCCGGCCGGCAGATCATGTCGCCCCGGCTGATGTCCAACTCCTCCGCCAGTGACACGTTCACCGACATGGGCGGGAAGGCCTCTTCCAGGCTCTTCCCCGCCAGCTCCAATGACTTGATGCGCGTGGTGAAGCCCGAGGGCAGCACCATCACCTCATCGCCCGGACGGAGCACGCCCCCCAGCACCGCGCCCGTGTACGCGCGGTAGTCGTGGAACTTCTTCGCGGACGCGGGGCGGATGACGCCCTGCACCGGGAAGCGCACGTGGATGAGGTTGCGGTCCGACGCGATGTGCACGTTCTCCAGGTGGTGCAGCAGCGTCGGGCCCTCGTACCAGGGCATCTTCTCCGAGCGCGTCACCACGTTGTCTCCGCCCAGCGCGGAGATGGGGATGAACGTGAGGTCCTGCACGTCCAACTTCATGGAGAACTGGCGGAACTCCTCGCGGATGGACTCGAACACCCCGGCGTCGAAGTCCACCAGGTCCATCTTGTTGATGCAGAGCACCAGGTGCGGCACGCGCAGCAGCGACGCGATGAACGCGTGGCGGCGCGTCTGCTCCAGCACGCCCTTGCGCGCATCCACGAGGATGAGCGCGAGGTCCGCCGTGGACGCGCCCGTCACCATGTTGCGCGTGTACTGCAGGTGTCCCGGCGTGTCCGCGATGATGAACTTGCGCTTCACCGTGTTGAAGTAGCGGTACGCCACGTCAATGGTGATGCCCTGCTCGCGCTCGGCCTTCAGCCCATCGAGCAGCAACGCCAGGTTGACGTACTCGTCCCCACGGGACTTGCTCGTGCGCTCCACCGCCGCGAGCTGATCCTCCAGGATGGATTTCGTATCGTAGAGCAGCCGGCCAATCAGGGTGCTCTTGCCATCATCGACGGAACCCGCCGTCGCGAATCTCAGCAGTTCCATCTAGAAGTATCCCTCGCGCTTGCGGTCTTCCATTGCCGTTTCACTGAACTTGTCGTCCGCGCGGCTCGCGCCTCGCTCCGTCACCCGTGACGCCTTGATCTCGTGGATCACCTGCTCGATGGTGTCCGCGGTCGACTCGACGCAGGCCGTGCACGTCATGTCGCCCACGGTGCGAAAGCGCACCGCGGCGGTGGAGACGGACTCTCCGGGCAACAGCGGGAGGAAGGGCGACCACGCCATCAGCATGCCGTCGCGACGGAACACCTCGCGGCGGTGCGTGAAGTAGATGGAGGGCAGCGCGACCTTCTCCTGCTCGATGTACTGCCACACATCCAACTCGGTCCAGTTGGACAGCGGGAACACGCGGATGTGCTCACCGCGACGGTGACGCCCGTTGTAGAGGCTCCACAGCTCGGGCCGCTGGTTCTTCGGATCCCACTGACCGAACTCGTCACGGAACGAGTACACGCGCTCCTTGGCGCGCGCCTTCTCCTCGTCACGTCGCGCGCCACCGAACACCGCGTTGAACCCATGCTGCTCGATGGACTCGAGGAGCGGCTGCGTCTGCAAGCGGTTGCGCGACGCGCGCGGCCCCTTCTCCTCCGTCACCTTCCCCGCGTCGATGGCCTCCTGCACCGATGCGACGATGAGGCGCGCGCCCAGCTCCGCCGCGCGCTCGTCTCGGTACTTGATGACCTCCGGGAAGTTGTGTCCCGTATCCACATGCATCAGCGGGAACGGGAGCGGCGCCGGCCAGAAGGCCTTCACCGCCAGATGCAACATCACCGCGGAGTCCTTCCCGCCGGAGAACAGCAGCACCGGTTTATCGAACTCGGCTGCTACTTCCCGAATGATGAAGATCGATTCCGCTTCCAGCGCCTCGAGGTGCGACAGCTCGTAGCTCACGAAGAAGCAAGGTAGCACAGGTCCCTGTCATCCCCGCTAGCCGTCCCCTACGAGGAAACGGGGTCAGCGTCGTGAGCTTCGCCCAATGAGACATCGCTCAGGGGCCGGTGAGCTGCGCAGAGCCATACCACTCGGGTCCACCGACTTTCCGCGAGCACTCCGCTACGTCTCCAGCCATTTACTCTCGGTGAATCCATGTCACACGTTCTGGTGGGTCTGCCTTCCTGGACAGAGGGCTTGACCGGTTTTCCAGGCCCGTGCGACAGAGGGTGGGTGATGCGAAGCGCGACCGCCCCGACCCCCTTGGACCGCTGGTTTCCCACTCGCAAGCCGCTGCCGGAGGCACGGCTGCGGCTGTTCTGCTTCCCGTTCGCGGGTGGCAGCGCATCCATCTACAACGGCTGGAGCACGGGCCTGCCCTTGGGCGTGGAGCTGTGCGCGGTGCAGCTGCCGGGGCGCGAGCGCCGGTTGATGGAGCCGCCCATCCCGTCGATGCCCGCGCTGTTGGACGCGGTGATGCCGGTGATGGCGCCGCTGTTGGACAAGCCGTTCGTCCTCTTCGGCTACAGCATGGGCGCGCGCATCGCGTTGGAGGTCGCGCGGCGACTGCACCTGCAGGGGGGGCCGGAGCCCCGCGGCTTCATCGCGGCGGCGGCGCCTCCTCCGGCCGCGAATGATCGCGAGCCCATCCACCAGCTCGACAACCCGCGCTTCATCGAGAAGCTGCGCGCCTACGACGGCACGCCCGAGGAGATCCTCCAGCACCGCGAGCTGCTGGAGCTGGTGCTCCCCACCCTGCGCGCGGACTTCTCGTTGGCGTGGTGGGAGAACGGGCCGGATGCGGTGAAGCTGGGCATCCCCATCTCCGTGCTGGGCTCCACGGGCGACAAGCACGTGGCCGTGTCGCTGCTGGAGCGCTGGCGCGACGAGACGAACTCCCCCGACGTGCGCGTGCGCCACTTCGGCGGGGGGCACTTCTTCATCCGCTCGCACCCGGAGCAGGTCCTCTCGGCGGTGCGAGAGGACGTGGCGCGCTGGTCCGCCACGTCTTAAGCCTCGCGCTCACGCGGCCTGGAAGCGCGGGGGCGAGTCCCCCGACAGCGGCACGGTGTGCTGCCACCGTACCGTCAGCGGCGCGCCGCGAGGTCGGCGCACCGCGACCGCCGCGTGGTGCCGCGCGGACGGGCGCAGCTGCATGAACTGCCACGTGTCTGGCACATCGTTCATGCGCGGGTCGAACCCGATGCGTGGCATCTGCCCGGGCGTCAGCTCGAAGGCGAATTGATCCAACGGCAGTGAGAGCCCTGCGCCTCGCGCCTTGATGTAGGCCTCCTTCAAGGTCCAGTAGTCGAAGAAGCGCTCACGCTGGCGATCGCGGGGCAGCGCGCGCAGGGCCTGCACCTCCGTGCGAGAGAAGAAGCTGTCGGCGATCTCCACCGTCTCGCCAGGACGCTCGGCGTCCTCCACGTCCGCGCCGAGGTCCACTTCCAACCCCACGGCGACGAGCGCCATGCCGTCCGTATGAGACAGGTTGAAGCGCAGCCGCGCGCCCCACGGCCCCACGATCTCGGGCCGACCGAAGGCGTTGGGCACGAAGGACCAGGACTCGGGCGCCACGGGCGCGTAGCGCGACAGCGTCAGGCGGACGAGCGCGTGCGATACGAGGTACTGGCGCTGGTGCCGCTCGAAGCGAAAGCGGCGCTGCTTCTCGCGCTCGCCGGAGTCCAGCAAGGCGTCATAGGCCTGGAGCAGACGCGGATCATCGATGCGCTCGGGCTCGACGATCCACACGTGGACTTCGTCCGACCGGAGCGTCAGGGGCACAAGAGGAGCGGGCGCGGTCATCGGCCGGAAGCGAAGCAGGAACGGCGGCGCGTGTCACGGGGGCCGCCGCGCTGGAAGGCCGCGCGCGTGGACATAGGCTCGCCCTTCACGGCCTGCGTGCGAGGCCGCTTGGGGGGACCACCATGGACCTGGTCGTCGCGACGAAGAGGCTGGAGACGCTGCGCGCCTCGCTGGTGACCGCCCTCCAGGTGGGCAGCACGCCCGCCCTGACCGAGCGGGGCATTCGGGACCTCCTGTGCGTCACCCAGGGCCGTGAGCTGACGACGCTGAAGAACCTGCTCGACGCGGGCGGAGACATCCACGACCTCGCGCAGCTCCTGTTCGACGACGTGGATGACCTCCAGGTACGCGAGGCCATCCTCGCGCACCTTCGCCGCGAAGTGCTCGGTCATCCGAGCGGCGAGAACAAGGTCCTCAGCGATATCGACGACACCTTCTTCGTCAACTGGAAGGACACGCGTCATCCCAAGCAGACGGTGTACCAGGGCGTCACCCAGTTCTACCGCGAGTTGGATCGCGGTCCCGGCCTCGTCCCCGGGCGGCTGGGCGACCTCACCTTCGTGAGCGCGCGCCCCATGGATCAGAACACCGCGCTCACCGCGCTGGAGGCGCGCGGCGTGGCCACGTCCGCCATGCGCACCATCGCCTTCCAGACACCCGCGCAGAAGGAAGCCCGGGAGGCCGAGCTGCGGCGCGACCTGGCACGCGTGCAGGCCCTCGCGGCCTCTCGCCAAGGGCTGAGCACCCGACATCCCGCTCCAGCGACAGGATGGCGCGGCGCCCCGCGCGAGCGCCGGGTGCTCAACCGAGGGCAGTCCGCCAGACCCCGGGGGCAGTTGAAGGCGTGCCCCCGCTCCCCACCTTTCGGATCGCTTCGGATTGGAGGCTGAACCAGGGGCCGGCGTGAGGGGGGCGGAACGCGATGGATCTCTTTCCCATCCACCTGCTGTTCATCGTCGTGCTGATGAATCGCTACATCCTCGGGCCGTTCCTGCGCCGCTTGAAGGGCAAGCGCTTCGAGCGCGTGGACGACACCTACCAGCCCCGCGTCGCGGTGGTCATCCCCCTCTTCAACGAAGGCAGGGGAATCGTCGACACCATCAACGCCCTGCTCGCGCAGGACTACCCGAGCGAGCTGCTGCAAATCATCATCGTGGATGACTGCTCGCAGGACGACAGCTTCGCCTGGGCCCTCAAGGCGGCGGAGGGACACCGCAATGTCGTCGTCACGCGCAACCCAGAGAACATGGGCAAGCGCAAGGGCATCAATCGAGGCGTCCGCACCGCGGAGGACGCGGAGATCATCGTCTCGGTGGACTCGGACGTCATCGTGGATCGGCGCGCCGTGCGCGAGCTGATCCGCCGGTTCGTGGAGCCGAACATCGCGGCGGTGGGCGGGCGCACGTACGTGACCAACCGCCATCAGAACTGGCTGACGAAGATGATCGAGATCAAGTTCCACTTCGCCCAGCAGTGGCTCAAGGACCTGGAGCGCAGCTTCCGTCAGGTGATGTGCCTGTCCGGTTGCCTCACGGCCTATCGGCGCCACGTGCTCCTGGAGTTGGAGCCCATCCTGGAGGCGCGCGCCATCGCGGGCGTCCCCATCAAGTACGGCGAGGACCGCTTCCTCACGCGGCAGATCATCAAGCACCACTACGAGACCGTCTACACGCTCGACTCGTTCTGCTTCACCGCCGCGCCCGCGAACCTGGCGGGGTACTTCGCGCAGCAACTGCGGTGGCGACGCTCCAACCTGGTGGACCTGCTATCAGGCCTGTCGCACGCGTGGCGACTGCACCCGGTCATCACCATCCACTACGTCTCGCAGCTCGCGCTGCTCCTGTCGTATCCCGTCGTCATCGTCGCCAACGTCATCAACGGCGAGTTCTGGGACATCCTCGCGTTCCACTTCCTCATCATCGGGCTGCTCGGCTTCATCTACCGATTGGAGACCCGGCACCTGCCCGCGGACCGTCGCGTCTCGGGCGCCAGCTTCCTTCCCATGGCGCTCCTGATGCCCGTCACCTATGCGCTCTTCACGCCGCTGGCACTCCTGACGCTGGACTCGGGGAGCTGGGAGACGCGCGGCAGCCCGAAGGCCGCGCCCACCCTCTCGCCCAGTCCGCAGGGCGTTTCGTCCACCCATGCGGGTGAGGGCACGCAGTCATGAATCAGAGGCTCGCCAACCGCATCAACTCCATCGCCGTGTCCTCGTACAAGTTCATGGGCTCGGTGCTGCTCGGTTTGATCCTCCTGGGGCTGCTCTCGTTCCTGAGTGTGCACGGGTTCTTTCTCTTCAGCCGCAGCTGGCTGACGCCGACCATCGTGTCCCCCACGGATCCGCAGATCCTCCTGCTCAACACGCAGGCGGCCCAGCAGGAGTCCCGGCGGGACGAGCTGCGCGCCCGGCGCCGCGAGGTGTCGGATCAACTCGTTGACGCCGAGCGCACCATCCACGCCGAGCGCTCGTTCCAGGAGCGCTTCCAAGCGGCGCTCAAGAGCGAGCGCGACGCGCGGGCGCGGATGGCCCAGCGCCTGGGCGTCCTGAATCAGGAGTACCGGCGCGCGCAGCAGGACATCGAGGAGGCGAACCGCGCCTTCGCCGGACTGTCACGCACGCGCACCGAGGCGCTGCTCGCCGCCAGGCTCCTGGAGCGCGAGGACAAGCTCACCATCAACCACCACCTGGCGCAGATGGCGCAGAGCAACCTGACGCTCGCGCAGAGCTCGGTGGAGCTGGAGACGCGCGTGGAGACCCTTCAGCGCGAGATGCAGGGGCTGCTCGCGGCGCAGAACGGACTGGGCAAGGACTCGGTCCAGGAAGGGCTGACGACGGACACGCTCCTGCTCGAGCGCGAGTTCACCCACTCCGTGCTGGAGGAGGCGCGCGCGGCGGCCACGCACAAGAGCCTCGAGCGGGACATCCAGGGCCTGGACGACGCGACCGCGCGCTTCGAGAAGTTGCTGGAGACGCTGAAGAGCTCCCCGTACCTGAAGGCAATTGAGCAGAACCTGACGATCGGCTTCGTTCCCTACGAAAACATCCACAACGCGGAGCCCGGGACGCCCCTTTACGCCTGCGCGGCCAAGGTGATCTGGTGCCGTGAGGTCGGCGTGGTGGGCCCGGTGTTGGAGGGCGAAGTGACCCTCAAGCATCCCATCCGGCAGTACATGCTGCGCGGGGTGATGGTGGAGCTGGAGCTGAAGGACGCGCCCAGCGCGCGCGAGGACCTGCTGCACCTGGGGCGGCCCCCGCTGCTGTTCTGAGGCAGCTCCTGAGGAGACACGAGCCCGTGATGCGGATGAACATCGCCTTCGCCGCGTGGCTGTGGCTGAGCGCCGGGGGCGCCGCGGCCCAGACGCCCGCGCCCGAGGCCCCGGGGGCCGCGTTCGGCAGCGACCTGTCCAGCGGCTACTGCGACTGGGTCCAGGGCACGAGCGACGCCGAGACCGCGCTGATGTTCGCGCCCGAGGTATTCGCCTCGGTGGGCGTCGTCAACGCGGGCGAGGCCGAGGGAGGCACGTCCTCCAATCCCCTCGGCAAGCCCAAGGCCCGGGTGACCGCGGGCCTGGACTACGATCTCATGGGCATCTACCGCGGCCTCACGCTGCGCCGACGCGCCGAGGCCGAGTGCCGCCGCTACCGCGCCCTGGCCACGCTCCAAGCCGCCGCGCTCCAAGGCAGCACGCTGTGCGAGTCCGCCGCGCTGGAGGCACGCGCGCGCTCGTTGGAGACGTCCCTGCCCCGCGCCGAGGCGCTCCTCGCCTCGCTGCGCAACGACTTGCGCGACGGCAACGCGACGTTGGAGGAACTCAACGCCGTGCAGGTGCGCCTGGATGGCCTGCGCTCGCTCGCGAGCGACACCGCGCGCGCCTTGGATCGGCTGGCCGTGGTGCCGCCCGAGCCCATGGGCCGATCGCTGTCCGCGCTCCTGGCCGAATACGAGGCCGCGGACGACGCGGTGGAGTCCATCGTGGGCGGACTGCGCCGCGCCGATGCGTGGCAGTTGGATCTGCGCGGCGGCTACGATCAGGTCTTCGAGACGACCCAGGATGTGCCGCTGTTCGGACAGCTCACGCTCTCGTACAACCTGGGCCACCTGTGGCAGGGCTCGGCCAACGCCCGAGCAAGACAAGGGCGACGGCGCTCCGAGAAGGACGCGGTGGAGGGTACGCCCCGGCGCATCCAGGCCACGCTGGCCGAGCTGCGCGCGCTGCGCGACACCGAGACCGCGCGCCTGCGTGAAGTGACCGCGCTGGTGTCCGACCTGGAGGCCCAGCTCTCCGAGGTGCGGCGACTGGAGACGCGCCAGGTGCGGCGCTTCCGCGACTACCTGGAGCTGGAGCTGTCGCGCCTGCGCGCGGAGCAGGCCTATGTGGGAACGCATCTGGCCTCGCTGGAGGCGCTCCTGAAGACCGAGGGCCCATGAAGCGCATGCCTGGGATGCTCGCGTGGGGCCTGTGCGCCGCCGCGCTCTTGCTCACCCCCAAGGAGGCCTGGGCCATGGGCAAACCCAAGCACGACCCGTCTCCCCCAAGGGCCGCGCCGTCCGCCCTGCCCTCGGGCCCCGGCCCCGAGCCCGGCCCCTTGTCGCGCGTCTCTCCCACGAGCATGAACATCACCGAAGGCAAGCCAGGACTGGGCCCGGGTGATGTCTTGCACGTGAACGAGCCCCGCCTGCGGGCCGTGGTGCTGGGGCCGCATGGCTCCGATGTGGCGCTGCGCTTCACCTGGCTGGGGGACAGCAGCGTGACGACGCCGCTGGCCTCGGGCGAGATGCGCAAGCAGCTCGGCATCAAGCTGCGCGCGCTCGATGGCTGCAACGTCATCTACGCCATGTGGCGCATCGCGCCTCGCCCCGGCATCGTCGTCAACTACAAGCGCAACCCCACCCTGCACACCAGCGGCGAGTGTGGAAACCAGGGGTACTCGGTCGTCGCGCCCCAACAGCAGATCGTCGTGCCGGCCCTGCGCGCGGGCGTCCCGCACACGCTGCACGCGCGCATCGAGGGCACGCAGCTGAAGGTGTGGGCCGACGGCGCGCTCGTGTGGACCGGCGTGCTGCCCACCGACGCGCTCACCCTGCTGGGCCCCGGCGGCCTGCGCACCGACAACGTGCGCGCCACGCTGGAGCTGTTCACCCACTGAGTCCCGCCGCGCGCGAGGGCGCTCGCGCGCGGCCCGGCCCCGTCAGTAACGGGGCTGCGCGTCTGGAGGTGGCGCGCGCACGGTGTCCGTGTCCTCGTCACCCTCCTCATCGTGGAGCGGCAGCGCGCACACGGTGGAGCCGTTCATCGGGCAGTGGCCCTGGGCCTCCAGGTCAAACTGCCAGCGGTGTCGTGGGCACACGAGGAAGCGGTCCTCCTCCACCCATCCCTCGGAGAGGTCCGCGCCCTGGTGCGGGCAGTAGCGCTGGATGGAGTAGCGCTGGCCTCCGGCGGTCACCACGGTGCGCTCGCGCTGCGCTTCCGTGGCGCGCAGGCCCTCGCAGAACGCGCGCATGTCTTCGATCTCCACGCCCAGGAAGCCGTGGACGATGGGCTCGTAGACATCGGGGATGCGGCTCAGGCGCATGCGGAAGGAGAGCAGGAAGTCTTCCCAGTTGAGCTTGCGATCCAACACGCGCGAGATGTCCCACGCGTTGACCTTCATCGTGTACCGCTCGCCGTCGAGGATCTCCGAGACGACGTCCACGCGCCGGCCCTGGAAGTCCACCCGCAGCAGGCGCTCGGGCACCTCCGCGACCTCGACATACAGGGGCATCTTCACCCGGTCGTGCAGGTCCAAGAGGTCCAGCTTGCGCTGCAGCTCCACGCGCAGCCGCTCGTGGATTTCATCGACCTCGGCGAGCAGCAGGTTGCGCCGCCGGTCGCGGAACACCTGGGCCTGGGACTCGGCATACGTGCGCAGGTACTCGTGGAGGTTCTCCGAGGTGACGCGCTCGGTGGCGAGCGACGAGTACGCGAGCGAGCCGACCTCCAGCACGTCCCCGGGCATGGGCTCCAGGTAGCGGATGGAGACCTCCGGCAATCGCTGCTCCAAAAAGGAGAACAGGTCCGGGGCGCGCGGGAAGATGTTCACCTCCTCGAAGTTCAGCGCATAGAGCGCCGGGTCGAGGAAGCACGCGGGCCCCGCCGCCGCGATGTAGGCTGCGGGGCGAATCGCCTCCAGGGCGCGCGCCACCGCCTCGAACTTGCTGTCGCGCTTGCTGCGCGCGACCTCCGAGTACTTCTCGGGCGCGTACTCGTAACAGGTGGGGTGCCAGATGGCGCCGGAGAACTGGGCGGAGAACACATCGATGGGCCCGTCCTCGGCCGTCACGCGCGCCAGGCGATCATGCAGCTTGCAGTCGTTGAGGTTCAGGAAGCAGTGCCCATCCCCTCGCACGAGCAAGGCCGAGTCGCGGTTGGTGCCCTGCTCGGACATGAAGAGCTTGATGTAGCCGCCCTTGATCGGCAGCTCCCGTCCGTCCTCGCACGCGATGACGCGCTTGCAGCCGTAGCGGGCGAAGATGTCCTGAAGCTCCGAGCGGCGGAACCGCGGGACGATGACCGTGAAGTCCCGGCGCCGGAGGGTCGCGAGGAACTCCGGGTCGAAATGGTCCTTGTGCTCGTGGCTGATGTAGAGGAACCGCTCGACCCCCGGCGTCTCCAGCTTCTCGCGCACCACCGAGGCCAGGTGGTGGTTGCGCGGCAGCTGCATCCAGGCCGAGTCGAAGGCCCCCTTCGGGGACAGCCAGGGGTCCATGACCACGAGCGTTCCAGCGGTCTCCACCGCGAAGCCAGCGTGGCCCAGGAAGGTGATGTGCATGAACGTCGCCCCTCGGAGATGTGCGTTGCCGGGAGGAAAGGCTGCGACTCTGTCCTCCCGCCGGCCACCTGCCCGACAGTCTCGGGCAGGTGTCGGGGCGCGAACGGCTACGGCTGGATCTCGCGGACGCTCATCCACTTGAAGTCCACGTCCGTGGCGCTGTCCCAGCGGAACGTGGCGATGGGGCCGCCCCACGAGATGGGCATCTTGGGCACGCTGCCGCCGCAGTGCTGCGCGTCACCGCCCCATGCCCCATCGTCGGTCATGTCGTAGACCTTCTTCCAGGTGACCTTGTCGGCGTTGTCATTCAGATACAGCTCCAGCTTCACCGCGGGGCCCGTGGTGCCCGTGACGTTGCGCATCACGGCCTTGAAGCCGACCCACCGCCCGAGCAGCGACGTGGTGGCCGTCTTGTAAGGCACGTTGTCGTAGGAGACGTGCCACGTCTCCTTCTCCCAGCGCACGCGGCCGTCGTAGTGCAGGCCGCCCTTGTAGCTGCTGCCCTCGCAGCCGGAGTAGTTGTCGTTGTGCGTCCCGCCGCGCGCGTACCACGCGAAGTTGTCCGCCGCGTTCGCCACGGCATTCACCTTCATGAAGCCGGTCATCTCCACGTTCTTCCAGTCGTTGGGCGCCTGCATGTAGCCGCGGTCCGCCAGCACGTCCCGGTCATACGTGGGGATGGCCTTCTGGTCGTAGCCCGTGGAGGTGAACACCTCCATGCGGACCTTGGTGCTGCGCATCTTCCACGAGCCATCCGCGTTGCGAGTGATGGTGTCCTGCGGATCAAAGCGCTTGTCGCTCGTCGGGCTGTCCGCCAGCGCCCAGGACTCGCCCCCCGGAAGGCTGGGGTAGAGCTGGGTGACGCCGAAGCTGTCCTTCGTGAGCGTAGGCGTGGGCGTTGGGTCCGGCGTCGGGGTCGGCGTCGGAGTGGGCGTTGGATCCGGCGTCGGGGTTGGCGTGGGCGTCGGCGTCGGGGTCGGCGTGGGCTCGGTGGGGACGCTCGGCGTGGGGTCGGGCGTCGGGGTGCTGGGCGGGCTCACCGTCCCCACTTCGTCGGGGGACGAGGTGGCGGTCCCTCCGCTGGCGGAGCCACAGCCCAGCAAGGTCAACGTCAGCGCGGTGGCACAGGTCGAGACGAACTTACGATTCCGGAGCAAGTGGGGTCCTTGTCCTGGGGACCGAGAGAGGGCGAGCGCCACGGCGACGACCGCCGCGACCTCCTCACCGCACCGCCCGCGCTCCCGGACACATCGCGCCCGAGGGAACCCTGAACGGCTGGCTGCTCTCTTCGGCCCGGTGGTGACGATTCAGCCGGGATGGCTCGAACTCACCCCTCCCCTGAACACTTCCCAACATCCCCGCCAGTGCCCGAGCGACAGCCGCCTCGCTCCCCCGCCAGGCCCTTGCCCCCCCGCGACCACGCCTCTGTTTTCTCGAAGTATCGCGACCAGATTCTCTATTTGTCGAAGAGTTATCCGGCCCTTATCTCAAGCGTCGCCCCGCACCTGATTCGCGGGCGGGAGACGCCATGAAGAACCAACTGAAGACGGTCTTGCTGCTCGGCATCCTGTCGACCCTCCTCGTCACGTTGGGAGGGGCGCTTGGAAAGGGCTTCCTGCCCGTCGCCCTGCTGATGGCGGTGGTGATGAACGTCGGGGCGTACTTCTTCTCGGACCGGCTGGTGCTCGCCATGCACGGCGCGCGCGAGGTGTCCCCGAGCGAGGCGCCGGGCCTGCACCGCATGGTGGCGGAGCTCGCGCGCCACGCGGAGCTGCCCATGCCCCGCGTCTTCCTCATGGACGAGGCCCAGCCCAATGCCTTCGCCACCGGCCGCAACCCCGAGAAGGGTGTGGTGGCCGTCACGACGGGGCTCCTCCACCTGCTCAACGAGCGTGAGCTGCGCGGGGTGATTGCCCACGAGCTGGCCCACATCAAGAACCGGGACATCCTCCTGTCCACCATCGCCGCCACGGTGGCCGCCGCGGTGACGTACGTGGCGCACGCGGCCAGCTTCGCCACCGCGCTGGCGGGGGCTCGGAGCGAGGACGACTCGGAGGACGGCTACTCCCCCATCCAGTCGCTGATGCTCGCGATGGTGGCGCCCATCGCCGCCACGTTGATTCAGCTCGGCATCTCGCGCTCGCGCGAGTTCCTGGCCGACGAGACGGGCGCGCGCATCAGCGGCGATCCCGAGGCGCTCGCGCGGGCCTTGGAGAAGCTCCAGGCGGGCGCGGAGCACATCCCCGCGCCGCCGCGGCCGGCCACTGCGAGCCTGTTCATCGTCAACCCCTTCGCGGGCGTGGAGGGCATCCTCAACCTGTTCTCCACCCACCCGCGCATCGAGGAGCGCGCCCGCCGGCTGCGTGCGCTGGCCATGCGCCCCTCCTCGGATGCGAGCTGGGGCGCGCCCGCCGCGCGCTTCGGCTGAGCCACGTCCTCGCCGCGGACCGGCGAGCACCCGCGGTGGGGCGAGGGGCCCGTTCCCTCCCCCACCGCTCGGCGTCTTCCCAACGCCCGCCCCACACCCCTTTCAAGAACACCGGAGAAGCGAGATGGACTCAATACAAACCGTGGGCAGCCCCATGCTGTGGGGCGGATTCATCGCCTTCGTCATCGCGATGCTGGCCCTGGACCTGGGCGTGTTCCACCGCAAGGCCCATGAAATCAAGATGAAGGAAGCGCTCGCGTGGAGCGCCGTCTGGGTGAGCCTCGCCCTGCTCTTCAACGTGGGCATCTGGTGGAAGTTCGGGCCGGAGCCAGGGATGCAGTTCCTCACCGGCTACCTCATCGAGAAGTCGCTCTCCGTCGACAACATCTTCGTCTTCGTCGTCATCTTCTCGGCGCTGGGGATTCCCTCGCTGTACCAGCACCGCGTCCTGTTCTGGGGCATCCTCAGCGCGCTCGTGCTGCGCGCGGTGATGATCTTCGCTGGCGTGGCCATGCTGGAGCGCTTCCACTGGCTCATCTACGTCTTCGGCGCGTTCCTCATCCTCACGGGCGCCAAGCTCTTCCTGCAGCGCAACAAGGAGGAGCACCCCGAGGACGGCTGGTTGATGAAGGCCGCCCGGCGCGTCATTCCCTCCACGAACCGCTATGACGGGCAGCGCTTCCTCACGGTGGAGAACGGCCGCAAGCTGGCCACCCCGCTGCTCATGGCCCTCTTGCTGGTGGAGGCGTCGGACGTGCTCTTCGCGCTCGACTCCATCCCGGCCATCTTCGCCGTCACGCGAGATCCGTTCCTCGTCTTCACCTCGAACATCTTCGCCATCCTGGGCCTGCGCTCGCTGTTCTTCCTCATGGCCGGCATGGTGGAGAAGTTCAGCTACCTGAAGGTGGGCCTGTCCGGCGTGCTCATCTTCGTGGGCGCGAAGATGGCGCTCATCGACGTGGTGAAGATTCCGCCCGCCCTGTCGCTGGGCATCATCGCGGCGCTGCTGGGCGCGAGCATCGTGGCCTCGCTGCTCAAGGCCCGCCACGCCCCGCGCGCCAGCGAGTCCTGACGCCCGTCAGTGCGCCAGGGACAGCTCCAGGAACTGGAGCCAGGCGACGACGACCTCCTCGAACTCCTCCAGCGGCAGGTGGAGGACACGCCCGGGGATGGTCGTCTCGCAGTGGATGGTGGCCCGGGCTCGGGAGAGGTCCAGGCTCCAGCCCTCGCCCGGGACGGCCCAGCGCTCGCGCTGCCCGTCCCGGACCGCGCGCGTCACCCGGAGCAGCCGCTGCGCCGCCGAGACATCCGGCCGCAGCTCCTGGGTGAGGTAGTCCGCCAGCACGTCATCCGGGGGCGGGGCACTCACGAGCGCCTTCCCCTGCAGATCCCACGTGAATCGCAGTGTCCTCGGCACCCGGTCAGCGTGGCATGGGCCCACGGCGCCTCCCAACGGGACCGCCCCGACCCAGTCCGCGCAACGGACACTGGGAGGCCCCGAGGGGCAATGGCGAAAAGAAAAAAGCCGTGAGTCCCAGGAGGACTCACGGCTTCGTTCTTGATGGGCGCAGCAGGGTTTGAACCTGCGACCCCTGCCGTGTGAAGGCAGTGCTCTACCGCTGAGCTATACGCCCGACTGCTTTGCTGCCCGCCGCCAGCGGCGCGACGAACGCGGCGGTAAATGCCATTCGCCCGCGCCAGTGTCAACGCTATTTC
The DNA here is from genome assembly GCF_019039035.1 of Citreicoccus inhibens. Lineage (GTDB taxonomy): Bacteria > Myxococcota > Myxococcia > Myxococcales > Myxococcaceae > Citreicoccus > Citreicoccus inhibens. The sequence goes on along the minus strand of NZ_JAHNZT010000013.1, from coordinate 146,709 downwards.
GTGTTCACTCGTCCGAGAGGTCGCCGAGCTTCTCATCCAGCTCGCGCAGACGGCGCTTCAGGCCGGCGAGCTGCTTGCCCACGGACTTGAACTCGCTCTTGGGCGCGAAGTGGAAGGCCTTCATCAGCTCCTCCTGGCCCCGGTCGAGGGCCTGCTTCCCGCGCTGGACCCGGCCGATGGTGGTGGCGATGGCCATGGCCCGGCCCTCATCGGCCATGAGCTTCTCCATGGCCTTGCCGGACAGGCGCAGGGCCTGCTTCTTCAAGTCGTCCTTGAGTCCCACGTGACGCCTCCCCGGCCGCGCTTCACGGCCCGTCGATGAACTCGGTCTGCAGCTGGGCGAAGACCCGGTCCGCGATGCCCTTGTAGCGCATGCGCTCGATGAGCGGCTGCAGGTCGCCCTTCATGGAGATGCGCCGCTTGAGGACGGCCTCCACGGGATCCAACGTGCCCAGCAGCAGCTGCTTCCAGACGGAATACGGCGCGCGGGCCAGGTACGCCGGCTCCAGTTCGTCCAGGTCATCCGGATCGTCCAGGACCCGAGCCTTCTGGATGCGGCAGTCGCCCGGGACGACGTGGACGACGAAGGACTTCGCCAGCTTCCCCGGCTCGGCCTCCACCACTGCCCCGAAGTCGCCCACCCAGCCCTTGCCGGCCACGGCGCACTCGGGATCCGCGTTGGTGAGCCGGACTGCCTCGGCCACCCACTCCTTCGACGGAAACTTCGGCATCGCTTCTCTAACCTCTACGGAAGATGCTCTTGATGCTGGAGAGGAGCCCCCGGTCGTCGCTGCTCCCCGAGGCGCTCTGCACCTGCGGGGGCGTGCGGGCCGCCGCCTCCTGAAGCGCCTTCTTCAGCGCCTCGGGCGTGTCGCGCGTCGCCAGGTCCACCTTGCGCATGCCGCTGGCGTCCTCCACGGTCACCTGGAGGAGACACTCCTCGGTGAGCCGGAAGTCGATCTTCCGCCCAGCAGCCGCGGCGGGCACCCGGACCGTGCCCAGGTACTCGTTGTCGACCATCAGGTCGCTGTCCCCCTGGAAGATGTCCAGCTCGATGAAGGGCGAGCCCGCGTCCTTGGGAGGCGGCAGGCGGAAGCTCTTCACCATGGGGATGAGCGAGTTCTTCTCGATGATTCGCTTCACCCGGCCGTTGGGCAGGGCGTAGCCAATGGGCATGGACAGCGCGTCCAGCAGCGTCACCGCGTCGATGCTGCCCAGCGAGTCTCCGAGGAGCGCCGCGCCCAGAGCCACGCACTCGTCGGGGTGCACGCCCTTGCGAGGCGGCTTGCCGAAGTGCGTCTGGATCTTGTGCTGCACGAGCGGCATGCGGCTCTGGCCACCCACCAGGATGACCTCGTCGATCTCCGAGCGGGCGATGCCCTTCTCCTCCAGCACGCGGTCGCAGATCTCGAAGGTGCGGTCCACCAGATCCCCGGTCAGCGCGTTGAGCTGCTCGCGCGTGAGGGGGATGCGCAGATCGAGCGGCTTGCCCTTGCGCTCCTCGATGTACGGCAGGTCGATGACGACGTTGGGGATGAGGGTCAGGTCGATCTTCGCCGCCTCGGCGGCGTTCTTGATGCGCTGCAGGGCGATGGGGCTCTCGGAGAGGTCGACCTTGGTCTCCTCGCGGAAGCGCTCCAGCACGTACTCCATCACCCGGTTGTCGAAGTCCGCGCCGCCCAGGAACGTATCGCCGCCGGTGGCCAGCACCTCGAAGACGTTGCCGGCCAGATGCAGCACGCTCACGTCGAAGGTGCCGCCGCCCAGGTCATAGACGAGGATTTTCTGATCCAGGCCGCGGTTGAAGCCGTAGGCCAGCGCCGCCGCGGTGGGCTCGTTGACGATGCGCTTCACGTCGAAGCCAGCCAGCCGCCCGGCCTCCTTCACCGCGTTGCGCTGATTGTCGTTGTAGTAGGCCGGGACGGAGATGACGGCCGCGTCGATGGGGCCGCCCAGGAACTGCTCCGCGATCGTCTTGAGCTGCGACAGCACGAAGCTGGAGATCTGCGGGAGCGTGTAGAGCTTGCCGCCCGCGGTGACGGCCGCGTCCCCGTTGGTGCCCTCCACGATGTCGTAGGGGAAGTACCCCTTGAGGTCCTCCACCGCCTTCGAGTGGAACTTGCGGCCGATCAACCGCTTGGTGCCCCAGAGCGTGTTCCGGGGGTTGGTGACCATCTGATCCTTGGCCACGCCACCCACCAGGAGGTCCCCCTTCCCCGACAGCGCCACCACCGAGGGGAGGATGAGATTGCCACGGTCCGTGGGGACGATCTTCGGGATGCGGTTGCGCACGGAGGCCACCAGCGTGTTGGTGGTGCCCAGGTCAATCCCGACGATGCGAGGTCTGTCCGCCATGAAGTTCTGGGGCGTGGGCCAGGGGGAGCACGCCCGGCTTGACTCTGTATCACGTCGCGCACGGTCGTGCGCGTTTATGGGCGCTCCTCCCCCTCGGGGCCTTCCGGGGAGCGGGGCGGAAGCGCCTCCGGTGGCGCGTCCGGGACCTCCGCCACCACCCCCCCCACGGGCGACGGGGTGTTGCGCGCATACGGCGCCTCCTCCCCGGTGGGCAGTTCCTCGATGAACCGGGATACCCGGAGGAGGACCCGCTCTCCGTCCCGAGGCCGGGACGACTCGGGGTAGAGCAGGGCCAGCTCGTCCCGGGCCCGGGTGACCGCGACGTAGAAGAGGCGACGCTCCTCCTCCTCGTCCTCCGGCAACCGGGCGACCGCCGTGAGCGGGAAGCGGCCCTCGGTCAGCCAGAGGACGAACACGGCCCGCCACTCCAGCCCCTTGGCCTGGTGCACGGTGGAGAGGGTGAGCTGCGTCTCCGGGGGCTCCCCGCCCAGGGCGCCGCGCGCCGAGAACTCGGCCACCAGCGCGATGTCGGCCAGGAAGTGCGACAGGTCCTCGAAGCGAGCGGCGAACTCCGCGAGCTGGCGCAGGTCGTCCTCCCGGCGCTCCTCCTCGGAAAACTCGGCCCGGAGCTGCTCGGCGTACCCCCCGGCCAGCACGGCCTCGATGAGGGCACCGGGCGCGCGCGCCGCCTCGGGCCGGGTGAGAACGCCCAGCACCTGGGCGAAGCGCCCGAAGCCCTCGGTGGCCTTGCGCGGCACGAGGGCGCGCACCTCCGAGCGACCGAGGCCTTCGGCCAGGGGCGTCCCCTCGGGGAGCGCGCGCAGGGCGGTCCACAGGTGCTCGGCGGTCGCGGATCCAACTCCCGGCACGCGCTGGATGATCCGCTTGAAGGCCAGCTCGTCCGCCGGGTTGTGCACCAGCTTCAGGTACGCGAGCACGTCCTTCACGTGGGCCTGCTCGAAGAAGCGCACCCCGGAGCGCACGCGGAACGGGATGTCGCGCCGGGTCAGCTCCAACTGCAGCTCCAGCGAATGGCTGTGGGCCCGGTACAGGACGGCCATGTCCTCCAGGCTCAAGCCCTGGTCGCGCAGCTCCTGGACGCGCTGGGCCACGAAGGCGGCCTGCTCCAGTCCATCCAGCGTGCCAACGACGCGCGGCATGACGCCCGAGGCGCGCTCGGCGGTCAGCGCCTTGGGGAACTGGCGCGTGTTCTTTGCGATGGAAGCATTCGCCAGCCGGAGGATCTCCGGCGTCGAGCGGTAGTTGCGCGTGAGCGGATGCAGCGCGCACCCCGGATAGCGCACCGGGAAGTCGACGATGTTGGACAGCTCCGCGCCGCGGAAGCTGTAGATGGACTGGCAGTCGTCGCCCACCACGGTGAGGTTCTTGCGCTCCCCCGCCAGGAGGTCCACGAGGTCGCCCTGGAGCGGGTTGGTGTCCTGGTACTCATCCACGAGCACGCACTGGAAGCGCTCGGTGAGTTCCGCGCGGACGGACGCGTGCTCGACCAGGAGGCGCTTCAGATGCGCCAGGAGGTCGTCGTAATCCATCAGGTGCATCTGCGCCTTGCGCTGGTGGAAGCGCGCGGCGGTGGCGAACATCTCGGGGGCCACGGGCAGGAACTGAGGCCGGCGCTCCACCAGCACGCGAGACACGGGCTGCTGGAGGTTCGTGGCGAGCGACACCACGTCCAGGACCGCGTCCGCCCGGGGAAAGCGCTTGTCGCTCTTGAGCTTGCGCTCCGCCAGACACGTGGACATGAGGTCGCGCGAGTCCTCGCGGTCCAACACCGTGAAGCCGCGTGAGAAGCCGAGCAGCCCCGCGTACTGCCGCAGCAAGAGGTGCGCGGCGTGGTGGAAGGTGCCGGCGAGGATGCGCCGCGTGTCCACCACGGCGCCCGCCAGCTCCTCCACGCGCCGAGTCATCTCGCGCGCGGCCTTGTTGGTGAAGGTCAGCAGGAGGATGAAGTCCGGCGACATCCCGCGCTCCAGCATCCGAGCCACGCGAAACGTGAGCGTGCGCGTCTTGCCCGAGCCCGCCCCCGCGATGACGAGCACCGGCCCTGGAGCCGCTTCGACGGCCGCGAGCTGCTCGGCGTTGAGGAGCGCGGCATAGTCGATCCCCAGCGAGGGCGTCGCTGAAGGAGACATCGACGGGGGCGCGCGCGTGAGCATGGGCGCGGAGACTCTAACCGCCAGCCGCGCGCGTGCCAGTGTTGGATCAGGGCTTCGGCGCGGACGCGAGGCGGGCCGCGGCCAGCGCGCGCACCTCGGGCGATGGGTCCCGCTCCTTCGCTCGCTCCAACAGGATGCGGCCCACCTGCTGGGGCAGCTTCGCGCTCACGGCCTGCAACGCCGCGGAGCGCTCCGTCACGCCCTGCGCCAGCCGCTCTCCCACTTGCTCATCCGCGCACGTGCGGGCGTTGGGGGTCTGCTGCCGCAGCAGCAGCTCCGCGTCCGCCAGTCTGGCATCCGCGAGTCGCAGCGCGTCCGTCGCGGTGCGCTCGAAGGTCGCCAGGTCCTCGGAGAACTCGGTGCGGGCGGCGCGAGCGCGCGCGATGGCCTGCGTGGCGAGGCGGGCGTCCACCACCGCGGCGCACAACTGACGCGCGGCGGCCAGGGGCACTCCACCCTCGGAGGACACCGGCTGTTCCCGGGCCACGTCCTGCGCCCACAGCGCGAGCTGCCGCGCCGCCACCGCCGCGGAGAAGGACTGCTTCCGCTCCTCGCGGATGTGGATCCACCGCCACAGCACGACCGGATCCGGCGACCCGGCATCGAAGGCCCGCTGGTACTCGGTGGCCGCCAGCTCCAACTGCCCGCGCAGGTCCAGGAGCGCGGCCTCGGTGAGATACATCTCCGCGCTGCTCGCGCGCTCGTGGAGGCCCTCCAGGCGACTGGCCACCTCGTACTCGGCCACTTCCGGAGGCAGCGCCGTGAGCACCGTGCGCAGCGACGCGAGCGCGTTCTGGCGGATCAGCGGGTTGCGCGCCGAGCGCAGCGCCTCCAGCAGCGGATCCAACACGCGCACCGTGACGTGCTGTCCCAGCTCCTGCGCGGCCTGCCAGCGATCCAACGGATCCGGCGCCACGAGCGCCCGCTGGAGATCCTCCACGCCCCGCAGGTAGTGGCCCGGCAGTGACGCTCGCACCAGCGGCTCCGGGCGTTGGAGCGCGGCCCGCTCCGCGCGCGCCTGGGCGAGCCGCGCCGGGAATCGCGTCAGCTTGGGCCCCAGCGGATGGCCCTTCACCTTCGCCTCGGCCTCGTCCACCAGGCCCGAGACGAGCAGCCCCTCCACCTCCAGCTCCAGGAGCCGGACCCGCGCCTCTTCACGGTGCCGCCCCGCCGGATACTGCTTCAGGTAGGCGAACAGCGGCGTCGCGCCCGTGGCCTTCGCGAAGGCTTGATCATCCAGGCGCGCCTCCAGCTCCTGGCGACGCGGATCCTCGGGGGCCTCGCGCAGGAGGGACGCCAGCCGCTGCGCATCGGTGCCATCGGCCAGCTCGCGCTGCTCACAGGAGAGCAGCTCCGCTCGAGCCTCCTCCTTGTGGGCGCCATCCGGGTGGTCAGCGAGGAACTGGCGCCACGCCGAGGCCGTGTTCGCCTCCTTCGCGGCGTTGAAGCGCAGGCCCTCCAGCAAGGTCCGAGCCGTGCGCGCCTGGGCCGCCTCCGGGTACGTCTCCAGGAAGCGCTTGTAGGCAATCACCGAATGCAGCCGCTTGGCGTCCTCGAACTCCAGCTCTTCCAGACGCGCCTCGGCGGCGTCCGCGTCCGCGTGCTTCGGGTTGGCGCGCAGGAAGTCACGGTAGCCCTGCACGGTGTCCACCTGGGTCGCGCGCTCGTACGGAGAGGGCACACACCCGGAGGCCATCAGCAGGACGACAAGGGCACGGCGAAGTCGTGGCATTCGCGTCCAGCCATACCCCACCCGCCCCCCGCGGCAAACCCGAGCCCCGCCGTTCGGTTGGCTGGGTAGGTTTTTTGACGACACACCGGGCTGGGCCGACCATCTGCTCCCAGGACGCTACAGGGAGGTTGTCATGAGGCTGGGCGCGCTGCTGGCGATCATCACGGTGACGACGGGCTGTGCCACGGGCTCGCCGGTGGGCGGCTGGGTGGCCGCCGAGCCCGTGCGCTACCGGTCCGCGTCTCCCCCTGCCTTCCCCCGCGCCCCGCTGTCGGAGGACGTGCCCGCCACGCCGCCGACGCAGGTTGCCCGCCGCCCTCAGCGCCCGGCCCCCGCTCCGGCGAAGCCCGCGAAGCCGCCCGTGGTCGCGCAGCGGCCCCGCGCCACTCCGCCCGCCCGGCAGGAGGCCCCGCGCCCCGCACCGCGTGATCCGCGCGAGGTCGTGCTCGGCACGGCGCGCGGACTGGTGGGCCAGCCCCAGGTCGTCGTGGGCGGACGCACCTTTCCCTCTGACTGCACCGGGCTGGTCGAGGCCACCTACGCCCAGGCCGGCCTGTCCTTCCGAGGCACCATCAAGCCGGGCGACAACGGCGTCACCGCGCTCTACCGCTACGCGCGAACCCACGGCCGCGTGTACACGGACGGCCGTCCCGTCCCCGGGGACCTCGTCTTCTTCCGCGAGACGTACGATCAGAACCGGGACGGCCGCCGCAACGACGGGCTCACCCACGTGGGCCTGGTGGACACGGTGGGCTCGGACGGCACCGTCGTGGTCATCCACCGCGTGAAGCGCGGGGTCGTGCGCTACCGGATGAACCTGGAGCGCCCCAACCTGCCGAGGGATCCCAAGACGGGCGAGGTGCTCAACGACATGCTGCGCACCCCGGGCCCCGGCCAGCCGCACGTGCTCACCGGGCAGCTCTTCGCCTCGTTCGGCAGCGTGCTGCCCTCGTCGTCTCGGCCCCTGGCCGTGGCCGCGCGGTAGGCGCCGCCAGCCTCACGACGCGCGCGCGGTGCGCTCCCACGCCGCGCGCTGCGAGTTGCGCACGAAGCGCCAGAAGCCCACCACGATGGCCAGGTTCATGGTCACGAAGTAGTAGGCGACCGAGGCCACCCGCTTCGCCGTGCCGCGCTTGAGCACCCCTTCCCTGCCGAGCAACGCGAGCGCGTAGAACAGGAGCTGGCCGAACAGCGTCACCCGATAGAACGTCTGGTGGAGCAGGAAGAGGTTGGCCACCAGCGCGGCGGCCATCAGCGCGGGCGCGCACCAGCGCAGCAGCTTGTGCGACCAGAACGCGAACGCCGGGAAGCCCGCGGTCGGAAGCAGGAGCCCCGGCACCATGCGCAGGCTCTGGAAGTTCCCGGCGGCGATGCGCGCTCGGCGGCCGAACTCCTTGCCGTAGTCCTCCGTCGTCTCCTCGTGCGCGACGGCCTCCTCCTCGTAGACGACCTTGAAGCCCTTCTCGAGGATGCGCAGCGGAATCACGAAGTCATCCACGATGGTGGCTGGAGGGAGCACCGTGAACAGGGTGCGACGGATGGCATACAGGCCCCCGTTGGCGCCCACCACCGCGCCCCGCCGCCCCTCGTACAGCTTGATGAGAGACTCGTAGCTCCAGTAGGCGCTCTCTTCGTAGTCCTGCTTCGTGGGGTTGTAGAGCTTGAGCTTGCCGCAGACGGCGCCGACCTCGGGGTCCTCGAAGTGGCGGACGATGCGCCGCACCGCCTCCGCGTCGATCATCGTGTTCGCATCCGAGAGCAACACGATGTCTCCGCGCGCCGTCGGGATGCAGCGGTTGAGCACCGTGGTCTTGCCCGCGCGCGGCGCTGGCGACAGGCGAACCCGCTCATCGCGACACTGGCCCACCAGCGCGTCCGTCCCATCGGATGAGCCATCCGAGCCAATCAACACCTCGAAGCGGTCCGCCGGATAGTCCAGGGCCAGGCTGTTCTCGAGCTTCTGCTCGATGCACGACGCCTCGTTGTAGGCCGCGACGACGAGGCTGACCGTAGGCAGCGGCCCCATCGCCCGCTCGCCCGGAGCCTCCTCCCCAGAGCGCATGCGCCGGATGTCCTGCGCGACACGGGCGATGCCTTCGAGGACGAACAGGCACAAGGGATAGAGAAAATACGTGTGCGCGAGCAGCAGCGCCGAGCACCAGAAGAAGACCTCCGCCATCACCTTGCCTCCCGAACCCCGGCCTTCGAAACCGCCAGGGAGGCAGCAAGACGCGTGCCCGTGCCACGAGGCGCAAGTCCCCGCAATCCGGCCCCCGCCCGAGGGGGCTGCTGGCGCGGACTGCACTTTCTCCAGGGCTAGGGTGTGGCGGAGCGAGCGACAGTCTGAGTGACGTCGTCGAGCAGTCGCCGCGCCAGCTCGTGCTTGTTGTTGAGCGCCAGCACTTCGTCCAGCAGGGCCTTCGCGGCGGCGTCATCGCGCAGCTTCATCGCCAACCGAGCCCCCAGCACATAGGCGCGCATGAGCGTGGGATCGCGCTCGCGCAGGGCCTGGAGTTCCGAGACGGTGACCGCGAGGGACTCCGGAGGAGAAGCGCTGTTGAGGCCGTACTCGGCGCGGACCAGCACGCTCCAACCGGGCGCGGACTCCACCTGGCGCAGGCGCTCGGACAGGCCCAGCGCCTGCCCTGCTCCGGTGACCGCCGCGTGGACGGCCTGGGCCTTGACCCGAGCGGCCACGGCGGAGGCGGGCTCCACCTCGGGGGCCGCGCGAACAGACTGCACCTGGGCTTCGAGCTCCTGGGTCCGCTCGACGATGGACACCCGGAGCGTCTCGGCGTCGCGGCCGAGCGCGGTCCGCTCCTCGCGGAGGGCATTGACGCGGGCCTGCCAGTCCACCACGGTCCGAGCGCGCTCGAGCTCCGCGATGCGCCGAGCGAGCAGCTCGGAACGTGCCCGAAGGCGCTCCGCTTCCGCCTTCGTGTCATCGAGCCGCAGCGCGAGGGCGACGGCGAGATCGGCCTGAGCCTCGGCATAGCGAGGCGTGGCGGCGGTCAGGGCTCGGAGTCCTTGGATGGCTTGCTCGCGCGAGGCGGCATCGTCGCGTCGCAGCAGCGCCACGGTGCGGTCCTTCTCCATCACCGCCTCGAGGGGCATGTCCGCGTTGCGGTCGCGCCACGCGGGGTACGCGAGGAAGGTGGTCAACCCCAAGCCCGCGACGACGGCGAACCCCCACAGCAGCCGCTCCCAGGACAACCGACTCCCGCTGTTCCGAGACGTATCCACGGAGTCGACGCGCACCGCGGCGAGCAGCTCAGGCGGCAGATCCACTGAGCCACGACGGGCCACGCCAGACCGAGCGCCCGAGGACGACGGGGCTTCCGTGGAGGGCAGCGGCGCGAAGGGCCGCAGCGTCTCCGAGCCCACGGGGGACGGCGATTCGTCGGGAAGCGCCACGCTCGACTCCGCCGAGTAGGCAGGCACGCCGAAGAGGGCGGTCCGCCGCACCGCGGGCGTGGACGGAAGCCCCAGTCCCTCCTGGACCTCGGGCGGCAAAGTGACGGGGCCCGAAGACGAGGTCCCCTGCGCAGCCGCGGTGTTTCCGAAGATGCGCGTGGTGTTGCCCGGCGCGGGCGCGGCGGGCGGCACGGCGCTGCGTGGAGACAGGTCCGAAAGCGCGCCGAACACGTTCGTCCCATGTCCCGGCGATGTGCCGGCGCGGACCGAACTCGAGCCCGTTGGCGTCGCGGCGCCAAAAACGTTCGTCGCGTTGATGGGCGCCGGGCCACTGGGTGTCGAGGTAGAGCCCGTCGGGGCAACAGCTCCGAACACGTTCGTTCCGTGTCCTGGCCCTGCGGCTCCAGCTCCAGCCGTCCCGATTGCTCCGAATACGTTCGTCGCGTTGCCTGGCGACGTCGCGCCTTGAGCGGAGCGGCCGTCGAGCGCTCCGAACACACTCGTCGCGTTGCCCGGAGGCACTTCACTCGGGCTCGGCGCGCCACGGACCGGCGACAGCACGCCGTAGCCCTGAGTCTTCCCCAGCGGGGCCCGCCCCTCATCCGAACGCACCGTCCCGAATGACTGGGTCCTGTCCACCGCGATCGCCCTGGGGTCCCCTGCCGGCAATGCCCCGAAGCCCTGCGTCGCGTTCGGCACCGGCGTCGCGCCCGACTGGCTCGCCGAGCCGAAGATCTGCGTGGACCGCACACCCGAAGCCGGAGCCCCGAACGCCATCGTCGAGTCCCCGACGCGCGCAGCGGAGCCCGGAACCGGAGTGTCCGTCACCGGCATCACCCCGACGAGCGGTGCCCCTGGAGGCGCGGCCACGAAGACGTGGCGACACTCCGTGCACTGGACCGACGTGCCCCCTGGAGGAAGGAGTCGAGGGTCCAGGACATACTGCATCGAGCACTGGGGGCAGGCGATCTCCACGACGCGTGCTTACCACACGGCCTCATCGCCCGCCGACGGCCCCAGGTCCGTGGCCGCACGCAGGGTCTCCAGTCGAGCCGACCCCACGCCAGACACCGCGTCCACCTGCGCCCAGTCCGTGAAACCACCGCGCGAGGCTCGCGCATCCACGAGGCTCCGGGCCAACCGCGGCCCCACGCCCGGAAGCCGCGCCAGCTCCGACTCCAGCGCGCGGTTGAGATCCAACTTCCGCCCGAGCGCGAGCGCCTGACCTCCCGTAGGCACCGCGCCCGGACCGCACGTCGCGATGCCGTCCGACGTCAGCCGCACCTGCGCGGGCTCGCACGCCAACGACGCGGCCTGGGACGGCCATATCCAGCGAGCCCCCCACCCCGCTCCCACAAACCCCAATGCGACGACCGCGAGCGCGGCGGTGCGGCCCGCCACCTGTCAGACCTTCTCGCCCTTCAGGGCCTTGGCCTCGGAGACCGTCGCCTCCGACGCGGAGACCGCGTCCAGCCCGAAGGCCGTGTGCAGCGCGCGCACCGCCAGCTCCGTGTACTTGGCGTGCACCACGCACGAGACCTTGATCTCCGACGTGGAGATCATCTGGATGTTGATGCCCTCCTTCGAGAGGATCTGGAACATCCGCGCCGCCACGCCGGAGTGGTTGCGCATGCCCACGCCCACGATGGACACCTTGGCGATCTGGTCGTCCACCGCGACGCCCTCCGCCTTGATGCTCTTGGCGACCTTCTTCACCAGCTCCGACGCCTTGACGAAGTCCGACTTGCCCACCGTGAAGCTCAGGTCGGTGCGACCATCCTTCGACGCGTTCTGGACGATGAGGTCCACCACGATGTTCTTGTCATCGAGCGCGCCAAAAACCTTCGCCGCGACCCCCGGCGTATCCGGCACGCCCCAGACGGTGATCTTCGCCTCGTTCTTGTCGTAGGCGATGCCGCTGACCAGCACCTCCTCCATGGACTTGTCCTCCTCGCACACGAGCGTGCCCGGGTCCTGCGTGAAGGACGACTTCACCCAGAGCGGGACCTTGTACTTCATCGCGAATTCCACCGAGCGGATCTGCAACACCTTCGCGCCCACGCTCGCCAGCTCCAGCATCTCCTCGTAGGAGATGCGCTCCAGCTTGCGCGCGGCGGGCACCACGTTGGGGTCCGTGGTGTAGACGCCATCGACGTCCGTATAGATTTCACACGCGTCGGCCTTGAGCGCCGCCGCCAACGCCACCGCCGTCGTGTCCGAGCCACCGCGTCCCAGCGTGGTGATGTTCCCCGCCTCGTCCACGCCCTGGAAGCCCGCCACCACCACGATCTGCTTCTTCTTCAGCGCCGCGTGGATGCGCTCGCCGTCGATGCTCTTGATGCGGGCCTTGGCGTGCGTGCTGTCCGTGAGGATGCGCACCTGGTGGCCCATGAAGCTGGTGGCCTTGCCGCGCTGCGCGTGAATGGCCATCGCGACGAGGCCGATGGACACCTGCTCGCCCGTGGCCACCACCACGTCCTGCTCGCGCTCGCTCGGCCGGTCGGTGATCTGCGCCACGAGCTTGAGCAGGCGGTTGGTCTCTCCGGACATGGCGGACACCACCACCACCACGTCATGGCCGGCTTTCTGTGCCGCGATGCAGCGACGCGCCACGTTCTTCATCCGCTCGGTGTCACCGACCGAGGTGCCGCCATACTTCTGGACGATGAGGGCCACGGTGCCTCTTTCCTCCCTGGACAGACCGGCGGGACGGTAGAAGGGGTCGGCTTCGGGTGTAAAGCGCCCGCTGCCGTCCCCGCGCGTTTGAGCTACCGTGCGCGCCCTTTCGCACACTGCAATCCTGGAGCACCCTGATATGTCCCGCCCCCGCGTCCTGGTCGATGGCGACACCCTGAAGCTGGAGGAGATCCTCCAGGTGGCCCGCAACGAAGCGACGGTCGAGCTGGCCCCCGAGGCCGCCGCCCGCGTGGCCGCCTCCCGTGCCCTCGTGGATCGCGTCGCCGCTGGCGACACGCCGTCCTACGGCATCAACACCGGCTTCGGCACCCTGGCCGAGGTGCGCATCGACAAGAAGGACCTGCGCGACCTTCAGCGCAACCTCATCCTGTCGCACGCGTGCGGCGTGGGCACCCCGCTGCCCATCCCCGAGGCCCGCGCGCTGTTGCTGCTTCGTTGCAATGTGCTCGCGAAGGGCTACTCGGGCATCCGCCCCGAGACGCTCGGGCTCGCGCTCGACATGCTCAACCGCGACGTGGTGCCGGTGGTGCCCGAGCGCGGCAGCGTGGGCGCGTCCGGTGACCTGGCGCCGCTGGCGCACCTGGCGCTCGTGTTCATCGGCGAGGGCGAGGCGTACTACCAGGGCCAGCGACTGCCGGCGACCCAGGCGCTGAGCCGCGCGGGCCTCAAGCCCGTCATCCTGGAGGCGAAGGAGGGTCTCGCGCTCGTCAACGGCACGCAGGCCATGTGCGCGGTGGGCACGCTGCTCCAGCTTCGCGCCGAGAACCTCTCGCAGCTCGCGGACGTGGCCGGCGCCATGACGCTGGAGGCGCTCCTGGGCAGCCACAAGCCCTTCATCCCCGAGATCCATCTGGTGCGCGCGCACCCGGGCCAGCAGGCCTGCGCGGCCCACCTGCGCCGCATCCTCCAGGGCAGCGAGCTGGTGGAGACGCACGTCAACTGCAGCAAGGTGCAGGACCCCTACTCGCTGCGCTGCATGCCCCAGGTGCACGGCGCCGCGCGCGACGGCCTGTCCTTCTCCCGCCGCGTGCTGGAGGTGGAGGTCAACAGCGCCACGGACAACCCGCTCGTGTTCACCGAGTCGGAGAAGATCGTCTCGGGCGGCAACTTCCACGGGCAGCCCATCTCGCTCGCGCTGGACGTGGTGGCCATGGCGCTCACGCAGCTCTCGTCCATCAGTGAGCGGCGCGTGGAGCAGTTGGTGAACCCGTCGCTGTCGGGCCTTCCCGCGTTCCTCGCGAAGAACTCCGGGCTCAACTCGGGCTTCATGATCGCCCAGGTGACGAGCGCCGCGCTGGTGGCCGAGTCGCGCGTGCTGAGCCATCCTGCGTCCGTGGACTCCATCCCGTCCTCCGCCGGCCGCGAGGACCACGTGTCCATGGGCATGACGGCGGCGCTCAAGGGCCGTCAGGTCTCCGAGTTCACGCGCTCGTGCCTGGCCATCGAGACGCTGGTGGCGGCGCAGGCGCTGGACTTCCGCCTGCCGGTGAAGCCGGGCAAGGGCGCGCTCGCCGCGTATGAGTTGGTGCGCAGCAAGGTGCCGCACATGGACCGCGACCGCGAACTGCACAAGGACATCGAGGCCGTCACCGCCCTGCTCGACTCGGGCGAGCTGCTGGCCGCCGTCCGCTCCGCCACGGCGTGAGCCCACGGGTGCCCGCGCGCCTCCTGGGCGGGCAGGCACCCTGAATCCCCAAGGAAGTCGGGAAGTTGAGAGACCGGCCGAGCGCGTGTTACGACCCTCGGCCAGTCCCCCTCAAGCTTTCTTCCGTCTCTGGAGCCCGCTTCCCATGAGCGAGAACAACGACGTCACGCGGCCCGCCGCTGCCGCGCCGCAGCGGCCCGAGTCTGTCCGGCCCGCCAGCGCGACCGAGGCGCTCGCCCAGGCAGTGACGACCCTCCCCGCGGCCACGCCCGCCAGCGTCGAGGACGACGCCCGCGAGCGCATCGCGTCGCTGGAGCGCGAGGCCAAGGCGCTCGCGGCGGCGGATCCGCAGACCGCGGCCCTGCTCTTCCACGAGGTGGGCCTGCTCTGGGAAGAGCCGCTGAAGAACCCGCGCAACGCGGCGGTGGCCTTCCAGAACGCCTACAAGATGGCGCCCCGGTTCCTGGCCAACATCCGGGCCGCGCGCCGCCTCTTCGCGGACGTGGGCAACTGGCAGATGGTGGTGCAGCTCCTCGACGCGGAGCTCATCGCCAGCGACGACGCCCGCCACCAGGCCGCGCTCCTCTACGAGAAGGGCGTCATCCAGGAGGAGCGCCTGTCGCGCGAGGCCGATGCCGCCGAGTCGCTGCGGCAGTGCCTGGAGCGCCGGCCCACCGACCTGGGCATCCTCACGCAGCTCGAGTCCGTCTATGCGTCGCGCAATGATGCCGCCGCGCTGGTCGAGGTGTACCGGCTGCTGTCCTCGGCCGTGGTGCCGCCGTCGCTGCGCGCGCACTACCTGACGGCCGCGGGGTTGGTGATGGAGGAGCGCCTCAAGCAGCGCGAAGGCGCCACCGCCCTCTTCCGCGAGGCGTTCGCGTTGGACCGCTCGGACGCGCTGCTGCTCGCCGCCGTCAAGCGGCTGGCCGAGCGCGAGGGGCGCACCGATGAGCTGCTCGCCGCGCTCGTGGCCGAGGCCGAGTCGCTGGGCACGCAGGCGGCTCCCGCGTACCTGCAGATCGCCAAGGTGTATGACCGGCTGGACCGCAAGGATGACGCGCTGGCGGCGCTCCTGGCCGCGCGGCGCGTGGGGCCCAACGAGCCGCTGGTGCTCAGCGCCCTGGCCGGCATCTACGAGACGCAGGGCCGCTTCGAGGAGCTGGCCGACGTGCTGCTCGCGTGGGTGGGCTCCATCAACGACGAGAGCGAGCTGGTCGCCATCAACCTGCGACTCGCCGCGCTCTACGAGGACGACCTCAAGCGCGAGCAGGACGCGGCGGCGCGCTATCAGGCCATCGTCGCGCGCATCCCGGGACATGCCGCGGCGCTCGCGGGCCTGGGCAAGCTGTACTACCGGATGCAGAACTGGGAGGGGCTCGTCGGCGTGTTCGACGCGGAGGTCACCGCCGCCGAGGATGCCAAGGGCAAGGCCGCGCGCATGTACAAGGCCGCGGAGATCCTCGAGGAGCGCCTGGGCCGGCAGGAGGACGCCATCGCCCGGTACAACGCGTGCCTCCAGCTTCAGCCCGGCTACCTCCCCGCGCAGAAGGCCCTCACCCGCCTCTATGAGCGCCAGGGCCGCTTCGCCGAGTTGGTGTCGATGTACGAGCAGGACCTGCTCCAGACGAGCGATCGGGATCAGCTCATCACCACGCTCAACAAGATGGCGGTCATCTACGAGGACCGCCTGGGCGACCTGGACCACGCCATCGAGTGCATGAAGCGCATCCTCGATCTCGCGTCGGACCACCTGCCCACCATCCGCAACCTCGCGCGCCTGCACGAGCGGGCCGGGCGCTACCGCGAGCTGCTGGAGACGCACGACCTGGAGGCGTCCCTCGCGGGCGACACCAAGCAGGTGCTGTCGCTGCTGCACCGCAATGCGGAGATCCTCGACGAGAACCTGAAGGACCGCGGCGGCGCCATCGTCGCGTACGAGCGCGTGCTCGCGCTGTCTCCCTCGTACCTGCCCGCGCTCAAGGCCCTGGGCCGGTTGTACGCGCAGGATGCGCGGTGGGAGAAGCTCATCGACATGTACCGGGCGGAGTCGGAGATCTCTCCGTCCACCGAGCAGGCCGCCGCGCTCATCTACAAGATTGGTGAGCTGTACGAGCACCGGCTGAAGCAGGAGAACGAGGCCATCGCCTCGTACCAGGAGGCGCTGATGCTGGCGCCCAGCTACTTCCCGGCGCTGCGTGCGCTCGCGCGCATCTACCGGACGCATGGCGCCTGGGAGAGCCTGGTCGAAGTGCTGCGCGCCGAGGCCGCCAACCGCACGGATCCCTCCGAGCGCGCCAACGCCCTCTTCCAGGCCGCCGCCATCTGGGAGGACCAGCTCGCGCGCCCGGAGCTGGCCATCGAGGGCTATCAGGAAGTGCTGCGCCTGACGCCCGGGCACGCGGCCACCCTGCGCGCGCTGGAGCGCCTGTACGTGGCGCAGGACAACACCAAGGAGCTGGTCGCGGTGTTGGATCGCGCGACCCAGGTGGGCCAGACGCCCGCCGCCAAGGTGACGGCCTACCTGAAGCTGGCGCGGCTGTACTTGGATCGCTTCCAGGAGCCCGCGCGCGCCGCGCAGTGCTGCGAGGCCGTGCTGAACCTGGAGCCGGGCAACCTCACGGGCCTGACGATGCTGGAGCGCATCCGCGCCTCGGACCGTCCGCGCCGCGCCGAGCTGCGGGGCCGCATCGCCGAGCGCGTCACGGATCCGCGCCTGGCCCACGCCCTGCGCCTCCTGGCCGCAGCGGACACCGACAAGGGCCCCACCACCGAGCGCACCGCCGAGGTGTATCAGCGCGCCTTCGACGCGGATCCCACGGATGCGCGGCTCGCCTTCGCCTTGGAGCGCGCCCTGCGACAAGCGGGCGATGCGGCGGGCCTGTCGCGCCTGTACGCGATGCGGCTCGCCGTCACCACCGAGCCCACCGAGGCGCTGGAGCTGCTGTTGCGCGCCGCGGAGCTCGCGGAGGGCAAGCTCAACGATGTCGCCCAGGCGTCCGCGCTCTACCGTCAGGCGCTGGAGTTGCAGCCGCACTGCCTGCCCGCGCTGCAGGGGGCCCGGCGCGCGGCCCTGCGCCGGAATGACTTCGCCACCGCTCGCGCGGCGTTGGAGGCCGAGGCCCGCGCGAGCCGAGACCCCAAGAGCGCCATCGAGGCGTTCGTCGCCGCGGCCAAGCTGTCCGCGAGCAAGCTGAACGACACCGACACCGCCGCGGCGCTGTATCGGCAGGCCCTGGAGCGCGATGCCCTGCACCCCGGTGCGGCGGCGGGCCTGGAGGAGCTGCTCGCGCAGCGCGGCGGCTCGTCCGACCTGGCGGCACTGCACGAGCGACGCGCCGAGGCGCGGCTGGCTCAGCGCGACAACGAGGCGGCCGCGGCGGCCTTCGTCACGGCGGCGCGACTGCACAACGTGGCGCTGGGAGACCGCTCGCGCTCGCTGGCGCTGCTGGAGCGCGCGCTCGTCGCCAAGCCGGGCTACCCCGATGCGTTGGAGACGCGCGGGACGCTGCTGCTCGAGGCGCACCAGTACGCCGAGGCGGCGGTGATGCTCAGCCAGCGCGTGCAGCAGGGCGGGGATCCTCGGCTGCTCGCGCAGCACCACCTCACGCTGGGCGCGCTGTACCAGACTCACCTGGGAGATCCAGGCCGCGCGGCGGCGCACCTCCAGACCGCGCTGGGCACCCTGCCCCGCCACCCCGAGGCGCTGGAGCGACTGGCCACGGTGTACGCGCAGGGTCGCAACTACTCGGGCGCGGTGGACTGCCTCCGCAAGCTCTTGGAGCAGGACCTGCCGGCGGACGGGCGCGCGCGCTTCACCATCGAGCTGGCTCGCATCCACGACGAGGGACTCGGCGACGCGACCACGGCCACGCTCCTGTACCGCAAGGCGCTGGAGCTGACCCCGGGCGATGCGTCCCTGGTGGACAAGCTGGCGGTCCTCTACGAGCGGGCTCGCAACCTGCCGGAGCTGGCGCAGATTCTGGAGGCGCAGGCGCAGCTCGCGGCGTCCACGGACCTCAAGCGGGCGCTCGCGCTGCGCGCTCGGGTAGCGGACCTGTACGCGGGGCCGCTCCACGAGCCCGCTCGGGCCACGACGCTGTACCGGCAAGTGGTGGAGCTGGAGCCCACCAACCTCGCGGCCCGCGCCGCGCTCGCGGACCTGTATGCCCGCGACACCACCAGCATCCCGCTGGCCGTCGAGGAGCACCGGCAGATCCTCCGCCAGGACCCCGTTCGCCTGGACAGCCTGCACGCCCTCTTCCGGCTGTGGGAGGGCCTCAAGCAGCACGACAAGGCCTTCTGCGTGTCCGCCATCCTGCAGTTCCTGCGCGGCGCGAACGAAGTGGAGATGGCCTTCTATGCCGAGGGCCGCAGCCGCCTGCCGCAAGAGGCGCGCGACCAGCTCACCGAGTCGGACGTGGACACCGGCCTCATGCACCCCGCCGCGCGCGGCCCGCTGGTGGAGGTGCTCCGCGCGATGGGCGATCAGCTCAGCAAGGTGTACCCGCCCCAGTTCGAGATGCTCGGGGTCAACCCCAAGACGGACAAGCTGAAGGCGGACTCCGCGGTCGTGAAGGCCATCCGCTCGGTGGCGCAGGTGTTCGGCGTGGAGGAGTTCGAGGTGTACCAGGCTCGGCGCGGCCTCATGCAGCCGGAGACCACCGAGCCCCTGTCCATCTGCGTGGGCCAGGACGTGGTGCGCCGCTTCAACGCCCGCGAGCAGAAGTTCCTCATCGGCAAGGCCGTGCTGGGCCTGCTCAACAAGACCGCGGTGCTCACCAAGCTGTCCCAGGGCGAGACGGCGGACCTGTTCGGCAACGCCATCCGCGTGCACGCGCCGCAGTTCAGCGCGCTCGGTCGGAAGAACGACGAGTTGGTGAAGCAGCTGCGCAAGGCCTTCTCGCGCAAGGCGACCAAGGCCCTGGAGGGGCCCGCCCAGTCGCTGGGTGACGCGCCTCGCGTGGACCTGCGCCCGGTGGTGGATGCCCTCGGCTACTCCGCGGATCGCGCCGGACTCCTCATGTGCGGCGATGCCTCGGTCGCGCTCACGCTGGTGCTGCGCGAGGATCCGAACTTCGCGGGGACGCGGCAGGACACCCCCGAGCCGCTGCTCCAGGCCGTGCGCGAGCGCGAGGACCTGCGCACCCTGCTCGCGTGGGTGCTGACGGATGACTTCTTCCGCCTGCGCCAACGGCTGGGACTGGGCCTGTAGGCCCTACTCCCGCCGCACGACGGCGTGGGCCGGAAGGCCCTGCACCAGCCGCCCCACGGCATCCTCGACGTGGGCGCGGTCGGTGGCCTCCACGGTGATCTTCACGCGGTAGTCCAGGCCCTGGTCGAACACCGGATACGAGCCCAGCGCCACGTACGGCATGTCGAGCGCCACGCGGTCCAACACTCCGGCCAGCTCGCTCTCGCCCAGGCGCAGGAAGAGGTTGACCAGGTGCACGGGCGTGCCGCGCAGGCGCGACAGCACCGTCTCCAGTTGCATCTTGAAGAGCTGCGGCACCCCGGGCAGCAGGTACACGTCCTCCACGGACATGACGGGGAACCAGGTGCCCTCTTGCGGCAGGAGCACGGTGCCCTCGGGCGCGTCCGCGAGTCGCATGCCCTCGGGGGTCACCTTCCCGTGGGGCGCCCACTGGTGGAGCAGCTCCACCATCTCCGGCAAACGCACGACGGGGCGACCCATGGCGAGCGCCACCGCGCGCACCGTCACGTCATCGTGCGTGGGGCCGATGCCGCCGCTGGTGAAGACATGGCGGGAGCGCAGGCGCGCGCGGGACACGGCGTCGACGATGGCATCCACTTCGTCGAGGACGATCTCCACCGAGCGCAACGGAATCCCCACCTCCCGCAGCCGGCGGATGAGGAGGGGGCCGTTCTCGTCCTTCACCTTCGCGGTGAGGACCTCGTTGCCGATGATGATCGCTGATGCGCCGCTGCGCTCCATGAGGGCCCGGACTCTAGCGCACGCGCTTGCGCCCCAGCACCTTGCGAATCTCCGCCAGCGACGCCTCCGTCACGGCTTCAACGGACAGCTCGCCGTCGATGCGCACGATGCGCTCGCGCTTCTGCCGCCGACGGATCGCCGCGAGGTACTGACGCGCGATGCGCCGCTGCGCCTCGTCCGCCTCGAACAGCTCCGCGGGTCCGCCGCGCAAGGCCCGGCGCCGCGCCGCGACCTCCGGCGCCACGCCCACGAAGAGCGTCAGGTCCGGCGGCACCGCGTACGCATTCACCGTCTCCACCCAGGCCATGGGCAGGCTCGCGCCCTGATAGGCCAGCGACGACAGCACGTAGCGGTCACTCAGGACGACCTTGCCCTCGTCCAGCGCGGGCAGCACGCGCGCCTTCAGGTGGTCCGTGCGGTCCGCGGCGTAGAGGAGCGCCAGCGTCTCCGAGGCCAGCGGGCCCGCGCCGCGCGGCATCCCCAGACGCCCCGTCAGCGCCTGACGGATCAGCGTGCCCAACGGCCCATCCGAGGGCTCGCGCGTGGTCACCACCGGGTGCCCCTCCGACCGCAGCACGGACGCAATCCGCTCCGTCTGGGTGGTGGTGCCCGCGCCATCCAGGCCCTCCAGGACGATGAACGTCCCTCGCCGGGCCGCCGTCTTCCGCGCGCCGCTCATCGAGGGAGCAGCGCCGCGGGGTTGTCCAGGCTCAGGCGGCTGCGCAGCTCCAGCAGCGCCTCGAAGCGCTTGAGCTCATCCGCCAGCGCCGCCCGACCCTTCCAGTAGTTGCGCAGGCCATACACGAGCAGGGCCAGCGAGAGCACCGCCGCCCCGTACGCCAGATGCGGCGTGCGCAGCGAGTCATGGAAGAGCTTCGCGGAGGCCCCGCCAATCAGCAGCGCGGCGATGGTGGACACGCCCGTGTGGGCGAAATGGGTGGTGCTCTGGCGGATCGCCAGGCTCTCCTGAAGCAGGTCGAGCCGGGCCCGCAGGTCCTGAGTGTCAGCGTTCACGGGACCGGGCACCCTAGCCGAGCCCCGGGTCGTCGTCGAGTCAGCTCGCTCGGCCCCCGTCCCGGCAAGGCAGCCGGGCAGCCGAGCCGCACCCTGGCTCATCCCTCCCATTTCTCCAGCAGAGCGGGCCTCCATGACGCGGCTTGCCAGCGTGGATCGCAAACGCTACATGCCACGCGATTCTCGCAGCACACCCCTGACTCCCCGGCTAACCATCCGCATGAGCCACGATACCGAGCTGTCCACCATCGAGGACGCCATCCGAGACATCCGGAACGGCAAGTTCGTCGTCGTCGCGGACGATGAGGACCGCGAGAACGAGGGCGACCTCATCATGGCGGCCGAGAAGGTCACCCCCGAGCACATCGCCTTCATGGTCCGCCACACCAGCGGCATCATCTGCATGCCCATGCTCGCCGAGCGGCTGGATGCCCTGCGGCTGCCGCAGATGGTGGCGGAGAACACCGAGTCGCACCGCACCGCCTTCACCGTGTCCGTGGACTACCGGCACGGCACCACCACGGGCGTCTCCGCAGTGGACCGCGCCGCCACCATCCGCGCCCTCGTCAACCCGGCCAGCCAGGCGGACGACTTCCTGCGCCCCGGCCACATCTTCCCGCTGCGCTATCGCGAGGGCGGCGTGCTGCGCCGCGCGGGCCACACCGAGGCCACCGTGGACCTGTCCCGGCTGGCGGGCTTCGAGCCCTCGGGCATCCTCTGCGAGTTGGTGAAGGACGACGGCACCATGCAGCGCATGCCGGACCTCAAGGCCTTCGCGCGCGAGCACCGCCTGTCCGTCATCACCATCGCGGACCTCATCGAGTACCGCCGCCGGAAGGACAAGCTGGTCCGCCGCGAGCCGGGACAGCACACCGTCACCACGCGCCACGGCGAGTTCACCGCCCTGACCTACTCGTGGATGCCCGATGGCGTGAAGTCACTCGTCCTGGTGAAGGGTGACCCGAGCCGCCAGCCGCACCCGCTCGTGCGCCTGCACGCCGCCTGTGCGTTGGGCGACGTGTTCGGCTCGCCGACCTGCCAGTGCCACCAGTTGCTGGACGAGTCGCTGGCCACCATCGCGCGCGAAGGCACCGGCGTGCTCGTCTACCTGCCGGGCATGCACGGGGATGACTTCGGCATCCACCACAAGCGCAACACCGACGGCAGCAGCCCGCATTCCGGCCGGGGCCCGCACGAGTCGCGCGACCTGGGCATGGGCTGCCAGATCCTCACGGACCTGGGCGTGCGCTCCATGCGCCTGATGAGCAACACGGACATGACCTACCGCGGGCTGGCCGGGTTCGGCCTCACCATCGACTCGCGCGTCCCGCTCAAGGTCCGCTGAGGTCCGCGAGCGCGGCCTTCACCGCGTCCAGCTCCGCCGGCAGGTTCACCGGCGGATTCGCGTAGGCGCTCGCCACGTCGGCGAGCGCCGAGCGGTGGTAGCCGACCTTGAAGTCCGCGAACTTGAGGCCGTGCGCCGTGGAGATGACGGCCACGCGCGCGTCTCGCGCAATCACGCCACGCGCCACCAGCTTCTCCACCGCCGCGAGCGCCACGCCCGTCTGAGGACACGCGAAGGTGCCCTCGCGGTCGGCCCGCGCGGCCGCGTTCGCCAGCTCGGACTCGGTGGCTTCCTCCACCACGCCCTCGAAGGCCTGGAGCATTCGCACCGCGCGCCGGAACGACACCGGGTTGCCAATCTGGATGGCGGACGCGAGGGTGTGCTCGGCCTGCATGGGGACCCACTCGCGGAACCCGCCTCGGAAGGCGCGCGCGAAGGGGTTGGCCCGCTGCGCCTGCGCCACCGCGATGCGGGGACGGCGCGTGATGAGGCCCAGCGACAACATGAGCTCGAAGCCTCGGCCCAGCGCGCTGGCGTTGCCCAGGTTGCCGCCCGGAATCACCACCCAGTCCGGCGGCTCCCAGCCCAGGTCCTGGCACAACTCCACGGCGATCATCTTCTGCCCCTCGATGCGCAGCGAGTTCATCGAGTTGGCCAGATACAGCCCCGTGTCCGCCGTCACCGCCTGCACCAGCCGCATGCAGCCGTCGAAGTCCGTGTCCAGCGACAAGACTCGCGCGCCATTCGCGATGGGCTGCACGAGCTGCGCGAGCGACACCTTGTCCCTCGGGAGGAAGACGACCGCGGGGATGCCCGCCGCCGCGCAGTAGGCCGCGAGCGCCGCGGAGGTGTCGCCCGTGGACGCGCACGCCACCGCGCGCACCGGCACGCCGCGCGAGCGCAGGTGCTTCACGGCGGACACCAGGACCGTCATGCCCCAGTCCTTGAAGCTGCCCGTGGGCGAGACGCCGCACTCCATCAAGTCCAACGCGCCCAGCCCCAGCGCCGAGGCCATGCGCGGCAGCGCCTTGAGCGGCACGCGCCCCTCGCCCAGCGAGACGATGTCCTCGACGGGCAGCTGCGGATACGCCCACTCGCGCTTGCCCCACACGCCCGAGGCATCCGGAATCCGCGCCGCGCCGAAGCGGCCCTCGAAGCGGCGCTTCCACTCAGAGGCCGGCGTCGCGCGCAGCGCCTCCAGGTCGTGCGCGACCTCCAACAGGCTGCCGCACCGAGGACAGCGATAGACGATGTCGAGCAGCGAGGCCCGAAAGCCGCAGCCCTCGCTGCATGCGTAGTCCGCGTGCATGGCCGCGCTCACGCCTCCGCCTGCACGCGCGCGCCACACTCGGTGCAGTTGCGCCCCGGCCGCGTGGGCGTGTGGCACACGGGACAAGGCAGCCAGTCCCCCTCCGCCGCGCGGGTCGGCGCCACCGGCGCCGCGATGCGCGCCCTCGGCAGCCGCATTCCACAGCGATCGCACAACAGGCCCTCGGACTGCACGTGCTTGCAATAGCGGCACACCACCGCGCCCACCGGCGCCGCGGTCCGCACGCCGTCATCCGCGGCGCGGCCCGTGTCCAGGTCGTTCATCGGCGCGACTGGAACGGCGCCCGTGTCGCCCGTCCGCGTCAACTCCAGGTCCGGCACCACCATCGCGGGAAGGTCCGGCCCCGAGCGCAGCCGCGTCAAATCCAACTCGGGAAGTGGAGCCGTCTCCACGGCGACGCGCCCGTTGGCGTGGTGCGTCAGCTCCAGCTCCGGCAGCGTCTCCACCGGGGGCGCCTCGGCCAGGTTCACGACGGGAAACCGCTTGCCGCAGGTTTCACACTCGTCGCCTTGAGGCTGAACGTGGTCGCAGACCGGGCAGATGATCATGGCATGGCACGTTATCGGCGGCCTTGCCCTGGGGCAACGCACCCCGGGGTGCCCCCGGAGGGCACCCGAGGGGCCACGCGCCAGTCCGAGGCCCTCAGGTGGAAGGGTTCAGCCCCATTGCCACGAGGTGAAAGCCACTACTCACGTGGTTGAACCCGAGGCGCTTCGCGCGCTCGACCACCACATCCAGCACCGTGTAGCCCAGGAGCGTCTTGAAGCCGAGCTTGCTCGACTCCTCGCACACGGCTCTGACGATGGCGTCCACCACCACGTTGCGCTCGGCCTTGCTCAGCGACGGTGAGGCCACGAGCCCTTCAATCCACGCCACCGAGCTGTCCGTCTGGTAGAGGAACCCGGCCGCCTTGCCCGGGACGATGAAGCCCACGCGCGGAAGGGCATCGGGCGTGAGCATCTCGTTGCGGTGGGCGAACCAGCTCTGAAGCTGTTCGAAGTGCTGTGAGGGGTCGTACCGGACGGGCACCACCTCGGCGGGCGAGTTGTCGGCGTGTGAGGACATGGGAGCGATCTCGCCGCCCATTCCCCGCCGTTGTCAAAGTGGGGTCGTTTCCACCATGGGGACGAAGCGCACCGGGAGCAGATGCTCCACCCGGGGCAACGTGCCCGGGGGGCCTCGGTGGATGCGCAGCAGTTCCTGCGAGCCATACGCCGGCCCCACGGGGATGACCATGCGCCCCCCCCGCGTGAGCTGCGCCACCAGGGCGGCCGGCACCTCCTCCGGCGCGGCGGTGGCGAGGATGGCGTCGAAGGGGGCTTCCTCGGGCCAGCCTCGCGTGCCGTCTCCCACGCGGTACGCGATGTCCTGAAAGCCCAGCCGGGTGAGCAGCCCTTGCGCCGTTCGAGACAAGTCCGGCAACAGCTCCACCGTGAACACCTCGCGACAGAGCTGAGCGAGCACCGCCGTCTGGTAGCCAGAGCCAGTGCCGATCTCCAGGACGCGCTCGTGGCCTTCGAGGCGCAGGGCCTGGGTCATCAGCGCGACGATGTACGGCTGGCTGATGGTCTGTCCCTGGCCGATGGACAGGGGCGTGTCCGCACCCGCACGGGCTCGCTCCTGCTCCGGCACGAACTCCGCGCGACGCAGGTGGGCGATGGCCTCCAGCACCCGGCGATCCTGAATGCCCTGTCGCGCCAGATACTCCGCGCGCTCCTGGTCTCCCATGCGTCTAGGTTAACCACGCCCGCTGCGCAGCGAGGGCGGGCCGCTATCCGACCCGCGCGAGCGCCAGACGGCCTTCCCACCGCTCCTCGAGCGCCTTCACGAGCCCCTGGTTCTCCGCGGACTTCAGCTCGGGGTCCTTCTCCAAGATGCGCCGGGCTTCCTGTTGGGCCAAGGACAGCAAGTCACTGTCGCGCGCGAGGTTCGCCACCGCCAGCTCCGGCAGGCCGCTCTGCCGCGTGCCGAGGAACTCGCCGGGCCCGCGAATCTCCAGGTCCTTCTCGGCGATGACGAAGCCGTCGCTGCTGCCCTCCATGACGGCCAGTCGCTCGGTGGACTCCCAGGAGCGCGCGCTGCCGGCCACCAGGAAGCAGAAGCTGGCCGCGGCGCCTCGGCCCACGCGCCCGCGAAGCTGGTGAAGCTGTGAAAGGCCGAAGCGCTCGGCGGACTCGACCACCATCACCGAGGCGTTGGGCACGTCCACCCCCACCTCGACCACGGTGGTGCACACCAGGAGGTGCAGCTCCTTCTCACGGAACGCCGCCATGACGGCGTCCTTCTCGTCGGCCTTCATCCGCCCGTGCAGCAAGCCCACCCGCGCCTCGGGGAACACCTTCGCGAGCTTCTCCGCGCCACGCGTGGCGTCCTCCAGGTCGAGCTTCTCGGACTCCTCCACCAGCGGATAGACGACGTAGGCCTGATGCCCCTTGGCCAGCTCGGCCGACACCGCCTCGTACACGCGGGCCCGCTGCTTGTCGTTGAAGACGCGCGTGGTGATGGGCGTTCGGCCCGGGGGGAGCTGATCGATGATGGAGACATCCAGGTCTCCGTACAGCGTCATCGCGAGCGTGCGAGGAATGGGCGTCGCCGTCATCACCAGCACGTCCGGCGTGAGCCCCTTGCTCATCAGCGAGTGACGCTGGAGCACGCCGAAGCGGTGCTGCTCGTCAATGACGACGAGCCCCAGTCGCTGGAACGACACCCCGCCCTCGATGAGCGCGTGCGTGCCCACCGCGAGGTGCAGCGCTCCGGCCGCGAGCGCCTCGCGGATCTGCCGCTTGTGCTTCGCCGTGCCCGCCGCGCTCACCAGCCCGACCTTGAAGCCGAGCGGCTCCAGCACGCGGCGGAAGGTGCGCTCATGTTGCTCGGCCAGGATCTCGGTGGGCGCCATCACCGCCACCTGGTAGCCGTCCTGCAA
Organism: Citreicoccus inhibens; assembly: GCF_019039035.1. Classification (GTDB taxonomy): domain Bacteria; phylum Myxococcota; class Myxococcia; order Myxococcales; family Myxococcaceae; genus Citreicoccus; species Citreicoccus inhibens. The sequence goes on along the minus strand of NZ_JAHNZT010000013.1, from coordinate 120,127 downwards.
CGCCACCATCGCGGCGACGAGCGCCACCGCCGTCTTCCCGCTGCCCACGTCGCCTTGCACCAGCCGCGTCATCGGCTCGGGCCGGGCCATGTCTCGCGACAGCTCCTCCACCACCCGGGCCTGCGCGCCCGTCAGCTGGAAGGGCAGCGCGCCTTGTGCCTTCGCCAACCGCTCGGGGGACACGTCGAAGCGGATGCCCTCCTCGGCCTTCACGCCCTGACGCTTGAGGGCCATCCCGAGCTGAAGGAAGAACAGCTCATCGAACGCGAGTCGTCGGTGCGCTGGGCTCTGGTGCGCGTCGAGCGCCTCCAGGTCCGCATCCTCGGGCGGAAAGTGGATGTACCGCAGCGCGTCCGACAGCCCCATCAGGTGCATGCGCCGACGGAGTTCGGGGGGGAGCGGTTCCTCCAAGTGGTGCGCGTGCTGCTCGCTGACGCGCGAGGCCACCTCCCGGAACGAGCGCTGCTCGCCGCGCTCGAAGCCCGGGTAGATGGGCACGATGCGGTGGAAGTGGACGGAGGTGGTGGACTCCAGCCCCTCGGCCGGTTCGATCTCCGGGTGCGCCATCTCCCGGCCGCTCATGGAGGCGCGGACTTCGCCCGAGAGGACGATCTGCTTGCCCACGGTGAAGCGACTCTTGAGCCAGGGGCCAGCATGGAAGTACGTGGCCGCGATGGTGCCCGAGCGATCGCCCACGACCGCCTTGAACATCCGCTTGCCTTGTCGGCTCGGCGCGAACTCCGCGAGCTTGACGATGCCGACGGTGACGCCGCGCTCGCCTGGCTCCAGCTCGGCGATCGTCTTCAGGCGCCGGCGGTCCTCGTAGCACCGCGGCAGGAGGAAGAGGATGTCACCCATGCGGCGCAGCCCCTTCTTGTCCAGCGCCGACACCAGACGGGGTCCCAGGCGCTTGCCCAGCGTGGCGAGCGGCGAGGACAGCGGGCCCGAGCGAGGCGCGATGGACAGGAGCTTCGCCTCGGAGCGAGAAGCCTCGGCGCCCACCGCGCGCTTCTTCTTGCGCGTCCGTGCGGCCTCGGCCTTCGACGCCGCGCTGCCGGCGGCGGACGGCTTCGCGCTCGACTTGCTCACGGGGGTGAGCGCGAGCACTTCGCGAGCCGCCGTCGCGCCGTGCCGTGCCGAGGCAGCCGGGCGCGAGGTCGGCGCACTGGAAGCACCCGCCGCGGACACCGGCGCTTGGGTAGGCGCTGGTGAGCTGTTGCGCGCAGGTCCGGCGGTCGCAGCGGGGATGGAGTTCAGGACTCCCTCGCGGCCACCCGCCGGCCCCGAGCGCATCGCGGTATTCGCGCGGTCGCCATGCACGGAAGCAGCACGCGACCGCATGGACGGCTCCGAGTGGTCGTCGCGCGCGCTCGACGCCGTCCGCGAGGCACTCGGGCTCGCACGCGTCGCACCGGCGCGATGCGGATCCGGCACCGGAGCCGTGGACCTCCACGTGGGCACATACCCCGGGGGCACGTCCTGCTGGCGCGGCGCCGTGCGTCCCGCGTCTTGCGTCAGGGGCTCCAGTTCGGCGGGCAGGGGCACGCCGCTCTGCTTCAGGGCCGCCACCACCTGGCGCAGCGCGCTCTTGCGGCGCTCCGGTGGCGTGGGCGGATCCACGTAGGGCAAGGCCGCGCGCAGGTGCGCGACCGCCGCCGCGTCCACGCCGCTCGCTCCGGCCAGGGCGCGCTCCATGAGGGTGCGCAAGTCCCGGACGATGGCGAGCTGAGCGAAGTCGCGCTGGCAGGCGTAGCGCAGCGGCCCGACGAGGCTGGCAAGCGGATGGTTCACGCGGTTCCTGGTGCCCATCCTACGGAGCGGGGATGACGTCTCACAGCAAACGAAACCGGGGGAGCGAGCCTGGGCCCACTCCCCCGGCAAAAGCCCAGCGAACCGTGCATCAGCCCTCGCTGGGCGGTGCGTCGTCCTGCGGCTCCTCGAACCGGATCTCCTGGACCTCCAGTTCGCGGACCCCGCCCGGGCTCTGCACCGTGGCGACGTCCCCCACCCGCTTGCCGACAATGGCGCGGGCCACGGGCGACGTCACCGCGATCCACCGCTTCTTGAGGTCGGCTTCCAGCTCGCCCACCAGACGGTACGTCACGGACTTCTCCGTCTCCGTATCCATCAGGACGACCGTGGCGCCGAAGACGACCTTGTCGCCCCCGAGCTTGCTGGGGTCGATGACCTCGGCCCGGGCAATCCAGTCATTGAGGTCCAGGATGCGGCCCTCGATGTGCGACTGCTTCTCCTTCGCCGCGTGGTACTCCGCGTTCTCGCGGAGGTCACCATGCGCGCGGGCGACCTCGATCTCCTTGGAGATCTTTCCCCGCTCCACGGACTGGAGGTGCTTGAGCTCCTCCTTGAGCTTGCGGAGACCGTGGGGGGTCATCGGGATGTTGTCGCTCCCGCTGCTCATCGACACCGCTCCTTCCACCACCTGCGTTCAATGCATGGGGGGCCGGAACCTCGCAGAAGAGGCCCAGCCCCCAACGGCCAGAAAGGCCGAATGTAGGGAACGACTCCCAAGGCGGTCAATCAAAGCCGTACGTCCCGCGCGCCGTTACGCTGTGCGCCCGGCCGGCGACCCGCTAGGCTTCCGCTGTGCTGTCCGTCCAGGAACTTCGCGCACTCGGCGCCTCTCTCCCCGTGGGCACGTTCCAGCGGCAACTGGGGCCCTTCGCACTCATCCAGCGCCCCCCCGGCGAGCCCTCCTCCGCCGTGCTCGCCCCCACGTCCATGGCCGCGCCCGCGCAAATCGAGCAGGGCATGATGGCCCTCATCTTCGAGTTCGAGGACCTGCGCGTCGCCACCCTGCCGCCGCTGCACCCCACCGACGTGCTGCGCATCGGCCGCCGCCCGGACTGTGAGCTCATCCTGGACGATGCGTCCGTGTCCAAGCTCCACGCGGAGCTGCGCTGGAGCGAGGACACCCAGCGCTGCACCGTGAGGGACCTGGGCTCCACCAACGGCACCTTCCTCAACGCCAGCACCCTGAACACGCGCGAGGTGACGCTGCGCGACGGCGACATCCTCAGCTTCGGAAACGTCCAGTTCTGGTTCCTCCTCACGCAGACGCTCCACGAGCGCCTCCGCGCGGGAGCCGCCGCGGGCCTGCGCTCACACAGCGGTTAGCCCCAAGTGTCCACTCGCCAACATCCGCGGCGCGCTCAGGGCACCAACCGCACCCGCAGTGCGCGCGCGTCCGAGCGCCCCCGGTCATCCACGGCCCGGACCACGTAGGTCCCCGGCCTGGCCACCCAGTGCAGGGGCTCGCCGCGCGGCGCGGTGCCCACGAGCTGCTCGTCCACGAACCAGAACACCTGGCGCACGTCCGCGTCCGTCACCGCGGCCAGCGGCACCGTCTGGGGCGTTGTGGCCGAGGCGCGCACGTCGTAGTCCACCCCCTGCTCAGGCGTGGTGATCTGCGGCGCCACCCCCTCGGCCGAGGCGCGCGCGATGCCGCAGGACTCGGACTCCGGTGGAGGCACGCGACGAGGGATGCCCGCGCGTTGGAAGAGACGCAGGAGATCCGACGGCCAGAACTCATACACCTCCGCGCGAGCCGAGGGCCCCGGGCCGCACGCGCGCTTTCCCGTGCGCGTATCCACCCAGATCTCCCGGTGCACGTCACACGCCTGGATGGGCGAGGTGCCGGGGATGAACCACGTGCTCACCTGCCGCTGACAGTGAGGCCCCGGGATGCCGCCGGACAGCGCGCACACCGACACGCGACTGACTCCCGCGGGCGGCGTCCAGCGCACGCGGTGCATGTCCGGGTCCTTGGCGCGCAGCGAGTCCACCATCTCGAACAGGAGGGGCGCCGCGGCCCACTGGCCGACGAAGGCGGGGTTGGGGCGCCCGTTGAAGTTGCCCACCCAGACCGCGATGACGTACGGCCCCGCCACGCCCACCGTCCACGCGTCTCGATAGCCCATCGACGTGCCCGTCTTCCAGGCCACGGGGACGGCATCGCGAGCCCACTCGGACTGGTACGTCTGCGCGGGACGCTTCGCGCCCTTGAGCGACTCCAACACCAGGAAGCTGGCCTCGGCGCTGAGCATCCGCACGCCTTCCGGTCTCGGGCTGTCCGCCTCCAAGCGCAGCGGTCGCAACACCCCGCCGTTCGCGAGCATGGCGTACAGCTCCACCAGCTCCGTCATCGTCACCTCGGCCGAGCCCAGCGCGAGGGACAGGCCGTAGAACTCCTCGCTGCGAAGCCCCGTGATGCCCGCTTGCCGCAAGAAGCCATACAGGGACGGGGCCCGCAGGCGCGAAGCGAGCGCGACCGCCGGCACGTTGCGGCTGCGCGTCAGCGCCTCCTCCGCGGGCAGCGGCCCCGCGAAGCTGCCGTCGAAGTTCTCCGGCCCGTAGCCCGCGAAGCCCGTGGGCGTGTCCTTCAACATCGTCCGCGGGTGGATGAGGCCCTGATCGAACGCGAGCCCGTAGATGAACGGCTTGAGCGCCGAGCCCGGCGAGCGCTTCGCCTCCGTGCCGTTCACCTGTCCCTCGATGGCCTCGTCGAAGAAGTCCCCCGAGCCCACCGCCGCGCGGACCTCCAGCGTGCGCCAGTCCACCAGCATCGCCGCCGCGTTGCGGATGCCCACCGCCTTGCGCCGCTCGATGTACTGGCGCACGTGCCGTTCCAGCTGGCGCTGGAGGGACAGGTCCAACGTCGTCATCACGCCCGAGCCCACCGGCAGCGTGCGCAGCGTGGCCTGCACGAAGTGCGGCGCGAGGAAGGGCAGCTCCCCCGGCGCACGCACGCTCAGCGGCGCGGACAGCGCGGTCCGGCGCTCCAGGTCCTCCGGGTGAGGCTCCAGCCACCGGTCGAACAGCCGCAGCCGCGCGGCCGTGAGGGCGCCCTCGTCCCGCGTGGGATCTCTGCGCGCGGGGCTCTGGGGAATCACCGCGAGCGTGAGCGACTCCGCCAGGGACAGCTTCTCCACGCCCTTGCCGAAGTACACCAGGCTCGCCGCGCCCACGCCCTCCACGTTGCGGCCATACGGCGCGAGGTTGAGGTACGCCTCCAGGATGTCGTCCTTGGACCAGGTGCACTCGAGTTGCAGCGCCCGGAGCATCTGCCAGACCTTCCCCCGAGGCGTGCGCGAGTCAATGCCGTAGCGGATGCGCGCCAACTGCATGGTGAGCGTGGAGCCGCCCACGCGCCGCCCGCGAAGAATCCACGTGCGCCAGACGGCCCGCCCCACCGCGATGGGGTTCACGCCCAGGTGCTGCCGGAAGTGCTGATCCTCGTGGAGAAGCGTGGCCTCCACGAGGGCCGGCGGGATGCTCGCGAGGGGCACCCACAGCCGGTACTTCTCATCGGGTGACAGCGTGAGGCGGAGGAGCCGGCCCTGGCGGTCCATGACCGCCTGAGAGAATCCCAGCCCCTCCCGCAGAGGAGGCCGAGGCATGACGGCCCACAGCACCGCCAACCCCACCACCCCCCCTGCGACCCCACGCCACCACCGCTTCTTCACGGCGCGACCACCGACACCTGTTCGCCCACCGAGCGCGCGCGAACCCCGCGGTCATACATGCCCTCGGCGAACGCCGGCGGCATGACGAACTTGCCGGAGTTGGTCGCCTTCACCCGGTACACGTACTCGCTCACCGTGGGGCCCACCCTGCCGTAGAGGACAACCCGGTCCTCGCGAACGTCCACGTACTCCGGACGCCAGCTCGACTTGTCGCTGCCCACCGGAGGAACGAAGCCCGTCGCCGTCGGCGCTGGCTCGAAGGACTCCACGTCCTCGCCCTCCTCGGACGCACCGTCATGCTCGGACGAATCGCCCTCACCCTCGCCTTCCGACGCGTGGGACTCGGAGTCACCGGGCGCGGGCGCGTGACGCTCCAGCACCACCTCGAAGCCACCGGGCAGCAGGTCCGTGATGGCGACGTGCGAGACGTCTCCATCGAGGGCCCGCAGCTTCACGTGGACCTCCAGCTCCTCGCCCAGCTTCGCCTCGTGGGTGACCTTGCCGTCCAGCGTCTGCAGCTCCCGCTGCACCTCCAGCCGCTGCTGGATGGCCTTCGTGGGCGTCTCCAGGTCGTAGCCCGCCTGCGTCACCTGGACGAACAGCGGCGTGCTCGCGGGGGACTCCACGCGGACCTGCGCGGCGTCCGGCGAGAAGGCCACGCGGGGGAAGAGCCCCTCGGGCACCGTCAGCGGACGCAGCTTGCCGGCCACCTGCTCCAGCATCGCCACGCCGCTCGCGGACGGCGTGCCCTGCGCGCCCAGCGCCGTCGCGTACGCGTCCAGGCCCAGGATGGCGTACGACGACGACAGCGTGTTGAAGCGCTCCTCGTTGATGGGCCGCGCCATCGCCGCGAGCTGCTCGCCCGACACCTGCGAGACCCGCTCGGGGAAGTGGCGCGACAGCAGATAGAGGACCTGCGAGTCGTAGACGAGCCCGTCGTACAGCGCGGCGTAGTCCGCGGCCTGCACCTGCCCCAGCTTCACCGAGCCCAGGGCCTGCTCGGCCTGCCGCTCCTGCTTCAAGAGCTTGTACGTCGCGGAGAGGTATGCGGCGGTGAGGTCCTTCGGCCAGTCCTTCAGCTTCGAATCCAGGCGCTCGCGCAGGGCGTTCACCTGCGGGGTGGGCACCTTCCCGTTGCGGGCGAGGATGTACTGCGCATACGCCACGGCGCGCGCGTCCGCGAGCGTCGAGGGAGTGCGGGCCGCCACGTTGCCCAGCCACGTCATGCCACGGTTGAAGAGGTCCGTGGGCACCGCGAAGCCGCGCTCCTTCGCATCGGTGAGGAAGTGCATCGCGTACACGCTGGTGAGCGTGGGCGCGTACGAGTTGGCCGCCCACAACCCGAAGGCGCCCTCCTCGTTCTGCCGTCCGCGCAGCGTGTGCAACGCGGTGTCGAAGTTGGACGCGATGGTCTGCGAGGCCATCCCGAACTCACGCCGTCCCTTGAGCACCACCGCCGGGAAGGCACGGCTCACGAGCTGCTCGGTGCAACCGTAGGGATACTTGTCCAGGTACGTCGTGAGGCCCCGGGCCAGCCCCAGCGGCAGCGGCGAGGCGCTCACCTCCAACGTGCGGTAGGCATCGTAAAGCTTGCGGCTCACCGCCAGGTCCTGCTTGCCGCCCGACACCTGCGCGCTCGACACCGTGGTGAGGAAAGGCACCGCGGGCCGCACGCTCAGGTCCGCCGCGCTGCGCACGCGCTCGCGTCCCAGCGACGCGGTGAACGCGAGCGTCGCGGAGCCCAACGGCCCCTTCGCGCGCACCCGGAACGTGGTGCTCGCCTCGCGGCCCTCGTCGATCTTCAGCGGGCGCTTGGCCGCGTCCACCACTTCCAGGTGGTCGGACGGCTTGAGCTCCAGCGTCACCTCCGCGCCCTTGCCCGAGCCCTCCACGCTGTTGGCCACCGCCACCCCCACGGAGAACTCGTCCCCGGGCGCGACGAAGGTGGGCACGTTGGGCGTGATGACGAACGGCCCGCGAATGGTGGCGCGCTTGGACATGGCGCCCACGGCCTCGGGGGCCACGGCCACCGCCATCACCCGGAGTTCGCCGTTGAAGGAGTCCGGCACCGCGTAGACGAGCTCGCGCTCCGTCGAGTCGATGTCCACCACGCCCGACCAATAGGCCACGGGCTTGTCCCGCTTGCGCTTGAACGGGTTCAGGTTCTTGCCGATGGCGTCCATGCCCTCCGCGTCACCGCCCATCGCGGAGACCGCCTTCGCCACGGAGAACTCGGGCAGCAACAGGTCGAGGATCTGCGAGGTGCGGACCTCCAGCGCCCGCTTCTTGAAGAAGTGCGCGAGCGGATCCGGCGTCCCGTAGTTCGCGACCTGGAGGATGCCCTCGTCCACCGCGTAGAGGACCGCCTTGCCCTTGTGGTTGCCGCGGTACTTGATCCGGTACGGCTCGCCAGGCCGCGCCTTGTCCGGGCTCTCGACCTGGATGTCGAACACGCGGTTGGCCCGGCTCACGGAGAACGCCGCCACGCCGTAGCTCAGCGGGCTCATGAAGATCTCCTGCGAGTCCATGGCACGCACGAACGCGACGTTCACGTACGCGTTGCCCTCGATGCCAGCCGGCAGTTGGATGGTCTGCACGGAGCTGGTCGCGTCCGTCTTGAACCACTTCCAGGCATAGACGCGGTCGCGCTCGATGGTGATGAGGCCCGCGCCCGTGTACGGGGCCTTGATGTTGAGCTGAATCTCGTCGCCCGCCGCGTAGTCCGGGCGGTTGAGCTTCACCTCCAGCTCGGCGTTCTTCTCCAGCGCGCGCGTGAGGTTGCCGTGGCCCGCCACGCTGTACTCCACGCGGCTCAGCTCCAGGTCCTCCGCGTTCTTCACCACCACCACGAAGTCCCCCGGCTGCTCGGTGGGCAGCGAGAACTTGAGCCCGGCCTCGCTCAGGTTCAGGTCCGTGGTGCGCACCACCGAGTCGCGGCGCGCGGACTGATACTGATACGTGCCGTTGGACTGCTGCGTGAGCACCGAGACCCAGCGCTGCTCGACGAGCTGCGCCTTGAGCCCCTTCACCGCCAGCTTCTTCAGCGCGGGGTCCACCGCGATGAAGTCCACCGTCCGGTCCGAGCCCTGGCTCAGGAAGCGCAGGTTCCCATCCGGCTTGAAGCCCACCAGGTATGGCAGCGGCGACACCAGCACCGACGCCTCCGACGACACGCCCCGCCCGCCCTCCGCCTCGTAGCCTTCGGCCAGGAACGACAGGCGCCACGTCGCCTTCGCGTACTTCTCCAGGCCCAGGTCCACCTCCACCTCGCCCTCGTCATTGGTGGTGGCGTCCGCCAGGCGCTCGTTGAACTGCTCCTTCGCCTGGAGCGGATCCCGGAACTGGTAGCCGGGGAACGCGCGGAAGCTGGGGTACGTGGGGCTGAGCACCAGCTCGGACGCGACGCGGCGACCCGCGGCCGCGATGCCGAAGAGGTTCTTCAGCGTCACGCGGCCCTTGAGGTCCTTGGGTGACACCCAGCCATCGGCGCGCTCGGCGCTGAAGCGCGTGGTGATGCGCATGCGGTCCGGGAGGAACTCCTCCACGCGCACCGACGTGCTCCCCAGCAGGCTGCCGCGCTGGTGGTCCTTCACGACGTACAGGTTCACCTGGTAGTTGCCCGTGGGCGACGTCTCCTCGGTCGAGTAGTCGAGCGTGTCGAGCCCGGCCGCGGACACCACGACCTTCTGCTTGTGCACCTCCAGGCCGCGCGGGTCGAGCACCGCGACCTCCAACGGCACGCCCACCGGCGGACTGTTCCAGTCCGAGGACTTCACCATCATGCCGACGTGGAACGTGTCGCCCGGACGGTACAGCCCTCGGTCCGAGAACATGAACGCGGTCAGGCGGTCCGGAGTGCCGCCGCTCACGAGCCCGCCAATGTCGAAGCGGCTGAAGTTGAGCTGCCGGTCCCCGCGATCATACGGCAGGAAGGCGAAGTCGTCCCCCTTGCGCGCCAGGTACACCGTGGGCTGCTGCTCGCGCCGGAAGTCGTTCAGGCGAGGCAGCGCGGCGTGGCCCTGCGCGTCCGTGGTGCCGTTCACCACGGCGATGCCGTTGCGGCCCAGCACGCTGACCGTGACGCCCTCGACGGGAGCCCCCGCGTCCAGGCCCTGCACGAACACGTCATGCGAGCCATCCGCGTTGTCCTTCACCACCAGCCCCAGGTTCGTCACCAGCACCAGCCGGTTGTCCTGCCGCCCCATGGCGCGCTTCGCCTCGGGGTCCCAGCTCTCCACGCGGAAGAAGAAGAGGCCGCGGCGCGCGGACGAATCGTTCGCCGCGCTCAGGTAGGGCGCCAGGTCGAACGCCGCGTACTGCGCCTTGCCTCGGCCCACGCCCTCCAGCGGACGCACCTCCGAGAAGCGCTCCGTCATGTTGTCCTCGCCGAAGCTATAGGACGAGAACATCGGGTGGGCGAACTGGCCGTAGGACTGGCTCACCAGGTGGTTGATCTGCCCGGGCAGCACCCGGCCCACCTCGAAGCGCAGGGCCGGCACATCGCGCGCCAACACCGTCAGCTTCTTCTCACCCGCGAGGCTGAGCAACGCGCCGTCGTGCAGGATGCTCACCTCCTGCGGGAACGCCGGCACGCGAATCACCGTGTTGAAGTCCTCGGCCAGCACATAGCCGCCCGCGGACCGGGTCCCCTTCTTCACGCGCACGTACACGTAGCGCCCCACGTCCGCCTGCACGCGGAAGCTGTGCAGCGTGGCCTGCTCACGATCCGTGGGCACCGGATCCAACTTGAGCAGCGCATCGGGCGTGAGCCACTCCTGCCCGATGAGGCTGGGGCTGCTCCACGTGTAATTGCGCACGGCCTTCTGCCCGTCCTTGGCCGGGAGATCCTTCGGCAGCACCCACACGGAGAGGTTCTTGCGCAGCTCCGGCTCGGTGACGCCCGTGGTGAGGTTGAGCACCATCACCTGCTCAGGCTCGAAGCGGTCGTTGCGCACCAGCGTCACGCTGGCGTCGTTCACGTGGAAGTACGTGAACATGCCGGGGATGGAGACATCCTGCGTCTGCGCCTCGGTCGTCGCGGGGCCACCGCGCGCGGCGCGAACGCCCACGTCCATCGTCAGCGTCAGGACGGTGGTGTTCTCCGGGATGGGCATGGGCTCCGAGTGCACATAGGCCTGCCCCTTCAACTTGTCGTACGTCACCTGGAACGGAACGCCCAGGCTGCCCCAGCCGAGGAGCCCGCGCTTCTGATCCTTCGGGCGCAGCGAGAGGTTGCGCACCAGCGTCGCCGGGTCCACCGGATGGCTGAACGCGATCGTCGCCACCACGTGTTTGTCCGCCGGGTTGCGCGGGTCCTCGTAGAAGCGCAGCTCGGAGATGGACGCGGTGAACGGCGCGGACGCGAACCCCGTCTCGTACGTCTCCAGCCGCACGTGGTCAGGGAAGAGCGACTTGTCGAGCACGACCTTGTAGGCCTGCCCCACCGCCCAGTCCGACGAAGGCGTGAAGGTGAGGATTTGATCATTCGCCCAGCGCCACTCACCCGGCGTCTCGGGCGTCATGCGGATGCCCGCCGTGACGACCTTGCCCACCTGCTCCAGCCGCGCCACCGAGCCACCGAACTGGATGGAGATGGCGGCCGGCTGCGCGCGCTCCTCGATGGGCGTGGGCGACGGGCTGGTGCACGACACCGAGTAGGTCACCGGCTTGGGCCGATTCTGGTACCACGTGTACCCGGCGTTGCCCGCGACGAGCAGCGCCACCAGGACCCCGAGCCCGAGCACTAGGCGCTTGGGATTGCGGCGCATCCACCCCGCTGCCGACACCACGCCTCGACCGAGCCCTGAGGCCCAAGGAGGTGGGTTCCAACTCAGCTCTCCCACCAGGCGGGAGAGCAGTCGCGGCCGTCGCGGCGCGGGTTCTGATTCGTTCGAGGACATGGGGTGGGATCCAACGCGGGGGTACGGGTCCGCGAGAAGAGCAAGCGAGAGGCCAGCCTCACGGTCAGGGTCCTAGGCTCGGGAGGCCGCCCGAGGCCGGAGGGATGTGGCCGGTCAGCCACGGGCGCGTGCGCTCCGGGCCGCGAGGTCCCCCCTCCTCGCGTGGTCTTCCAGCCGCTCGCGAGCCTACCGCGAGCCCGCACCGGGCTGCCAGGGCGTGCGGAAGTGGCGATGCTCGCCGCCCGGATCGTCCGCGGGGAGGGGCGCCACCGGCCGGCCCCCATGCGAGGGCGCGACCGCCGGCGGCGCAGGAAGAGGAGATTCCGCGCGAGGCCTGAGCACGAGGTAGCCCGTGGTCAGCGCCACGCCCAACCCCACCACCGTGGCGGCCCCTAGGAGGACCCACCGCAGCGCGTTTCGTCGAACGGGCGGCACGGCCTCCTGGGTCGCCTGGGCCGACGCCGCATGGAGGCCCCCCTCGGGCTCGGCGGCGAGGGAGGCGACGGGCTCGACAGGGAGCGGCGCGACCGGCGCGGGCTGAAGCGCGACGACGGCTCCGACAGGCGCAGGCCCCGGCGGAGCGCGCAGTGAGCGGAGGCGTTCGAGCGCGGTGGCGGCCGAGCCGAAGCGCTCCGAGCGGCGCGGCGCCACCAACGTATGGAGGAAGGTCCGAAGCGACGCAGACACCCGGACGTCGGCGTCGAACGCGAGCCTCAGGCGCTCATCGAGGAGGTCCGCCGGTGAGCGTCCGCTCAGCGCGTGGACGAGTGTTGCGCCCAGGGCATAGAGGTCGCTGGAGGGCTCCACGGTGCCCCCCAGCTGCTCGGGGGGCATGTACCCGAAGGTCCCCACCAACGTGGAGCCATGGGTCACCTCGCGGGCCAGATGCCGCGCCGAGCCGAAGTCCACCAGGGCCACGCGGCCCCCGGGCCGCAGGATGAGGTTGGCGGGCTTCACATCGCGGTGCAGTAGCGCAGGCCGCCGCTGGTGCAGCGAGTCGAGGGTCTCCAGCACCTGCTCCGCGAGACTCCAGGCTTCGTCCTCGCGCAGCGGCTCGCGTTCGAGGCGCTGGAGCAGCGACTCTCCCTCCAGGTACTCCTGCGCCAGATAGAGCCGCGTCCCCACCCCGGTCCCCTCTTGGAAGCTGGCGAGGAACCGGGGGATGTCCGGATGCGACAGCGAGCGCAGCACCGCGGCTTCCCGCTCGAAGGCATCCAGCTGCTCGGGGCCAGGGACCAGGGCGAAGAGCAGCTCCTTGAGCGCGACGCGTCGGCCCGAGGCATCCAGCGCCAGATACACGCGACCATGCGCCGACTGGGAGAGGACGCGCTGGACACAATAGCCCCCCGGGGCATCGGCCGCGCCGCAGTGCCCGCAGCGAAGCGCCTCCCGGACCGCGCCGCACGCCACACAGCTCCGCGCGGCCTCCATCTCCGCCGCATGTCCCCCCATGCTTCGCTGGCGCTCCACGCATGCCTCCACTCGAAGAATCCACTGTAACGAGTCTTCGCGCCGCGATGCGAACGGCAGGCCAGGGCGCGCCCGAGACGAGAGCGCAGGACCTCCGCTGGGCACAGAACAAGGGACAGGCGCTCGGGTCGCGTGGAACGCGCGGGCCACGCCACGGGATCCTCCCCCTCCCTCGCGCATCCGCGCCCTTCCCCAGGAGTCCTTCCATGAACCCCCGTCCCCTCGCCGTCGTCGTCGCGGTGTCGTCCCTCGCCCTGTTGCAATCCCACGCCACCAGCTCCGAGTCGACGGGCCGCTCCCCCGCCCAGAAGCCCGACTTTGAGATGACCGTGGATGCACGTCAGACGCCTCGCAACATCAGCGGCACCCTCACCGGCGCGGCGCTGCGGTACGACGGCTGGCCCAGCGTGAACGGCACGGTGAACTTCGGATTCAATTGGGGCGCCATCCACGCGGGCTCGCACGTCTACGTGTCCGCCAGCGAGGTCGACAACGCGGGCAATCGCTTCAATGGCGTCGCGGCCTACACGGTCCAGAACATCGTGGTGAAGGAAGGCCGCGTGGAGTTCCGAGTGAAGATTGACTGGGGCTCGCCCATCCGCATCTCCACCGACATCCTCACCGTCGACCCGTGAGTCGCGGCGCGGCCCTCAGTCCTGCACGCGCGCGCGCTCCACCAGCGCCTCCAGCGTCTCCAGGCACGGCTCCTCGCGGACCAGTCCTTCGTCGGCCACGAAGCAGATGACCTCGCCGTCCTGGACCTCCAGATAGGCGAGCACGTCATCCGCCTTCGACTCGGCCCAGAAGAGCCGTGGGCCCTCCGGAGGCGGGAGCTGCCCCGCGGCGCGCGTCGCGAGCGCGCGTTGCGGCACCTCCGCCAACAGCTCGGCACTCTCCAGGAAGTGGTAGCGCCCCAGGCGCAGGCCATCCACCCCCGCCAGGAAGCGGCGCAGAGCGGGCGGCAGCGGCCAGCCCCAGCGCGCCTCGATGCGGGCGAGGTTCGCCTCGCTCGCGCCCTTGAGCGCCGTGCGCGCGCTCGGGGGGTGGAGCTGCGTGAGCAGCTGCGTCCAGTCCTCGCGCGCCAGCGAGAACACCTGCACGGGGATGCCGGTGAACGGGTTGATGACGTCCGCCACCTCGGCGCGCGGCGGTGCGAGCACCTCCGCGGGCCACTCGACCTCGCGGCGCCCGGCCAGCGCCACCCGCTCGTGATGACGGAAGCGCGCGCGGAAGCGCCGGTCCTCGCGCACCGTGTTGAAGTCCACGCCCTCGGGCTTCAGCAGGCCCGCGGTCTCCGCCAGATACAGGTCCAGCCCTGGGTACAGCACGGCCAGGAGCGGCTGATCATCGATGTCCGTGTACAGCACCGGGTAGTCGCCGGCCGCGTCGGGCGCGGAGGTGAGCACGTAGACCCGCCGCGTGTCGGAGCCTCCCGGCAACAGGAACGCGTGCGCCATGGACGGCACCGCGAAGGACTGCGACCACGCCACTTCGCGCGGACCCGAGGCCTCAGGGTCGTCAGGCTCCGGAGTGACCTGGGCTTCCATCTCCGGCGAGGGCTCGCCGTCGTACTCGGCGCGGGCGATCTCCTGGAGCGAGCGCGGCGTCCAACGAAAGGTGGGCTCCAGTTCGAACCAGCCCCAGTGCGCCAGGAAGCCCGCATCGAAGCCAAGCCAGCTCCGCAGCGAGGGTGGCAAGGGCGCGCCGTGGGGCAACGTGAGCGACGCGAGCACGTCGGGCGAGAGAGGACGGAACAGCGGAGCTTCGGGTCGGTAGCGGTCCAAGGTGTCGAGCGCCTTCCAACCGCGGGCCCGCACGACCTCGATGACCTTTTCGACCCACTTCACGCTTTCCGTGCGCGGCTCGGCCATGGGCGGAAACCTACAACACGCGGCTTCGGCACCTCCAATGGGGCCCCGAGACGAAGCGCTGCTCGGTCGCTGTCGGTCCGAGCACATCCGGCCTCCGCGCGCTTTGCACGCGCGCCCCCCCCGCTTGACTCAACCCGGGCGAGCGGCCATCTAGGCGCCCCCACCCCGGAGGCTTCATGAGCACCCCCACCGCACGCGACGAGCGCGACTATTACGAGCGCATCTTTAGGGTCTGCGAGGAGGTCCCTCGCGGACAGGTGTCCACCTACGGCGACATCGCGACCATTGTCGGGGACGGCTGCGATGCGCGAATCGTGGGGCATGCCATGGCCGCGCTGGGCGCTCGCGCGGCGACCTGCCCCTGGCAGCGGATCATCAATCGCACCGGGGGCATCAGCACCTCGGGCCACGGCCAGAAGGAGCGGCTCGAGGAGGAAGGCGTGGGCTTTGATGAGAAGGGCCACGTGCTCATGAGCGTGCACCAGTGGGCAGGCCCCACCGAGGAGTGGGCCCGCGCGCGCGGCTTCCATCCCTTGCCGCCCAAGACGCCACAGGGCGGGGCGAGCACGCAGCTGTCGCTGTTCTGACCCACCCCCTCGCCCGGCGCGAATGGCCGAGGTGATGGCCTGTGTCGGGGCTCCTCGGATAGCGTGTCGTCCTCTTCGCGACGAGGGGGCTCGATGCCAGTTGTTCCGTCCGTCTTGGATGCGGTCACCGTTCACGCGGAGGGAGCGCTGTGCACCCGCCTCCTCTCCGTGCCCAGCGAGGGAGGCCGCTTCCCCGCGGAGGTGAGGATCGAAGGATTGCCCCTGTCGCTGCGCGTGGGCTCGCTTCGCGCCCGCGTGGTGGAAGGGCCCGCGGGCCTGGTCGTGCGTGGCATCCAGCCACTCTTCGACGTGCGGCTCCCCACCGAAGCGGATCTGCCCGCTGAGCGCCACGCCCTGGAGCGCGCCGAGCGAGCCCGCGCCGACGTGAGCGCCCGGCTGGAGCAGACGCGGCGCGACATCCAGGAACTGATGGAGCTGAAGCCCACCGCGCTCCCGAACCGCAAGGGCGAGCCACCGCGACAGACGCCGCTGTCCGCGACGCTCGCGCTGGCGGAGTTCGTGGACGCGGAGCTGTCCGCGCTGAGCTCGCGGCGGCTGGAGTTGGAACGCGAGGAGCGCGATGCCCAGGCCGAGCTGGACCTTCGCCGCGCGCGGATCCGCGAGCAGTCCGGCGCGGCGCGAGGCCAGCGCGCGCAGCTGTATCGCGCGGCGGTGCTGTCATTGGCGGGGCCGTTGACCTCGGAGGGCCCCGCTCGCATCGCGCTGGAGTACGCCGTCACCGGGGCGCGCTGGGTGCCCACGTATGACCTGCGGCTGCCGCGCTCGTTGCAGGACGGCACGCTGCGCATGCGCGCCTCGGTGCTCCAGCTTACGGGCGAGGACTGGAGCGGCGTGCGCCTGTCGGTGTCCACGGCGGACCTGGAGCGACGCGCGGAGGTGCCCGAGCTGAAGGCGCTGCGTATCGGCCGCAGCCAACCTCCTCCTCCCCGCTCGGGCTGGCGCGAACCGGCCGCGGGACTGGATGAGCTGTTCGCGGGCTACGACAGCGCGCCCCCGCCGGTGCGCCCGCGAAAGCCGATGTCGCCCCCCGCCGCGGCGCCCAAGAACATGCCAGACCTTCGCGTCGGTGGAGGCTCGGCGCCGCGCGACGCGGTCGCGAACATCGCCACTTACGGGGCGATGGACGGCGCGATGCCCGTCCCCCCGCCGCCCCCGCGTGCCCCAGCGCCCGGGGGCGGCCTGCCCTCCCCTTCGCGCCCCGCCGCTCCGGCGCAGGCCATCGCGCCCGCGTCCTCTCGCGGCGGCGGGATGATGCGCAACCAGGAGAAGAGCAAGAAGCGCAGCGCGGAGCCCGCGCCCAAAGAGCTGCTCATGGAAGCGGACGAGCCGAGCTTTGGCGGAGAGCCCGAGATGGCTCTCGACGACGAGGGCGGAGCCCCCTCGCCGAGCCAGGACGTCTCGGAGCCGCGGCTGGAGGTCTCTGAGTCGCTGCTCGACTATCAGCAACTCACGCTGATGTCGGCCGAGGTCCCCGGGGCACGCGGTCGCCTGCGCCCACGCCCCACGGACGCCTCGCGAGAGCTGCTCGCGCTCACGGCCGTTCGTGTCCAGGTCGATGTCGTCACGTTGCTCGCCACGCAAGAGCAACGGGCCCGAGGCATCCACAACGTGCCGGCGCCCACCTGGACCGTCCCCCCGCGCGAGTCCGCGCAGCACTTCGACGCGCGCTTCGAGGTGGAGGCGCGCGCGGAGGTTCCCTCGGATGGGGCGTGGCACACGGTGCCCCTGCTCGCCGTCCCCGTGGGCCTCGTCGCCGAGTACCTCTGCGTGCCCTCGGTGGAGCCCCGCGCGTTCCGCACCCTGCGCATCGAGAACCGGACCGCGCACCCGCTCCTCGCGGGGCCAGTGGACGTGACGCTCGGCGAGGAGTTCCTCATGACGTCTCCCCTGCCCACCCTGGCGCCAGGCGCCACGCAGCGCTTGGGCCTGGGCGTCGAGGAGGCCATCAAGGTCGCTCGCAACACCCGCTTCGATGAAGCCTCGGGCGGCATGTTCGGCGGCAACACGCTGCTCACGCATCAGGTCCTCATCGACGTGGCCAATCGGCTCGGCCATCGGGTGACGCTGGAGGTGCAGGAGCGGCTGCCCGTCGTTCCCCCCTCGGAGAAGGACATCAAGGTCGACGAGGCCGAGGTCGCGCCCGGCTGGCAGAAGCGTGCGCTGCTGCCGGGTGAGACGGTTGTGGAAGGAGAGCGGGCATGGCGCGTGGCGCTACAGCCCGGTGAGTCGCAGACGCTGAAGGCCACATGGACCATCAAGATCCCCGCCGCGAAGATGCTCGACGGCGGCAACCGGAGGACCTGATGCACGCGCCCCTCTCTTTGCCCGTGAGCCAGGTGACCCTGCTGGAGGACCGCGCGCTCGTGGAGCGCCGTGGCGAGGTCACCCTCGCCCCTGGCGCCCAGCGGCTCGTCATCGAGGGACTTCCTCGCGTGGCGGTGGACCGCTCGCTCCAAGCCAGGCTGTCCGGTGGAGTCGTCTCCCAGGCCCGACTGCGACGGGTGACGCGCCCGCAACCTCCCGAGGCCGAGCGGGCGCTGCGCACGGAGGTGGAGCGGCGCGTGGCCACGCTGAGGGAGGAGCAGGCGCGACGCGCGGCGGACGTGCAGCGGCTCGTCGTCAAGCAGGGCCTCCTGCAGAGCGCTCGCGCGGATGTGTACCGCGCCATCGCGGAGCAGACCGGCGTGGGCGACGCCCATCCCGTCACATGGCGCGAACAGCTGGGTCTGGCCCGCGAGCAGCTCGACGCGGTGGAGGCCCAGCTGCGCGAGGCGCGGCAACGCGAAGAGGCCGCGACCCACGAACTCAATCAGGCCCAGAACGCCGCGGCGCAGGCCCTCCAGCCCGAGCCGAAGATGGACACCCTGGCCGAGCTGGAGGTGAACCACCCCACCGGTGGAGCCACCACGGTGACGCTCAGCTATCTGGTGCCCTGCGCGGCCTGGCGCCCGGCGTACCGCGCCACGCTGCGCTCCACGGAGAACGGCGAGCAGGTGACGGTGGAGTGCGAGGCCGTGGTGTGGCAGCACACCGGAGAAGACTGGAAGGACGTTGGCCTCACGTTCTCCACCGCGCGTCCCACGCTCGGCGCGACACCTCCCCGGCTCGCCGAGGATTGGCTCTGGCTGCGCGACAAGTCCGAGCGCGAGAAGCGCGTGGTGGACGTGTCCGTGCGCGAGGAAGTCATCCAGACGACGGGCGAGGCGACGCACTCGAGAAAGCCCGACACGCTGCCCGGGATGGACGACGGCGGCGAGGCGCTCACGCTGGCCGCGCCGCATCCGGCCCAGGTGCTCTCGAACGGTGAGCCGCACCGGATCCCCTTGATGCTCTTCACGGCGCCGGCTCGCTCGGAGCTGGTGGCGTGTCCCGAGCAGTCCCCCCTGGTGCACCGCGTGGCCCGCTTCGAGAACGTGGGGCCCTCGGTCCTGCTCGCGGGCCCGGTGGACCTGGTGCGCTCCAGCGGCTACGTGGGGCGCGCGCAGCTGAAGTTCACCGGACGCAACGAGCACGTGAAGCTGGGCTTCGGCAGCGAGGACGCGCTGCGCATCGCCCGGCAGGTGGAGGAGACCGAGGAGACGCGGATGCTCACCAGCCGCCGCACGCGGACCCACAAGGTGAAGCTCTTTGTGTCCAACATGGGCGCGCGTCCGGAAGCCCTGGCCCTGGAGGAGCGCATCCCCGTGTCCGAGGTCGCGGCCGTGGAGGTCGCGCTCGTGAAGGACTCGGCGCAGACCGCTCCCACGCGCGTGAGTGCCGAGGGCATCGTGCGCTTCGAGCTGAAGGCGGAGCCCCGCTCGCAACAGACCCTGTCGTTCAGCTACACCGTGTCCAGCTCGGCCAAGGTCGCTGGGCTCTAGCGTCGCTTCGGAGAAGACATGCTGCTGGTCCCCTTGATGATGGTGCTCGCGCAGGCTCCCGTGACCGAGGACCTGCCTCGGGCGGGCCTGTTCGGCGCGGGCTTCAACATGGAGCCCGTGTCGATCGGGCCCATGCAGGCCTTCACGCGGCACGGCAGCGTTCAGGGCGCCAGCCTGTCCACGGGCGTCCAGATTGACCTGGGCACGCGCTGGGCGCTGCGCATCCACCTGGAGGGCTCGGGCGCGGCGGGCACGGACGTGAACTTCGCGGAGTTCGGCCTGGCGCCCGGCTTCCTGTACCGCTGGCGAGACAGCGCGGAGCAGCGCTGGGTGCCCTACGCGGGCGCGGGCCTGAAGTTCGGCGGCGTGGGAGCCAGCCGGGGGCTGTTGGGCCTCGAGGCCGCTGCCGTCACCGCGATGGACTTCGACTGGGACGACTTCGATCACCACGACGCGGACCCGGATACGGAGACGCGGTTCGGTACGTTCCCCGAGGTCTGGGCGGGAGTGGAGTGGCATCCCAATCGCTGGTTCGGGCTCACCTTTCAGGGCTCGTACACGTTCGCCCGGCTCGTCCACACCAACGTGCACATGTTCCAGGAGCGCGTGGGCGTCCGGTTCTCGCTGTAGCCCGGTCTACGGGTTCGGGGGCGCGCTGTCTCGGGCGCGGCAATGGGGACAGCCCTGGGGGCACGCCGCGGTCGCGGCTCCGGAGCCCCCGGTCGCCTCCTTCCCGGAAGACTTCGCGCCCTCGCAGGCAGGCTTCTTCGCGGGAGCTCCGCCGGGCGCGCAGACTCCAGCGCAGTCCGC
Organism: Citreicoccus inhibens; assembly: GCF_019039035.1. Classification (GTDB taxonomy): domain Bacteria; phylum Myxococcota; class Myxococcia; order Myxococcales; family Myxococcaceae; genus Citreicoccus; species Citreicoccus inhibens. The sequence goes on along the minus strand of NZ_JAHNZT010000013.1, from coordinate 100,125 downwards.
GCCACCTCGCGCGGGGTCGCAGTCATCGCTGGGAGCGTCCGCGCAGTGGTAGCCCTGAGGGCACGGCGCGCCGGCGAACCCACCGCAGGCCTGCCCGCTCGACGAAGGCCGCGGCGCATCGGACGCCGCGCCCCCCGGCACCGGGAAGGCGAACAAGCCCCACAGCAACAGGCCGGCGGTGAGGCCCTGACTGCGGCGTCTCGAAGAGGACATGGGGCACTCCCTCCTGGCCCGAGGCCCGGGCCATGGGTCGACCCGTCAGGATGGTGCCCGGCGCAAGCGACGCGGAAGCTTCCCAGCCCGCGCGGACAGCCGGAACGACTGGCAAGGAACCGGGGCACTGGGCGAGCCCCGACCTCGCCTCAGTCCTTGGCGCGCGCGTACTGCGGCGGCCACGCCACGTCTTCCTTCAGCTGCCGCGCGGCGCGCAGCGGCCAGTAGGGGTCTCTCAGCAGCTCGCGCGCGAGGATGACGACATCCGCCTGACCGGTCCGCAGCACGTGCTCGGCCTGCATCGCCGAGCGGATCATCCCCACCGCGCCCGTGAGCACACCCGCCTCACGACGCACGCGCTCGGCCAGCGGCGTCTGGTAGCCGGGCCCGACGGGAATCTTCACGCCCGGGATGAGGCCCCCCGAGGAACAGTCGATGAGGTCCACGCCCTCCGGCGCCAGCTTCTTCGCCAACGCGACGGAGTCCTCCACGGTCCATCCATTCTCCACCCAGTCGATGGCGGACAACCGGACGAAGACGGGCATCGACTCTGGCCAACGGCCACGCACGGCGCGCACCACGTCCAACAGGAGGCGCGTGCGGTTCTCGAACGAACCTCCGTAGCGATCCGTGCGCGTGTTGGTCCGAGGCGAGAGGAACTCGTGCAGCAGATACCCGTGCGCGGCATGCACCTCGGCGACCTGGAAGCCCGCCTCCAGCGCTCGGCCCGCCGCCGCCGCGAACGCGTGCACCACGCGCGCGATCCCCACCGCGTCGAGCGCCTCCGGCACGGGCGAGCCCGTATCGAACGGCTCCCCGGAGGCGCCCACGGGACGCCAGCCCCCTGCCTCGGGAGGGACCGCGCCCTGCCCTTCCCATGGCGGCGCGGTGGAGGCCTTGCGCCCCGCGTGCGCGAGCTGCACGCCCACCGCGGCGCCCTGCGCGAGCACGAACGCGTTGATGCGCGCGAGCCGCTCCACCTGCGCGTCCTTCCACAAGCCCAGGTCCTTCGGAGAGATGCGCCCGAGGGCCTCCACCGCGGTGGCCTCGGTGAGCACGAGGCCCGCGCCCCCCACGGCGCGGCTCCCCAGGTGCACCTGGTGCCAGTCGTTCGCGAAGCCGTCCTCGCTGGAGTACTGGCACATGGGCGAGACGACGATGCGATTGCGCAGCGTGAGGCCACGCAAGGTGAGCGGCGTGAACAGGAGGCTGCCCATGCGGTTCTCCTAGCGAGTGGAGGGTGGCCGCTCGCTCAGCTTCAGCGCCGCGCGGACCTCGGCGGTCGTGCGGCCCGCCCAGTGTCGGCGGTGGTTCTCCTGCGTGGTGAGGCTGCGCGACTCCATCCGGTCCACGTAGAGCGTGCCGTCCAGGTGATCCAACTCGTGCTGAAGGATGCGCGCGTACCAGCCCCGCGCCCACACCGTCACCGGCTCACCCAGTTCGTTGAGCGCCTCCACCCGCACCCCTCGCGCCCGAGGCACCAGCGCCGCGAAGCCCGCCACGCTCAAGCAGCCCTCGTGGAACTCGACCGGCGAGGCATCCTCCACGAACAGCCGGGGGTTGGCGAGCACGTGAAAGCCCACGGGCGTGCGCTCGCGCGTGGACAGTTCAGCGGGGGACAGGCCCGCCTGGTATTCGGCCCGATCCTCCACGACCACCAGCCGCACGCCCACGCCCACCTGAGGCGCGGCCAACCCCACGCCGGGCGCGTCGCGCATCGTGTCCCGCATGAGCGCGATGAGCCGCTGGATGTCTGGCCCGCGGATCTCCTCCACCGTCAGGTCGCGCGCTGGCTGCCGGAGGACCGGCTCCCCTGCTTGCACAATCTTGAGCACCATGGCGCCGAACCGTAGCAGGCGCGGTAGGCTGCGCGTCCATGGCTCGCCGCCGGAAGGCCGATGAGATGACCGCGCGCGTGCGCAACCTGCTCGCCATGGATGCCGCTGGCATCATGCGGCGGCTGGACGCGCGGCGCGATGAGATGTTCCTCCTCTTCTCGCGCTTGCGCAGCCGCGAGCCGCTCCTGGGCACCATCGCCTCGCGCTACGCGGATGGCGCCTTCGCCCAGCTCGTCCACCTCACCGAGCAGGAGTCAGCGGTGGTGGATCACTTCTACTCGCGCCTGGACGAGCTGCGCTGGTACTTCACCTATACCGAGGACATGCCGGGCACCGCGCAGATTACCTTCAACTCGCTCTATCGGCGGCTGGAGGAGAGCTACCGCGTGCTGCGCGCGACCCTGGGGCCCCCCGCCCGCCCGGATGGCGTGCAGGTGGTGGACGGGCAGGCGGTGCGCCACGACGAGGACCCCGCGACGCAACCGCCCGCGACCCTCGCGCGCGCCGCCCCGGCTCGCAAGCGCGGCGCCGTGGCGACCTGAGCGAGCGTCACGCCGCCGTGATGTCCGCGCGCGCCAGCGGGGGTGCCATGCGCCGCATGGAGCGCTGCCCCACGACCACGGCCACCATCTTCTTCGCGCGCGTCCACACGCTCTCTTGCACGTACGGGATGCCGTATTTCTCGCAGAGGGCGCGCACCCTGGGCTGCACCTCGCGATACTTGAGCATGGGCATGTCCGGCCAGAGGTGGTGCTCGATCTGATAGTTCAGCCACAGGTGGGCGAAGTCGTTCAGGTCCCCGCCCGTCCGGTAGTTCGCGCTGCCGACCACCTGCTGCACGAAGCGCTCACCCTTGTTCGCGGGCGACGAGTCGAAGCGGTACAGGTCCTCGCCCGTGTGGTTGGGCCCCACCACGAGGAAGGTGTGCAGGTTGGTGAAGATGTCCGCGAGCACCGAGTTGCACAGCACGCTGAACGCGGCCCAGGGGCTCACCAGCAGGAACAGCGCCGGCAACAGCACGAAGTTCACGGCGGCATATGGCAGGTAGCAGCGCGTGAACAGCTCGCGCAGCTCCGCGCCCGTGAGCGCGCCGCCTTCACGCCGGCCCTTGCGGCGCAGCGACCCGAGCGTCTCGGGGGCGTAGTAGCTGGCACGCCACGTCAGGGCGAGCAGCGCGAGCTGGGTGTAGCGCAGCCACAACGGCCGCTCCGCGTTGCGCAGCGTGCCCTCGGCGTTGCGCTCCAGCAGGTCGGGGTCGGCCTCTTCACCCGTGAACGAGTGGTGCAGGACGTTGTGCTCGTAGACCCACGCGTCCGGCAACATCCAGTCGAGCCAGTCGACATACCGCCGCACGCCCCGCGCGAACCCCTTGCTCGTGCGGGCCGTGCCCACGCCAGGCACGCGGTCATAGCCACGGTGCCCCACGTGGTGCATGAGCAGCCACCGCGTGGAGCGCCCCAGCCCGAGCGCGAAGGCGCTGAGCGGATTGGGCATCACCCAGCAGGTGGCCAGTCCCACGAGCGTCGCCGCGCGGCCCCAGCGCTCGATCTTCCGCAGGTGCGCCGCATCCGGCTCGCCCAGGTTCGCCTCCATCTCCGCGCGCAGCGCCTTCACCTCGCGGTGAAAGCCCTCCACGTCCACGGAGGCGAGATCGAAGGCGGGTGCGGCGCGAGACATGCGGGGACTCCTCGAAGCAGTGGGACGCGGGTGGCTCGAGCCGCGCCCCACCTCCACCGGGCGCACTCGGTGCGCGCACGGTAGCCTCCCGTCGGGTGGAACGGGAAGCCTCGCCCGCTCGACTCACGCCACCGAGCGAACCGCCGCCGTGCTCGGAGGGGCCCAGTCCTTGTTGAGGACCTGGATGGTGCTGGTCGGAATGCCCAGGAGACTCATGTAGTAGAGGGCGCTGTGCTGAGCGAGGACCTCGTCCTCGAAGGCGAGGATGCCGCTCTCGCTGTAGAGCGACCCCGTCAGGCTCGTGCTGGCGCTCGGCTGCACGTACGTCACCCCGCCCTTCTGCAGCGTGTTGAGCGCGCTGTTGACCGCGGCGGAGCACGTGGGGCCGCACTGGGGGCCGCCCGAGTAGAGCGTGAGGAGGGTGTCCAACCCCGCCACCGTCCAGAGCATCGGCACCACGTCGAGCGTGTTGAAGAGCCGCTGCGCGCTCGACGCGAACACGGAGTCGTACGCGGAGGCGAAGGCGGCGTTGCCCGCCGTGGGCGCGGCCACGGTGATGGGAACGACGGTGGCGCCGCTCAAGGTGCTCGCGAACCAGGCGGCGAGCACCGAGGCCGTCTGCCCCCCCAGGCTGTGCCCCGTGACCAGGACGGTGGGTGAGCCTGAGAGCCCCTGGAGGAACGCGAGCAACCCGCCCGCCCCCGAGCCCGGCACCGACGAGTCCATGCTGTTGATGTTCGTCCAGACCTCGGCGGCGCCCTGTGAAATCTGCGCGTTGGGGAAGGACGGCGCGCTGAACGGCAGCGCCACCTGGGTCCCAATGGTCTTGTCCTGGAGGAGATCCTCCACGCGCGTGACGAGCGTGCCACGCACCACCACCGCGTAGGTGCTGTCACCGTCATAGGCCACGTAGGCCAGGTCCTGGCCGGCGGTCGCGGGGCCCCAGACGATGCTCCACGAGCCCCCCAGCGTCCCCGCCATCGCCTTGTTCATGGTGGCGAAGCGCCAGGAGTTGAATTCGTACTGTCCGAGATAGGCGATGGCCGACAGCGTGGCGGCGCTCTGCGACGGCGAGAATGAGGAGGCCATGGGTGCGTCCTTCCTTGAAGGTTCGGGAGGGTTCGCCGGGCGGGATTGCACCCCGCGTGCCCATCCCCGCGCCCAGCCACGTCCCTCGGGCGGGCACGCGAACCGGGCGGCACGCCGGGGATTCGACGCATTTTCGACGTGTCGGTCGACATGTCGCGCGTCTACGGTCCGGATCCGCCGAGCTGTGACACAGTGCGCGGCGCCATCGGACTCCTCTTCTCCATCGCCTTCTGGGCCTTCTTCGGGCTCTCCAGCGCCGTGCTCTTCCTGGGCGCCGTGCTGGTGTGGCTCGTCACGCTGCCGTTCGACCGGAACGGGCGGGTGCTGCACCTGTACTCGTGCTTCTGGGCGCAGCTCTACGTGTACGTAAACCCGCTCTGGCGCCTGCGCATCGAGGGGCGCGAGCACCTGCCCTGGCGCGGCGCCGCGGTGCTCGTGGCCAACCACGAGTCCCTCGGGGACGTGCTGGTGCTCTTCGGCCTCTATCGCCCCTTCAAGTGGGTCTCCAAGGCGGAGAACTTCAAGCTGCCGTTCATCGGTTGGAACATGCGCCTCAACCGCTACGTGCCGCTCGTGCGAGGCGACAAGGAGAGCATCGGGCGCATGATGGCGCAGTGCGAGGCGTGGCTTCTGCGCGGCGTCCCCATCCTCATGTTCCCCGAGGGCACGCGCTCCGCGGATGGAAACGTGAAGGCCTTCAAGGATGGCGCGTTCACGCTCGCGGTGCAGCAAGGCTGCCCCGTCATCCCCATCGTCGTGACGGGCACCGCGCGCACCTTGCCGAAGCACGGGCTGGTGATGCGCACCCCGGCCCGCTGTCAGGTGCGCGTCCTGTCCCCGGTGGACCCCGCGGCCTTCCAGGGAGACGTCCACGCGCTGCGGGACGCGGTCCGTGAGCGAATCATCGCGGAGAAAGCGCGGATGGTGGAGACCGAGCCCCCCCACTGAGTCCCTGCCCCATCGCGCGCAGCCAGGATTGCGCTATGACTGCGCGCGCGTGCGAGGTGTGATGAGCCGAAGCGTCGTGGCAGCCGTGTTCGTCGGAGCCATGGCCCTGCTGTGGGGCCAGGCCGCGCGAGCACAAGAGGTCGACCCCGAACCCACCCAAGTGGTGGGCGAGGTCGTCGTGAACGAGACGGGCCGCACGACGGCCGCGACCATCCAAGGCTATGCGCGCGTGGACGAGGGCGACGCGCTCACCCAGGCGGACCTCCTCAAGGTCGAGCGAAGGCTCACCGCCACGGGCCTGTTCCAGGACGTGCGCGTGCGCACCGAGCCCATGGCCGATGGCCGCGTCCGGCTGGTGCTGGAGGTGGAGGACAAGGCCTCGTGGGTCATCGCGCCCACCTTCGCGCTGTCCTCCTCCAACGTGGGCGGCGGCGTGCTCTACGCGGAGAACAACCTGTGGGGGCGCAGCAAGAAGTTCGCGGTGGCGGCGCAGGTGAGCACGGCCGAGAGCGGCCTGTTCATGGGCTATCTGGATCCCAACCTGTTCGGCCTGCCGCAGCTCAAGTTGAGCCTGGAAGGACAACTTCGCAGCGACCGCGTGGAGGAGTACCGCCCGGGCGCGACCCAGTCCTCGCCCGAGGTGGCGCGCCGCACGCGACTCAACTCGGCCTCCATCGCGGGGGAGCTGGGCGTGATGCTGTTCGAGCGCGTGCGAGCGGCGGCGAAGTACCGGCTGATGTTGATCGACGCGCGACCGCCGAGCCAGGACACGCCCGTGACCGAGCCCGCCTTCGAGCCCGGCCCCTCCCAGCGGGACACGTCACTGCGGCTGATGGTGGGAATCGACACCCGGCAGACCCTGCACGCGGTGATGGAGGGCCTGAACCTGGAGGCCTCCTACGAGCTGTCGAGCCCCAGCGTGTGGAGCGAGTTCCAGTATCGGAAGTTCGGTTTGCTGTACCGACACGGCCTGCGGTTCTTCGAGGAGCACAACCTCGTGCTGCGCGCGGAGGCGGCGCTGGGCACGGACCTGCCCTTCCAGCAGGAGCTGGTGCTGGGAGGCAACTCGCTGCGGGGCTTCCTGCATCGACAGTTCCGAGGCGACACCCGCCTGTCCTTCACCGCCGAGTACCACTTCCCCCTCTTCACCATCCGCTCGCTGGCGTTCCGCGGCGTGGGGTTCTCGGACACGGGCTTGATGCTCTGGCGCTCGATTCCCGAGGATCGCCAGCTGCGCGACGTCACGGGGCGCGTGGTGCGCGGGTACCTGCCGGACGCGAAGGCGGGGCTCGACGGAGCCACGCTCGCGCAGGGCGTGGGCGCGGGCCTGCGTCTGTATCTGCGCAACGTGGTGCTGCCCCTCGTGGGCGTGGACGTGGCCTACGGCGTCAACTCCGGCGAGCTGCGGTTCTATCTGGTCGCGGGCGTCACCTCTTCGTAGCCCCCCGCGGAGGCTCACGGACGACGCGGCGCCCCTCGGGCGCGCTTCGACAGCTCGCTCTGGAGGCTGCGCTGGAGCCGCCGGCGACGACGCAGCAGCGCCCAGACGAGCCCCGCGCCACAGGCCGTCAGCGCGGTGCCCGGTGACGTCTCCCCGCAGCCGCAGCCCGTGGTCTCCGAGAAGCCTCGGTCGGTGGACCAGATGGACTCCTGCCTCGGTCCTCCAGGCCCCAGCTCCAGCGAGCGCGCGATGAGGCGCTCGCGGGCGCGCTCGAAGGCATCGCCATCCAACGTGATCTGATCCGCGGCGGGTACCAGCTCGCGCGCCACCTGCGCCGCGAAGTCCGGGTCTCCCGCCTCCGCCACGCGCATCAGCCACTCGTAGTCCTGCACGCCCGCGCGCAGCAGCTTGAGGCGGAGGCTCGGCAAGGGCACGTGGGTGGTGCCGCCGATGCGCTCAGGCGTCCCGGGATAGAACAGCGTCCCGTCTCCATTCCCGCCATAGAAGCTCTGGTCGGTCCACGCGTTGACCAGGCGCGCCGTCGTCTCGTAGTACGACTCGCCCGAGGCATGCTGGAGGAACACCACCCATGGCATGGCGCGGTTGAGCGCCGCCGGGTGGTCCACCATGTACGAGGGCCAGTGCTTGTCCGCCGGCATCCCGCCCACGCAGCCATGGCTGGAGCAGCTCTGGTACAGCCACAGGGACGTGCCGGGCCGCGTGAGGAACGTGTCATAGGCCGGCCGCTCGACGCCCGCGTCGGCGGGGGCATTCGAGGACATGAGTTGGATCAGCACCGAGATGCGCCCGATCAAGTCCTCGACCCCGTTCGCCTGGGCCTTCGGCAGACTGGTGGTGACCATGCGCACCAGCCCCGGCGCGGAACGCTGGAGCACGGCCGCGCGAGCGCGCAGCGCATCGTAGGTGCTGAACAGCGGCGGCTCGTCCGCCGTGTAGTCGTACGCGCGATCAATCCATCCCCGCGCGGTGAAGTGCTCCACGAACGCGGCCAGCGCGCTGTCCTCCAGGGGCCCCATGTACTGGGCGCTCGTCATCCGCGCGCCCTTCAAGCGGGTGGCCGCGGTGCCATCGAGCAGCGGCCCGTACACCGCATCGAACCGATCCCACCACCCGCCCGCGGGCTGGATGACGAACACGTCCGACAGCGTGAGGCGATGATCCAACGCCAGCCGCGCATAGAGGCCCACCAGGTTGGCGCGAGCGTCATCGCTGCCACAGTCCTTGCGCCCCGTGTGCGCCTCGCAGACGAGGTCCGGCTCCATCCCGAAGGCCGTGGCGTACTGGGGCGTGCTGGGCAGCACCACGTCCACCACCGTGAGCGCCACGGAGACCGAGCCCAGCGCCCGCTCCGCGTCCCGCACCTCCACGGTGCCCTGATAGCTCCCGGGCGGCGCATCCTCCGGCACGAGCAGGTCCACCCAGATGCCCCGCGCCTCGCCCCGAGGCACGTCGAACGGAAACGCCCGCCGAGGCTCACCGGAGACTTCGTCCACGTCGGGGACCAGCGCATCCGGCCACGAGCCCACCCCACCCGGCCCCCCCGACGGCGCCGTCACCTCCAGATACCCCTCCCGGTAGAGCGTGAGCTGCCGACCTCCCAGGTGTGTCGGGCCGTCCAGCCCCGCGCAACGGGCGGTGACCGCGCTCGCGCCCGTGTCCCCGCCGTGCACGATGACCTGGAAGCTCACGGCCTCGTTGCGCGCCGCCATGAGCTGCACCGCGCTCCCCGCATGGGGCGCGGTGTCGGGACGGACCTTCACCATCAGGCTCTCGGCATAGACCTGGGGCTCCGCGCGCGCGACCAGTCCCGCCAGCAGTACGACCACGCCCAGCACCGTTGCGCGCATCCCCGCCCCGCTCCGACCCCTGGGAAGACATGCGGCGCCTCACCCGCCGGCCCCAGTGGTCCCCCGAAACCTCCCCCTGGGGTGTCCGCTCCGCGACGCGCCACCGCCCTCCCGGCGTCCAAGAACCCACACCGCCTCCCTCGCGACGCAGGGCCCCCCCGGGCCTTGTCGCCTGGGAGACAGGGCCCGGCCGCTCGGATGCCGCCCCACACGGGCCGTCTGCTCGCTCGGTGGTTCCGTGGCGAGAACCCGACGAGTGCATTACTTTCCGACGCACGGTTCCCCCACGAACCGAAGTCGGTGGTATGCCCCTCGTCCCGCCAGGTGAGCGAGCGGGGCATTCGAGTCCACTCGAAAAGGCGACAGCGTCCTGCCAGGCGGAGCGGCTGACGGGAGGGTCGCCCCACTTTCACGGCGGACTCCCTGTCGTAGCGCGTGGGCCTGTCACACCTTTGAAGCGCAGGCCCGAAACCCATTTCGGAGGATGGTCACATCATTCGCGAACAACGAAGCAGCCGCGGCGGGAGCCGCGACCAGAGAACCAACCGTCGTATCCGTGCTCGTGAAGTCCGGGTCGTGGGACCGGATGGCGCGCAGCTTGGCGTCATGCCGCTCGAAGCAGCGCTGGAGCGGGCTCGCTCGGAAGGCCTCGACCTCGTCGAGATCAGCCCCATGGCGACGCCGCCGGTCTGCAAGATCATGGACTACGGCAAGTTCAAGTACGAGGAGAAGAAGAAGGCCTCGGACGCCAAGCGGGCTCAGGTCACGGTGCAGCTGAAGGAAGTCAAGCTGCGGCCGAAGACCGAGGAGCACGACTACGAGTTCAAGGTCCGCAACGTCCGCCGGTTCATCGAGGACGGGAACAAGGCCAAGGTCGTCATCCAGTTCCGCGGTCGTGAGATCACGCACAAGGAATTGGGCAGCGCCATCCTCGACGACGTCATGAAGGACCTGAAGGACGTCGCCATCGCGGAGCAGATGCCGCGCATGGAAGGCCGGCAGATGTACATGATCCTGGGCCCGACGCCGAAGGTCGCCCAGCGTGCCCGCGAGGCCGTGCGTCAGGCGGCGGCGAGCGCCCGCCGAGCTCCGGCTCCTGCGGCACCGGGTGGCGCCCCGGCTCGTGAGTCCACGAGCACCGCCGAGAACGACGACGCCCCCGAGGCGACGCCGAGCCCGGCCCCGTAACCGGAGCCGCAGCGCGGCGGGGAGGCTCCGTTCAGGAGCCTGAAGACGGGAGCCCGAAGACGGGCACGCCCCTCCCCGCCGCCGCAGCACTTCCCCCCAGGACTCCACCGGAGCCGTACCCGGCGGCGACCTCCCGCGGACGAAGGAGGCCGGAGTGACCGGCCCCCGCGTCCGCGCGGAGTGAGGCCTACCGCCGCGCCGGAAGCTGCGGCTTCACGCCCAGGTACTCCTGGAGCGACTTCACGGACAGCTCGGAGCGCTTCATCGACTCGAGCGCGCCCACCGCCATGCGGGCCGCCTGCACCGTCGTGTAGTACGGCACCGAGTGCATCAGGGACTCGCGGCGCAGCGAGAAGCTGTCGGAGATCTCCTGCTTGCCGAAGGTGGTGTTGATGACCAGGACGATCTCCCCGTCGACGATCTTGTCGACGATGTTCGGCCGGCCCTCCTTCACCTTCTGCACCATCTGCGTCTCGATGCCCTTCGTCTTCAGGTACTCGTGCGTGCCGCGCGTGGTGGCCAGCGTGTAGCCCATGGCGCGCAGGCGGCGGCCCAGGTCCACCACGGCCGGCTTGTCATCGTCCTTCACGGAGATGAACACGCGGCCGGACTTGGGCAGCTTCACGCCCGCGGCGAGCTGGCTCTTGGCGAACGCGGTGGGGTAGTCCTCCGCCAGTCCCATCACCTCGCCCGTGGACTTCATCTCCGGGCCCAGGATGACGTCCACGCCCGCGAAGCGCGCGAACGGGAACACGCTCTCCTTCACCGCGACGTGGCGGAACTCGGGCTCGGACGTGTGGCCCAGCTCCTTGAGCGTCTTGCCCACCATGCAGAGCGCGGCGATCTTCGCCATCGGCACGCCCGTCGCCTTGGAGATGAAGGGCACCGTGCGGCTCGCGCGTGGGTTCACTTCCAGGATGTAGATGGTCTTGCCCTGGATGGCGAACTGCACGTTCATCAGGCCCACCACTCCCAGCTCGCGAGCCAGCGCGTTGGCCTGATCCTTCATGCGCTCCACCAGGTCCGGCGACAGCGAGTGCGGCGGCAGCGTGGCGGCCGCGTCACCCGAGTGCACGCCGGCCTCCTGGATGTGCTCCAGCACGCCGCCGATGAGCGTCGCGCCGGTGCGGTCCGCCACCAGGTCCAGGTCCACCTCGATGGCGTCCTTGAGGAAGCGGTCGATGAGCACCGGGTGCTCCGGCGACGCGCTGACCGCCTCGCGCATGTACCGCTCCAGGCTGGCCGCGTCGTACACGGTCTCCATCGCACGGCCGCCCAGCACGTACGAGGGGCGCACCATCACCGGGTAGCCGATGCGCTCGGCGACCTTGAAGGCCTCGGCGTGGCTGCGCGCGACGCCGTTCTCCGGCTGCGTGAGCCCGAGCTTCTCGATGAGGGCGGAGAACTTCTCGCGGTCCTCGGCCCGATCGATGGCGTCCGGCGACGTGCCCAGGATGGGCAGGCCCGCCTGCTCCAGCGGAACGCTCAGGCGCAGCGGCGTCTGCCCACCGAACTGCACGATGGCGCCCACCGGCTTCTCGCGCTGGGACACCTCCAGCACGTCCTCGATGGTCAGCGGCTCGAAGTACAGGCGGTCCGACGTGTCGTAGTCGGTGGACACCGTCTCCGGGTTGCAGTTGACCATCACGGTCTCATACCCGGCCTCGCGCAGCGCGAAGGCCGCGTGCACGCACGCGTAATCAAACTCGATGCCCTGGCCAATCCGGATGGGACCGCTGCCCAGGATGAGCACCTTCTGCCTGTCCGTGGGAGGCGACTCGTCCTCCTCCTCGTAGGTCGAGTACAGGTAGGGCGTGTACGCCTCGAACTCGGCGGCGCAGGTGTCCACCCGCTTGTACACCGGACGGATGCCACGGGCCTGCCGGTGCGAACGGACCTCGGACTCGGGATAGCCCAGGAGCCGGCCCAGGTACTTGTCCGAGAACCCGTGCGACTTCGCCAGCCGCAGCACGTCATCCGGGAGCTGATCCACCCGGCCGTAGTCCGCCAGCGTCTGCGCCTCACGGACCAGCGCCTCGATGTGCCGCAGGAACCACGGGTCGATGGCGGACAGGGCATGCACCTGGTCCACCGTCATGCCCTCGCGGAACGCCTGGGCCACGAACCAGGGTCGCTCGGGGCGCGGCACGCGCAGCGCCTCGTGCAGCACCTTCTCGCGCTCTTCCTTCTCCGCGGGCAGCTCGGGGGACTCCAGGCCCACGCGGCCCAGCTCCATGGAGCGCAGCGCCTTCATGTACGCCTCGGGGAAGGTGCGGCCAATGGCCATCACCTCGCCCACCGAGCGCATGCTGGTGGTGAGCGTGCGGTCCGCGTGCGGGAACTTCTCGAAGTTGAAGCGGGGGACCTTCACCACCACGTAGTCGATGGTCGGCTCGAACGAGGCCGGCGTCTCGCGGGTGATGTCGTTGCGCAGCTCGTCCAGCGTGTAGCCCAGCGCCAGCTTCGCGGCGATCTTCGCGATGGGGTAGCCCGTGGCCTTCGAGGCGAGCGCGCTGGAGCGCGACACGCGCGGGTTCATCTCGATGACGACCATGCGGCCATCGCGCGGGTGGATGCCGAACTGGATGTTCGAGCCGCCCGTGTCGACGCCAATCTCTCGGATGATGGCCAGCGAGGCCTGGCGCATGCGCTGGTACTCGCGGTCCGTCAGCGTCTGCGCGGGCGCCACCGTGATGGAGTCACCGGTGTGGACGCCCATGGGGTCCAGGTTCTCGATGGAGCAGACGATGATGACGTTGTCCGCCGAGTCGCGCACCACCTCCAGTTCGTACTCCTTCCAGCCGAGCACGCTCTCCTCCACGAGGATGGTGGAGGTGGGGCTGGCCTTGAGGCCGGAGCGGCAGATGGTCTCGAACTCCTCGCGGTTGTACGCGATGCCGCCGCCCGTGCCGCCCAGCGTGAAGGACGGGCGGATGATGGCCGGGAAGCCAATCTCCTCCGTCAGCGCCAGCGCGTCAGCGAGCGTGGTGGCGTAGCCGCTCTTGGGGAGCGACACGCCAATCTTCTGCATCGCGGCCTTGAAGAGCTGGCGGTCCTCCGCCTTGTTGATGGCCTCCAGCGATGCGCCGATGAGGCGCACGCCGTACTTCTCCAGGATTCCCTGCTCGGCCAGGGCCTTGGCGAGATTCAAGGCCGTCTGGCCACCCATGGTGGGCAAGAGGGAGTCGGGGCGCTCGGCGGCCAGGATTCGCTCGGCCGCCTCCACGGTGATGGGCTCGATGTACGTTCGGTGCGCGAACTCGGGGTCCGTCATCACGGTGGCTGGGTTGCTGTTGAGCAACACCACCTCGACGCCTTCGTCCCTCAGTGCCTTGATGGCCTGGGTACCGGAATAGTCGAACTCGACGGCCTGCCCGATGACGATCGGGCCCGAGCCAATCACAAGAACCTTGCGGATATCGGTACGCTTTGGCATCGGGCGCCCCCCATACCAACGTCCGCCGCCACATGCACGCGGCGCGTGCAACGGCGCGTCAGAACCGGTCGTCCGCCCGCTCGGGGACCGGAGCGCGGCGGGCTCTGGTACGCTCCCGCGCCTCTCGGAGGTCCCATGCGTCGCTGGTCCCTGGCCCTGCTCGTCTCTCTTGCTTCCCCCGCCTTCGCGCAGGCGCCCGAGGCCGCGCCCACCGCGCCCGCGCCCGCCGAGCCCGCGTCGAGTCCCGCTGGCGAATCCCCCGCCCCGCCCCGCCCCGCGCCGACTCCGCGCAAGGCGCCCGCCGCGCCGAAGGAAGCCACGCCGAAGGCCGCGCCCACCGCGACGGCGAAGGAGCCACCGCCCCCGCCACCTGTCCCGGCCCCGCCCGCGGGAGAGACCCCGGAGCCGGACGACGCGCAGACGGAGATTCGCCAGGAGGCGCGCTTTCTCTTCCAGAGCCTCTTGAGCGGCGATGTCCGCAACGCCGCCGCCGAGCTGATGTACCCGTTCCAGCTCGAGGACAAGCACATCGGCACGCCCGAGGAGCTGGTGCAGGCGTGGGTGAAGCAGATCCGCTTGAAGCGCACGGACCTCGTCACCCTCTATGACATCGAGGTGATGCCGCTGGCCGACATGGAGAAGAAGCACGGCAAGGCGCCTGCGCGGCTCGGGCTGGACCTGCGCAACACCAAGGACGTCTGGGTGGCGGTGGGCAACCTTTCCGGCCACGCCGCCATCTTCCTGTTCCGTGACGGCGGCGATCAGTGGCGCGCCTTCGCGTACACCGACTGAGCAACCAACCCCGAGCGTGAGCGCCCTGCCGAGAGCAGGAGCGCTCCGCATCAGGCCCGAGCGCGCGGCTGCGAGCCCGAGCGCTCAGCTCAACGCGGCGACGAACTCGCCCAGCCGCGCGAGCCCCTTGCGCAGCACCTCCCGCGAGGTGACGAAGCTCATGCGCACGTAGCCCGGCGCGCCGAACGGATCCCCCGGCACGGCCGCGACGCGGAAGTCATCGAGGAGGATCTCCGAGATGCGCATCGAGTCGCCCACGGGCGCGCCCTTGTAACGGCGCTGGGCCAGACCGCGCACATCCGCCAGGGCGTAGAAGGCGCCCTCGGGCATCCGGCACCGCACGCCCTCGAGCGCATTGAGCCCGTTGACGAACAGGTCGCGCCGGGCCTTGTACTCGGCCACCATGGCCGAGATGGTGTCCGAGGGCCCCTGCAACGCGGCCACCGCCGCCTTCTGCGCGATGGACGAAGCGTTGGAAGTGGACTGGTCCTGCACCATCGTCATGGCGGCGATGAGCGGCTTGGGCCCCGCCACGTAGCCGATGCGCCAGCCCGTCATCGCGTACGACTTGCTCAGCCCGTTGGACACCACCAGACGCGGGATGAGGTCCGGCGCCACGTTGCCGAGGTTGAGGAACTGGCCCTCGTACAAGAGCTTCTCGTACATGTCGTCGCTGACGATGAGGCAGTCATGGCCGCGCACGGCGTCCGCGATGCGCTCCAGCGTGGCGCGCGAGTAGACGGCGCCGGTGGGGTTCGCCGGGCTGTTGAGGATGATGGCGCGCGTGCGCGGCGTGAGCGCGCGGCGGATGGCCTCGGGGTCCGGCGCGAAGCCGTCCTCCTCGCGCGTGGGGATGATGACGGGACGTCCGCCCGCCAGGTGCACCATGTCCGGGTAGCTCACCCAGTAGGGAGCGAAGACGATGACCTCGTCCCCCTCGTCCAGCAGCGCCTGGAACGTGTTGTAGAGGCCCTGCTTGCCGCCCGCGGTCACCAGGATCTGATCCGCCGCGAACTTCAGCGCGTTGTCCTTCTCCAGCTTCTGGCGGATGGCCTCGCGCAGCTCGGGGATGCCGGACGTGGCGGTGTACTTGGTGAAGCCGCCCTTCATCGCGTCGATGGCGGCCTGCTTCACGAAGTCCGGCGTGTCGAAGTCCGGCTCACCCGCCGCCAGCACCACGACGTCCACGCCTTGGGCCGCCAGGGCCTTGGCACGGGCATTCAGCGCGAGGGTGGCGGACGGCTTGATGGCCTGGAGCCGGCGAGCGAGTTTCATGCCCCGTGCCTAGCGCGGAGCGATGGGCCGGACAAGCGTTCGTGGCGCGTTACGTCTTGCCGGCAAACTTCGCCTTCAGGCGTGCATTCACGTTGTCGGGAACCAGTCCGGACACGTCTCCGCCGAAGGACGCCACTTCGCGCACGAGCTGCGAGGAGATGTAGAAGTAGTCCTCGCCCGTCATCATGAAGACGGTCTCCACGTTGGGCGCCAGCTTGCGGTTCATGTTCGCCAGTTGGAACTCGTATTCGAAGTCGGACACTGCCCGCAGGCCGCGCACGATGACGCCAACGTTGCGGCTGCGCACGTAGTCCACGAGCAGCCCGTGGAACGAGTCCACTTCCACCCGGCTGTCCTTGACCGCGTCGTGGATGAGCTCGCGCCGCTCCTCCTGCGAGAACAGCGGCGTCTTCTTCGGGTTCACCGCGATGGCCACGATGAGCCGATCGAACATCTTCAGGCTGCGCTGAATGAGGCTCAGGTGCCCGTTGGTGAGCGGATCGAACGAACCAGGATAGATGGCGACCGGCATGTGGCCAGGAGTCTCGGACGCCCCCGGAAGTCGGTCAAGCAATGGTCTCGGGTGACTCGGCGGGTGCGCGGTAGAAGGTCACCAGCGTGTCCCCGAATCGCCGCTGATCCTCTTGCGTGAGGCCCGCGTGGGCCTCGGGCGCCGGCTCGCGCTTGTCGTGCTCCACCACGACCGTGCCGCCGGGCGCCACCACCTTCGCCACGCTCTCCAGCACGGACTCCACCACCCGCGCCGCATAGGGCGGGTCCGCGAAGACAATCTCGAAGCGCTCGCCCTGCCGCGCCAAGAGCTCCAGCGCCCGATTCACCGGCTGCGCCAGCAGCGTCGACTGGGCGGTGAAGCCCAGGTGCTCCGCGTTCTGGCGGCACAGCGACTGGGCCTCGCGGTCCTGGTCCACCATCACCAGGTGTCCCGCCCCCCGCGAGAGCGCCTCCAGTCCGAGCGCGCCCGTCCCCGCGTACAGGTCCAGCACGCGCTGGCCGTCCAGGAACTGCCCCAACATGTTGAAGAGGGTCTCCCGGACCCGGTCCGCCGTGGGGCGGATGTGCTGTGATGTCGCCTTGGGGCCCGCCAACGAGCGTCCCCGGGCCGTGCCCGCCACGATGCGCATGGCGCCCTTCTAGCTCAGTCGCCGCGGTCGTTCGCCAGGAACGTCATCGACAGCCCACCGCTGCGCGTCGCGCCAAGCGCGGCCATCGCCTCGGTCGCCTCCGCGAAGGAAAGCGCCTCCAGCTTCTCGCGGGCCGCGGGCTCCAGCGCCGGCAGCTGCTCCTCCACCACGCTGAGCAGCTCGCCCGCCGGCAGTCCGGCCGCGCGAGCCTTCGCCTCCACGCCGCCACGGACTTCAGGAGGCCACGCCCCAAGCGCCAGCCGGGGAAAGGGGCCCACGCAGTCCACCTTGGCCACCCCCGCCGCGACATACGTCGGCAGCGCGCGAGGAAGGCCGGCGGAGACCTCGCCCACCGTCACGCGCGCATCGTGGCTCGCGGCCAGCTCCACCAGTCGCCGCAGCATCGCCACGTCCGGCTCGGCGCCGCCCAGCTCGGACTCGGGGAGCCGCACGAAGCGCACCGGGACCTTCCACTGCCGCAGTCCTTCCAGCAGGGTCTGGCAGCCCGCCAAGGCCTCCGCGCCGGCCGGCGGCGTCAGCTCGAGGGACAGCTCCCGCTCCAGCAGCGGGCCCGCCAGCGCGTTCACCGCCTCGATGGCCGCGTAGGAGTCGAGCCGCGACACGTCCAACGACACCAGCGCGAAGCCGGCGTCCACGACGCGGAACAGGCCCTCCTGGAGACTCGACAGCGCGACGGCGTCCGTCGCCGTGACGCGGACGGGGCCCGCCTGGAGGAAGAGCGGTCGGGCGTGGCCCGCCTCGGAGGCGGCCTCGTGCACCGCGGACACGAAGCGGTCGGCCGCGCCTCGGTCCGCGAGCGGATGCGGACAGGCCAGCCCCAGCACGGAGTCCTCGGCGCGGGCCGCAGCCAACAGGCCCGGCAACGCGCCCTTGGACTGCACCGGAATGCACGGCAGCGCGACCGGAACGGACGCCAACGCTCGGATCAACTCGCGCGGGTTGAGCAGCGGCACGCGCGAGCCGGAGCCCACCCGCGCCACCGCGTTTCCCGGACGCAACGACAGCACCTTGTCCAGCACGCTCATGGAGCGCCGAGAATCATCCGCCCGCAGCGCCTTGTGCAAGGCGAAGCGTCCAAGAGCGTCACCTCCCCCACGCCCTCCCCGGCCAGAAGGGCAGCCCCGAGCGGGGGCCACGGGGTGACGGCGTCAGTGGACCTCGCCCAGGTGGGCGTAGGTCTCGCTCTCGATCTGGATGGTGGTGTGGTCGATGCCGAAGCGGTCAAACAGGTCGTGCTTCACCGCCGAGAGAATCTCGTCGTTGTTGCAGACCATGGGGTCCAGCACGACCAGGTGCGCCGACAGCGCGTACATCCCGCTGGAGATGGTCCACACGTGCAGGTCATGCACCGCCTGCACGCCGTTGACCTTGAGCATCAGCTCCCGAATCTGTGACAGGTCCACGTGCGACGGCACGGCCTCCAGCAGCACGTCCACCGCGTCCTTCACCAGCCGAACCGCGCCCACGACGATGACGAGCGAGATGACGACGGAGATGAGCGGATCCACCGCGTACCAGCCGGTGAGCGCCATGATGCCGGCGCCCATCAACACGCCCACCGAGGACAGCGTGTCCCCGAGCACGTGGAGGAACGCGCCGCGCACATTCATCGAGTGCGTCTGGTGCAGGAAGCCGAGCGCCGCGAGGTTGGCCACCAGGCCCACCCCCGCCACGATCGCCATGGGCCCGAGCGTCACCGGCGTGGGGGTGTTGAACCGCTCCCACGCTTCCTTGACGATGACCACCGTGATGCCCAGGAGCAGCACGCCGTTGAGCAGCGCACTGAGGATCTCCATCCGGTAGTAGCCGTAGGTCTTCTTCACGTCCGCCGGCCGGCCCGCGAACCACAGCGCCAGCAGGCTCAACACCAGCGCGGACACGTCCGTCAGCATGTGGCCGGCATCGGACATCAGCGCCAGCGAGTGCGTCAGGTAGCCGCCCACCGCCTCGGCCACCATGATGGTCGCCGTCAGCACCAGCGCGAACACGAGCCGGCGGCGATCCCTGCGCCGCTCCTCCGCCATGCCCCCACGGCGCGGACCGCGAGCAGGCCCGTGGCTGTGCCCGTGCGAATGGTCGTGCCCATGATGGGAGTGGCCGTGCTCGTGCTCGTGCCCGGAGCCCTCGGGAGCCTTCCCTGCATGACCGGGAATGTGGGGTGGTGTGCTCAAGGGGCAGAGGGGTGCGGACAGCGCGCGGTCGTGGGATACGTGCGGCCCGAATGGACTTCGAGAAGCACCAGAACCTGCACACCATTGTCATGCTGAGGGATGTCATCCGCAAGTGGTGGCGGCTCGAGCTCACCTTCGCGGACAAGCATGGCGGCGTGCAGGACTGGCAGCGCGCGGAAGGGGTCGCGCCGCCCAATGACTTCTGTCGCCACTCGCTCTCCTCGAAGGAGGGGCTGCGGCGCTGTGGCCAGTCGGTGCGGGTGCTCCACGAGAAGTTCAAGGCCAGCAAGACGCACCGCCGCGCCCTCTTCCACGACTGTCACCTCAACTTCTGCATCGTAGGAGCGCCGCTCTACATCGGGCAGGACTACGAGGGCTTCCTCTTCGTGGAGGGCTTCGCGCGCCAACCGCTGGGCCCATCGGACGCCGAGGCCACCCGCGCACGGCTGGGCATGCCCCCGGAGCGCACGGGCGCCGAGCCACGCGTTCCGGTGCTGGACGCCTCGGAGCAGAGCAAGCTGGCCGACCTGCTCGAGTTCGTGGTGAACGAGCTGGCCCGGCAGGAGCAGACCCTCCCGTCGCTCTCCTCGGAGCTGAGCGACCGCTTCCGCTTCGAGCAGATCATCGGGCGCTCGGGGCCGATGATGGAGGTCTTCCGGCTGATGGAGAAGGTGGCCCACTCGGACTCCACCGTCCTCATCAACGGCGAGTCCGGCACGGGCAAGGAGCTGGTGGCCCGAGCCATCCACCACAACGGGCCGCGGCAGGACAAACCGTTCGTCGTGCAGAACTGCTCCGCGTTCAACGACAACCTGCTGGAGAGCGCCCTGTTCGGCCACACGCGCGGGGCCTTCACCGGCGCGCTGCGGGAGAAGAAGGGCCTCTTCGAGGTGGCCGACGGCGGCACTTTCTTCCTGGATGAAGTGGGCGACATGTCCCCCGCCCTCCAGGTCAAGCTCCTCCGCGTGCTCCAAGAAGGTACCTTCCTGCCCGTGGGAGGCACCCAGCTCAAGGAAGTCGACGTGCGCGTCATCGCCGCCACGCACAAGGACCTGGGCGAGCTGGTCAAACGCGGCGAGTTCCGCGAGGACCTCTTCTACCGCATCAACGTCATCCGGCTTCAGCTCCCCCCGCTGCGCGAGCGCCGCGACGACCTGCCGGTCCTCATCGACCACTTCCTGCGCAAGCATCACCGCCCGGGACAGCAGGCGCGCGGGCTGGCCCCGGACGCGCTGGGCATCCTCGGCGCGTACACCTGGCCCGGGAACATCCGCGAGTTGGAGAACGAGATTGAACGGCTGCTCGTCCTGGGCGGCGATCAGGACACCATCCCCGGCGACCTGCTCTCCAGTCGGATCCGCGACGCGGTCGTCCCGGGCGGAGGCCCCTTCGTGGCCCCCCGCGCGCACGGCAAGCTGCACGAGGCGGTGGAGGCCCTGGAGCGCGAGATGATCCACCAGGGGCTCGTGCGCACGCGCAACAACAAGAGTCGCCTGGCGCGAGAGCTGGGCATTAGCCGCTCCAACCTCATCCTGAAGATCGCCCGCTACGGCCTCAACAAGGGCCTGCCGGATGACCTGGACGACCCGGACGAGGAATGAGCGCCACGCCGCCCTACTTCCATCAGGACTTCCTCCGCGTTCCCGACGGCGCGGACCTGTACTTCCAGGTGATGGGCGAGGGCGAGCCGGGCATGGTGCTGTGCGACGGCCTGGGCTGCGACGGCTTCGCGTGGAAGTACCTGCTGCCATACCTGGCGCGCAGGCACCGCGTGGTCCGCTGGCACTACCGAGGCCATGGCCGCTCCGGCCTGCCGTCTGACCGCGGCCGCATCGGCATGCTGTACACGTGCGACGACCTCGCGCGGGTGATGGACGCGGCGGGCTTGGAGCGCGCCGTCGTCTTCGGCCACTCCATGGGCGTCCAGGTGGCGCTGGAGTTCCACCGGCGCCACGCCGACCGCGTGGGAGGACTCGCCCTGTTGTGCGGCAGCTACGGCAACCCGCTGGACACCTTCCACGACTCCACCCTGCTCAAGCGCGCCTTCCCCACCCTGCGGCGCGTGGTGGAGCGCTTCCCCCGGCGCGCCGCCCAGCTCGTGCGCGGGGTGCTCAGCACCGAGGTGGCCGTACAGGTCGCCATCCAGTTGGAGATGAACCGCGACCTCATCTCACGCAATGACCTGTCGCCCTACTTCGCCCACCTGGCGAACATGGATCCGGTCGTCTTCGTCCGGACGCTGGACTCGCTGGCCGCCCACAGCGCGTGGGATCACCTGCCCCACGTGGACGTCCCCACCCTGGTCATCGCCGGGGAGCGGGACCGCTTCACCCCCGGGTGGCTGTCCCGGCGGCTGGCCGCCCGGGTGCCGGATGCCGAGCTGATGCTCATCCCCGAGGGCACCCACACCACCCCCTTGGAGGCCCCCAGCCGGGTCGAGCAGCGCATCGAGCGCTTCCTCCGGGAGCGCCTGTCGCTCGGGGCGGCCTGTCCTCCGGTCGACGGCCGGGCCACCGGGACTGTGCCGGGACGGTGACAGGGGCCACCCGCCGGGGAGGATTCGCCGAGCGGGGAACATCGGGCGCGCCCGTACCGTTCTCACTGGAATGCCAGCCCCTGTCCCGGTCAGTCACGCGGCAAGCACCCGCGTTCATTGCAGGGGAGTCCCTCGCGGCATATAAGCGCCGGCCTTCCGGGTTCCGGTGAGGTTCGGGAGCACCCGTCCTGGGTGGCCCCATCGCACCTCCATCTTCCAGTTCGGTTCGTATGATTCCTCGCGAAAACATCCGCAATGTCGCCATCGTCGCCCACGTCGACCATGGCAAGACCACGCTCGTCGACCACCTGCTTCGCCAGGCGGGCACCTTCCGTAGCAACGAGGTCGTCGCCGAACGGGTGATGGACTCGAACGACCTCGAGCGCGAGAAGGGCATCACCATCCTCGCGAAGAACACCGCGGTCTCCTACAAGGGGATGCAGATCAACATCATCGACACCCCAGGCCACGCCGACTTCGGTGGCGAGGTGGAGCGCGGTCTGCGCCTGGTCGATGGCGTCATCCTGCTGGTGGACGCGGCCGAAGGTCCCCTGCCCCAGACGCGCTTCGTGCTGAGCAAGGCCCTGGCCATGGGCCTCAAGACGGTGCTGGTCATCAACAAGATTGACCGGCAGGACGCGCGCGCCAAGGACGTGCTCGACCTCGTCTACTCGCTCTACATCGACCTGGGCGCGGACGAGCAGCAGTTGGAGATGCCCGTCCTCTACACGGTCGCGCGCCAGGGTCAGGCGTCCACGGAGCTCGAGGTCCCCGGCAAGACGCTGGAGCCGCTCTACGACGCCATCATCCGCCACATCCCGCCTCCACCGATGTCCAGCGAGCCGTCGCTGCAGCTGCTCGTGGCCAACCTGGACTACGACGACTACGTGGGCCGCCTCGCGGTGGGCCGCGTTCAGGCCGGCCGGCTCGCGGCCAACATGCCCGTCTCCGTCATGCGCGAGGGCGGCAAGGTCGAGCAGGGGAAGATCGTCAAGCTGTACGGCTTCTCCGGCCTGAAGCGCGTGGAGATTCCGGACGCGGGTCCGGGTGAGATCGTCTCCATCGCCGGCATCGAGGCGGTGTCCATTGGTGACACCATCGCGGACGCCGAGAAGCCGGTGGCCCTGCCCCGCATCACCGTGGATGAGCCCACGATGATGATGATCTTCAAGGTCAACGACGGACCGCTGGCCGGCAAGGAAGGCAAGTTCGTCACCTCGCGCAACCTGCGTGAGCGCCTCTACCGCGAGGCCTACCGCAACGTGGCCGTGCGCGTGGAGGACACCGCGACGCCGGACGCGTTCAAGGTCGTGGGCCGTGGCGAACTCGCGCTCGCCGTCATCATCGAGAACATGCGCCGCGAGGGGTACGAGCTGACGGCGTCCAACCCCGAGCCCATCACCAAGACCATCGACGGCGTGCTCCACGAGCCGATGGAGCTGCTCTTCTGCGACGTGCCGGAGAACAGCGTCGGCTCCGTGACGGAGCGCCTGGGGCCCCGCAAGGGCCGCATGACGGACATGGCGCAGCTGGGCTCGGGCCGCACCCGCCTCCAGTTCCGCATCCCCGCGCGCGGCCTCATCGGGTTCCGCTCTGAGTTCCTCACCATCACCCGTGGCGAGGGCATCATGAGCAGCCAGTTCGACGGCTTCGAGCCGTGGTTCGGCCACATCCCCAAGCGCGCCAACGGCGCCATCGTCTCGGACCGCCTGGGCGACACCGTGCCCTACGCCCTGTTCAGCATCCAGGAGCGCGGCCAGCTCTTCGTCGCCGAGGGCACCACCGTCTACGAGGGCATGATCATCGGCGAGCACTCGCACCCGTCCGAGCTCAACGTCAACGCGTGCCGCGAGAAGAAGCTCACCAACATCCGCGCCGCTGGCCGCGACGAGAACGTCATCCTCGTCCCGCCCCGCGAGATGGGGCTAGAGAAGGCCCTGGAGTGGATCGCCGACGACGAGCTCGTCGAGGTGACGCCCAAGTCCGTCCGCATGCGCAAGAAGGCCCTCGCCAACGGTGAGCGCTACCGTGCCGAGCGCGACCGCAAGCGCGAGGAGCGCAACGAGAACGGGTAGTCACTCACCCTCGTTGTGACGTCCCCAGGGCCGCTCCTCTCATCGGGGGCGGCCCTTCGTGTTTCCTCAGGCGTGCGAGACGTCCTGCCGCCGCCGGAAGCTCACCGGCGTCTCCCCGGTCCATCGCTTGAAGGCGCGGTGGAAGGCGCTCGGCTCGCTGAAACCCAGCAGGAAGGCGACCTCGCCCACGGACAAGCGGGCTTCCCCCAGGTAGCGGCGCGCCAGCGCCTCTCGGACCTCTTCCACGAGCTGCTGGAACTGGGTGCCTTCGTCCTGAAGCCTCCGGCGCAGCGTGCGCTCGGACAAGGCCAGCCGCGTCGCCACGCTGCCCAGGCTCGGAAGTCCGCCTCGGAAGTCCTCCACGAGCAGGCGCCGCACGTGCGCGCTCAGCGACTCGGGGCGAGGCGCCTTCGCGAGCAGGGCCTCGGCCTGCCGCTCGAAGAAGGCGAGGAAGTACGGGTCCGCCTGCGCGAGCTTCCACTGCGTCACCTCGGGGCGAACGAGCAGCGCGTTGCGCTCGCGGCCGAAGTGCACCGGCGCGCCGAACGCGGCCTGGTGCGCCGACGTGTCCGAGGGCCCAGCGTGCGTGAAGTGAACCTCCACGGGCCGCCACGGCTGTCCCGCGATGAGCTGGCCCGTGTGCAGGCACTCCATGAGCAGGTGCTCCGCCGCCACGGAGTCGCCGGCCTGCGGCGCCGTGTGCCACGCGAGCACCAACGCCGCGAGGTCCTCCACCTGCCCGCGCTCCCACGTCCACGCGCTCGTGCACAGCCGACAGAAGCGCCCCAGGCGGGCGAACGCCTCGTCCAGATCCGGACTCACCGCGCACGCGAAACCCAGCGCGCCGAAGTGCTCGCGTCCCCCCATGCGGGCGACGTCCAGGTGGAACAGCGGACGAGGCGCCCGGCGCGACACCTCGTCCCACAGCTCCAGGTAGCGCTCCACCGCCACGTGCACCGCATCCGGGGAATCCACGGGGGGACCCTCGATGAGCGCAAGCTCCGCGGGAGCGAGTCCCACGGCACGCGAGGCCTCCAACACGGGACGCAGGACGCGAAGGGAGACGAGGTGACTCACATCCCCGGTTATATCGCCCCGCGCCCCACCCGCGCTCTCCGGGAGCCCATCGCAAGGGGAGACTGGCCGAGCCCTGTGCTCGCGCGGGGGGGCGTGGCGCGTCGTGACACGGGCCGTGGCCGCGCGGGTCAATCCTTTGTCCGGTGCCATCACTGCCCCGGAGCCGCCCGCTTCGTAGGTTTCGGGCATCGGTCTTCCTTGCTCCTGGAGCCTCCCATGCCCGCCCCCTCGTTCACGCGTCCCATCCTCGTCCTTGGTGCCACGGGAGGCTTTGGCCTCGCCGTGACGCGAGCGCTCCTCGCCGCGGGGGCAAGGGTGCGAGCGCTCGTACGCGATGAGGCCCGGGCCCGCCGAGCGTTGGGCGAGGACGCCTCACGCGTGGCGCTGCGAGTCGGTGACGCCCTACAGGCCGAGGCGGTCTCACGCGCCGCCGAGGGCTGCAGTCACCTCGTCCACGCCATCAACGTGCCCTATCCCGAGTGGGACACCGTCATGGAGCGCGTCACCACCAACGTCATCGCCGCCGCGCGAGCGCAGGGCGCGACCATCGTCTTCGCGGGCAACGTGTACAACCTCGCCCCGCGCTACGACGTCCCGCTGACGGAGTCCCATCCCGAGGGCCCCATCACGCACAAGGGAACGCTGCGAATGCGCATGGAGCACGCGCTGCGCGACGCCACGCAGGCTGGCGACGTGCGCGTCCTGGTCGTCCGGGCCAATGACTACTTCGGCCCCACCGTGCGCAACGGTGGCGTGGATCCAATGTTCCTCAATGCGCTGGCCGGCAAGGCGCTGCTCACGCTCACGGATCCAACTCGCGCGCACGAGATGGCCTATGTGCCCGACGTGGCCCGAGCCACCGTTGCGCTGATGGGCCTCGCGGATGGCCCGGCGTTCGACGTGGTGCACGTGCGCGGCTTCGTCACGCCCACCTCCCGAGACTTCCTGGAGGCCGTCGCACGAGCCGCCGGAGCCCCCGCGCGCGTGCGCCGGCTGCCGTGGTGGCTCATCCGCGTGGGTGGACTCTTCAATGGCATGGCTCGCGAGGTGGTGGAGATGCGCTACCTCTACGAGAACACCCTGCTGCTCGATGACGCGACGCTGCGGCGGCGCGTCCCGGACTTCACGTACACCCCCCTGGAGCAAGCCCTCCGCGAGACGCTGGAGAGCTACCGCCACCACGCCTCGCGGGCGTGAGCCGCGCGGCCCTCAGAACGTGTACTTCACGCGAGGAAACACGGCGAACGTCATGATGCTGGGCCCGAAGATGTAGCGGCCCATCAAGTCCGCCCCCACGGAGAAGTGATCGAGCGACGTCGCGTACTCCAGCCCCACCCCGGCCCCCGCGTTGAAGGCATTCGTCGCGCGACCGGGGTCTCCCCCCTCCGAGTCCACGGGAGACGGATCCAACCGCGTGTAACCCGCGGCGATCTTCGGCGTCAGATAGAAGCGATTCGCCAGCCGCAGGTGATACGCGGCCGTCAGGTCACCGAACGCCACGGTGAAGTTGTCCGACAGCGAGCAGATGTCGGAGTTCGGCAAGAAGCCGGCGAAGCAGTTCGCCGCGGACGAGCCCAAGCCGAAGTGCGCGCCCAACGACAGGCGCTCGGTCAGGTCGTAGCCGATGCCGAGCTGCAGGTACGACTGCGCGTTCGAATAGGAGTTCTCGCCGCCCACGGTGAAGAAGACGCCGATATCCGTTTCGGTGAAGAAGCCACGGCGCGGCGTGAACTCCACACCCTCGGGAGGCGTTTCCGCCAGGGCGGGGACGGACAGCGCGAGCGCGGCCAACAGCACGGACTTCTTCACAGGGCCTCCCGTCGAACGAGCCCTCCCGAACCCACCGGAAGCGGCGCGAGACGTTAGTGATGCCCCGGGCCACTCGGCAATGTCGGTCCGGAGCGAAACCGGCGGGGTCCGTTGCGTCCCCGCCACTCGCGACCGCCGGAGCTGTTCAGCCCTCGCCCCCGCCGCCGACATCCGCGCCCGCGGGCGAGAACAGCCAGGGATACGTCACCGACACCACGCCACCCCCCTTGGGCTCGGGGAACTTCCAGCGACGGATGCGAGCCAGCATGCAGTTCTCCGCCGAGGTGCTGCCGAGCGTCGACTCGGAGACGGACGCGTCCGCCACCGCGCCCGTCGGGTCGATCGTGAACGCCACCGCCACCTTGCCCGCGAGGCTCGGGTTCTTGTTCAGCTCGGACTCGTAGCAGTACTTGATCTCACCCTGGTGGCGCCGGATGACCTTGGCGATGACGTCCTTGTCCAGGCCGCCCACCACCGTCGTCTTGCCCGGGATGACCTTGGTGAGGCTCTTGCCGCGCCCGCCCAGGTCGATGCCCCCCGAGCCACCCGCGCCGCGCCCATCGCCCTGCGTCCCCACGCCCCCGATGCCCAGCGCCGTGCCGCCGCCGCCCTTGCCCGTGCCGCGCGTGCCCATGCCGCCCACGCCCTGCGCATCCCCCATGCCCGCGCCGCCCTTGAGCCCACCCAGCGCGTTGTTGATGCCCGTGCCCAGACCGCCCGGCCCGAACACGTCCGACGCGCCGCCCTTCAAGCCCTTGAACGCACCCAACAGGCCGACCTTTCCCACCACCTGCCGGTCCTTCTCCTTCTTGGTGCGATCCACCACGGGCGTCCCGGGCCTCGAGGGATCGGCCTCGGCCTTCTTGGCCTCCTCCTTGCCGAACTTGCCCTCCTCGTCCTTCGCCTTCGCGCCCTCCTCCACGCCCTGAAGCTGGAGCTTCTTCATCTCCACCTTCTTCTCCGGCGCGATGAGGAACTTCGCCACCCGCTGCTGGGACTCGAAGATGTCATCGGCCGAGCGCGACTCCGTGCGCGGCGTCAGCGTCAGCGCGGCCAGCAGCGCCGCCGCGACCATCAGGCACATCACGGTGATCTTGAAGAAGGCGAAGTCGCGCTCGGACAGCGCGGGCGCTTCGATGGCCGCCGAGGGCCGGACCTGCCGGAGCACGAACGTCAGCGCGCCCAGCGCCACCTCCGCCCGGTCATGCAGGCCGAGCGTGTACACCTGCTCCGCGTCCGCCGCCGCGCTCGCGAGCTGTCCCGCCGCACGCAGCGCATCCTTGGTCCGCACGTCCCCCATGTGGGTGACGATGACGCCCGCCCCCGCGGGAGTCCGCAGCTCCAACGTGCCCCCGCGCCCCACCGCGAGGACATGGCGAGCGCCCACCCCGGGCACTGGAGCCAGGAACGCGTTGCGTGAGCCTTCGCCCACCGTGACGGGCACGCCGTCTCGGAAGTGCCGGACCTCGAGCAGCGTGTCGCCCCACAGAAGCGCGACCTGGAGCAGGTGCGCATCGGCCGTGGGCTGGGCCTCGGCGGGCAGCGGCTCCTGAAGATGCGCGGGAGGACGGGCCGCGGAAAGCGGCGCATCGCGGCGAACCGCGTGGGGCTCGGGGCGAGTCCGGGCCGCGGGCGGCGGCGCATCGAACATGGGCGCGGGCGGCGTGGAGCGAGACACGGCCCCGGCTCCGCCCAACCCCGCGCTCACCGTCGCGCGATTCGCGCCCCCGGCGCTCGTGACCTGCGCGCCCACGGCCTGCACTCGCGCGGGTGTCACCACCTCGGCCATGGAGGGAGACGCCGGGCGCTGCGTCACCGACCCTTGGAACGCGGCGCCCGCCACCTGCGCGCCCGCGGGAGGCATGGCCCGCGCGGGCTCACCGAAGAAGACCTCGACGCGCGAGCCCCCCAGGGCCAGCACGTCACCGGGTTTGAGGGGCGTGGGGATGAGGAGGCGCTCGCCGCGCACCTGCGTGCCGCTCTCGCTGCCCAGGTCGATGGCGACCACCGAGCCGTCGGCATCGACCTTGAGCATCACGTGCAGGTTGGAGACCCGCGGGTCCTGAATCTTCACCGCCGCCTGGGCGCCCGACCCCACGATGACGCTGTCCGCATCCACAACGGCCTCCTGGATGGAGCCGTCCGGTCCGGTGATTCGAAGCGTCACGCCGTTCTTCTTCGCCGCCGCCATGAGGAATCTTCCTTCTTCCCTTCCGCCCGAAAAACGCCCGCCCGTCGCGTCACCCGCTAGAGGTTGTCCGCGGACTTCTGCATCTCTGGATCGAAGTTCTCCCGGACCTTGATGAGGCTTTGGAAGTCGGTCTGCTTGCGATTGAGCAGATAGGAGCCCTCCGGCTTGGTGAGCTCCCCCTCCACCGCGACATCCGTGAAGTCGATGACCGTCTTCTTCCGGTAGACCGTCCGGTCCTCCTCCTGGATGACCTTCACCTCATCCTTGCCGCGCTCCTGCGCGGCCACGGGAAGAGCGAACAGCACGGTCCCCAACACTCCCGCTGCCAGTCGCTTCATTGCAGCCTCCAGTCACTCCATTGCCTGAGACAGCGGGTCGGGCCCGAGGCCCCCGCCGCTCCTTGCAGGGCTCGCACCAGCTCCAAGCCCCCTGAATCTAAGGCCGCCGCTCGCCAGCTTCCACGGGCGGGCCTGGAGGAAGGAAAAAACTTCCCCCCACCGTCACTTCCCCGGAGTTGGCGCCGGGGAGGGAGCGGGAGGCGTCTCGGGCGCATCACCCGCTGGCCCCCCAGTCCCAGTGGGAGCAGGCTCCGCGGCCGGGTCCTGTGGCAGGTGCTCCAACACCGAGCCGCCCCCACCCGCGGCCGGAGGTCCTGGCTTCTTGTCCGGATGCCCCCCCTCGGGCGCGGGAGTGGCCTGTGCGGTGGACTTCATCATGTTGCGCAAGCCCTGCGTCTTCGCCTGGATGAGCTGCTGATCCTGCGCGGACGTGGACGGCAACCCCCTGCAACGCTCCAGGAACGCGATGGCCTTCTGCCAGCCGGTGCGCTCGGCCGCGTAGGCCCAGCCCGCGCCACACAGGGCCTCGGGTTGATCCGGGCGCTGCGCCAGCACCCGCTCGAAGGCCTCGCCCGCCGCGATTCCCTTCTTCGGCTCCCGGCCCTTCTGACCATCCAACGCATACGCCAGATAGAGCTGGGCCTCCTGCGCGCCCGGCTCCAGCTCCAGCGCCCGAGAGAAGGCTCGCTCCGCGCCCGCATAGTCGCGGTAGCTGAGCGCCAGCGCGCCCAGGTTGAGGAAGCCTGGGACGAACTTCGCATCGAGCGAGACGGCTCGCTGGAACTGCGCCAGCGCCCGGGCTCGGTCATCGAGCTTCAGGTACACCATGCCCAGGGTGTTCGCGATGGCCGGGTCCTTGTCCGCGCCCTTGCGCGCGTCGAGCAGGAGCAGCTCCGCGAGGCGGAACTGGCCACGCTCGTAGGCGATGAGCGCGAGGTTCTTGTAGGCCTCGGGATGGTCCTTGTGTCGCGATAGGACGCGGCGCGCGGTGGACTCCGCCAGGTCGAACTTCTTGGCCTGCGCGTACGCAGCGGTGAGCGCGTCGAGGACCGCCACGTCATCCTCATGCTTCGGCGCCTTGAGCGCGCGCGCGTAGAGCGCGATGGCCTCATCCGCCCGCCCCTGCTGACGCTCCAGCCCACCCAAGTTGAGCACCGAGGGCGTGTGCGCGGGGTCCAGGAACAGTGCCTTCTCATAGGCCGCGCGCGCGTCATCCATCCGCCCCTGGCGCTGCGCGATGACGCCCAGGTTGAACTGGGCATTGAGCGCCTGAGGCGCCTTGGCCAGCGCCTTCTCGAAGCCCGCGCGCGCGGTGTCCAGGTCGCCCGCTTCGTAGGCCGCGAGCGCCTCGGCGAACAGCGCGTCCGCGGTCTTCTCCGGTGGCGGAGGTGGAGGCGCGGTGACCACGGGCGGCGTGGGCGGTGTCACCACCGCGGGCTTCGCCGAGGCGCACGCCAGCGCGCCACACGACAGGCCCAACACGAACCAGCGCGAGCGCCATCCCCACGCGCGAGGGGCCACGAACGACGACGGGGCGCTCACGGGTGCACCTCCTCATTCGACGCGGTGGGCGCGGGCGCCTTGCCCGCCTCGGGCGCCTGGGGTTTCGCGGGAGGGTCCTGCGGCGGCGGCGTGGCCGGAGCAGGCTCGGCGGGCGCGGTGGCTGCGCTGGCCGGGCCCGTCAGCACGCGCGCCACATCCGTGCTGGCGAACGACTCACCGCTGCCGCGATAGGTGACCGGCCGCACCGCGGCGTAGACCCCGGGCTTGTACCGATTGAGCTGTTCCTGGGCCGCCAGCGTCCACTCGCTGTAGAGCCCCAGCTCGTAGGCCTTGTCCAAGCCCTTCTCCAGAGCCTCGGAGGCCTTGTCCTCCAGCGGCAGCGCCAGGTTCTCCAACTCACCGCGGTACATGGAGAGCTGATCCTCATCGAGCCCCGGCGGATCCGGCGACTCCATGATGTTGCGCGCGAAGTCCGCGTATGCGAGCCCGATGCGGGTGAGCGCCGCGATGCCCCACTCGCCCGAGCCCGTGGCGAGCACCGCCGCGTACTCCTTCTCCAGGCGCGCCATCTCCCGCTGCTTGGCCGCGAGGTCTCGGCGGATGGTGCTCACGCGCGTGAAGCGGATCTCCGTGTAGCGCCGCCACAGCGACTCCAGCGTGAGGAACCGCGCATGGCCATACGCGTTGAGCAGCGCGGTGTTCTTGTGCTGCGCCTCCGGCAGACGGCCCCACGTCCGCACCAGGTCGTCCTCGGCCCGCTCCATGCCGCGGTAATCGCGCTGCTTCTGGTACGCGAGCAACTCGCGGTAGCGCGCCAGATACGGCTGCCCCGAGGCCGTGCGCGCATCCCGCCCATAGTCCTCGACGAAGAGGTTGAAGGCGCGAGCCGCATCCGCCCACTTCTTCTCCTTCTCCCAGACGAGCCCGATGGCGAACGCGACCTGAGGCACGTCCTTGCGGTCCCCAAAGCGGCGGATGTACGCGGACCAGGCCGCCACCGCCTTCTGTGAATCGCCCACGCCGTCCCACCACACCCCGGTGTTGAACAGCGCATCGGCCACCCAGGCCCCCGCTTCATCCACCAAGGTGGCGCGCTCCGACGCATGGCGCGCGCGCGACTCGGCGGACTCTGGAGGCGTGGGGCTCGCGGGCTCCTCTTTCTTCGCTGGAGGAGCCTTGCCCTTGTGCTTGGACTCCTTCGCCTTGTGGCTCGAGTCGCGCTCCGCCATGGCCGCGTCGTACTCGGCGACGAAGGCCTCGGACATGACCGCCGCCTTGCGGAACTCGGCCACCTTTTCGTAGAGGCCGGACAGCGTGTAACGAGCCTTCAGGGTGAAGGGACTGCCGGGATACTCCTTGAGGAAGCGCTCGCCGGCGGTGATGCCCTTGTCCATCTCGCCCGCTTCCTGCGCGATGACCATCACGTAGGTGAGCGCGCGGTCGGCGTTCTCCGAGTGAGGGAACTCGGAGACGAAGCGAAGGAACTCCTCGGCGGCCTTCGCCGGGTTCTTCTCCTTCTTGTAGACGATCTCATCCACCCACTTGTACTGGCTGCCCTCCACCACGCGGGCGACGCGCGCGGTGAAGTCCGTGCCGGGCTTGGACAACTTCCTGTTCGACAGGAACTTGCGCGACAGCGTGTTCAGCTCGAACCACTCCTGCCGACTCTCCAGCACGTACATCGTGAGGTCGGCCGCGTCACGCGATCGCCGCTCCTCCGGGAACTTGTCGATGATCTCCCCAAAGCGCCGCGCGGCATCCACGAAGTGCGCGCGGTCGTAGAGAATCACCGCGGCCTGATAGCGCAGGTCAATCTCGTCCGGGTTGTCTGGGTACAGCTTGTTGTACACGTCGCAAGCAGCCACGAGTCGGGACTCGAACCGCGTGAGGTCCTCCTCCTGCTGCTCCCGCGCGTCGCGCTTCACCAATTTCTGCCGAGCGACGTCGCCCTTGTCCTTCTTCTCGTCGACCTTCTGCCCGTCCTTGAGGTCGCTGCGAGACAGCTGCCCGCGCTCGATCTTCACCAGCTTGTCGTAGGCGAGCACCGCGTTGTACGCGGCGCTCTTTCGGTAGGCCTCGTTGGAGACTTCGCGCGCGGTGTCGCGGTCCGGAATCTTGAACACCACCACGGCGTCGTACTCGGCGGCGGCGGCCTCCCACTCTTCGAGGGCCCAGAGGATCTCCGCGTAGAAGAAGCGCAGGTTGAACGCCGAGTCCGCGACGAAGTCCGGGTTGTCATTCGACGCGAACGCGTCCACGTATTGCTTGTAGATGTCGCGCGCGAGCCGGTACGTCTCCACCTGCCGCGTCTTCTGCGCCTCCTGGTGGTACTCCGTCACCATCACCCGCATCGCTTCTTCGGTGACGTTGAAGGCGTTGCGCAGCACCGGCGTCTGTCCCGCGTTGGCGCTCCACCAGGGCGCGCCGGGGCGGTACAGGTCCACCATCCGCTTCATCTCCTTGCGGACCTGCTGGCGCTGCCGCAGTCCTTCGAAGGCGCGGACGATGGCCTGCTGATACTCCGGAGCGTTGGAACCCATCGGCGCGTCGTCGATGAGCGTGCGGTACATGGTGATGGCGCTGTCGAAGTGGCCCGCGTCCACGAGTCCCGCGGCGGTCTTCGCGAGCAGCCGACTCTGCCGCTGCACGGGCGCCTTCGCCTTGAAGTAAGCGAGCGCGGCCTCGGGCTGATCCAACTGGACGTAGAAGACCGTCAGGTCATTGAGCGCCTCGGTGCGCAGGTCGCTCAGCTCCGCGCCGTGCTTCTGCGCGTAGTCCACCACGTCGTGGAGCTTCTTGAGTCCCGCGTCGTAGCCGCCCGGCGTGTTGTAGTCACACCACGCCAGCTTGTAGATGGCGTAGGCGAAGATTTTTGGAACGCCGGACGCGCGCGCCTTCTCGAAGTTGGCCCGAGCGGGGTCCAACTTGTTCGCCTCGAAGTAGTGATTGCCGAGCTGGATGTACGTGTCCGGCACGAACTGCGACTTGGGGAAGTCGCGGATGAGCTCCTCGTAGCGGGCCACGGCCTCGTCGCGCCGGCCCAGCTCGTAGAGGTTGTAGCCCAGGGAGAAGAGGACCTCGTCGCGCTGGGGATAGTTCGGGTAGTCGCGGAGGATGTCCTCGTAGATGCGCATCGTGTCCGCGCGGTAACGCTCGCTCTCACGATGGTCCTGCCGAGGCGCCTCCACCTTCTCGCCCCGCGCCACGGCCGCGTCGTAGGACTTCTCCGCGGAGAGGAACTGGTTCATCTCCAGCCGGTAGAGGTACTTCGACTTCTCCCAGTACAACTCCGACAGGCGATACAGCAGCTCCGCCTTCTGCGTGCTGCCATCCTGGAGCTTGGGAATGAGGCGCTTGAAGCCCTCGATGGCCTCGTCGCGCTTCTTGTCCGCCAGCGCGTCCTTCTTCGCGTCGTCGATGCGCGGCACTTCCGCGAACTTCGCCGTCGCGGGCCGCACGCGCGCGGGACCGCTGCGCACGTCCTCGGGCGCCACGCCCGGCGGAGGTGCCTCGGCCTTCTTCGCGTCGTCCTTGCCCGCGCTGTCCTTGCGAGAGGACGCCGCCTCAGGCTTCGTCGCGGACGCCCGCCCCGGCTTCGTGGCGGCCTTCCGGGACTGCGCAGCCTCCGCCCCCGCCCCTGTCGCCAGTGCGACCCCCACCGCCAGCGCACCGAAACGCAGCACCACCTTCATGCGAACCCCGCCAAGTCACCTGCCCTGGCGCGAAGGCCGCGCGGCCCCCTGGGCCAGGGACGACAGAAAGTAGACGCGCCCCCCTCGAATGAGAAGTGGCCCGGGCACGCCGCTCAGCGCTCCGCTTTCTTCGCGGGACAGCCTCGCTTGAGCGTGTACTGGTAGTAGCCAATCTCGTCGATCCAGAACTCGCCCTGGAACTTCCAGTAGTTCCACGCCTCGCCCGGCATCTTCGGGCGGTACAGCGACTGACGCGCGAGCAGGGCCCGCTGGTCCACTCCCGCCTGGAACAAGTCCTTCTCATCCAGCGCTGTCTGCACGCGGATGATCTCCGCCTGGTCGGAGAAGGTGCGCAGGTTGTCGTAGGCCTCGTGCAGTCGGCTGCGCGCCAGGGTGCCTCCCACCTGGAGCAACGTGCTGCGCACGTCCTCCAACGAGGCCACGGTCTGCGTCGCCAGCGGCGTGCCTCGCCACGGGCCTTCGGTCAGCTCGCGCTTCTCCGCGTCCACGCGCGCGAGCATCCGCTGCACTTCACGGATCCGCTCGTTGCTGCGGATCCACAGGTAGACGGGGCGCGGCAGCCGGCGGTTCTCCGAAGCCACCAGGTTGAAGGCCTGCACCAGCGTGACGTCCTCGCGCGTGAAGGGCTCCAGCTGCTTGGCCATGGGGCCGTAGTGCGCGTCGAACGAGGCCAGCGTCGTCTTCACCTCGTCGTACAGGCACGAGTAGTAATAGACGGTCGCCTTGAGGATCCACGACTCGGGCTGGAAGGCACCCTCGAACTGCGGCGCGTGCAGGGCCTGGAGGCTGCCGAGCGCGCCACCAAAGTCCTCGTTCTGGAAGCGCGCGAAGCCATTCTCGAACAAGGCCTGATCCCAGAAGCGCGCGTAGCGAGGGACCATCTCGTAGGCCTCCTCCGCGCGCGCATACTCACCGCGGCGGTACAGCACCCGCCCGAGCGACAGCATCGCGAGCTGCCGCGTCTCGGGCAGCTCCACCTGGGGCTCCTTGGCGGCCAGCACATCCTTGAACGAGGAGATGGCCTCCTGGTCGAGCGACTGGGCCTCGCCCGGACGGCCCGGGAAGCGCGGATCCGCCAACACGATGCCGAGCAGATAGCGCGCCTTCGCGTAGACGCGGCTGTCACGAGGCACCGCCTCGAGCAGCGCCCGCGCCTCCTCGAAGCGCATGCGCCGCTGGCTCACGGTGCCCACCAGATAGTTGATGCGCGCGAGCACTTCCTTGGGCAGCGTCACCCATTGGTCGCGCACCTCGTCGGTGTAGGCCTGGTTGAGGATGCTCGGGATGAGGTTCTGCTCATCCAACCGCTGCTGCATGTCCACCAGCCCCTCGATGGCCTTGAGGTACGAGGGGTGCTTGGGCCCAGCGTTGACGATGTTCGCGTAGGTGATGAAGGCCGCTACGGGCAGGTCCTTCTTCGCGAAGGACTGCGCCAGGTAGT
Source organism: Citreicoccus inhibens (assembly GCF_019039035.1). Classification (GTDB taxonomy): domain Bacteria; phylum Myxococcota; class Myxococcia; order Myxococcales; family Myxococcaceae; genus Citreicoccus; species Citreicoccus inhibens. Next base: position 64,343 of record NZ_JAHNZT010000013.1, on the reverse strand, counting down.
ACTCGGACCGGGCCTTCACATCCGGGGGCACCTCCCCTTCCGACAGGCGGAGGAAGAGGGGCGCGGCGGTGTCCAGGTCACCCGCGTTGAAGGCCGCGAGCGCGCGGTTGTACCCGGAGACGTCCTGCTGCGCGGAGGCCGCGAGCGGCGCCAGGACAACCAGGAGGCGGAGCAGTCGGGACATGGCGTTCTTTCCCTCGGTCGTGCGCCGGTCCTCAGAAGAGGATGGAGAAGCCAGCATAGAAGCTGACGTTGTTGAGGACGTCCGAGGACGGCTCGGCGACGAGGTCGCGCCCCAGGATGATGTCCTCGCGGTAGTTCTTCTTCGTCTTCGGGTCCACGCCGTCGAACTTCTCCACCTTGCAACCACCGCTCAGCTTCAAGTCGGAGAAGGGCTGGTTGCCCGCGCGCGCGGTCTCCATCGCCTCGAAGTCCGACAGCGAGCAGCCATCCACCTTGTCCACGCGCGCCGTGTAGAGCAGGTCACGGACCTCCAGACGGATGGAGTACGACTCGCCGAACTGGAGCCGGAAGCCGCCGCCCACCGAGCCCAGGAACTTGGTGCCCGTGTCGCCGTAGCGCGCGGGCACCTGGAACGTCTGGCCATCCACCTCGTTGGCCACCGCGGGGCGGATGAGGTGCCGCGTGGCCCCCAGGCCCGCACCACCGCTCAGCACCACGCTGAACTGCGCCAACGAGTTGTTGAGGAAGGCGAACTTGCCGTACAGCGGCGTCACCTCCACGCCAGCCTGCACCCCCCACTGCAGCAAGAGCGACGAGGCCGCCTGCGCCTGCTCGCGGACCTTGTCGATCAACTCCAGGTTGAAGTGGCTCTCGTCCGAGTACCAGTTGTACTGGCCCGCCAGTTGGACGCCGAAGTTCTCTTGCAGGTGGTAGACGTAGTGCAGCGCCGTCCCCACGTGGTTGGTGTACTTGCCATTGAGTTGCACCACCGCCGGGTACAGCACCACCTCGTGGTGGCCCTCGTCGGCGAAGCGCTTCTTCTGCACGATGTGGACGTTGACGTTCGGGTCGTAGAGCGGCGCGCCGTTCACCAGGCGCTGCTGCGAGGCGTCCGTGGTGCGAGGCCCCTCCGAGGAGAGGTCGGGCGTGTCATCCGCGCTCGCCGGTGGCGGCGCGGGGGTGGGCATGGCCACGGGCGCATCGGGCGCGGGCGCGGAGGCCTCGATGGCGCGCACCGGCGCATGTTGGATCGCCGGCGTCACGGGCGGCGGGCGCTCTCGAGGCGCGCGCGGTGGCTCGGGCTGGGGGCTGGCGCTGACGGGCTCCGGAGGGATCGCCGACTCGGGGCCCGGCGCGGGCACGGGCTGCTCGCCGCTCGAGACCTGAGCGAGCGCGAGCGCGGGCAGCGCGGTGAACAGGAGCGCGAGGCGCGGGAAGGTTCGCATGGGGCCGGCCTAGAAGGAGAAGGTGTAGCCAAGGTCGAACTGCACCAGGTGCGTGAGTCCAGGGCTGGGGGCTTTCTCCCCCGTCTCGCGGCCGGCCTCCCAGTCATCCCGCAGCAGGTTCACGCGGTAGCTGTCGCGGAAGATCCAATCGCGCACCTCCAGCTTCACGCCGTGCTTGTCGAGGATGAAGAAGCGGAAGCCCAGCGCCCCAGACACCACCGGCGCCACGCGCGTCTCGTGGACCCAGAAGTCCTCGCGCGCCGTGCCGCGATCATCCAGCGAGGTCCGGTCGTCGCAGACGCCCGCCGTGCGGTCCACCACATGTGAGCACTGGATGACGGACTTGCGCTTGAACGAGCCCACCCCACCTCCCGCCCAGAGGTAGGCCTGGAAGTGCGCCGGGATGTCCGACACCAGGCTCAACTTCCCGTAGACGGGCGCCCAACGCACACCCGCGACCCCATGGAAGTTCATCTGCCAGAGGTCTTCGAGCTCGTCGGTGATCTTCTTGTCCTGCCGGTCCAGGAAGCTCTCCGAGATGGAGCGCGCCAACCCGGTGTGGCGACTGGCCGCGTAGCCCGCACGGGCCTCCACCGCGAGCGTGTCGAAGAGGTTGTAGGCCAACCCCACGTCGAAGAAGTAGTGGGCGGTCAGGTGCGTCTGCACCGGCAGTCCCACCGACAACGACAGCTCCGGATGCCCCGCCGGGCGATACAGCCGATTGCGGACGACCGCCGAGTCGAGGACGCCCTCCTCCTGGGCGGCAGCCCCGAGCGCCGTCAGCGTGGCGAGCAGCGAAGTGAGAACGCGAAACGAGCGTGCTTTCATGGCTCCTGCCCGGCCCGGGGGGGCCGCCGTGTGCGAGAGGCCGAGCCTCCCCCAACGCGAAGCCCGCGTCACCGATCAGGCCTCTTCCGTGGCACAGCGATGTGCACACGCCGCCCCCTCGCGGCAAGGTGAGGGCGCCCCGGGTTGCAGGACTTTCCACCCCGCGCGCCCCTCCCGCCCACTGCCGAACGCTTCCGAGTCCCCCAGGGCTGAAAAAACGAACGCCCCGCCCGGCACCCTGGAAGGGCCCGGAGACGGGGCGTCGGTCGCGCTCGGGAACAGACGCGCTGCGTGAATCAGCCGCGCGCGGCCTTGTGCTGCTCGCGCATCGCCACCTTGATGCTGGGGCGAACGTAGACGATGGCGTCGTTGTGGCCCGGGACGGCGCCCTTGACCAGGACGAGGCCCTTCTCCACATCCACCGCCACGACGGACAGGTTCTGGGTGGTGACCTGCTCCACGCCGTAGTGGCCGGGCATCTTCTTGTTCGGGTACGTACGGCCCGGCGTCTTACGCTGACCGATGGCGCCCGGGTGACGCTGGTACTCGTGCGTACCGTGCGTCTTCGTCTGCGAACCCTTGAAGCTCCAGCGGCGCATGACGCCGGAGAAGCCGCGACCCTTGGTGATGCCCGTGATGTCCACGAGCTGGCCCTTCGCGAACATGTCCGCCTTCACGGCGTCGCCCACGTTGAAGCCCGCAGCCTCCTCAGGAGACACGCGGAACTCCTTCAGGTGGCGGCGCGGCGCGGCGTTGTTCTTCTTGAAGAAGCCACGCACCGGCTGGGTCAGCACCTTCTCGCGAACCTCGCCGAAGCCGAGGGTCACCGCGGAGTACTGATCCTTCTCCGGGGTGCGCTTGCCCATCACCTGGCAGGTGTTGACGTCGATGACCGTCACCGGAACGAGGTTGCCCTCGTCGTTGAACACCTGGGTCATTCCGATCTTCTTGCCAATCAGACCCTTCACGTCGTCCTCACAGCGAGCGCCCGTGGCGCTGAAAACCCAATAAAATCAATGAACTGGCCCGCACAGCATCCCACGGGCGCCAGGAAGCGGCGCAAGATAGCAGACACGCCCCCCACGTCAAGCACTACGGGCGGGGAGCCCCCTCACTGTGCGCGATCCAGACGAGGGTAGAACGGCGCAAGCTGCGCGTCCGCGACGCGCAGGGAATACACCTCTTCGCCCAGAAGGAACAGGGCTTGATCGAGGTAATCCTCCGAGGCCTTCACCGCCTCCTCCTGGGTGCCGATGGATTGATCCAACTCGGCCATGCGCTCGTCGTGGGCGAGCTTGCGGGCCTCCTGCTCGTCCTCCATCTCCAGCAGGCGCTTGTGGGCCAGGATGCCGGCGGCGCCGGGCTGCCCCGGGAAGGGCGTCAGCGCCGTGGCGACCTGGTGCTCCAGGTCCTCGATCTCACGGGCGAGGCGCATCTGGGTGATGCGGTTCTTCTTGAGGTTCTGGCGCGCCAGGTCGAGCCGGCCCGCGTCCTGGGTGATGAGCTCCAGGTCCTCCATCTTCTGTTCCATCTGCTTCAAGCCGAACTGGGCGTAGCGGTAGTCGGCGCGCTTGTTGGTCAGCGTCTTGCGCAGCCCCCGGACCTTGCCCTCCACGGAGTCCACGGCCTTCTTCCACTTGGTGACAATCGCCTGGTGGCCGCCCCGCTCTTCCTCCTGATGCGCGAGGAAGTCCTGGAACGCCGCGTCCTCGTCGTTCATCTCCTGCTCCATGGCGGCGAGCTGATCGCGGCTCGCCACCACGGCCTCCTCGGCCTTGAACACGCGGTCCATGGAACGGGGGCAGCCCGGCTTGCCCGGCAATCGATCGCGCGCCAGGTCACCGAGCTGGAAGATGAGATCGTTGTAGCTCTCCTTCGCCATGGGCGGGTTCATACGCCCAAGGCGCCGGGACTGTCACCGGCCGTGCACGCCCGAGACTCAGGAATCCGCTGGCGCGGCGGCCGCGGCATCCATGGAAATTCCGGCGAGCGCCCCTTCCGCCAGGGCCAGGAGCTCCCGGGCGCGGTCCTGCTCCTCGGTGCGGTTGAGCTCACAGACCCAAGCGGAGGACAGGTCCGCTTGTTGCCGGGCCAGCTCGGCGGTGGACTCGTAGCGGGTGGCGGAGACACGGGCGAAGGCGCCCTCGCGGCGCAGCTCCAGCACGGTGTCCGCACCCAGCTCGATGTCCTCGGGGGGAACGGGGAGCGGGCCGCGGCCCAGCGCTGCCAGTCGGGCCAGCAGGCGCGAGGCATGCGCCCGACAGAAGGCCGCCAGCACCATGAGCCGTGCCCGTACGCGCGCGTCCCCCATGCGCTCCGCCAACGCCGTCATGCGTCGGGCGGACACGACCTCTGCTTCCCACGCGGCGGCCAGCGCCGCTGCCAACCGCGTATGCCTCGCACCCATCAGCGTCCCTCCCCACCCTCTTCCGAGGGAAGCTAGGAACGGCCTCCTGGGGATTCAACCGAGGGCCCGCTGGACCATCCAGTAGCCACCAGCGACGAGGATGCCAAGCGAGAGGAATCGCACGGTGCGCCGATGCAGCGTGGGGCGCCGCTGAACCATGCGCAGGACGGGCAGCAACACCGCCACCACCACGGCCTGCCCCACCTCCACGCCGAGGTTGAAACCCAACAGCCCCGACACCACGTCCTGCCCCAGCCCCTGCTCGCGCAGCGCGCTGGCGAAGCCAAAGCCGTGCACCAGGCCGAACAGGAACGTGACGAGCGCGCGGTGCTCGTGGCGCCGCAGCACGAGGTTCTCCACGGCCACATAGATGATCGACGCCGCGATGGCCGCCTCCACCCAGCGGGCCCGGGCGCCATCCAACACCACGAACCCCAGCGCCGTAGCCCCCAGCGTCAAGGAGTGGGCCACCGTGAACGACGTCACCAGCAACAACACGCGCCGGAACGAGCCCCCCACCAGCAGCACCGCCAACAGGAAGGCCAGGTGATCCACCCCGCTGAAGATGTGGTGGATGCCCAGGGAGATCCACCCGCCCAGGCCCGACACGCGACTGGCCGACTCGCCGGGCCCAGGCAACATCACGGATGGCTGCGCCGCGTCCGCGAACAGCGCGCCCGGACCATCGCCTTCGAGGAAGCTGCCCACCACGACGCGGTAGTTGGCCGGCAACACCGCGAGCAGCCGGAAGGTCTGCCGCAGCGGACCCGGGGGACACTCGAACGTGGCGCTCAACTCCACATAGGCGTCGCGCAGCCACGCGCGCTGGCCACTTCGAACGCAGGCCTTGCCACCGGCCGTCATCGGCATCGCGTCCCACACGCCCACCGAGAGGGCGTCGGCGCGCGCGTTCAGCTCGGCCTGGGTGAGCGAGCCGTGCGCGTCCACGGGCACGAGCAGCGCCAGCGTGTTCGCGGTCAGCGTCACCGTTTCTTGGACCCGTGAGGCATCCGGTCCCTCGCGACGGGCCTGGGCATAGAGGATGTCCGCGTCGTGCGCGCGCGCGAGACTCCCCCACAGCGCGGCCAGCACCACCATCCCCAGGCAGAGGTTCCTCATCGCGCCGGGGAGACTGCCCGGCGCGCCCGGGAGCGTCTACTCCTGGATGAAGCGCAGGTGGATCTGCTGCCGACCGCTCAGCCCCCCGTGGTGCGCGCCGCATCGCGGGCAGTAGAGCGCGCTGTCCCACTCCCAGAGGGCCTGCACGTCCTCGCCGCAGCACACCATGGGGATGACGCGCAGGGACTCGGAGTCCGGCGGCATGGGCCCCGGCAGGTCCTCGGGCGGCACCACCACGAAGGTGGGCCGAGGGTTCTGCGACAGCGTCCGCGTCACGTGCGCGAGCTGCTCGTAGCGCACGTGATTGGCCCAGGCCCGGGCCACGCGCTCGACATGCACGTGCTGCTCGGTGGTCAACCACGAATCCGTGGGCGCCTTGTGGCCGCAGTACAGGCAGCACCACGGCGGGCCCTCGGAGTCCCCGCTCTCGTGCGCGTTCTCGAACGGGAAGAGCGAGGTCAACCGCCGGTGCACCGCGTGGGCATCATGCCGGCTGGGCCGCGTCTTGAACGTCCGGCCACAGGCGGGACACTCGCGGCGCACGAAGCCCTTCTCGTCGCGCGGCAGCTCCAGCCGCGCCACGTCCAGCTCCCGGCTCACGCCCAACCCCGACTGCGCCCCGTGCTGGCCGCCCCCAACACCAGCGCAACCAGCGAGAACAACAACAACAGATGCACCCAGTGCCCCTCCGTCGAGCCGCTGATCATCCCCAGCACCCACAACACCATCAGGATGATGCCCATCGTCCAGTACACGCCTCGCCTCCCCTGCCCTCGCCCGCTCGCGGGATTGACTGGTCGCGAAGCTAGGAATCACCGTGGAGCCCGGCAACACGGTGGGAACGGCCATGCCCCACGGTGGGAACTTCCCTGCCCCCTCGCGGGCAAACGGCCCGCCCGACTCCCTTGAGATGTCGCGCACCGGACGCCGCACGAGGCCCTCTTGCTGCCCCACGTCCTGGCACACCGCCTGCTTGGCGCCGAGCCTTTGAAGTGACGAGGGCGGCGCGAGCGACATGGGGTCGGGTGTCGGGGAGGGCGTGATGCGGGGCTGGAGATGGGTGGCCATGGCGGCGGCGTTGCTCGTGGGAAGTGGGGCGAGGGCCTTTCCCGTGATGCCTCCGGAGGAAGCACTCGGTGAAGCTCCCGCGGTCATCGCGCTGCGCCAGCAGTTGGCCCAGCGCGAGGCGGAGCTCAAGGCCATCCAGGAGAAGCTCCGGGAGTCCTCGGACGACTCGCACTATGCGGACGCCGAGCGCCTGGGCGTGGTGGAGGCCGTCCGGGCTTCTGGACTGACGGCACGGCAGCAGCGGCGGCTGTCCGTGGCCATCATCCGCGAGGCGGATCGCAACCACTTGGATCCGCTGCTCGTGGTGGCGCTCATCCACTGCGAGAGTTCGTTCAACAACTATGCAGTGTCCAACGTGGGGGCCATGGGCCTCATGCAGGTGATGCCAAACACCGGCACGTACCTGGCGAACAAGGCGGGCTTCCGGCTGGGGCGGCGCACGAACCTGTTCGACGCGGAGACCAACGTGGAGCTGGGCACGGCGTATCTGGCGGACCTCATCCAACGCTTCGGCACGCTGGAGCGCGCCCTGGTGGCCTACAACGCGGGGCCGGGGCTGGCCCAGCGCATCCTGGCCAGGCGGGAGCGGCGCGTGAAGTTCATGGCCGGCTATCCCGCCAAGGTCGTGAAGGAGTTTCGGAAGTTGAAGGCGAAACAGGCCCGCGAGCTGACGCTGCGCGCGACACAGCAGACGGATGACCGGGAGGGTTGATGCCTGCGTGACACGTGCTCCGCCCGCTGGCCGACAGTCTCGTCGAGTTTGCCGGGTTGGGACTGAACTTCGCCGGAGGCCGGGCGCAGAGTTCGCGCCCGGTGACGGGTGCGTCGCCGGATGCACGGTGTTGTGAAGAGGTCCACGGGAGAGCACAGCATGGCGGGGCTGCAGATTCACCGGGAGGAGGAGGCGGGGGGGAGTGTCACCCTGCGCCTGGAAGGGACGCTCGACGGGCGGACCGCGCTCGAGTTGCGCAGTTCGCTGGAGGCCCTGCGGGAGTGCGAGGTCGTGCTGGACTTCGCACACCTGCGCGAGTTCAAGGACAGCGCGGTGGGCGTGTTGACGTGCGGGCTGGCCGAGCGGCCAGTGCGCCTGAGGGGGCTGGCCACCCACCACGAGCGGATGTTTCGCTACTTTGGCGTGAGCGTGTCGTCCGCTGCCCGCCAGCCCTACTACACGCCCGAGGAAGTCCTTCAGGCCTGAGCCGCCCCGCCCGACCCGGGCGGCGGGCGGGCGTCCATCAGCGGACGGCGGCCTCGTCCGGTATGCCGACCCGGGAGCGAGTGGGCTAGAGTCCGCCGCCGGATGACTCAGCCCGCACGCGTCCTCGCCCCTGTTCTCACTCCCACATCCGCGCGCTCGGCGATGGAGCGGATCGCCGCCCAGCTCGGGCGGGCGGTGCAAGGAAAGCCCACCCAGGTCCAGGATGTGGTGACGTGCCTGGTCGCCGGTGGGCACCTGCTCCTGGAGGACGTGCCGGGCGTGGGGAAGACGACGCTGGCCGAGGCGCTCGCCCGAGCCTGCGCGCTGTCCTTCGCGCGCATCCAGTTCACCGCGGACCTGCTCCCCGCCGACATCCTCGGCGCCCAGGTGTTCCACGCACCGACTGCCACCTTCACCTTCCGCCCCGGCCCCCTGTTCCGGCAGCTCGTCCTCGCCGATGAGCTCAACCGCGCGCCGCCGCGCACCCAGTCCGCGCTGCTGGAGGCCATGGCGCAGGGGCAGGTGTCGATGGACGGCAACACCCTGCCCCTCCCGGCGCCCTTCACCGTGGTGGCCACCCAGAACCCGGTGGACTTCTCTGGCACGTACCCGCTGCCGGACTCCCAGCTCGACCGCTTCCTCATGCGGCTGTCGCTCGGGCCTCCCGCCCCGGACGTCGAGGCGCGGCTCTTGTCCACCCGGGGCGCCCATGCCCCCCTGGACGCGGTGGAGGCCGTCTCCGGCCCCGAGGAGGTCTCCGCGCTGAGAGCCCACGCGGCGGGGCTGCGCCTGGACGATGCGGTGGCGGAGTACGTGGTGCGGCTGGCGGTCGCGACGCGGGAGCACGGCGACATCGAGCGAGGTGCCTCCACGCGCGCGGTGCTGGCGCTTGGCGCGGCGGCGCGGGCGCGGGCGACGTGGGAGGCGCGGGACTTCGTCACGCCCGGCGATGTGCGGGCGCTGCTCGTGCCGTGCTGGGCCCACCGCGTCCTCTTGCGCAGCGCGGTCCAGGGCGTGTCCGCTCGGGACGAGGCGGCGCACCTCCTGGAAGAGATTGCTCGCAAGGTGCCGGCGCCCCGGTGAACGCGCCCGCCCCTCGCACCTTCCGGGCCCGCCTGCGCGCGTGGCTGAGACCGCCTCGGACGCTCCGGGTTACCCGGACGGGCCGCACGTACCTCGTGGTGACGTTCGGCGTGGGGCTCGGCGCGCTCAACACCGGAAACAACCTGCTCTACCTGCTGCTTGGGATGCTGCTGAGCATGGTCGTGGTGTCAGGCGTGCTCTCCGAGCGCTGCATTGGAGACCTGAGCGTGCGGCGAGTGGGCGCGGACGCGGCGTTCGCGGGCGAGCCCTTCGCCTTCCGCTGGGCGGTGTCGCGCAAGAAGGGCCATGGGTTCGCGCTCACGCTGTCCGAGGCGGACGTCCCGCTCACCGGCGAAGGGCGCGTGGGACACCTGCCCCCCGGCACCGAGGCCATCGTGCGGGCGGACCTGGGCGCGTCGCGCCGCGGGCCCATGCGACTGACGGGCGTGCGCGTCACCACGACGTGGCCGTTGGGATTGTTCGCCAAGACGCGCGTGCTCCCGGTCGAGGGGCTGCTGCTCGTCTATCCGCAGCGGAGCTTCGCCTGTCGGGAGCCGGTGACGTCGGAGCTGGGGCCCGCGGGAGAGTCTGGCAATCCGCGCCGCAACGATGGAACTGGAGACGTCACGGGGCTGCGCGAGCTGGCGCCCGCCGAGGACGCGCGCCGTGTCCACTGGCTCAAGAGCGCCTCGCAGGGAAAGCTGCTCAAGGTCGAGCGTGAGCGCGAGGAGCGCCGCACGTACCAGCTCTCCATCGAGTCAGGCCTGAGCGGCGACGGCCTGGAGCGCCGCTGCGAGGAGGTCGCGGCCCAGGCGCATCGACTGCTCGCGGACGGCCATGAAGTGGGCCTCGACACGCCCAGCACCAGCTTGAGGCCGGCGACGGGCACTGCCCAAGAGCGGCGCATCCTCCAGGCGCTGGCGTGGTTGGGGTTCGAGGACACGCGCGCGTCGGAGGCGGCATGAGCGCTCGCCCGCTGCGACTCCGGCTGGTGCTGCGCGACGTGGGCGCCGGGGCGGCCTTTGCCTCCATGGCGGTGTCGGGCCAATTGCCGCTTTGGACCTTGGGCTTGTTTGGCCTCGCGCTCGCGCTGGCCTTGCTCGGCAAGCGCGTGTTCGCGCGGCGCGCGAAGCTCACCGCGGTGCTCCTCTTGGGCGTGGCTGCGGTGCTGGCCCTCCAGGTGATGTCCGGCGCCATGAACATGGTGGTGGCCGCCTGCGCCTTCGCGGGACTCATCGCCGCGCATCGCATGTTGTCGCAGCCGGACGCGACCGCCGACGGGCAGACGAACCTGGCCGGACTCCTGATGGTCGCGGGCGGCGCGGCGCTCTCCGGCGACATGGTGTACGGCGCGTGTCTCATCGGCTTTGGCGTCCTGTCCAGCCTCGCGCTCGCGCTGGGCGTGGTGGAGGGCGCGGTGCCGGAGGGTGAGCCTGTCCCGGTGCGCGGCGTGCTGCGCCCCCTGTCGAGCGGCCTGGCCTTCGCGGTCGCTGGAGCCGTGGCGTTCTTCGTCCTCTTCCCCCGGCTGAACTGGACGGTGGTCGGGCCCCGCTCCGCTCCAGGCCTGGGCGCCGCCACGGCGGGGTTCTCGGACACGGTGCGCCTGGGCGGCGCGGGCACCATCAAGGGCAACCCGCGCGTGGTGCTGCGCGCGACGCTCACGCCGGATCCGGGGCTCGACGCGCTCGGGGCGTACTGGGTGGGCCGCACGTACGACACGTTCGACGGGCAGGAGTGGACCAGCGTCGGCGCGCCGCAGAAGAGCGGCGAGAGCATCATCCTCCGCCCAGGCAGCGAGACCCTGGTGCATCAGCGCGTCGAGCTGCTGCCCGCCTATGGCGGCCGTACGCTCGTGGCGCTGGAGATGCCCGCCCGGCTGGGCAACGCGCTCGTCCACACCTCACTCGGCACGCGGCGCACCGTCGTGCAGCGGCTGGGCGGCGGCGAAGTGCGCTTCGTCGAGTCCGGCATCTCGTACACCTACGAGGCCTACAGCCTGCCCCCCAACGCGGAGGAGGGCTCCACGGGCAAGCTCTCGCGCGCGGAGCACGACCAACTGCTGGCGCTGCCCGAGGGCCTGGATGCGCGCGTGGCGCCGCTCGCGGCGAAGGTGCTCGACGGCGAACGGGAGCCCCTGGCCGCCGCGCGCAAGCTGGCAGCGTGGCTGCAACGCGAGTACGGGTACACGCTGGAGCTGAGCGGCGAGGTGGCCGACCCCGTCGCGGACTTCCTCTTCACGCGAAAGGCCGGCCACTGCGAGCACTTCGCCACCGCGCTCACGCTGCTGCTGCGCACGCAGGGCATCTCCGCGCGGCTGGCCACGGGCTTCTTCGGTGGAGAGCGCGTGGACGGCGCCTATCTGGTGCGCGCCGGAGACGCCCACGCGTGGACGCACGTCCTCGTGCCTGGGCGCGGCTTCGTGACGGTGGACGCCACGCCTCCGGCGCACCGGCCCACCCAGTCCTCCGCCTTCGTGCAGCGTCTCCTCGCGCTCTATGAAGCGTTGGAGTCGCGCTGGCGCAACTCGGTCGTCGATTACTCGTTCCGGGATCAGGTGGACGCGGCGCGCGCGCTGGTGCGCCCGCCGCGCGGAAGCGAGGAGCGCACGCCCAGCCGACTGCCGCCGTTGCGCGCATGGGTGACGGCCGCGCTCGTCGCCGCCGTCGTGTATCGCGCGTGGCGAGCCCTCTCACGATGGAAGCGGCGCGCACGGCCGATGGAGGCCACGCGGTTCGTGGACGCGGTGGAGGCGCGGCTTGCCCAAGGCGGTCCGCCCCGCCGCCAGGGCGAGGCGCTCGAGGAGTTCTCCGCACGCCTGGCGCGGGAAGGCCATCCGCTCACCCCCGCGCTGACGCCGCTCACGCGCCGCTACCTGGAGGCCCGCTTCGGCGATCGGCCCCTGGTGACGGGCGAAGCCGCACGCCTGCTCGAGTCGCTGAACCGCGCGCTGGAGGCGGACGCGGCCCGGCGCCGCGCCCCCTAGGCTCGCCGCGCGCATTCCCACGCGCGCCCGAGCCCGAGCGCCCGCACGCCCTGCGCTCACGCGGACGGCCCCGGAAAAAGCGTGGGCCCGCGCATGCGCGCCCGATTAGGCGTTCCCATATTGGGACCACGCCGCGAAGCGAAGCCGCGCGTGTCCCGCGTCCCACTCACGTCCCGACGCCTCGTCGGCCCACGTGCAACGGAGGCCACTTGCGGACAGACGCGCACGTTTTGCAGCCCCTCGTTCGAGCCTTCCCCGCGCTCGGGCCGTAACGCTTACCGCCCCATCCCATCGCACCGGGCCAAGCGGCCGCCAACCCCCCGCAGTCACGAGGGAAAGACCGTTCCCATCGCTGGCATCCCGGTTGCTCCACCCAACCCGTTCCGTCGTCACGGCGAAGAAACCCGCCGCATCACCTCTGGGCCTCCCACGCGAGGCCGCCACCGGGAGAACTCACATGCAGGCCTCGACCGAGCAGTCGTCCAACTCTGGCTCCTTGGCGATGTACCTCTCGGAGATCAACCACTACTCCTTGCTCACGGTGGAGCAGGAGCAAGCCCTGGCCCGAGACTTCATCAAAGGCGACCTGTCCGCAGGCCACCGGCTCGTCACATCCAACCTGCGCTTCGTGGTGAAGGTCTCGTACGAGTACCGCTCGTACGGCATCAAGATGTCGGACCTCATCCAGGAGGGAAACATCGGGCTGATGAAGGCGGTCCAGAAGTTCGATCCGGACAAGGGCATCCGCCTCATCTCCTACGCGGTCTGGTGGATCCGCGCGTACATCCAGAACTACATCCTCAAGAGCTGGTCCTTGGTGAAACTCGGCACGACCCAGGCCCAGCGCAAGCTGTTCTTCAGCCTGGCGCGCACGCGCCGCGAGCTGGAGAAGTTCGGCAACGGCGACGCCGTGGTCAACGTGGAGGAGATCGCCCGACGGCTGCACGTGAAGCCCGGCGAGGTGCGCGAGATGGAGCAGCGCATGGGCGGCAGGGACCTGTCGCTCGATGCGCCCATGGGCGAGGACGGGGGCAACAGCCACGTGGACTTCGTGGTCAGCGCCGCCGCCTCCCAGGACGATGAGTTCGCGGACAAGGAAGAGGCGGGCCTCATCCACGCCCGCGTCCGCACCGCCCTCATGCGATTGGATCCGCGAGAGCGCTTCATCATCGAGCAGCGTGTCATGAACGAGCGCCCCATGACGCTCAAGGAGCTGGGCGAGCACTTCGGCTTCTCCCGCGAGCGCGCGAGGCAGCTGGAGATCCGCGCCAAGGACAAGCTCAAGGCGGAGCTGGCCGCCCTGATGGCCGAGGTCGACCCCGAGGCCATCGCCGCCCAAGGTTGAACCGGCCCACCCGGCCCACGACGCATCGCGTCCCGAGGCCGCCCCCTGCCTGCTCGGCGGGGGCGCGCGTCCTCGCGGAATGCAAGCGTCTCTTCGCGCCCGCCGCCGGACCCTGCTAGAAGGGCCACCTGATTCCCCTGTCAGGAGCCCTCGCTTGGCCCACGGTTCACCACCGGTCGCGGAAGATCGCGTCCCCATCGCCCAGTCGCCCACCCCGCATGCGCACACGCCCTACGTCGCTTCGACCGAGTCTCCGGCCGAATTGACGGCGCGGGGCCTGATTCTCGGCTCGGTCCTGGGCATCATCTTCGCGGCGTCGTCCGTGTACCTGGCCATCAAGGTGGGCCTTACGGTGTCGGCGTCCATCCCGGTGGCGGTGCTCTCCATCGCGATCTTCCGCGTCCTGGGTCGCTCCAGCATCCTGGAGAACACCATCGTCCAGACGACGGGCTCGGCCGGTGAGTCGCTCGCCTTCGGAGTTGCCGCGGCCCTGCCTGCCCTGCTGCTGCTGGGCTACGACATCAACCTCACGCACGCGTTCCTGACGGCGGCCCTGGGCGGCATCCTCGGCGTGCTGATGATGATCCCGCTCCGCCAGGGCCTCATCGTCCAGGAGCACGGCAAGCTCACCTATCCGGAGGGCACCGCCAGCGCGGACGTGCTCATCGTCGGTGAGAAGGGCGGCACCAACGCCCGCACGGTCATCGTCGGCTTCCTGTTGGGCGGCCTCTACAAGTTCGCCTACGCGGGCATGAAGCTCTGGAAGGAAGTCATCCTCACGCCCATCCAGGGACTCAAGAGCGCCACCCTGGCCGCCGAGGTGAGCCCCGAGCTGCTCGGCGTGGGCTACATCATCGGGCCGCGCGTGGCCGCCGTGACGTTCGCGGGCGGCGTGCTCAGCTACCTCATCCTCATCCCGATGATCTCGTTCTTCGGCGGCATGGTGGACACGCCGCTGCTCGTGCACAACGGGAAGCTCATCCGGGACATGTCGCCGGATCAGATTCGCAACGCCTACGTGCTCTACATCGGCGCGGGCGCGGTGGCGACGGGCGGCCTCATCAGCCTCATCCGCTCCATGCCCACCATCGCGGGCGCCTTCAAGCGCAGCGTCCAGACGCTGATGGAGTCGCGCAACCAGGGCATGCAGCCGCAGGTGCTGCGCACCGAGCAGGACCTGCCCATCACCGTCGTCATCGTCGGCAGCTTGCTGCTGGTGCTCGCCATCTGGCTGGCGCCGCCGCTGCACGTCAACTTCATCTCCGCCATCCTCATCGTCATCTTCGGCTTCTTCTTCGTGACGGTGAGCGCGCGAATCACGGGTGAGATTGGCAGCTCGTCCAACCCCATCTCCGGCATGGTGGTGGCCACGCTGCTCGTCACCTGCCTCGTGTACCTGCTGTTCGGCTGGACCTCTTCGCCCGATCGCTTCATGGCGCTGACGACGGCGGCCATCGTGGGCATCGCGGCCTCCAACGGCGGCACCACCGCGCAGGACCTCAAGACGGCCTACCTCGTGGGCGGCACGCCCAAGAAGCAGCAGATCGCCCTCTTCGTGGGCGTCATCACCAGCGCCATGTTCATCGGGCTCGTCCTGGTGCTGCTCAACCAGGGCGCCACCACCATCATCCCCGAGCCGCACCCCAACGTGCAGGTGAGCGAGCTGACGGACGAGGTCCGCACGCAGCACACCTTCAAGTGGGACGCGGCCCGCGCCACGCTCGCGGAGCGCGGCCTGGATGACGCGCACCTGCGCCGCGCGCTCTGGGCCCAGGGCTATGAGCTGAGCCCGGCGGACTCCGGCCCGGTGGAGGTGCGCAGCTGGCGCCCGGTCACCGCCGAGCAGCTCGCGGCCGTCACCGTGACGCCCGCGAACGGCCAGCCGGTGAAGCTGTCCGACCTGGGTGCGGTCAGCGCGGCCGGGGAGCAGTCGTACAAGGTCGGCTTCGTGCGCGGCGCGGACACCCCGGTGCCCGCCGGCAAGTACCTGGTCGACGGCTCCGGCACCATCCAGTACCTCGTGGATCCGGGCATCGGCGGCCGCATCACCGAGTACGAGGGCCAGCAGCTCACCCGCTACTCGGCCCCCAAGGCGCAGCTGTTCAGCCTCATCATCGACGGCATCCTCACCCGCAAGCTGCCGTGGGACCTGGTGCTCCTGGGCGTCTTCATCGCGCTGATGCTGGAGCTGTGCGGCGTGTCCGCCCTGCCCTTCGCCGTGGGCGTGTACCTGCCCATCAGCAGCACCACCCCGCTCTTCGTGGGCGGCATGGTGCGCTACCTCGTGGACCGCATCCGTGGCGGCTCGGCCGCCGAGTCCGAGTTCTCGCCGGGTACCCTCATGTCCTCCGGCTACATCGCCGGCGGCTCCATCGCGGGCGTGCTCATCGCCATCCTGGAGATCGCCAGCGACGGGGCCTGGACGCGCGCCATCAACCTCCCCGCCCTGCTCGGCACGAACGGCGCGCTGGGCCGCTTCCTGAACGCGGTGGGCGAGAGCGACTCCGCGTCTCCCCTCTGGTCCAACGTGTGGGGTCTGGCCATCTTCGCCGCCATCACGGTGTTCCTGCTGCGCTCCGCCATCAAGGGTCCGAGCGGCGCCGAGGCCCCGCCCCCCGGCAAGTAGCGCTGGATGCACCCCGCCGGTCCGCGCCTCATCGAGGCCGGCCGGTGGGCTCACTCACGAGGCGGCGTGGCCCCAGGTCCCGCCGCCTCGCGGCGTTTCAGGGCTCAGAGCGACTGCGTCGACGCCGGGAGTTGGGGGTCGCGGGCGTCCGGGCTCCCCGCCTCGGCGCAGACGTACTCGGTGCGCAGGGGGGCGACGATGCCGAACGAGAAGACGTAGACGAACGGGGCCCACCACGGCCAGTAGACGTCCACGCGGGACAGCCCGTTCCGGCACTCCCCCGCGGCCACGTCCGACGCAGTGAGCCCGTAGACGAGGCTGACCCCGGTCTGCTCCGAGGGGAGTCCCTCACGCGGTGCGCCACTGCGGACGCTCAGCCGGAAGCAGCCTGTCAGCGTCAGCAGCACCATCCCGGACGCCACCACTCGCTTCATCGGGCCCACCCTCATGTCGGTGCGAAGGCGGCGGTCCGTAACACACCCGGATTTCCCCGTCATCTGCCACCCCGGAGCGAGGGCGATACCCCCACGTGACGTCCGGCCCCGGCCGTGCGCTGGGGTGTTGACCAAGAGTCAGGCTAAGCTGGCGTCCCCCCATCCCGGGCATCCGCCCAGCCCGGATTCTTTCAGGAAGCATGGCCCCGCCCCAGAAAGTCACGGAAGCGAGCGCGGAACCGGAGCAGTCGCCGGACGTGCGCGAGAAGGTGGAGCTGGCGCGCACGTTCGCGTTCCATCTGCTCAAGGGCATCAAGCAGATCGGCATGTACCGCCACAACGAGGCCCGGTTCCCGGAGTTCCTCGCCAAGGCGCTCGAGTCCATCAGCGCGTACACCGAGAAGTTCGGTCCCTTGTCGCTCAAGGTGGAGCAGCAGAACCTCATGCTCCACAACGAGGCGCTGTTCACCGAAGACACCCCGCTGCCCTACAAGTTCTTCCGCGACGGCATCCGCCAGCTCATCTTCCGGCCCGGGCTGGCCAGCGACGAGCTGGTGACGCTCACGCTCATCGCCCTGTCCGAGCCCGAGCGTGGCGCCGACGACGTGCTGGCCCAGCTGTGGCGCGCCGGCATGCAGAACGTCGAGTACGTGGTGGTGGAAGGCTTCTCCATGGAGAACGCCTCCGAGGAGGAAGTGCAGGTCGAGGTGGACAAGGTGGTGGGCTACCTCTACGCGCGCCTCCAGACAAACTCGGATGACTTCCTGCGCTTCGCGCGCGTGTCCGCGGAGGACCTGGACGCCAAGCTCGAGGGCGTCGAACAGCTCCGCGGTCTGGTGGTGGGCGGACGCCACGCCACGGACGAGCTGAAGGCCTCGCTCCAGCGGGAGATCTCCGAAGAAGAGACGGCGCGCCTGTTCCCCAAGCTGGTGGGCGCGGTGTTCCAGGTCGTCGAGGGCGGCGTGGATGACGCCAGCCTCATCGAGGAGATCTTCGTCCAGTTGCTCGACATGATGTTGCTCCAGGACGACTTCGCCACCGTCAATCAGATCGTCCTCAAGCTGCGCGCGCTGTCCCAGCGCGACGGCGGCTCGGGCCTGGGCCGGCTCCTGGAGACCTTCCTCGTGAAGATGGGCGAGGAGCAGCGCCTCATGCGCCTGGGCGAGTCCCTCAAGCAGGCGCGCCCGAAGAACCCGATGGACGTGACGCGCTACCTCCAGGCGCTGGGCATCGAGGCGGTGATTCCGCTGCTCACCGTGCTGGAGACCATCGAGATTCCGGACAACCGCATCCTGCTGTGCGACGTGCTGGCCGGCTTCGCGCGCGACATGCCGGAGCCCTTCACCGCGCGGCTCCTGTCGGACCGGCCGCAGACCGTGCGCGACATGGTCTACATCCTGGAGAAGAGCAACCACCCCGAGCGGCTGAAGATGTTCGCCCAGGTGCTCAAGAGTCCCAATCTGGTGGTGAAGCTGGAGGTGCTCAACATCATCGGGCGCGGGCGCACGGGCGAGTCCCGCCGTGTCATCGCGGAGGCGCTGCAGGATCCCGTCTCGCAGGTGCGCATGCTGGCCGCGAAGCTCCTGCCCGAGTTCGACCGGGACAAGGCCTTCGTGGATTTGATCCGCCTGGTGCGCGACCCCGGCTTCGACAAGAAGACGCCCGACGAGAAGATGGCGGTCTACACGGCCATTGGCACCACGGGGACGCCGGCCGCGCTGTCGATGATGCAGCAGCTGCTCACGGTGAAGCCCTCGCTGCTCAACAAGCGGCGGGTGATGGATGACAAGCTGCTGGCCGTGGCGGCCTTGGGCGGCGCGTGCTCCATCCAGTCGTACAAGATCCTGCAAGGCACGGTGGAGGACCGCACGCAGCCCGTGGAGGTGCTCACCGCGGCGCGCAAGGCGATGTATCAAACGCGCAAGACGCTGTTCGGCGACTCGGCGCTCCCAGAGGAGTCGTGACGCGATGGCGGACAACATCAAGATCACCCAGACGCAGACCGCCCAGGGCGAGAACCTCAACGAGTACGGCCGCGAGCACAACGAGAAGCTCCAGTCGCTCGCGCGCAGCATGCTCGCCGGCTTCTACATGCTGGTGCGCTCGGTGAAGATGTACGACCCGGACAACGGCGTCTTCGAGAAGCCGTTGCACCAGCTCCAGGACATCATCAACCAGATCATCGGCAAGGAAGGCCGGCTGGAGCTCACCGGCGTGAAGGACTCGTTCTACATGAACGGGATGCTGGTGAAGGTGGACCTGAACTCCATCGAGAACCAGCGCTACCTGCTCACGGAGATGCGGGCCAAGGACGTGGGCGGCATCACCCTCACCAAGCCGGTGACGGTGCCCGAGCTGAAGAACTTCGTGTGGATCTTCAGCAAGGAGCAGCAGTCGAGCGCCGAGGAGGACGGACTCGCGGGCCGCAAGCTGCTCAACATGCGCGTGGCCAAGTTCTCCAAGCTGAAGGAGAAGCTGAACAAGGACATGGACAACCCGGGCGACCAGAAGGTCGACCGGAAGAAGTACGCCATGACCGTGTACGCGCGCGCCGTCTTCTTCATCCAGAAGTACCTGGAGTCCGTGCGGGCCGGAAAGCCCATCGGCTCCGCGCGCGCGCTGCGGCTGGTGCAGGACTTCGTGGACATCTCGTTCGACCAGAAGACGCACTTCCTGGGCATGACGACGATGAAGCGAGAGGAGGACTACCTCGTCTACCACCAGGTCAACGTCACTCTGATGTGCATCGTGTTCGGCGCGGAGCTGGGGCTCACCAAGCCGCAGCTTCGCGACCTGGGCTACATCGCCCTCTTCCACGACGCGGGCATGACGACGCTGCCCGAGCACCTCGCCACCAAGCGCGGCGCGCTGACTCCGGACGAGAAGGCCTCGGTGGCGCGCGCGCCGCTCATCAGCGTGCGCAACATCCTGATGGAGAAGGGCTTCAGCCGCTCCACGCTGCTGCGCGTGGTGACGACGTTCGAGCACAAGACGGACTACGGCACCGCGGTGCGCGACGCGCGCGGCAACATCCAGATGATCATCCCCAAGACGAACCTGGGGGTGTACGCGAAGATCATCGCCATCTGCGACGCCTACGACGCGCTCACCTCACGCCGGCCCTACCGCGACGCCTACGGCCCCGAGGTGGCGCTGATGTTGATGTGGACGGAGATGCGCCAGAAGTTCGATCCGGACCTCTTGTCCGTCTTCATGCGCGTGATGGCCATCCAGCCCATCAAGGTGCTCAGCCGCCGTCAGCAGCAGCTCAGCGTCTCCGGGATTTGACCGGGGGCGCCGGGGGCGCGCCGGCCTCGCGCAGCTTCGCGAGCGCCTGGGAGAAGTCCTCCGGCACCGGCGCCTCCAGCGCGACATCCTTGCTCGTGCGCGGGTGCGCGAACGTCAGGCGCCACGCGTGGAGCGCCTGCCGGCCCAGGGCATCCTGCGCCTCGGCCACGGCGCCCTTCGCCTTGCGCCCCGCGCCGTAGAGGGAGTCCCCCAAGAGCGGGTGGCCTGCCTCGGACAGGTGCACACGGATCTGGTGCGTGCGGCCCGTGAGCAGGTCCACCTCCACCAGCGCGGCGCCCTCGAACGCCTCCAGCACGCGGTACAGGGTGATGGCGGGCTTGCCCTCCTTCACCTTGCCGGTGAAGCGCTGACGGTGCACGGGGTGGCGGCCGTAGAGCGTCTCGATGCGCCCCTCGGCGGGCGGGACGCCATGCACCAGGGCGAGGTACGTCTTGGCCACCGCGCGCGTCTTGAAGGACTTCTGGAGCGCCACCAGGGCCTGCTCGTGCTTGGCGACCACCAGACAGCCCGTGGTGTCCTTGTCGAGCCGATGGACGATGCCGGGCCGAAGCTCGCCGCCCACGCCGGCCAGGTCCTTCACCCGGTGCAGCAGCGCGTTGACGAGCGTCCCAGACGAATGCCCCGCGCCCGGATGCACGACCATGCCCGAAGCCTTGTCGACCACGACGATGTCGCGGTCCTCATGCAGCACCGCGATCGGCAGGGCCTCCGCTTGGGGCACGGCCGCCACGGGGGCGGGAACCTGGACCGAGAGCAACTCGCCGCCGCGAAGGCGCTGCGACACCTTGGTGGGCCGGCCGTCCAGCAGGACGTGGCCCGACTCGATCAGCGCCTGCAGCCGCGAGCGGGTGAGGTCGGGAAGCGCCCGAGCGAGGTGCTGATCCAACCGCTCGCCGCGGGCTTCGGGCGGAGCGCGGTGCTCGCGAATGTCGGGCGCGACCACGGCCGGGACTACCAGATCTTCGACTTCACATGCGCCTTCGAGCGCAGGACGATGTCGTTGACGGCGCGCTCGAAGAAGTTCGCCTTGGTGAAGATCTCCTGGCTGACGCGGCTCTTGTAGAGGTCGCGGCCCTCTTCCAGTTCCTCCTTGAGGACCTCGAAGAGGTTGTCCTGCTCGATGCCCTTGATGATCTTCTGCTCGTTGTAGAGCGAGATATCGGAGGCGATCGCGCGTGCGAGTCGCATCGCCTTGATCTTTTCCTCTTCCGTCATCGTGTCCCTACTTAGGCACCGCCCCCGGGGGAGTCAACTTTCCTGGTGCCAACACGGGTGAGAGCCCACCTTGGGCTCAGCGCCCGCCCTTGCCCGCCTTCTCAGAGGACAAGGCCAGGTAGCTCTTGGACACCCGGAGGGGATCCAACCCCAGCTCACGCGACAGGTTCATCAGGATTCCGCGCAGGTAGACCGTCGTCGGGAGGGCACCGTAGGAGTCCGCCTCCACGTTCTCCAGGTGGTGCCGGGAGATGCGCGTGCGGTCCGCCACCTGTTGGAGGCTGAGTCCTCGGGCCTCGCGCACGCGGCGCAGCAGTTCACCGTTGAACTCCGCATCCGACGGGATGTCGAGTCCACGAGGCCGAGCCTCGCGAACCCGGGCCGCCACCTGGGCCAGGGCCGACTCGGCGGTGGAGATGGCCGAGTCCTGGGCAATCACCTCCGCGTCGCCCAGCGCGCGTCCCGGGCCCACCCGGCTGATGGCGCCGCGCGAGTTGGACGGCGACGCGGGCTCGGCCACCGCGCGCGTCGGAGCACGCGGCCCGGAAGACAACCCAGCAGGCCGGGTCGTTCCAGCCCCGGACGGCACGACCTTCTCCGCCGAGGCCGAAGCCTCCTCACGCTCGGGCTCGGGAGTCGCGGCACGGACGGGACCGGGAGTCGCCGCGACCACGGGCTCGGAGGACGATGCCACAGGCGCGGGGGGCGCCGGCCGCACAGACTCCGACGATGCCACCCCGGGCACTCCCATGGGGGGCGCGGAGCGCCCAGGCTCCGCGGTCGCCATGGGCGCAGGTGCCGAAGACGCAGAGCGCACCGGGTCGGGAGACGATGCCACGGGCGCGGGTGCCGGAGATGCCGCCACGGGCTCCGAGACCACCAGGGGCGCAGGGGTCGGAGACGCCGAGCGCACAGGCTCGATCGAGGGCGCCACGGGGACGGGCGTCACCGTGGCTGCCGCGGCGCTCATGGGCTCGGTGCTCGTCGCGGATCCCGTCTCAAGCGTCGGGGCGGGCATCGCCTCGGCCTCAGGCGCCCGGACAGGCTCGGTGGAAGGCGACGCGCGCTCGAGCTCCCCGCGCGCACTCGACTCGGACGTGCCTCCCCTGCCCTGCGGCTCTGGGCTTGCCTCCTGGCTCACGGACTTCGCGACCGAGGCGGGGGCCTCTTGTGGCGCGGAGGGCTGAGGAGCCGGGACGTAGACGAACGACAGGCCCCGCGAGAACGACGAACGGAACGCCTCCACCACCGACACGCCGGCGACGGACACGGGTGCGGAGGCAGCGGGCGGCTTCGTCCCCGTCGCGCCCTGCGAGGACGCGGAGTCGTCGGACCGAGCCTCGGCGGCGGCCTGGGCCACTGGCTTCGCGGCCGAGGCATCCCCAGCCGGAGCCACCGAGGTCTCGGCCGCGACCACCGACGCAGCAGCCCCCTGCCCGGGGGGCGCGAGACCGGCCTCCACCGACTTCGGAGCGTCGCCCTTGCGGGAGGACTCAGGCGCCAGGGTGCGCACGGCATCCACCGCGCCGGCGGCCGTCGCGAGCGCATCCGCGGCCGTGGCCAGGGCCTCGGCGGCACGCGACTTCGCGTCGTGCTTGCTCGCGGCGCTCGTGTGGGACGCTCGCTCGCCGAGGCCCACGCTGCGGTCGTACTCGACGCGCAGGTCCGGGTCCGTGAGGAACTCCATCGCCTCCGTCAGCCGGGCGCGCAGGGACTCCAACTGCCCAGGGTCCGCGAGCGCATACACGGCAATCGAGTCGGGCGCGTACATCTCCATCTGCCGCTGGTACGCGGCACGGATGTCCTCCTCGGACGCGGTGGCGGGGACCTCCAGGAGTTCGTAGTAGCTCTGCTGCTCGAAAGGCTTCATGGGGTGGAAGGACCGGAAGGAAGACCGTCGATGGCGAGGATACGCGCGGCGAGGCGCTGGAGTCCCTGGGAAGCCAGTGACTCGGGGCGCTCCATCAGCACGGGCCGCCGCTTGCGCACGGCGCGCCACGCTTCATCGTCGTACCGGATGGCACCGAGGTCGTCCATGTCGATGCCAAAGAACTTCTTCCAGGCCGAGACCATCGCGGCGCCCACCTTCAGGTCCGCGTCCGTCCGAGCCTGGTTCACCACCAGGCGGACGTGGAACTGCCCCAGCTCCAGGGACAGGCGCTCCGCCTTCACCGCATCCCGCTTGCGCACCTGCGCCACCACGTCATGGAGGGTGCGCAGCGCCCCCTCCCGGGTCGACATGGCGCGCTCCACCACGTCCTCGATGCCGTACTGCTCCTCCACCTGCTGGAGCTTCCGAAAGAAGGCCGCCTTGACGAAGCGGTAGGCGTTCTCGACGGAGGTCGGCTCGGGCAGCACCACCAACACCCCGTGGTCCGCGAGCAGGAAGAAGTCGAGCGTGTTGAAGCTCGTGCCCGCGCCCAGGTCGAGGATGAGGTAGTCCACGGACTGCTGAGCCAGCAGCGTGCGCAGCAGCTTCTGCTTCTGCGCGTACTTGAGGTTGGCCGCGTCCAGCGAGTCCTGCGCGCCGGCGATGAGGTCGAGCCCCGGCACGCCCGTGGGCACCATCACCTCTTCCAGCTTCGCCTTGCCCTTGCGCAGGAAGTCCGAGAGCGTCACCTCGGGCTGCCCCACGCCCAGACAGGTGTGCAGGTTGGCGCCGCCCAGGTCCGCGTCCACCAGCAGCACGCGCTTGCCGGACTGTGCCAGCGCCACGCCCAGGTTCGCGGACACCATCGACTTGCCAATGCCGCCCTTGCCGCCTCCCACGGCGATGATGCGTCGCGAGTGGCCTCCCAGCCCTGGCGCTCCGGCGACCATCGATTCGTTCTCCACGGTGCCCGCGGAACGGGTCTCCGCACCCATCAAGGGAGGATGGATGGACTCAGGTGGCAGGCGCGACGGGGGCACGGGCTTCAAGGAACTTCGCATCAAAGCCCGTCCTACCGCCCGAGTCGAATCCTCGCCAATGGGTGGCCCCGTGCCCAGAGGCTCCCGGGTGGCGCGGAGCTCTCGCCCCTCGCATGCCTGCCCGGGTGGCAAGCGGGAAACCCCTACCTGGCGGGGCTCGGCGCGCTACTCGTCAAGCAGTTCGACGTTCCAGTACGACGCGTCCGCCAGGTGCAGGAACGGCAACCACTCTCGGTAGGTGACCTTGCGGAGCGCGCCTCGGAACAGCGGCGTCCAGCGCGGGCGCACGGGCTTCTTCAAGAGCTTCATGCCCGCCTGCTCGGGCGTGCGGCCCCCCTTGCGCAGGTTGCACGGCACGCACGAGCACACGACGTTCTCCCACGTCGTCTTGCCGCCCTGGGCGCGCGGATTCACATGGTCCAGGTTGAGCTCGGCGCGCGGGAGCTGCTTGCCGCAGTACTGACAGGTGTCGTTGTCTCGCGCGTAGATGTTCAGCCGCGAGAAGCGCACGCGGTTGCGCGGGAGATGATCGTACGCGCTGAGCACGAGCACCCGAGGGATGCGGATGGTCCGCTCGATGGTGGTGATGCAGTCCTGCGTCGCGCTCAGCGCCGCCCAGTCATCGAACTCATAGAGGCGGTACTGCGAGTCGATGGCCTTGGCCACGCCGAGATACAGCAGCGAGAACGCTCGCTTCACCGACGTGACATGTACCGGTTGGTAATACCGATTCAAGACAAGGACGGCGCTGTTGATCATGGCTTGCCTTATGGACCGACGGCCGCCATCGCCTGCGCGACCGAGCTGAGCTCCTCCTCCGCGAGACAGCGGACATCGAGAACGACCTCGTCATCCGCGATTCTTGCAATAACCGGCACCTCGGCGCCGCGCAGGCGTTCGAGGAATACCTCCGGCTCCTCAACGGTGAGGATGCACGCGAAGGAAGGCAATCTGGCCAGCGGCAGGGCGCCCCCGCCCACCTGTCCCACCACCGCCTCCATCCGAGCGCGCACGCCCCGCTCCGCCAACAACGCCCGGAGCCGCTCGGCCCGCGCACGCAGGGCCTCGGGCGGCTGGGCGAGCAAGCGGTAGGCAGGGACGGCCTCCGCTCTCCCATCCCGATACAGCTCCAGCGTGGCCTCCAGCGCGGCCACCGTCATCTTGTCCACACGCAGGGCGCGGGTCAGCGGATGGGACTTGATGCGCGCCACCAGGTCCGCGCGGCCCACGATGATGCCGGCCTGTGGCCCGCCCAACAGCTTGTCTCCCGAGAACGCCACCACGTCCGCGCCCTCCGCCACCGCGCGCGGCACCGTCAACTCACCCGAGAGGCCCTCGCCCGGCACGGGCACGAGCGCGCCCGAGCCCAGGTCGAGGAAGACGGGCACCCCACGCGGGCGTCCCACCGCCGCGAGCGCGGGCAGCTCGGTGGACTCGGTGAAGCCCACCACCGCGAAGTTGGAGCGGTGCACCTTCACGAGCAAGCCGGTGTCCGGCCCCACCGCCGCCTCATAGTCCGCGCGGCGCGTGCGGTTGGTGGTGCCCACCTCCACCAGCTTCGCTCCGGACTGCCGCATGACATCCGGCACGCGGAACCCACCGCCAATCTCCACCAGCTCGCCGCGCGAGACGACGCACTCGCGCCCCGCCGCCAGCGAGGCCAGCACCAGCAGCACCGCGCCCGCGCAGTTGTTGACCACGAGCGCGTCCTGCGCCCCCGTCAGTCCACACAACAGGTCGACCACGGGCGCGTAGCGGCTGCCGCGCTCGCCTTCGTCCAGGTCGTATTCGAGGTTGGAGTAGCCCTGCGCCACCTGCGCCACGCGCGCGACCGCCTCGGCCGCGAGCGGCGCACGCCCCAGGTTGGTGTGCAGCACCACGCCGGTCGCATTGAGCACCGGCCGCAGTCGAGGCGTCGCCAACGTCGCGAGCGCCGCGTCCAGGTCCGCATCCTCGAAGGGCTTCGGCTCGCCGCGCAGCAGGCGCGCGCGCACACGCTCCACCGCCAGCCGCGCCGCCGCCACGACTCGGCCGCGGGGCAATCCCACCAGGCGTGGCGCCAGGGACGGCCGACGCAGCAGCAACTCGATGGACGGGAGCGCGCGCAGGAGCGCGTTCTTCTCACCGTCCCGCTTGTTCGACGGAGCGCCCATGGCGGGCGACTCTATCCCCTCGCCTCGCCAGCGTTAAGGGCGCGGGGCGTCACCCGCCTGTCACCCGGCGCACACTTAGCGCGAGGCGCTGGGCAGCAGCGGCAGGTGCGGCGCGTGTCCGTAGAGGAGCTGGTACGTGTTGTACGAGCGCAGCACGCGCTTGATGTACCCGCGCGTCTCCGCGATGGGGATCTCCTCCACCCAGGCATCCAGGGGCTGCCCCGGCTTGTCGGAGCGCCACCGGTTCACCGCCGCGGCTCCGGCGTTGTAGCTGCCCACCGCGTAGGGCGTGTTGCCCTTGAACTGCTTCACCAGCGTCCCCAGGTAGTGCGCGCCCAGCCGGATGTTGAGGTCGGGCTGGAGCAGCGAGTCCACGTGGAACCGCTTGATGTTGAGCTGGTGGGCCACGGCCTTCGCGGTGGACGGCATGAGCTGCGTGAGCCCCAGCGCGCCGGCCCACGACAGGGCCTTGGGGTCCAACGCGCTCTCCTCGCGCATCAGCGCCTGGAGGAGATCCGGCTCCACGCCCGCGGGCGCCGTGTGCTTCTCAATCAGGTCACGGTACGCGTTGGGATAGGCCACCTCCCACACAGGTCGGGTCTGCGCGGTGATGCGCCCCGTCAGGTCTCGGCGCAGCGCCAGCCGCGCCACCGCGTGCGCCGAGCGCTCATCACCGGACAGCGCCATCACCAGCACCAGCAGCCGCATCGCCTCCGCGGGCTGGCCGGCGCGGTTGACCACGAGCAGCTCCGACGCCACCGAGTCGGTGAAGCCCAGCCGCAACAGCTCCACGCCCGCCTTGAAGTGCGGATCCTCCCCCATGGGGCCCGCGAAGAGCGGCCAGGGGCTGGCGGACTCGGGGACGTTGAAGATGTCTGGGGAGATGCGCTCCAGGCGCTTCGGGTCCAACGTCGCGAGCTGCGAGCGAGCCATCAACCCGTAGTAGGTCGCGGGGTGCTCCACCGCGAGCCGCTCCATCATCTCCGCCGCGCCCTGGAGGTTGCCGCGCTCCTGCAACGTCCGCGCGCGCCAGTAACGCGCGCGCTCCACGTCATAGGACTCGTCCGCGTTGCCGAACTGCGCCTCGATGCGATCCAGGAACGCGAAGCCCCCGTCCTCCGCGCCCGAGGTCCGAGCGATCCAAAACGCCTTGAAGAGCGCCTCGCCCAGGAAGTCGCCTCGGGGATACAGCCGCGCCAGCTCATCCAGACGCGCCATCGCCTCCTTGGGCCGCGACGTCTTCACGTACAGGTCGGCCGCGTAGAAGAGCGCGTCGTCCGCGAACGAGTGATCGGGGAACTCACGCGCCAGCCGCTCGTATGTCTCCGTTCCGCGCGCTTGATCCACAATGGAGCGAGACGAGCCCAGCACGTACAGCGCGCGCGCCAGCAGGTCGCGATCCTGGCACTTCTCCACCACCGGCGTCAGCACCTGGATGGCGCGCGTGTGCTGGCGCTCCTTGCGCTGCCCCTTGCCGAAGGCGAAGTGCGCGCGGCAGGCGAGCGTGTCCGGCAGCTTGAGCTGGGGCAACAGCGGCTCCAGCAGCGTCAGGCCCTGCTTGTTGCGGTTGAGCTCCAGGAACTGCTCGGCGCGCGCCACCTTCGCTTCGAGCGGCGGCGTCACGCCCTTGAGCCGCTTCTCCGCCTGCTTGGCCAGCGGAGACAGGGGCTGCGTGGCCCACAGACGCCAGAGCGCCTCGCGCTCCGCGGCCCGGTCCTTCTTCTCCACCGCGAGGTCGGCCGTGGCGATGAGCGCCTCGGCGCCCACGTTGCGGCCCCAGCCCACGCCGGGACGCGTGGTGAGCGGCGCGAGTGCCGCCATCGCGCCCGCCAGGTCCTTCTTCTTGCGCAGCACGCGGGCCAGCCCCAGCCGCGCGTCCACGTACAGCCGGGACTCCGGCCCCACTTGCGACAGCAGCGCCGCCGCGTCGGCGTAGCGGCCCTGCGACTCCAGCGCGACGCCCGCGTGCGTGAGGCACCGGTCCTTCAACGCCGGGTAGTCCGCCGCCAGCGCGGTCATCTCCGTCGCGGCCGCCTTGTCATCCCCGGCTCGCACGGCGGAGAGCGCACGCAGGTAGCGCACGGGCACGCTGTTGCCTTCACCCTCCAGCAGCGCCCGCGCCTTCGCGTAGAAGCCGCGGTCGAACGCGTCCCTCGCTTCCTTCTTCTTGCCTGTCCCGAAGTACGGCGACAGATCCTCCAGCGCGTAGCGGCGGCCTCGGTGCACCACGGGCGTCGGCGGCGCCAGCCCGGGGAACGCGGGGTTGAGCACCTCCACGAAGCCCATGGGCAGCGGTGCCTTCTCCGCATCCGGGGGCGGTGACAGCTGCGCCTCGGACGGTGCGCTGGCGGTGCGCTGGGTGGGCGCCTGCTCGGCATCCACGGGCGTCGTGTCCGAACTCGGTGCGGGCGCGGGCCGGGGTGCGAGCGCGGGGACCTCCGCGGCCGGGTCGGACGACACGGCGGGCGCGGGCGCCTGGGCGGACAGGAGCACGGCCGAGGCCAGGAGGGCGAGAGGCTGCAAAAAGGCTTTCATACGCGGGGGCTTCGAGGACCCTGGGAATCAGCGGAAAATTTCCGGCCCCGGACACAGGTTAGACTGTTCGGCCGAACATGGACATCCGGACACAGAGCGCGCTGCTTGCTTCCATCATCGGCCTGGCGCTGGGCGTGTCCATGTTGTTGCGCCCAGGCCGGCCGCGGGTGTTGACCCTCTACTCCCTCTTCGCCCTCACGGCGGCCGGGTATTACCTCAGCGTCTTCTTCCACAGCATCTTCCCCGCGACGAGCTACCCCTGGGTGTCTCGCATCGCACTGGGCGCCACGGTGCTGGTCGCATCGCTCGTCCCGGGCGCCGCCGTCGCCTTCTTCCTTGAGTTCCTTGGCGTCAGCAAGGGGACACATCTCGTCGGTCGCCGGCTCGCCCTCCTGTCCGCCGTGCTCGGTCTGGCGGTCGCCGTCACTCCGTTGGCGGACAAACCATGGGCGCGGGTGTCCATGGGCGTCTGGGTCCTCGGGGCGCTGCTGACCTCGGTGTCCCTGCTCGTGCACCGGGTGCGCACCACCGAGTCGCGCATCGAGCAACTCCGGCTGACGTACCTGGCCATCGGCGCTGGGGCGTCGGTGCTGTTCTCGGCCCTCGACTTCCTGGGCCGCTACGACATCCCGTTCCCCACGCTGGGGCCCGTCTTCTCCACGCTCTATCTCTTCTTCCTCGCGCAGACGCTGCTGCGGCTGCGGCTGATGGACCTGCACGAGTTGCTGGGGAAGATCGCCTCGCAGACGGTGCTGGCCATCATCCTCGCGGCCGTCTTCACGGTGCTGACCGCGTGGGTGGACGAGAACACGTCGCTGTTCGTCTTCAACACGGTGGTGGCGGCCTTCGTCATCCTCATCCTGTTGGATCCGCTGCGCACGAAGGTGGAGGAGATGGTGGTGCGCATCTTCTTCCGCGAGCGCTTCGCCCTGCTCGGCGCGCTGGGCTCGCTGCGCGCCCGCATGGTCACCGTCATCGAGATGTCCGAGCTGACGCGGCTGGCCCTGGACGCGCTCCACGAGACGGGCCGCGTGACGCACGCCTCCGTGTACCTGATGGCCGAGGACCGACCCGGCTACCGCCTGCTCGACGCCCGAGGCCCCTACCCGGCCGCGTTCCTGGACACGGCGGCGGCGCGCGGCCTGCTCTTCGCGGCAGCCAGCGGACAGAAGGCCGTGCTGCGCGAGAACGTGGAGCGGCGCGCGGCGGTGATGCGGCTCCAGGCGGTGGAGGGCAAGCGCTACCGCGACGAGCTCAAGCGCCTGAACGACACGCGCGCGGCGCTGGTGCAGATGAAGTCCGGCATCACCGTGCCGCTCGTGGGCAATGACCGCGTCATCGGGTTCCTCAACCTCTGGGATGAGCGCGTGCCCGAGGCCTACGCGTCGGACGAGATTGCCCTCATCCTGGAGGTGGCCGAGCGCATGGCCACGGTGCTGGAGAACTCGAAGCTGTACGAGAAGATTCGCGAGCGAGACCGCCTGGCGGCCCTGGGTGAGATGGCCGCGGGCCTCGCGCACGAGATTCGCAATCCGCTCGGCGCCATCAAGGGTGCGGCGCAATGTCTGGATCCGAACAAGATTCCGGGGGAGGACGGCGAGTTCCTCGACGTCATCGTGGAGGAGGTCAACCGGCTCAACGGCGTGGTGACGGCGTTCCTCGACTACGCGCGCCCGCTGAAGCAGAGCTTCGGGCCCACCGACCTCAACGAAGTGGTGACGCGCACCATGCGCCTCATCCAGAACGACGTGCCGGCCACCATCACCCTCGGGGTGGAGTTGGATCTGCACCTGCCTCGCGTGGACGGCGATGCCGAGCAGCTCAAGCAGGTGTTGATCAACCTGGTGCAGAACGCGGTGCAGGCCCTGGGCGACGGCGAGGGCCGCATCACCGTGCGCACCGAGAAACCCGAGCGCTTCGGCGACTTCCGCAGCGCGAGCAGCGGCGACTTCGTGGAGGTGCGCATCTCCGACACGGGCCCGGGCATCCCGTCGGATCAGCACCAGCACATCTTCGTGCCCTTCTACACGACGAAGCTGAAGGGCACAGGGCTGGGCCTCGCCATCTGCCAGCGCATCGTGAAGAACCACGGCGGCACCATCTCCGTGCAGAGCAAGGTGTCCGAGGGGACCACCTTCATCATCCGCATGCCCGCGCTGCCCGCGGAGTCGCCTGCCACCGAAGCGCTCGGACCGGACGGCACGCCCGCGCCTTCGGGCAGGCCGTCGCGCTCGCTGCCCGTGCCCGATGAGCTGCGTGACACCCCGGCGCCCCAGTCGCCCGGCAAGACCGACGGAAAGCCCAAGCGCGAGAAGCGACGGCGCACGGGCTGACGCATCGCGCCCGCGCACTCGGACACGCTAGGCTGGCGGGTCATGAGCGCTTGTCCCTTCTGCCAGACGTCCATGCGGGCCACGACCGTCGAGGGACTCCCCCACGAGGCCTGTGAGGCCTGCGGCGCGATGTGGCTCGAGGGGGAGAGCCTCGCGCGGGTGATGGGCGACGCGACCCCGGGCTCGCTCGTGCAGCAAGCCAAGGGCAGATCTGGACGGTGCAGAGGGTGTGAAGCGGAGCTGAGCTACGTGCCCGGGTGTCCGTCGTGCGGTCGGCGCGCGCCCACGTGTCCCCGGTGCGAGACCCGGCCCTTGTCGGTGGTGACGGTGCGAGGCGTGGCCATCGACGTCTGCCCGCGCTGCCCCGGCGTCGCGATGACTCTGGATGCCCTGCCTCGCCTGCACGCGGTCTCCGCGGCGCGCGAGCTGGAGATGTTTGATCTGCACCCCAAGCTGAAGTCTGGGGCCAGATCCGGCTGCACGGGCTGCGGCCGGAAGCTGAAGGCCGAGCACGGCTTCGTCTGGGAGGAGCGGCTCTACTGCGGGAGCTGCGCGCCCGAGGGCTCGACGCCCTACTCCGACGAGATGACCCAGGCCCTGCCGAGCGCGGAGCCGCTCCACTACGGCAAGTATGGCGGCGGCGTCGGCGGCGCCCTGTCCAACGGGCGAACCGAGAACGCGCTCGTGTGGCTGTTCCGCAAGATCCTCGGTTGAGCCGCGAACCGCGGGCGACAATGTGTCACGACAAGCTGTCATCGCTCGGCGACTCGGGCGTGACAGGCGCGAAGGCACGCGAGCTGTCCGTGGCGCGACCGAGCGCGCGAAGTGCCTGAGTTCTCGGAGTCGCACCCGCGTCGCAGCTCCTGGCACTTCGATTGCTCAGGCCTCCTCACGTCCATCCACGAGAGGAAGCTCGATGAGATTCGCACTCCATCGCGTCTGGGTGCTGCTGTTGGGAACGGGAGGATTGCTCGCGCTCCTCTTGATGACGAGCACCGTCGGCGCGCTCGCGGCCTCCGCGCTCCCTCTGGATGCAGAGCCACACGTGAGGCCGCGACTCCACCCGGTCCGCCTCCCGTCCGTGGGCGAGGACCCCATGTGCATCCGTTCGGAGCCATTCGCGCCGCGCGAGGGCATCGTGGCAGGAAGGGACCTGCGGCCTGGAGATCCGCCGCAGGGCATCGTCACGACTCGGACGGACGCGCAGACCGTTCTCAGGTTCCCCGCGCCACCCGATTCGAGCCTCGCGCCTCCCGAGGAACCCATGGGAGGCGCGCCATCGCTGGAGCTGGCACGCGCGAGATTCCTGGAACATCTCCGCCGCGCGCCAGGGATGCGCCCACCCCCGCCGCAAGCTCCGCCGTTGGGCCCAGGGATTCGCGAGCTGGATGATGAGCACTTCGAGGTTCCGTTGACGGACCTCGATGACGCGATGGCACGCGTGAGCGACGTGGCGCGAGAAGCGCGCCTCGTGCCCGCGTTTCAATCGGGCCATCCCGTGGGAATCAAGCTGTGGGGCGTCCTACCGGGGTCGCTCTATGCGCGTCTGGGCCTTCAAAGTGGCGATGTCTTGAGCCGGCTCAACGGCACGGCGCTGATCCATCCAGACGCGGTGAAACAGGCGTGCTCGCGGCTGCGCGACGCGCAGACGATTGAACTCGAACTCCTCCGGCGCGGCGTGCGTCGAACCCACCTCTATCGCGTTCGCTGACCCCCGGGACGGACGGAGAGAGCCCATGGATTCGAGACTTCGCCACGCCATGCGCGCCGTGACAGCTGCCTTCATTGCGTCCGCGGTCTGCGTCATCGCACTCACGATGAACGTGTTCATCGAGGACACGCTCGTCCCCACGACCGCGGGCCTGACGCAGGCCCCCATGCCGCGTCACCGCGCGGCTTCGGATGCCCCCCCCACCCTCGAGGGCGCACGCTTCGCGGCACTCACGGGCCTCACGCTCCAGGCGCCGCCAGCACTGTCGGGAACACCACCACCAGACACCGAGACACCGAGCCCCCTGCCCCTCCGGCTGTTGGGAACCTTGGTGGCGCAGGAGCCGGTGTGGTCACTCGCCTCCGTTCAGATCCGCGACAGCGCGCGCCCCAAGAGCCTGATGGTGGGCGACTCCGTGCTCGAAGCGAAGGTCATCGCCATCGAGCGCACGCGACTCCTCCTTGAGCGCGAAGGCCATCGAGAGGTCGTGGCCCTCGGCGCCCCCCAGGTGGCGCCCACTCCCGCGCGCGCGCTGACGCAGCCAGAAGGGCTGGCGCCCTCGGGTTCGAAGCTGGGCCAGGGCATCCGAGCGCTGTCGGAGAATGCTTACGAGATTCCGCGCCAGGAGCTCTCGGACGCGCTGGGACATCTCAACGAACTCGCCGTGGAGGCGCGCCTCATGCCCGCGTTCCAGGACGGACAGGCCGTGGGGTTCAAGGTGTCCGCCATTCGGCCCGACTCGCTCTACACGCGACTGGGCCTCCAGAATGGAGACGTGCTCCGGCGCATCAACGGGTTCGACCTCAACAGTCCCGAGAAGCTGCTGGAGCTGTACGCCAAGCTCCGCGACTCGCCCCACCTCGAACTCGACGTCGTTCGAGGGGGCGCGTCCGTGCGCAAGGTCTACGACGTGCGCTGAGGATCAGCTGGAGGCCTGCGCCAGCTTCTCCTGCGCCGCCTCCCAGCGCGCGTAGAGCTCTTCCAGCTCCGCCTTGGCATCTCGGTGCTGATCCATCAGTGGCTTGGCCCGCGCGAAGTCGTTGTAGAGGTCTGGATCCGCGAGCTGGGCCTCGCGCGTCTTCTGCGCGGCCTCCACCTCGGCGATGCGGGCCTCCAACCTGGCGATCTCCTTCTTGATGGGGCCCTCGACCACGCTGCGCCGCTGACGTGCCTCCGCCTCCAGGCGCTTGCGGTCCTTCTCCGTCATGGGCGCGGTGGAGCCCCGCTCGCCCTTGCCCGAGAGGCCCTGGGCCTCGGCCTCCGCGGCCAGCCGTTGCTGCTGCTGATGGTAGAGGTAGTCGTCGAGGTTGCCCGGATGTGGCGTCAGCTTGCCGTCCGCGACCTCCCAGACGTGGGTGCACAGGCCGTTGATGAAGCTGCGGTTGTGGCTGACGAAGAGGAGCGTGCCGCCGTAGCCCTTGAGGGCCTCGATCAGCATCTCGGACGAGTCCAGGTCCAAGTGGTTGGTGGGCTCGTCCATCAGCAGGAAGTTGGACGGAACGAGCAGGAGCTTGGCGAGCGCCACGCGCGCCCGCTCCCCGCCGCTGAGCACGCCAATAGGCTTGTCCACGTCATCGCCGCTGAAGAGGAACGCGCCCAGCACGCCGCGCACGTAGCTCTGCGGCTTGTCTGGAGCGAGCGGCAGCATCTCCTCCAGGATGGTGTTGTTCCGGTTGAGCTTGTCCGCGTGGTGCTGCGCGTAATAGCCCACCACCACGTTGTGCCCGAGCGTCACGGTGCCGGAATCCGGCGTCAGCTCGCCCGCCACCATCTTCAGGAGCGTCGTCTTGCCCGCGCCGTTGGCGCCCACCACGGCGATGCGCTGGCCTCGCTCCAGACGCGCCTGAAGGCCGTCGTAGACCGTGAGCGCGCCGTAGCGCTTGGTGATGCCCTCCATCACGACGACGTCGCGCCCGCTCCGCTCCACCTCGGGGAAGCGGAACTTCATCGTCGCCCGCTCCTCCAGCACCTGCACCTTCTCCATCTTGGCGAGCATCTTCGCGCGGCTCTGCGCCTGGCGGGCCTTGGTGGCCTTCGCGCCGAACCGGTCGATGAAGCCTTGCAGCTCCGCGCGCCGCGCCTCCACGCGCTCCGCCTTCGCCTGGAGCAGCACCATCTCCTCGGCGCGCAGGCGCTTGTAGTCGTCGTAGTTGCCGGCGTACTCGCGCACGCCCTCCATCTCCAGTGACACCACCCGGTTGATCTGCCGGTTGAGGAAGTCGCGATCGTGGGAGATGAGCACCATCGCCTTGTTGGAGCGGCGCAGGAAGTCGTCGAACCACGCGAGCGTGGGCACGTCCAGGTGGTTGGTGGGCTCGTCCAGGAGGAGCAGGTCCGGGTCCTGGAGCAGCAGGCCCGCCAGCGCCGCGCGCATGCGCCAGCCACCCGAGAGGGCCGCGGTGGGCTTCACCAAGTCCATGTCACGGAAGCCCAGCCCCTTGAGGATGCGCTCCGCGTGGTGGCGGCCGTAGCGGTTCTCGAAGTCGTCCAACTCCGCGTGGAGGTCCGCCAGGGACTGGGCCAGCTCGAGCTGATCCTCCTCGTCCGTCGCGGCGGCGAGCGCCTGCTCGGTCTCCCGCAGGCGGGCCTCCAGGCCATCCCGGCCCGGCACGGTGCTCATCACCGCCTCGACGACCGTC
The DNA here is from genome assembly GCF_019039035.1 of Citreicoccus inhibens. GTDB lineage: Bacteria > Myxococcota > Myxococcia > Myxococcales > Myxococcaceae > Citreicoccus > Citreicoccus inhibens. The sequence continues at coordinate 29,038 of NZ_JAHNZT010000013.1, read as the reverse complement.
CCGTCTGGCAGCCCGGCGATCTCCTGGGGCAGGTACCCGGCCCGGGCCCGGCGGCTGTACTGGATGGTGCCCGAGTCGGGCTGGCTCGCCCCAGCCAGGATCTTCATCAGGGAGCTCTTGCCCGTCCCGTTGGCCCCCACCAATCCCACCCGGTCCCGAGGGCCCAGGGTGAAGCTGTCCTCGTCGAAGAGGACCTTCTTTCCATACGCGAGGCTGATGTCCTGGGCGATGACGAGGCTCATGGCGGCCCGGGGAGATAACAGCCCGCCCACCTTCCGGAAACGGCAGAAATGACCGCCTGGCCGGTCTAGGGCCCACCTCCCCGTTGGGCCCCGCCCTGGGCTTGCCTATACTCCGCCCACCCATGGCCGCCCCTTGCCCTCACTGTGGAAGTACCGACGGACCCGATCACCTCTGCGCCGCGCAGAGCCTCCAGCTCCTCGGCCAGGTGCTCGACGGGCGATACAAGATTGAAAGCGTGTTGGGCCAGGGCGGCATGGGAATGGTCTTCCGGGCCACCCAGACGTCCGTGCAGCGGCCCGTCGCGGTGAAGACGCTCAACCCCTCGCTGGCCGCCGCGCCGCAGTTCTTCGAGCGCTTCCGTCGCGAGGCGGAGATCGCCAGCCGCCTGCGCCACCCGAACGTCATCACCATCTTCGACTTCGGCCGCGCGCCCGACGGCACCTGCTACTACGTGATGGAGCTGCTCCAGGGCGAGAGCCTCAAGGAGCTGGTCAAGCGCGAAGGCCCCATGTCGCTGCGTCGCGCGGTGAACGTCATCGAGCAGGCCACGCTCGGTCTGGCGCACGCGCATGAGGAAGGCTGCGTCCACCGCGACCTCAAGCCGCACAACATCATGCTGATGGGCCTGGACGGCCGCGACTTCGTCAAGGTGTTGGACTTCGGCCTCGTGAAGGCGCTGGAGCAGGAGGAGGAAGAGCAGCTCACCTCCACCGGACAGGTCCTCGGCACCCCGCAGTACATGCCGCCCGAGCAAGCCGGTGGCGAGTCGGTGGATCAGCGCTCCGACCTCTATTCGATGTCGGGCGTGCTGTACTTCTGCCTCACGGGCAGCTCGCCGTTCGGCGCGAACACGGTGCGCAAGGCGCTCACCGCGTCGCTCACGCAGCCCGTCCCGCCCGTCAACAGCAAGCGCCAGGGCGCGCCTGTGCCCGCGGCGCTCGACGCGTTCTTCGCGAAGGCCCTCGCTCCGGAGAAGGAGGACCGCTACCAGAATGCCCAGGAGTTCATCGACGCGATGCTGGACACGGTCGCGGACCTCTCGCCGGAGGAGCTGGATGCGCGGCCCAGCGGCGGCGCGACCGGCTCCGAGCGCGGCACCGGCAGCCGGCCCGGCGTGGGGTCGGGAAGCCGCGCGGGCTCGGGCAGCCGCGTCGGTGCGCGGGCTTCGGGCAGCGGAAGTGGTGTGCGCTCGGGCTCGCGCGTGGGCCAGCAGGGCCGCGCCGCGGGCTCCGCGCCGTCCAACGTCATCGTGCAGCAGAGTCGGCCGACGGGCAGCGGCAGCCAGCCCTCCTCCGTGGGCCGGCCCCGTCCCGCGGCCCCCAAGGCCGCGCCCCCGCCGCCTCCCCCCGAGCCCGAGGGGATGTCCGCGGGCAAGAAGGTGGCGCTGGTGGCCGTGCCCGTCGTGCTGCTCGGGCTGGGCGCGGCGATCCTCTTCGGGCGCTCGTCCGGTGAGGAGCTGACGCCACCGCCCACCGTCGTCGAGGCGCCCTCGCACCCCACGACCCAGGTGGCCCCGCCCGTCGTCGTCTCCCCCCCGACGAACACCGCGACCGCCGAGGCCCAGCAAGTGTCCGTGGAGTTCACCTCCACGCCCTCGGGCGTGGCCATCCTGGACGGCGCCGAGCAGATCGGCACCACGCCGACGAAGCTCCTCTTGTCGCGCGAGGGCCAGCACGTGCTGAAGTTCCAGCTCGCCGGCTATCACTCGCAGGAGCGCACGCTGAACTTCAGCCGCGTGGCGGAGCTGACGCAGAAGGTGGACGTCACCCTGGAGTCCGCCACCCGGACCGCGCCGCCCCCCCGCCCGCGAGGGAAGCCGGGGGGCTCGCAGCCGGACATCAGCACCTTCGAGTAGGCCGCGAGGCCCGGACGTCCTCCGGGCCTACGCGAGCGTCGCGAGCCGGGGCAGCAGTTCGCCGCTCCGGCCCTGGACGAAGTGACGGAAGCGCTCGGCGTTCTCGGGTGGATCGAAGTTGACGAGCCACGTCTCGCCGCCGAGCTTCCGCACCTGATCCACCAGCCCGGCGGCTGGCCACACCGCCCCGGAGGTTCCCGCCGCCAGGAAGACGAGCTTGCCGTCGCCGCGGGTGAGGAATTCGCCGATGCGCCCGAGGTCGGCCTCGTCGAGGTTCTCTCCGAACCAGACGATGTGCGGACGCAGGGAGCCTCCGCACGCGCCACAGCGAGGCACCGTGCCCTCGGGGTACACGGTCGTGTCGTCCATGGGAGGCCGCTCGCAGTTCGAGCAGCGCGTCTTGAACAGGTTGCCGTGCATCTCCACCACGCGCTGGCTGCCCGCGCGTTGGTGCAGGCCGTCCACGTTCTGGGTGGCCAGGAGGAAGCGGTCGCCCAGGTGTCTCTCCCACTCGGCGAGCGCGGTGTGCCCGGGGTTGGGGTGGACGCCCGCGGCCCCTTCGCGACGCTGGGAGTAGAAGCGCCACACCCGAACCGGGTCCTCCGTGAAGCCCTGCGGCGAGGCGACCTCCTCCACCGGGCGGTTCTCCCAGAGTCCGCCCATGCCTCGGAAGGTAGGAACTCCACTCTCGGCGGAGACACCCGCGCCGGTGAGCACCAGCAAGCGCGTGCTCGAATCAAGGATGAGCGATTTCATGAGGCTCCCGTGCCAGGCGCCGCTTGGACTGTTAAATGCGGGCGGCCCCCTGCCGAATCATAAGGACGTCACCATGGCGGAAGTCACCCTGGAGTTGCGAGGCCGCCCCAAGGCCGAGGCCTACACGGAACTCAAGTCGCACACGCTGGCGATCCTCGAGGGCGTGGACGACGACATCTGCGCCATGGCGACGATGAGCTGCCTGTTGCACCACGCCTTCGGCCACCTGTGGACGGGCTTCTACCGCGTGGTGACTCCGGGGAAGTTGCTGCGCGTGGGACCCTACCAAGGGACGCTCGGCTGCCTGGAGATCTCCTTCGGCAAGGGAGTGTGCGGGACGTCCGCCGCGCGGGGGGAGACGGTGGTGGTGGCAGACGTGCACGCCTTCCCCGGGCACATCACGTGTGACGGGCGCTCGGCGTCGGAGATCGTGGTGCCCGTGTTCGGGAAGAACCGCGAACTCATCGCGGTGCTCGACATCGACTCCGAGCACAAGAACACGTTCGACGACGTGGACCGCCGCGCGCTGGAGGACCTGCTGAGCTGGTTCCAGCGCGCGACGAAGTAGCGACCGCGAACGCTCAGCGCTTCGCCGCGCGCGCGTAGGCCACGGCCAGCGCGCCGGCGAACCGGGCGTTGTTGACGAGCAGCGCCAGGTTCGTCTTGAGGCTCTTGCCGCCGGTGCGCTTGGCCATTTCGCCCAGGAGAAAGGGCGTCACCGCCTTGCCGCGCACGCCCTGCTTCTCCGCATCCGCGAGCGCCGAGGCGATGTGCAGCTCCACCTCGTTGCGAGGCAGCGCGGCCTCCTCGGGAGGCGGAACCGTGTAGAGCACCCCGCCCTGCCCCAGCGCCTCGAAGCGGGCTTGGGCGATGCGCGCGGCGGTGTCCGCGTCGTCCGCGCGGTGCTCCAGCGGAATGCCCGAGGAGCGGCTGTAGAAGGACGGCAGCTCGTCCGTGCCCACGCCAATGACGGGCACGCCGGCGGTCTCCAGCAGCTCCATCGTCTTGGGCAGGTCGAGCACGGACTTCGCGCCCGCGCACACCACGGCCACCGGGTAGCGAGCCAGCGCGGCGATGTCCTGCGAGATGTCCCAGTGCTCGGAAGCACCGCGGTGCACGCCGCCAATCCCCCCGGTGGAGAACACGCGGATGCCCGCCGCGGCGGCCAGCTCGCACGTCGCGCTGACGGTCGTGCCCCCGCTCGCGCGCTGGGCCACCGCCACCGCGAGATCGCGAGAGCCGAGCTTCAGGAGCTTCTCCTTGCCCTCGGCCAGGCGACGAAGGGCCGCGTCCTCCAGGCCAATCCAGACCTCGCCATCCACCACCGCGATGGGCGCGGGCACGGCCCCCGCGCGCCGCACGGCCTCCTCGCAGGCCCGAGCCGCCGCGAGGTTCTCCGGATAGGGCAGTCCCTGCGCCACCACGCTCGTCTCCAACGCCACGAGCGGCTGCCCCTTCGCCAACGCGCGCCGCACCTCATCCGAAAAGTGGAAGTCCATGGCCGGCATTTACCCCAGCCACGGGGCAAGGGGACAAGCCCCGACGCGCGAGTCGCACGGCCATTGCGCCCAGAACCCGTCCGCCCTATGCCGGCACCACCGTGTCCCTCTCCACTCCGTCCGCGGCGAGCGCCGCTCCAGCGCGCACCTTCACCTCCTCGGACGCGGCGATGCTGGGCGTCGTCCTCGTCTGGGGGACGAACTACACCCTGGTGAAGGAGGCCCTGGGGAGCATGCCGCCCCTGGCCTTCATCTCGATTCGCTTCGCGCTGGCGGCAATGGCCATGGGCGCGCTGCTGCTGGCCGTCGAGGGTTGGAAGCCCCTCCCCTGGAAGACGCTGGCGCGGCTGGGCGTGCTGGGGATGGTGGGCAACACCGTGTACCAGGTGCTGTTCATCAGCGGGCTGGCCCACACGACGGCGGCGAACACCGGGATGCTGACCGCGGTGACGCCGGTGATGATCGCCGTGCTCGGCGCGGCGCTCGGCGTGGAGCGCATCACCCGCTCCCTCGTGGTGAGCCTGGTGTTGGCCGTGGTGGGCATGGTGCTCGTGGTGAGCGTGCGCGGCCCGGAGCTGAGCGCCCAGACCCGCTGGGGCGACACCCTCATCCTCGGCTCATCCGTCTGTTGGGCCCTCTACACCGTGGGCATCCGGACGGTGGGCCCCGAGGTGTCCGCGCTGCGCATCACCGCCCTGAGCATGCTCACCGGCGCGCCGGGCGTGGTGCTGGCGGGCGCGCGCGAGGTGCAAGCCCTCGACTTCTCCCAGGTCAGCACGGGCGCCTGGGTGGCCCTGGTGTACTCGGCGCTGATTCCCCTGGTGGCGGCGTACTTCCTCTGGGGGCGCAGCGTGCAGAAGGTGGGCACCAACCGAACGGCCCTCTACAACACGGGCGTGCCCGTCGTGGCCGCCCTCACCGCCTGGGCCGTGCGGGGCGAGCAGCCCACCGCGCCGCAGGCCCTGGGCACAGCGTTCATCCTCACCGGCGTGCTGCTCAGCCGACGGAAGTGAGCGTCACTCGCCGCGTCCGCGCGGCACCAGCAGCGTGTGCTCGGCGAGCTTGCGGTCCAGGGTGGGACGGCCAATGCCCAGCAGCTCCGCCGCGCGAGCCTTCATGCCCCCCGCCTCCCGCAGCGCCTCGGCGATGGCGTCGCGTTCCAGCCGAGCCACCCGCTCCGCCAAGGTCCGCGGAGCGCCCCCCAGTTGCAGCTCCACGGGCAGCTGCGCCATGCCCACGGGAGACCCCGCATGGACGCGCCCCAGTCGCTCGGCGAGCAACTCGACCTCGCGCACATTGTGGGGCCACGCATAGTCCACGAGCAGGCACCGCGCCTCGGCGGTGAGCAAGGGCGCCATCTGCCGCACCTGCCTCGCGGCGCGCGCGGCGAAGTGCTCGAACAGGACCGGCGCGTCCGCGCTGCGCTCCCGCAAGGGCGGCACGGACATCTCAAAGCCCACCAACACCCGCGCCAGCGTCGCGCTCCCACCCGAGCGAGCCAGCGGCACCACCGCGGTGGCGAGCACGCGCACATCCACGGGCTCCTCGCCGCCTTGTCGCGCCGGGGCCGACCGTCGCGCCAACATGCCCGCGAGCCGTTCCGCCAACGGGCTCGGCAACGCGTCCACGTGCAGCAGGAGCAGCGAGCCTCCGTCCGCGCGCAGCACGGCGGACGTCAGCGGAGGGTGCCCCGGCTCGCTGGCGCGCCCGAAGAGCGCCGCCTCGACCTGCTCGAACGCGCCCCGGCAATCCACCGTCACCAGGGGCCCCAGAGCCCGAGGCGAGCGCGCATGGACGAACCGCGCGAGCACGGCCTTGCCCACTCCGGGCTCACCCGCCACCACCACCGGGGCGGCGCTGGCCGCCGCACGCCGGGCCTCCTCCAAGAGCGCCCGCCACGGCCGGGACGTCCCCACGGGCGTGGGCCACGCATCCGCCTCGTCTCCATCAGTGCGCGAGCGCACCGCGGCCAGGGCCTCGCCCCCCATTCGCCCGAGCGCGGCCAGCAGTTGCCCCTCCCCATCGGTGAAGTCGGGCTCGGCGCGCTCCACGTACACCACGCCCGAGGGCATCCCTCCCGAGGCGACGAGCGGTGCGCACAGCGAGGTGCCCTGCTGGACGAGCTCCTTGCCCTCCAGTGACGCCTGCGCCATCGCGCTCGGGACATCCACCGTCGCAGCGCCAGCGGCGGCACCGGTGCGCAGCCCCTCCGGCCCACCGCCGAGCAGCGCCGCGGCGCGATCCGCGTTGAGCGCATGGGACACCTCCTCCGCCAACCGCCGCAGCACCATGGCGGTGCTGGTGGCCCCCAGCAGCGCCGTCCCCGCCGAGTAGAGCGCCGCGGCCGTCCCCACGTGCGGCAGAACCTCCTCGATGGGCACATGCGTGGGAGGCACCGAGGGCCGCGCCGTCACGGACTCATCAACGATGGAGACAGGCGGCGGCTCGAAGACCGCGAGCGTCGTCCCCACGCGCACCTGGTCCCCGGGAACGAGCAGGACCTCCGCGTCGATGCGCTGCCCGTTGACGAGCGTCCCGTTGCGCGAGCCCAGGTCGCGGATTCGCGCCTGTCCCGCGGAAAGCGTCAGCAGCGCATGGCGGCGGGAGGCCTGCTCATCCTCGAGCGGAATCTCGCACGAGGGGCTGCGACCGATGGTCACCTGCGGCGTCAGCTCGAAGCGACGCCCCGCGGAAGGCCCGGTGAGCAGCAGGAGCGCCGGCATGGAGCCAAGAGCCTACAGCCGCGTCCGCCCCGGGCAAGCACCCTACATCGGGCGTTCTGCGTCCATCAGCGCGCGAATCTCCTTCTCGTCCAGCGCGCGCCCCTCGCGGGTGATGGCCAGGGCGTTGACCTGCTTCTCCTCCACCTCCACGTGGGCCCCCTTGCGCCACTCGGTGGTGTGTACGGCGCCGTCCACCAGCTTGCCCACCACCGAGCCCTCGTCCCGGGTGACCACCTCGAGCCAGAGCTGCTCCACCACCGTCTCGCCGTCGGGGTGCGTGTCGAAGGGCGCGCGCACCAGGAAGGTCAGCGGCTCCATCAACCCCTTGCGCTGGAAGCGCGCCAGGAAGGCGGGCAGCAGGGCCTGCGCCTCCCGGTGCATGGCCTGGGTCTGCTCCTCCGGCTCCTTCGCGAAGCGCTCGCGGTACGTCGCCAGCAACTCGGACGTGTTGTGGCGCCCCAGCGGAGAGACGACGGTGAGGAACAGCCCCTCATGCCCCTCGAAGGAGTCCAGCGGCACGCCCAGCAGGTTCGCGCGGGCCTCCTCGGACGGCACGAGGGTGAAGGTCTGCCCCTCGCTCGTGGCCATCTCCGAGCGAACGGGCGGCCCCTGGCCGAAGGCCATGTCCGTGCACAGCTCGTTCAGGAAGCTCTCGGCGGCCAAGAGGTCCGCCTCGGCCAGGTGGAAGACCTCCACGTCCCGAGCCCCGAACTTCTCCATCCCGTGCGAGTGCACCCACAGCGGGGTGTCCCCCTCGGTCAGCTCCACCGCGTGCAGGTGCAGGTGGTCCCGGATGTCGAAGTCCAGCTCGGTGATCTCCACCACGTCTTCGGGCTCGTGGAGCTTGAACGCCGAGAGGTCCACCAGCACCCCTGGGACCTGCTCCATCAGCGTGCGCACGGTCCAGAGCGCCTCGAAGACAGGCAAGGTGGGCTGCGCCCCTCCGGGCTCCAGCGTCAGGCGGTAGAAGGCCTGGGCCTTGCCCAGGCGCGCGAAGGCCTCGGGGCTGCCGCTGTACTGCGCGGGGTTCGCCTCCAGCCGTGGCACGTCGGGGCCATCCAGCACCACCCGGACCTCGGAGCCATCCGCCTTGACGGTGAAGCCCTCGCCATCCGCGTGGGGCGAGAACTCGACCTCGTCGGTGGCGAACGCGGCGCGCAGGGCCTCCAGCGGAGGCGGTCCCGCCAGCTCTGTCGCCAGGAGGTAGACCTCCATCACAGGTGCTTCTCGATCTGCCGGAAGAGGTCCACGCGGTCCACCAGGTTGGTCAGGTAGTCGAGCTTGTCCGTGGGGAGCACCAGCACGGGGGACATGGAGTAGGTGGAGAACCACTCCTCATAAAGCGTGTTGAGGCGCTTGAGGTAGTTGGTCGGGATGTCCTTTTCCATGGCGCGACCGCGCAGCTTGATGCGCTCGCGGAGCGTCGGGACCGGACAGCGCAGGTAGATCATCAGGTCCGGGGGCGTAAGCGCCTGGGAGATGGTCTCATACAGCTCGCGGTAGGTCTGCCAGTCGCGCTTGTCGATGAGCCGCTGTCGGTGGAGGTTCTTGGCGAAGATCTCCGCGTCCTCGTAGAGGGTGCGATCCTGCAGCACCGTGCCCGGGGACTTCTCCAGTTGTCGATGCAGGCGGAACTTGTGGGTCAGGAAGAAGAGCTGCGAGCGGAACGCCCACGTCTTCATGTCCTTGTAGAAGTCCGCCAGATAGGGGTTCTGATCATTGGGCTCGAAGTAGGGCGTGAGCCCGTACTTCCGGCACAGGAAGGACGTGAGCTCCGTCTTCCCGGCACCGATGTTGCCCGCGATCGCGATGAACTTTTTCCTGGGCACGCCACCCTTGCTTGTAACCCCGCCGAGCGGCGCGCACCAGAACCAACGTGAAGGGGGACGTGGTAGATACGCGACATGCCCCTGCCTCCTCCTGCCTGGCCCACGTCGGGCGGCGCCCCCCATCGTGAGGTGCCCGCCTGCCCGCCGGGTGAGGAAGGGCCCCGGCCCCCTGGCCCGCGCGCCCGCCGGGGCGGATGGTAAGAGAGGGAGTCTCATGTTGCGCAAGCTGTTCTGCATGTTCGTGGCCGCGTTCTGGACCCTGGCGTGTTTTCCACTCGCCATGCTGGCCATGTTGTTCACGCTGAACCCGGACGGCTCGGTGTGGGTGGCGCGGCGGCTGTGGTCGCCCGTGCTCCTGTGGGCGGGCGGCGCTCGCCTGGAGGTCCTCGGCTCCGAGAACGTCGACCCCCGCCGGCCGACCATCTACGTGGCCAACCACCAGTCGACCATCGACATCCCCGCCCACTTCGTCGCCGTGCCGGTCAACTTCCGCTACGTGGCCAAGAGCCAGTTGCGCTGGGTGCCGCTCATCGGCTGGTACCTGAGCATCGCGGGCCACATCTTCATCAATCGCGGCAACCGGGCGTCCGCCATCGACTCGCTGACGAAGGCGGCGAACAAGGTCCGCGCCGGCACGAGCATCTTCCTGTACCCCGAGGGGACCCGCTCCGTGGACGGCCGCGTGCTGCCCTTCAAAAAGGGGCCCTTCGCCCTGGCGCTGAAGGCCGGCGTGGCCGTCTGCCCGGTCACCATTGAGGGCTCGGCAAACCTGATGCCGAAGAACTCGTGGAACATCACGCCCGGGCCGGTGCGCGTGAAGATTGGCAAGCCCATCGACCCGAAGGTCTTCGCCGAGGACGACCGGGCGGGACTGGCCCGAGCCGTGCGCGACGTCATCCTGGCCGACAACGTCGCCCTCGGCGGCCCCGGGGGAGACCCGGAGGACGCGATCGCCGCCCCGGGCCAGGAGGGCACCAGCCTCCGACCGCACCTCTCCTCTCCCACTGGAACGTGAGTCCGACGATGCGCAGGCCCCTCTCTCCCCTCCCCACCTGGGCACTCGCGGCTGCCCTGGGCCTGACCGCCCTGGGCTGTGGCCACGGCACGAGCGCAGGAGGTCGCGCCCTGGATGCCCGGGAGCAGGCGCGCGCGTACCTGGACGCCAACAAGCCCGAAAAGGCCCTGTCGCTGCTGCGAGACCTGCACGCCAGCGCCCCCGATGACGTGGACGTCGCGAGGGCCCTCACCGAGGCCCACGTGAAGCTCGGCCAGGCGGACGCGTGGATCTCCGAGCTGAAGCAGCGCCTGGCGAGCCAGGAGCGCGCCGTGGACCAGTACATGCTGGGACTCGCGCTCTTCTCGCGGGCCAAGGACGCGGGCGCGCCCTCCGTGACCGCCTTCGAGCGGGCCATCGCGCTGGCCCCCACCGTCGGCGAGTATCACTACCGCCTCGGGCTGGCCCGACTGGAGTCGGAGCAGTACGCGGACGCTGTCCCCCCCCTTCGGCACGCCACCGAGCTCGCCCCGGAGCGGACCGGCTGGCGCCTCCCCCTGGCCAAGGCGCTGCACCGCACCGGCGACGCACCGGGCGCAGTGGCGGCGCTGGGCACGCTCGTGCGCGGCGGCGCAACGCCTGGAGAGGTCGTCACCGCCCGCGCGCTGATGGATCAGATCGCCGACCCCTTCGCGGGCTTCCCCAAGGCCGCCGAGCCCAAGCTCGAGGAGGGCATGCGCTTTCTGCGTGAGCAGGACGCGCCGCAGAACGCCGTCCTCTGCTTCGAGGAGATCCTCCACGACTACCCCGACCTCGCAGTGGTGCACGCCCTGCTGGGGCTGGCCTATCAGCGCCTGGACGACGCGGGCCGGGCCATGGACGAGTTCAGCCAGGCCATCGAGCGCGCGCCCCAGGACGGGAAGAACCAGCTCTACCTCGGTGAGCTCTACCTGTCGCGCCAGCGCCCCGACGCCGCCCGAGCAGCGTTCGAGAAGGCCGTGAACCTGAACCCCGTGCTGGACCTCGCGTGGTTCCGCCTGGGCGACCTCAACCTGGATCGCCACGACCTCACGGCCGCGCGCGAGGCCTTCCGGGTGGCCACGGTCCTGCAACCAGACGCGGTCGCCCCTCGGGGCAAGCTCGCGCTCGTGTACCAGTTGGAGGGTGACTACGCCGCCACGGAGCGGGAGCTGCGCCGGGTGTTGGACAAGGACCCGGACAACACCGAGTTCTCCCTCCGCCTGGGGCTCCTCTTCACGGAGCAAGCCCTCAAGTCCCGGCGCCCCGAGGAGCGCAAGAAAGCCACGGGCGAGGCCGAGCAGTGGCTGGGGAAGGTGCTGGAGACCCAGCCAGACAACGCGGTCGCCAGTCGAGCGTTGCAGCAGCTCAAGGGCCAGTAGCCACGCGCGGGGCAGGCCCTCTACACTCCGGGCCCGATGAGCGACGCGCGAAAGCCCGCCCCCGCTGTACCGTCAGCGACGCGAGGGCCCTCCCCCACCTCGGGCTCCCAGCCCCGCACGCCGACGAATCCCCAAGGGATGCGGGTGATGTCCGCCGCACGGACCGCACCGCAGAACCAGAAGGGCGACGCGGCCCTCGGCAAGCGCGTCGCGTCCGAGGCCTCCAACGTCTTCCTCAACGGCCTCGCCATCCTCAAGGAGATGGTCGCGGACTTCAGTCAGCGCGATCGCTTCTTCAAGTACAAGGTGGGCATCGTCGCGGGATGGATCGCCATCTCCTGCGTCAGCCTCGCCATCGCCTGCCCTGGCCGCTCGCTCCAGACGGGCGACATGGATGCGCGCATCGTCCTGGGCGACAAGCTGGACCGCCCCTCCATCACCATCTGGAACGAGAGCAAGACGCCCTGGCAGGACGTCACCATCATCGTCAATGGCGAGTACCGCGCGGCCGTGGCCGAGGTGAAGGCTGGCGAGTTCGTCACCATCACCCCCAAGCAGCTCCTTGGGGCCAACGGCACCGCGGCCCCCGTGGGCCTCCGCTTCCAGTCGCTCCAGATGCGCAGCGCCCGAGACAGCGCCGACCTCACCAAGGACCTGCAGGAAGAGTGGAGACGCCTGCTGGAGCCCAAGCGCTGAAAGCACGAAGGGCGCCCTCCCGGAAAGGAAGGCGCCCTCGGCAGCCCAGGGGGCTAGAACCGCTTATCCCTCGGACGCAGTCGCCTCGGACTTGTCCTCGTCGGTGCCCTGCACGGGCGCCTTCGCGGGACGGTCCACCAGCTCCAGCAGCGCCATTTCCGCCGCGTCGCCCCGGCGGAAGCCGAGCCGGATGATGCGGGTGTAGCCGCCCGGACGGTTGGCGTAGCGATCCTTGTACTCGCTGAACACCTTCTGCAGCACATCGCGGTCCTTCACGATGCGAGCGGCGAGCCGCACGTTCGCCAGACCACCGCGCTTGCCCAGGGTGATAATGCGCTCCGCCATCTTCCGGGCCTCCTTGGCCTTGGGAAGCGTGGTGCGGATCGCCTGGTGCTCGAGCAGCGAGGTGACCATGTTGTTCAACATCGCGAGCCGGTGGCTCGTGGTGCGGTGCAGCTTCCTCTGTCCAACCTTGTGACGCATGACACGCTCCGGGACCCTCGCGGGCCCCACCACCCCGGCCGTATCAGGTACCGGGTGGGAAAGGCGGACCCGACACACAGGTCCACCGTGGGCAACGGGCCCGTCCTAGCAGGGCCCCCTGCCCTCGCGCCACCATGAACCGTGTCGGGGCGCGAGCGCAGGTGCGGCGAGGTCCAATCCGGGAGGACTAGACCTTGGGCTGCGCGGGAGCCGGCGGGTTCTTCGGCGGCCAGTTCTCCAGCTTCATGCCAAGAGACAGGCCCATCTCCGCCAGGATCTCCTTGATCTCCTTCAGCGACTTGCGGCCGAAGTTCTTCGTCTTCAGCATCTCGGCCTCGGTGCGCTGAACCAGGTCACCAATGGTCTTGATGTTGGCCTGCTGCAGGCAGTTGGCCGAGCGAACCGACAGCTCCAGCTCGTCCACCGAGCGGAACAGGTTCTCGTTGAGCTTGGCCTCTTCCTTCGGGGCCTCGGCGATGACCGGCTCCTCGGTCTCGTCGAAGTTCACGAAAACGGTCAGCTGCTCCTTGATGATCTTCGCCGCGTAGGCCACCGCGTCCTGGGGGGACACGGAGCCGTCGGTCCAGACCTCGAGCGAGAGCTTGTCGTAGTCAGTGACCTGACCGACGCGCGCGTTGGTGACCTGGTAGTTCACCTTGCGGATCGGGGAGAACAGCGAGTCGATGGGGATGGTCCCGATGGGCGCGCCCGCCACCTTGTTCGCGGCCGCCGCCGTATAGCCACGGCCCCGGCGGCACGTCAGCTCCATGCGCACCTTGCCGCCCTCGGACACCGTGCAGATGTGGTGACCCGGGTTGAGGACCTCGACGTCCTGGTCCGTGATGAGGTCGCCCGCCTTGACCTCCTTGGGCCCCTCCACCTCGATGCGCAGCGTCTTGGTCTCGTTGGTGTGCATCCGAAGGAGGACCTCCTTCAGGTTCAGCACCACGTCCGTGACATCCTCCACCACCTCGGGGATGGTGGTGAACTCGTGGTCCACACCCTCGATCTTCACCGAGGTGATCGCCGCGCCCTGCAGCGACGACAGCAGCACCCGCCGCAGCGAGTTGCCCATCGTCGTGCCGAATCCACGCTCCAGCGGCTCCGCCACGAACTTGCCGTAGGTCGGGCTCAGGGAGTCCTGATCCACTTCCATCCGGCGCGGCTTGATGAGGTCACGCCAGTTCTTCGCAACGAACGTATCTGCCATGGTGTACGGCTCCTCGAGACGTGCGCCACCACCGACATCCCCACCGAAGCGGCGGGAGGATGGGCACGCGGGGGTACTGCGTAACGTTCACCACCGGGCGCTTCAAGAAAGCCCAGGGCGACAAAGCACGACGCCCCGGCCTCGTCGGCCAGGGCGTCCACTGCGGCCTGATCCCGGTGAACGGGGTCCGGCGCGAGATTACTTCGAGTACAACTCGACGATGAGCTGCTCCTGGATGGGCATGGTCAGGTCCTCGCGGTTCGGGACCGTCTTGACCGTGCCCTTGAAGGACTTCTTGTCCAGCTCGATCCACTGGGGAACGCCACGGCGGTCCACGGTCTCCAGCGCCTCGGAGATGCGCAGCACCTTGCGGCTCTTCTCCACCACCTCGACCGCGCTGCCCGGCTTCACGGAGAACGACGGGATGTTCACCCGGCGACCGTTCACCTGGAAGTGGCCGTGACGGACCAGCTGACGCGCCTCGTTGCGGGTGTCCGCGAAGCCCATGCGGAACACCACGTTGTCCAGGCGGAGCTCCAGCTGCTGCAGGAGGTTCTCACCCGTCTTGCCCTTGGCGGCAGACGCGCGGTGGTAGTAGCCGCGGAACTGGTTCTCCAGCAGGCCGTACATGCGCTTGACCTTCTGCTTCTCGCGCAGCTGCACGCCGTAGCCAGAGAACTTCACGCGACCCTGGCCGTGCTGGCCAGGAGGATACGGGCGGCGCTCGATGGCACACTTGTCCGTGTAGCAGCGATCGCCCTTGAGATACATCTTCAGGTTCTCGCGCCGGCAAATGCGGCAGGCGCTGGCGGTGTAACGAGCCACTGAAACTCTCCTTGAGGTGGTCTGGAACCGCCCCGCCTGGCGCGAGGACGGCCCGAACGGGTTTTAGACGCGGCGGCGCTTGGGCTGGCGGCACCCGTTGTGCGGAATGGGCGTCACGTCGCGGATGAGGTTGATCTTCAGACCGGCGGCGGCCAGCGCACGCAGCGCCGACTCACGGCCCGCGCCCGGGCCCTTCACGAACACGGACACGTTCTTCAGGCCGTGCTCCATCGCCTTCGCCGCGGCATCGCCAGCGGCCACCTGCGCCGCGAACGGGGTGGACTTGCGGCTTCCCTTGAAGCCACGCGCCCCGGCCGACGACCAGGAGATCACGTTTCCGGACACGTCCGTGATCGTGATGATGGTGTTGTTGAACGTGGACTGGATGTGGACCACGCCGTTCAGAATGCTCTTCTTGCCCTTGCGCTTGGCCTTCTTCGCCGCAGGGGCATCGCCCTCGGCACCCGCCGGCGCCGCGGCGGTATTGGTCTCGTCAGCCATGTGAATTGCTGCTCCTGGGAGTAGGTGATCGACGCCTGGCCCTCACGGGTCCAGGCGCAAGCGGGTTACCGAGCCGGAGCGGCCGGCTTCGCGCGAACGATGCCACGCTTCGGACCCTTGCGGGTGCGCGCGTTGGTGTGGGTCCGCTGGCCACGAACGGGCAGGCCCTTGCGGTGACGCAGGCCCCGGTAGCAGCCCAGGTCCATCAGCCGCTTGATGTTCATGGTCACCTCACGCCGGAGGTCACCCTCGACCTTGTAGTTCGCCTCGATCAGCTCGCGGATCTTGCGAGTCTGGTCCTCGGTGAGGTCCTTGGTCCGGGTGGCGAGATCGATGCCCGCCGCCTCAATGATCTTGTGCGCGGTCGTGTTGCCGATCCCGTAGATGTACTGGAGCGAGATCACCGCACGCTTGTTGGGCGGCAGGTCGATGCCGGCGATACGAGCCATCTTCGGTCTTCCTTACTTGATTGGAGTTGGTCTGAGGCAGAGGCCTGACTGGCCGCTAGCCCTGGCGCTGCTTGTGCCGCGGGTTGGAGGCGCAGATGACACGCACAATACCCTTGCGGCGGACAACCTTGCACTTGTCGCAGATCTTCTTGACGGACGCCCGAACCTTCATGGGAGCGAACTTCCTTCCTTCAGCAGAGAAAAGCCCAGAGAAGCCACCGCGCTCCAGAGAGCGTGTGACTCCGACTACTTCGCCCGGTACGTGATCCGCCCGCGCGTCAGGTCGTACGGAGACAACTCGACCTTCACCTTGTCACCCGGGAGGATCCGGATGAAGTGCATCCGCATCTTGCCCGAGATGTGCGCGAGCACCTTGTGGCCGTTGTCCAGCACCACTCGGAACATCGCATTCGGCAGGGGCTCCATTACGGTCCCCTCGACTTCGATGGAATCATCCTTCGGCAAGCGTCACACCCTCTTCGGACCACGAACCTCTGGAAGCGCGGCGGGATAGCACCTTGGTCCGTAAGTAGCAAGCACCGCGCGTAGAAAAACCGGATTCCTCCCAACACCGCCCCCTTGCCCCCTATTTCACCCCGAGTCAGAGCGACTTCGACCGCGTCGGGTGAGGCCATCCAGTCCCTGATTGTCACCTCCGGAGAGTGTGCCCGAAGCAGGTGAGAAACCTCCCGCCCCCCGGCACCATCCTCCGTCCTTCCTCAGCTCACCAAGCCGGGCGAGCCCTCGTACGCAAGGCTCAGCCGCTGCCCTATTCCACGCCGAACCTCTGGATCAGAACCAGGACGTCCACGGTTGGGAGAACCCAGCAACCTCCCGTGCGTGAGCGGCCATTGGTCCAGAACCTCACAGACGGGCCACGGGGCTCGGGAACGAAGCGGGAAGGAACCACAGCCCCATTCCGCTCACCCCTCAGGGCTTCCGGGCCGCGGCCTTGATCTCTTCGTAGATTCCTTCGGGAGAACCCACGCCGTCCACAGTCTTCAGCAGGCCCTTGCCCGCATAGAAGTGCTTCAATGGCGCGGTCTCTGTGTCGTACTTCTGGAGCCGCTTCTCCACGACCTCTGGCATGTCATCCGGGCGCTGAACGAGCGCGGCTCCGCACTTGTCGCAGTACCCCGCCCGCGTCGGAGGGCTCTGCGTCACGTGGTAGACGGAGCCGTCGTTCGGGCACACCCGCCGCCCCGAGCCACGCTCAATGAGCTTCGCGTGCGGCACCTCGAGCGAGATGACCGCATCCAGCTTCTTGCCCAAGCGCGCCAACATCCGGTCCAGGGCATCGGCCTGGCCCGGCGTCCGCGGAAAGCCATCCAGGACAAAGCCCTGGGCGACATCTGGCTCCTTCAGGCGCTCCTCGACGATTCCAATGACGACCTCATCCGGCACGTACTGCCCGGACGCCATCAGCGGCCCGGCCACCTTCCCGAGCTCGGTCCCGTCCTTGACCGCCTTGCGGAGGATGTCCCCGGTGGAGATCTGCGGGATGTGGAAGTCCGCGTAGAGCTTCTTCGCCTGGGTACCCTTCCCCGCGTTCGGCGGTCCCAACAGGATCAGGTTCATGTCGCTCCTCTCAACTGCGAAGCTCGTCCGAAGGAAGGCATGGAAGTTCGTGGCGACCAAAGCCTCGAACGCCCCCCATGGTCAGCAAAGTCTATCCCTGAACGACGAGGCGCCCCTCCCCACCACGGGGAGAGGCGCCCGGAACGCATCTGCACTCTATCAGGCCGCCACGCGCACCCGGCCGCGGATCTTCGGACCGCGAGGACCGGCGAAGCCTTCGTAGTTGCGGCTGATGAGGTGACCCTCGATCTGCTGCACCGTGTCCAGCGCCACGCCCACCACGATGAGGAGGGCCGTGCCGCCGAAGGTGAAACGCACCCCCAGCAGGCTGCTGATGACCGACGGAATCACACAGATCAGCGCCAGGTACACCGCGCCGCCGAACGTCAGGCGGTTCAGCACGCGCTCGATGAACTCCGCCGTCTGGCGGCCCGGACGGATGCCAGGAATGTACCCGCCCTGCTTCTTGATGTTGTCCGCAACGTCGTCCGGGCGGAACGTCAGCGCCGTGTAGAAGTACGAGAAGAAGATGACCATCAGGACGAAGAGCCCGTTGTAGATCCACAGGTTCGACTCGATGGCCCGCTGGAAGCCCTGGAGGAACGGGAACCACGTCCCCAGCGTGGCGGGGAACGACAGCACCGCGCCTGCGAAGATGGGCGGGATGACGCCCGAGCTGTTCACCTTCATCGGGAAGTACGTGGCCTGCCCCGCGAACATCCGGCGGCCCGCCATGCGCTTGGCGTACTGGATGGGAATCCGCCGCATGCCCCGCTCGACGTAGACCACGATGCCGATGATGAGGAGCATGAACGCCAGCAGGCCGACGACTGCCGCGGCGTTGATGACCTCCTGGGTGGTCAGGTCGAGCAGCGTCTTGGCCCCTGGCACCATGCGCGCCACGATACCGGCAAAGATGATGAGCGAGATGCCGTTGCCGATGCCGCGCTCGGTGATGCGCTCGCCCAGCCACATGATGAAGGCGGTTCCAGCCGTGAGGCTCACCACCGTCATGAACGTGAACCAGACGTTGTCGTTGGGAACCACGACCTGGTTGAATCCGCCCTGCCCCGCATCCGAGCGCCCCAGGGAGGCCAGCCAACGCGAGATGCCGATGCCCTGGACGACCGACAACACGATGGAGCCGTAGCGCGTGTACTGATTGATCTTCTGGCGACCGGCCGCGCCTTCCTTCTGCATCCGTTCCAGGCTCGGCACCACCACGGCGAGCAACTGGATGATGATGGAGGCGCTGACGTACGGCATGATGCCCAGACCGAAGATGGACATCTGCTCCAGCGCGCCGCCGGAGAAGAGGTTGAACAGCGAAACCAGACCGCCCGATTGTTTCTGGGCGTTCATGAACGCGTTCATCGCAGCGCGGTCGACGCCCGGCGTGTTGATGAAGATGCCGATGCGATAGACGGCCAGCAGCGCGAGCGTGTACGCGAGCCGGCTGCGGAGCTCCGCGATGCGGAAGACGTTGGCGAAGGCGTTCAGAGCCACGGGGAAGCCATCCTCTTCAAGAGGTTCTGCCAGGAACAACAAGCGCCCCTCTCCATTTCCGGAAAGGGGCGCGAAAGCCTACACAAGGCGGGAGGCGTGCACCACCCTGGAGTGATGCCCGCCTCGCATGCTCAGGCCTGGGGCTGCCGAGGAGCCTTCACGCCCTTACCGGCGTGAGCCTTCGCGGCCGCTTCAGGCTTGTGGGCCATCAGCGGAAGCTCGGTGACCGAGCCGCCAGCCTTCTCCACCGCCTCGCGCGCTGCCGCGGAGGCCTTGTGCACGGTCACGGACACCTTCTTGGTCAGGTCGCCCTGAGCCAGAAGCTTGATGCCGTCGTAGCGGCCCTTCACCAGGCCCGCCTTCTTCAGCGCGTCCGCATCCACCGTCGCGCCCGCGGCGAAGGCCGACTCCAGGTCCGCTAGGTTCACCACCGCGTAGGTGGTGCGGTTGGGCGGATTGAAGCCGAACTTCGGAAGCCGACGCTGCAGAGGGCTCTGACCACCTTCGAAACCCTCGAACCGCATGTTACCGCTGCGGGCCTTCTGGCCCTTGCCACCGCGACCGGCCGTCTTGCCGAGGCCGCTACCCTGGCCGCGACCGACGCGCTTCTTGCGGTGCCACGACCCCTGGGGCCGCTTCAAACCGTTCAGAGTGCTCATTGTCTGGATCCTCGTTCCTCAGGCCTTCGCCTGCGCCTCGTTACGCGCGCGGGCCCGGTCCCGGGCAACGATCTTCCGCGCCTTGCGGCGCTTGGGCGCCGGGGCCTCCTGGCTGACCTTCTCCAGGCTGACCAGGTGCTTGACCTTGAACACCATGCCGCGATTCGCCGGGGTGTCCTTGAGCAGTCGCTCCTCGCCGAACTTCTTCAGACCCAGGCCACGGATGGTGGCCAGCATGTCCTCGGAAGCGCCAGCGAAGCTCTTCGTCAACTTGACCTTGATCGCCATGACTAGCCTCTCGCCTCGCCCGCGAGCTTCTGCGGCTCGACATCCTTACCGCGGAGCCGAGAGACCTGCTCGGCGCTGCGCAGCTGCTTCAGACCCGCAACCGTGGCCTTCAGCACGTTGTGGGGATTCCGGGAACCCTGGCTCTTGGTCAGGATGTTCCGGATGCCCGCCGCCTCCAGCACGGCGCGAACCGCACCACCGGCGATAACGCCCGTACCCTCGCTGGCCGGCTTCAGAAGCACCCAACCGGCGCCGAAGTGACCAAGCACCTCATGCGGGATGGTGTGCCCCATCCGCGGCACGCGGAAGAGGTTCTTCTTGGCGTTCTCGCCGCCCTTGCGAATGGCTTCGGGGACTTCGTTGGCCTTGCCCAGGCCCACGCCGACGTGACCGTTGCCATCCCCCACCACCACCAGCGCGGCGAACGAGAAACGGCGGCCACCCTTCACCACCTTGGCCACGCGGTTGATGTTCACCACGCGGTCGGTCAGGTCCAGATCGTTCGGATTGATCGGAGTTGCCACTTGGGGGATTCCTTTCGAAAACCTAGAACTTCAGCCCGGCCTCGCGCGCGGCGTCAGCCACGGCAGCGATGCGCCCATGGTAGGGGAAGCCGTTGCGGTCAAACACCACCGCCTCGACATTGGCCGCCTTGCACTTCTCGGCGATGAGCGAGCCCACGCGCTTGGCGTCCGCCTTCTTGTCGCCCTCGTCCTTGCCCTTCAGCTCCTTGGACAGCGACGAGGCGAATGCCAGCGTGCGCCCGGTGGAGTCATCCACCACCTGCGCGTAGATGTGCTTGAGGCTCTTGTAGACAGTAAGCCGCGGCCGCTCGGTGGTACCCGAGAGCTTCTTGCGGATGCGGTTCTTCCTCTTGATGCGCGGATCGACCTTCGACATGGCAGCTTCCTTTTCCTTCCGGCGGCGATGCGGCCTTCCGCCGCCGGATGATTCCGCCAGGTCTCACGGCCCAGCGGGGTTGGATATTGGGGACAGACGACGACACGACGATTAGGTCGTACCGGTCTTGCCCTCCTTGCGACGGATGCGCTCCTCCGCGTACTTGATGCCCTTCCCCTTGTACGGCTCGGGCGGGCGCAGGGAGCGGATGTTCACGGCGGTGGCGCCAAGCGCCTCCTTGTCAGCGGACCGCAGCGTCAGACCCACCGTCGGGAGGCTGTCCTCGGTGCGCGAGGCCTTGTCGACCTCGGCCGTGACGCCCTCCGGCAGGTTGAACACCACCGGGTGCGAGTATCCGAGCGCGAAGTGAATCGCCTTGCCCTTGACCTCGGCGCGGAAACCAACGCCGCGGATGTCCAGGCGCCGCTCGAAGCCGACGGACACGCCCTTCGCGGCGTTCGCCAGGATGGTGCGCGTCAGACCGTGGAGGCTCCGCGCCGTGCGCGAGTCATCCTCGCGCTGCACGGTGACCTGCCCGTCCTTCACTTCCACCTTCACGTGGGCCGGCAGCTTGACCGACAGCTTGCCCTTGGGGCCCTCGAAGTTGACCTGCTCGCCCGCGACGACGGCCTTCGTCTTGTCGCCGAGCTTGATCGCCAGTTTTCCAATCCGACTCATGATTGCCTCGTGCTGTCGTCGCCCGGGGCGCGCTCCTCACAGAGCGCGGCTCCCAAGCCACTGGCTAGTAGACCGTGCAGAGCAGCTCGCCGCCGACCTTCTGCTTCCGGGCCTCTCCGTCCACCATGATGCCGCGCGACGTGGACAGGATGGAGATACCCAGGCCACCCAGCACCTGCGGAATCTCGCGCACCGTCACATAGCGGCGCAGGCCGGGCTTGGAGACGCGCTTGATGCCCGTGATGGCGGGGCTACGGTCCGGGCCGTACTTCAGCTGGACGGTGATCTCGCTCTGCGGAGCGATCTCGTGGATCGCGAACTCCCCGATGTAGCCCTCGTCCTTGAGGACCTTGATGATCTCGACCTTCAGCTTCGAGTGGGGGATGACGACCTTGTCGTGCCGCGCGCGGGACGCGTTGCGCAGGCGGGTCAGCATGTCGCCGACGGGATCATTAACCGGCATGAAAACCTTCCAAGCGGGCTCACTCAAGGAGACACCGCGTTCGCAATCTCCACGCCTGCCGGGCCCATCCCGGGGGTTCGCGAAGACTGCACCATCCAAATCCTTACGACGGCAGCGCGCCGTGAGGAGCGCTGCTCAGGAGCCCCTATCCCACCGAACGGGTGGGACAGGTAGCTCCAGGTTCCGGCTACCAGGACGACTTGGTCACGCCGGTGATCTCACCGCGCAGCGCACGGTGGCGCAGGCAAATACGGCACATCTGGAACTTGCGCAGGAACGCGCGCGGGCGGCCGCAGAGCGGGCAGCGGTTGTACTTGCGCACGGAGAACTTCGGCTTGCGCTTCGCCTGGGCAATCTTGGAGAGCTTGGCCATGGTCGCTTATCCTGGGCTACTGGCGGAACGGCATGCCGAAGTGACGCATCAGCGCCAACCCCTGCTCGTCATTGCCGGCGGTGGTGACGAAGCTGATGTTGAGCCCCTTCACCTTCTCGATCTGGTCGTAGTTGATTTCCGGGAAGATGATCTGCTCGCGGACGCCGAGCGTGTAGTTACCCTTCCCGTCGAAGGCCTTCGGGGACACACCCTTGAAGTCGCGAACGCGCGGCAGCGCGACGGAGATCAGGCGGTCCATGAACTCGTACATACGGTCGCCGCGCAGCGTGACGGCGCAGCCAATGGCCTGCCCCTGGCGCAGCTTGAAGTTCGCGATCGACTTGCGCGCGCGCGTCACGACCGGCTTCTGGCCCGTGATGGCAGCCAGCTGGTCCACCGCCGACTCCAGGATCTTGTTGTTGGCGAGTGCCTCGCCCAGACCCATGTTGACGACGATCTTCTCCAGCCGCGGAACCTGGTTGGGGTTGTTGAACCCCAGTTCCTTCATCAGCGCGGGGACGCCTTCCTTGCGGAAGCGGATCTTGAGCCGCGCCGGGCCGACCTTGAGGCCTTCCTCGATGTTCGCGGCGAAGCCGACCTTCTTGGCTTCTTCCTTCTTGCGACCCTTCTTTTCCTTCTTCTCGGCCTTCTTCTCTTCAGCCATCGTCCTGTCCTCTGCTTCGGAGCGCCGTCGTGGACCCAGCGCGTCCGATCAGTCCTTCATTGGAACCTGGAAACACCTGGCGACCCCACGTCTTCAGGTCGCCAAGCGCGCGCGCCCACCTGCCCCACCGGGTGGTGGGGCAAAGGGCGCGCATACATGCCCGAACCCGGACGCCTAGTCAATCAGGGCGTCGCAGTTCTTGCAGAACCGCTTCTGGGACTCGCCCTCGGTGCGGATACCCACACGCGTCGGCTTGTCACACTTCGCGCACACCACCTGGACATTCGACAGCGCGATGGTGCCCGGCTTCTCGATGATGCCACCCTCGGGGCTCTGCGGCGTCTTCTTCATGTGCCGCTTCACCAGGCGCAGGCCTTCCACCGTCACGCGGCCCGCGTCCCGGTCCACCTTCAGCACCTTGCCGCGCTTGCTGGCCGGGGTCTTCTCCGTGGCTTCCGAACCGGAAATGACCTGGACCGTATCGCCAACCTTCAGCTTCTGCATGGCTTCCTCGTCTCTCTGGCTGCTCGCCGTAATGCCGCGTCCTCTTAGAGGACCTCGGGCGCCAGCGAGATGATCTTCATGAACTTGCGGGCGCGGAGCTCGCGGGCAACCGGCCCGAAGATACGCGTGCCAATGGGCTCCATGTCCTTGTTGATGAGGACCGCGGAGTTGCCATCGAACTTGATGTAGCTGCCGTCCGCACGACCCACCTCGCGCTTGGTGCGAACGATGACGGCCTTCGCCACATCACCCTTCTTCACCTTCGAGTTGGGAAGCGCCTCGCGGATCGACACGACGATCACATCGCCAATGGACGCGTACTTGCGCTTGGAGCCGCCGAGCACCTTGATGCAGAACACCTTCTTGGCGCCCGAGTTGTCGGCCACGTCGAGCACGCTCGTCATCTGAATCATCTGAAGTCTCCTCTTGCTCGAGCCGGCCAGCGCGCCTCACGACACGCCGGCCAGGTGTGGCCTAGACGTTCTTGCTCTTCTCCAACACCTCAACCACGCGCCAACGCTTGTCCTTCGAAGCGGGCTTGGTCTCGGCGATGCGAACCCGGTCACCCTCGTTGATGGTGATCTTCTTCGGGTAGTCGTGGTCCTCGACGTGCGCCTTGTACTTCTCGCGCAGGCTCATGATCTTCCCGTACTTCGGGTGAGGCGCGCGGCGCTGGACGGTGACGACGACCGTCTTCTGCATCTTGTTGGAGGTGACGATCCCCACGCGCGTCTTGGGACGGCCACGGGAGGAAGTCTCGGGAGCGGGCGTTGCAGTTGCTTCAGCCATCTTGGGTCTCACTGTCTCTCATACACCCGGCCCCTCACGGACCGGATGGCCGCGCGCGCCCGGAGACCGGGCACACACGGATGCACTTCTTGACTACCCCGCCTTCGCGGCCCGGGCCTTCTCGCCCAGGACGGTGAGGATGCGGGCCAGATCGCGGCGGTGCGTCGTGCGCGCGGCCGGGCTGTCCAGCGAGCCGGTCCGACGCTTGAGCTGGTCCTGGAACAGCGTTTCACGCAGCTCTGCCGCGCGCCGCTTCAGGTCCTCCGCCGACAACTCCTTCAGTTCCTTCGCAGTCGCCATCTTCTGATCTCCTCGGCGCGGTCAGGCGCCCTCTCCTCGCGGAGCGGCGCCTACCGCGGTGCGTGACTACAGGCCCATCTCGCTGCGGCGCACGATCTTGGTCAGCACCGGCAGCTTCGCCTGCGCCAGCTTCAAGGCCCCAGTCGCGACCTCCGGCGTCATGCCCTCCATCTCGTAGAGCACGCGACCCGGCTTCACCACGGCCACGTAGTACTCCACGCCGCCCTTACCGGTACCCATTCGAGTCTCGGCCGGCTTCTTGGTGATGGGCTTGTCCGGGAAGATCCGGATCCAGATCTTGCCACCACGCTTCACGTGGCGCGTCATGGCGATACGGGCCGCCTCGATCTGCCGCGAGGTGATCCACCCCGGCTGCAGAGTCACAAGGCCGAACTCACCGTAGGTGAGATCGCTGCCGCGGTGAGCCGCGCCGAACATGCGGCCCTTCTGCATCTTGCGATATTTGGTACGAGCAGGCTGAAGCATCGTCGCTGTCCTTCGTGCCTCACGAGCGGAGCAGGTCTTGCGACCTACTCCGCGGAGGGCGTCTTACCGGTTGGTGGGCATGGGGGCCTGGCCACCCTTGCCCGGGAGGACCTCGCCCTTGCAGATCCAGACCTTGCAGCCAATCTTGCCGTAGGTCGTCTTGGCCTCAGCGAAGCCGTAGTCGATGTCGGCGCGGAGCGTGTGCAGGGGCACGCGACCCTCGCGGTACCACTCGTAGCGCGCCATCTCGGCGCCACCCAGGCGGCCCGAGCAGGCCACGCGGATGCCCTTGGCGCCGAACTTCATCGCCGTCTGCAGCGCCTTCTTCATGGCGCGGCGGAAGGCAATGCGACGCTCGAGCTGAGTGGCGATGTTCTCGGCCACGAGCTGCGCGTCCGTCTCGGCCTTGCGGACCTCGACGATGTTGAGGAAGACCTCGTTCTTCGTGAACTGCTGAAGGTCCTTCTTGACGGTCTCGATGCCCGCGCCCCGCTTGCCGATGACGATGCCCGGCCGAGCGGTGTGCACGTTCACCTTCACCTTGTTGGCCGCGCGCTCGATCTCCACCTTGGAGACACCCGCGTGGTTCAGCGACTTCTTCACGAACTCGCGGATGCGGATGTCTTCATGCAGCCACTGCGCGTAGTTCTTGTGCTCGAACCACTTGGAGTCCCAGGTCTTGATGACTCCGAGGCGGAACCCAATCGGATGAACTTTCTGTCCCAACGTGAATCTCCTTGAAGCGTCCGGGCGCGGCCCGAAAGGTTCCTACTTCTTGGCCTCGGCCAGCACCACATGGACGTGGGCGGACTTCTTCTTGATGGGCGTGGCGCGACCCATGGCGCGCGGCATGAACCGGCGCTGGGTGGGGCCCTGGTCCACGGAGATGGTCTTGACGTAGAGGGTGTCCACGTCCACCTGCCCCTTGGACTTGTCCGTGGCGTTCGCCACCGCGCTCTTGATGAGCTTCTCCACCGGGCGCGCCGCAGCGCGCTTGGTGAACTTCAGGATGCTCAGGGCAGCCTCGACGGGCTTGCCCCGGATGAGCTCCGCGACAGTGGAAATCTTGCGGGGGCTCATGCGCACGTTGCGCAGATGTGCAGTCGACTCCATGGTCATCTCCTCAGGCTCTCAGGCTGGTAGCGGGTTACTTGCCCGGGGCCTTGGCGACCTTCTTCTCGGCCGAGTGGCCGCCGAAGGTGCGCGTAGGGGCGAACTCGCCAAGCTTGTGGCCCACCATGTTCTCCGTCACGAACACCGGGATGAACTTCTTCCCGTTGTGCACGGCGAACGTGTGGCCCACGAACTCGGGGAGGATCGTGGAGCGCCGAGACCAGGTCTTCACGACCGACTTCTTGTTCGTCTTGATCATGTCCTCAATCTTCTTGAGGAGGTGATCGTCGACGAAGGGACCCTTCTTAATCGAACGAGCCATGTTTCAAAGTCCTCTTACTGGCTGCGCGCGCCCTGGCGGCGGCTGCTCACGATGAACTTGTCGGTGCGCTTGTTGGTGCGCGTGGTGAGGCCCTTCGTCTTCTTGCCCCACGGAGACACCGGGTGCGGGTTACCCTGGCCCGACTTACCCTCACCACCACCGTGCGGGTGATCGACAGGGTTCATCGCCAGACCGCGGACGGTGGGCCGGATGCCCAACCACCGGCTCTTACCCGCCTTACCGATGCGGATGATCTCATGCTCGATGTTGCCGACCTGGCCCACCGTGGCGCGGCACTCGATGAGCACCTTGCGAACGGCGCCCGAGGGCATGCGCACCTGGGCGTAGCGGTCTTCCTTGGCCATCAGCTGACCGGACGTGCCGGCCGAGCGGATGATCTGGGCGCCGCGACCCGGCTTCAGCTCCACGTTGTGCACGACGGTGCCCACGGGGATGTTCTGGAGCGGGAGGCTGTTGCCCGGTCGGATGTCGGCGTTCGCACCGGCGAACACGGTGTCGCCCACGCTCAGGCCCACCGGGGCCAGGATGTAGCGCTTCTCACCGTCCGCGTAGTGCAGCAGCGCGATGTTGGCGGTGCGGTTCGGGTCGTACTCGATGGCAACGACCTTGGCCGGCACGCCGTCCTTGTCACGACGCTTGAAGTCGATGACGCGGAAGCGGCGCTTGTGTCCACCGCCCTGGTGGCGGCGGGTGATGTGCCCGTGAACGTTGCGGCCACCCGAGCGCTTCAACGGCTCGGTCAGGCTCTTCTCGGGCGTGTCCTTGGTGATGTCCGCGAAATCGGACACCGTCATCAGACGGCGGGCGGCGCTGGTCGGCTTGTACTTCTTGATGCCCATGGTGTGTTCCTCGTCTCAGGCAGATCCGTCGCCAGTGGCGTCAGACCGCCCCTCCCTCGAAGAGCTCGATCTTGTCCCCCTCCTTGAGGGTGACGACCGCCTTCTTGAAGTTGGGGCGCTGGCCGATGCTCCTGCCGACCCGCTTCGTCTTGCCGCGCACGATGTTGGTGCGCACGCCCTCGACCGTGACCTTGAACAGCGCGGTCACAGCCCGAGCCACGTCGTGCTTCGTGGCCTTGCGGTCCACGATGAACGAGTACTGCCGAAACTTCTCGCGGGCCTTGTCCAGCTTCTCGGTGATGAGCGGGCCCCGGATGACGTCGTTGATGTTCATGACAGCGCCCCCTCGAGCGCCTTCGCGGCGGCAGAGGTGAGGACGAGGTGCGAGTGGCGCAGCACGGACTCGAGGTTCAGACCCTCGGGCGGCAGCACGTCGAACTTCGCCAGGTTGCGCACGCTGCGGTGCAGGTTGGTATTGCCCCGGTCATCGATGACCAGCGCGTTCTGGAGCTTCATGCGCTTGGTGAGCGCCTCGAAAGCCTGCTTCGACTTCGGGGCATCCAGCTTGAAGCCATCCAGGATGATGAGCTGCTTCTCCCGGGCCCGCAGGGACAGGACCGCGCGGAGCGCGCCCCGCCGAACCTTGCGCGGCGGCCGGTAGAAGTAATCACGGGCCTTGGGGGCCATCGCCTTACCGCCGCCCACCCAGTGGGAAGCGCGGATGGAGCCCTGACGAGCGCGGCCGGTGCCCTTCTGCTTCCAGGGCTTCTTGCCGCCGCCGCTGACCAGCGAGGTGTTCTTCACCCCGACCGTGCCCCGGCGCCGGTTGATCTGCTGCATCTTCGCCACCTCGTAGAAGAGGTGGGTGTTCGGCTCGGCGCCAAAGATCTCGTCGGAGAGCTCGATCTCCGAAATCTTCTTCAAATCCAGGTCGACTACGTCAAACTTCGCCATGGCACTTTCCTCGGGGGGTCGAAGTGAAACCACTCCGACGCCGCCCCGCTTCCTAGGACTTGATCTCGACGTCAACGCCGGCCGACAGATCCAGCTTCATGAGCGCGTCCAGCGTCTGCTGGGTAGGCTCGAGGATATCGAGCAGACGCTTGTGGGTGCGGATCTCGAACTGCTCGCGGCTCTTCTTGTCCACGTGCGGCGACCGCAGCACCGTGAACTTGTTGATGCGCGTCGGCAGGGGGATCGGACCGGCCACCTTGGCGCCCGTGCGCTTGGCCGTCTCGACGATCTCCCCAGCGCTCTGGTCCAGGAGCTTCGAGTCGTACGCCTTCAGCCGGATGCGGATCTTCTGTGTCGCCATTCGCAAAAACCTCTTTGAACAGCCTCTGTCTTGGGAGGCGGGGTACGACCGACAGCGCCTGGATGTCAGAGAGCCGTTTCTTCAGAACGGAGGGGCGCGGTGATTATCACCGCCCCCAGGGGTATGCAACTGGATTTCCACCGGCTCCCCGAAACCTCCGGCTTGGAGGCACCAGAGAGCCGGAGGGTGGGGGTCACTACGCGATGATTTCTGCGACGACGCCGGCGCCAACGGTGCGACCGCCCTCGCGGACGGCGAACCGCAGCTCCTTCTCCATCGCCACCGGGGTGATCAACTCCACCTCGATCGCGATGTTGTCGCCCGGCATCACCATTTCAACGTTGTCCGGCAGCTTCACCGCACCCGTCACGTCCGTGGTGCGGAAGTAGAACTGCGGACGGTAGCCCTTGAAGAACGGGGTGTGACGGCCACCCTCCTCCTTCGACAGCACGTAAATCTGGGCCTTGAACTTCGTGTGCGGCGTGATGCTCCCGGGCTTGGCCAGCACCTGGCCGCGCTCCACGTCCTCACGCTTCAGGCCACGCAGCAGCGCGCCGATGTTGTCTCCCGCGCGCCCCTCGTCCAGCAGCTTGCGGAACATCTCCACGCCCGTGATGACCGTCTTCTGCGTCGGACGGATGCCGACGATCTCCACTTCCTCGCCGACCTTGATGATTCCGCGCTCCACGCGGCCCGTGCACACCGTGCCGCGGCCGGCGATGGAGAACACGTCTTCCACCGGCATCAGGAAGGGCTTGTCCGTCGCGCGCTGCGGCG
>NZ_JAHNZT010000012.1 GCF_019039035.1 Citreicoccus inhibens | reverse complement strand
GTCTCCAGCGCCGCCCAGTGGCTTCCGCTGTCTTCTTCGTCGGGGGCGCGGCTTCTACCGCTTCGCCGCCTCCCTTGTCAACCGCTCGTTTTCAGCTTCCTCCCTCGCCGCCCCTCCTGCTGGGCTCTCTTCCGAGGTAGGGGGGCAGCTTCTATTCCTCCGCCCCTTCCGCTGTCAACTCGCTCCGTTGACTGCCGTATTTCCTTTTTCCCCTCCTCCAAGTCCTTCCGTCCCAACCAGCGTCGGGACCTCTTGGCGAGGGGCGCGGCTTGTAACGCCGTGCCGCGTGTGGTGTCAACCACTCTTCGCTCCACCATCCCAGGTTCGTTCCGATCCCTGGTCCTCCGCCATGCGCGAGCGGGTGGACGAGCGCTCGGCGTTCCTGTGGTTGGGCCCTGGTGGGGCGGCACGTCCGGACGGTTCAGCGTAGAACAGGTCCGTGCCCATCCTCGTCGTGGAAGATGAAGTTCGGGTCCGGGCCTTTCTCGAGCGGGGTCTGGGCGAAGAGGGCTTTCAGGTCCGCGCCTGCTCTACCGGTGATGAGGCCCAAGAGCTTCTGCGGGAGGGGCGGTTCGACCTCGTGCTGCTCGACTGGATGATTCCTGGGCTCTCCGGCCTCGACCTCTTACTGGCCCTGCGGGCCCGCCAGGACATCACCCCGGTCCTGATGCTCACCGCTCGGGACGCGGTCGCGGACCGGATCGCCGCGCTCAATGCCGGGGCGGACGACTACCTCGTCAAGCCGTTCTCCTTCGAGGAGTTGCTCGCTCGCATCCGCGCCATCCTTCGGCGTGTCTCCGGACGCGCGAGTCCGGTGCTCAGCCATGGGGACTTGTCACTCGACCCCGTGACTCGCAAGGTGGTTCGAGGTGGGGTGACGCTGGCCCTGACGGCTCGCGAGTACGCGCTTCTCCACTTCTTGCTCGAGCACTCGGGGGAGGTCGTCTCCCGGACCCGGATCGTTCAAGCGGTCTGGGATCATGACTTCGAGACGTTCTCCAACGTCGTCGAGGTCTACATCCGATACCTGCGCGCCAAGGTGGATGCTCCCTTTCCCGACAAGCTCATCCATACCGTGCGCGGCGTGGGCTATGTGCTGCGGAGCCAGGAATGACTCGCCCGCAGTCGCTGCGCTCGCGGATGACTCGCTTCTTCGCTGGGGCCGTGCTGAGCACCCTGCTTCTCTACGGGGTGCTCGTGACCGTCGTCCTGGGCGTGAGCGATTGGTGGGAGCAGCGGCATCCTCGTCCCCATGGACAGGAGGAGGCGCTCTTTGATGATGCTCGCGAGGCACTCGGCACGGTGCTGCTGACGGCGCCCTTCGCCGTGGTCGGCGCGGTGGTGCTGGGGCGGCTGTTCGTGGATCGGGCGCTCGCTCCCTTGCGGGAGGCCAGCAGTCGAGCTCGGGCCGCGCGTGCCTCGGCGCTGGACTTGTCTTTGCCTGTTCGCGGCACCGGTGACGAGTGGGACACACTGGCATCCACGCTCAATGGGCTGCTTTCGGAGACTCGCAGCTCGCTGGCTCGCATCCGGGGCTTCACCTCGGATGCCGCGCATGAGCTGCGCACTCCCCTCACGGTCATCCTCGGTGAGACCGAGCTTGCCCTCCGCCGGGAGCGTTCTCCGGACGAGTACCGGCGTGCGCTGGAGATCGTCCAACTGGAGAGCCTTGGACTTGCTTCGTTGGTGGACGCGCTCCTGACCTTGGCTCGCGCTGATTCGGGTGCGCTGGTGTCCGCAGTGGCTCCGGTGGAGCTGCTTCAGCTCGCGGAGGCGTCTGCTCGCCGGATGGAGCGGGTGCCGAGAGAGAACGCCCCGCGGCTCCGCGTCTCGGGCGTGCCGGTTCAGGTTCGCGGCGATGCGGTGTTGTTGGGACGGGTGTTCGACAACCTCTTGTCCAATGCACTCCGGCATGGTCGGAACGAAGTCCGTGTCGAGGTTCACTCGACTCCCGCGGGCGCCCGGGTTGCTGTCTCGGATGATGGACCGGGGGTCGAGCCTGCGTTCCTGCCTCGGCTCTTCGAGCGGTTCGCTCGCGCGGACGATGCCCGCTCCGGCGAGGGACTTGGGCTGGGGCTCGCGCTCTCCCGCGCGCTCGTCGAGGCCCATGGCGGCACCCTGAGCTACGCGCGGCTTGAGATGCATTCGACCGTCTTCACCGTCCGACTCCCCTCGTGACTCGACCGTGCTTGGGTCTGTCTGTCGGTGGGGCTGGCGAGCGCTGGTGTCTGCCTCACTGGCCGGGCTGCTGCATCAGGGCATCGCGTGCGGTGTGGCCGGTGGCGGTTGGCCCGCTCGGCGTACGAGGAGATAGGCCGCTGGTAGGGCAATCAGGACCATCAAGGTCGAGAGTGCCAATCCTCCGAGGACGGTGACCGCCAGGGGGCGCTGGAGTTCTCCTCCCTCCCCCAGGCCCAGTGCCAGCGGCAACAATCCCAGCAAGGTGGCCAGCGTGGTCATGAGGATTGGACGCAGCCGGACCTGAGCCGCGAGCACCACCGCGCTCCTTGCATCCATTCCGGCGTCGCGGCCCTCCTCCGCTCGGTCGAGCAGGAGGATTCCGTTCTTCACCACCAGGCCGACCAAGAGGATGCAGCCCATCAGCGAGGAGACGTTGAGTGGGACTCCCGTCACTCGCAAGCAGGCCACTCCGGCCGCGAGCGCAATCGGCACCGCTCCCAGGATGAGGCACGGCAGGACGAGGCTCCGGAAGTGGACCGTCAGCACCCAGAACACTCCCAATGCGGCCAGCAACAACACCCATACCAGGGAGACGAAGGACTCGTGTTGGCTCTCTCGGAGCCCTCCCAGGCGGAGATCAATTCCTGGCGGTGGGACCAGCCCCGCGAGCCGCGCCTGCACGTCCGCCGTCACGCTGCCCAGGTCCCGTCCCTCCAAGCGCCCCGTCACCGCCACCAGCGGCCTCAGGTTGTCCGACAACAACTCCGAGGGCAGGCACTCTCGCCGCACATGCGCCACTTGCAGCACGGGTATCGCCGCTCCCGCGGGCGTCCTCACGCGCAGGTGCTCCAACACCTGTGCGTCCAGGCGATCCGCGTCCCGCAGGCTCACGCGGGCTTCCATCCAACGTCCCTCCCTCGGCACCGAGCCCGCGATGTGTCCCAACATCGCCGTGCGCACCTGCGTGGCCACGTCCTGCACCGTCAGCCCGAGCTGACCCGCGGCACGGAGATCCACGTCCAGATGGACCTCGGGCGTGCATCCCGCGACGCCGTCGTACAGGTCCGCCAGCCCCGGGATGTCCTTGAGGCGCTCCGCCACCTGCGGCGCGAAGGCGCGAAGCGCGTCCAGGTCCGTGCCTTGGAGCTTCACCTCCACTGGATCCGGGTTGCCCTCCAGGTCGGAGAGCACGTCCTGGAGCAGTTCGACGAACTCCACCCGGACTCCCGGGACGGTGGCCTCGACCTTCTCACGGGCCTCCTCGATGACCTCTTCACCGGGACGGTCGCGCGAGGGCTTCAACGACACCGTGATGTCTCCGAGGGACGACTCCGTGGCCGCGGGCGGCCCCAGCTCCGCGCCGAGGCGCCGGCTCGTGCCCTCGACTTCGGGGAGGCTCGCGAGGACCTCTTCGAGCTGATGACCCAAGCGCTCCGCCTCGTCCACCGAGGTCCCCGTGGGCGTGAAGTAGTCCACCACGAAGGCGCCCTCATCGAGTTCGGGGAGGAAGCCCGTCCCCACGCCCCAGGCGAGCCCACCCAGCAGCGCGGTCAGCAGCGCCACGACCGCCAGCGTCCTCGCGGGATGCTCGGCCACTCGCGCCAGGGTCCTGGCGTAGAGCCCGGCGCCGGGTGCCTCGTGCCCGCTCCCTGGTTGGGGGCGCAGCAAGGTGCCGCACAGCAGTGGCGTCAGCGTCACCGCGATGCCCAGGGAGAACACCACCGCCGCGCACAACGTGAACGCGAGCGCGGAGAAGAACTGCCCCGCCACTCCCGACAACAAAGACAGCGGCGCGAACACCACGACCGTCGTCAGCGTGGAGTTGGTGACGGGCCACGCGACCTCGCGAAGCGCATCGGCTGTCGCCGCCCAGCGCTCCATGCCCTCGCTCATCCGGCGATGCACGGCCTCCACCACCACGACCGCGTCGTCCACCACCAACCCGATGGCCACCGCGAGCCCGCCCAGGGACATCAGGTTCAGCGTGCCCCCCGATATCCAGAGCGCGCCGAGCGTCATCCACAGCGTGGCCGGCAGCGCCACCGCCGCCGCCAACATCGGCCGCCAGGAGCGCAGGAACAGGCCCACCACCGCGAGCGTGAGCAGTCCTCCCAGCGCCACCTCGTCGCGCACGTGCGACACCGAGCGCGCGATGAGGTCCACCTGGTCGTAGGACACTCGGACCTCGATGCCTGGCGGCAGCGCGGGCGTCAGGGTTTTCAGCTCGCGCTCGATGTCCTTCGCCAGCGCGATGGCGTCCGCCTGGGGCCGGCGACCGATGCTCACCAGCACCGCGGGGTGACCGTTCGCGAACGTGCGCGACAGTCGATCCGCGTGCCCCTCCGCCACTCGGGCCACGTCTCCCAGGCGAATCGGAGCGGTCTCCGAGCCCCCCACCACCAGCTCCACCAACCGTCCCGGGTCATCCACCGGCCCGCGCACCACCACCAACTCCTGTTGGTAGTGCACGTCCACCCGGCCCGCGGGCTCCAGCTTGAGGGCATCTCCTACCGCGGTGGCCACCGTGGAGAGGTCCAGCCCCGCTTGCTCCAGCTTCCGTGGATCCACTTCGATGCGCAGCTCGCGCACGTCACCGCCGATGACCTCCACACGCCCCACTCCCGGCAGGCCCGCGAGCAACGGTCGCAGCGTGTACAGCGCGAAGTCTCGAAGCTTCGCGGGCTCGGCGGTGCCCGCCACCGCGAGCGTCTGGATGGGAAAGGACGAGGGCAGGAGCCGCTCCGCGGTCAACGTCACGTCCGGTGGGAGCGAACTCCGGAGCTCCGCCAGCCTCGCGTTGATCAACCCCAGGGCCCGGTCCATGTCCGACCGCGGATCGAACCAGAGCGACACTTCGCTCGCGGCGCGGATGGTGCGCGAGCGCACCCGACGCACCCCGATGACCGTGGACAGCCCCTCCTCTACCGGGCGCGTCACCGACAGCTGCATGGTCCGAGCGCTCGCGCCCGGCACCGTCGCCACGACGACGATGCGGGGGAAGGTCACCTCCGGGTAGAGCCCGCCCGGCAGATGCATCCCCGCCACCGCACCGCCCACACACAGCGCCCCGAGCAACACCAGCAGACCCGGCGCGTGCCGCCGCAACAACGCCATCCACTTCAACGCACCACCTCCACCTCAGTGCCATCCGGCAGCGAGTACCCACCCTCGACGATGACCACGGCGCCCTCTGGGACCGGGCCGTCGAGCAAGGCCTCGCCGTTCTCCTCCGACAGCACCGTCACCCCGACGCCCCGCACTCGCCCTTCCTCCACGAGCGCCACGCTCACGCCCCCATCCCCCGTGGGCAACAGCGCCGAGGCGGGGAGGCGCAGCGCGCGCCCCACCTCCTCCAGTTGGATTCGCGCCCGGATGAGGCTGCCCAAGCGCAAGGCTCCGTTCGGGTTCGCGACATGGATGCGCACGAGGACATTGCCGCTCCGCGCGTCGATGGTGGGCGAGACGGCGAGCACCTCTCCTGCCGGTGGATCCGCTCGCGCATCCAGGCCGAGCGTGACCTTCTGGCCGACCCTCACTCTCGCGACCTCCGCTTGGGGCAGGAAGGCGCGCAGCTCCAGCGGCTCCGTGGCCGAGACTTGGATGATGGGCTGGCCCGGCGTGTCCACCGACTCGCCCTGCTGGACGAACACCGCCGTCACCACGCCATCGAATGGCGCCTGGATGACGCTGCGCCGGACGCCTCGGTGCGCCAACTCCACCGCGGACTTCGCTCGCTGCTCGGCGGCGACCGCGGCCACCTCCGCGCTGCGGTCCTGCTCCAGTTCCTGACGGGCCGCGACTCCGCGCTGCACGAGCACCTCCGTGCGCTCGCGCTTCGCCTCCGCGGCGCGGGCCGCCGCGGCGGCCTCCCTCGCGGTGGCCTCCGCCTGCGTCAGCTCAGCGGCGACGGGGGCGGACTCCACCTCGGCCAACGTCTGGGTTGCTCGGACGGACGCGCCCTCCGAGACGCTCAGCCTGGCGAGGCGACCCGGAACCAAGGGCCCGAGCTTGAGCTCCCTTCCTGGAGGAGACGCCAGCACTCCCGACACCGCGAGCGACACTCCCGCGGGTGCCAGATGCGCGGTCGCGGCACGCACGCGCGGATGCGGCAACACCGCCTCTTCCTTCGACGCGGGCTTGCACGCCACCGAGAGTCCACACGCGAGGAGCACGACACCGAATCTCATGGCAGGGCACTCCCGACGGCCACTTCCAGGTCCGCGAAGGCAGACTGCGCGGTGAAGGCCGCCTGGATGAACTGGGCGCGCAGGTCCGAGGCCGACTTGAGGGCCTCGTTCAGCGCGAGCAACGGGCTGCGGCCCGCACGGTAGGAGTCCAAGGCCATTCGTTCCGTGGTCTCCAATCCCGGCAGGATGTCCGCCTCGTACTTGCGCAACGTCGCGAGTGCCGAGGTAAGTCGCGCATGCGCGACGACGATGTCCGCGAGCCCCTGGCGGCGGTCCTCATCCGCTTGCGCCTCGGCCAGGGACACCGCGGCGTGGAGGCGATCCAGCTCTCCGCGCCCCAACCCAGGCGTGGGGACCTCCAGGTCGAGCGCGCCTCGCAAGAACACGCTCTCGCCATGCGGGCCGTCTCCCTCCAGCGACACGCCCACGACGGGCGTGGGCCAGCGCTCTCGCTTCGCCGCGCGCAAGGACTCTCGCGCGGCGTCGACGTCCGCCTGTTTCGCTCTGGCGCGGGGGGCTTGAGCCGCTCGGGCGACGGCGGCGTCCAGCGAGGGCGGTGGGGGGACCGGCTCCTCCCCAGGAGCGAGGAGACGGCGCGGGTCTCGCCCCAACAGCACGGCGAGTTCGGCCGAGAGCGTCACCGTGTCCGCGTGCTGCTCCGATACGGCGACTTCAGCGGAGGCTCTCGCGAGCGTGGCTTGCACCCACTCCAGCTCCGGGGCAGCGCCGGTCTCGAAGCGCAGGTGGACCGCCGCTTCGGACTCCTGGGCCAAGCGCAGCGTTCGCTCGGCGTTGGATTCGAGCTGCCGCGCTCGCACCAAGGCGAAGTACGCGCGACGCGTGGTGGCTCGCACCGTCAGCTCGTTCGCTCGGCGGTCCGCCTCCGCACCTTCCGCGCCCAGTTCGGCGGCGTGGATCCGCGCGCCTCGGGCGCCGGGGACGAACAGGCGTTGCGACACGCCCGCGGCCCAGTGCGGATCATTCCCTCCCGCCGCGAGCGAGACGGTGAGCGGCGCGAAGGTTCGGGCCACTTCGATGTCCCCGCGTGCCATCGCCTCGCGGGCGCGGCCCGCTGCGATGCCAGGCGCGCGCCCCGCGGCCTCGGCCAAGGCTGCGTCGAGCGTCAAGGGGACTTCGACACGGGTCGCAACGAAGGGCTGTGCCGCATCCGTCGGCGGTCCGTCGGGTCGCGTCCCCGCGTTGTTCTTGGGTGTCTCGTTCGAGGGCTGCGCGGTGCGAGCGGGTCCAGCCGCGTCCGAGGACCCGGCCGCGACGGGCATCGCTGCCGCTGGCTGGACTCTGTCGGTGGGCAGCTGTCCCGAGGCGGGCGAGACGGCGCGGCCCTCGCGCAAGGGGGGGTCTGCGTTCTGGGTCGCACCAGTTGGTTGCGCGGTGGCTTCGGTGTGAGCCGGACGCGATGCCGTGGCGGTGTCTGCGTTTGGCCGCGCGGGTGACTGGGTGAGTGTCGCGCTCGCCGATTGAATTGGAGCCGCGGTGGGGGCGTGCGGCGCTTCGGCCTGGGCCCATGCACCCGGCAGCAGGCCCAGCATGATCAGCCAGCCACTTCCCCGGCTTCTGCTCCCTCGCGCATTCGTGTGCTTCGCAGCCATGAGCAATCCGCGCCGCATGCTCGACCACCCGCTGGGAGTCCGCGACTCCCGTTCGCTGGATGAGAGCCCTTTAATCTGGCTGTCAGATGCCGCTCATCTCCCATGCCGGCGCCCTGTCCGACGGTGGGCATCCGCCACCTGGCGGCCGCTTGGGACGGCCGCGCGCCCGCGACCTGCCTACCCTGCCTTGCGCCGCTTCGTCGCTCGCGTCACCAGCGTTGGTGCCCGCTTGGGCATCACCGACACGACCGCGTTCACGACCCTCGACACCGCGCGCAGTTGCCCGAGCTCCAACGCGCGCAGCGTCCGCGTCAGCCTCCGAAGCTCGGCGGGCTCCTCTCGTCCCTCTCGGCGAGGCACGTTGACGGGCGCTGACGCTCCCGGCGCTCCCACGCCCAGCAGCACGTCCGCCGACACCTGCAGCACGTCACACAGCCGGCGCAACGTCTGCGCACGCGGCAACATCTTCCCGCGCTCCATCCGGCTGTAGACCTCCATGGCAATCCCCACCCGCTCGGCCACATCGGCCTGCGTGAACCCCAAGCGCAGGCGGGCATCGCGGGCAGCGGCTCCGAAGATGACGGTCAGCTTCTCATTGACGGGCGCGGGCATTCCGAATCAGGGGCGCGACGCCATCCAACACGCCGCGGGGAGAAGAGGAAGTACGGACAACCCGAGACTCTCATTTCACCCCGGGTGTGCAAGTTTCCGGTGGAGTTCAGGTCTTCACCGACGCACCAGGACCAGCGCGTCCCGCACCATTCGCGTCACGGCGCCGAGCTGCTCGCCATCCAGCTCTCGCAGTTCACCCAGGAGTCGGCGCAGCCTCGGGGAGTCCTCCTCGGCCCCCGCCATGGGGCTCGTGGGCTCCAAGCCGAGCAGCGTGTCCGCGCGCACGCTCAGCACCCGGCAGAGGCGCCGCAGGGTGGTCGCGCTGGGCAGGACCCGGCCTCGCTCGATGCGCGCGTAGACCTCCAGCGCGATTCCTACCCGTGAAGCCACATCCGCCTGCGACAGGTGAAGCCGCTCACGCGCCTCGCGCGCGGCCTCCCCCACGATGATGGCCAGCTCCTCGTTCATGCGCTCTCCGCCGCTCCGACAGGGGCTCCCACGCGTTGGGTTTCTCACACCCTACCTGCTACGGCCAGAGACTACCTCACAGGGCATTTCGCATGCTATGGACCTCACGGGTCTATTTCCGTGAGGTCCACGCGCTTGCGAAGTCCTGTTCCCCGAGGTGGATTCAACCCTGGAGGTCTCGTGCAGGTCCGTTGCCAGTTCGAGGCCCTCGCGGCGTCTCGTGGCCCCGGGGGCGGCACCCCATGAGTCCCGACGCACTCCATCCCCTGCTCCTCCAGCCCTCCGAGGTCGTCGGCAGCTATCGGCTGGTGCGGCGCATCGCCACCGGAGGCTATGGGACCGTGTTCCTCGCGGAGGCGGATGGCCATCCCGTCGCGCTCAAGTTCGCGCTCCAGGGGCCGGAGGACGCGGCGGACTCGGCCCGTGTGGATGCGCGCACGATGAAGGAGGTGAGCGTGCTCTCACGCGTGACCCATCCCAACGTGGTGGCCTTGCGTGGCTACAACCGGTGGCCGCATCCGCGCACGGGCTACCTGTTCCTCGTGATGGATTACGTGGACGGTCCCACGCTGTCCGAGTGGGCTCGAACGCCGCTCCTCACGTCTCGACAGGTGGCGATGTTGTTCGCGGACCTGGCGCTCACGTTGGATGCCATTCATCGCGAGGGCGTGCGGCATCGCGACATCAAGGGCAGCAACATCATCGTGCGCGCCTCGGATGGGCGGCCCGTGTTGGTGGACTTCGGCTCAGGAGACCATGCGAGCGCGCCGGTGCTCACCGACGGCCGACTCCCGCCTGGCACGCCCAGCTATCGCAGCCCCGAGTCCTTGCAGTACTGGATGGAGCATCGCGAGCACGGGCCCCGCTATACGTTCCGCCCCACGGATGATTTGTACTCGCTGGGGCTGGTGCTGTTCGAGGTGCTCACCGGCACCTTCCCGTATCCCGCCACGCTTCCGCCCACCGCGCTGCTCGGCAGCATCTTGTCCGCCCGCGCGCCCCTGCCTCATCGCATCAATCCGCAGGTGCCCCGGGCCTTGAGCGGCGTGTGCAGGCGGCTGCTGGAGCGCAGCCCGTCGAGTCGCTACCAGACCGGCGCGGAGCTGTATGCCGCGCTGAACGCCGCGCTGGAGCAGGGGTCCGCGTCGTGGGAGCAGCCCCTCTTCGTCCCGCCGCCTCCCGAGGACGCCGTCACCGAAGAGGACGAGGCGATGTTCGACGGCAACGAAGAGGCGCGCGAGCTGCGGCGCTGGGTGCGCTCGCTCGAACGCCCCATGCGCGGTGGCGAATCCAAACAGGGGGCGAGTTCGCGCAAGGTCGCGCTGATGCCCGTGATGCTGATTCCGCCGTCCGCGCTGGCACCCGCGCGGAGCGAGCGCTCGTGGGTGCGCGATTGGGGGCGACGACTCCTCGCGTGGGCGCGCCGATGGCGCATGCGGCGCGAAGGCCGTCTGGGCCACTTTTCAACAAAACAAGATTAGCAACTTTATCTCGTTTTGCAGCTAAGTATCGTTGCCGCATCCAAGGTGTCGAGCTGTGCGCACGCCTTGACGGGGATTGAGAGCATGCGGCGTCTCATCATGGTGGCCTGGCTGGTGTGGGCGGGATGCGCTGGCAACGCACGCCATGCTCGCGAAACAGCGGACTACGGCTTCCAGGCAGGTTCCGACTTCGTATGGGTGCGAGGCCCCTGGAGCGCCATCACCCCCTCGACCGACATCGACGAAGTCATTGATCAGCTCTGCCCCGCCGTCATGGGGTTGCCCGCAGCAACGCAGCGCGACTACGGCCAAGAGTATTGTGGCGCGCTCTACTCCTTGGGAGACGGGCGCTACTTCGCGAGCATGCCATCCCCGCTCGGCGATCTTCAGCTCGTGGGGGCAACGCGGCGCAAGTCCTGTCATGCCCCCAGCCTGGTCAAGGACGCTCGCGGCCGAACCTCTCCCATCGCGGACTTCCACAGTCATCCCTGGTCCCCATCCGCCATGTCGGATCGGGATCGCCGGATCAGCACGCAGGTGTGGTTGATCCGAATCCAGTTCGACTCGGCATGCACCATCCAGAAACTCATTCCCTACGCCAACGACAACCGTCCTGGAGAGGTATACGAACGCCGAGGCAAACAATGGAAGCGGGTCGGCATCATCAAGCTCGAGGACAAGGCCACTGGACTCGTCACCTCGGTGGATGACGATGAATGAGAAGCCCTCGGCGCCCCAGCGAAGCCCTCGCGTGGGAGCTGGAACCGTCATGAAGCGTCCCCTCCTCGCCCTCGCGTGCGTCCTGCTCCCGGCCTGCGCGCTCTTCCGTCCGTATCCAAAGCCTGCGTGGGCGCCTGCCTCCGAGGCCGCGCAGGTGCAGTTCCCTCGCTTTGATCCACCCGAGAAGGGACGACGGACCCTCGAGGGCCCCATGCTCCGCGCCATCCAGCTCGCCCTGGATGACTTCCTGCCCTGGGATGTTCAACCGCATGCGGGTGCCACCGCTCGCGAGCAGTG
This sequence comes from Citreicoccus inhibens, assembly GCF_019039035.1. Lineage (GTDB taxonomy): Bacteria > Myxococcota > Myxococcia > Myxococcales > Myxococcaceae > Citreicoccus > Citreicoccus inhibens. The sequence continues at coordinate 207,618 of NZ_JAHNZT010000012.1, read as the reverse complement.
CCTCTACCGCCGCGACTCCTTCGACACCACCGCGGCCCCCGGCCCCGATGGCGTGATGTTCGTCCGCTTCACCGTCCGCGACGGCGTGTGCGACGCCCACGGTCCACCCATCCTCGACATGGGCGCGACCTACGCCGTCGATACGCGCCTGTGGCGCATCCTCGCCGTGCAGCGCTGACTCCCGCCCGCGCGTCTCGGGCCCGCGCCCCCTCGCGTCCGCCCATTAGACCCTGGACGTCCTGTGAATCACCAAGGACCCGGGGAGTTTCATCCGAGCGCGGACCGTGCTACCTGTGGCGTCGAGAGCCTTCCTCCCTCCCTGGCAGGTCACCCACGCCCATGACGCCCGATACGACGACGGAAGAGATTCCTGGAGTGCCTCGCAGACCGCGCGTGCTGTTCAACGTGGGCGGCACCGCCTTCGAGTTCGTTCGCAAGCTGGAGGTCCGCGCCACCGGCGAGCTGATCATGCTCGCGCGCCGGCGCTACCGCGGCGGGCTCGGCGGCCCCGTGGTCATCAAGCGCCTGCGCAGCCCCGCCACCTTCGTCGACGCGCAGCGGCTCATCGAAGAGGTGGAGCTCACCTTCCGACTCAACCACCCCGGCATCGCCAAGGTGCACCACCTCAAGCTCTACCGAGGCGCGCCCCACGTGGTCATGGAGTACGTGGAAGGCCGCTCGCTGGACACCGTCCTCAACCTGATGGCCATGCGCCGGCGCCCGCTCTCCGTCGCCTTCGCCGCCTACGTCCTCTCCGAGGTCGCCGAGGCCCTCCACTCCGCCCATACCCTGCTCGACGAGTGGAACCGCCCGCTCCACATCGTCCACCGCGACGTCAGCCCTCGGAACATCCGCGTGGGCGTCCACGGTGAGGTGAAGCTGCTCCACTTCACCGCCGCCTCCTCGTCGCTCATCGGCCGCGAGGTCACCAGCCGCCCCCTCGTGAAAGGCGACGTCGCCTACGCCTCCCCCGAGGCCCTGCGCCGCGAGCCCCTCGACGCGCGCTCGGACGTGTTCTCGTTGGGGCTCGTGCTCCTGGAGTTGCTGACCGGCGCGCACCCGCTCTCCGTCGAGGACAACGCGCCGCTCGCGCCGCTCCCCGAGGCCCCGCCCCTGCTCTCCCAGGGCCCCACGTGGATGCCCATGCCGGAGATCGCCGCGCGGATGGCGAAGCTGAGTTCTGACGACGTGCAGCGGCTCGCGGGCGACGTGCCCGAGCTCTTGCGCGCGCTGCTCGTGCGCGCGCTGCACCAGGACCCCGCCCAACGCATCCCCACCGCCGACGAGTTCGCCACGCTGCTGCGCGCCTGGCTGCGGCTCCACGCGCCGGACTACAGCCGCCACGCGGCGGCGGAGGAGCTGTCCCAGGCCGCCGTGGAGGCCACCGCCCGCCGGAACCAGGCGGACCTGCTGGAGGGCGGCCTGCATCCCGAGGGGCTCACCGCGGACGAGGCCGCGGTGGCCCCCGAGCCCGGCAAGGACGAGCCGTTGCCCGTGGGCGTGGAGGCCCTGGACGAGCGCGTGCCGCTCGAGGACGACGACGGCGTCATCGACGAGCCCGAGGAGTAGGCCTCCGCCCCCGCGGCGCTCCGGGTGGCCTTGCCACGCTGGCCGCCCGTCCCGACCTTCCCGGGAGAGAGGAAGACACCATGGTCATCCAGCCCGCCGAGGACTTCCATGGGCGCCAGACCGGCCCCCGCCACGAGGAGCCCGAGGACGCTCCGATGACAGCCGGGCCTCAAGCGCCCGGCCGCACGGAGGCCGACGAGGAGGACGTCCTCCCCGCCTTCGACGCGCAGGAGGACCTCTCGCGCCCGGTGGACCCCGCGGCGCGAAACCCAGGCGCCCTGCTGGACGACATCCCCGACGGGGACGGCCCGCGCAGCGACGCGGGCACCAACCCGTTGCCCGAGGTGTACTGGTCCGCCTACCCAGACACCTCGCGCTGAGCCTCCCGAGCGTCACCCGTGAAGCCTCAGCCCACCTGACGCCGCGACTCCTCCACCTTCATCCGGTGCGCGTCCACCCAGGCGCGCGCTTCCTCGAAGGAGTCCACGCAGACGGTCTCGAAGCGCGTCGCGCGCGTGAAGAGCAGCGCCACGGCCAGGGCTCGCCCCGCGGCGCGCTGCTCGGGATTGACGCCCAGGTAGACGACGCCGCACTCCCACTCGGGGTGGACGTGGTCGGCCAGGTATTTGAGTGACTCGGTGGGGAGCACCGCCTGCGCCACGTCCGCAATCACATAGAAACGTCCACCGGTCGCCACTTCCGCGCAGGCCTCGAGGAGCCATCGGGAATCCCGCGGACTCACTTTTCCAATCAGGGTTCCCCACAGCATGTCGGGTGGCTCGAACCACAGACGATGCGCGCCGGAACTCCACTCTCGCAGTTCCTCCATGGGTCATCCTCCCTGCTCGGCCCGCCAGGCCATCAGGATAGGCGTGCCCCGCGCGCGCGCATGCACCCCGCCGGTAAAACCTCCCGGGAGACGGCGGAATCGCGCGTCACTGTCTGGCACCCAACCCGGCGCGGCCCCACGGTGGGACGCAAACCCTGACGTCCGAGCCCCGGAAACGTCAGCCCCCCTCTGTACTGTGTGCCCATTCCGACAGCACAGGGGGAATGCACCATGCCGGAGATCCACGAGCTGCCGCGCGTCTCGGTTAACAAGCTGGGCGAATACCTCACCGCCACTCCCGCCCGCCGCAAGCGCATCATCTACGACCAGAAGCACCCGCCCGAGCCCCAGTACCTGCGCTACCCCGAAGCGTCCTTCGCCATCACCGAGTTCCTCTGCCGCGGCCTGGACGTGTCCGTGCTGCGCGAGCACCAGCGGCGCTTCGCGTGCAGCGTGCCGCAGTCCGAGTTCGAGGCGCAGCGGCTGCAGCTGTGCTCCGAGGCGCTGGAGCGCTTCGCGGACCTGGTGCCGTGGCTGGAGCTGGATGACGCCATCATCAGCGCGGTGGGCGCGGAGCCGCCCGTGCTCGAGATGGCGGGCGTCACCATCAGCGTGCGCCCGGAGGTGGTGTTGCAGAAGTTGGATCGCCACGGCAACCCGCGCGTGGGGCTGATGAAGCTCTACTTCTCCAAGCACCACCCGCTGGACGAGCGCTCGGGCCAGTACATCGGAACGATGCTGCAGCGCTTCTCCGAGCAGCACCTGTGCCGGCTGGGCCCCGCGGACCATCGCCTCACGTACGTGGTGGACGTCTTCGCGGGCACCATCTTCGTCGCGCCGCGCGCGCACATCCGACGGCTGAGCGACGTGGTGCTGGCCTGCGAGGAGATCGCCGAGCGCTGGGCACTGCACTGAGCTGCTGTCCCGCGCATCCCGGCCATCGCCTGGGACTCGGGACATGCCCCCCCCGGAGCCGCCTGCCTACCGCCCCTTCGCCGACTGCGCCGTCCGAGCGCGGTGCGCGTCAATCCACGCGCGCGCGTCATCCAGGCTGTGCAGGAACTCCGTGTCGAAGCGCGTGCGCCCGGTGAAGAGCAGCGCCACCATGAGCGCCTTCGTCACGGCCTTCTGGGCCATGCCGCCGCCCACGAAGACGATGGCGCGGAACCACTCGGGGTTGATGTGCTCGGCCAGGTACTTGCGCGGCGCCACCGAGAGCGAGCTGACGCCCAAGTCCGCCACCAGATAGAGCGGCTCGCCCGTGGCCGTGGCCCGAGCGATGTCCACAATCTGCTTCGAGTCCTCCACCGAGACCGGTCCTCGGAAGGTGGCCCACAACATGTCGGGTGGCTCACTTCGGATCCGATGTGTGCCGAAGGCCCATTCCTGCAACTGTCCCATACCGTCTCCCACGCAGAGGGCGGCAGGGTACTCAAAACGGCCCCCTGGATAACAGACGGAGTGTCACGTTCCTGCGTGGCGGAAAAGGGGGCCCACCTTTCGGGTAGGGGCCGCGCCCGCGTTCGCCCGTCCTGGCACGCCATTCCTCCCTCGGGAGAGGGCAGGCGCGCGACGCTCACTCCTCAGAGCACCAACGAGTTGTAGTCTGCGGCGCGAAGCCACGAAGGTCGCGCCAGCGGGTGCGGCGGAATGGATGGGGGAGTGGTGTTGGAGTCCCTGTGGAGCAAGCGGGCGGTGCTCGTGTCGGGCAAGGGTGGCGTCGGAAAGACGACACTCGCGGCGGCGCTCGCCGTGGCCGCGGCGCGGGCAGGCCAGCCGGTGCTGCTGGTGGAGCTGTCGCCGGATGAGAACGGGCCGTCCACGCTGGCCGCGCTGGTGGGCGCGCGCGACGAGGGGCCTCGCGTCACCGTGGCGAGGCCGGGCCTGTCCTTCGTGCGGTTGTCCGCGCTGGAGGGGCACCGGCGCTTCTTGGAGGAGACGCTGCCGCTGCGGTGGCTGGCGGACGCGGCGCTGCGCGCGCGGGCGCTGCGGCGCTTCCTGGATGCGGGCCCGGGCCTGCGGGAGATGGGGCTGCTGTACCAGATGCTCACGCTGCTGCGGCTCACCCGTCCGGGGGGCGGGCCCACGCACCCGCTGGCCATCCTGGACCTGCCGGCCACGGGGCACGCGCTGGGGCTCGCGTCGCTGCCACGCAGCGTCCTGTCGGTGATGCCGGGCGGGCCCATCGGGCGCGCCATGGCCGAGGGGCTGGCCTTCCTCCAGGACCCGGCTCGCACGGGCGTGTTGCTCGCGAGCCTCCCCGAGCCGCTGCCGGTCAGCGAGGCGCTCGCGCTGAGCCAGGACCTGCGGCGGCTGGGACTTCCGCTGGCGGCCGCGGTCCTCAACCGCATGCCCGAGGACCCTTTCACTCCCGCGTCTCGGGCCGCGGCGGAGCGGTTGCTCGCCGCGCACGGGCCGCACCAGGGGCAGCGCGCGCTGGGGCGACTGGCGCGGGCCCAGGCCTCCTGGGAGCGGTTCGCGGTGGGCCTGGACGCGCCTCACCTGTGCCTGCCCGAGCTGTCCGCGACGGGGCCCGAGTTGGTGGAGCAGTTGGCGGGGCGGCTCGTCACCGCGCCCCCGTCACGGCGCGCGCGGGAGGCCACGCCATGAGCCTGGGCCCGCTGGTGCGGAACAAGCGCGTCCTCGTGCTGTGCGGCGCGGGAGGCGTGGGCAAGACGACGACGGCGGCGGCGCTGGGCGTGGCCGCGGCGCGCGCGGGGCGACAGGTGTTGGTGCTGACCATCGACCCGGCCCGCCGGCTCGCGGAGGCCATGGGGATGAAGGACCACGGCCCCGAGCCCACGGCTGTCCCGCCCGAGCGGCTGGGCGCGCGAGGCGCGGGGCGGCTCGACGTGTGGATGCTGGAGCCGGGCATCGTCTTCGAGCGCATGGTGCGGCGGCTGGCGCCCTCGGAGAAGGCCGCGCGCGCCGTCCTGGAGCACCGCCTGTATCGCTTCCTGTCCGAGCTCATCACCGGCATGCAGGAGTACGCCGCCGCCGAGGCGCTCGATGGCTTCCTCGCGTCCGAGCGTTACGAGCTCATCGTCCTGGACACCCCGCCGAGCCGCCATGCGCTCGACTTCCTGGAGGCGCCCGGCCGGCTGTCGCGCTTCTTGGATGACCGCATCGTCTCGCTCTTCGGGCCGGTGGAGGGGACCCGCGGCGGGCGGCTGTGGATGGGGGCGCAGGCCCTGGTCGCGCGCGTGCTGGGGCCCGTCTTCGGAGAGGGCTTCACCCGAGAGCTGCGCGACTTCGTGGGCGCCTTCGGGAGCCTGTTCGCCGGCATCCGGCTGCACACGGAGCGGCTGCGCGCGCGCCTGTCCTCGCCGGACACGGCCTTCTTGCTCGTCACTTCGCCCGAGGCCGCGGCCCTGCGCGAGGCGGTCTTCTTCCGCGAGGCGCTCGCCGCGCGCGAGCTGCCCTTCGCGGGCTACATCCTCAACCGAAGCTGGGCCCGCGACGAGCCACTCCCCGCGCCCGAGGCCCTGCGTCCGCATGCGCAGGACTCGGCCGCGGTGCAGGCGCTGGAGGCGCTCACGCGGCTCGCCGCGGATGAACACGCGCGCGCCACCGCGCATCGAGCGCTGCTCGCACGGCTGGCCGAGCAGTCGCCCAAGGGCGCCGTGACCGTGGCGTCGCCGGATGCGGACGCTGGCCTGGAGGACTTCGAGGGACTGGTGCGGCTGGGAGATGCGCTCGTCCCGCCGTGAGGCGTGGGCTCGGAGGACTTCCCGCGCCGGGTGCGTCGGCACGCGCCTGTTCCGCCGTGCGGCGCGGGTTCTCTGTCCACCGTGCGGCATCGGCCGTGTCTTGTCTCGGGCGGAGGCGCGGCCCCGGACGCACGGAGGAGGACACTCGCGCGCGCACGGCGGGGTCGCATGGTTGGTCACGCGCGGACGCGCCCCCAGCTTCGCGGCATGGCCCAACGCACGTTCGACAATGGTCGGGAGCCTCATTCCTCGCCCTCGACGAATGGCTCGGGTGAGTCGCCTCCCGCTCGGCGCGCGGACGTGGCGCCTCCTGGCTCACGGGAACGCTCCGAGTCCGACATCAGTGGGTGGAACCCCGCTCGTGACGAGGAGCCCTCCGCCCGCGAGGGGCGCTTCCATCGCGCCGCGCTGCTGCGCATGGCCCAGCCTCGCACCCACGTGGACGACCCCGGCGCACCGGAGTCACGGGTCCGCGCGCCAGGGCCCTACGGCACGGACGACCGAGACGACGCCTACGCGACCGGCCGAGGCCCCCATCCCCACCAGGGCGATGACCTTCGCGAGCTGCATCGCCAGCCCGCGGACTATCGGCCGTGGGACCGGCACGGCTACGGCGGAGCACCCGAGCCCACCCATCCCATCGAGCCGCCGCATCCCGCACCCGGCGGCCCGCCCGGATGGAGTGATGCGCCCGAGCCCACGGCGTGGGCTCCACGCGACCCGCCTCACGCGGAGCCCAACCCGGCGGCACACCGCCAGGCGGGGCGCGGGGGCGAGGCTCGCGGCCGACCGCACGCGCGGGAAGGCATCGCGGGCTTCCTGGCCGCGCGGGGCCATGCGCGTCGGTGGCGCAGGGAGCCGCTCACCGCTCGCGACCTGATGACCCGCGCCGTGCGCACCGCGCGCCGGGACAGCTCGCTGCGCGACGTGGCGCAGCTCATGAAGGACGAGGACTGCGGCGTCATCCCCATCGTGGACGCGCAGCGGCGCTTGCTGGGGTTGGTGACGGACCGAGACCTGGCCCTGCGCGCGTTCGCGGGCGGCAACGGGCGACCGGATCAGCTCCGCGCCCAGGACGTGATGACCGAGGACGTGGAGGCCGTCACTCCCGAGGAGCCACTTCCCGCCGTCATCGACCTCATGGGGCGCCGACAGATTCGCCGCGTCCCCGTCGTGGAGCGGGATGACACCCTCGTCGGAATCCTCGCGCTGAGCGACATCGCGCACCGCGCGGACTACGACGAGGAACTCCAGGACGCGCTGGAGCGCATCTCCGCGAGGCGCTCCTTCTGGAGTCGCCTGCGGTAGCGCCCGCGCTCAGGCCACGGTCACCGTGACGCCGCTGGCATCCGAGGTGACCGTGAACTTCTTGAGCGGCACCGTGGCGGGCCCCTGCGTGACGGCGCCCTCCTTCGTGAACGTGGAGCTGTGACACGGGCACAGCAGGTCATTGGCCCCGCTGTCGAAAGTCACCGTGCAGCCCTGGTGCGTGCACATGCCGTCCACCGCCGAGAACGAGCCGTCATCCAGCCGGAAGACGAACAGCGTGTTCCCGTAGCCCTGCGGCTTGCCCTGCGCCACGCCCCCCGAGGTCTGAAGCTGGGGGAACTGCGCGAACGTCAGCGCCACCTTGCCGTTCACCACCGAGGGGAAGCCGACATCGCCGGCCTTCAGGTCGATGGTCACCACCTGCGTGGCGGCGTTGTACTGCGCGGGGAACGTCTTCAGCCCCACCTTGGCGGGCGGATGTGTCACCCGCCCGTCCGTGCCGAAGCGCGACAGGTGGCACGGGCACACCGCCTCCTGCCCGTTGAAGCCCAGCGGACAGCCCACGTGCGTGCACGTGGCGGACATCACCGCGAACGTCTCGCCCCCCGGGTGCACCAGCAGCAGGTTCTCCATGCCCGGGATGCGCAGCGTGACGGCGCCACCGTCGCGCGACAGGTCCGGGTAGCGAGGCACCACCAGGGACACCTTGCCGTCATCGCCCGGCGCGGGCACGTCCAGCACCGGCGCGGGGTCGATGTCCGGCGCGCATCCCGGCAACGCCGCGGCCGCCGCGCCCGCCACCGCGCCCGTGCCCAACACGCCCTTCAGGAAGCCACGACGCGAGGTGCTCACGCCCCCTCCAGCACGAAGGTCAGCTTCGGCTCCACCACGACCTTGTCGTCCACCTTCACCATCAGCAGCGAGGGGCGCTCAATCTGGTAGCCCTCCAGGCTGATGTCGAAGGAGCCCTCGGTGTGGACCTCCTTCGCGGACGTGAAGACGACGGTCAGGGGGAACTCCACGCTCTGCTTCACGTTGTGGAAGGAGAGCTGGCCCTTGAGCGTCACCTGCTGCGTGGAGGGGAACGTGGTGGGCACCTTCACGCCCGTGGCCACGCCCTTGAAGTCCACCAGCGGGAACTTGGCCGCCTCCGTCACTTCCTGCATGTGCGCGTCACGGTTGGAGTTGCCCGAGTCGAAGTCCTTCACGTTGGCGCGCACCGCCACCTGGAGCGTGCCGTCCGGCAGCAGCCGGGCCTTGCCCTCGCTGGGATGCGCGGTGCCCACCACCTCGTGGAGCTTGTGCTTCAGCTTGTAGGAGAGCGTGCTGCCTTCCTTGTTCACCGAATAGGACTTGGCCTGGGCCGCCGCCACGCAGGGCAGGGCCACGCACAGCAAGGCGAGCAGGGCGAATCGTCGAGCGTTCACGGTGAGACCTCCAAACAGACCTTGTGCCCGCCCCACGGCGGCCGCACGGGGACCTTCTCGAACCAGCGGCGCCCTCAGAAGGTAAGTGACACCACGCCGGCCACCACCGCGCCCAGCGTCATGTAACCGACCACCTGGTGCGCGGTCGCCAGGTTCACTTCCGACAGCTTGCCGTAGTCATGCACGGCCAGGATGCCCAGCACCGCCTGCGTCAGCATTCCCGCGGTGGCCAGGCCCATGAAGAGCTTGTGGAACGTCACGGTGTCCCACTGGAACTTCTTCTCGATGGGCTCCGGCGCCAGCAGGCCCAGCGCGCCCACCGTGGCGAACAGCGCGGACGTGCCGATGACGAAGCCCTTGTGCCACGCGAGCAGCGCCCGGTTGTCCCCGCCACCTCGGAAGGAGCGGCTGAACTGGAGCTGGCCGAGCACCGTGGTGGTGGCCAACCCGCCCGCCATCGCGAGCCCCAGGCCCTGGTGCAGCTTCAGCATGGTGCGGCGGCGCTTGATGCGGCGATCCAACTCGGGATCCGCCTGGGCCGCCTCCTCCGCGGGCTGGAGCAGGTCGAAGTCCAGCGACGGCTCCTGCCCGGCGGGCGCCTGCGCGGGGGGGACAGGCTCGTTCGCCGCCGCCTCCAGGAGCCTGGGCGCCACCGGCGCGTCCATCGCCGCACCGCTGTCAGGGTTCGTGGCCTGTTGCGCGCGCGCGGGAACGGCGGTGGACAGCAGGCACAGGCTGAGGAAGGCGACGGGGAGGCGGCTCGACATGGCTTCTCGCGGGAAGGCGGACCCGCCCTCGGTGGCGGCCCCAGCCTCGACGGCCGGGATGTGCGAGGACGCTATCGCCCCGCTCTGCCCCACGGAAGGAACTTCCGCCCCTGTCCCCTCGGTGACAGCGCCGCCACGGGCGCGTGCCCCCGCGGACTCGCGCGCCCCTCCGCCACCGGGTTTCAGCCACTTCCCCGCCGCCCAGGCACCAGAAGGGTCCCTTCTCACCCTGCAATCGGACTGGGGGGCAGCTGGCGGCCCACGGTTGTCCGGCGAATGATTCCCGCTGGACACTCCGCGAACCGGACATCGGCAAGCGGGCGGCATGTGCGTTTGACTGGGCCCCGCACCAGACGGGTGCCTGGCCCGGAATCCCCCATGGAGAAGCGCTCGTTCGCCACCGTCCGACCCCCTTCGCCCGCCACGGAACCGGGCACTCGCCATGAGTTGCTGGCCGAGGCCGCCCGACAGCTCGTGGGCGTGTCTCCTCCCGCCGAGGTCGCGCGGCGCTTGTCGCTCGTCCTGGCTCCCCGCCTCGTGGAGACCTGCAGCGTGGAGCTGCTCGACACCGCGTGGGCCTCCAATGGGCCCGCGGTCCGCCACCTGGCTCGCGCCCTCCAGCGGTTGGTGCTCGCGGGCGACGCCGAGCCACCTGGAGGCCGCGGCGCGCGCGAGGGAGGGCCCTCGCTGCTGGAGTCCGAGACAGGAGGTCGCCACACGGCCCTGCTGCCCTTGCGCTGTGGCGGGCGCACGCATGGCGTGGTGCTGCTGTCCGGGCGCGGGCTGGACGCCGCCGCTGTCGCGCTGGCCGAGGAAGTGGTGGAGGTGGCCGCGCGAGGACTGGAGTTGGCCATGCGCCATGAGGAGGAACGCGGGGCGCGCGCGCGCGCCGAGCGCGCGAGCCTGCGCATGGAAAGCCTGCAGTCCCTCACCTTCGCCCTGGCGGGAGCGCGCACGCCGGAGGACGTGGCGAGCGCCGTGGTGGAGGAGACGGTGCGCACGCTCGAGGCGGATGCCGCCGGCCTCTTCCTCGTGGACACCGAGTCCACCGCGCTCGAGCTCGTCCACAGCCTGCACTACAACGCACTCAAGGAGGCCTTCTACCGCCGCGTCCCGCTGGACGCCGCGCAACCCGTGGCCGAGGCCTTCCGGACCAACAGCCCCGTGTGGATGGAGAACCTGGGCGCCGAGGCCTCGCGCTACCCGGACACCCCCCCGCTGGGGCAGGACACGCCGGGCGGAATGGCCGTGGCGTGCATCCCCCTGGCCGCGCACGGCCAGCCCCGCGGCACGCTGTGCATCAGCTTCGACCACGCGCGCGCGTTCGACGCCGAGGAGCAGTCCTTCATCGTGCTGATGGCGCGCCAGTGCGCCATGGCGCTGGAGCGCGCGCGGCTGCTGGCCTCCGAGCGCCGGCAGGTGGAGCGCTCCGAGTTGCTCCAGCGCGCCACCGCCGCGCTCGCCACGTCGTTGGATGTGGAGCACGCGCTGCGCGCCGCGGCCGTCACCATGCTGCCCTCCCTGGGGGACTTCTGCTTCTTCGACGTCCTCACGGTGGAGGGCGACATGCGGCGCGTCAGCTGGGCGAGCGGCCCGGAGGCCGCGCGATTGCTCGCCGCGAGCCACTGGCACCCGCCCGAGCCCCGCGGCACGGACCTGTGCGCCTTCACCACCGGCAAGCCCGTGCTCCACGCCCACGTGGACGCGGCCTTCCTGGCGGGCTCCTCCAGCGGCGCCGAGCAGCGGGCGCTCCTGTCCGCGTTGGGTGCCACGTCGCTCGTGTCCGTGCCGCTGCCCTCGCAGGAGGGGACGCTGGGCGCGCTGACGCTGGGCTTCAGCACGTCCGGGCGCCGGCACACGGAGGAGGACCAGGCGCTGGCGTGCGAGCTGGCGCGGCGCGCGGCCACCGCCGTGCAGAACTCACACCTCTTCCATCAGACGCAGCAGGCCATCCAGCTGCGCGACGAGTTCCTCGCCATCGCGAGCCACGAGCTGAACACGCCGCTCACCGCGCTCAAGCTGCACCTGGCGCGGCTGCAGCGCGTGTCCAAGGACGCGGACGTGCAGGAGCGCACCGCCGCCGCCACGCAGCAGGCGGATCGCCTGGGCAAGCTGGTGCGCGAGCTGTTGGACGTCTCGCGCCTGTCCGCCGGGCGCCTTCAGCTGCACCCCGAGACGCTGGACCTGGTGGAGCTGTGTCGCGAGACGCTCGGCCGATTTGGCGACGACCTGGCGCGCATGGGCTCGGAGGTGAACCTGCGCGCGCCCGGCCCGCTCGTGGGGAAGTGGGACCGGGACCGGCTGCACCAGGTGGTGGCGCACCTGCTCGCCAACGCGCTCAAGTATGGCCAGGGTCAGCCGGTGGACCTGGAGCTGTCCACGGACGTGGATGACTCCGTGAAGCTGGTGGTGCGCGACCGGGGCATGGGCATCCCGCCCGAGCAGCAGGCCCGCCTCTTCCATCGCTTCGAGCGCGCCGTGCCGCTGCGCAACTACGGCGGCTTCGGACTGGGCCTGTGGATGGTGAAGCAGGTGGTGGAGGCGCACGGCGGCCTCATCCGCCTGGACAGCGCGCCAGGCGTGGGCACCACGCTCACGCTGGAGCTGCCCCGCGTCTGTCCCGAGACGTGAGCCGCGGGGCAGGCGGGCCGCGGGCGCGACTCACGCCGGCGTCGTGGCCGGAACCTCCGAGCGCGGCGCCAGGCCGTGCGTCAGCTCCAGGCCCAGCGCGTGCGGATCAAAGTAGGCGATGAAGCGGCGGATCCGCGCGCCATCCCACTCGATGATGGACACGCCCGTGTACGCCACGGCGGCCCCGTTGTGCGCGGTGCCTCGCGACGACCACTCCAATGCCACGCGGTCTCCGGACTCAATCAGGTTGCGGAAGGTGGACTTCACCTGGCGCAGGGTGGCCTTGTACTCGGACCAGAAGTACCGAGCGCCCTCCAGGCCGGTGAACACCCGCGCCGAGGCGAGGTTGCTGATCCGCACGTCATCGGCACACAGCGCGACGAGGGGCTCCACGTCGCCGCGCTCCTCCAGACTCGTCAGTGCGTCCACGAACCGCTGCGCTCGCTCCAGTGCCATGCGCGCCTCTCTCGTCGGGAAGGGGTTCGCGACAAAGGGTGCGCACGCGCGATGGGGCGAGCCCGGCCCCTGTCGACCGGTCGCTCGGCGCCCGTGAGCCCAACCGGGGCCCCGGCCGCTACCGCGCCGGTGACGCGCGCAGCCGCTCTTTCAGCGCGCGCGCCTCGGAGGTGTCCCGCAGGTCGATGAGCGTCTGCACGTAGTAGGCGAGCGCCCAGAGGTTCTCCTCGGGGATGGCGCCCTTCCACGTGGGCATGGCCGCGCCGCCCACGCCCGAGGCGATGACGCGATAGAGGTCCTCGCGCTGCGCCTGCGCCGAGTACGGGCGGCCCTCCACCGTGGCATCCACGGACCACACGGTGCGCGGCGCCTGGAACAAGAAGTCGGGCGGGAGCACCCGCGCCATCTTCGCGGGCTCGCCCTTGGCGTCCCACGCCACGGGGTGATCCGACTCGCGCGCCTGCGCGGTGTAGGGGTCCGCGCCGGCCAGGTTCACCTTGCGGCCCGTCACCTTCTCCATCAGCGCGGCCAGCTCCGCGCGAGGCAGGTACGCGACGTGACAGCTGGAGCAGCCCGCGTTGCCCGCGCCGGCCACGTGGTACACGGTCCGCCCGCGCTCGAGGGCCTCGGCCTCGCGACCTCGCCACGGGTCTTCGGACACGGTGAGGGGCTGGCCCGGCGCCTCCTGCGTCCAGCGAGGACTGAAGGTCTTCAGGTACTGCACCACGGCCTCCACGTCCGCCTCGGGGACGTCCCACGCGAACATGGGCGTACCCTGGAGTCCGCGGCGCAGCGTGCGCTTCAGCGCGGCGTCCGTGGGCAGCTCGCCCGCCGGGACATCGCCGAACTTGAAGAGGCCCTGGCGGAAGTCGCGAGGCACCGGCCGCATGCCCGTGCCCGCCGGGCCCTGGCCGTCACCGCGCTCGCCGTGACAGGAGGCGCAGTAGTACGTGTACACGTCCCGGCCGCGCTCCAGCGTGGCCACGGACACCGTGCGCCCATCCGCCAGCGCCAGCGGCGCGAGCACCGGGCGTGGCTCTCGCCGGCACCCGGCCCCCAGCGCCATTCCCAGCACCAGCGCCCACCGCGCCGCGGTGCTCATGGCAGGTACACCGCCAGGAAGAGCAACCCGAACGTCGCCACCGTGAAGAGCCACCCGGCCAGGGCGCGCCGCGCCGCATCCCGAGCATCCCCGCCGCGCCACGTGCTCACCGCCGCGACGAGCACCGCCAGCAGCACCAGCCCCACGTGCACCGCCTGCAACGCGGACAGGCCATAGAAGGCGGACGCGAAGGCACCGCCCTCGGGCACGCGCAGGTCGCGGTACCAGAACATCACGTGCAGCCATGCCGCCTGCGTCCCGAGGAACCCCGCGCCGGACACCAGCGCCCCGCCCAGCCACGGCAGCGCGCGGCGCGGCGTGCTCGCGTCCACGCGGCTGGCGCGCAGGAGCAGCGGCCCCACGCCGAGGAGGAACGCGCCCGCCACGCACGGCGGCAGCACGCTGGGCGCCACGGCGGGCAGCACCCACAGCCCGCGCATCCGATACCAGCCAGCCGCGAAGGCCAGCGCGACGAAGAACATGGTGCCCGCGCCGTGGGCCAGCACTCCGGCGAACCAACGCGTCGACTCGGCCCGCCGAGGCGCGGAGGCCTCCGACGACGCCAGGGATGCCTCGGGGTTCATTCTGTCCCTCCCAGCACGGCGGCCTCGGCCTGACCAATCCAGTCGCGACCCAGTTGCTGTTGTACATCCGGTTGCGACAACACATGCGGGCCGCGCAGCACCACGGGCTCGGTCGCGTAGTTGTCCGGAGCGGGCGGGCTTGTCGCGCACGTCCACTCCAGCGTGCCCACGCTCCACGGGTTCGGCTCGGCGGCGCGGCCTCGCCACAGCGTCCACACCAGGTTCCCCACGAAGAGCAGCTGCGCGGCGCCCAGCAGGAACGCGCACCCCGTCGTCCACTGGTTCAGCGGCAGCAGGTGCTTGAGGTACGTGTACTGGTAGGGGTCGTACAGCCGCCGGAGCTGCCCCGCGTACCCGGCCGCGAGCTGCCCGCCGAACACGCCCACGAAGAGCACCGCGCTCGCCAGCACGTGGGCCTTGGCCAGCCCTTCGTGCAGCGCGCGGCCGTACATCTTGGGGAACCAGAAGTAGAGGCCCGCGAAGACGGCGAGGAAGCTGGCCGCCCCCATGGTCAGGTGGAAGTGCCCCACCACCCACATCGTCCCGTGCAGTGGCACGTCGGTGGCCACCGCGCCCAGCGCCAGTCCGGTGATGCCCCCCAGACCGAAGACGACCATCGTCGCGAGCGCGGCCAGCATGGGCGACGTCAGCCGCACGCTCCCGCGCCACAGCGTCATCAGCCAGTTGAGGAACATGACCTCGGCGGGCAGGGAGATGAGCAGCGTGAGGACCATGAACGCGCGCCCGAGCACCGGCGACAGTCCGCTGGTGAACAGGTGGTGCGCATAGACGAGGCCGCTCATCGCCGTCACCGCGCCCATGGCGCCCGCCGTCAGCCGGTAGCCGTGCGCGGGCTTGCGGCTGAAGTACGCCACGAAGTCCCCCACCATGCCCCAGGCGGGCAGGATGAGGATGTAGACCTCCGGGTGCCCGAACAACCAGAACAGGTGCTGGTAGACGATGGGGTCACCGCCCCCGCCCACCGCCGCCGCGCCCGCGATGAAGAACTGCGTGCCCGCCACCCGGTCCAGGAGGAGCAGCAGCGTGGCCGCCGCCAGCACCGGGACGAACAGCACGTTGAGCACCGCGCCGTAGAACAGGCCCCAGACCACCAGCGGCATCCGGCCCCACGTCATCCCCGGCGCTCGGCAGCGCACCACGGTGACGACGAAGTTGAGCCCGTACGAGAACGCGGACACGCCCACGCACAGGATGGCCACCGTCATCAGCGTCTGCCCCACCCCGGGCGTGAACGCGGGCGTGGCCAGCGGCGGATAGGACGTCCACCCCGCGCTCGCCGGGCCCAACCGCACGGCGAACGAGGCCAGCACCAGCGCGCCGCCCACCGCGTACGCCCAGAAGCCCGCCGCGGAGAGCCGGGGGAACGCGAAGCCGCGCGCCCCGATGGCCAGGGGCAGCACGAAGTGCCCCAGCGCGCCGAAGAGCAGCGGCGTCACGGCGAAGAAGATCATCACCAGGCCGTGCAGCGTGAACAGCACCGTGTACGTGGGCGGCGTGAGCGCGCCGCGCGACTCGGGCAGGGCCCACGCGAGCCCCGGCACCGGCTGCCCCGGCCACGCCCACTGCCAGCGGATGAGCAGGGCCAGCAGTCCCCCGAGCAGCAGGAAGCCGAGGCCGCCCCACAGGTACTGCCTGGCCACCTGCTTGTGGTCCGTGGTCCACAGCGCGCGCACCCAGCTGGCCCTCATGGCGCCCTCCACTCCCAGCCCCAATGGGCCGCCGCGTCGTCCGCGTCGTAGGACTGCGTGGCCAGCCGCCCCGCCTCGTGCAACCAGCGGGCGTAGTCCGCTTCCGACAGCACGGTGAGCAGCCCGCGCATGCGGTAGTGGCTGGTGCCGCAGTGCTGGTAGCAGGCCACCTCGAAGGTGCCCTCGCGCGCGGCCTGGAACCACGTCTGGTTCACGCGGCCCGGAATCGCATCCAGCTTCACGCGGAACGCCGGCAGCGAGAAGCCGTGCACCACGTCCGTGGACACCAGCTGAACCCAGACGGGCACGCCCACCGGCACCCGCAGGTCATTCCAGGTCACCACGTCATCCGGCGTGCCGAAGCGGCCATCCTCGCCCGCGTAACGCGCCTCCCACGACCACTGATGCGCGTTCAGCTCCAGCCGCACCGTGCGCGGGTCGTTCGCGGGCACCTCCAGGTTCCACAGCACGTCGCGCGCATAGCGCTCCGAGCCCAGGAACAGCGTGCCATCCACCCCCACGAACACGCAGACCGCCAGACCCAACACCCACGCCCGCGAGCGCCGCGTGCCGCCGTTCGCCGCCACCACCGGCCGCGCGCCGCGGAAGCGCCAGACCGCCAGCACCAGCCACGCCAGCATCACCGCCGCCAGCCCTGCCTCGAAGACGTGGCTGCGCTCCAGCAGCGCGTCGATTCGGGGGCCGTAGGTGCTCGCGCCCTCGGGCGGCGACAGCGTCCACGCCCGCGCCTGCTCGCTCATACGCGGTGTCACTGCGTTCGCCGGGGGCGCAGATCGCACCGGGGTCTGATGGACAGGGCCCGCGCCCCCCGCTTCCGAGGGGACCGGCTGGGGCGCTGGGGTCGACTCGGAGAGGATCAGCCGCGCGGGTGAGAGGTCCGGCGTCACGCGCGCCTCCCCGCCCACCACGCCGCCCATATCCCCAACCCGACGAGCAGGAGCGGCGCGATGCCCAACGCCACCAGCAAGCCCAGCGAACGCCCGGCGGGCTCGGGCACATGGGCGGTGCAGGCGGGGCAGGCCTGGGCGCTCCAGGCCACCAGCCCGGCGAGCACCGCCACCCCGGCCGGGAGGCGGCGCCCGAAGCGCCTCGGACGGAACGCTCCGAGACCTGCCATGGGGAGGGCGCATCCCCGGACATGCGCGGGGTGGGCCGGGTCACTCGGGATGTGGGCGTCGCGCGGCATGGTCCAGGCGCCCGGCTAGCACGCGTCCGGCGCCCGTCTCAAGGCGCGGGGGCACCGGCTCGGGCCCGGCCGCCCTCGGAGCAGCCACTCCCGCTCATGCCTCGCATGCGTCCGGCACCCGTCGGCCCGGCGCACAGCGCTTGTGCGTCCCCCACCCTTGCCGTTACGTCGGGGCCCCATGTCCGCCGCCTCGTCCGCCACCGCTCACGCCCCCCGCCTCACCCAGCGCCCCGCCTTCTGGGCGGGCCTCGCCATCACCGCCCTCGGCTTCGCCCTGGTGGCCACCCTGTCGCTGACGGGGATGCGGGGCGCGCAGCCCCTGCCGCAGCTGGGCGCGCTCCCGGACTTCACCTTCACCCGGCAGGACGGACAGCCCTTCGGGCGCGAGCAGCTGTTGGGACAGGCCTACGTGGCCAACTTCGTCTTCACCCGGTGCCCCACCGTGTGCCCCGTCTTCACCCAGAAGATGGCGAAGCTCCAGGAGCGCACCGCGGCGCTCGGACCGAAGCTGCGGCTGGTCTCCTTCTCGGTGGACCCGAAGTACGACACCCCGGAGCGCCTGGCGGCCTATGGCCAGAAGTACCGCGCGGACTTCGCCCGCTGGAGCTTCCTCACCGGCGACTATGAGCGGCTGAAGGACACCATCGTCCAGGGCTTCAAGATCAGCATGGGGCGCGAGGCCGGGGCCAGCGAGGACGACATCCCGTCCATCTTCCACGGCACCCACTTCGTGCTGGTGGACGCCACCGGCCAGATTCGCGGCTACTACGACAGCAACGACCCCGAGGCCACCGAGCGGCTCATGGGCGACGCCCAGCGTCTGGCCAGCGCCGCGAAGTAGCCGCGGACCGCCAGACATGGACCCGGCCGGGCCCATCTGGCGCCGGAAATGAAGAAGGGCCGGCCCACCTCATCGGTGGAGACCGGCCCTCTTGGCTTCAGCAGGTGAATCCTACCGAGACTCCAAATCTCAGTTGATCAGCTTCGCCTGGCCCCAGGCCATGAGCTGCTGGAAGTTCTGCTGCGCGGGCTGCGAGCTCAGCGCGCCGACCTTGTCCGCCACGCCCTTCACGCCCGTGGCGATGTCACCGATGGACTTCACCGTGGGGGCGAACTTGGCCAGCGAGGCCAGACCACCCAGCGGGCCGCCCAGCAGCATGCTGGCGCCGCTGTCGATGAACTTGTCGGCGAACGGCTTGATCATCTTGCCGATGCCGAACGGGAGCTTGTCGAGGACGCCACCGGCCAGCTTCTTGAGGGGGTCCGTCAGCATCTTGAGCGGCGACTGGATGAAGCTCAGCGCCTTGCCCGCGATGTTCGCGATGCCGCCAGCAACCTTGCTGACCGTCTTCGCAATGTTGCCAACCGCCTTGAAAACGCTGCCCATGGTGATACCCCCTAAGTCTGCTGAAAGATTGGAGTCTGAAGCCGGAGAGGAATGCTGAAGTGAACCTTCGAAATGATTCTCGGGCGCAGCGGAAAGAAGTTTCGTCCGGTATTTCCGATCGTGATTTTTCTCTCCGTACGGGCGCCCGGGAACCTAGCCGCGGGGTCCGCCGCCACCCTTTTTGACCTGGTCGAGCAGGTCCGGGTTCACGGCCTTGGACTCGCCCGTCTTCGGGCCCGGCTTCACCTCGGGATCCAGGGACGGCTTGCCCGCGTGGGAAGTGCTCTTCTCGAACTCGGACTTGGCGAAGGGGTTGCCCATGCCGGGCAGCTCACCCTTGGCGGCGGCGACGAAGAACTCGCCCACTTCCTCCACGCTGTGCACCGGGAAGCCGGCCGCCTTGGCCTGCTCATCCGAGACGACGTTCAGCTCGGGCTCCTTGTCCTTGTCCTGCGCGTAGTCGAGCACCAGCTCGACGTAGTCCTCGAGCTTCATGCCCACCGCGTCCGCGATGCGCTTGGTCTCGGGGTCCTTGAGAAGCTCTGCCCGCACCACCTCGATGGGGCGCGTGAGCCCACGCTTCTTGCCAGGGGTCTGCTGCGACATGTTCGTCACTCCGGAGAGGGATGAGGACGGCGGCGACTCTAACGCAACTTTCCGATTAGCCCCATTCTCTGCCCCAGAACGCCAGGGGTCCCTCTCCGCGCCTCGCATGCAAGGCTTCTGTCCCCCTCCCCCTGGCGCGCATTGCCACGGCGGGGTGACAGCCAGCGCGCCCTCCCGCGCCGCGGGCGTCCGGGCCCCGCCGGACGCCTGAGTCCCACGAAGCGCGGCGCTCAGCGCACCGCGTTCCGGGAGGCGCCCTTGCGAGCACCGGACGCCTTGCGCTTGGGCGCGATGCGCGTCACGGAGCCGGGCTTGCGCGGGTCCATCGCCGCGCGCGCCTGTTCCTCGGCCTTGGCCTGCGCGGCCTTGGCGGCGAGCGCCTCGGCCTGCTGGGCCCAGCGGTGCTTGAGCGCCTCGCGCAGGCCCTCCGTCTGGAGGTCCACCTGGGCCTTGTGGAGCCGGTAGTGGAGGTCCTCGCGGACGGTGCCGCGCGACAGGGCCAGGTCCGCGCCGCCGGACAGCCCCACCACCACCTTGGGCCGCTCCTCCTGGGTGCGCAGGCAGTGCAGCAACACCTGCTGCGCCTCCAGCCCCAGCTTCACGATGTCTGGGATGAACACCACCCCATTGGGGTGGCGCAGCGCCCCGGCCAGGTCCGCCTGCTGGCGCACCTCGACCAGAGGCACGTCGAAGCTGCGCGCGGCCTCCTCCGCCCAAGCGCGACGCTCGTCCTCCGTGCCGCCATGAATCAACAGCGACGCACGGTTGCTCACGAGCTCTTCTTCTCGGTAGCCACGCAGAGTCACCGGACTCCCCCTTCCTGTCTGGGAAAGCAGTTCCGGCAAAGTCTAACGCCCTCATGGGTCGCCCGTTCAATCCCCACTTCTCTGGAATCGGGCGGGTTTCACGCGCCAGTGGACACTCGCGCGCGAGCGGGCACGCCCCACCTGGCGGGTCCGCCGCGCCCGTTCCCCGGGGAGGCGAGGCGGCGGGGCCTCTGGCTCCCGGCCGCACCGCAAGGGGTTACCAACGGCGGAAGCGCTCCGTAACGATTTCGGGAAGCCATCAGCCCCAGGCCCACGGGGGTGGGGCGTGGCCTCGCGCACCGGGGGGTTCCGGTGCGGCACACCCTCGGAGGCAAGACATGGCGTTCAATCTCATCGAAGCGGTCCGCTCACAGTTCTCGGGGGACCTGGTGCGGCGAATCAGCGAGGAGTCGGGGGAGGACCCTCAGTCCATGGCCAAGGTGCTCCCGGGCACCATCGCCTCGGTGGCCTCGGGGGTCGTGGAGCAGAGCGGCACGGAGGCGGGGGCGGGGAGGCTCCTGTCGCAGCTCAACGAGGGCGGCTTCACCAAGGCGGATGTGCCGGGCCTGGGCGAGGGCGCCGGGGGGCTGCGCGAGGCCGCGGAGCAGGGCCATGGGATGCTCGGCGGACTGCTCGGCGGCAAGCTGGGCGCCGTCACCGAGGGGCTCTCGCGCTTCGGCGGGCTGCGCAACTCGAGCTCCGCCACGCGGCTGTTGTCGCTGGCGGCGCCGGCGCTGATGGGCGTGCTGGGGAAGCAGGTGCGCGACCAGCGGATGGGCGCCTCCGGGCTGATGCAGATGCTGGGCGGCCAGCGCTCGCTCATCTCCGCGGCGCTCCCGGCGGGGCTGGGCAGCCTGCTGGGCGGCGGGCGCCACGCGGGCGCCGAGGTGATTCGCGAGGCCGTGCCGGAGCGCCCCGACGTGCAGGAGGTGCGCAGTCGGGAGGTGACCTCCGTCCACCGCGAGCCCATGTCGCGCACGCCGGTGGTGCGCTCGCCGCAGGCGTCCGAGCCGCACCGCCGCCCGTCCTGGGCGCTGCCGCTGGCGCTCTTGGCCCTGGTGGCCCTGGGCTGGTGGGCGCTGCGCGGACGCCGGCATGAGCCACGGCCCTCGCAGGCCTCCGTCACCCAGCCCGCCACGCAGCGCAACGCGCCGCAGGCCACACCGCCCCCCGCCCAGCCGGAGCCGCAGCAGACCGCGAAGGCGCCACCTCCCGCCCCCACGGCGCCCCAGGAGCAGCAGGGCACGGGTGGGGCAGGGAACATGGGCACGGGGGGCTCGGGGAGCGTGGGCACGGGGGAGCAGAAGCAGCGCATCGAGGACTCGTCCGGGCTGCGTCGGGCATTCTCGGATGGCTCCGCCGCCAAGGGCGTCATCCTGGAGGGCGTGGAGTTCCAGACGGGCTCGGCCAAGCTCACGCCCAAGGGTGAGCAGACGGTGAGCGAGCTGGGCGCCATCCTCAAGGAGAAGCCCGACACGCGCGTGCGCATCGAGGGCTTCACCGACGCCACGGGCAACGCGGACGCCAACCGCCAGCTGTCCCAGTCGCGCGCCGACAACGTGCGCCAGACGCTGGTGGGCGAGGGCATCGCGGGCAACCGCCTGGAGGCCGTGGGCGAGGGTGACGCGAAGCCCGTCGCCTCCAACGACACGCCGCAGGGCCGGCTGCAGAACCGCCGCATCGAGGTGCAGGAGCTGGGTCAGTGAGTTCCAGGGCGCGCGGGCGCCGCTCAGGCCCGCGCGCCCACCCGCCGTCGAGCACGCTCCGGCAACGCCACATCCCTCACGTGTCCGGCAGCACGAGCACGGGCCTCGCGCCGTGGAGCACCAGTTCGCGGGCCACCGCGCCCTTGAGCGTGTCCGGCGCGTCGGACGTGGAGGAGAGGCCCAGGCACACCAGGTCCGCGCCCTCGCGCTCCGTGGCCTGGCGGATGGCGAGTGGGACGTCCTCGCTCGTGACGCCCTCCACGCTCCAATGCACCGCGCGCGCGCCCTCCTCCCAGGGCACCAGCGTCCACAGCCGGCGCAGCACCGCGTCGCCCTCGGGCTCGGGCGGCACGCCCACCGTGTCCAACCACGACGGGTCCCTCAGCCGCCGTCGGTGCACGTGCAGCAGGTGCACGCGCCCGCCCGCGCCCACCAGCAGGCGCGCCTGGGACACGGCCCGCACGCTCGCCTCGGTGAAGTCCACCGGCACCAGCACCGTGCGCGGCGGCTGCGCGTGACGGGGCTCGCGCAGGCCCGGCGGCACGCACACCACCGACTGCTCCGCGCGGCGCAGCACCCCCTCGGACACCGAGCCATGCCACAGCCGCCGCACCCCGCGCCGCAGGTGCGTCCCCACCACCAACACGTCCGCGCCGCGCGCCCGGGCCACATGCAGCAGATGGTCCGCGGGCCGGCCATAGCCGGGCTCCACCACCACCTCCATCCCGCCCTCGCCCTCCAACTCGCCCACGCGCTCGCGCAGCTCCCGCAGCAGCACGCGCTCCATGGCGGGCTCCAGCGGTGACAGCTCGCCGCCGCCGGGGTCCAGCAGCTCCACGTGCACGGGGGTGCGCATGCCCAGCCGCTCGCGCTCCTCCAGCGGGGAGCAGACGCACGCGGCCACCACGTCGCAGGCGCCCACCCGCCGCAGCTCTCGCAGGAACGTCAGCGCCGCGTCGGATGTGGAGGACGCCCGGTCCACCCCCGCCAGCACCAGGAGCCGCCGGCGGCCTCGCGCCCAGTCCAGCAGCGCGCCATCCCGCCGCACCACCAGCACCGGCGCCCGGCCGTACCGCGTCAGCCGCGCCGCCAACGACGTGCGCGGCCATGAAGCGGGGGGCCAGCCATCCGCCGCCACCACCACCAGCCGCGCGCGCTGGCACTCCACCTCTTCCCGGCGCGAGCCCTCCGTGGACGGCGCCAACACCGGGGGCAGCACGGTCACGCCCGAGGCGCGCAGCCGCTCGGCCTCGGCCTCCAGCCGCTCTCGATGGGCCTCCTCGGAGGACAGGGTGTCGGGGGTGGGGACAGGGGCCGCTTCGGACACGTCCAGGAGCAGCAGCGGCTCTCCCAGCCGCCCCGCCAGGGCCGCCGCCACCGCCGCCGCGCGCCCCGACTCCGGGGAGAGATTGGTCGCACAGACGATGGCCATCGCCGTCCTCCTCGGGCGAGGGCGCGAGTGGCGCGCCCCCACCTCCAGGACACATGGCCATGGCCGAACCTCCGTGGCGCGCGGGGCACCCCGGCGGGTCGCTCCGGGGCCGGCTTCACGAAGGGCGCGGCTCAGCGCACGGGCTGCGCGTGCCCGTCGTGGTTGGTGTGGTCCTGGTCCTCACCCGCGCCGCCGCGCTGGTTCTCCCGCCCGAAGGTGGCCAGGAACACGTCCTTGCCGTTGCTGGAGTACTTGTACGGGCGGCCCCAGGGGTCCAACGGCACCGAGGGCAGGTACTGGGGCACGAGCATCTCCTCCAGGTCCCCCTCCTCCGGCAGCGTGCCGCCGTGGTCGGCGCGGTAGCGCTCCAGCGCGCCCAGCAGCACGGCGAAGTCGTCGTGGACGCGCGTGGCCTCCACGCTCGTGCGGCGGCTGAGCGCGGTCACCACCACGGCGATGAGCAGCAGGACGGCGAAGACGAGCCCCACCCACAGGATGGGAGAGCGGCGGGGGGGCTCGGGAGGCGGGGGCTCGGCGGACATGGACCGGCACCCTATCCGTTCACAGCGCGCGGTAAAGCGGGACCGGCTGCTGCTTCCCCTTCAGCCGGACGGGCGGCAGGTCCTCGAACGACGTCTCGCTCGCGTTCACCAGCTCCCGGGTGCGCTCGCCCACCAGGATTTCCCCGGGCCCCGCGAGCGCGCACAGCCGCGAGCCCACATTCACCGCGTCCCCGATGCAGGTGTACTCCGCGCGCACCGTGCTGCCGATATTTCCCGCCACCACCACGCCCGAGTTGATGCCGATGCCCAGCTCCAACACGAGCGGCTGTCCCTCTCGGCCGTTGGCCAGCCACTCGGCCTCCGCCAAGAGGCGCAGCTCCGCCATGGCCTCCATCATCATCTTCGCGCACTGGAGCGCGCGCAGCGCCTCGTCCGGCCGGGCCACCGGCGCGCCGAAGACGGCCATCAGCCCGTCGCCCAGGAACTTGTCCAGCGTGCCGCCGCAGGTGAACACCGCGTCCGCCAGCCGCCCCAGCACCTGGTTGAGCACCGCCACCACCTGCTCGGGCGGGAGGCTCTCCGCCAGCCCGGTGAAGTTGCGGATGTCGGCGAACAGCACCGTCACCTCGCGCTTCTCGCCGGTGAGCACCACCGCGTCGGTGCTCTTGAGAATCTCGTCCACCACCGCGTCGGACGTGTAGCGGGCGAAGAGGCGGCGGATGCGCTCCGTCTCGCCGGTGCGGCGCACCACGCTCTCGATGCGCGCGGCCAGCTCATCCATGGAGGCCGTCTTGTTGACGTAGTCGTCGGCGCCCATGCGCAGCCCGCGCACGCGCTCGGCCTCGCGGTCGTTCGCGGTGAGGATGATGACGGGCACGCCCCGGCTGGGGCCCTCCTTCAGCCGGTGGCACAGCTCCACGCCCTCCAGGCCCGGCATCTCCAGGTCGCTGAGGACGATGGCCGGCTGCAGCCGCCCCACCTGCTCCAGCGCCTCGTAGGGGTCCTGGAAGCAGACGACCTCGTAGCCCAGCCCCACCAGGCCCTCCTGCACGAAGGCGCAGGCCAGGGGGCTGTCGTCCACCACCACCACGCGGCGGCGCCCCTCCACGGCGGGGCGCGACAGGTCCCCTCGCCCGGCGAGCCGGTTCTGGAGCCCGAGCCCCTCGTAGATCTGCTTGTAGGTGCAGTGCCCCAGCTCCACGAGGATTTCGCCCAGGCGGCGCCCGTCCCGGCGCTGGCGCGCGAGCGCTTCCTCCAACTGCGCCAGCGTCACGTACTTGAGGCCCACGAGCAGCTCGCCCAGGGCCGGCTGCGCGTGCGTCTTGTCGTGGTGCAGGCCCAGCGCCTCGCCGAGCGCGTCCTGGATCTGCTCGCGCGAGACGTAGCCCAGGGAAATCAGCGCCTCGCCCACGCGCTGGCCGGTGAGCGCCTGGAGCGCGAGCGCCTCCTGGACCTGCGAGGGAGTGACGATGCCGAGCTTGAGGAGCAGATCGCCGAACAGGGGGCTCGAAGCACTCATTCAACAGCCTCTGCGGCCTGGGACAGGCGGCGGCAAGGGCGTCCGGAGGGACGGTGGAACCACGAGGAGCGCCCGAACCAGCGTACCCCACGCCCCTTCCGCCGGGGAGCGCCCGGGCGCGGAACTGTCCACCACCGCGTCAGCGCCGCGTGCCGCCCTTCGCCGGGCGGAGGGGCTCCTCGGTGACGAGGATGAACTCGATACGACGATTGGCCGCGCGGCCCGGCGCGGTGAAGTTGGATTCCAGGGGCTGCGCCTGTCCCAACCCCTGCGCCTCCAGCCGCTCGGGTGCCAACCCCTGGGCCACCAGCCGAGACATCACCGCCTCGGCGCGCGCTTGCGAGAGGGCCCGGCTGGCCTCGGGCTCGATGAGGTCATCCGTGTGCCCCTCCACCCGCACCTTGCGCAGCTCCGGGTGGGCCTTCAGCACCGCCACCACATTGTCCAGCAGCGGAAACGAGCGGTGCTGCACCGTGGCCGTGCCGCCCTCGAAGTACACCCGCTCCAGCAGTTGGAGCCGCTCCTTGCGCAGCACCACCGCCTGGGGCTCGCGCGCGGGGCAGCCCTGGTTGGACGCGGGGCCCGCCACGCGCGGGCAGTTGTCCTGGTGGTCCGCCACCGTGTCCCCGTCGCTGTCCCGGGCCGGGCAGCCCCGCAGCTCGGCGATCCCCTCCTCGGTGGGGCAGGCATCCTCCTCGTCCGGCACGCCGTCCTCGTCCGTGTCGCGCACCGGACAGCCGTCCCGCTCGCGCGGTCCCGCCTCCTCGGGGCACCGGTCCTGCGCGTCCTGCACCCCGTCGCGGTCCGCGTCGGCCACGGGGCACCCGCGCAGCTCGGGCAGCCCCGCCTCACGGGGACACGCATCCTGCGCGTCCTCCACGCCGTCCTCGTCCACGTCGCGCACCGGGCAGCCCCCGCGCGAGGCCGGCCCCGCGTACTGCGGACACCGGTCCTGCGCGTCCTCCACGCCATCGCCGTCGGTGTCACGCGCCACGCTCACGGCGGCGGCGGGGACGCGGGTGGGCGCGCAGGCGGGGGCCCCGAGGACGAGCCCGAGGCACAGCGAAGCCAGCGGCACGAAGGGACGTCGCGGGACGGAGGTCATGGGCGCTCGCACGGACAGTCAGACCATGGCACTCAGCCCCCCCGCTCCTCCAGCACCGAGTCACCCGGCGTGGCGCGCGCGCCGTCCTGCTCGGGCGGATTCACCGGCAGCTCCAGCGTGAAGGTGGAGCCCTGGCCCTGCTGGCTGCGCACGCGCAGGGTGCCGCCCAGCGCCTCCACGATGCGCTTGGAGATCCAGAGCCCCAGCCCCAGGCCCTTGAAGTGCTGCGCGGCCACGGTGCGCTCGAAGCGCTCGAAGATGCGCTCGTGGTCCTCGGGCGCGATGCCAATGCCCTCGTCCCGCACGCCCACCCGGGCCCACCCGTCCGCCCAGGACACGCTCACCGCCACGGGCCGGCCCGCGCCGTACTTCGCCGCGTTGGACAGCAGGTTGACCAGCACCTGCTCCACGCGCAGCCGGTCCCACAGCCCTGGCGCGGGCGTGTCCGCCTCCAGGCGCAGCTCGCAGCCGGCGCGCACCAGCTCCTCGGACATGCGCGACACGGTGTCCCGCGTCACGGCGGCCAGGTCCACCTCCTCGCGCCGCAGCCACAGCCGCCCCGCGCTGATGCGCGACACGTCCAACAGGTCGTCGATGAGCAACCCCATGCGCTGGCTGGCCCGAGCGGCCCGCTCCGCGCGCTCCGCCAGCTTGCCGGCCGCCGTCGCCTCGCGGGCCGTGCGCGCCAGCATGTGAATCTGGAGCTGGAGCGCGTTGAGCGGCGCCTTCAGCTCGTGCCCCGCCATGGAGAGCACCTCGTCGCGCACCTTCACCGCCTCGGTGGCGGCGCCGTAGGCCCGCGCGTCGTCGATGGCCAGCGCCGCCCGCGCGCCCAGGCTCTCCAGCAGCGCGCGCTCCTCGGCGCTGTACTCGCGGCCCGGGGACTCGCGCATGACGGTCAGCGTGCCCAGCACCCGGCCCCGCGCGCCCAGCGGCACCACCAGGAGACTCTGCGGGCCCTGCCGCTCGAAGTACGCCAGCCCCGCGGGCGCGCGCTCCAGGCGCAGCTCCTCGGCCGTCAGGCGCGGCAACGCCAGGGACTGACCGCTGAGCGCCACCCGCCCCTCCACGCCCTCGCCCGGAAGCGCCGGGTGGTCGCGCAGGGCCTGCTCCAGGAGCGCCCGCGACTCCGGCCGAGGGTGGTGCACCGCCACCACCTCCAGCCGCTCCTGGTCGCTCGACAGGAGCTGCAGCACGCAGGCCTCGCCAATGGCCTCGGAGACCTTGTGGGTCAGCACGTCCAGCACCTGCGCCAGGTCCAACCCCGCCTCGGCGATGAGCTGACTGACCTGCACCAGCACATGCAGCCGCGCCGCGCTGCGCCGGCTGGAATCCTCCGCGCCGCGCGCCTGACGCAGCAGCCGCGCGTTGTCGAGCGCCACCGCCAGCCGGCTCGCCAGGTCCTCCGCCAGCGCCAGGTCCTCGGTGCCGTAGGGAGGACGCGACTCGCCCCGCACGAAGGTGAGCACGCCCAAGGTGCGCTGGCGCGCCATCAGCGGCGCGACGATGAGCGAGCACAGGCCCTGCGCATACGCGCTGCGCCAGAGCACCTCGCCGCCGCTGCGCTCCTCCACGAACGCCGGCCCCACGCGCGACACCATCCGCGAGCGCCCCGAGCGCAGCACCTCGTCCAACAGCGCGGGCCGCGCCTCGTCCGAGCGCCACCGCAGCGCCTCCAGCGACGGCGGCGCCAGCCCGGGGTCCGCCTGGAGCGACGCCAGCCGGCGCGGGGCCTCGGGCTCGTCCGCGGTGACGTCCACCGCGCAGCCGTCCGCGAACGTCCCCAGCGCCAGCCGCACCACGGCGGCCACCCGCTCCTCCCAGTCCAAGGGCCCGGCCAGCAGCGCGCCCGCGTCCATGAGCAGTTGGAAGCGCTGCCGGGACTCCTCGGCCTGCAAGCGCGCGGCGGCCTCCAGCGCCACCCACCGCTCCCGCTCCAGGACGCGCTCCGCCAGCGTCGCGTGGAGCGACAGGCGCTGAAGGTCCCGGGCCAGGAAGCGCCGGGGCTGGGCGAAGTACACCCCGAGCACCCCCATGGGCGCGGGCCGGGTCGGCAGGAAGAGGGGGAGCGCCAGCAGCGCCGAGCCCACCGCCCGCCGCACCTCCGGGACGTCCGCCAGGAGCGGGTCCGTGGACAGGTCCTCGGCCACGTAGGCACCGGGCGCCTCCACCGAGCCCAGCGCCCCCAGCCCGCGTAGCATGAGGCGACGGGAGCACGCCTCGCCCGCCTCGGCGGACAGGCCCGGCGTCACCCAGGAGCGCAGGAGGCCCGCCTCGTCCCACCAGCCCAGCGACGCCGCCGGGGCCTCCAGCGAGGCCGCCGCTCCCCGGAGCAACGACTCGACCCCTGTCACACCGGGCGCGCCGGCCCTCGCATCCAAGGACCGCGCGAAGCGGTCCGCCGTGGCCATCGAATCACTTTCGGGCATGTTCATGCCCCGCTCCCCCCGCCGGGCGGAGGGGTCGCCCGCGGAGCCTCAGTGTCCCATGGCCCCTCTCCCCGGGGAACCCAGCCGCCGCGTCAGGCGTTGCCTAGTGTTCGATGAACCGCGCGAGCGCGACCGCCAACTCCAAGACAATGAGGGCCACCACCATCATCTCCAGCAGGTGGGAGCGGTCGATGTCCACCTCGCCCTTGAGCAGTCCATACGTCTGGGCCAGCAGTTGCTGCTTGCGCGTCACGGAGGCCTGCCACGCGGAGATGCGCATTCGACGCACCGCGCCCTCGTAGACCTTGGCCAGATAGAAGTCTCCGATGATTTTCAGACTGTTCTCCACGCGCTCGACGAACTCGTTGAGGTCCACCAGGGTGCCCAATGTCTGGCGCGCGAGGTTGCGATAGGGACTGCGCAGCAATGCAATCCAGCCATTGCGTCGCGCCTGCACCTCATCATGGATGCGGGCGATGTGTGCATCCAACCGCTCGTCGTAGTAGCGAAACTCCAACAATTGCGCGTTGGCAATCTCCAACAGGTCTGGGATGTCCCGCGAGCCCGAGGGCTCATAGACAAAGGCGCTGTTCCAATCAATGACGACCAGGTCATTGACGGTATAGCTGAAGCGCACCTGCGTGACGGCTTCCACCTCGCGCGCGGACAGGTCCGCCGACGCCACCTCCCCCAAGAGGAGCCGCGCGATGTTCGCCCGGGTCAGCAGCTCATCCGCGGTGGGCTCCCCCCGGATGCGCTCCGCGAAGATGACGGTGTAGCTCTCATTCTGCCCCCAGAGGTGCGAGGCCTGGACCGCGGGAGCGATGGTGCGGCGCACCCCCTCCACCAGCTCCAGCGCCAGGTCCTCCAACGCCTGACTGTCATACAGCTCGTCCGCCACCTGGGTGAGCGTCTCCCACGTGGTGCCAGGAACCACGGGGACGCGCAGGATGATGGACACGGCGCCGTGGTCGAACAGGCGCGCGGTGGCGTCCACCGTGACAGGCCCGCCGCGCAGCGCCAGCGGCCGGCGCCCCAGCTCATACGCCACGGGAGGATTGGGCAGCTGGAGGTACTGACTGTTCTCACGCGACAGCTTCAGTCGGCGTGCGTCCTCGGTGAGCACCCGTCGCGCCCGCTCCAGGTCAATCTCCTCCGCCACGTCAAAGGTGCGGTAGCAGAGGATGTAGGCCTGGTCGAAGAGCAGCGGTGCCTCGGCAGCCATGGTGAGCGCCAGCCTAGTCCGCCCTCCCCACGCGGCGCGCGGGAAGTTCCCGTGCCATCCGCCAGGGAACGGTCGGCCCGCTCGGGGCCGCCTCCCAGGAGAGACATCGCGGGTCTGCGGTGGCGGGCCCACTCCGCGCGGAGGAGGCCCTGGGGACCTCCCACCGAGCGCGCCGCGTCACACGTCCGTCACCCGCCCTCGTGGCCCCGCGGTGGCCGGGCGGCGGGCGGCGCCAGCTCGGTGCGCACATCCCACAGCTCGGGGAAGAAGCGCAGGTCCAGCGCCTTGCGCAGGAAGCCCACCCCGGACGAGCCGCCCGTGCCCTGCTTGAAGCCAATGATGCGCATCACCGTCATCATGTGGCGATAGCGCCAGAGCTGGAAGCGCTCCTCGGTATCCACCAGCTTCTCGCACATCTCATACGCATCCCAGTGCTGCTCGATGTCCTCGTAGATGCGCCGGAAGACCTCCGTCACCTGGGAACTCTTCTCATACGGCTGACGCCAATCCCGCTCCACGCGGTCCGCCGGCACCGCGTGGCCCGTGCGCGCCAGGTGTCGCAAGAACTCGTCATAGATGCTGGGAGACACGAGCAGCCGCTCCAGCTCCCCATGCACGCTCGGGACGTGACGGAAGGGCCCCAGCGCATGCGGGTCCTTGTTGCCCAGGAGGAACTCCAGCGCACGGTACTGAAAACTCTGGAAGCCCGAGGCGCTGCCCAACGTGTCGCGAAACTCCAGGTACTCATTGGGCGTGAGCGTTTCCAACACGCTCCACTGCTCGAAAAGCATCCGCTGGATGTGCGCCACGCGCGCGAAAATCTTGAACGACGGCTCCAGGCGGTCCGCCTGGATATAGCGAATGCAGGCGCTCAGCTCGTGGATGAGCAGCTTCATCCACAGCTCGCTTGTCTGGTGCTGAACGATGAACAACAGCTCGTCGTGATGCGGCGGCTGTGAGCGCGGCACCTGCGCGGACAACAGCCGGTCGAGCTGAAGATAGTCGCCGTACGTCGTCCGGCCGGCCAGGTCGGTGATGATGCCTGGTTCCAATTCGCGTTTGTTCATGGCCCGGGCATTCATGCCCGCCACTCCCTCGCGGCGCAAGCGCCTCCGCGCGGGTGTACCTGCCGCGGACTCCCGGAGGGGAGCCGCGGTCCACCGCCAGGTCTGCCCGGGCCAGGGCAGTCCGAAGACTAACCGTTACCCTGAGCGGCCGCGGCCAGCGCCTTGGAGGCGGCCCGACCCCGCGGCAGCTTGATGTCTTCCACGCTGTCCGCCGGCGCGTAGTCCACCCACGCGGACGGGCGGCGGTTGGTCTTCTCCAGCATCCGGAGCTTCTGGTAGTGGGCCGCGCAGTAGCCCTTGGTCCGGCTGGGCTTGCCGCAGCCCATGATGGCGCACGAGCGAGCGCCGTCCGCCGTCGCCGGCTTGCGGCCGCGCCGCTTGCCCGACACCGCGACCGGAGCCGGAGCCGCCGTGCGAGCCGGACGACCCGGGCCACGCTTCACCGGCTTGGCCGCGGCCGCCGCCGAGGCGTTGCCGCCGAACAGGGGGCCCACGACCTGCGCCAGGGGCGCCAGCCGCTCGGCCACGCTGCGCAGCGCGTCCAGGTCCGAGGTCCCAGCCTCCAGGCGCGAAACCACATCGCGCAGCGGCTTGAGTTGGACCTCGATCTCGTTACGAATCATCTCTCGGAACGCCTTGTCAACCGACATATTCGACTTTTCCTCGTCTAGAGGGAGGGGGGAGGCATCAATTACTGCCGCCCCTACCAATACCTTCCAAAAAAGGATTTGTCGAAGGAAGCGATAAAAAGTTGTGACTGAGCGACGTATCACCCGTTCTGTCGTCTCGGGAACTTCCGGGAATTCTGGGGATATTGGCGACTGGGAAGGCCTGGGGCGCCAGTCCAACGCCGGGTTTCCAACACGAGGCCAGGGCTTGGGCCAACTCCTCTCGCAATGCCATCAATGTGAGGGGTGAGGCCGTGCGCCGCCGCGAGGCAGGCGGAGTCAAACAACCGGGGGGGTGGGGTGGTGAGGGGTGGCGCAGGGGGGTGGTGCGCCCGTCTCGTTGGTCGCTCCGGGATGCGAAGGGTGTGGAGCGTCCCCATCATGATGGCCCGTGGACGCCACACTTCCGCCCCTGCGCCGCGCCGTCTTCCGCCTCGCGGAGTGGGGGGCCGCCCTGTCCGCGAGCTATCACCGCGCCAGGTTGATGGGCGTGGAACACCTGCCCAAGCAGGGGGCGGCGCTCCTGGTGGGAAACCATGGCGTGTGGGGGTACGAGACGCCGGCCTTCTTTCATTTGCTACATGCCGCCACAGGTCGCCATGCGCAGGGATTGGCCGAGCGAGGCTTCTTCCGCATTCCCGTGGTGCGCACGGTCCTCCCCTGGCTGGGGGGCGTGGAAGGCACGCGTGAGAATGGACTGGCGGCGCTGCGCCAGGGCCAGTTGGTGGTCTGCTATCCCGGCGGGGCGCATGAGACGTTCAAGCTGCCACGCGCCCGGTACCGATTGCGCTGGGACCGGGCGCTGGGCTTTGTCCGGCTGGCCGCGCGAGCGGGGGTGCCCGTCATTCCTTTCGCGGGATTCGGCGTGGATGACACCTTCTGGTGGCCGCCCGCGGCGGAGCGCCTGCGCGTGAGGCTGGCGCCAGGCGAGAAGTATCGGGTGCCGCTCCTCCTGGGGCTGGGCCCCCTGCCCCGGCCCGTGAGACTGACCTTCGCAGTGGGCGCCCCCCACGCGCCGCCGCCGGAGAATGCCCCCGAGCCGCGCTTGCGAGCCTTTCGCGAACGCTTGGCGACCAGCGTGCGGCTGCTGCTCGCGGCTGCTGCTATTGAGAGCCCGCCATGACTGACCTGGTCACGCGGCCGCACTGGGTCCCGGATGTCGAAGACATCCAGCACGGCTATGCCTTGCCCTGCGAGCTGCGCGAGGTGCGGGGCTCACCTGTGCGGCTGTTCACCTTCCCCGGGGGCTGCGAGGACACGGCGCGCACCGTGGTGTGTCTGCCCGGCCTGGGCGCCAGTGGCCGCTCCTTCGCCCCCCTGGCGCCGCTGGCGAGCACCCTGCGGCTGCTGTTGTGGACCCCACCCCTGCGCACACCGACGGGGCAGACACCGCTGCAATGGAACCAGGAGCTCCTGGCCCATCCCGATGCGCGCCTTCCGGAGCGCTTCGCCCTGCTGGGGTCTTCCTATGGAAGCCTGCTGGCCATGACCTTCGCGCTGCGCCACCCCTCGCGCGTCAAGGCGCTGGTGCTGGTATCACCGGTGGGTGGGGTGCGGCGGGTGCGGCGGCTGGCGTTGACGTTGTCCACGCTGGTCCGGGCGCCTCGGCCGCTGGCGTATGTCTTCGCGCCGCTGGTCGCGCGGGCGCTCGGGGGGGCCGCGCTGCCCGCCGAGGCGCGAGCGGAGATTGTCCGCGAGTCGCGACGGATGTCTCCCACGGAGCTGCTCCGTCGGCTGCGGGACGTGCTGGCCGCGGACCTCAGGGACCGGCTCTCCGAAATCCAAGCGCCCACGCTCATCATCCAAGGACAGCGAGACCTGCTCGTGCCCACCTGGGCCGCGCGCGAGGTGGCGGCGCGAATCCCTGGCGCGCGCATGGAGTTGCTCCCCCATGCCAGCCACCTGCCGTACATGAGCCATCCGCAGGCCCTCAACGCCTGCGTTGGAGACTTCCTCACCCAGCACCTGGAATGAAGCCGAGCGCTCCACCATGACCGCCCACGCCCTGCCCCGCGCCACCCTGCTCTTCCTCTCGCGGAGACAGCGTTTGAAGGGCGCCGCCCTCAAGCTGCGGCCCCTGCGGGAGCTGGCCCGGCGCTTCGTCGCGGGTGAGACCTGGGAGGACGCGGTGGACACCGCGCGCGCCCTGGCGGAGCAAGGGTTGCGGGCCAGCGTGGACCACCTCAACGAAGCGGTGCGCAGCGAGGCCGAAGCCCACGAGGAGGTCGTTGAATACAAACGCCTGCTGCGGCGGATCGACGAGTCCGGAGTGAAGGCACACGTGTCGTTGAAGCTCACGCAGTGCGGTCTGCTGCTCTCCCCCGCGCTGGCGCTGGCCAACGCGCGCGAGGTGGTGGCCGAGGCGACCGCGCGCGACTCCTTCGTCCGCGTGGACATGGAACACGCGGCGGTGACGCAGGTGACGTTGGACATCGTGCGCGCGCTGCGCGCGGAGTCTGGCGAAACCCACGTGGGCGCGGTGCTTCAAAGCGCCCTGCGCCGCACGGAGGCGGATGCCCGAGCCCTGTGCGCCGAAGGGGTGCGGATCCGCTTGTGCAAGGGAGCCTACCTGGAGCGTTCCGACGTGGCCTTCCCGGACAAGGCAGACGTGGACGCGAACTTCGTGCGCTGCATGCGCGTGTTGCTCGACAGCGGCGTGCGCCATGGCATCGCCACGCATGACGAGCGAATGATTGACGCCACGCGCGCGCACGCCGAGGCGCGCGGACTGCCCAAGGACGCCTTCGAGTTCCAGATGCTCCTCGGCATCCGCCGCGACCTGCAGCTCGCCCTGGCGCTCGAGGGCCATCCGGTGCGGGTGTATGTGCCGTATGGCCGCGCCTGGTATCCGTATCTCATGCGCCGGCTGGCCGAGCGCCCCGCCAACCTGCGCTTCCTCTGGCATCAGCTGTGGCGAGGCTGACGCACCGAGCCCTCGCTCCGTCCGCCGCCCCCGCTTGAGGGGCGGGTGGAGCGTGCCGCACCTTGCGGTGGTACGCGCGTGGAGGTGTCCGCCATGTGGGCTCGCTGGTGCAATCTGTTCCTGGGGGTCTGGCTCATCATCGCCCCGGTCGTGCTCGACTATCCCCACCCCGTGCCGCGAATGAATGACGCCATCGTCGGGCTGTTGATTGCCACGGTCGCGCTGCTCTCGTCGCTCGTCATGGGGCTGCGCTTCGTCAACACGCTGTTGGGCGCGTGGCTCGTGCTGTCTCCGCCCGTGCTGGGCTACGGCGACATCACGCGCGCCACCGCGAACGACGTCATCGTGGGGGCCCTGGTGGTGTGCTTCTCGCTCGTCTCGGCCGAGCGCAACCTGCTGGCCTGGCGGGCCACGAAGTACACCTCGCCCACCTGAGCCCGCGCGGGCCCGTGGCTCACAGCGCGTCGAGCACGGCCCTGCACTCGCGGCGCCAGTCGGACCTGCCGCCCTGCACCGCGCGCACGCTCACCGAGCCGTCCGTCGCGGAGCGCGACAGGAGCCGCACCTCCTCGGGGCGTACCAGCTCCAGCAGGTCCGGCGAGTGCGTGGCCAGCACCACCTGCACCGGCTGCCCCGTGGACTCGCCGCGCGCCAGCGCCCGCAGTTGCGCCATCACCTCGCGCATCAGGGCGGGATGGAGGGCGCGCTCGGGCTCGTCGAGCGTCAGCAACTCCGGCAACGGGCGCTGGTGCGGCACCACCAGGAAGGCCATCAGCCACAGCGCGCCGTCCGACACCTGCTCGGGCGCGTACCAGACATCCGGGCTCCAGCGGTCCCGGAAGCGCAGGCGGTACGTCTTGCCATCCACGTCCTGCGCCACGTCCACCTCGCTCAGCGAGGGGAGGCACCGCGACAGCTCTCGGGAGATGGCGGCGCGCGTGGGCGTGGGCAGCGCGGCGAAGACGCTGGCGAGGTTTCCCCCGGAGCGCTCCAGCCACGTGGCCCGCCCCGCCGGCGCCCCCGCGCGCAGGGCGCTCATGTTGAGCGCGAGCTGCTGCGTCGCGTGGCCCTGCCCGGGCAGGGTGTCCATGACGGAGAAGGGGTACTCCACGCGGGTGCGGTCGCCATGGGCATACGTCCACTCGATGGCGATGCGCCGCGAGCCGTCCATCCGCCAGAAGTCCGTGGGCTCGTAGGCGAGCTGGTGTTGCAGCCCGTCCAGCACCGACGTCTTCCCCGAGGCCGTGACCCCCACCAACACGGTGAGCGGCTCCAGCGTCAGCTCCACGCCGAGCAAGCCACGGAAGTGCTCGAAATGGACCGAGGCAATCACGCCCCGAGCCTACCTGCCCCGCACACCCTCCCCGCAAGCCCCCCGGCCCAAGCATGGCTTGGCCAACAGTCCCGCCTGCTCGCCGCACGAGGGAGACACCAGGCGCCGGTCCCCACGCGGACTCAACGCGCCCGGACAGGTGAGCAACCTCCTGAAGAGGAGGGCACGCGCATGGTCAGTCCAAAGAGACCCGGTGACCCCGCCCGAGAGGGCGCGGCGTGGATGGTGGCGTGGAGCCTGCTGCTCTTCTTCCTGCCCACCGTGAACGGCCTCGTCGGCGGCATCATCGGCGGCTATCGCGTCGGGTCCTCTTCGCGGGCCGGCAGCGTGGCCATTGCGCCCGCGCTGTGGGTGGCGCTGGGGATGTGGCTCCTGTTGATGCTGTTCTCCCTGCTGCGCGGCGACAGCGTGCCCGTCCTGGCGCTGGGCGTGGTGAGCGCCGTGTCTGGCGTGGGCGTCATCGTGGGCGCATTCATGGGGGGCGTGGTGGCCGAGGTGCGCGACTCGCCTCGGCTGCCCACATGAGCGCGCGCCGCGCCCGGGCGAGGGACTGGAACCCCCTGCGCGACGCGCTGCTTCCCGGCGCGCTCGCGGGGACCGTGGGCGCGGTCGCGATGGCGCTGCTGGCGTGCGGGGCCGTGGGGGTCCTGCACGGAGCGCCCTGGCGTCCCGCCCTCCTCGTGGCGGGCACCTTCTTCCGGGCAGGAGCGCCCCTGGGCACCGGAACCGTGGTGCTGGGCCTCCTGCTCCACTTCGCGCTGGCGGGCGCGCTGGCCACCGGCTTCGCCCTGGTACTTCCCCGGGGAGGCACGGCCGTGGCCGCCCTCATGCTGGGCCTGCTGTACAGCCTGGTCCTGTGGAGCGTGATGACCGAGTGGATCCTCCCCTTCGCGTCCCCGCCCCTGGACCGAGCCCATCCGGGTCCCCTCCTCCTCGCGCTCCACCTCGCGTTCGGCGCGGCCCTCGGAACGCTCCCCGCCGCCCGCGCCCGCTTCCGGCCGCGCGCGCGCTGAATGCCGAACAACGACTCACCCCCAGGCGCGAGCCCGTCAGCGACGCGCGCGCCCGCCGTCTGAATCAGGAGAGACAAGCAACACGAAATAGACCTGATTCCAACCCGGCCGCGCGCCCTACCTGGAGGCTCTCATGCGAGTTCAATTCCTTCCCTCCACGCTGACGCGAGGGCTGCTGGCCGTGCTGGTCGCGGGGCTGTGCGGCTGCGCCTCCGCCCCGCGCGACCCGGGCCTGATGGCGATGGATGAAGAGGCCTGGGACGAGGCGCGCGACGCGGAGGTGGCGCTGGCGACGTCGCAGGTCTGGGGCGTGGCCGAGGGCGTGCACGAGGTGGGCACGCGGTTGGTGTTCACCTTCTGGTCGGAGCGTGGCGCGCTCACGCTGACGGGCTATCAGGCCCTGCGGCGCGACACGCGCGCAGGCGCCCCGACGAGTCCAGGCGACACCCGCGACGCGGTGGCCCGAGCGCTCACCGAGTTGGGCCGGCGTCCCCCGGGCGAGGTGTACCTGACCTTGCGTCGTGAAGACTCGCGCTGGCAGGTGGAGCAGGCGCAATCCCACACCGCCTCGCGTCCTCTGGAGGGGCGGCCGATGCCGCTGCGCCACAAGGGCATCGCCCCGGACGTCCAGGCCCGCGCGATGGAGAAACTCCAGCAAGCGCTCGCGCCTGTCGCGGTGCCTCATGGGGGCGCGGCGTGGGTGAGCGTGGACGTGAAGATGGAGGATGGGCGACTGGTGTCGTGGCGGCTGCGCGATTGGCGCGCGACCCGTGGCGCCGCCAGCGGCGCCGAGCCCGTGGCGCCGCGCGTCCTCGCGGAGGCCACCCACGTGCTCCTGCTCCACGCCCAGGCGCTGGGCCCGCGCGTCGTCCATCTGGAGCTGCGCCTGTCCACCCACGCGGGAGCGTCCTTCGCGGGCGGCTGGGTAGAGCAGACGCGCGTGGACAGCGAGCCACTGCTCGCGAGCCAGTGACGGAGGGCCGCGCTCAGGGGGGCGCGGCCCGCGTCGCCTCCAGTCCCGGCAGGGGCTGCACCGGGAACGGTCCCGGCGGAATGGACGGCGCGAAGCGCGTGCGCGTCTCCAGGATGCACACCGTCAGCAGCACGGCCACGAACACCACCGACGCCGTGAGAATCAGCACGCCCCCGCCGCGGCGCTCGCGCAGGTGCATGTAGAAGGTCGCGATGAGCACGCCCTTCACGCTCGCGATGAGCAGCGCGGTGGGCAGCGACCACGCGCCATGCGGCAGCCGGTGCAACAGGAACGTCAGCGCGGTGAGCGCGAGCAACCCCATGCCCACGCCCAGCACCCCCACCACGCCCAGGGACTTCGCGTCGCGCATCGCCCGCCTCACGACAGATACAGGATGGGGTAGACGAACAGCCAGATGACATCCACGAGGTGCCAGTACATGCCGCCCAGCTCCAGCGGCGTGTGGTCGCTCGCGGAGAAGCCACCCGCCGCGGCGCGCACCGCGAGCACCGTCAGCACGCCCACCCCCAGCGTCACGTGCACCGCGTGCAGGCCTGTCAGCAGGTAGTAGAGGCTGAAGAACAGGCTCGCGCCCGGCTTGGGCAGCGCCTCCAGGCGATACCACTCGCCGGGCAGTCCGCCCTCGCGCGCGTGGCCGGCGTACTCCACGCCCTTCAAGACGAGGAACGTCACCCCCAGCAGCGCGGCGAGCCCCAGGAGCGCGCCACCCGTCCCCGGCCGCCCCTCCCGCGTCGCGTGGACCGCGAGCGCCACCAGCACGCTGCTCGTCACCAACACCACCGTGTTCACCGTGCCCAGCGTCACGTCCATGTGCGCCTGGGCCTCGCGCCACACCTCCGGATACACGGAGCGATACACGCCATAGGTCGTGAAGAGCGCCGCGAACAGCAGCACCTCCGTGGAGATGAACAGCCACATCCCCAGGTGCGCCGCGTGCGCGCGCGCGGCCTCCGAGCCCCAGTGCTCCGCGGTGGACTCATGCGGCATGACGAGGCTCCCCGGGCGCGTACTGATGCGGCCCCGTCGCGTGAACGGGGGTGACGTCGAAGTTGCGCGTGGGCGGCGGTGACTGGGATTGCCACTCGAAGCCCAGGCTGCCCCACGGGTTGTCTCCCGCGAGCGCGCCATGGCGCAGGCTCCACGCCAGATAGCCCGCGATGCTCAAGAAGCCGAACGCCAGCAACGACGCGCCCGCGGTGGACGCGACATGCAACGACTGGAATCGAGGCGGGTAGTCCGCATACCGGCGCGGCATGCCCGCGTTGCCCAGGAGGAACTGCGGCACGAAGGTGGCGATGAAGCCAAACACCACCAGCACCGCCGCCGCGTTGGCGAGCGCCCCCGGATAGGTGCGGCCGAACATCTTCGGGAACCAGTAGTGCAGGCCCGCCAGGAACGCCATGAGCGTGGCCCCCACCATGATGAAGTGGAAGTGCGCCACCACCGAGTACGTGTCATGCCAGTGCAGGTTCAGCGACGTGGTCGCATACGCCACGCCAATCATCCCTCCGGAGAAGAGGAAGAACATGAACCCGAGCACGTAGAAGAGCGGCGCCTCCAGCGCGATGGAGCCTCGGTACAGCGTGCCCAGCCACGAGAAGATCTTGATGGCGGTGAAGATGGCCACCAGCATCGACATCACCCCGAAGGCGCCCGCGCCGAACGTGGACTCGCCCGAGGTGAACATGTGGTGCCCCCACGTGAAGAAGCCCACGAACGCGATGCCCATCGTGGAATAGACAATCATCCGGTAGCTGAAGGCGTTCTTCCGGCTGAAGGCGCACACCGCCTCGCTGATGACGCCCATGGACGGCAGCACCATGATGTAGACGGCCGGGTGGCTGTAGAACCAGAACAGGTGCTGGAAGAGGATGGGGTCGCCGCCGCGCGCGGGGTCGAAGATGCCGGCGCCCACCACGCGCTCCAGCGCCACCAGGAGCAACACCATGCCCAACACGGGCGTGGCCAGGACCTGGATGATGGACGTGCCGTAGATGGCCCAGACGAACAGCGGCAACCTCATCCACGTCAGCCCGGGCGCTCGCAAGAGATGCACCGTGGCGATGAAGTTGAGCCCCGTGAGGATGGTGGAGAACCCGATGATGAACACGCCCAGCAACACGGGCAGCACCGCCGTGCCCGTGGTCGTGCTGTACGGCGTGTAGAACGTCCAGCCCGTGTCCGCTCCGCCCTGAATCATTCCCCAGAGCGCGACGCTGGCGCCCAACAGGAAGAGATAGACGGACGCGAGGTTGAGCCGAGGAAAGGCCACGTCGCGCGCGCCAATCATCAACGGCACCAGGAAGTTGCCGAAGGCCGAGGGGATGGCCGGAATCATGAACAGCCACACCATGATGACGCCATGGAGCGTGAACGACCGGTTGTAGGCCAGATGCCCCATGATGGTGCGCCCCGGCGTCAGCAGTTCGATGCGCAGCGCCAGCGCGAACACTCCCCCCAGGAAGAAGAACCCCAGCGTCAGCATCAGGAACATCACGCCGATGCGCTTGTGGTCACGCGTGGTGAGCCAGGACCAGAGCGTGCGCCCCTCCGAGAGGTAGTTGTCGGGCGGCAGCGCCCCGGGCTCAGCGACCGGTGGGGACATAGACAGGCTCCTCCGCGACAGGGGGACCGGGCCTCGGCGGTCGCAGCGACTTGATGAACTCCACCAGCGCGCCCGCGTCCCCCGCGCTCAAGCGGCCGTGGTAGCTGGGCATGACGGGCGGATAGCCCGCCACCACCTTGGCCAGCGGATCCATCATCGACTCGGTGAGGTAGGCCTCGTCCGCCAGCACCTTGCCCCCTCCCACCAATGGCTCGACCCTGCCGTAGAGGCCCCACCACGTGGGCCCGATGTGCGGCACGCCCGTCACGCTGTGGCACTGCAAGCAGCCCTGGCTGGCGGCCACGTGCTCGCCGCGCTCGGCCATGGACTCGCCCGCCACGGGGACGCCCTCGCGACGCGACGCGCGCCACGCCTCGAAGTCGGCGGGCGACAGCACCACCACCTCGCCCCGCATCTGCGAGTGGTCCAGCCCGCAGTACTCCGCGCACAGGACCTGATGGCGCCCTGGACGTGGCGCCTCGAACCAGATCTCCGTGTAGCGGCCGGGCACCGCGTCGCGCTTGAAGCGGAAGTCCGGCACGAAGAACGAGTGGATGACGTCGCGCGAGGTGATCAACAGCCGCACGGGCCGCCCCGCCGGCACCACCAGCGTGTCGATGGCGCTCGGCCCACCGGGATAGGCGAACTTCCACATCCACTGCTTCGCGGTGACATACACATCCATCGCGTCGGGTGGCGGGCTCTCTACCCAGACGTACTGTCGGAAGCCCAGCGCGAACCACAGCAGGAACAACGCGAGCGGCACGCTCACGAACACGGCCTCCAACCACACGGGCGCGATGAGGTGCGGCGTGGGCTCCGCGCTCGCGCGACGGCGATAGCGGACCAGGAACACCAGGCCCGTGAGGCCGAGCCCCGTGCCCACCCCCAGCGTGGTGAGCAGCATGGCGAAGTGCAGCGCGTCCACGCGCGTCGCGAAGGTGGAGCCCTGCTCGGGCAGGAAGAAGAGGCGGCGCAGCAGCTCGTTCATCGCCGCCCTCCCGCGCGCTCCTCGGAGACGAGCTGCTCCATGGCCCGCTCCACGGGGATGTGGATGAGGCCCGCATCCCGGTCCACCCAGCCGTAGCCCTTCAGCCGCGCTTGCTCCCGAGCATTCACCGCCTCCTCGGGCGGGGCCTGCATGAACGGCACCTGCTCCACGCGGCCCACTTGTGGCGCGCCCAGCGTGCTCGGCACGGGCGCCTGCACCCCGGGGCGCCACGCGCACCACAGGAGCCACGCCACCCAGCTCGACGCGGCCAGCACGCCGAGCGCCGCGCCCCCGAGCGCCAGCGTCCGCCCCAGGCGGAGGTCCTCCTCCTCGGGCGGCGGTGTCTGCACGCCGCTCATGGCTGGCGCACCTGGAGCGAGTGCACCAGGAACGGATCCCCCACCGGCACCGGGTACATGCCTCGCGAGCGCCACACCGCGAAGGCCACCGCGCATCCGCCCACGCCCACCCACGCCGTGAGCGCCGTCCAAGGCAGATGCGCGCGCGAGGGAGACAGCGCGGGCAACACCAGCCACGCCGTGTCCACCGCGTGGAGCAACAACATCCACAGCGCCACGCCCGCGAGCGCGCGCGGGCGCTGCTTCAGCTCGCGCGACAGCAGCACCGCGAAGGGCA
This sequence comes from Citreicoccus inhibens, assembly GCF_019039035.1. Classification (GTDB taxonomy): domain Bacteria; phylum Myxococcota; class Myxococcia; order Myxococcales; family Myxococcaceae; genus Citreicoccus; species Citreicoccus inhibens. Next base: position 165,410 of record NZ_JAHNZT010000012.1, on the reverse strand, counting down.
ACACGAAGTGCCCCAGAATCAGCGCCCAGGAGACGGCCCCCCAACCGCCGTGCATGCGCACGAGGTACCAGGTCACCTCCTCGGGCAGCGAGGCCACCCAGATGAGCATGTATTGCGAATACGCGATGTAGGCCCAGAAGCAGATGAAGGCGAACAGCAGCGTGCCCAGGCGTTGGTAGTGCCCGGGCGTCAGCAGCCGCCCGAAGTGCTGCGTGTCCCGCGTGGCCACGCCCGCCACCACCACCAGCGCGAGCGCGCCCACGGTGGCGCCCGAATAGACATAGATGCCGTAGACGGTGGACTGCCACGTGGCGTCCAGCGCCATCAACCAGTCCAAGGTCATGAACGAGAACGCCAGTCCGATGACCGGCAGCGCGCCGCTCCCCAACCTCCGCTGCCACGCCGTCCAACGCGTCGAGCCCTCCGTGTCCTGACGCACGGACCAGCGCAGCAGGAAGTGCCCCACCAGCCCCCACGCGAGGAAGTACCCCACCGCGCGCAGGAGGAAGCGCGGCACCGTGTTGTACGGCTCGCGATGCGCGAGCACCTGGAGCGCGTGCTCGCCCAACTCCGGCGACGGCGTCACCCAGGGATAGAGCCGCGCCATGCCCAACCCCACGGGCACGAACAGGACCAGGAACACCGGCACCGTGGCGCCCGTCACCTCCAGCGTCCGCCGAAGCACCACGGGCCAGCGCGCATTCGAGGCGTGGAAGCTGGCCAACAACAGCAGCGTGCCCAGGCACAACCCCAGCCAGTAGATGAAGCCGAAGAGATAGCCATACAGCGCCTCGCGCACGTCGAGCAGCGCGCCCACGCCCGTCGCGACGAGCCCCACCACGCCCACGCCAGCGGAGGACATCCAGAGGCGTTGGCCCCCCTCGAAGCGAGGCAGCGCGGGAGGCCTCATGGCGCCCGCGCCTCTTGCAGCAGCCGGCCTTGAACGTCGGGAGGCGCCACGGCGAGCGGCGCGCGCTGACTGCGCGCCAGGGCTCTGAGGTACGCGACGATGGCCCACCGCTCTCTCGGCGGGAGCTGGGCCGCGTAGTCCGGCATCACGCCGAAGCCCTCGGAGATGACCGCGAAGTAGAACCCCACCGGATGCGGCAGCCCGCCCTGCCCCGGCTGTTCGAGCAGCAAGCCCTCCATCGCCCCACGGTCCACACCGGGCAGCGCGACCTCTCGCGCGTGGCGCACCGCCGCTGCGCGCTCCGCGCCGGGCAGGGCCTCCGGTGAGGGGGCTCGCCCGCGCGTGTCGCGCACCGCGCCCAGGTCGTCCACGCGATGAGGCCGCGACTTCGCATCCGGCGACGCGACCTCCGGCGCCGAGTCCTCCAACACGCCGTACACGACCTGGGTCGCATGCGTGTGCGGGACGAACAAGCCCGGTGGACGGCGCTGCGGCATCTTCCGCGCGACCGCGCTGTCTCCGTTGCCTCGGAGCCCGTGACAGACCGCGCACCAGGTCTCGTATCCCGCGCGGCCCTCTTCCAGCAGCGGGAGCGAGAGCGGCTCGGGCACCTGCTCCACCCAGCCCCCATCGCGCGCCAACCCCTCGGTCCTCGCGGGGTCCGCCTCTCGCTCCGGGGCCCACTCCCTCGCCACGGTGCCCGCCACCAGCGGACGCATCGCGCGCCCATCCGCGAAGAAGGTGCTCGCGCCGAAGGCCTGCGCCCGAGGCTGGGTGGCCATGGGGTCCAGGTCATCACACCCCCCCAACCCCAGCAGCAGCACAAGCCCCGCCCCCCTCATGTCCCCGCCTCCGCCACCACCACGGCCACCCGCCGCGCGCCCGCATCTCTCAACAACTTCTCCACATGCGCGAGGCCGTCACCCGCGTCCTCCACGAGCACGCTCGCCCAGAAGCCATCCACCGAGGCGCTCCGGAACGCCTCCGCGTCGAACACCGGATGCGTGACGTGCGGGAAGCCGAAGAGGACCATCAGCGCGCCGAAAATCATCAGCGCCGCGGACAGGACGCCCAGCTCGAAGGCAATGGGCAGACTCGTGGGCGCGCTGTGCAGCGGGCGCCCGCCCACGTCGAGCGGGAAGTCCACCGCGTTGGTGAACCACTGCGTGAGGTACGCGAAGCCCGCTCCCCCCAACCCCGCCACCAACGCGAGCAGCGGCAAGCGCGAGCGCCCCAAGGACAGCGCCTCGAACACCGCGTCCACGGGGAACGGCGTATGCGCATCCAACCGCTGATACCCCTGGGCGCGCAGGACCCGCAGCGCCTCCACCAGCGCCAAATCCGAGCCGAACTCCCCCAGGACCCAATGGCTCACGGCGCGCCTCCCAGCTCCTCACGGAAGCGCTCCGATTCATCCACCTCGCGGCGCAACTCCTTCACCTCGCTCATCGACACGGCGGGCACGAACTTGAGGAACAAGAGGAACGCGGTGCCAAAGAAACACATCGTCCCCACGAGCAGGCTCCAGTCCACCCACGTGGGCCGGTACGCCGCCCATGCCGAGGGCAGGAAGTCCATGCTCAGCGGCGATACGACGATGAGGAAGCGCTCGGTCCACATCCCCACGTTCACCAGCAGGGACGCGCCCCACAGCACCGCCGTGTTCGTGCGCAGCCGCGCGACCCAGAACAACTGCGGCACCAACACGTTGCAGAAGATCTGCAACCAGAACAGCGGCGCATAGGGCCCCACGTGCTGCGCCCACGTCACGTGCTGCTCGTAAGGGTTCCCGCTGAACCACGCGAAGAAGTGCTCCTGGATGTAGCCGTAGGCGACCACCCAGCCCGTGACGAGCAACACCCGCGCCATGTTGTCCAGGTGCGCGAGCGTCACCACCTGCTCGAGCCCCAACGCCTTGCGCGCGGGAATGAGCAGCGTCAACACCAGCGCGAAGCCGCTGAACACCGCGCCCCCGACGAAGTACGGCGGGAACACCGTGGTGTGCCACCCCGGGAGCTGCGCCACCGCGAAGTCGAACGACACGAGGGTGTGCACGCTGACGACCAGCGGCGTGGCCAGGCCCGCCAACAGCAGATAGCCCGTGCGCCACTGTCGCCAGTGCCGCGCCGAGCCTCGCCACCCCAGGCTCGCCAGCCCGTACCAGAACCGGGCCCGATGCGTTCGCGCGGTGTCTCGCGCGGTGGCCAGGTCCGGGATGAGCCCCAGGTACCAGAACAAGAGAGACACCGTGAGGTACGTGCCCACCGCCGCGATGTCCCACGTCAGCGGCGAGCGGAACTGCGGCCAAGCGCGCAGCGTGCTCGGATAGGGAATCAGCCAATAGAACTTCCACGGCCGCCCCAGGTGCAGCAGCGGGAAGAGCCCCGCGCACGTCACCGCGAACAGCGTCATCGCCTCCGCGAAGCGATTGATGGAGCTGCGCCACCGCTCCTGAAACAACAACAAGATGGCGCTGATGAGCGTGCCCGCGTGGCCAATCCCAATCCACCACACGAAGTTGGTGATTCCATACGCCCACGCCACCGGGATGTTGTTGCCCCAGGCGCCCACGCCCACCCAGAGGGTGACGCCCACCGCCACCGCCAGCAGCGCGGTCCCCGTCAACCCCACGCCCAGGAGCATCCACCACGCGCGCGTGGGCGGCGCATGCACGTAGGCCAGCAATGACTCGCTGTACTCCGCATCCGAATGCCTCCCCGTGAGCAGCGGATGCGTGACCAGCGCGTCCCCCGGCGCGGGGACCTGCGGATCCACCTGACTCATGTCCCGCCCCTCGGCGCCGGGTTCTTCACGCGGAGCAGATGCACCGTGCGCGGCTGCGTCCCCTGCTCGTTGAGCAACCGGTAGTGCCTCGGGTCCTCGTGCCGCCGCTTCACCTCGGAGTCGGGCGCGTTCAGGTCTCCAAAGACGATGGCCCGCGTGGGACAGGTCTGCTGACAGGCGGTGCGGACCTCTCCATCGCGGAGGTCACGCTGGCGGGCGCGCGCGTTGGCGCGGGCCCGCTCGATGCGCTGCACGCAGTACGTGCACTTCTCCATCACGCCACGCGAGCGCACCGTGACCGAGGGGTTCTGCCGCAGCCGCGCCAGGGGCTCTCGCTGCTGGTACTCCAGATAGTTGAAGCGGCGGACCTTGTAGGGACAGTTGTTCGAGCAGTACCGCGTACCGATGCACCGGTTGTAGACCATCTGGTTGAGGCCCTCGTCCGAGTGGACGGTGGCGTTCACCGGGCACACGTACTCGCACGGCGCGAAGGCACAGTGGACGCACGCCACCGGCTGCGTGATGACGCCGGGGTCGTCCGGGTCGCCCAGGAAGTACCGGTCGATGCGCAGCCAGTGCATCTCGCGACTGCGAAGCACGCCCTCCTTCCCCACCACGGGCACGTTGTTCTCCACCTGGCACGCCACCACGCAGGCGCCGCACCCAGTGCAGCGATGCAGATCCATCGCCATGCCCCACTGGTGCGCTCCGGTGCGCAGCGGCGCGGCGTAGAGATGCGGGGCGTCCTCTTGAAGTGGCCGCAGCGCGCGGAGTTCCTCCGTCAGCCGCGCCCGAGGCACCTGGAGCGCCAGCTCGCGCCCCTCCATGCTCCAGTGCTCCTGGGTGAGCGCCAGCGCCTCGCGACGCCCCACGGCCGTGAGGCCCACTCCGGACGCCCCCCACGGCGCATCGAGGTGCCGCAGCCGGAACGCATTGACGCCCACGCCCTGCGCCACGCCTTCCGGAGCCTCCCGCCCGTACCCGAGCGCCAACGTCACCGTGTCATCCGCCTGCCCAGGCATCACCAACACGGGCACGTCCAACGACTGACCGCGCAGCGCCAACCGAACCACGTCATCCTTCTCCAACCCGAGTCGCGCCGCCGTGGCCGGAGACAGCCACGCCGCGTTGCCCCAGGTGAGCTTCGCCATCGGCTCGGGCAGCTCCTGCAACCACGCGTTGCCCGCGAAGCGCCCGTCATGGACCTTCGCGTCGAGCACCAGGGACAGCTCCAGGCCGCTCGCGGGAGGAACGGGCTCGCGCGTGGCGGCCAGCACCGCGTGCTCCTCCAGCTCCGCGTGGACCGGGGCCGCGCGTGTCCCGGGGATGACGCCCTCGGCGAGCCACGTCGACCACCGCCGCTCGAAGTCCTGGGGCGCGCCGGCCCACTCCCGCCACAGGGCGCGCAGGAGCGCGTGGGGGGACTGGGACGCCAGGCCCGCGAACACCCCCAGCACGTCCGCCTCCTGCATCGCCGCGGGGAACAGCGGCGCGATGAGGGGTTGCAGCACCGCCGCCGTGCCATCGGGCGCGCGGCCATCACGCCAGGACTCGAAGGCATGCGCGGCGGGGACGAAGCTGGGACAGTGGGCCGAGGTCTCGTCCTCGTGCAGCGCGTGGTACAGCCGGAACGGTGCGCGCGACAGCGCCTCGGCGAGCCCCAGGTCCACCGGCGCCGCGTACACCGGGTTCCACGCGGTGATGATGAGCGTGTCCACCGTCCCCGCGCGCAGCTCGCCCACCAACGAGGCCAGTGCCTCCAGACCTCCGAGCGGACGGGCCACGGGCTCGATGAGCCGGGGGGCATTGCCCAACGCCTCATCGATGGCGAACGCCAGGGCCTGCACCGCCCCCGATGACTCGGGCCCCACCAGGACTCGACCGCGTCCGCGATGCGCGAGCAGATCCCTCGCGGCACGGCGCACCCAGCCGCGCTGCGCGTCACTCAGCGCCTCCACGGGAGGACGCAGCCTCGACCACTCCTCGCGCTGAAGCGCCGCGCCCACCTCCGCCGCCAGCGCCAACGCCAACGGCCGCAGCTGCGAGGGCTTCGCGCGCAACCGCTCATCCGCGAAGCCTCCCGTCACCGACAGCGCGCTCTCCGCGACCCACAGACGATTGGGAGACTCGGGCTTGCGTGCGGCGAGGAAGTCGCGCGCCAACACCAGATTGCCCGGCCGCGTGGTGGCCAGGAAGTCAGCGCCCAACGACACGACAACCTCGCGCGCCACGTCATGCACCACGTCCAGCGGTCGGCCATACGCCCGTCGCGTCCCTTCATGGAGTCCCTCGGGTAACGACGCGCGGAAGGGGACGAAGCGCGCTCGCGGGAAGCGCTCCAGGATGCGCGCCTGAAGTGACAGCAGCAGCGGCGAGCCCGTGGGCTCCACCAGGAAGCGCAGCCCCGCCCCTTCATCCGCGCGCCGCGCTCGCGCCTCCAACGCCTCTTGAACCGTGCTCCACGCGACCTCCTGGCCCTCCAGGCGACAGGTCCTCGCGCGGCTCGCGTCGTACAGCCCGAGCAGCGCGGCCTGCTCGAACACGCCCGCCGCGCCCAGGCTCGCGGGATGCGAGGGATTGCCCTCCACTTTCGTGGGCCGCCCCTCGTGGCTCTCCACCACCAGCCCCACCACCAGGCCGTCCCACTCCAGCCCCGTGGCGAAGTGCAGCGGCACGCCAGGAGTCAGCCCCTCTGGTGGATGCGAGTACGGCAGGATGTCCTCGGCCGGTTGCCGGAAGCATCCGGTGAAGCCCGCCGCCGCCAACGAGGCCATCGCCACCTGGAGAAACCCTCGCCGCGCGATTCCCTCGGGCGGCAGGTCCGCGCCGTCGGGAAACTCCGCGGACCGAGCCGGAACCTCGCGCCGGGACTCCCAGCTGCGCCACGCGCGCGGCCGGGCCGCACCGCATGCACACCCGGCGTCACCGCGGTCCGCGAGCACGGGCAACGGAAAGCTGTCGGTCAGAAGTGGCATGTGTTGCAGCTCGTGCGAGGGTTCGCGTTCAACGCGGCGCGCACCGCGCGACCCGTCCGCTCCGCGTCCCCCCCCGGCGGGCGCCACGTCATGCTCGCCACCTCGCGAAAGGGGCGCAGGTGGGGCGTGGGGGCCCGGTGACAGTCCAGACACCACTCCATGGTGAAGGGCACCACGCGCTCGACCGCCGGCATGGTGTCCACGCGCCCATGACACGTGACACACCCCACGCCCTTGTTCACATGCGCCTGATGGCTGAACCAGACGTAGTCCGGCAGCGCGTGCACGCGGCGCCAGGGAATGGGCGTGTCCGCGAACCAGCTCTCTCGCACCGGCTCCAGCTTGGGGCTGTCATTCCAGACCTGCGCATGACAGCCCATGCAGCGCTGCGTGGGTGGCACTCCCGCGCGGGGAGAGCGCCACGCCCCCTCGTGGCAATACCCGCACGGGATGCCCTCATCCGCCACGTGATGGCGATGGTCGAACGGCACCGGCTGCTCCACGGGAGCGAACGAGCCGCGCCCCAGGGGACTGCGCGCCAACCACATCCATCCGGCCAGGGCCACGGCGGGCGTGCCGAGCGCCAGCGCGAGAATCCCGCGCAGCACCGCATCGGTCCCCGGACGGAAAAGCGGCGCCATGGTCCTCTCACGCGGCATGGGCGTGGAGGCAGCGCCCCCAGCGGGGACGACTGTGAAGAGAGCGCGTGAGAGGGACCAGCACCGCTCGCGCCACGCGTCGGGTAGTCCACGCTGAGGTGGCCCGCCGCGTCGGATTTCACACACACCCGCTGGACCCGATGCAACGCGCGGTCGCCCGCCAGAGCCGCGGTCAATCCAGGCGTCGTCGTCGCGCAGGCGAACAACGACAAACACGACAAGAGGAGGCGCTTCGCATGGACAAACTCAACCCGACGAAGCGTGGGAATGCCTGACGCCCCCCAGCGCTGCCGCGACGCGCAACGTGAAGACGGCCAAGGCGACCTGGCCGTCTTCACCGTTGCGTCGCTGCTCATTCAGCGGAACGAGCCAGGGACAGCCTTTAGAAGTAGCCGCCCACCGTGGTGGAGATGCCAATCGTCACGTCGTGGCCGCTGAACGCGCCCTGGTCGGAGCCACCCGCGCCCGTCCTGTCGCTGATGAGCGCACGCACCTGCGGGCCCGCGCCCACGAAGAAGTGCGGCGTGACGTGGAACAGCGCCGGCAGGTAGCCCTCCAGCACGAACGCCAGGTCGCTGCCGCCACCGCTCACGTGGATGAACTTCGGACCGAAGGCCACGCGCGGCCACAGGGAGACCTTCTCGGCCACGCCCAGGTTGTAACCGGCGCGCACCACCACGCCGAGCGCCGTCGTGTTCGGCCCGTCCTGGAAGACCTGCTCGACGAGGGCCGCCGCGCCCACCGACAGGTTCTGCTGGATGAAGTAGTCGGCCGCCGGCTCCAGGTGGAGCACGAGGGCGTCAGCGCCCGTGTTGTAGCCGAAGAAACCGGACGCATCCGCGCTCACGACAATCTGCCCGGCATGACCGAAGCCGCTCGCCGAACCCGCCTCGCGCGCCACCTTCGTCGGGTCCGTAATCTGCTCCGCCGCACCCGCCTGCGACGCCACCACGAGACCGGCCGCGACGGCCATCGCCTGCCACTTGTTCGCACCACGCATATGGAAACCTCTCCTCTGTCCGCGCCTCGGAGCGCTTCGACCGGGGCGCGCGTGACCTCTTTCTAACCAAAGGTCGTACCGGCGCGTGGATGTTTTCAGCGTCCCTTATTTTTCCGTTGGGCCGCTATCAGACATCCTCAAGTCGAGAGGCCGGCCGAAGGGAGGAGAGCTTCGGCCGGCCTCCAATGCTGCATTCCCCCGCACGGACTGGAGCAGCCCACCCACTCCAGCACGCCGCGCGGTCCGGCCCGGGCACGTGTCTCCCGAGCCAGGAGAGTGACTCGCGCCACGGGCCGGCGACCACACAGCAAGAGGTGCGCCAGCGCCGCGTCAGACGGCCACGCCGGGAGCGGCGCCCCTCCTGTGCGGCCCATTGCCCGCAACCGGGATGCCTCCGTCCCAGCAGCGAACAGCGCGGGCACGTCTAGAATCCAGGCATCGCCCCCAGCGCGCCGTGAGGGCAGACAGCACGCGTGCAATCGCTGTCGCCGTGAGGGTCAACACTTCCCACGCGGCCCGGACGCCACACCGCGCGCGCCGCGCGAAAGCCACGGCATGCTGCGCGGGAAAGGACCGCCCGTGAGCCCATCCTCTCGCTTCGCCCTGGCGCTGCTCTTCGCCGTCCCCGCCTTCGCCGAGCCACCCGACGCGGGCACCGCGAAGCCACGCGCCGAGCCCCCCGCCGCCTCGCGCGTGCGCACCGACGTGCTGAAGCCCGCGCCGCGACAGGTGACGCTGGAGTCGCTGCCCGCGCCCTTCGCCACACGGAGCGCCAGCAAGTCACCGGACGTCATCCCCGTGCCCGCGGCTCCCCTGCTGCACGTGCCCGAGGGCTTCGCGGTCAACGTGTTCGCGGAAGGGCTGTCCTCGCCGCGCTGGCTCGCGCTCACCCCCGAGGGTGACGTGCTCGTCGTCGAGAGCCGCGCGCAGCGCATCCAACGCCTGCGCGACACGCAAGGCACGGGCGTGGCCGACGCGCGCTCCGTCTTCGCGGAGGCGAGCAATGGCCTCAACCTCCCCTTTGGAATGGCGTTCACGGGCTCCCACTTCTACGTGGGCAACACCAACGCCGTGCGCCGCTATCCCTATCATCGGGGACAAGAGCGCCTCACCGGCTCGGGCGAGGAGGTCACCGCCCTGCCAGGGCTCGGCTACAACCAACACTGGACGCGCAACGTGCGGGTGAGCCCGGATGGACAGCACCTGTTCGTCACGGTGGGCAGTCAGAGCAACGTGGGCGCGGAGGCGCCGCCGCGCGCCGCGGTGCAGGTCATGGCGCTGGATGGTTCGGAGCGGCGGACGCTGGCCTCCGGGCTGCGCAACCCCGTGGGCTTGGACTTCCAGCCACGGACGAACGAGCCCTACGTCACCGTCAACGAGCGCGACGAGTTGGGGGATGACCTGGTGCCGGACTACCTCACGCACCTGCAACCCGGTGGCTTCTACGGCTGGCCCTACGCGTACCTGTCGCCGAAGAACCTGGACCCGCGGCGGATGAAGGACGGGCGCAGCGAGCGGCCCGACCTGGTGGCCAAGACGCTCACGCCGGACGTGCTCTTCCCCTCGCACTCGGCGGCGCTCGGGCTCGCGTTCTATCGGGGCACGGCCTTCCCCGCGCGCTACCGCGGGGGCGCCTTCGTGGCGTTCCGGGGGAGCTGGAACCGCTCGGAGGGCACTGGGTACAAGGTGGTGTTCGTCCCCTTCACACCCGAGGGAAAACCCCAGGGCGGCTTCGAGGACTTCCTCACCGGCTTCCTGTTGGACCCCTCGGGCCCCACCACCTTCGCGCGGCTGGTGGGGCTGCTGGAGCTACCCGATGGGGGCCTGCTCGTCACGGATGACGGCAACGGGCGCATCTACCGCGTGCGCTACGTCGGAACAAAGACGGGAGCGAAGTGACGCTCAGTCATCCCACGAGGTGTCGTAGACCGCCTCGTCCAGCGAGATGACGCGACCGGTGACCTGCACGTCCCGCGCGCCCACCATCTCCAGCGCGCCGCGCAGCACGCCCTCGTTGTAGGGGATGGGCATGATGGAGCGCTTCATCAGCACGCGCCCGCTGCGAGGCCCCGTCCACTCCACCGAGCGCTCACCGAAGCTGAGCGCCGTGCGGTAGCCCGAGTGCAAGAGGTCCAGCAGCTTCTTCGGGTCGCCGCCGGCCTGCGCGACGAACTCGCGCGCGAACATGGAGTTGAGGAAGTCCAGCGTGGCCTGCGTGCCGATGCGGCGCATGGCGTCCTCGAAGCCGCCGAACTGCGCCGCGAGCTGGTGCCCCGCGACATACGCCAGCTTGAGGAAGCGCCCGATGGGGTACGTCTGCATGGGCACGAAGTCGCGCTGCTCTCCGGCCTGCGCCAGGCACCCCGTCACGGCGGACTCGCCGCCCAGGAAGCGCACCGCGTCCAGCACGCCCAGGAAGAACATGCCGCGGGTGGTATCGGAGTCGGAGACGGCGGCGAGGCGCTGCGACAAATCGCGCTCCACGGCCTCGGGTGTATCCCATGGACTGGTCTGCATCGTCGCCCCTCGAGCCGGGAATGGCGGCGCATGATTCCACAGGTTCGCGCGACTCGCGAGCACGGACGGCGCTGCTTCACCATGGGTACGGCGCGCACCGCGTCGCGCGCAGCGTGCGAATGTTTCACCTCACATCGGTCATGCGCATGCGAGTGAACTCGCTCGGTGTCCCGGCATCGGAGTGATGCAACGGGTCGTCTACAGCAACAGGGTTGCTCCCATCCCGGACGCGCGTTAGAGAAGCCCTCTCATGCCACCTGGCGTCTCCGATGGCGGCCATCTCCCGAGCGGGAGAGGCCGTAAGGACGCTCCGGGTGGTGCCACGTCGGCCCTGCGCCTCCGGATTCGTTCATCGGGCCTGGCAGGACGCCTCCGACGTGACTCCCTCTCAAGCCGAGCATCTTCGCGACACCATCGAGCACATCGACCTCCGGGCGCATGACGTGCGCCCGCTCGTACAGGCCATGGGGAAGATGGCCTTCCAGGCGCGCAACCTCCACCGCGCCGCCACCCTCTATGACGCCATGCTGCGCGACGAGCGCTGCGGCATCATCCTCTGCCTGGCGGGCAGCCTCTTCTCCGCGGGGCTGAAGCAGGTGGTGGTGGACCTGGTGCGCCACCGCATGGTGGACGCCATCGTCGCCACGGGCGCGCTCATCGTCGACCAGGACTTCTTCGAGGCGCTGGGCTTCCGTCACTACCGGGGCCGCGCGGACGCGGACGACAACGCCCTGCGCGAGCTGCACATCGACCGCATCTACGACACCTTCATCAACGAGGACGAGCTGCGCGAGTGCGACGCCACCATCGCCACCCTCGCGGGCGCCTTGGAGCCGCGGCCCTACTCCTCGCGCGAGTTCATCGGCGAGATGGGGCGCTACCTCGCGCAGCACGGCAAGACGCGCGACAGCGTGGTGCTCGCCGCGCACGAAGCGGGCGTGCCCATCTTCGTCCCGGCCTTCAGCGACTGCTCGGCGGGCTTCGGGCTCGTGCGCCACCAGTGGGAGCGGCAGGGCCAACCGCACCTGTCCATCGACAGCGCGCGCGACTTCCTGGAGCTGACGCGCTGCCGCCTCGCCATGGACACCTCCGGCCTCTTCATGGTCGGCGGCGGCGTGCCGAAGAACTTCGCGCAGGACGTGGTGGTGGCCGCGGACTTCGTCGGCAAGCCCGTGGACATGCACCAGTACGCCATCCAGCTCACCGTGGCCGACGAGCGCGACGGCGCCCTCTCCGGCTCCACCCTGCGCGAGGCCAGCAGTTGGGGCAAGGTGTCCACCGTGCACGAGCAGATGGTGTACGGCGAGGCCACCGTCACCTTGCCGCTGGTCGCGGGCTACGCCTTCCATCAACGCGGCTGGGAGAGCAGGCCCCAGCGCCGGCTCGTGGACGCTTGCCGCTGAGCCCGTGACGCGTCGGGCCCCGTCCACGCGGGCGGGGCCCGGCCAACCCCTCGCTATCGCGGCGGCAGGGAGACACTGTGGAGCGCCAGCTCCTCATGCGTGTTCACGTTCACCCAGGCGCGCAAGCGTGGATCCACCGCGCGCAGTTCGGACTCGGGCAGCACCTGCGTCCTCGCGCGCTCCAGCAGCCGCCGCAGCGAGGGGTCCTCCGCGAGCGCGTCACCCCACGCACCCGCGAGCCGCGCGCGGTACACCGCGAGCAACGGCTCCCATCGTCCCGCGACCTCGCCGCAGACCGCGTCCACGTCCTCGCGCCGCGCCGCCAGCACCGCGCGCACCACCTCGGCCGAGACGAAGGGCATGTCACACGCCACGGCGAACACCCACGGCGTCCGCGCGGCCCCGAGCGCCGCGTGCACACCTCCGGGCGCGCCCTTGCCCGCGATGGCGTCCGGCACCGTGCGCAGCCCGAAGCGCGCATAGGGCTCCGGCGCGTTCGCCACCAGCACCACCTCCGCGAACAGCGGAGCCAACGCGAGCTGCCGCTCCATCACCGTGAGGCCCTCGACGACGAGCAGCCCCTTCGCCACGCCGGACAACCGCGTCCCGCGCCCGCCCGCGATGAGGGCGAGCGTCACGTCCGGATGCTCCGGGGCTCGGGCACTCTTCTCCACGCACACCTCCCACGGACACCGTCCCACGCCCGCCCCGCTCGATGCGAGCACGGCGCGCTGGGGCCGCGCGCCGCGAGCACGGCACGCTGGGGCGCGCCGCGAGCACGGCGCACCCAGGGCGGCGAGAATGACCCAGGCCGCATCCCGAACCATCGCCTCCTTCCCGACAGGTCAGGAGGGAGGCGAGCACGCCTCACGCCGCGACGATGGACAAGGAACTCGCGCGCGCGCTTAAGGTGCGGCCGAGTCATGTCGCTCCTGTCCCTCTCCGCCGCGCGTCAGGCCGCGCTCGGCGCCATCGCTCCTGCGGCGCCTGAGCACCTGCCGCTCGCGCTCGCCCATGGGCACTTCCTGGCCGCGCCGCTGCGCGCGACCCGCTCGCTGCCGGGCTGCGACAACTCCGCGATGGATGGCTGGGCCGTGCGCGCCGAGGAGACGCGCGGCGCCAACCGCGACCGCCCCGCGCGCCTGCGCGTCGTCGACACCGTCTATGCCGGCGCCTTGCCCGCGCGCGCGCTGCGCCCCGGCGAGGCCGCCCGCGTCTTCACCGGCGCCCCGCTCCCCGACGGCGCGGACGCCATCGTCCGCCAGGAGGCCGCGCGCCCCGCCGCCGAGGGACGCGAGGTCGACATCTTCATCACCGTCTCCCCGGGCCAGGACCTGCGCCGGATGGGCGAGGAGGTCGCCTCTGGCAGCCCGCTCTTCCCGGCGGGGCTGCGCGTGGACGCGGCCGTGCTCGGCGTGCTCGCGTCCCTGGGAGACAGCACCGCCTGGGTGCGCCCCGCGCCGCGCGTGGCCGTGCTCGCCACGGGTGACGAGCTGGTCGCGCCCGGCCACCCCGCGCTCCCGCATCAGGTCTATGAGAGCAACCGGGTCCTCGTCGCCGCGCTCGCCCGCGAGGCCGGCGCGCAAGTCACGCAGCTGGCCCGCGTGCGCGATGACGAAGGCGAGCTGCGCGCCACGCTGCTGCGCCTCGCGCCCGAGGTGGACGTGCTCATCACCACCGGAGGCGCCTCGGTGGGTGACCGCGACCACGTGAAGCGCGTGCTCACCGCGCTTGGCGCCCGGTTCCTCCTGGATGGCGTGGCCCTCAAGCCCGGCAAGCCCGTGGCAGTGGCGCAGCTGGGCGCCACCGCCGTCGTCGTGCTGCCCGGCAACCCCGGCGCGGCCACCGTCGCGTTCGACCAGTTCGCGCGCCCGCTCCTGCTCCAGCACCAGGGCGTGCACGAGCACCGCCGCCGCGTCACCGCGCGCCTCACCGAGTCGCGGCACAAGCAGGCGGGCCTCACCTACCTCCTCACCGTCGCTGCCCTGGAGGCGCGAGGCGACGGCGGCGCCCCGTGGGCGAGGCTGCGTCCGCAAGGCTCAGGGCAGATCCTCCAGAACGTGGGCGCGGAGGGCTGGGCCATCCTCCCTGCGGGCCGCGCCGACTTCGCCGAGGGCGACCACGTGGAGGTCGAGCTGTTCGACCGGCCAACCTTCAGCCCCGTGACGTCGGAGTCCCCGAGCCCATGAGCGTGCCCCCCGCCCTCGCCGTCGTCGGCTGGTCCGGCGCCGGCAAGACGACGCTCTTGGAGCGCCTCGTCCCCGAGCTGTCCGCGCGGGGCCTGCGCGTGGCCGTGGTGAAGCACTCCTCGGACACCCACCCGCTGCACCGCCCCGGCAGCGACACCGCGCGCTTCCAGATCGCGGGCGCGGCGCTCGTGGGCTTCGCCACGCCCGAGGGCGTACAGCTCACCCGCGCGGAGCCGCTCGCCGACACACTGGGACCGCTCCTGGCCCAGCTCGCGGACACCGTGGACCTGGTGCTCGTGGAGGGCTGGAAGGACGGCCCCCTGCCCAAGCTGGAGGTCTGGCGAGAAGGACTCCAGGCCCCGCTCGCCGCCACGCGTCCGGAGGTGCTCGCCGTGCTCACGGACGCGCCCGCGCACGCCCTGGGCCCGCTCGCCGCGCGCCGGGTGGCCGCGTCGGATGCGCGCGCGGTGGCGGACCTCGTCCTCGCCACGCTGAAGCGGGGGAGCGCCCATGGCCGCTGAGCCCCGAGGCGTCGCCACGCGCGAGGTCCAGCGCTGGGACGGCACCACCCTGGACGCGTCCGAGGAGGACCGCGTCGCCGTGGAGGAGCCCCTGGAGATCCGCGTGAGCGGAGACCCCGTGGCCACCACCATGCGGACCCCGGGGAATGATCGCGAGCTCGCGGTGGGCTTCCTCTTCGCGGAGGGCCTGCTGCACAGCGTGGACGACCTGGGCGGGCTGGCCCACTGCGGCCGTCCGGGCGAGGAGGGCTGGGGCAACGTGCTGGAGGTGACCCCCGCGCCGGGCGTCCTGTTCGACGTGGAGCGACTGGCCACCACCCGACGGGGCACCCTCACCACCTCCGCATGCGGCGTGTGCGGACGTCGCTCCGTGAGCGACCTGCTCGAGCGCTGCGACCCGCCCCCACCCGGCCCGCCCCTGTCGCCCCAGCTGATGGCCCTCGCCGCCCAGCGGCTCCAGGAGGCCCAGCGCAACTTCGAGCGCACCGGAGGCGTCCACGCCGCCGCCGCCCTGGACGCCTCCGGACAGGTGCTCGCCGCCTACGAGGACGTGGGCCGCCACAACGCCGTGGACAAGGTCGTGGGCGCCCTCGTGCTCGCCGGAAAGGTCCGCGCCCCGTCCCGGGCTCGCCCCCAGGTCACTTCAAACCCACCAGTTGCCCTGGTGGTCAGCAGTCGCGCCAGTTTCGAGATTGTCCAGAAGGCTATAACTTCCGGACTAAGCATGATAGTCAGCTTTTCAGCCGCAAGCTCCCTGGCCATCGACCTGGCCCTGCGTTCTGGCGTGACGCTGGCTGCGTTCGCACGGAACGGCCGCTGCAACATCTACGCGGGCGCCTCCCGCCTTGCCCTCCCCCCACGTCATGCAACGCCTTGAAGTTTCACGGGGATTTCGCATTCAGCGGGTTCCCCAATCTCTCATAAAGCCAGCAAGCGGGCGGCACCAGACCTGCACTGTGTCCCAGGGCAGTCCACGGCGCGTGACAGGGGTCCGAGGCAAGGTGTTCCGCGCAACACGCCGTCTGCGACCGGGGGCGGTCGCCGCCAAGAATTCACCTCTTGTCACGTCTTACTTACCGTGCAGAGGTTGCAACGCGCCGCCCTATCGGGCAAACAGGTTTTTCCCTCTTCTTGTACTTTTGAAGGCACAACGGCATCCTCTGCCAGCGTCCAGACGGTCGGCGGAGGGGGGTGGACACGATGAGCAGTGCAAGCTCTAGCGCCGCGGTCGAGAGTCCGAAGTCATCGAGTTCGTCGGGGCTTTCGTCCGGGAATCCGCTGCTGGTCAAGGTCGAGGAAACCACCACCGACACGCCGAAGCTGGCGCCGGGCATCGCGGCCAAGATGAACCTGACCGTGGACCTGGTCCTGCTCGCGGGCGTGCTGACGGGCTCCGCGTGGTTGGGCGGGCAGCTCCCGGGCAACCCAGGCTGGGCCCTTCCGGGGCTCGTGGTGATCGCCGTCCTGGTGTGGCTCATCACCGGCACCGCGCTGTGTCTGTATGACTCGCGCTTCGCGGAGCGCAGCCGCCTGGACCACGTGGCGCTCGTCTCGGTGACGACGCTGGCGGTGGTGACGGTGCTCGCCGTGGTGCAGCTGGGTCTGCCGGACGCGGCGCGCGTCCCCGGCGTGGCGCCCCTGCTCGTCATCTTCTGGCCGGTGGCGCTGATGCTGCGCCTGTTCGTCTTCCGCCACATGGCCTCGCAAGAGGCGCCCATGGACGAGGTGCTCATCGTGGGCACCGGGGCCATGGGCCGCTACACGGGCGAGGACCTGCTCAAGCGTGGCCGCAGCACGCTGCTGGGCTACGTGCGCTACCACGACGACCACGCCGGAGACGGGCTGCCCGCGACCGTGCTCGGCACCGTGGATGACCTGGAGCGCATCCTGCGCACCATGCCGGTGAGCGAGGTCTTCATCGCCGGCCAGACGCTGCGCCAGGGCGAGGCCATGCAGGCCGCCATCAAGCTGGCCGAGCGCTTCGGCGTGCCCTTCGCGCTGCCGGCGCACAGCTTCCGCCTGGACCGCGCGCGCCCGGTGGACTCCGCCGCGGTGGCGGATGGCTACCTCCACTTCGCCGCGGTGGCGCCCAAGCCGCACCAGATGGCGATGAAGCGCCTGTTCGACATCGCGGTGTCCGCGGTGGCCATCTGGATGCTGCTGCCCGTCTTCGCGGTGGTGGCAGCCTGCATCAAGCTCACCTCGCGCGGCCCCATCTTCTTCAAGCAGCTGCGCACCGGGCAGCACGGCAAGCCGTTCTACATGCTCAAGTTCCGCTCCATGGTGGTCAACGCCGAGGAGCTGAAGGAGAAGCTGGCGGCGATGAACGAGCAGTCCGGCCCCGTCTTCAAGATGAAGAACGACCCGCGCATCACCGGCATCGGCCGGTTCATCCGCAAGTTCTCCATCGACGAGCTGCCCCAGTTCATCAACGTGCTGCGCGGCGAGATGAGCATCGTCGGGCCGCGCCCGCCCGTGCCCACCGAGGTCGCCAAGTACGAGACGTGGCAGCGCCGCCGCCTGTCCGTGCGCCCGGGTCTGACCTGCATCTGGCAGGTGTCCGGACGGAACCAGATCTCCTTCGAGGAGTGGATGTATCTGGACATGCAGTACATCGACCACTGGAGCCTCACCAGTGACCTGAGGCTCCTCTTGCAGACCGTGCCGGTGGTCATCACCGGACGCGGGGCCAGCTAGGTCCTCGGGCTGTCGGGCGAGCGGCGTTGACGCGCCGCGGCCGCTCGTCTTCTATGTGCGCGCCCCCCCGGGGCCCGGGGGTCCCAGCGCCGTCATGACCGTGAACACCCAGAACTCCACTCCGCAGGACAGCGGCCAGGGCGACAGCACGAACGAAGTCCGAGGCGCGGTGCGCAACACCTTGCAGCTCGGCGGTTCGCTGCTCGTGACGTTCGCCATCGCGTTGGCCATCCGGCCGCTGATGGCGCGCTACCTGGGCCCCGAGGCGCTCGGCTACTTCAGCTGGGCCGACAGCTTCTCCGCCACCTTCTTCATCGTCACCAACCTGGGCTTGGAGACGTACATCCGCAAGGAGGTCGCGGTCCGGCCCGAGCACGCCAGCGACTTCTTCGGCACCACCATGCTCGTGCGGTTGGGCATGACGGTGCTGCTGATGGGCGCGCTCGCGGTGGTGCTCCACTTCCGCAACGAGCCCCCCGAGGTGCGCCACCTGGTGCAGTGGTTCGCGCTGGCGCAGGCCCTCATCATCATCAACGCGTGCATGGCGGCGCTGCTGCACGCCAAGGGCAAGGTGGCGGGGCTGTCCGTCTCCAACATCGTCACCAAGCTCATCTGGGGCGGTGGGCTCGCGCTGGCGGCGGCGGGCGGCGTGGGGCTGCAGTGGTTGGCCATCCCCATCGTGGCCGCCGAGTCCGTGAAGCTGGCCGTCGGCTGGCGGCTGGCGCAGACGCACCTGGGCCTGCGCTTCCGCGTGGACTGGGCCGCCACCCGGCGCGTGCTGAAGGACTGCCTGCCCTACTTCCTCACCGCCGCCGCGCTCGCGTGCAATGGCCGCGTGGACATGTCCCTCCTGGGGACGCTGGGCTCCATGAAGGAAGTGGGCTGGTACTGGGGCGCGTGGAACATCGCCAGCCTCACCTTCCTCATCAACCCCATCTTCGGCTGGGTGCTGATGCCGCTCATGTCGCGCGCGGCGTCCCGCTCGGAGGCGGAGCTGACGCAGCTCACGCGCCGCTCGCTGGAGGGCACGCTGTCCGTCACCGTGCCCATGATGATGGCCATGGTGTTGGGCGCCCACTCGTGGGTGCGGCTGATGAACGGGCCGGGCTTCGACGAATCCACCATGCCGCTGCGCGTGCTGTCCCCGCTGTTCGTGCTCGTCTACGTCACCATGGTCAGCAGCGTGTGGCTCACCATGATGAACAAGCCCTGGTGGGTGACGGCCGCGGCGGTGATGGGCGCGGTGTTGGATCCGCTGCTCAACCTGGTGCTGGTGCCCGTGCTCCACGAGCGCCTGGGGGACGGCGGCGGCGCCACCGCCACCGCGCTGTGCATGCTCATCACCGAGCTGCTGGTGACGGCGCTCTTCCTGTGGCGCATGGGCCGCGCCTCGTTCGACCGGCGCTCGCTCGTCATGCTGGCCAAGACGACGGCCGTGTGCCTCGTGTGCTTCGCGGTGGATCCGCTGCTGTCCTTCATCCAGCCGTGGGTCCGCCTGGGCCTGGAGGCCTTCCTCTACGTCGCGCTCATCCTCGCCTCCGGCGCGGTGCGCCCCGCGGAGCTGGCCCTGGTGTTCAAGCTGGCACGCAACCGAGGCGCCCCTGCCCCCGCCCCTGTCGCGGTCCCTCCTCTCGCGTGAGAGTCTCCCCGCCCATGTCCCCCACGCGCCCCCGCCCCGCCGTCTTCTCCCGCGCGCTCGCCTGCGTCGCGCTGCTCGGGCTTGCGCCCGCGTGCGGCGGCCTGGGCAAGTACGTCTGGGTGGACGAGTACCAGGAGAAGCCCCCGGCCGTGGACGCGGCCTACCGCATCGTCCCCGGCGACGTGCTCAGCATCCGCGTGTGGAACCAGGAGTCGCTCACCACGCGCGCCAAGGTGCGCGAGGACGGGCGCATCAGCCTGCTCTTCCTGGATGACGTGGAGGCCGCGGGCCAGACGCCGGCCCTGCTGTCCCAGCAGATCCAGACGCGCCTCAAGGACTTCATCAACCACCCCGTCGTCACGGTCTCCCTGGAGGAGGCCAAGCCCATGACGGTGACGATGATGGGCGAGGTGTCGCGCATCGGGCCGCTGGTGCTGGAGCCCACCGCCACGCTGCTCCAGGCCCTGGCCGGCGCGGGCGGCTTCACCGACTACGCGCACCCGGACCGCATCTTCGTCCTGCGCCGTGACGAGTCCGAGCTGCCCGCCCCCACCCGCATCCGCGTGCGCTACCGCGACCTCATCCGCGCGGAGGGCCGCGCCGTGGGCTTCCGGCTGCGCCCTGGCGACGTGGTCGTGGTGGAGTAGTCCGTGCTCGGGGCGGTGCTCACCAGTGCATGGCTGGAGGTGGCCTCGGCCTCGGTGAGCTATGGCGTCGCCGTGCGCGCGGACTCGCGCGTGCGCTCGCTGGACACGCCCGCCACCCAGACGCCCGCGACCACGCCCTCCATCACCGGCGACGCGGAGCTCACGCCCTCGCTGTCGCTCTTGTTCCGCGACGGAGGCACGCAGCTCCAGGCGGAGTACGCCCCGCGCCTCAGCCTGCGCGAGGTCACCCAGAGCGCGCGCACCGAGGTGCAGCACGTGGGGCGCCTCGTCGGCGACTGGCGCGCGGACCGGGGCCTCACGCTCCACGGCAGCCAGGAGTTCGTGCTCGGCCGGGTGGACCTCTTGAGCACCGTGCCCGTGGCGGACTCGCCGACTCGGCCGGTGGGGGATGGCCCGCTCCAGCCAATCCCCCAGGGCGGCAGCGTCTACTTCCTCTCCTCGCTCACCACGCTGGGCACCACCACCACGTGGTTGGGGCGCGGGCTGGGCCTGTCCGCCTCGGCGGCCTTCGCGGTCAGCGGCGGCCTCAACGGCGGCGCGCGCGAGGCGGTGCCCCTGCAATACGGCCCCCGCGCGCAGGCGGCGCTCGGCTGGGCGCTGGCGCAGCGACAGGTGCTGTCCACGGCCGTGGGCGCTACCGACACGCGCTTCTCCACCGGCGCGCACGCCACCGTGCTCACCCTCACCGAGGGCTGGAACTGGCGCATGGACCGGCGCACGTCCCTGGAGGCGGGCATGGGCGTGGGCGTGGCGCAGTCGCTGTCCGCGGAGGGCCTGGAGCGCACGGACGTGCTGCCCGACCTCACCGTCGCGATGGGTTACCGGATTCCCTCGCGCGAGTACGACTTCACGGGTCGGCTCTCGGCGCACGTCACGCCGTTCGTCGACCGGTTGACGGGACAGGTGTACCCCCGGGCGGATGTGACGGCGTCCGGCACCTGGATGTTGGGGCCTCGCGCCCGAGTGTCCGCCACCGGAGGAACGGCCTTCGCGGTGGGCGGGGCCACGGCGGACCGGTTGATACTGGGCGGGTTGGGAGCGAGCTATGCCTTCACCCGCTGGGTCTCGGTGGAGTCCGAGGCGCGGACGGCGTGGAGCCGGTCGCCTGGGGTGGAAACAGCCCGCTTCCAATGGTCCGCTTCACTGGGGCTGGCGGTGCGTCAAGCTGGTATCCTCTGAGGGCCCGCACATGGCGAAGCTCATCCTCCTGTCCGTCCTCATCTTCACCATTGCGTTGCCGGGCACGGCCGCGAGAGACCCCAACCCGATGCGCGGTTTGAAGAAAGCCATCCTCTGGGTCGCACTCTTCAACGCGGCCTATGCGTATGGCGTCCTCGTGCTCGTGCCTCGGTTCGGGTTCGGCTGAAAAAGAAGGGAAAGGCGTTTCCACGGATGGAGCCCCAACTGCGCACCGTCCTCCTGGTGGAGGACTCCCCGATGTTCCGGAAGATGCTGGCGGACCTGTTGCGCGACCAACTCGGCGTCGCGGAGGTGGTGGAGGTGTCGAGCGGCCAGGCCGCCATCAAGCACCTGCAAACCAGCGCGCGGCCGGACCTCGTGTGCCTGGACCTCACGCTGCCGGACGTGTCCGGCTATGACGTCTGCGAGCACATCCGCCGCTCGCCCGCGGTGGCGGACGTGCCGGTGCTGATGGTGAGCGCGCGCAACCTCCCCGAGGACAAGGCGCACGCCGAGGAGGCCGGCGCCACCGGCTACCTGGGCAAGCCCTTCACCGCGGAGGAGTTCGCCAAGCGCGTGCGGCAGGCGCTCAAGGCCCCGGCGCCCCGGAGGACTTCGTGACGTCACCCGCGGCCGAGCCTCGGCCGCCCCCGCCACCCCGGCGCGCCCCTCCGCCTCCGTACATGCCGGAGCGAGAGGAGACCAACGCGCCCGCGGACCTCATCGACTGGGGCTTCCTCCTGGACGCGGTGGGCTTCGTGAAGAACGCGGTGCTGCGGCACTGGTTCCTCGGGATTCTCATCATCGTGGCGATGGGCGGCCTGGGCTCCGTCGCGGGCAAGCTGATGCCGCGCAAGTACCACGTGGAGACGCGGCTGCTCACCTACCGCAACCTCATCATCGCGGCGCTGGTGAACCCGGGCCGCTCCATCCCCGTGGAGGCGGATCAACCGACCCGCGCCGCGTGGGAGATGGTGCTCAGCCGCGACAACCTCAAGGCCATCATCCAGCAGGCCAAGCTGGTGGAGTACCGCGAGCTGATGCGCTCGCCCATCAGCCACCTGAAGGAGAAGCTGCTGCACAAGAAGCCGCCCGTGCTCGCGCCGGAGGACGAGCAGGACGCGCTCATCGCGCAGCTCGAGCAGGGCCTCACGGTCATGGCCGAGGGGGGCACGGGCACCGTCACCATCGGCGTGGACTGGAGCGACCCGCAGCTCGCGATGAACATCGTGGAGGCCGCGCAGAAGAACTTCCTGGAGGCGCGCCACGACGCGGAGGTCTCCGCCATCAGCGAGTCCGTCCGCGTCCTGGAGGGGCAGGTCGCGCGCGAGAAGGAGAACATCAAGAAGGCCATCTCCGAGCTGGAGGCCGCGGTGAAGCAGGCCGAGCTGCGCCGCAAGAAGGCGGACTCGGATCCGGTGAAGGCGCGCGCCCGCGAGCTGCTCCTCCAGGCGGACCACAACCTGGCGCAGCTCAAGTTCATGGTGCAGTCCAAGCGGCGCGCCATCGCGGACGTCGAGGAGCTGCGCGCCCGGCGGCTGGCCGAGCTGCGCGCCCAGCTCACCGAGCAGCGCACGGTGTTCAGCCCGCAGCACCCGGTCATCACCGACCTGGAGCAGAAGATCGCCGCCATGCAGGCGGACTCGCCGCAGCTCGCGTCGATGCGCGCCGAGGAGCAGGCGCTCATCCAGGAGTACCTGCGCATGGGCGGGCATGACGTGGACTCGCCCACGGATCAATCCATGGCGCCCATGGCGGGCGCGCTCCTGGGCACGCCGGATGATCCGCAGGTGGCGGTGGCCACGGACACGATGCGGGTCATGGTGTCGCGCCACACGGAGAAGCTGCGCCGGTTGGACCTGGCGCAGACGGAGCTGGAGATCTCCAAGGCGTCCTTCAAGCACCGGTACACGGTGCTGACGCCGGCGCTGTTCCCGGAGAAGCCCACCAAGCCCAACACGAAGCTCATCGCGATTGGCGGGGTGGTGGGAGGCGTGGCGCTGGCCGTCTTCGCGGCGGTGGCGTTGGACATCCTGCGGCGGCGCATCCTGGAGCGCTGGCAGGTGGAGCGAATCCTGAAGTTGCCGGTGCTGGCGGAGCTGGAGCGGCGCTGACGGCGCGCGCGGGGGAGAGCAATCCGTGACGGTCTGGACCTGGGTGGACGTGGCGCTGTGCGTGGGGCTCTTGCCGGTGGCGGCGGGCTGTGGATACCTGCTGCTGTTGACGCTGTTGTCCGGGCGCAGGCCCGCGCCCGTGCCGCCCGCGCCCCCCGTGCGGCGCTTCGACATCGTCATCCCCGCGCACAACGAGGAGCTGGGCATCGCGCGCACGGTGGCGAACCTGTCCGCGGTGGACTACCCGCCGCTCTTGCGGCGCATCCTGGTGGTCGCGGACAACTGCTCGGACGCCACGGCCGAGAAGGCCCGCGAGGCGGGCGCCACGGTGCTGGAGCGCCAGGACGCGGAGAAGCGCGGCAAGGGCTACGCGCTGGCGCACGCCTTCGAGCGCAGCCAGCGCGACGGCGTGGCGGACGCGGTGGTGGTGGTGGACGCGGACACGGTGGTGACGCCCAACCTGCTGCACGCCTTCTCGCGGCGGCTGGAGGACGGCGCGCACGCGGTGCAGGCGCACTACGGCGTGATGAACCCGACGGCGTCGTGGCGCACGCGGCTGATGACCATCGCGCTGGGCATGTTCCACCGCGTGCGCTCGCAGGGCCGTGAGCGGATGGGCGTGTCGTGTGGCCTGCGCGGCAACGGCATGTGCTTCACGCACGCGGTGCTCAAGCAGGTGCCGCATGACGCCTTCAGCGTGGTGGAGGACCTGGAGTACGGCATCCGCCTGGGCCGCGCGGGCCACCGGGTGCACTACGCCTGGGAGGCCGAGGTGCTGGGCGAGATGGTCTCCGCGGAGAAGCAGAGCCGCTCGCAGCGCCAGCGCTGGGAGGGTGGGCGCAAGCAGATGCGCAAGCTGCATGGCTGGCCGCTGCTGAACGACTCGCTCCAGCAGGGCAGCCGGCTGTTGTTCGACCTGGCCATGGACGTGCTCGTGCCGCCGCTGAGCCAGTTGGTGCTGGCGATGGTGGGCGGCGCGGGGCTCGCGGCGGGGCTCGTGTGGCTGTCCGGTGGCACCGCGGTGGCGGCGTCCGGAGTGGCCGCGTTCGGCCTGTTCTCGCTGACGGCCTACGTGCTGCGCGGCTGGTGGGTGTCTGGCGTGGGGCCGCGCGGGCTGTTGGACCTCGCCTGGGCGCCCGTCTACGTGGTGTGGAAGGTGGGCCTCATGCTGCGCGGCGCCGGCGCGGAGAAGCGCGGCGAGTGGGTGCGCACCACCCGCGAAGCCGAGCGCCGGTAGCGCCGCGCCTCGAGGAGCATCGCTCCCTCGGAGGGACCCCACGGCAGCGGTTCACCTCGGGATGGCGTCAAAGACGCCGAAGACGGTGCCGCATCGGGCGCTGCGGCCGAGGCAACGGCGCAGCCCCTTGAACGGCTCAAGGCGTGGCACGCCCACCAATCTCCGGGAAACGTTCGTAGGCTCGCAAGAGCGCGTCCAAGTGCGCGGGGTCATCCAGGTCGAGCGGCGCGGACGTGAGCTGCACGACCCATCCCCCCGTCACCGTGCGCCACGCACGTGAAAGCAGCTCCGCATCACGGGTAGGGTCCGGGAACCCAAGGGCCTGTGCGGACGCGGCCGACCAGTAGTTCAGCCATCCTAGAAAGTAGGGGACCTCGGGTGCGCGGATCTGCTCGAGGAGCTTGAGCACGGGAAGCCCCCGACGGGGGGACGGTGGCCCGTCTCGGGTAGGCGCTGTCTGATACGCGATGTCCAGCGCCGCGACGTCCGGCGTCGCATGGCCCCAGAATGCGCGCGCGCCCTCTCCTGCATGCACCAACATCTCTCCCGCTGCCGCGATAACGGCGGCATCGAGAGGCAGCTCCGCAGAGATGTCGAGCAGCGACTGACCGCCCGGGCCGAGACGTCCCGACCTCCCCCGACCCGAAACCGTGATGGGGTAGCGCTCATCGCCATTGCACAGGAGAGGGAGCTTTCCACGCGCTGCCGCCTCAACGAGCCAGGCATCGCGTTGCGGTAACTCGATGGGGCGCCCTCCCTTGCCCACCTCCCAGTTCAAGCGCAGGCCGGGCAGCGCGCGCTCCATTCCACGGACCACCGCGACGGTGCGGTCGTCATGGGCCTTGAGCGCTGGCGCATACACGGTCAGGTCGAGACGTTGTGGAGGGGTCACCGTTTGCATCCCGTGACAACGATGGTGAGGAACCGATTCGCTCGCAGCAATGCATCTTTGTGC
The DNA here is from genome assembly GCF_019039035.1 of Citreicoccus inhibens. GTDB lineage: Bacteria > Myxococcota > Myxococcia > Myxococcales > Myxococcaceae > Citreicoccus > Citreicoccus inhibens. The sequence continues at coordinate 139,963 of NZ_JAHNZT010000012.1, read as the reverse complement.
GCTTGGGTGCTCACTCCAATCGCGTAGTCGTATCCGCAAGCCGCTGCTGCGTCTTGCTCCAGTTCGATTTGCTCCAGCTCCTTCGCAATCTCCTGCCTTCGGATGAAGTCCTTGTACGCGTCGAATTGATGGGTCTTTATCTCCCACAGCACGCGCACGCCGACCTGCAACGCGTCGAAGCGCACACCTCCGACGAGCACGTCCATTCCGGGATAACGGTTGGGCGGGAACGCATCGGCGCACGAGTCGTGCGCGGGATCTCCGCCCGAATGCGACACGGGAACAGGCTCGCAGTCGGAGCGCTCCGTTCGGTCCACGGGCATCGGAGACACAGGCGGCTGCCAGTCCTGGCCCTCGGGATCCGACTTCGGAGTGCGATGTCCCTCCGTGCCCCGAGATGAGTCCTTCGCGCCTCGTGAGGGACCTGCTTCCACTGGGTAGGCATGGCGAAGCTCATATGCCGCCAGCGCTTCGTGGATAGCGACGCCGACCACCACCACGCCCAACACGACCACGGCTCCCACGGCAATCTCAGGAGCTGCAAGCACGCAGACTCCGATGCCCACAGCGGCGGCGTCAGCGGAGGCGACCGCGCATCTTCCCGAGGTGTCGTGGAACTCGATCCGGTCGTGGTCGAGGTCCCGATAGCACCGTTCGACCAGAATCGGCCAAGGCTGGGACGCTTCGCGGACAACGCACCGGCCCTCGTCGGCCCAGGGCAACTTCGCTGCCCGCCCCAGATTGCTGAACCGCTGACCCCGAGTACTCCGCTCGTGGAGAGGCGGTCTCGGCGTAGCGCAGGCAACAAGGAGCAGCAAGAGTCCCATGCAAGCGCGGGAACGCATGAGCACGACCCGTCCTCCAAGTCAGTGGCCATCGGTGGCGAAGCCGAGCGCCGGTAGCGCCGCGCCTCAGTCCGCCAGGGGCATGCCGAAGTCCGGCTGCGCGCGCTCACCCATGACCCAACGGTAGACCTCGCGCACCTGCTCCGCCTTCGCCTTCCAGGTGAAGTGCTTGAGGATGCGCGCACGCGCGCGCTCGCCCATGGGGCCGATGACGGAGGGGTCCGCCGCCAGCTTCGTCAGCACCTCGCGCACGCGCAGGACGATCTCCTCCGGCGTGCCCATGGGGATGGCGAAGCCCGTGTCCGGACTCACGATTTCGCCCGGCCCGCCGTAGTCCATCACGATGGGCACCAGGCCCAGCGCCATGGCCTCGGCCACCACCGCGCCGCCGAACTCGCGCACGCTGGGGAAGCCGAAGATGTGGTTCTTCGCCAGCCGCCCCTGCAACTCCTGGTGCTTCACCCACCCCGCGAACGTGACGCCGGACTCCAGCTTCTCGCGGGCCACCTGCGCGCGCAGGTTGGGCATCTCCGCGCCGTCGCCGATGAACTCCACCTGCACCTTGCCCTCGCGCACCAGCGGCGCCGCCGCGTCGATGAGCATGGCCATGCCCTTGTACGGCACGAAGCGCCCCACGAACGCCACGCGCAGCGGCAACCCCGTGGGCGCCTCCGCCTTCGACGTGCCGAAGCGCCGCACGTCGATGGCGTTCTCCGGCACGTACACCGTCTTCGCCTGGAACTCGGGCGCCACCTGTCCGCGCGTCGCCCGCGAGCCGGTGATGATGGCCGCCGCGTGCTCTCGCGTGGAGCGGTAGAAGGGCATCAGCTTGTACACATCCCGCACGTAGCTGAGCCACTCCTTCTCCCGGCGCCGCGCCCCGCCAAAGCCCTTGGGCCACGGCAGGCCGCCGTTGAGCGGACCCATGATGAAGGGCACGCCCGCCTTCTGGCAGCGCGCCGCCAGGGTGCTCGGCGTGGTGGGGCTGATGGGTGTGTAGCGGTGGACCACGTCGAACTCGCGCGCCCGGATCCGCCCCCCGAAGCGCCGCCACAGCAGCTCCTCGAAGAAGTAGTACGGCAGCACGCTCAGCGCCGTCGCGGTGGTCCACCCCACTCCGGCCTGTCCGCGCAGCAGCCCGCCCACCTTGTCCAGCGGACGCTCCACCGGCGTGGAGTCCAGCGCCGTGAAGTCGCGCCCCTCCACCAGCCCCTGCTTGAGGATGTTCTCGCGGTTGCGCACCTGCGTCACCAGGTGCACGTCCGCCACGTCCCTCAGCGCGTGGAACAGGGACCACCCTTCGAGGGGGACGCTCACCCAGTCGGGGTTGCACAGCTCGGCAATCAGGAGGACACGGGGACGAGCGCCAGCGGCCATAGGGACCGCCAGTCCTATCTCAACCCGCAGCCCGGAAATAGCCTCCGACCGAGCCAAGGTCGGATCCTCGGCCTCCGCGCCGGGGTGAGGAATGACCAGGGTCCACCCCTGGACACGAGGGCCTGCGGGCCGCGCGGTTCGGGCAGGATGCTGGCCATGCTCCTGAACTCGATGTTGATGGTGATGCTGGCCGCGGCCCCCGCTCCCGCGCCCGCGCGAACGTGGAAGGTTTCGGGCACGGACGTGACGTTCGAGATGTCCGCCCGGGACCTGCGGGGTCTGAGAGGCGGCAAGGAAGTGTTTGGCTTGAAGTCGCGCGAGGCCGCCTTCCGCGCCGGCTTCCAGCCCGAACCGGGCGAGGACCTGTCCAACTGGGAAGGCGCTGAGTCCTTCGAGGTGCTCTCCGTGGTGGGCCCGTGGGTCAGCTACGAGCACTCCGTGTCGGGTTACACCGGCGGCGCGCACCCCTACGCGAGCATCACCTACGTCACGGAGGACGTCACGAAGGGCAAGGACGCCTTCTCCCTGCTCGCGGTGTTCCCCGAGAAGGACGTGGTCGCGGCGCTCAAGGCGGACCCCTTCGTGCGCAAGCACATCGGAGACGCCGCCGCGCTCAAGCAGGCGCAGACCGTGGAAGCGCTGCTCGAAAGCCTGGTGCCCGGTGAGGACTGCGTGGGCTTCGCGTATGGGCTCGACCCGGTGAAGCGCTCCGTGGCGTTCCATCACATCGAGGGCAACAAGGTCGCCGTGCGCATCGCGTTTGGCTATGACAATGAATCCTGTCGCGGAAGCAAGTTCGTGGTGGGCCTGCTGCTGCCCATTCCCGCGGCCCTGCGCCCCGCGCTCGACCGAGCCGCGAAGCGCGAGGAGGGCTTCCTGATGAAGGACGCGAAGGCCGTGCGCGCGCCCTCCGTCAACTTCACCTGGGAGCCGCCCGCGAACGCGCAGCACTGAGGCACCTGCGCGGATGCGGGCCCCCAGCCCGAGCCAGAGGGCGGAGTCGACGCGGGCCCCACGTCCGTCGCGGTCACGGGCGTCGTCGTGGTGACGGACTCGGACGCGCTGGGCCCCCGGGCAACGGCCTTCTTTGGCCGCGCGGACGACGAGGGCTTCGACTTCATCGGAGGAATTCCCACGGGTCTCTGCCACGCGCAGGGACACAGCTTGGCCCTGGCGCCGCGCGGCGCCTTCAACACGAAGGTCGGCGTCTCCATCGGCAGCCAGGTCCGATTGGAGAGCGCGCTGGGCGTGCGCTACGCCCTCGCCAAGACGCTGGGCAGCGGGGGCGCCATGCCCGTGTCGTATGGCTTCTCGGATACGCACAGCCTGGGCGCAGGCGCCTACACGGTGTCGTGGGACGGCGACTTCTCGGAGCCGGCGTTCTCAGGCCCCTTGCTGGAGCTTCCCGAGGCCCCCGTTCCGGGCAGCGCCACCCTGGCGCTCTCCAGCGGGAAGCCCACCGAGGTGTCGTGGAGCGGTCCCACGGGGGACATGGTGCTGCTCGAGTTCCGCGTCGCCAGTGGAAACAACGTCATCACCTGCGCCGTGCGCGACACCGGCTCCTTCATCATCACCCCCGGGATGAACGCCGCGCTGAACTACCAGGACCAGCTCATCCTCTCCCGCGTGAAGGTACGCCAGCAGCCCTACGCCACCGGTCAGGACTCGCTCAAGAACACCTACCGCTATGACGTCGTGGGCGTGGGCATCCGCAGCGCCGCGCCCCTCCCCATCACCTGGAAGTAGCGCAGCGCCACCGCCCCCCTCGCTCCGATACTTGACGGAGTCAATCATCTACACTGGCCGCGCCGGTCCCTTCTCCTCATCCTGGAGCGAGCCATGTCGGTCGAGTCTCGGCGGTCCCTGGAGCAGCGTGTCGCGGCCATCCGGCGCTTCAATCGCTTCTACACCCAGCGCATCGGCGTGCTGCGTGAAGGGCTGCTCGACAGTCCCTTCACGCTCACCGAGGTGCGCGTGCTGTACGAACTGGCCCATCGCGAGCACCCCACCGCCTCCGAGCTGGGCCAGGCCCTGGACCTGGATGCGGGCTATCTCAGCCGCATCCTCCGCGCCTTCGCGAAGCAGCAGCTCATCACGAAGCAGCCCTCCCCCCGAGATGGGCGACAGGTCCTCCTGTCCCTCACGCGCGCGGGCAAGAAGGTCCTCGCGCCGCTCGACGCGCGCTCCCGCGGAGAGGTCGCGGCCCTGCTGAAGCCGCTGGCGCCACGCGAACAGCGCCAGGTCGTCGAGGCGATGCGGACCCTCGAACGACTCCTCGGCGCGCCCGCGGAGGCCCCGCGCCCCTATCGGCTGCGCGCGCACCGCCCCGGAGACATGGGCTGGGTGGTGCACCGTCACGGCGTGCTCTATGCGCAGGAGTACGGCTGGGATGAGCGCTTCGAGGCGCTCGTCGCCCGCGTCGTGGCCGACTTCATCCAGCACTTCGACGCGAAGCGCGAGCGCTGCTGGATGGCGGAGCTGGACGGCGAGCCCGTGGGCTCCGTCTTCCTGGTCAGGAAATCGGACACCGTGGCCAGGCTGCGCCTGCTGCTCGTGGAGCCACGCGCTCGGGGCCTGGGCATTGGCGCGAAGCTGGTGGAGGAGTGCCTCCGCTTCGCGCGACATGCGCGCTACCGCAAGGTCGTGCTGTGGACCAGCAGCGCGCTGCTCGCCGCGCGGCGCCTCTACGAGCACGCGGGCTTCCGGCTGATCCACGAGGCCCCACAGCCCCTGTTCGGTCCTGGCCAACGCGAACAGACCTGGGAGCTAAAGCTCTGACCTCTCACTTTATGATTTAATGGAATTTCACCTTGTTCCAGTTTTACTGGAGGAATTCCATGCAGGCGTCGTGGCGATCGACTGTCGTGGTGGCGGTGTTGTCAGCGGGGCTCGCGGGCGCGGCGCCCGCCGTGGACTCGGCGGCACCTCACGAGAGCGTGGCTGAGCGTGGCGCGCGGAAGGCGCGCTGGGCGGAGACGCTGTCCGAGGGTGACGCCCCGGGCGACTTCGTGCACTCGCGAAGTGGCCTGCGCTACGAGCCCAGCGCGGTCATGCGCCGTCCCGAAGGGCTGAGCCGCCTCACGGGCCTGACCACCTTCCCGGTCCGGACGCTGGAGCAATCGGTGGACACGGTCCGGCCCATCGTCTCGGCCGCGGTGGCCCCGGGCACGAGCGTCGAGGTGGACGTGCGCGTGCGCGCTCCGAACGGAGCCTGGACGGAGTGGCGCACGGCCACGCCGGGCGAGGCCGTGCACCTGCCCGCCTCGGGCACGGAGGTGCAGGTGCGGCTGGCCCTGGTGGCGGATGAGCACGGCCGCGGCCCCGAGGTGCAGTCGCTGGAGGTGGAGGGCTGGCAGGAGGGCGTCGCGTCCCGCGAGACACTCCAGGCAGCGGCCCCGCTGACCTATCACATCTATGCCACGCGCGAGGGACTGGTCGGCTCGCAGACGGCGAACGGCCACATCATCAAGAGCTACGACCGCTTCGTCGCGCTGCCGTCGCGTCGCGGGCTCGCGTCCAATGGCGGCTCCGAGTACCAGGTGCGCGTCTGCTACGCGAAGACCTCCAAGTGCGCCACGACCTCCGTCTGGGACATTGGCCCGTGGAACACCACGGATGACTACTGGAACCCGTCGAGCATCCGGCAGTCGTGGAAGTCATTGCCTCAGGGCAAGCCCGAGGCGCAGGCCGCGTACCAGGACAACTTCAATGGGGGGCTGGATGAGTTTGGCCGGCGGCCGGCGACCCCGGCGGGCATCGACCTGGCGGACGGCACGTTCTGGACCGACCTGGGGATGGCCGACAACGACTGGGTGGACGTCACGTTCCTCTGGACCACCAGCGCCAGCGGCGCGCTCGTCATCGACAACAACAACGCGAACAATGACACCACGAAGGGCTACATCGAGACTGCGGGCACCAACTGGGTGACCTCCGTCAACGTGGCTGGCTACTACGGCAACAACTACCTCGTCTCGCCCACCGAGGCGGTGTCCGAGCCCATCACGTTCTGGTTCTACCTGCCCGCGGCGGCGACCAAGACGGTGGATGCATGGTGGACCGCGGCGACCGACCGAGCCACCGCCGCGCCGTTCATCGTCTGGAGCGCCAATGGCACGCAGCTCGCCAACTTGAAGGTGAATCAGCAACTCAACGGCGCGAAGTGGAACACGCTCGGCACGTGGAGCTTCGCAGCGGGCTGGAACAAGGTCCAGCTCAGCCGCTGGACCACGGCCGGCGCCTACGTCGTCGCGGACGCCATCCAGGTCCGCTGACACCAGACGGGACGCCGAGCCCCGCGTCCCGCGCCTCCCCTCGAATGTTGCCTGCCGGATGACAGCGCCTCAGGTTGCCTCTGACGCATTCACGGCAAGCCCTGACAGGGGAGGCACCCTCATGCTGGAGCAGTCCACCGCGGAGCTGACACCCCAAGAGGCACACGACCTCGCGCGCGAGGCGTATGTCTTTGGACTCCCCTTCGTGGAGAACTACAAGCTGCTGGCCCAGGGCTTCCTCGCCGGCTCACCCATGGCCCGGCCCGCCGATGCCTTCATCCACTTCTCGCGCCTCTTCACGCCGAAGGATCGTGACGTCGTCTCGCCCAACAACGACACGCTCTACTCAGAGGCCAACCTGGACCTCCGCGGCGAGCCCGTCCTCCTCGAGACGCCAGACCTGGGCCAGCGCTACTTCTGCATCCAGCTGGTCGACCTCACGACGAACAACCTGCCGTACATCGGGACGCGCGCGACCGGGAACGACGCGAGGCGCTTCCTCATCGCCGGGCCGGAGTGGGACGGCGCCGTGCCCCCGAAGCTGCGGGACGCGCGCGTCATCCGCACAGACTCGCGCTTCGTGCTGGCGCTGCTGCGCATCGGCATCACCCGCCCTGACGATGTGGCCACGGTCACCGCGCTCCAGCCCCAGTTCCGCGCCGAGCCGCTGCACGCCGTCATGGGCGGCGACGCGCCCGCGCTGCCAGACATCGACTGGCCGCCGTACTTCGAAGACAAGCAGGACGAGGGCTTCAAGGCCTTCGAGTACGTGAACTTCATGATGCAGTGGCACCGCTTCTCGGAGCGGGAGCTGCCGCTCTTGCGGCGCCTGGCGCGCATCGGCGTGCGTCCGGGCCGGGCCCACTTCGATGAACAGGCCCTGTCTCCGGACGTGCGCGCCGCGATGCTCGAGGGCATCCGCGAGGCGCGCGCGACACTCCGCCAGCCGCCCGCGACGCAACACGGCTGGGAGATGCCTGACCCCAAGGTGGGCAATTTCGGAGAGGACTACGCGCTGCGCGCCAGAGTCGCGTGGAACTACCTCTATGCGAACTCCCCCGCCGAGGCCATCTACCCCATCGCTCACCGAGACAGCGCGGACCGCCTGCTCGACGGAGGCCCGCGGCGCTACGTGCTGCGCTTCCCGAACAACGCCCTGCCCCCCGCGCGCTTCTTCTGGTCGCTCACGGCCTACGACGCGCAGACGCACATGCTGGTGGACAATCCCATCCAGCGCTACTCGCTGGGAGGCCACTCGCGAGACCTGGTGACGTCCTCGGATGGCTCGCTCTCGCTGTTCCTCCAGCACGCGAGCCCCGAGCCCTCTCGGCTCGCGAACTGGCTGCCCGTCCCGGATGGACCGTTCTACGTCCTCTTGCGCATCTACGGTCCATCCGAGGCGGCCCTCCAAGGCCAGTACACTCCACCCGCCATCGAGGCCTTCAACGACTGACGGCGCGCGCGACGGCTAGCGGCCCGAGCCGCCCAGCGATTGCTCCATGCGATCCATCGCTTGATCGATGGTGAAGCTGGCCGCGCGTTGGCGGGGCGGATACTCCTTGAACGTCTCCAGGAAGCTGCCCACCAGACCCTGCGCGGCCATGATGAGGTAGGCCTTGCTCATGTACCAATCCCAGTACGTGTTCGACGTCGTGTCGGCGCGCTCGAAGGGGTCGGTGCGCAGGTTGTAGAGCTTGGGGATGCGCAGCGCCACGAAGGGCTCCGCCCAAATCTGGAGCGTGCCTCGGCAGCGCTGCTCCATGAAGACCATCTTCCAGTTGTCGAAGCGCATGGCGACCAGGTCGCCGTCGTCGCTGAAGTAGATGAACCCGTCGCGCGGCGACTTGGGCGCCTCGCCCGTCAGGTACGGCAGCAGGTTGTACCCATCCAGGTGCAGCTTGAAGGTCTTCTCTCCAGCCTTGTAGCCCTTGAGGAGCTTCTGCTGGATGTCGGGCTCGCCCGCGGCGGCGAGGAACGTGGGCATCCAGTCATGGTGGCTGATGATGTCGTTGGAGACCTTGCCCGCGGGAATCTTGCCCGGCCAGCGGATGACGAGCGGGACGCGGAAGGCGCCCTCCCAGTTGGTGTCCTTCTCGCTGCGGTAGGGCGTCATGGCCCCGTCGGGCCACGTGTTCATGTGCGGCCCGTTGTCGGTGCTGTACACGACGATGGTGTCTTCGGTGATGCCCAGCGAGTCGAGCAACTGGAGCATCTGGCCCACGTGCTTGTCGTGGTCGATCATCGTGTCGTGGTACGGGGACTGCCACCTCCCCGCTTGCCCGATGCTCTCTGGCTTCGTGTGCGTGCGCAGGTGCATGTGCGTGGTGTTGAGCCAGCAGAACCAGGGCTTGCCCGCCGAGTGCTGCTTCTTGATCCACTCCTGCGCGGCGCCGACGAACTCGTCGTCACACGTCTCCATGCGCTTGCGCGTGAGCGGGCCCGTGTCCTCGATGCGCTGCTTGCCCACGCGGCCCCAGCGCGGCTCGTCGGTGGGGTCGTCCTTGTCCGTGGCCCACGAGTGGATGACGCCGCGCGGCCCGAAGCGCTGTCGGAAGTTCGGAAACTCCTTCGGGTTCGGGTAGTCGGGGTCCTCGGGGTCCTCTTCGGCGTTGAGGTGGTAGAGATTGCCGAAGAACTCATCGAAGCCGTGGACGGTGGGCAGGAACTTGTTCATGTCCCCGAAGTGGTTCTTGCCGAACTGGCCCGTCGCGTAGCCCTGCGGCTTGAGGAGCTCGGCGATGGTGGCGTCCTCCGCCTGGAGCCCCACGGGAGCGCCAGGGACGCCCACCTTGGTGAGGCCCGTGCGGAAGCCCGACTGTCCCGTCATGAAGGACGCGCGGCCGGCGGTGCAGCTCTGCTCGCCGTAGCAGTCGGTGAAGCGCATGCCCTCGGCCGCGATGCGGTCGATGTTCGGCGTGCGATAGCCCATCACCCCCGAGCTGTAACACGAGAGATTCCAGAGTCCGATGTCGTCACCAAAGATGACGAGGATGTTGGGCTTCTTCGCCGCCTTGGCCATGCGTCCCCTCCCCCAGTCGAGTCCCTGCGCTGGAAGGTGGGCGCGCGGCGGCGCGAGGCCCACGCGCCCTCGTGCCGGATGACAGTGCGCGGTACTGGAAAGACATCACGTCCGCGGCGCCGCCATGGTGTGATGCCCGGCTTCACGCCCCCGTCCGCGAGCGCCCGCATGCTCCTCTCCGCTGAAGCCGCCGTCTCCGCGAAGCCGTGCCTCCACGCCTGGATGTGGAAGCGCCTGGACACGCCCGGGAGCGAGTACGGCGAGCTGCATGAGCACCCCACCGGCTGGGACCTCCTGGGCTCGGTGGTGCTCTGGGAGCAGGGCACCCCGTGCCTCGTGGAGTACGCCGTCTCGTGCGACCGAGCCTGGCTCACGCGCGAGGTGCGCATCGCGCTGGCGCGGAGCGGTGCGCGGCAGCAGCTCCATCTGCGCGTGGACGCGCGGCAGTGCTGGTGGCGAGGCGACGAGGAGGTCACCCAGTTCCGCGGCTGCACCGACGTGGACTTGGGCTTCACCCCCGCGACGAACACGCTCCCCATCCGGCGGCTGTCGCTCGCGGTGGGTCAGGGAGAAGACGTGGTGGCCGCGTGGGTGCGCATGCCGGACCTGGCCCTCGTCGTGCTGCCGCAGCGCTACACGCGGCTGGCGGAGTCACGCTACCGCTACGAGAGCAACGGCGGGCGCTTCGTGGCCGAGCTGGACGTGGATGCGCGCGGGCTCGTCACGCACTACCCGCCTGCGTGGACGCTCGCGGGGGAATGAGCGACAGCGCAGTGGCCCGGCCTCACGCAGAGGCCCCAGCGCGCCGACCTCGTTCAAGGCGCGCCCCCCATCGAGCGACACGGGCCCGGCCTCACGCACCGGGCCCCCGAGGTGTCCTCTCGATGGGCGCGCAACGTCGGGGATTCAGCTCGCCTGGGCGGAGCGCTGCTCAGCGGCTTCGGCGGCTTCGGCGGACAGGTGCTCCAACTCGAGGTCGATGTGCTTCGCCTCGGGGATGACCCGGCGCACCTCGGCTTCGATGGCGTCGATCTCCTCGCTGAGCGCGCGGATGAGGTGACGGGCCGCGCCCTGGAGCGCTTGCTCGCGTGACGCGCCCGCGGCGGGCAGCCCCGAGGCAGGCAGCGCCTCGCCGAGCTTCGCGGCGACGAAGGACTCACTGAAGCGCAGCTCGGCCTTGAACTGGAACGTCTCTGGCGTGATCTGGCGCGTCTTCACGTCGTGCAGATCCGCGAGGCTCGGCCGCGCGCGCACCACGTCCACGAAGCGCTGCTCCACGTCGTCCGGCACCGCGCGCCCCAGCAAGAGTCCTCGGTTCTCCACCATCAGGTAGATGGCGATGACACCCAGCAGCACGCCCACCGTCAGCGACGCGGCCGCGTCCCAGACCGGGTTGCCCGTGACGTAGGCGAGCACGATGCCCACCGTGGCCAACACCAACCCGAGCACCGCCGCGCCATCCTCCAACAAGATGGCCACGGCGGCGGGGTCCGCCTTCTCGCGCACGTAGCGGAGGAACGGCATGTCCGCCGCCTGCTTGCGCAGGCCCATCACCGCGAGCACCAGCACACCGCCCTCGATGAGGAAGGACACACCGAGCACCGCGAAGGTGATGGGCCCCACCTCGGCCGCGTGCGGGTGCAGGAGGGATTGGAGGCCGTGGTACACGGTGACGCCGCAGCCCACGAAGAAGATGCCCGAGGCGGACAGGATGCCGAAGATGAAGCGCTCCCCGCCGTAGCCGTAGTGGAACTCGTCGTCGCGCTTGCGCGCCGCGCGCTTGAGCCCCAGGAACAGCAGCACCTGGTTGCCCGTGTCGGCCGCCGAGTGGATCGCCTCCGACAGCATCGCGCCCGAGCCGGACAAGAAGAACGCGATGAACTTCACCAGCGTGACGACGACATTGCCAGACAGGGCGGCGACAACGGCCTTCAGGGACGAAGCGGGAGCGGCCATGTTTCCTTTTGGAAGAACGGGGGCCTCAACCTATCACGAGCCTCCCCCGCGCTCCGCCCGCTCGCCGAGCAGCTTAGTTGCCCGTCCCGGACGTCGTCACGGGCGCGCCCCACACGACATCCTCCACGGGAGGAACGGGCAAGCAGGCGGGCCCCGAGCGGGCGGGCGCATCGCTGCCCTCTGGGATGAACATCGTCGGAGCGAGGGGCACGGGCAGCACGCACCGAGACTCGGGCGTCACCTCCCCCACGCGGCGGATGAAGCGAGACAATCCCTTGCGCCCCGTCATGCGGACGATGCTCGGCGGCTTGAGACAGTCATTGCCGAAGAAATCCTCCCAGTGCCCCAAGATGACGTAGCGCGGATGCGTGCCTGCGAGCACCTCTTGCGGATAGAGGCTCGAGGGAATCTGTTCGTACGCGCCCACGCAGGTGATGGACACATCCACGCGATGCCCGTCCTGCGTCAAGTCATCGGGGATGAGTCCCACGCTCGGGCTGCTGGCCGCGTCCTCGTAGTAGAGGCGGAACGCGACGGGGCCGTCCTTCTCCCTCAGGAAGTCCACGACATACGCATAGGTCTCGCCCTCCAACCAATCCGAGCGCGGATTCGATGGCTTCTTCGTCGCGTCCTCCGTGAGGCGAGCGGCACTCAAGAGCTTCAAGTGCATGAAGTGCGGCGAGTGGTCCGAAACGATGGGGTACACACGCACGGTGCCCGCATCATTCGGGATCCATCCGCCCGGCTTGCCGTTGCGCGAGGCGGCCTTCGTCACCTCCTCGAAGCGGGTCGAGAGCCCGAACGACGCGAGCAAGTGCCCGGTGGTCGCGGAGCCCAGGATGCGGGCGTTGGGAAACCACTGGCCGGACTGAAGCATCTCGGCGGTGTCCATCAAGTGGTCATAGTGGGAGTGGCCCACCAGGAGCAGGCTCGCGTTCTGGGTCGAGCCCGCGAGCTGCTCCGCGCGAGTCATGCAGGCTTTGACCTGATCCGGCTCCCACTTCAGTCCACCGAAGAGTCCATGAACCACGAGGCTGGGGATGCCCGGGTTGCTGAACGAAGGCGCGAGCACGACGACATCCGAGCCATGGCGCAGCACATAGCCACCGACCCCCAGATACGTCACCTGAAGCGAATCGCCCTCGGTGGGTCGCGAAGCCAGCGCGTCCTCGGGAGCGCCCGCATAGAGCTTGAAGCCATGAGTGGGCGCGGCGCATCCGCCCAGCCCCCACACGCTGGACAGAGACATCACCAGGGCCATCCACACACGACGCATGAAGTCCTCTTCGCGTGAGCCGACCTGGGAAGGCTACCACGCACACGCGAGCGATGTGGCCCCGGCTACTTCTGGACGACGAGGATGCGGCCGCCACGGACATCCACGGCGTAGGTCGCGACCTCGGTCGCGGTCCTGCCTTCGGCGTTGCAGGCACCCGCGCGGACCCGGAAGCGCACGAGCATGACGTCCGCGTTGAGTGGAGCTGCGTCCACGTCATACGAGTCACGCCGATAAAGACAGACTTCGTCCGGGGTCGCGTTTCGCGGAGGCGAAACATCTCGCGGAAGCATGTCATCCAGGGCCAGGAGATGCCTGCGGACATGTCCGCGGGGACATGCACCTGACCGGACTCGGGAAACCCCAACGGATAAGGCAATGCATTCGCCTCGGCCTTGGGTGCGTGCTCAGGGCGATAGCCGCGAGGGAGCAGCGAACATCCCGAGAGGGCCAGCAACCCGAGCCACGTGAGGCGCATCGCATCCCCCCGCTAGAACTCGCGCAATGAGCAACACCCGCCCCTGTTCAAGGGCCAGACGGACTACGCCGCGACCTCCAGCAGCTTCGCGAGCATGTCCGCGCTGCGCTCGCTGCTGAACTGCGTCTCCACCTTGCGCCGTCCCGCCTCGCCCAGCCGCGCCGCCTCCGTGGGGTTCCTCGCCAGCGCCTCCAGCTTGGCCGCCAACACCTTCGGCTGCTGCGGCGGTACCAACACGCCATCCACCCCGTCGTCCACCAACTCCGGCACTCCGCCCGCGCCCGTCACCACCACCGGCGCGCGCATCGCCATCGCCTCCATGATGGCCACGCCCAGTGGCTCCTGAAGACTCGCCAGCGAGAAGATGTGCGCGTTCTCGATTCCCCCGCGCACCACGTCCTCGCTCACCGCGCCCAGCAACGTCACCGCGTCGCCCAACCCCGACTCCGCCAGCTTCGCCTCCAACACCTTGCGGTACGTCGTCCCGCCCGCCTCGTCCTCCCCCGCGATGGCCAGCCGCGCGTCCAAGCCCCTCGCGCGCAACATCCCCACCGCGTCGATGAGGTCCGCGTGCCCCTTGCACGGATTCAGTCGCCCGCACGTGAAGATGCGCAGCGGCCCCTCGCCCGTCCACGGCACATACGGCGTGCTCCGCTGGAAGCGCGCCAGCTCCACGCCCATGGGCGCCAGCTCGATGCGCGAGGGCAGGCTCCCCGCCAGCTCCGCGTTCACCTCGCGCAACAACTTGCGCGTAATCACGAACGCGAACTTCGCGTGCCGCCACTTCTCGTGCTGGTTGGGCCCATAGTCATCCAACGGCCCATGCAACGTGATGCTGTACGTCAGCCCCGACAGCAGGTGCGCGAACATCGCCACGTGCGCCGCGTTCGCGCAGCTGTGCACGTGCACGTGCGTCCATCCTCGCCGCCGCGCCAATGACGCCAGCCGCCCCCCCATCACCGCGAACGCCAACAGCTGCGCCCGCCCCTTCGCGTCCAACCCGCGCGCCCGCGCGATGGAAGCCAGACACCGCGCCCACCCCGTGGGCAGCGCGCGCGCCACCTCCGCGGCCGCCTCCGCCAATCCCCACGGCCCCGGCGGCGCCAGGTACTCCGTGCGAGACATCGCCTCACGCGCCCAACTGTGGCTGATGATGCGCGCGGGGGGGGGCCGGGTGGACACCAGCTCCGGAGACACACCCTTCGCCGGCAGCGCTTGCAGCTCGCGCCAGAAGAAAATGTGCGTCTGCCCGGGGAACTCGGGAATCAGGTAGCCAATCTTCTGCACGGACTTTCCATAACACGGCGGACGCGCGCTTTTGCCGCCTCGGACACTTTCCGCAGGTCCCGCGAATCCGAGAGCCAACACGGACACCGACCAACCCCACCGTCCACCCGTCCAGGTCATTGGGCGGCGTGGTCGCCTTGCGCTATACCCTGGCGCGTCCCATGGCCGCAGATTCGAGCGCACCTCCCAAGCCCGCGGACTCGTCCGCGCCGAGCCCCGGCCCCTCTCCGGAGCTTCAGCGACTTTGGTTCGCGCTCGAGCGCCGGCCGTGGTCATTCCTGACCGTCATCCCCGCGCACCCCGGCGCCCCCGCGCTGGACGCCGCGCACGCGCTCCTGGAGGCCGGCTCGCCCTACCCTGAACCGCCGCTGCGTCTGGTGGATGCCACCGGCATCGAGCCCGCGGGTGCGCCGCGACTCGTCACCGAGATCCGCCACCGCATCGCCCAGGGCGAGCGCATCATCGTCGTCATCGACTCACTCATGACCCATCCCGCCAGCCTCCCGCTGGCCCTGGCCGCGGACGCCGCCCTGCTGTGTGTCACCTTGGGCGAGTCGGACTTCGGCTCCGCGCAGAAGACGCTCGACCTGGTGGGCCGCGAGCGCTTCGTCGGCAGCGTCACCTTCCCCCGAGCGAAGAAGAAGCGCCGGGCCGAGCCCGCCCCCAAGCCGAAACCATGAGCAACGCGCCCGCGTCTCCCGCCACCTTCCGGCTCAGCGTCGTCGTCGCCACGTACAACCGGCTGTCGTTGATGGAACGACTCCTGGGCCAGCTCGCCCAGCAGACGCTCCCGCCCGGTGACTTCGAGGTCGTCGTCGTCGATGACGGCTCGGCCACGCCCGTGCGCGAGCCGCTGGAGGCCCTCTCGCTCCCCTACGCGCTGCGCGTGGAGGTGCAGGCCAACGCGGGCGCCGCCGCCGCGCGCCACCGGGGCGTGCTCGCCGCGCGGGGCGACGTGGTCCTCGTCACCGACGACGACATGCAGGTGGCCCCGGACTTCCTCGAGCGCCACCTGGAGCAGCACCCGCCCGGCTCGCGCTACGTGGTGCTCGGGAGGATCCGCCCCGACCCGGGCGTGGGCGACATGCCTCTCTTCGAGCGCTGGTACGCCTATCTCAACCACCGCATGGCCGAGGAGCTGTCCGTGCCCGGCGCGCGCGCGCGCGGCAACCACCTGTACACGGGCAACGTGTCCTTCCGCCGCGCGGACTACGTGGGCGTGGGCGGCTTCGACAAGAGCCTGGGCCAGTCCGAGGACGTGGAGCTGGGCGTGCGCCTGGAGAAGGCGGGCTGCACCTTCCGCTTCGCCAGCGACGCGTATGTGTTGCACGGAAGTGACCACGTCAGCTTCGAGAAGTGGATGCGCCGCGCGAACCGCTACGGCATGTTCGACACGCACGTGTCCCAGAAGCACCCGGACGTCGCCCAGGTGAACCCGTGGCGCCTGCTGTTCGAGACCAACCCGCTGGCGCGCCCGCTGCTCGCCTCGGCCGTGGTGGCGCCCGAGGCCACGCGAAAGCTCACCCACGCGGTGATGAGCGCGGCCAAGGCGGCGGACAAGCTGGGCCTGAGCAAGGCGGCCTTCGCGGGCACCTCCGTGGCCTACGGCATGGAGTACCTGCGCGGCGCGCGCGCCCAGGCCGGGGGGTGGTCGGGAATCGCTCGCGGCCTCTACCGTTACATCCGGGCCGGGGAGGATGAACCATGAAGCGCCTGTTTGGAACGCTCGTCACGGACGCGGTGGAGCTGGCCCGAGCCGCCACCGGCGCGCCGGACGCGAAGTCCCTGGCCAAGGTCGTCCTCACCAGTGACTCGTACCGCATCACCGCGCTCAACCGCGCCCGCGAGGCCGCCCTCTCCTGGCACATCCCGCTCGTCAACCACGTGCTGCGCGTGGCGCAGACGGCGGTGATGGGCATCGAGATTGGCAAGGAGGTGACGCTGGGCCGCGGCGTCTACTTCGTGCACAGCCTGGGCATCGTCATCGGCGGAGACTCGCGCATCGGCGACCGCGTGCGCTTCTACGGCAACAACACGGTGGGCACCGCCAAGGACAACGGCTACCCCATCATCGAGGACGATGTCTGGATTGGCGCCGGGGCGCGCATCCTCGGGCCGGTGCGCGTGGGCGCGCGCTCGCGCATCGGTGCCAACGCGGTGGTGTTGCAGGACGTCCCGCCGGACAGCGTGGCCGTGGGCATCCCGGCGCGCATCTTCCCGCGCAAGGACTCGGACGACATCGGGCTGTGAGGCGTCCTGGGACCCCGGGCGCCTGGGGGCGGAGCGCGCCATGGAGAACGACGTGAAGCGTGCGAGGTGGAAGGCGGGCGCGGTCCTCATCGGAGCCCTCACGGGAGCCCTGTTGGCGGGCGGCGCCGTGGCCGCGCGAGGACTCGAAGCCGAGCCCGCGGCGAAGGCTCCCGCGCCCGCGAAGCCCGTCCTCACGGCGCCTGTCACCGTGTACGACGGCGGCCTGTCCGCGGACTGGAAGGACATTGGCTGGGCGCCCCGGGAGCTGCCTCGCGCCGCGCCCGCGCGCCTGCGCCTGTTCAATCGCGGCGGCTGGATTCTCTACCGGCCCAAGCTGGAAGGCGCCTTCGACGCGCTGTCCTTCCGCATGCACTCGCCCGAGTCGTTCGGCGACTTCCTGGAGGTCCACCTCGACGCGCCCGGGGCCATCGTCTTCCCCCACGTCCCCGTCACCGCGCGCTACGTCGTGCGCAAGGACGGCGAGTGGTCCGACGTCGTCATCCCCATGGAGGCGCTCAACCCGCGCAACGCGCCGTTCGACCGCATGGTGCTGCGCGCGGGCAAGGACGTGGGACGCGACCAGGTCCTCTTCGACAAGGTGACGCTCATCCCGCTGTCGCCGGAAGCCGCCGCCGCGCGCGCCGCGGGCGGAGGCATGGCGGGCACCGGCCCCTCGCGCGAGGCCACGCTGAGCATCGACTGCGCCGCGCCCGGCCACCGCATCAGCCCGCTCATCTACGGCATCGCGCTGGACGGCAACCGAGAGACGCTGGACACGCACCAGTGGAAGCTGGGCGCCACCATCCGGCGCTGGGGCGGCAACCCCACCTCCCGCTACAACTGGAAGCTGGGCCGCGCGTGGAACACGGCCAACGACTGGTTCTTCCGCAACGTGGAGCTGGGCTTCAGCGCGGACGACTTCCTCGCCTCCAACCGGCAGCACGGCGTGCAGTCCGCGCTCACGCTGCCCATGCTCGGCTGGGTGGCCAAGGACACGAAGTCCGTGGGCTTCCCCGTGGGGGACTACGCGCCCCAGCAGAACCTGGACGCCACCGAGCCCGCGGGCGGCAACGGCAACAGCCGAGACGGCACGCCGCTCAAGCCGGGCCCGCCCTCGCGCACCAGCGTGGCCGCGCCGCCCGAGTTCATCGCCGAGTGGGTGCGCACCCTGCGCGACGCGGACACGAAGCGCGGCGACCGCGGCGTGAACATGTACATCCTGGACAACGAGCCCAACCTCTGGAACTCGACCCACCGGGACGTGCACCCCGAGCCCACCACCTACGACGAGCTGCTCCAGCGCACCGTCGCGTATGGCTCGGGGGTGCGCAAGGCGGACCCGGAGGCGGTCATCGCCGGCCCCGCCGAGTGGGGTTGGACGAACTACTTCTGGTCCGCCGCGGACTTCGCGCCCGGCAAGCTGACGCACTCGGATCGCCGCGCGCACGGCGACGTGCCGTTCCTCCCTTGGTACCTCCAGCAGCTTCGCGAGCACGAGAAGAAGACGGGCGTGCGCGTGCTGGACGTGTTGGACGTGCACTTCTACCCGCAGAGCAACGTGGGCCTGGGCATCGCGGGGGACACGGACGCGGCCACCAACGCGCGCCGCATCCGCTCCACCCGCGCGCTGTGGGACCCCACGTACAAGGACGAGTCCTGGATTGGCGAGCCCATCCAGCTCATCCCGCGGCTCAAGCAGTGGATCGCCGAGAACTACCCTGGCCGAGGCATCTCCATTGGCGAGTACAACTTCGGCGCGATGAAGCACATGAGCGGCGGGCTGGCGCAGGCCGAGGCCCTGGGCCGCTTCGCGGAGCAGGGCATCACCTCCGCCTTCTTCTGGCAGTACCCGCTGGAGAACAGCCCCACGTTCTGGGCGTTCCGCGCGTACCGCGACTTCGACGGCCACGGCGGTCGCTTCCAGGACACCTACGTGCCCGCCGCCGCCAGCGAGGGCACCAGCGTGTTCGCCTCGCGCGACGCCTCCGGCAAGAAGCTGGTGGCGGTGGTGCTCAACTTCGACCCCGAGCAGGCCGCGCAGGCCCAGTTGGAGCTGAAGGGCTGCGGCGCGCTCGACACCGTGCGCGTGCTCGGCTTCTCCGGCGCGCCCACGGGCTTCTCCGAGCAGCCCGCGGGCCCCCACGCGGAACACTCGCTGGCCCAGCGCCTGCCCCCCTACTCCATCACCGTGCTCGACCTCACGGTGAAGTAAGGACCTTGTGACGACCGCCCACACCCACCCGCCCACTCCCGACGCCGCGCCGGCTCGCCGCCCGCGCCTGCGCATCGGTCAGCTCGCCATCGACCAGCTCTCCTTCCCGGAGGCCATCCAAGACATCAGCGCGCTGGTGGACTCGCGCCAGGGGGGCTACGTCTTCACCGCCAACGTGGACCACGTGGTGCTCGCGGAGAGCAACGCCGTGTTCCGCGACGCCTACGCGCGCGCGTCCATCTCCGTGGTGGATGGCATGCCCATCGTCTGGGCCTCGCGCATGCTGGACGTGGCGCTGCCCGAGCGCATCGCCGGCTCGGACCTCATCCTCCCGCTCATGGAGGAGGGCGCGCGGCGCAAGTGGCGCGTGTACCTGCTGGGCGCGGGCCCGGGCGTGGCGGAGAAGGTCGCCCGACTCATGGAGGCGCGGTACGGCGTGGAGGTGGTGGGCTGGGACTCGCCCATGGTCCGCACCGACGCGAGCGACGCGCAGAACGACCCCATCGTCGCGCGGATCCGCGAGAAGGATCCGCACCTGCTCTTGGTCGCGCTGGGCAGCCCGAAGCAGGAGGTGTGGATCTCCCAGGTGGCGCACCTGCTGGGGCCCACGGTGGCCATTGGCGTGGGCGCGGGCTTCGACTTCATCGCGGGGACGGCCAAGCGCGCGCCGCAGTGGATTGCGCGGGCGGGCTTCGAGTGGCTCTACCGCCTGACCCACGAGCCCAAGCGCCTGTGGCGCCGCTACATCCTCAATGACTCGCGCTTCGGCATCATCCTCTTGCGCGAGCTGTGGCAGCGCACGGGTGGCGGCTCGCAGTGACCGCGCGCCACCGGGACCGCGCTACGGCTTCTTCTTCTGGTGCATCGCGGAGGCCACCAGGTTCATCAGCTTGAGCTGCACGGGGGACAGCTTCCGGAGGTTGCGCAAGAGCCGGCGCATCTCTGGGGGCTCCTCCTCGGGGCGGGGCTTGGGCTTGGTCTCTCGCACCGCGATGGGGCCGGAGAACTCGCTGCCCAGACCCAACAGGTCATGCGGCGGGACGTTGAGCACGGTGCACAGTCGCCGCAGGTTCTGGACGCTCGGCAGCATGTGCCCTCGCTCGAGCCGGCCGTACACCTCGGAGGCCATGCCGATGCGCTCCGCCACATCCGCCTGCGTCAGGCCCAGCCGCACCCGAGCGCCTCGCGCCGCAGCGCCCAGAATGCCCGCGAGTTCATTGTCCATGCGTGTGTCGATCCACGAAGAAGAGGGGGCCTCCCCATTCGGTCCCGGACCCAGTGATAACCCTGAGGGTCGGGTCCTGTCACCATACCTTCAGCGTTTTTCCGGTGACGCGGACCCTACGGGATGGGTTCATCCGCCATGACGGTGCGACGGCGTTCCGCCGCAGTGAACAGGAGCGCCAACGGCAGGCCCCAGAAGACCGCGTGCATGACGACCTGCGTGAACTGCGGCACGTCCAGGAACCACGGGAAGTAGCCGCGCGCGACGAACTGGAAGTCCACCATCCACACGAACATGCCGAACAGCATGCCCACCGCCGCCTGGAACTCCCATCGGCCGCGCCCATCCGGAGGCAGCCGCGAGTCCACGAGCGAGTACAAGACTCCCCACGCCGCGGACAGCAGCAGGTGCATGCCGAGCCCCACCACGGCGGCCAGTCCCATGGACACGTGAGGCGTGAACGCGCGCGGGCCGAGCAACACGGCGGCGGCCATGCGCACGGGGCGGCTCGGCCCCTCGCCCGCCGCGGTGGCCAGCGCCATCTCCGCGAGCGCGAACACGGCGCCCGCGGCCACGCCGAAGAGCAAGCCATTCACGGCCGACCAGGGGGTGTCCTCCCGAGACGACATGCACGCCTCCTCGCGGTCCCCTCCCGAGGTCCGCTCTCGTCCTACGGTGCACATGCGCCGCCCAGCCGGTCAGCCCGCCTGGATGAAAGGCCGCACCGTCGTCGCCCGGCCACGCGAGCGAGCCCCTTCTCGGTGTCCTCCCCCGTGAGGGCGGTGGACTCGGATCCGCTCTCCACCGCGGACACCGCCTCGGCGCGCGCGGCGTCGCCCGACGCGGTGACCGCACCGGCAGAGGGCCCGGGTCGTAGCGCGAGGCCTTCGTCAGCGCGGCCCGGAATGCGCCCTCGCGATGATGGACGCGAATCATGACGCTGGGAGCTGCGCTGCGCGGTCTCCTCCATCAATACGCGTCCTCGCGAGGATGGACGGCGAATCATGACGCAGGGAGTCCGCGGCGCAGCGCCTGCGTTCTGCGTGGCGACAGCGAGGGCGCGCGAAAGACAGACCTCCGAGAGCCACCACGTGCCCCGCACGATTCGTGGCAACAGAAGCGCGAGGGTTCAACGAAACGAGCAGGTCCGCGCAGGCACCGTCCTCGTCACGAGTCCGCCCCATGTCGAACTTTGCCGCGCAATGACAACCAACGCGCGCGCAGCGGCGGTACTTCGGGCCCCCCTGGCGTTCAAGCAGAGCACATCTCGCGAAGTAACGGATCCGCGCGCGAATCACGTCGTCGCGCATGCGCCTCCCTTGCATTTCACGGGATGACGCGACGTCCGAGGAGGTGCCGCGCAGGGCGTCGCGTCACGATGCGCCTCTCAACGTGACGATTCGCCCAGGCTGCGCGCCCTCGGCTCGCGGAGGCCTCCCATCCCTGGCGCTGAGCGAAGCGCTCTGCCTCGAGGGCAAGCAGCCGCACCGCGACACCTCGTCACGCCCAATCTGTGCCGCGAACTGGAATCCTCACGAGGTGCGCAATGAATGGAGTTGCCGTACCGAGAACCCACCGCGCATCGCTCACCGCACAGCATTGGATTGCGCGGCTCCGCGCATCGAGGTCGAGCGTGATGAGCCATGCTCATCAACTCACCGCCTGACGATGACGACGCACCCGCAGCCTTCGCCCACCGCGCGGCGATGACGCTCACGCGATGACGCAGGGCACGCCCTGACGCCCATGTGTTCCGCGCCCATCGCGCGATGACGCCGCACCCGCAGCCTTCGCCCACCGCGCGGCGATGCGGCTCGCGTGCATCGCGCCTCCACTCCACCGCGCGCCTTCGTCCCCACGACGCGCTCCCACTCCACCGCGCGCCTTCGTCCCCACGACGCGCCTCACACCCCGCGCTCCCCGCCCGAACACACCTCTCCCGAAGCGCCACATCCGGCGCGCTCCCCGCCTCGGGTAACGCATCGAGCGCGCACCCGTGCCCCAACGCGCGGGCGTGCCTCACGGAAACTCGGGCGTCGGCCCTTCGAGGTGTGTCACCCGCGCGCGAGCCCACGGGCTCACTCCAACCGGGCGGAGCGAGGGCCGTCGCTCCTGGGAACATGAACCGCGCATCACCTGCCCGCGCCCTCGTGAGGACACGCTCCGCGGCCCATCGCTCCCTCTCCACCATCAACACGGTCCCGCGCCGGCGCAACTCGCGCTCCACCCCGCGTCGGGGAGGGGACGCTCCCCTCCGCCACGAGGACCAGGACCCCACCTCCGCGCCCCCTCTCCACCCCGCCGTCATTTCTTCAGCCCCGGGCCTGTAACTCCTTCTCGCGCCCCTTGGCCGCTCCCTTTCGCGGATGCCGCGGGTTCCCGAGAACTGTCGAGCGACCTCGACCGAGGCACGCGGTTCGCAGGATGGCCGGACAAGGAAGAGAGACCGATGTCCCAAGTCCGTGTCAGAACAGCCACTCCCTACCGAATCCATTACACCCCGCCCGCGTGGCGCGAGGTGGGCCGCATGTCCTCGGAGACCTTCGAGGCCCTCCAGCGCGCGCTCCACCACCTCGCGGAAGAGGGCCCTCCCCTCGAGGACCTGGAGGACGGTCCCATGCGCCACGTCCTGGCGGCGCATGGACTGGAGCTGCGCTACGCCCGGGACGAGCGCGAACGCACGCTCACGCTGCTGGGCGTCTCGGACATCTAGCGGCCCTCTCGCTCAGGCCGCGACCGCGCACAGCTGCTGCACGGCATCCAGCAGCTCCTCCACCACGAAGGGCTTGCGCAGCACGCCGCGCGTGCCCTTGGGCGCTTCCGTGGAGACCGCCGTCAGCACCAACACCGGCACGTCGCGGAACCGAGCCTGCGCGCGCAGATGCGTGAGGAACTCGTGGCCGTTCATCACCGGCATCATCAAGTCCAACAGGATGAGGCCAGGCGCGCGCATCGTCGCGAGCTCGTCCAGCGCCTCGCGCCCATTGGCCGCGATGGCGACGTCGTAGCCTTCACCTTCGAGGATTTCCGCGACGGCGGCGCGGATGTCGTCATCGTCTTCCACGACGAGCACGGACCCGCGCGAAGCAGTGACCATGGCGCGCAAGCATAGAGGCTTGGGGCCCCACACCAATACCCAGGGCACTCGGGCAGGCGGCCACTAGTGGACAGAAAGCAGGGACTTCCGGTTTACACCACACGATGCGCGCAGGTCCCTCCACGGTCCGTGAAGACCCGGGCCTACCTTGGACGGCGGCCATGATGATTCTGCCGGTCTACGTGGAGCTGGGCGCGGTGGCGCTGGGCGCGCTCTCCGGCGCGCTGCACGGCATGCGCAAGGGCGCGGACGCGATGGGGGTCATCATCCTCTCCGTCGTCACCGCCGTGGGCGGCGGCATGCTGCGCGACGTGCTGCTCTCGCATGGCCCCCCCATGGCGTTGCGCGTGCCGCGCTACCTGGCCGCGGTGGTCGCGTGCGCCGTGCTGTCCATGCTCTTTGGCCCGTGGTTCAGCCGCCTCAACCGCGTGCTCGACTACGTGGACGCCATGTTGTTGGGCGTGTGGCTGGTGCTCGGGTTGGAGAAGGCGCTCGCGCTCCAGCTCTCCGTGCCGGGCTCCATCTTCCTGGGCCTGATGACCGCCGTGGGTGGCGGCGTGCTGCGCGACGTCCTCAACGGCGAGCGCCCCAGCCTGGTCAGCCCCGGCGAGCTGTACGCCACGCCCGCGCTCATCGCCGCGTTCCTCTACGTCGCGCTCGTGCTGGGGCTGAAGATGCGGCCCATCGTTGGCGAGTTCGCCGCCGTGGGCGTGGCCGCCTTCCTGCGCCTCCTGGCCATGCGGCACCGCTGGACCCTGCCCGGACAGGTGGACCTGCGCCTGTGGTGGCACCGCTGGCGCCGCCCCCGCGGCTGAGCCTTCCCCATCAAGTGGTTTGAATATCAACAACAACGACGATTTCTGCGATTTTCGCGGATATTCCGTGGCTTGCTGTGTTCTGTGGCGGTTGAAACGTACATTTCCGCACGCGCGTCTCCCGCCTGGGTACGACAGGGACTTACCGGGTGGGTGCGCGCCTCCCTAGCTTGGAGCAGCCATGTTGCTAACGGCAGAGGGCGGGGGGCGCCAGGGCAAGGACGTGCGGCCCTGGAAGGCGCGGGCGTGGGCCGAGCTGGAGGGGGCACGGGCGAGGGTCCTGGGGATGCTCGAGGGGCTGCCGGAGGCAGAGCTGCTGCGGCAGCACTCGCCGCTGATGTCGCCGCTCGTCTGGGACGTGGCCCACGTGGCCAACTACGAGGAGCAGTGGCTCCTGCGTGCCCTGGGGGCACCGGCCTTCACGGACGCCGCCTTCGACGCGCTGTACGACGCCTTCCGCCATCCCCGGCGCACGCGCTCGGCGCTGCCGCTGCTCACCCCCGAGGCCGCCTTCGCCTACGCCTCGCGCGTGCGGGGCGCGGTGCGTGAGCACCTGGATGCGCTGCCAGAGCACGGCCCCGAGCCCCTGCTCGCGGGGGGCTTCGTCTTCGGCATGGTGGCGCAGCACGAGCAGCAACACGCGGAGACGCTGGCCGCCACGCTGCAGCTCATGACGGGCTTCGCCTATCACCCCCGAGCGCGGGCGCGGGCCCAGCCGGGCGCGGTGGCTCGGCGCGAGGTCCTCATCCCCGAGGGCCCGGTGCGCCTGGGCAGTGACCTGCCCTGGGCCTACGACAACGAACGACCCGCGCATGACGCGTGGGCGCCCGCCTTCTTGATGGACGCGCACCCCGTGACGACGGGGGACTTCCTCGGGTTCATGGCGGACGGCGGCTACGACGATGCGCGCTGGTGGCACCCCGCGGGCCTCGCGTTCATCCGCGCCGAGGGCATCCGCCATCCGCTGTTCTGGATTCCGCGGGGCTCGGGCACCTGGCAGCGCCGTCGCTTCGGCGCGGTGGAGCCGCTGCCCCTGGACGAGCCCGTGCAGCACGTGTGCTGGTACGAGGCGGACGCGTACGCGCGCTGGGCCGGCAAGCGGCTGCCCACGGAGACCGAGTGGGAGAGGGCCGCGCGCGGCGGCGACGGCGTGCCCCGCCCGTATCCCTGGGGAGACACCCCGCCCACGGCCGCGCACGCCACGCTGGGCGGCGACACGTGGGGCCCGTCCCCCGTGGGCAGCCATCCCGCGGGCGTCAGCCCTGACGGCGTCTGGGGGCTCCTGGGCGACGTGTGGGAATGGACCGCGAGCGACTTCCGCCCCTACGCGGGCTTCCGCGCCTTTCCGTACCGCGAGTACTCGGAGGTGTTCTTCGGACCGGACTCGAAGGTGCTTCGGGGAGGGGCCTGGGCCAGCGCGCCCGTGGCGGTGCGGAGCAGCTTCCGCAACTGGGACTTCCCCATTCGCCGGCAGATTTTCGCCGGCTTCCGCTGTGCACGCGACGCGAGGTGAGCCATGCGGGTGAGGACGGCGCAGACGGGGGCAGGGGTTCCGGGACGGCGGCAGGTGCCCGGGGTGAGGGTGGACGTCTTCGTGCAGCCCGGGGACGCGCGGCGCGCCCTGCGGGCCGAGGCGCTCCAGGGGCTGTGCGGCATGCCCAAGGAGCTGAGCCCCAAGTGGCTCTACGACGAGCGCGGCAGCCAGCTCTTCGACGACATCACCCGCCTGCCCGAGTACTACCCCACGCGGCGCGAGCGGGAGATTCTCCTGGCCCACGCGGGTGACATCGCGCGGCTGAGCGGCGCGGACACGCTGATGGAGCTGGGCAGCGGCACCAGCGAGAAGACGCGCCTGCTGCTGGACGCGATGTTGGAGGCCGGACAGCTCTCGCGCTTCGTGCCCTTCGACGTGAGCGAGGCCTTCCTGCGCCGCGCCGCCGCGGACCTCGCGCGCGAGTACCCGGGCATCGGCGTCCACGCGGTGGTGGGCGACTTCGACCACCACCTCTGCCAGCTCCCCAGCGGCGGGCGCCGGCTGGTGGCCTTCCTGGGCGGCACCATCGGCAACTTCAAGCCGGCCCAGCGCGCCCTCTTCCTGCGCGAGCTGTCCGCCGGCCTCAAGCCCGGAGACGGCCTGCTCCTGGGCACGGACCTCATCAAGGACCGCGCCCGCCTCTTCGCCGCCTACAACGACCGGGCCGGCGTGACGGCGAACTTCAACCGCAACGTGCTGAGCGTCCTCAACCGCGAGCTGGGCGCGGACTTCCAGCCGGAGGGCTTCGTGCACCACGCCCCCTTCGACGAGTCCAACGCGTGGATCGAAATGCAGCTCATCTCCCGCCGCGCGCAGACCGTGTGGCTCGGCGGGCTCAAGCGGCGCGTGGACTTCGCCGAGGGCGAGGTCCTCCGCACCGAGGTGAGCTGCAAGTTCCGCCGCGCCCAGGTGGAAGCGGAGCTGTCCGCGGCCGGCCTGGACCTCGCCGCCTGGTGGACCGACAGCGCCGGGGACTTCGCCTTGTCCCTCGCGCTGCGACGCTGAACCCCGCGTCGTTCCCGGGTAGTGACAGACCCTCGGTCATCCGGTCCCCTCGCGCACGGCGAGGGGGAAACTCGGAGGGTTTCACGCCATCATTCGGGAAATGCCGGATTCGGTGTACCCGGCATGGGGTCCAACAGGGCTGGGGACCCTGCTGACCTCCTCATCGAGGCGACTCCACGTGGTGGCGCAACTCCCTTCGAGGGAGAGGGAACCGGGCGAGGGGCGGACGTTCACCCCCTGGCACGCATCCCTGGGCCTTCTCGGCTCCACCGCACCCGCTTCGACGGAGGCTGGCGCACGTACACCACGCCGGGGGGATTCATCGGGCGCGCGGCCGGGGGCAACCCTCCTGACCGACCGCGCCCGTTGTCTTTTTCAGGGACACCCGGCGTTGGGGGGCCGAGCGTCCCCGTGACTACCGACGGCGGGGCGGAGTGCGCCGCGAGTTGGCGCGGACCGGCACCGGCACGGGCTGCACGGCGGGGCGCGCCCACGCCAGCCACAGTCCCGCCAGCGCCGTGATGACCAGGCCCCCCACCGCGACCACGCGCTCTCCCACCGAACCCAGGTCCACGGCTGCGAGCGGGAGGGGAAGCATCTCGGCGAGCGTCATGCGCGAACTCCTTCAAGCGGGCACTGCGTGACGACCTGGCGCGAGCCCCGGGGGGCGCGCTCGCAGGCCAGAATGTGAAGGTTAAGAAGTCGTGACGAGTTCGGGAAGTCCCCGCGAACAGATGAAGACATGCCGTGCACGGAATTGCACCCCGCGTCGCGACTGGACGTTCCCGCGTCGGAGGCCATCGTCCTGTCGTTGACCTGGCGAGCGGGAAGCACGTGGTTCACGTAACTGGGACACGCGACCCGCGCAGGAAGTTCACGCGACAGCGCGCCGCCTGCCCGCTACCCGACGCAGCGGCCCGCTCGCGGAGGCTCAGCGCGGCGCGGCCTGCACCTGGATGTCTCGGCACGCGTCCGCGCCCAGGCGGACCTCTTCGGCGGACGCCCCCGGGAGGCTCGCGCACAGGAACAGGTCCTGCCCCACGCGGCGCGCCGCGAAGAAGACCGGCGCCGGCGAGCCCACGCCCCCATCCCCGAGCTTCGGCGCGAGCGCCCCACGCACCAGCGTGAAGTCCTCCGTGCCCTCCTCCTGCTCGGAGGTGACGACGAAGTCCTTGAGGGGGGGCCGCATCGCCTGGGTGAGCGCGCGCGCGGAGGGGAGCTGCTCGCCCTGCCCCGGGCGCAGGTCCACCCGGAGGCTGGAGTGTCCCGGGGGGCCTGCCTGGAAGCTGCCATCCGCCGCCACCTGCGCGGACCACCCAGACGGCAGCGGCACCTTCACGCCGGAACGGAGTCCCGCGGAGCGGGGCGACGCCTCCGGGGAGGCGGCGGACGGCTCCGCCTCGCGCTTGGACTCCGGACAGCCCACCAGCAGGGCGAGCGCCAGCCCCGAGGCCAGCGACACACCTTGCCGGAGGCCGCGCACTACTTCTTCGAGCCTTCCCCACCCACGGGCGGGGGCATCGACTTGCCGATGTTCTCCATCTTCAG
Organism: Citreicoccus inhibens; assembly: GCF_019039035.1. Taxonomy (GTDB): domain Bacteria; phylum Myxococcota; class Myxococcia; order Myxococcales; family Myxococcaceae; genus Citreicoccus; species Citreicoccus inhibens. Next base: position 111,765 of record NZ_JAHNZT010000012.1, on the reverse strand, counting down.
CGAGCCCTCGAAGATGACGCCGCGGTCCATGGACAGCGCGGGCGTCTCCAGGTTGCCCTTGATGCGGCCGGGCTGCTTGAGCTCGATGAGGGTCGTGGCCTTCACGTTCCCCTCGACCGTGCCGTTGATGATGACCGTGCCGGCCTGAATCTCCGCGTTCACCCGGGCGCCATCCCCAATGACGAGCACGTCCTTGGTGACGATCTGCCCTTGGAACTTCCCATCAATCCGGACCTGCCCTTCGAAGGTGAGCTTCCCCTCGAACTCGCTCCCCTTGCCCAGGAGCGTGTGAACCTCACCAGGACGCGTCGACACGAATTCCTCCTCCCGCTTGAACAGAGGCTTGCTGGGTGCTTCGTCTTTTTTCCCGCCAAGGAGCGCCACGCGCTACTCCTTCCTGAGAATCTTCAACAGACGGTCCAGGTCATCGTAGGAGAAGAAGTCCACTTCGAGGGTGCCTTTTCCTGGGCTTTTCTCCGACAAGCGCACCTTCGTCCCCAATCTGCGCTGGAGTTCCTCCACCAGCGAGCGCACCTGGGGACTCTGCTTGGGCGCCGGCTTCCCCGCGTCCTTCTTCGTGGAGCGGTTCTGCTGGACCAGCTTCTCCGTGTCGCGCACGGAGAGCTTCTTCTCCGTCACCTGGCGCGCCAGGTTCTGCAGCTCCGGCAGCCGAGGCACGCCGAGCAGCGCGCGCGCATGGCCCATGGAGAGGGCCCCGTCGGCCACCATGTCCTTCACGTCATCGGGCAGGGCGAGCAACCGCAGCGCGTTGGCCACGGTGGAGCGCTCCTTGCCCACCCGCTGCGCCACCTGCTCCTGCGTGAGCTTGAACTCGTCGATGAGGCGCTTGTAGCCGTCCGCCTCTTCAATCGGGTTGAGGTCCGCGCGCTGGAGGTTCTCCACCAGGGCCAGCTCGAAGGCCTGGACCTCAGTGACCTCCCGGACGATGGCCGGAATCTCCTTGAGCCCGGCGGCCTGCGAGGCGCGCCACCGCCGCTCGCCCGCGATGAGCTTGTAGCCGTCCCCGGACTTGCGCACGAGGATGGGCTGCAAGAGGCCCTGCGCCTTGATGGACTCGGTCAGCTCGGTGAGCTTGGCCGGGTCGAAGTAGCGGCGGGGCTGCTCGGTGTCGCGGTGGATGGACTCGATGGGCAGCTTGAGGACGCCGGCGCGCGGAGGGGGCTCGGCGGCGGGCGCGGGGGCCGGAGCGGCCTGCGGAATGAGCGCGGAGAGGCCTCGCCCGAGCGCGCGCTTGTGCTTGTCTGAATTCACCACGTCGTCTTCGCTCCAGCGCCTCGCGGCGATTCAAGGGAGAGGGGACGCGCGGCCAACCCGTGGCGCCATCCCCTCATTCGCGACGAGGGACGCACTCAGGCCACGCGCCGCTTGGGCGCGGCGGGCGGCGTCTCCCGGCGCATGATTTCCCGGCCGAGCGCCAGGTAGCTCTCGCAGCCCTTCGACTTGATGTCGTACAGGATGATGGGCTTGCCGAAGGAGGGGCACTCGGACAGGCGCACGTTGCGCGGCACGAGGACCTCGAACACCTGCTCCTTGAAGTAGCCCCGCACTTCCTCGACGACCTGGTGCGCGATGTTCGCGCGCGAGTCGAACATGGTGAGCAGGATGCCCTCCATCTTCAGCTCGGGGTTGAGGCCCTGCTTCACCAGGTCGATGGTGTGCGTCAGCTGCGAGAGGCCCTCGAGGGCGTAGTACTCGCACTGGAGGGGAATCAGCACCGAGTCCGCCGCGATGAGCGCGTTCAGGGTGAGCAGGCCGAGCGATGGCGGGCAGTCGATGATGATGTAGTCGTACGCGGCCTTGAGGGGACGCAGCGCCTCGCGGAGGCGGAACTCGCGGCCCTCCTGGTTCACCAGCTCGACCTCGGCGCCAGTGAGGTCGGGCGTCGCGGGGATGACCTGGAGGTAGCGCAGCTCGGTGGCGTGGAGCAGCTCCTCGGCGGGGCGGCCGTTGAGGAGCGCCTCATAGACGGTGCCGTGGAGCACGTCGCGCTTGAGGCCGAGTCCGCTGCCCGCGTTCCCCTGCGGGTCCATGTCCACCAGGAGCGTGCGGCGCTCGGCGGAGGCCAGGCTCGCGGCGAGGTTGATGGCGGTGGTGGTCTTACCCACGCCGCCCTTCTGGTTGGAGATGCAGATGATTCGACCCACGTGCTCCATCCTCTCTCACCCCGAAGCTCGGGGTTCCGCATCCATTCGTGCCGGAGGCGCACTCATTAACGCTGCCCCGGCAGCTAGCACGGGGTTTGTGATCCGATCAAATTCGCGACCGCTCTTGTCGGAGTCGCCCGGCCGCTCCCTTGTTTTCCGGGCGCATGCGGGGTCAAGAACCTCGCCCGAATTGCCGCGGCCGATCAGCTGGCGGGCCTCGCGCGCCCCTCGGTTCATCCCGAGACCTGGGCGCGATGCGCGGGCCCGACGCTTGAGCCCCCTCAGCACCGAGCAGCCGAGCGACGCGGCACCTTCGCGGGAGGCGCGGCGCAGCATGGCCCCTGGCCAGAGGGGCTGGTTCAGCGGCCGGTCGTTCGCGCGTGGAGGTAGAGCTGCAAGCTGCGCAGGTGCTGTCCCCAATGGGACTCGAAGCCGAAGCGGAGGTGCCAGAGCGCGTTCTCTTCGCTCGTGTGCTCCCAGTAGAAGAGGACGTCGCGCAGGTCTCGCGTGATGTCGGTGAGGTCATCGAGCGCATCGCCCAGGCTGAGCGCGGACTCGCCCACGGAGTCCGCGATGTTCAAGGCCTCGATGTAGAGGCCGAGACCCGGGAAGAGCGGCTCGATGGAGGCGCGCAGGACTTGGTAGTCGAGCTCGGGCGCATCCGGAGACTCCGCGTCGTCGAACGGGGCCTCGGCGAAGTGCGAGGCCAGCGCCAATGGGTCCAAGGCCGCGCGCAGTGCTCGCTCGCGGTCCGCGACAGCAATCCGCGCGTCGACCACATCGAGGAAATGCTTCACCGCCAGGAGGATGTCCTTCCGAGTCATGCCTTGGGAATTTGCACCGGGCATACCCGAGTCGCGATGAGGGTGCCTTTCAAAGTCTGTGCACATCCACTTCCGCGTTGGTAACGCCGTGGGGACGTGGGGCTGAGAGGAATCACGTCGCGCCCTCGTTCCGTCCAGGAGTCAGTGAGTCCATCAGCGCGGTGCATCCCGCAACGCTCGGCGCAGACAGCACCGTCGCCTGCATGTGGCAGCGAAGCGGGCCCTCGGTCGCCATCACCTCCGTGATGCAGCGTGTGGACATGTCCCTGGATGAAACCTGGGCACACCGGCACCCTTCGGAGGACCGGCTGTCTGCCAATTCGAACACGCATCCCGTCCGCCACTCGGTGGCTCTCGAAGCACGCCACCGCCGGCTGCCCGTGAGTCCTCGACAACCGAAAGGCATTCAATCGCGGTGCGCCCCGAGCCTGCACATCACGAAGAAGAGATGGATCCGCTGAGAGCGGAGGATCGTGCTGCGCACCATCGACGGACGGAGCGCCCTGACTTTCCCGAGGCGCGAATCCCATCACAAACATCAGCCCTGTGCTTCACTCGCGAAACGACAAGCCCGCAAGCCCCAGTTGGAATGAGCCGGCAGAGAACCGCGCGTTCACCCGCAGCAGGCTCAACCAACCACCGTGTTCGTCACGACAAGTCGCCAATTGCCAAGGGGCCCATCAGGCAGAACGACGCCATCCTCAGATGTCCTGTCACAGCCGCTCAATGACATGCGGCAACGCTGCATCAATGGTCGAAACACCTGACAGCGGTCTTCACCCGCGCAGTATCCGGCCCCCGACTCGCGAAGACCGCATCCCCAAGCAGGTCATCGACGCGGCTCAATCCAGGCCATCCTCCTGCGACACTCTCGTGAGGTCCTGAACCGACCTGTCGCTCCAACGAACGCGCAGAGACCAACCACCGTGCTCGCAGAGAGCCACGTGAGCCCAGACGGCATCCACAGCCACCTGCGACATTGGTGCTCGATGCGCGGTGTTCGCGGCGCCGCGCTTCCCAGATGCGAGGAATCAACCCCTGCGCGCCCACAAGGACGGATGCGTCGCGCCGCAACAGCCGCCAATGACTCCAGTGCACAGAAGCCCCTCGAACACGGCACGAGCGAAGCGGGTTGCACAGCGAACCGCCTCCAGCAGAGTCAGCGACTATTCACGGCTTCGCCCGCCTCCTTACATTCAACAAACGAGGCTCCGCCATGCATCCCGTCCGACAGCGATGTCTCCGAAAGCCAGGAGCGCAGCAGAACCCCGGAGCGTGCTGCGGCCAGCCGGCGGCCAGCAGCCGAGGGAGGTCCCCGCGAATCGCTTGAAATGACCCCCCTCCCCTAAACAACCAACTGAGCGCTTCGGACCAACACACTCAAGCCCATCGGGTAGCCGAACAGGATCGCACTGCGCGAGCACGAGGGCTCGGCAGTGCACCCAGTGCAGCGCAACCAGCCGCAGACCGCTCGGCTCCGACCTCCACCCTGCCCCGACCGAACGCTTCGATCCGACGCGCTCAGCGCCGCGCCACGAAGCCCAAAGGGTTCACAGGCTCAGTGGGCTCCTGACTCGGCCCATTGTCAGCCGCGGTGAGACCGACCAGAGCAATCCACAGCATCGGCCCCCTTGAGCGCAGCGCCGCCATGCGTCCATCCGGCCGAGCACATGGGTTCAATCCTCGGCACGAGCTCGAGCGCAGACATGAAGTCATGGCCGGCAAGGGAACGAGGGCCCGTCTCCTTCATTCGCGACAGACCACTCGGCAGCATCGGTCAGCGCGGTTCGCGATGACGCGATGACTACAGCCAAGTGTTTCGGTCCATCGCGCGCGTCACCATCGCTCATTCAGTCAGCTCAATACGAACGACGTGAGCGATGAACGACGTGAGCGCGACGTCTCGGATCGAGCGTCCGTGCGCGTACCCAATCCGCGCAGACAGCTGCATCGGGTCAGCTCGGCTCTCACTCACTGTCGCCGGCCATCCACGATGGGACTCCACTGCACGCCATAGGCGAACGTCGAGGCAGCTCGGCCCCGAGTATCGCCGCACATCCTGTTGAGCACTCCGTGCCGACACGCCAGCCACACAGGCTCCCGCAGCGAGCGTGAACACGAGGCTCGCCGCCTTCGCTCGCAGAGCCCAATCGAACTGCGGCCAAGAGCAGCAACCCGCATGGTCCGCCCCGCCACCGAGCACCCGACCAAGCGTCTCTTTCAAACGCGCTCGCAACCATCACGCAGCTCGGCGGGACCTCACCACCTGCGAGTGCATGAGGCTTCGGATCCATCAGCACCTGAGGCGAGGCCAACCGGCGCCCTGCTACCTCGGACAGCAAGGCTCGCCGTCTCTCCATGCCACCGGCCAAGCGCTTCGCTTCGGCGCATTCGTCACCATCGAGACCCGGACGGCCCCTCACGGCTTACGTGGGTACAAGATTCGGATCCATCCGCACGTGAGGCGAGGCCAAACTGCGCGTCTGGATCATCTGCAAACTTGGATTGCAGTATCGCCAAGCCTCAGCCATGCGCTTCGCGCCGTCACGCTCTCCGCCATCACACGACGAGACGTGACTCACTTCCTGCGTGGGCACGAAAGCTCGGGGCCAGGGCCATTCATCATCCGCCACAGAGAAGCTGAATCGCTTGGCATGAGCCAGCAGGCAGCATGGCTCGCACAGCCTGGTTCACAGTGTCACCCCACTTCCGACCAAACAGTTCGCTCCAGAGCCGAGCCGCCTTCTGTGCGTCACGGAGCGCCCTATGTATCGCCCCACTTCCGACCAAGAGCCGGAGCGCCGTCATCGCTCAGCCGCACACAGATTCGTGGATGACGTGGACACGAGGGATTGGCTTCCGCATTTGGGACTGAACACCCCAGGGTTCACTCGCATCGCAGTCGACGAGGCCACTGACCTCGGTCCTCGTTCCGGCACGCTCGCCAGCGTCACGCGTCACTGGGTTGAGCACACACGTGAGCGATGACACTCGCGTCCGTCATCGAATGCGTTGTGAACGGGCTTGCAGACAACGGGGGCAGTCCCTCTCTTCGAAACGCCGCGATGCTGCTGCCCACGTCCGGCGTTCCGACTCGCTCGGGTTGTTCTCGGCTCCGAGCGGGACGTCGGCGCGTGGGTTCGAAGCCATCGCCATCACACAGCAACTGACTCATGGACCTCACAGGCATCGGACCACTCGACTACTCGCTCTGCGGCCCTGGTCCCAGCCGAACCCTTTGACCAGGACACGCGGCGACGGCGCGGCTCACGAGAGTCCTCTGACTGCATGGATGCCCCGTATCGGCGCCGTCCTCCGCCCACTTGCTCCGGCCGACTGCACCCGCAATTTCGAGCAACTCCACATGTAGCGTGACCACGCCCCTGACCAGGGCTGCGTTCCGACAGGCTGTCACCCGCACCCGGCCCCGAGGGCGCCGCCGCATCCACAAACGTGGCGTGCGGTTGAATCACCCGTCGACGTCTGACCAGCGTGAGCCGTTTGCTGTGCGGGTTCGAGTCGAGGCCCCTCGTACATCCGGCCAAGCGCTTGGTTCCAACGCGCTCGGCGCCACTGCTCGACCGAGCTGGCATCACGGCTTCGTCGGCACCGGGACGCGGTTTCATCGCCACTTCAGCGTGGTCGGACTGAGTCCTTCACAACCTCGCCCGCCAGGTTGCACCACGACCAGGTTCCGAGCGCATCGCACCAACAGCCTCCCTCGTGAGGACAAACTGGGCCTCACAACAGGGCTGCGCGGACTCAAGGGCTCGAGGTCATCGCGTGTGTTGCCCGTGGCATTGGACCGGTCGGCGTGCAGCACGACCTCGGTTCTCCTCATCCGACTCACCTGCCCCATCGCGCGCACCACCTTCGCTACCCGATGCGCTCTGAGCCTCGGCTCCGGCGGTGGTCGAAGCATGGCCATCACTTCGCACCACTCCAATCGCCACCCTGTTGTGTTTGCAGCAACGCCGCTTCACCAAGGTGCTCGCCCCAACTCGCGGGCCTACATCGCGAACTGCCGCGTGCAGCTCACCGCCATCCTCCGAGTCAGAACAGCGGACATCCGGGCGGCCGACCGATGGGGCATGCAGCGCCGCGTCCTCTTCGGCCCTTCGACGAAGGCCTTCGCGCCATCGCATCCACCCTCAGCATCGGCACCGTGGCCATCCTGGCGTCGCCCGATAGGCCACGCGGCACCTCGTCCGCTCCCTTCGCGCCTTCACCGCACAGGTTCTCGCCACCGGCCCAGGCTCATCACAGCGGACATCCGGGCGGTCGCCTGATGGGCCATGCGGCACCTCGTCCGCTCTCTTCGCACCTTCGCCGCAGCGGCTCGCGCCACCGGCTCAGGTTCATGACAGCGGACATCCGAGCAGCCGGCTGATGAGCCATGCGGCACCTCGTCCGCTCTCTTCACACCTTCGCAGCAGCGGCTCGCGCCACTGGCTCAGGTTCATCACAGCGGACATCCCGACGGCCGCCTGATGGGCCATGCGGCACCTCGTCCGCTCTCTTCGCACCTTCGCCGCAGCGGCTCGCGCCACCGCTCGGCTTCAACAGAGCCACCCGTTAGGCAGTTACTCGATGTGCCGTGCTGCGCCTTGTCCTCTCCACGCCTTCGATGAAGACCCTCGCGCCACCGGATTCACCCACGACACGCCCCTGACTCCGGACTCGGCGTGTCGCGAGCACCGCGCAGCAGTCATCTCGCACCGTGACGCATTCGGCTCTCCGCGCATCCCGTGGATGCCCTTTGCACGGTCACCCGCCTACCCGCCCCGCAGCCATCGGTTCGGCCTGCTGGTTCCTGGGCCATGGGGCAGCAACCGCCTGAACCCCTTCTCTGCGGCCCGGAGCGCCGTCGTGTTTCACACCCCTCGACCGAGCTGCTCCTCCATCGCGAAGCCTGCCTGCTGCATCGCCCTGGTTCACGAACTCGACGATGGCGCTTCGCTCCGACCACCGCTCCCAGACTTGGATTGCGGAGCAGCCCCCGCGTGCCGCGAGACTTCGGCGGATCCAGCGGTACGTGGTCCAACTGGGCCTCCGTAGCCATCCTCGCCCCAACGCGGGTGACCCCAGGTCGAGCGCGCGCTCCGCTGCGCCGACACCACTCCGCGTCCCCATGATTCATCGAATGCCCGATGCGCTGGGGGCCTCGTCCCCTGTTGAGGCAACGGCGGTCGCCGCAGATTCATCGCGGCCGGACAGGGCGACTCCCAGCGACTCGACATGTCCCAAGGCCAAGCTGCGTCGCCGCGCGGGCCCGTCTCTTGGGCATCGCATGAGGTTCGAACTCATCGCGACGCGATGACTCGGGGCAGGCTCGTGGTTCGGCAATCGACGACGGGCTCTTGAGGTCCATGTGGTGTGAGTGCGGCCTCTTCAAGCACTTGCATCCACTCTGGCTCCGCAGGCTCGGGCGTTCCGTGTGGAGTCCCCTGGTATCGCTCCGCGCAAGATGGCGGACACCTCCATCTCGCCAGCCCCACTGCGCGCCGATGGACGGGGCTCGCACCGTTCCACGGGGCCCCGGGTGGCGTGAGCGCTTCCACCTGTCTTTGGGCCACTTTTCATCGGGGTCGTCCGGCGGACTCCTCGGCTCCTTGAGTCCTCTCCCGTGAGGCCACTCGGGACCTCGCCATTCGACTTCGCGGCCAGTGCACGGTCGCCATGCATCCAAGCCTTCGACCGGCACATGGCTGGCTCGGTTCCACGAGGACTGAAGCAGACCTCATCAGCCCTTCGCGTGGACCCGGCGTTCATCCCGCCACCATGAGGTCTTCGAGCATCCCTCCGCGCTCCATGAATGACCTCCGCTGCGCCCCATCGCCTCCGCCGAGTTCACGAAGCACTGCCACCGTCGACCTCATCCTCGTGACTTCAACCGTGGCTCGCATCACGGTCGCTTCGAGCATTGAGCCGAGACCTTCTCAGCCCTGTTCCACGTGGAACGCCGACCAGCTTCATCAGCGGCCAACCCTCAAGGCGACCCGACCCACCTCAGACACACGGCAAGCCCATGAAGGTGCTTCCTCGTTCCGTGTGGACCCGCCTCCGCGCGACCCCGTTCGGGAAGCCCCAAGCCACTTGGGCCCAACGTCCTCCGCGTGGATCCGGAGATGGCTCTCAGCGCTTCAATCATCCGGGCGATGCGCGCAGCGGTGTTCCACGTAAGCCAGCGGCAGACCTCATCAGGCACCCAGCTTGGCCAGCGAACGGGCCCGCTTCGGTTCGCCAACGCGTCTTCGTGTTCCACGTGGAACGACCCTTCGAGCCCGCGAGTGGCTCACCCAACCCACGAGCCGCCACATGGTGAAGCCGTCGAGGCACTCATCCTTCGGCCAGGAATCCTGTGCCCTCATGCGCCGCTTCACGCATCGGGGCGATGCGTGCGTCGCTGTTCCACGTGAAACAGCGGCGGACCTCAATGGACCCCAGCCTCGCCAACGAACGGGCCCGCTTCGGTTCGCCAACGCATCTCCGTGTTCCACGTGGAACGCCCCATCGACCGCCGCTGGTGGCTCACTTGAACGATGGGCCGCTGCTACTTGATGAAGCCATCCAGACGCATCCGTCGGTCAGGCATCCGGTGTCCACGTGAGGCTCTTCACGCATCGGGGCGATGCGTGCATCGCTGTTCCACGTGGAGCAGCAGCCGGCCTCATGGCGCCTCCGTCGGACACCTGAACCAACTCACTTCGGCTTCGCGGATGGGCATCTTCGCGAACCGTCCATGACCACCTCTTCGGCTTCGAGTCCGAGACCGGGGCACGGGCCTCCCGTCCGTGGTTGATGGGCATGCGCTGTTCCACGTGGAACAGCAGCCAGCCTCATGGAGCCTCCGTCGGACACCTGAACCAACTCACTTCGGCTTCGCGGATGGGCATCTTCGCGAACCGTCCATGACCACCTCTTCGGCTTCGAGTCCGAAACCGGGGCACGGGCCTCCTGTCCGTGGTTGATGGGCATGCGCTGTTCCACGTGGAACAGCAGCCGGCCTCATGGGCCTTCGACTGGACCGCTGGGCTGACTCACTTCAACCGCGCCGATGGGCATCCTCGCGGACCGTCCATCACCCCCGTTGGGCTTCGGATCCGAAACCGACGCACCGACCTTCAGCCCGTGGTTGATGGGCAGGGGCTGTTCCACGTGGAACAACGGCGGTCGTCACGGAGCACGACGGGCCCCACGCAGGGCTTCACTTCGAGCCCGCTGATGCGCCTTCGTGTTCCACGTGGAACAGCGCTCGGACCCCAGCGCATCGTCCACTCAAACCGCGAGACACGCCTTCGCGATGAGGGGGGATGACCTCCTCCTTCGGTTACGGATCCGGTGCGCCTGAAGGTCCCTTCAAGCACCCGGGAGACGCGTGCGGCGATGTTCCACGTGGAACAACAGCGGGCTTCACGGGCCCAGCAATGGACCGCGGAACGAGCTCACTTCGGGCTCGCGGATGCGACCCTTTGCTCCACTTGGCTTGGCCGTTCGAGGTCATCTCGTGTGCCGCCCCTGCACCTCGGGACACCACCTGACGACCCGCTGCGGACTGCCTCTTCTGGCTTCGGATCCGAAGCGGGTGTGCCGACCGTCCGTCATGAGGAGATGCCCGTGAGCTGTTCCACGTGGAACAGCGCTTCGAACCGCGGTTGAGGAACCCATGAGTCCGTTGGGCTCGCGGCCCCGAAGCATTGTCTCCATCTCGCAGCGGGGTTCGAGCATCGCGAGGAACTCGGCGCCGCGTTGCTCCACCTGGAACGCGGGCGAGCTTCATCGGCCCTTCGCTGAACCTGAGCACTGCCCCATCTCGCGCTCGCCACGCAGCCCATGGATGGGTTTCCGTGTTCCACGTGGAACAGCGTTTCGAGCCCAGCGCGTGCTCCCACCGAACCACCCTGCCCTGCTGGATGGAGGAGCTCGGCGCGACACTTCTGGGGCATGGGATCCACCCCGCACCGCTGTTCGAGCATCATGCGGAACCGTGCTGCGCGGTGCTCCACTTGGAACGCTGACGCGACTCTCCGGCCGCGCGCCGCCCCCACGAACCGACTCACTTCAGGTTCGTTGATGAGCCCCGTGTTCCACGTGGAACCGCGCTGAGTGCATCGTTGCTTCATGCAGGTCTGGTGGGCCACGCAGCACGCTCAGCGGTCCCCCGAGCAGCGCCATCGAATCCCCGCCTCGGCATCGAATTCAGCGCGCGCATCCGCGTTCGCCAAGAGTCGAGGTGATGCATGAGGCGCGGTTCCACGTGGAACGAAGGCGAGCGTCGTTGCCACGCACTGGCCTGCGAAGCCCACTCACTTCAGGCCCGTCTCGATGGTCTCCTTGTTCCACGTGGAACGGCTCGTGGGGGTGGTGCGCCCCGCGAGGCCCGTGAACGACCGGGCACGAGGCGCTCACTTCTTCGGGCACAGCTGCCTCGCCAACCTTCCGGTTCGAGATGAGCCCGGCTCGTCGTTCATCCCGCAGCAGGCGATGCACTCAGCGCGGTTCCACGTGAACCGAAGGTTGGATCCACGAACCACCCAAGTGGGCTTGGGCCCTGGCCCACTCGCTCATCATCACGCATCCCAGTCATGGGGCGACAGCGCACGTGGACCGCAGCAGCGTGTCAGCGTGGCCATGGTGCGACTCACTTCGGTTCATCACGGGCTCGTGAGTGGCCACCCGCGTGTTGCTGCTTCGCGTGGCCCCAACGGCGCGACCTCGTCCCTATCGAGCGCCACACTCAGTGGTGAGCCTTCTCACCCTTCGGCCTCGATGCCGGGGCGAGCCCCACGGCTCCACAGTGATGGGTCCTGGGTGCGGCGTTGCTCCACTTGGAACGACGCCCGAGAGATGTGGCCTCGTGCTGGTCGAGACTGCCGTCTGGACCGCACCCGGAGGAGTCGCGCCGTCACCATGCTTTGGCTTCGATGTGGCCGCACTTCCCGCCGGCCAGCAAGCACATCGCCCCCATGCGCGCCGCACTGGTTCGGAGGGAACCCGAGACCTGACTGGGTTCCGCTCATCACAGGTCCGGCGGCGGGCCGACACGCACCAACAGGAGCAACCCCTCGGACCAGACTTGAGGGAGTTCAACGTCCATCGGCGGCACCGCCGGGTGCGGCAGCGCGATTCGTTCCCAAGCCCGGCTTCGAGGCTGCTGACTGCTCCGGGGCGCAGCATCGCGGCTCTCTTCGCGGCGTTCTCCGTGGAAGCTCACGCGTGACTTGGGCCGTGGCCGAACTGGCTCGGTGTTGCTGCGAGTTCGGTCGCAAGTCACCGCTGCGGTCAGGTTCTCGCGCATGGAAGAGGATGGGTGATGGCGCTCGGTGCGGCGCGATTCAGCCCGAGGTCGACTCGCAGGACTGGCATGGACCGCGTGCACCCGACGGCGTCCCTGTCACGCGAGCGGAGGTGGATGGTGAGCGACTGCCTCCTCCTCGACTCTCGGCTTCCCACTGAGTCTCTTCACGACCGCGCCTGCTCCGCGCGGACCGGGGACTTGGGGCTCGCGAGTCACTCTCGCTCCGAGACCGGCTTTGCTCGGGCACGCTTCAGCAACGCGAGCCTCCGCGAGACCCTGGCGCGTTCCACTGGGAACCTCGGTGGTGTTGCTCGGCTGCTTCGAGGCACTGGGGCTCAGGTCACGACTGCCGGTCTTGTGGGATCCTCGTCGACTTCAAGCGTCCGCCAACCGTGACCGGCTCGGAGCGTCGACGCGGGCTCCCGAAGGAACAGGCGCGCGCTGCATCGCGCACATGACGGGTGCGAGGACCGACTGAACTCGCTCGGATTGCGCGAGCACTCCCTCCCAGCGGGAGACCTTCGCGCGAGCGCTGCCGCTCTACACGCGGCTCGTCATGATGCGGAGCGACGACTGGATGGTCGATGTCGAAACACGGCCAGCTCGGCATCGCGGGATGCGCTCAGCGCGGAGCACCCGCTCCTGGCGAGCTGACGCTTGGAGCCAGCGCGACTCTTCCGCGTGCACGGAGGAAGGGAACCTGGTTCCCGTGATCAGGAGCCTCGCGTGGGTTGGGCTCGGACTTGCCCTCCTGTGAATCACGAAGGGCGACATGCGGTGCATCCGCAAACCGTCGGGCAGCCCTGCCCAGGTTGGACTCGGACAAAGGCATGGGGACTTGGGGTCTTCGGACATCCGGTGTCCCCTCCCCTCCCCTCCCCTGCTCTGGACTGGCGCTCCCTCCATCACTGAGTCCGCCTGGGGAATCGGGGGCGTTCGGTGCTGCGTCGAACTGATGTGTGGATGGAAGCTCGACACGCAACCGCATGCCCCGTGCGCGTGTGGTCCAGAGAGGCGTCACCAGATGCGCTGCTCCGGCGCGGCACATGACGACTGCCTCGGAGTTCGCCGACGACCAACCGCCTCCGAGACGGCGGTGATTCATCCGCGGCAGACGGCCCAGGTGGGCGCTTCGCTCGTGACACCGATACTCGTCGTGGTTCGAACCGTTGCACCCTCGCGGACTCAGACCCGTCGTGATTCAGCTACCCGCTGTCATGCCCGGTCTCGTCCGATCCCATGGACCGGGGCCCGCGCTCTTGATGACAGGCAGATGCCGCAAGCGTGCATCAAGGACTCGCCTCTTCACTCGCGATCATTCGCGCAGGCTCCTCCATCGGACCCGAGCGAGTTGCACCGGGCGAGCGTGACTGCGAGTTCGCGCCTCACCTCGCCGAGCACGCGCGCGCCCGGTTCCGCGGCGCGCCGCACACGGTGGACATCACTTCCCACCTGCGGTCGCACTGCGAACCGGCGTCAGCCCTCCATCCTCTTCCCCACTCCCTGCGCCGCGCCGGACTCGCGCCAGTTGCTGGCGGATGCAGAGCACGCCGCAGAGAGACCGTGACGGACTGAAGTTCCCACGCAGTCGATTCGGCACCCTCAGGAAGTCGGGAGGAAGAACGCGTGACCATCGCGCGGGGGCGCCAACTCGCGGCGCTGGTGTCGCAGCGGATCCGTTCCAAGCGTGCGCTCACGGAGGATTGAGACACCATCGCCGCTGGATACAGCGGCACCCCGCGAGACTTCGTTGCGCGACGCCGGGCAGGGGCCTGCTGGGCGTGGAACCCTGAACTCGGTCACCGCGCAGTGACATGAACGCGAATCAGACGCTCACCGCTTCGCCCGGTCATCTCCCGAGGCCAGGAACGAACGTCCTCACGCGGCGCCCCCATGGAGAGAGAACGGACCCCGTCGTGCCCACCGCACCGAACGGATCCACGCGGAGATGGCCCACGGGATGTCGCGGCTCACGATGCTCGGAGGCAAGTCCGGTTCAGCCGTGCACCTGCGCGGGCCACGTGTTCCACGGACCTGCGTCAGCGCTTCCAGTCACCCTGATAGAGCACCACGCGGTAGCCGTCTGGATCCTCGAAGGTCTTTCCTCCCGCGTCCCAATACGGATTCCGTGACTCCACGGCTCGGTGGCCCGCGGCTTCCACCTGCGCGACCCACGCTTCCCAGTGCGCTCGGTCCGGGACGTAGAAGATCAGCAGGTTGTCGTCGGAGGGCGAGCGGGGCGCCTCGTGGCCGTGCTCCACCGTGAACTCCAGATGGTACGGCGCCCCCGAGTGCCCAAGCATCACGCCATCGAAGCCCTCATGGTCCCGGAAACCTCCCAGGACCGAGAAGCCCAGCGCTCCCTCGTAGAAGCGAACCACCGCGTCCAGGTCTCGCGTCGGCCTCGCGACCCGCAGCTTGAAGTGCTCCACCTTGACTCCCGTCGCGCCTCCGCGGCGCCTGTGTACGCGCGGAGGCTATCGGGCTCGGTGCGCGGCGTGGGTTCCCCGCCCCAAGGGACGAACGGAACTCCAACAGATTGGAGCGCGCTCTCTCGCCTGAGCGCGAGGAGCGCCCTCCCCTACTCCTTCGCGAACACCACCACCTGCCGCTCCGCGCCGGAGAACGGCAGCCGATAGGCCCGCGCGGACACCACCTTCAGGTTCCGCTCCGCCGCGCGCGCCGCCAGGTCCGCGTCCGTCTGCGCCTTGCCGAGCATCGCCACCACGCGCCCTCCCGGCTCCACGTACGCGGGCGCGAGCGCCAACCAGTCCGGCAGGTCCATGAACGCCCGCGCAATCAGGAGCTGCGCGCGCGGAATCCCCTCCGCCTCGGGCTTGCCCTCCGCTCGCGCGTGCAGCCCCCGCACTCCCAACCCCAACGTCGCCGAGGCCGCCTTGATGAACGCGACCTTCTTCCCCACCGCGTCCACCAACGTCACGCCCAGGCTCGGCAAGGCCACCCGCAACGGCAACCCCGGGAAGCCCGCGCCCGCCCCCAGGTCCAACAACGAGGTCGCCCCCGTCACCTCCGGCAGCACCGCGAGCGAGTCCAGGAAGTGCTTCTCCAGCACCTCCTCCGGCGCGGTGATCGCCGTGAGGTTCACCTTGGCGTTCCACTTGAGAAGCTCGCCCATCAATCGGTGCAGCCGAGGCCCCACGTCCTCCCCCACCGACACACCCAAGGCCCGGCATCCCACCGCGAGCTGATCCGAGAACCGCGCGTTATCCACAGCGTCTCCCTGTCCAAGCGGCCCGTAAACCGCTGGAATCATTCATGGACTCTCTGTCCCCAGAGTTGCCCACACGTTGTCCACACCCCGGGTTCTGATCACTCCAGGGGCGGCGTACCACCGCTCCCCGGCCCCGGGCCCCGCTTCAGCGCGACCAGCAACAGCGACACCGCCGCGGGCGTCAGCCCCGGAATGCGCCGAGCCTGCCCCACCGTCCCCGGCCGATGCGCTGCCAGCTTCTCCACCGCCTCGGCGCCGAGGCCCCGCACCGCATCGAAGCGGAACCCCTCGGGGATCCGCCACCGGTCCGTGGCCTCCGCTTCGCGCGCCGCCGCTCGCTCGGCCTGGGCGATGTAGCCCTCGTACTTCACCTCCACCTCCACCTCCTCCACCACGTCCGGAGGCAGCGTGGGCCAGTCCGCTCGCCCTTCGCCCAGTCGGGCATGGCTCATCTCCGGACGCTTCAGTCGAAGCGCGAGGCCGCCGCGCTTCAGCCGCGTCACCTCGGCCATCACCGCGTGGGCGCGGGCCTCGGCGCGCTCCAGGGCCTCGCGTGGGAGGAGCCCCACCCGGTGCCCGTGCTTCGCCAGGCGCAGGTCCGCGTTCCCCTCGCGCAGCTTGAGCCGATGCTCGGAGCGGCTGGTGAACATGCGGAACGGCTCGTCCACGCCCTTCGTCACCAGGTCATCCACCAGCACCGCGCCGTGGGCCTCGTCCCGGCCCAGGAGGAGCGGCGGCTCACCCTTCACCTGGAGGGCCGCGTTGAGGCCCGCCCACAGTCCCTGGAAGGCGGCCTCCTCGTAGCCCGAGGTGCCGTTGAGCTGCCCCGCGAAGAAGAGGCCCGACACGGCCTTCGTCTCCAACGTGGCGCGCAGCTGCGTGGGGGGCGCGTAGTCGTACTCCACCGCGTAGCCGAAGCGGACCACCTCCACCCGCTCCAAGCCCGGCACCGTGCGCAGGAAGGCGAGCTGCACGTCCGCCGGCATGCTGGTGGACAACCCCGCCGGGTACACCAAGGGAGACCGGGGCCCCTCGGGCTCGAGGAAGACCTGGTGGCGCTCGCGCGCGGCGAAGCGCACCACCTTGTCCTCCAGCGAGGGGCAGTACCGCGGCCCTCGCCCCACGATGTCCCCTTGGAAGAGCGGCGAGCGGTGCAGGTTGTCGCGCAGCAGCCGATGCGTCTCGGACGTCGTCGCCGTGAGGCCGCACGTCACCGCCGGCTGACGGGGGAACACCTCGCCCGAGGCCAGCTCCCCGCGCGTGCGCCAGGAGAACGGACGCGGCGGGAAGTCCCCGGGCTGCGGCGTCACCGCATCCCAGTCGATGCTCGCGCGCGCCAGCCGCGCCGGCGTCCCCGTCTTGAAGCGCCCGAGCGAGAAGCCCGCCGCGCGCAGCGAGTCCGACAGGCCGCGCGCCGCGTCGTCACCGAGCCGACCGCCCACTTCCTTCTTCTCGCCCACGTGCATGAGCGCCTGAAGGAAGGTACCCGTGGTGAGCAGCACCGCGCGGGCGAGCACCTGCGTGCCGTCGCCCAGCACCACGCCCGCCACCTGACCGCCCTCGACGACGAGCGAGGACACCTCGGCCTCGCGCACATCCAGGTTCGGCTGCGAGAAGAGCACCGCCTGCATGGCCGCGGCATAGGCCTCGCGGTCGCACAGCACGCGCGTCGCCTGCACCGCGGGGCCCTTGGAGTCATTCAGCGTCTTGAAGTGCGTGCCCGCCAGGTCCGCCACGCGGCCCATCTGGCCGCCGAGCGAGTCCAGCTCTCGCACGAGGTGGCCCTTGGCCGTGCCCCCCACCGCGGGGTTGCAGCTCATCACCGCGGCGCGGTCTCGCTTGAGCGTCACGCCCAGCGTGGACACGCCCAAGCGCGCGCAGGCCAGCGCGGCCTCGCAGCCGGCATGGCCCAGTCCCACCACGATGACGTCGTACCGGAGTCCCATCGCTCGCGAGGGCCGCGCACCACCCGCGTCCGACACCCGAGCGCGGGCCCGCTCCGTCGCGCCGGGCACCGCGCCCCGCGCGCTGCGGCCTTGCGCTTCCGTATGTCCCCGGCTCGGGCCCTTGGCAAGCAAAGCTTCCCAGGACGGGAGCAGCGCGAGGCGGACAGTGGGAGGGGTTGAAACGCTGCCCGCCTCGCGCGCACCGGTCACCTCTCCAGAGGGTGGGCCGGACACTCACGGCAGCCAGCCCCACCGGACAGGTGGCACTCCAGATGTCTGTCTTGGGGCGGCCGTCCCCCTCGGCCGCCGGGCGCCCCCCGCGCCATGTCCCCGCTTGCGCGTCCCCCCGCGCGCTTCGGCATCCCCCGCTTCCTCCGTTCTCCGGCGCCCCTCTCCGCCGTGGAACCCACGCCCTGGGGCGCGACCGCGAGGCCCCCGTCCTCACGTGCTGCCGAACTGCCGTCGCGCACACGGGGGGCGATCTCCTCCGTGCGGTGAGGGCGCAACGGTGCGGGGACCAGAAGCCGAGAGGACGGCGCGGCCCCCGTGTGCGCGACACGTGAAGGTATAGCCAGTGGGTCTGACATTCCGGCTCAGGCGCCGGTGTCTCGCAGCCGCGCGGCGCGCATGAGCAGGTAGTCGCGTTCGGGGAGGCTGGTGGTGCGCTGAGATGCCCTCAGGTAGTGCGCGATGGCGGCGGCGCGCTCGCCCGCGCGCTCCAACAGGTGGGCTCGCACCGCGTCCAGCCGGTGGTGCGCCGCGAGCCGGGCATCCGCGTCCAGGCGCTTCAAGAGGTCCAGGCCCGCCTGGGGTCCCCGCACCATGGCGACCGCGATGGCATGGTTGAGCGCCACCATGGGATTGTCGGAGAGGCCCATCAGGACTTCGTACAGCGCGACAATCTGCGGCCAGTCGGTGGCCTCGGTGCTGGGCGCCTCGTCGTGCACCGCGGCGATGGCGGCCTGGAGCGGATACGGTCCCACGGCGCCTCGGGACAGCGTCGCGGTGACCAGCGCGATGCCCTCGGCAATCTCGTGCGCGTTCCACAAGCGGCGGTCCTGCTCCTCGAGCGGAATCAGCTCGCCCGAGGGCCCCGTGCGCGCCGCGCGCCGCGCATCCGTGAGCAGCATCAGCGCGAGCAACCCCGCCACCTCTCCGTCATCCGGGAGCAGGCCGTGGAGCAAGCGCGTCAGTCGCAGGGCCTCGCCGGACAGGTCGCTCCGGCGCAGCTCGGAGCCGAAGCTCGCGGTGTAGCCCTCGCTGAAAATCAAATACAGCACATGCAGCACCGCGCCCAGGCGCTGCGCCCCCTCCTCCGCCGTGGGCATCTGGAAGGGCACACCCGAGGCATGGATGCTCTGTTTGGCGCGGCTGATCCGCTGCGCCATCGTCGCTTCTGGGACCAGGAATGCGCGGGCAATCTCCGCCGTGGTGAGCCCGCCCACCGCGCGCAAGGTCAGCGCGATGGCCGACGCCGAGGAGAGCGCGGGGTGACAGCACATGAAGAGCAGCACGAGCGTGTCATCCCGCCCCGCCGTCTCGTCCTCATCGAGCGCCAGCGCGAGTTGCTCCTCGGGCGGCACCAGGCTCACCACGAGTTCCTCGCGGCGGCGGCGCGCGGTCTCGGCGCGCACCTGATCCGAGATGCGGCGCGCAGCCACCTGGATGAGCCACGCGCGCGGCTCTTGCGGCATGCCCAGACGGGGCCACTGCTCGGCCGCGGCGATCAACGCCTCCTGGACGGCGTCCTCGGAGGCGCTGAAGTCGCGGAACCTGCGAATGACCGCGCCGAGCACCTGCGGCGCGAGCGTTCGGAGCAGGTCCTCCATCTGGGCGGAGACCGCGTTCATCACATCAGGTCAGGCGGGGGACCGCTCATGACCTGGCGCACCTCGATGGCCATGTTGAGCGGCTTGCCACCCGGGCCGGGCGCGGCGGAGGCCTCGGCGGCGATGGCGTAGGCGCGCTCGGGGTTCTCCACCTCGACCATCCAGTAGCCGGCGAGGAACTCCTTGGACTCGGGGAACACGCCGTCCGTGATGGGCTTGCCGTCCGCGCCCGCGCGCACGCGCCTGGCCTGATCAGGCCCCGCGAGCCCCTCGGCGGCCAGCAGTTCGCCCGTCCCCTTCAGCTTCTTGGCGAACCCCATCATGAAGGCGATGTGCGCCTTGAGGTCCTGCTGCGGCCAGTTCGCCACCTGGTACGGGCCATTGCCGGGGGTGTTCATCATCAGGATGTACTTCATGGTCGACTCCTCGGGTTGTCACCGGCACCCCGTGACGAGGTGCGGTCACACAGAGGTCGGAGCCGAGCACGAATTCTCTACATGGCCGCCACAGATTCCTCGCGCGACCGGCTGGAGGCTCCGAACCCCTGAGAATCACTGGGCTCGGAGTCTCCTGGCGCCCAGTTCAGAGCAGCGGAGCGGGCGCGGGGCAGTGCACATTCTCCGGGCAGCGCCCCTCCGATTTGGGCACGCAGGCGCCGCAGCAGGACAGCTCGTCGGGCCCACAGCGGGAGGAGGCGCACGCCCCGCAGTCCACCTGACCTCCGCAGCCGTCATCGGCTTGGCCGCAGCGCAGCTTCAGCGAGGAGCAGGTCGCCGGCTCACAGGTCGGCCGAGGGCCGGCATCGCGGGTCACCGTCGCGGGCGCCGCCGCGAGGGCCTCGGATGCGGACTTCGTTCCATCCCCCTTCCCCGCCGCGCACGCGCCGATCCCCAGCACCGCGACGCCCACCACGAGTCCCCGCATCCATCCGCCAGCCTTCATCGCATCCACTCCCGTGTCCCCAGGTCCATCCCCCCGTCCCGCGCATCATCGGTGGAACGCGCGGGCGGAAGGAATGGGGCTCCCCAGGTCACGACGGGCGGTAGCGGATGATGCGCGTGTCGAGCGACGCGGCGTCCGCGTCCTGCATCGCCTCCTGCATGAGCACGAGCGCACGCGCCGCATCGAAGCTGCCCGACCCCGCGCCGATGACGGGAAACGCCACGGAGCGAAAGCCATGCTCGCGCGCGCGGGCCAGGGCATTGCGAACCGAGTCTTGAATGGAGCGCGGCGAAGCCCGCCACAGCATGTTGATTCCGGCGACGTGGATGATGCCGCGAAAAGGCAGACGTCCCGGCCCCGTCACCACCGCCGAGCCGAGCGGCATGGGCCCCACGCGCGCCAGCTCACGAAAGGGCGCGGTGCCGCCGCGGCGCTTGATGGCGCCCGACACGCCCTGGGGCAACAGCAACCACCAGGGGATGATGTTGCGATTCCACGCATTGACAATCGCATCCACCGGCTGGTCCAGCAGGTCTCCATCCATCACGGCGACGGGCATGCGAGGACCATAACCCGCATGCCCGACACCGGGGATGTCTGTCGTTACGGCGAGGCGGGAGGCGCGTCCGACGCGGGCGCCTTCTTGCGCGCCCCGGCGAAGTCACCGGCCTTCACGATGGAGACGCGGTCCCAGCTCAGGCGCGCCGCCATGGCCCGGCGGACTTCGTCAGGCGTCAGCTTCGCCAGCTTGCGCTCCAGCTCCGCGTCGAAGCCGAGCGTGCGGCCCAGGTACAGGTAGCTGGCGAGTTGGTGCGCGAGGCTCCCGTCCTGGGCCCGCGACGTCTGCCGGTACTCCAGGAGGCCGGCGCGCGCCTTGGTCAGCTCCTCGACCGAGAAGCCCTGCTGCGTCGCACGGGAGAGTTCCTCGCGCATCGCGGACTCCAGCTTCGCCGCGTTCTCCGGGGCGTAGATGGCGTAGGTGACGAAGCTGCCCACCGCGTCCAACTCGCTTGCGCGGACACTGCTGCCCACGCCGTACGAGAGGCCCTCTTGCTGGCGCACGCGCGTGGCCAGTCGCGAGTTGAGGAAGCCTCCGCCCAGCATGAAGTTGCCCAGCGTCAGCGCGGGCCAATCCGCGTCATCGTCACGCAGGGAGAGCGACTGGCCCGCGAGGAAGTACGCGTTGGCCTTGTCCGGCGTCTCCAACGTCACGGCCTTGGCGCCCACGTCCACATAGGAGTAGGGGACCCGCGCGTAGGGAGCGCGACTCTTCCAGTCTCCCAACAGGGCCTGCACCTGCGCGAGCACCTGCTTCGTGTCGAAGTCGCCCACCACCGCGAGCTCTCCGTGCGAGGCGCCGTAGAAGTCTTGGTAGAAGGCCCGCGCCTCCTCCAGCGTCGTGCCCTTCACCGAGGCCAGCCGCTCGTCCATCGTGGGCACGTAGTACGGGTGCCCCTTCGGATACTGCGGTGAGAGCGCGCGCCAGAACGCGATGCCGCCTTGGGTCTCCGGCGTGCTGCGCTGGGCTTCGAGCGCGGTCAGGCGCTCCTGCTTCAGCAGGGCGAACTCGTTGGCGTCGAAGGCGGGCTCGCGCAGGACTTCGGCGATGAGCTTCAGCACCTCGGCGAGGTTGTCGCGCGGACACTCGATGGAGACGCTCGCTTCCAACGAGGAGCCGTCGACGGACACGCGCGCCTTCAAGGTGTCCAGCGCGTCCATGAGCTGCTGGCGCGAGTGCTTCGTGGTGCCGCGCATGAGCATGCGGCTCGCGTACTGCGCGGCGTCCACTCGGCCGCGCACGGTCTCCTCGGTGCCCCAGTGCAGGTCGAGCACCACGTTCACCATCTCGCCGCGCGTCTTCTTCGGCAGCACGGCGTAGCGCAGTCCTCCGGGCAGCTCGCCGCGCTCGACACGCGCCTCCACATTGGCAGGGGAGGGGTCGAAGGCCTCGCCTTGCGCCACCTTCGCGCGGCCCTGGTAGCCATCCACCATCTTCGCCACATCCACGGGAGAGGGCAGCTCGGCGCGGTCCGGCTGCGGCGTGGGGAGGAAGGTCCCCAGCGTCCGGTTGGAGGGCTTGAGGTAGGCCGCTGCGGCGCGCGTGACGTCCTCGGGCTTCACCTCGGAGATGCGGTCACGATGCAGGAAGAGCAGGCGCCAGTCACCGATGGCGGCCCACTCGGACAACAGGATGGCGGCGCGCTCCGAGTTGTTGAGCAGCAGATCCACCTGCTTCAGCAGGCTCGTCTTCGCGCGCGTCACCTCGTCCGCGGTGAACGGGCGGCGCGCGGCCTCTTCGACTTCCTTGAGCAGTGTGTCGCGGGCGGGCGCGAGCGGCTGGTCCTGCCGCAGCTCGGTGGAGAAACCGATGACGCCGGGGTCGCGGAGCTGGAAGTTGAACGCGCTCGCGCGCGAGGCCTGCTTCGTCTCCACGAGCGACTTGTAGAGGCGACCCGATGGCACATCACCGAGGACCTCGGTGAGCACGTCGATGGCGGCGAACTCGGGATGGGCGCCCTCGGGCACGTGGTAGACGCTGGTGAGCAGTTGCGTGTCGCCCACGCGGCGCAGCGTCACCTCGCGCTCGCCGTCCTGCGTGGGCTCCTGCGTGTAGGTGGTGGGGACTGGCGCGGCGGGGCGCGGCACCTTGCCCAGCGTGTCACGCACCAGCGCGAGGGCCTTCGCTTCATCGAAGCGGCCCGCCACCACGACCATGGCGTTATCGGGCCGGTAGTAGCGCCGATAGAAGGCCTGGAGGCGATCGATGGGGACATGTTCCAGGTCGGCGCGCGCGCCGATGGTCGACTTGCCGTAGTTGTGCCAGAGGTACGCGGTGCTCATCACGCGCGCGAAGAGGATGCCGCGCGGGTTGTTCTCGCCCGACTCCAGCTCGTTTCGGACGACGGTCATCTCGCTGTCGAGGTCCTTCTTCGCGATGAAGCTGTGGACCATGCGGTCGGCCTCGAAGCCGAGCGCCCAGCGCAGGTTGTCGTCCGAGGCGGGCAGGGTCTCGTAGTAGTTGGTGCGATCCAACCACGTGGTGCCATTGGGACGCGCACCGCGCTCGGTGAGCGCCTGCGGCACGTTGGTCGTGGTGGGCGTGCCCTTGAACATGAGGTGTTCGAGAAGATGGGCCATGCCCGTCTCGCCGTAGCCCTCGTGTTTGCTGCCGACGAAGTAGGTGACGTTGACCGTCACGGTGGGCTTGGTCGGATCCGGGAAGAGGAGCACGCGCAGGCCATTGGGCATGCGGTACTCGGTGATGCCCTCCACGCTCGTCATGGGTGAGAGCGCAGGCGCCTTGGTCGCCGCCCGAGCGGGCGCCGTGGCGACCGGTTTCGGCGCGGGGGCAGACCCCTTCGCCCACCCAGGCGTGGAGGCGACCAGCAAGGTGGCCAGCAGGAAGAGCGGGGTACGGCGCGGCATGCGGTCCTCGCGACCTTTCAGAGAGTGCACGGGACTTTGAACCACCCGCGAGGTGCCCGCCATCCCGAGCAACCCATCTCGGCGGCGCCGAGGTCGGGAGTGTTCAGCGTGGGTCCCGACACGACCTTACAGGTTCTGCCATGCGTTGATCACTTCAAAGGTTCCATGACAGGATGTGTGGAGGCGGGCTCCAGGATTCCGCCGTGTCAGGTTGGTTTGGTAGAGCGGGGTGACTGGCCGCACCGGGCCAGGAGAGGGAGCAGTCATGGAGATGGCGGGCGGGGATGTGATGCAGGTGCTGCTGCACGAATTTCGAGACTTCCGGCAGCAGGTGTCGGGGCGCTTCACTCAAATCGAGCAGGGGGTCGCGGAACTCAAACAAGACATCGCACGGATCGAACGGAGGCTCGAAGCGGTCGAGCACCGAATCGAGCGCATCGAGCACCGACTCACAGACATCGAGCACCGACTCACAGACATCGAGAGGAGAATCACTGACCTCGAAGTGAGAGTGACGAAGGTCGAGCAGCGGCTCGCTGACCTCGAGCAGCGCATGGAGAAGGTCGAGCAGCGGCTTGTTGACCTCGAACGACGCATGGAGAAAGTCGAGCAGCGGCTTGTTGACCTCGAACGACGCATGGAGAAGGTCGAGCAACGGCTCGCTGACCTCGAACAGCGCATGGAGAAGGTCGAGCAACGGCTCGCTGACCTCGAACAGCGCATGGAGAAGGTCGAGCAGCGGCTCGCTGACCTCGAGCAGCGCATGGAGAAAGTCGAGCAGCGGCTTGTTGACCTCGAACGACGCATGGAGAAGGTCGAGCAACGGCTCGCTGACCTCGAACAGCGGGTCACACTTCTCGACGTGCGAACGACGAAGATTGAAGAGCGACTCGCCCTCGTGGAAGCACGGATGACGAAGGTCGAGGAGCGACTCGTCCTCGTTGACCGGTCTGTCGATCGATTGATCGCCCAGAGTTCTCTAAGTGAGCAGAGTACGACAAGCATGAACCAGACGCAGTCCATGGTCGTCGCGGGGTTGGACAGGCTCGTGAAAGAGGTCTCTCAACTCAAGACCCATCACAGTTGGCAACTCCAGAACCTCAATCGCGTCATCGTGAGGTTCGCCGAGAAGCTGGACGACATCGACCTTCGCCTGAACACTCTCGCCTTGCGCATCGCGGAACTCTCGAACGCCTGAGCGTCCGGCCCCCCGCGGAGCCATGCCGTGCTCCGCGGGAGGGCGGGCAAGCGGGACCCGCCCCTGTTGCCACACAACATCCGCGGGACACCCCACACGGCAAGCATCGTCGCTCAGGCGCGTTAGTAGTAAGCACCGCCTGCCGGGGCCTTCCCTCGGATACTCGGGCACCAGGAGTCCTTCCGGATGAAACGCTTCTTCATCGGCGCGCTCGCCTGCATCGGCGCGCTGTCCATTCTCTTCGTCATCGGCATCGTGGGACTGCTGGTGCTCGCGTCCTCCAGCAAACCGAGCGTCCCCTCCAACCTCGTCCTGGAGCTGGACCTGGACCAGCCCTTGCCCGAGTACGTGCTCGACGAGTCCTTCGCGGGAGCGTTCGGCAAACGCCCCACCACCGTGCGGGACGTGGTGGATGCGCTGGAGAAGGCGGGCAGTGACCCTCGGGTGAAGTCAGTGGTGGCGCGCGTGGGCTCGCCCGGCAGCGCGGCCCAGGCACAGGAACTGCGTGACGCGGTCCAGGCCTTCCGCGCCAAGGGCAAGCGCGCCGTGGCCTACGCGGACAGCCTGGGCGAGTCCGGGAACGGCACCGGCGCGTACTACCTGGCCAGCGCCTTCGATGAAATCTACATCCAGCCCTCGGGCGACGTGGCGCTGACGGGCATCTCCATCGAGACGCCCTTCGCGCGTGACGCCTTCACCAAGTTCGGCGTGGTGCCACACTTCAGCAAGCGCGCTGAATACAAGAACGCCGTCGATACCTACACGGAGCAGGACTACACCGCGCCCCACCGCGAGGCCACCGAGCGCTTCACCGGCAGCCTCTACGGCCAGATTGTCCGCGGCGTCGCGGAGGGTCGGAAGATGACCGAGGCCCAGGTGCGCGACCTCATCGACCACGCGCCGTACTTCGGCAAGGAGGCGCTGGAGGCCAAGCTCGTGGACGGTCTGCGCTACCGCGACGAGGTCTATGACGATCTGAAGAAGCAGGCCGGCGAGGGGGCGCAGCTCCTCTACGCGGACAAGTATCTGGAGCGCGCGGGCCGTCCGCACACGCGAGGCGACACCATCGCCCTCATCTACGGCGTGGGCGAGCTGGTCCGTGGCAAGAGCCAGTCCAATCCGCTCAGCGGCGGACAGGCGATGGGCGGCGACAGCGTGGCGGCGGCGTTCCGCAAGGCGGTGGAGGATCCGCGCGTGAAGGCGATTGTCTTCCGCGTGGACAGCCCCGGAGGGAGCTACGTGGCCAGCGACACCGTGCGCCGCGAAGTGCAGCGCGCTCGGGACGCGGGCAAGCCCGTCATCGTCAGCATGGGCACCTACGCGGCCAGCGGCGGCTACTTCGTGTCCATGGACGCGGACAAGATCGTCGCGCAGCCTGGCACGCTGACGGGCAGCATCGGTGTGTACAGCGGCAAGTTCGTCACGGCGGACTTCTGGGCGAAGCTCGGCGTGAACTTCGACGCCGTCAGCCAGGGCCGCAACGCGAACATGTACAGCTCGGACTCGGACTTCACGCCCGAGGAGAAGCAGCGCTTCGAGAACTCGTTGGATCAGATCTACGCCGACTTCACCACGCGCGCCGCCGCGGGCCGGAAGATCCCCGTGGAGCAACTGCGCGACGTGGCGCGCGGCCGAGTGTGGACCGGTGAGGACGCATCGGCGCGAGGACTGGTGGATGCGCTCGGTGGATATCCGAAGGCGATCGAGCTGGCGAAGGAGGCCGCGAAGCTGCCCAAGGACGCGCCCGTCAACATCGTGGAGTTCCCGCGCCCCAAGCCGACCGCGCAGGTCCTCGCCGAGCTGTTCGGCGAGCGCAACGGCGACAACAGCGAGGACGATGTCACCACGCGCGCAGCGACCTGGGCGCCGGTGATGGATCAGGCGCGTGCTGTGTACCAGCTCGGTGAGCAGTTGGGACTGACGCGAGGCAACGCGCGCTCCAGCGCGCTCTATGCGCCGCCTCCCGCGATCCGTTGGTAGTTGGCGTCACACGAGACCGGGGCGCTCACACTTCCCGGTCTCCTCAACTCGGGGGGAAGCTCGCACCGCGTGTGCCTCGACTCGCGTGTAGCGCCGCGGTGCAGGGTCCCCATCTTCGTGGGTTCGTCCCGAGTGGGCCCACCCACGACTCCACTCCGGCTGCTCCGAGGGTCCACTCCTCGAGAGTCGGGCCACGGCCCCACACTCTCCCGCGATGAGCCCCTTGAACCCGCCACGCGAGGTCCTGTGCGCGGGTAGCGACGCAGCGCTCCTGGCCCCACCACGCGAGGTGAGCATGAGGGGCGCCACACGGACCCCGGGTCCGCCACGCGTGGCGGCGGTGTGTCGCCTTTGAGATGACCCACCGAGGCCCGCAGGCGGGCTTCCCTCGCAGCAATTGGGGCCATCCCTGGGAGGCCCGCACGCTCGGTGGCCTCAAGGATTGGCGCGCAGTCCGTTGAAACAGACCAAGAGCAGCCCCATCGCCTGGAAAGAAGCACAGCTTCCCGGGGCCATGGGGACACCGCTCGCGTTTCATCCCGGAGACCGAGCGCCACCCCGTGGCGTCACCGCGCCACGTGGTAGGGGGGCCGGAGGAGTCGACATCATGAAGAAGCGTTTGGGGGACATCCTTCTGGCTCGGGGCGTGCTGGACACCTTGCAGCTCCATTCCGCGCTCGCCTACCAGCGCAAGTGGGGCGTCCCGCTGGGCCAGGTGGTGGTGGACCAGCGCTTCTGCACCGCTGACATCGTGTTCGCCGCGCTCGCGGAACAGGCAGGACTGGAGACGGTGGACCTGGACACCCTGGCGCCTGAGTCCGTCCTGACGCGCCTCATCCCCGAGAAGGTGGCCGAGGCGCATCGCGTGGTGCCGCTGCGGATGGAAGGGCAGGGCCCTCGCGACGCGGTGCTGGTGGTGGCCATCGCCGCGCCGGCGAGCATGGCGTCACTGGACGTGGTGAAGAGCGTATCGGGGAAGGGGAGGGTGGTGGCTCGGCTGGCCACGGATGCCGCCATTCGCCGGGCCATTGGGCGGCTCTACCGAGGCGAAGTGGGCCCCGCCCCGCGCCGTCCTGGCTTCGAGGGCTTCTCCCTTCCCGAAGCCGATGACGCCATGCCCGTGGTGATGGGCGAGAGCATGGCCGAGCTGACGAACATGGAGACCCCTGCCGAAGAGGGCACCACGGGGCTGCCACTGCTCGCGCCGCTGGAGGCTCGGGCTCCTCGCGCGCCGCTGCCGCCTCTGGCGCGCGTGACGCCTCAGCCGGTGACGGCCACGGGTCAGGTGCTCGTCTACGGATGGGGTGCGGTCGCCGCGGCGGGGTTGGTGCGAGTGCTGGGCGACGAGGGCCTTCTGGCGCGCGTGGCGAGTACCGACGCAGTGCTCGCCTCGGACGAGACGCAGGTCGTGGTGGCGCCGCTGCCATCCATGGAAGCGCTGGGCCGCCGCGTGCGCGCGCAGGTGTTGGTGGCGGGCAAGACGCCCGAGTTGGATCTGCCTCGGGCTCAGGCCGTTGGCGCGCGCGGGTTCCTCGCGGCGCCGGTGGATCCGGATCTGCTCCTGCGGGCGGTGCGCCGACTGGCGGCCTCCGCGGACGATGCCACGGGCAAGCGCGCCCGCTGGAGCGATGCCCTCTCAGGGAGCAGCGTGCAGGAAGGAAGTCTGCTCGGGGACCTCCGGCAGCCACAGCGAGCCCAGCTCCAGCGCCACTGAGGAGAAGGGCTCGGCGCGGACCCACGCGTCGCCCTCGTAGCTGCCCGTGAGGAGCCACCCGCGCTTCACGCGCTGATACGTCTCCAGCGTGCGCGCGTCCGGGTCCACCAGCCACACGTGCGACACGCCTTCGCGCGCGTAGAGCGGCAACTTGCGCGTGCGGTCCAACCCCGTGGTGGCGGGCGCGAGCACCTCGCAGACCCAGTCCGGCGTCAACGTGAGGAAGGACACACCCGGGTCGAGCGGCTCGCTGATGCGCTCGCGTCGCCAGCCCGCGAGGTCCGGCACGAGCAGGTCATGGCCCAGGTGCAGTTCCGGCGCGCGCAGGAAGCACCAGCGCCCGGAGCCACCGCGACGCTTGTCGAGCGCCTCGCCGAGTTCCACGCCCAACATGAAGGCCGCGCGCGACTGCGGCAGGCCGGGGCGCGGGGACGCCACCAACTCTTCGTCGAGGATTTCCCCCACCCAGCCCGAAGGCAGCGCCGAAAGCAGAGAATAGGGATGCGAGTGGGTGCTGAGTGCCGTCACGGCGCCTCCGTGAATACCGGTTGAGGCGGGGCATTCTAGGGACGGGTCTGACATCTCCCGCGACGCCGCGAAGGCCCTATTTTCCGATGCAGAATCGCTGAAAGAGTGCATCCAGGAGCGCCTCGGAAACGGTGGTTCCAGACACTTCTCCCAGTGCCTCCAACGCGAGGCCCAACTCGCCGGAGAGGACCTCGAGGGTGGACACGCGCGAGGCCTCCAGAGCGCGGCTCAGCGCCTCGGAAGCGCGACGCAGGGCATCCGCATGTCGCTCGGAGACAAGCGCAACCGCGGACGGCGTCCCCGAGCCCCACAGCCGCGCCACCATGGCGGCGCGCAGCGTCTCCACGCCCTCGCCCGTGAGCCCGCTCACCCGCAACGCCGGGACGGGTGAGTGCAGGGCGCCCGGGCTCACGTCACTCGCGCGAGGCGCAGAAGCGGGCCCATGCGCGGCGGACGCGCTCACTTCTCCACTGACCCGCGACTCCAGGAGGAGCGCGCGCAAGCTGGATGGTCTCTCGTTCGTCACGCCGCGCGCGTGACTCACGTCGACGGTCTGATCCGAATCGGATCCGTTTCCGTTCGCCACGCCACTCGCGACGGTCACCACGTCAAGCGTGCACGCGGCGACATCGCACTTGCCCATCAACCGCAGCACGGGCGTCGCGCCTGCCTCGCGCTCCCACGCATGCGCCTCGTCGGCGCTCGCGTCCGGTGGTAGCACCAGCACCGCGAGGTCCACTGCGGCGAGCAACTCACGCGTGCGCGCGATGCCGAGCGCCTCCACTCTCCCGGGCGCATCGCGCAGCCCCGCCGAGTCGTAGAGCGTGACGCCCAGCCCATCCCACTCGACACGGGCCTCCAGCGTGTCTCGCGTCGTACCGGGCTCCGCGTCCACGAGCGCTCGGGCCTCGCCCACCAGTCGGTTGAAGAGCGTGGACTTGCCCGCGTTCACCGGACCGAACAACGCCACCCGCGCGCCACTGCGCACCAGTCGGCCGCGTCCCGCCTCAGCCAGCAGTGTCTCCGCCTGGGCCATGAGCGGCACGACGCGCGCGGCGGCATCCTCGTCCGCGCCCTCGGCTTCGTCCGGGAAGTTGAGCACGCCCTCCAGGTCCACGTGCAGGGCGCGCAGGGGCTCTTCCAACTCGCGCACCCGCCCCGCGAGCGCTCCGGACAGGCCCGCGGCGGCGGCGCGCACGGCCGCTTCCGAGTCCGCGGCCACGAGGTCCGCGACCGCCTCGGCGCGCGTCAGGTCGATGCGCCCTTGCAGGAAGGCGCGCTTGGTGAACTCTCCCGGCAGCGCGAGCCGAACCCGCGCATCCTCCAACACGCGCCCCAACAGCAAACGCAACAGGCGCGGACTGCCGTGCGCGTGCAGCTCCACCACGTCCTCGCCCGTGAAGGACCGGGGCCCTCGGAAGTAGAGGAACAGGCCCTCGTCGAGCATCCGCCCCGCGGCATCCACGAAGGTGGCCAGGTAGGCGTGACGCGGGGTGGGCTCGGCGGGGACGCTGGGGGCGAGCCGGCGGCCCACCTCCAGCGCATCCGGTCCGGACAGCCTCAGGATGCCCACGGCGCCCGCGGCGGGCGCGGTGGCGAGCGCGACGATGGTGACGGAACCGGACGTCATGGTGACGAAGCGCAGGAGGTCCTCACCGCGCCAGCTCCTGAGACGAGCGGCCTACCGGACTCCCGGAGGCGGAGTGGAGCCCCGCGCGGCGCGCTCCACGGCCTCGCGGTTCTCCTCGATGTACTTCTCCACGGCGGCGTCGTCGATCTCCAGGTCTCGCAGCACACCGGGGTAGACGACTCGGAAGGCCGTGGACTCCTCATCTCCTCGGAGGCGGAAGCTCATCTTCACCACGGCGGCGCCGTACAGCTTGTCCTTCAGTCCCTTCGCCTTGCCCATGAACCTCTTCTCTTTCTCCAGGCGACCCGACGAGCCCCCGCGCGTCGGGGCCATGCCTACTCGTCGAGGTCGTCCTCGTCATCGTCGGGGAGCAGGCTCCGCTTGGGCAGCGGCGCCGGCTTGTCCGGAGTGAACACCACCCGGCGATTGCGGCCCTCACCCTCGGCCGTCACCTTCACCCCGGACACTCCTTCTACCGCCTTGAGGGCCCGGGCGCGGTCCTCCATCTTCATCGCGGCCAGCGCATAGAAGCGCCCCAGCCCGGCGGACTTCTCGGCGATCCGGCGCACGGCCTCTCGCAAGGCCGCGTCTTCCTCCACCGCGACCGAGCGCTCGTCCACGTCGCCCCGAGGCGCCGCGGGAGCCCGTGCCGGCGCCGTCGGCGCGGCCTTGGGCGCCGCCGCCGGCCGCGCCGCGGGAGCCGGCTGGGCTCGCGCGATAGGAGCCGGAGCGGGTGCCGCGGGAGCCGGCTGCGCCTCGCGACGCGGACGGGGCTCCGGATGCACGCCCGCGCCCAACATCACCCAGCGCCGATCCACGCCCGGGCGGTGCAGCATCTTGTTGAGCAGGAACTGGAGCGAGTCCACCACCTGGCTGCGCTTGCCCACCTCGACGCCGGCCGGCAGGCCCGCGTCGAAGTGAAGCGCCACGGACAGGCTGCCGTCCGAGGCGTCCTGCATCTCCAACCGGGCCGGGAAGCCCATCAGCCCGAGGATGTCGGTGAGCAGTCGCTCCACGCGGGCGCGGAAGTCCGCGCCGCCCGCCACGCCCTGCTGCGTCGTCCCCTGCGGCTCGCTCACTTGCGCTTGCCTCCCGCGGCGGAGACGGCCGCCGTCCCATCACCCGTTGGGTTCCCGCCCTTGCGCGCCAGCCACTTCCGCAGGCCGTACTGCTGCGCGATGGAGAGCACGTTGTTGGTGAAGATGTAGAGCGACAGACCGGCGGGGTACTGAAGCAGCGTGAAGGTGAAGATGACCGGCAGCACCCAGGTCATCATCTTCGCCTGCTGCGCATCCATCATCTGCGGCTGCATCTTCTGGGTGATGATCATCGAGACGCCCAGCGCCAGCGGCAGGATGTACGTGGGGTCCTTGTAGGTCAGGTCCGTCCACACCGGCCCGAAGAAGGGCTCGCCGTAGATGTCGAAGCTGTTGCGCAGCGACGTGAAGAGGGCGATCCACACCGGCATCTGGATGAGCATCGGGAGGCACCCGCCCAGCGGGTTCACCTTGGCCTCCTGGTAGAGCTTCATCGTCTCCAGGTTCTGGCGCTCCCGGTCGTCCGCGAACTTCTTCTTGATCTCCTCCAGGCGCGGCTGGAGCTTCTTCACCTGCTCCATGCTGACCATGGAGCGGTAGGTGAGCGGCAGCAGCACCAGCTTCACCAGGACGGTGAGCAGGATGATGGCCACGCCCCAGTTGCCCACGAGGCCGTGGAAGAACTTCATGACCGCCAGCAGCATCTTGCAGATGACCGCCCAGATGCCGAAGTCGACCGTGTCCTCCAGCTTCGGGTGGAACGCGGCGGCGGTGGACAGGCCCGCGGCGTCACGCAGCGCCACGCCCGGCACGGTGCGCAGCAGGTCCGGATCCTTGGGACCCAGGTAGCCGCCGAACCGGAAGGTGGCCGTCTGGCCGGGACCCACGTTGAGCGGGAAGCCCGCCGCCACTTCGCGCGCGGTGGGCGTGGCCGTCAGCACGCAGTGCCCGGCCATGGGCCCGTCCAGCGGGTAGAGCGCGGACAGGAAGTACTGCTGATCGATTCCGAAGAAGCTCACCTGCCCGCGCGTGTCCTCGGGTGGCTTGTCGCCGGGGCTCAGCTTGTGGAGCTTGTCATCAATCCAGCACGCCGAGCGGCTCAGGTTGCCCACGCCGCCGAAGAAGGACGGCGCGTGCTCGAACTCCGGGTCGATGGCGCGGCTGTAGTGCACCCGCAGCTCGCCGCTCTGCGGCTGCGCGGACGTGTTGCGCACGGTGACGGTGTAGACGAGCTCGAAGCCCTCGTGCGGCCACAGGAATGACTTTGTCACCTCCCACGGGCCCTGGCGGCCGGTGAACGACAGGGTGCCGGCGCCCTTGGGCGTGGTGCCTTCCTCCACCGCGTAGCGGGTGGTGGCCGGCAGCGGCGTGTTCCCCTCGATGGAGATGGACAGCGGCAGCGGCTGGCCGGGCACCGGGTGCGCCAGGTTCATCTGCGGCGCGGTCGGCACCGGCTTGCCGAAGAGCTTGTCGAAGCCCTCGCGGATGGTGAGCGTCTGCTGCTCCCGCATCTTGCGGCCCTGCAGCTCCGCGAAGGTGAGGCCCGCGCCCTCGGAGGAGAACGTGTACTTGGCCTCCTGGCGCGCCACGTCCACCTTGCGCAGGGGAGGCGGGGGCGCCTCGGCCGTCAGCGTGCTCTCCGCCGTGCCGCCGTTTCCGGGCGGCGGCACCGCGACCTCGGCGGTGCCGGCATCAGCACCCTGGGCGAGCACGACGCCTGCGTCGGCGCCCTCGGCGCCCGGCGGCTGCGGCTTGGGAGCGAAGAAGAAGGTGTAGGCCGCGGTGGCAGCGAAGGACAGCGCGAGTGCGACCATCAGCCGCTTCTGCGAATCGTTCGACTGGGGCGAGAGCGGATCGTTCGTCATAGGGTTCCCTCTGCCGGCGGCAGAGGGCCGGAGGGAGGGCGGAAGCAAACCGTCAAGGAACGGGATCGAATCCGCCGGGGTGGAATGGCTGGCAGCGCAGCAGGCGCCAGACGATGAGCGCGCTGCCCTTCAAGCCGCCGTGCTTCTCCAGCGCCAGCATGGCGTAGGTGGAGCACGAGGGGTGGAACCGGCACGCCTTCGGAAGCAACGGCCCCAAGAACCTCCGGTAGAAGCGGATGGGCAGGGCGATGAGGAAGGCGAGCGGACTCATGGAACGGGCGCTTTCGGCGGAGGCGGTGCCGGGAAGAGCCTTTGCAGCTTACGGGTGACGCCGTCGAACGCACGCGAAACTTCCGCGAAGGAGGCTTCCTTCGCCGAGGAGCGGACGACCAACACGACGTCCAATCCAGGCGGCCATTGCGTGCGACGCTTGCGAAACAGCTCGCGCAAGACGCGACGAAGCCGGGCGCGCACCACCGCGTTGCCCACCTTGCTGGAAACGGTGAGCCCCACGCGAGAGTACGCCCGGCCATTGCGTTGAATGAGGGCCAGGAGACAGTCGGAAGGAACCTTCTGACCGCCGTCCTGGACCTCGAGGAACTCGCGCCGCTGCAACAGGCGCAGGGCCTTGGGGAAGCGCTCGCCGACAACCGCCGGCACATCTGGCGCGACTCCCTCGGCCGTCACTCGCGAGTCCGGTTACTTCTTCGGGGCGGACACCACGAGCCGCTTGCGGCCCTTCGCCCGACGGCGCTTGAGGACATCCCGGCCACCCTTGGTGGCGTTGCGCTTGCGGAACCCGTGGGTGCGGTTGCGCCGAATCTTCGACGG
This sequence comes from Citreicoccus inhibens, assembly GCF_019039035.1. Lineage (GTDB taxonomy): Bacteria > Myxococcota > Myxococcia > Myxococcales > Myxococcaceae > Citreicoccus > Citreicoccus inhibens. The sequence goes on along the minus strand of NZ_JAHNZT010000012.1, from coordinate 77,320 downwards.
CTGGTACGTGCGCTTGGACACGGCTCGAACTCCCTGGATGAAGAAGGCGGCGCCTGGTCTCCCGGCGCGACCAAACTGAGTAAAGGGGGGCGTCCGTAACTCCATTTCCAGGACAAGTCAACGAAGGAGCTCGTTGACCCGGCCTCGGGACCTTTGCATTCCGCACTCCCCGTGTTGCTGTCCTGATCGGCCCCCCAGCGGTTGGGGGGAGGGGAGCAAGGGCCCACAACCGCCCAGGTTCCGCGCGCGTGGATCCGATCACTCCGGGGGCAGGAACCGCGAGGACTTCCGCCACTTTGGGTCAGTTCCTTGATCGACCTGGGAGCGTCTGTTAGCACGGCCGAACCCTCGCCGACTCCCCGTTTTTGCACTGTTGAGACCCGCGTGAACGCCCTCGCTCAAGCCGCTCCCTCGTTGCCAAGTGCCGGAATTCTTTGGGCACGAATCCTGGAAGCCATCCGCCAGGAGGGCCGTGGCTACGCGCTCACGTGGCTGGAGCGGATGCGCCCGTTGGATCTGCGCGAGGGCTCGTTGGTGCTCGGCGTTCCCGATCGCTTCTTCCGCGATTGGGTGGACGACCACTACCGCGCGCTGCTCGAGTCCCACCTGGCCCGGTTGGGCGAGGGACTGTCCAAGCTGGCCTATGAAGTGGTGGAGGGACCGCCCGCTTCCGCGAACCTTCCTCCCACACCGACGGTGAAGGCCAACCCGGCGCGGCCTCCACGGCTGAACGGGCGCTTCACCTTCAGCACCTACGTGGTGGCGGACAGCAACCAGCTCCCCGCGGCGGCGGCGGCGGCGGTGGCCGAGAAGCCAGGGCACCACTACAACCCGCTCTACATCTATGGCGGCACGGGGCTGGGGAAGACGCACCTGCTCCAGGCGGTGGGCAATCACATCTGGGAGAAGGACCCCACCCAGCGCGTGGTCTATCTGTCCAGTGAGCAGTTCACGAACGAGTACGTGGAGAGCGTTCGCGAGCACCGCATGACGGACTTCCGCCGGAAGTTCCGGGAAGAGTGCGATGTGCTGCTCATCGACGACATCCAGTTCCTGGGCAAGCGCGAGGAGACGCAGAAGGAGTTTTTCTACACCTTCAACACGCTCTACGAGCTGAACAAGGCCATCGTCCTCACCAGCGACACGGTGCCGGCGGAGATTCCCGGCCTGGAGGAGCGGCTGCGCAGCCGCTTCACCATGGGGCTGATGACGGACATCCGCGAGCCCACGTACGAGACGCGCGTGGCCATCCTCCAGAAGAAGGCGGAGGCCGAGGGGTTGGACCTGCCGGACGCGGTGGCGCACTTCATCGCCAAGCACATCCAGAAGAACGTGCGGGAGTTGGAGGGCGCGCTCGTGAAGCTGTCCGCCATGCACAGCCTCACGCGGCAGCCGGTGACGGAGGACTTCGCCGCGCAGGTGCTGAAGGACATCCTCCCAGCGCAGCGCGTGGTGGACGTGGAGGCCATCCAGCGTGAGGTGGCGCGCTTCTACAAGGTCACCATCGAGGCCTTGAAGGAGGACCGCCGCCACAAGCAGCTCGCGCACGCGCGCCAGGTGGCCATGTACCTGAGCCGCAAGTTGACCAAGAGCTCCTTCCCGGAGATTGGCGCGCGCTTCGGCAAGGATCACTCCACCGTCATCTCCGCCGTGCGCAAGGTGGAGGGTCTGCGCGAGTCGGACCCCACCGTGCACCGCGAGTTGGTGGAGCTGGAAGCACGCCTCAGCGGGTAGCCCCTCAGGACGGCTTCACGCCTCGCGGGCCCAGAGCGCCTGCAGGTCGGCGGGGAGCTGTCCGATGACGTCCTCGGCTTCGCCCTCGGAGATGTGCTCTCGCACCGTGACGAGCACCGCGCGGGACAGCCGTTCCGCCTCGTTGGTCGTGATGTCCAGGTCCTCGGCCACCTGCGCGAGGAACGCGAGCAGGCCGAACTTCCTCGGGGGCTTGCCTTCATGTCGAGGGCAGCGCTGGAGCACGTCGCGCAGCTTCTGCGGGAGCTGCGCTTCCAGGTCCTTCACTTCGCCGCCCATCAGTCGCTGCTCGATGAGGCACAGCACGGACTGGGCGGCTTGTTCGGCTCGGGCCGCGTCCACGCCTGCTCGCTTCTGGAGGTCCTTGAGGAAGAAGCCGTAGGTGCGCGCCGTGCGTGAGGCGTGGCGCTGCTGCGCTCGCAGGTCCGGGGTGGACTCCGAGCCCTGAACGTCCTGTCCCTGTTCGTCTCGCGCTTCCGCCATGGCCGTGCCTCCCGTGCGCTGTCGCTCCCGTGAGCGTGCGCACCCTGGAGGGCCATCGGCAGGTGGGCTCACGCCATGGATCAGCGGACGCCTGGGTGATGGGCCAGGGGGTGAACCGGACCCCGCTCGCCCGCCTCCGCACGGACTCCACCGGAAGTGGAGGGCGTGGGAGGAGCCGGGCATGCTGACGCTCCACCGGGCCGCTGTGCTCGGCGCGAGCCTCGCGGCTCGAGGGGAGGGGACACATGCGACACGCCGGATGGACCGCTCGGGCAGGAAGGCACCGCCCGTCATGAGCGCCCCCTTGCCCGCTCCCGAGTCCCCACCGCCCAGCGAGCCGCTTCGCCCGAGCGAGCCGCTTCGCCCCGGGGTGTTCGCGCGGGTGGCTCCGCTGCGGGGACCTCCGTTCGGATCATTCCTGATCTGCGTGGCCACGTTCCTCGTGACGGCGGCCTTCCTCGGCGGGCTCTCGGGTGCCGAGGCCACGGCCTTCTGGACGCTGCCCGAGGCTCGGCTGTGGCACCTGTTCCTCGCGGCACAGCCGGTGCTCTGGCTGGCCTCGTTCCTCGCCGTGGCGAGCGACTTCCGAGACCCCGAGCGCTCCGTGCTGCCCAGGCGAACGCCCTACCGCGCCGGGGCATTGGCGTGCTTCGCCCTGACGTTGTTCGCGGCCGCGCTGCCCATCGTCATCCAGGCGTTGACCCACACCTCGCTGCTGCCTCCCGAGGCCGCGCAAGCCACGCGCATGCCCGGCTTCCTGTGGAAGATGCCCACCCTCAGCGCGGTGGGCACCACCGCCGCCACGGTGCATGCCTTCGGCATCCTCTGCGTGCAGGCCCGCCTGTACGAACTGGTCACGCAGCTTGGCGAAACCTCGATCGATGCGCGCGTGCGGGAGTACCAGCGGCTCCGCGAGCAGCTCCGCCGGTTCCTCGGCTATGCGGCGGCCATCATCGGCATCGCGACGTTGAGCACGGGCTCGCTGCGCAACCTCATCCTCGGAGAGATGCCCGGGGCGCGCTTCTCCGCCGCGCTCGTCATGGCCTATGGCGCGTTCTTCTCCGCGCTGCTGGCCCTCATGTTCCTCCCTGCCGCGCGCTCGCTGACGGCGGTGGGCGAGTCCATCGCGGAGGAGTTGTTGCAGGCCTCGCTTGGCGAGCGGCGGCGGTGGTCCGACTGGATGACGGAGCGCCAGGCCATTCGCGCGTACCTGGGCCTGGAGGACAGCGCGCTGAAGGTGTTGCAGGACAGCATCGCGGTGCTCGCGCCCATCGTGGGCAGCCTCTCCGCGTTGGCCTTCAGCGCGAAGGGCTGACGCCTCAGTCTCCCTCGGTGGGCCAGAGGAAGACCTTGCTGATGATGAAGGCCCAACCCGCCAGGGACGCCACGCCCAACAGGATGGCCGCGAGGGCCTGTCCCCGTCGGCCAATGGGCGGCTGGGCCCGCGAGTCCACCCGGGTCAGCGCGATGGCGCCGCAGACGATGGCGATGGGCGCGAACAGCGGAATGAACAGGGCATTCAATCCCAAGCCAAACGCGTGACGCGCCAGCGGGTTGTTCGCGTGCAGGTCCCAGAGCCGATGCAGCGCCCGGGTCGGAATGGGCCGGCGGAAGAAGAGCTGGTTGCGTGGGTCTCGGATGATGCCGAAGGCCGCCACGGTGGGGATGATGCCCAGCGCGATGAGCCCCGGACCGAACTCGCGCGACATCGCGGCCGCGCCGAGCAGGGGCGCCACCACCAGCGCCAGCCGCGCCCAGGACTGTCCCAGGAAGAAGCCCACGCCCACGGGGACGAAGGCGATGGCCACGATTGCGCCCAGCCAGCCCGACTCGGATGCGGACAGCGCGCCGGCCACCAGCATCAGCGCCGTGCAGCCCGCGATGATGTAGGCCCAGCCGTCGCGGCGGCCCCAGAGCGTCTGGCGGAACTGCTCCAGGTAGTTGATCTCCGGACGCTGGGCGCAGGTCGCGCAGAAGAGGCTCCCGTCGCGCCACGTCGTGCACCCAGCGCAGAGGAAGCTTCCGCAGCGGGAGCACGTCGCGCCCGCGAGCGCCTCGGGATGGACGGCGCAGCGAGGCATGGCCTGGGCGGAGACATCCATGGACATGGGCGCAGTGTCGCATGGAGAACCCGGCGCGGGGACGTGCACGGCTCAACACCGGACGTCCCCTGTTCTTCCCGCGATGGCTTCCCATCCACCGGGTTCCAGCCCCGTGCTAAGCGCAGGGCCTTCCGTTCCGTGGAGGCACCTTGTCCCTTGTGAAGGCCCTCGTCGCCGCCGCCCTCGTCGCGGGGCTCCCGGCACTCGCCCAACAGAAGCCCGAGGCGAAGCCGCCCGAGCCCGGCCGTGAAGCGCTCGCGATTCCCTACGAGAAGTACACCCTGCCCAACGGCATGGAGGTCATTCTCTCCGTCGACCGCAAGCTGCCCGTGGTCGCCGTCAACGTCTGGTACCACGTGGGCGCGTATGACGAGCAGCCCGGGCGCACCGGCTTCGCGCACCTGTTCGAGCACATGATGTTCCAGGGCTCGGCGCACGTACCGGATGACGTGCACATCGGCCTCATGGAGCAGGCCGGCGCCACCGACCTCAACGGCAGCACCACGTTCGATCGCACGAACTACTACCAGACCGTCCCCAGCAACTACCTGGAGACCGCGCTCTGGCTGGAGAGCGATCGCATGGGCTTCCTGCTGGATGCGCTCAGCCAGAAGAAGCTCGATACGCAGCGCGAGGTCGTCAAGAACGAGCGCCGCCAGGACGTGGAGACCGCGCCCTATGGCGAGGCGCACGAGAAGGCCTGGCAGGCCCTCTTCCCCGCGCCGCACCCGTACTTCGGCAACATCATTGGCTCCATGAAGGACCTGGACGCGGCCACCCTGGACGACGTGAAGTCCTTCTTCCGCACGTGGTACGCGCCGTCCAATGCCACGCTCGCCATCGTGGGCGACTTCGACGTGCCCTCCACCAAGGCCCTGGTGGAGAAGTACTTCGGCACGCTGCCGAGCGGCCCCAAGCCGAAGCGGCCGGATGTGGCGCCGGTGAAGCACACCCAGGAGAAGGTCATCCGCCACGACGAGCGCGTGGCCACGCTGCCCCTGCTGTCCATGTCCTGGCTCACCGCGCCCTACCTGAAGCCGGGGGACGCCACCGCGGACGTGCTCGCCACCGCGCTCGGCACGGGCAAGGCCAGTCGGCTCTACCGCCGGCTCGTGCTGGAGAAGCAGCTGGCGCAGAGCGTGGACGCCACCCAGCAGAGCCTGGGCGCGCAGTCCGTCTTCAGCATCGACGTGGTGGCCCGCCCTGGCGTCTCCACGGATCAGATCAAGACCGAAGTGGACGCCATCCTCGATGAGGTGCGCAAGGACAGCGTCACGCCCGAGGAGATCCAACGCGTCCGCACCCGCTTCGACACGCGCATGCTCTCCGGCCTCCAGGCCGTGGGCGGCTCGGGTGGCAAGGCGGACGTGCTCCAGAACTACAACCACTTCGTCGGCGAGCCCAACTTCGTGGCGCAGGACCTGGCGCGCTACCAGGACGTGACCCCCGAGAAGGTGAAGCAGTTCGCCCGCGACGTGCTGCGCCCCGACGCGCGCGTCACCCTGCACGCCGTTCCGCCCTCGAAGCAGGAGGCCAAGTGATGTCGCGCCGAATCCTCTCCGCCCTCCTCGTGCTGACGCTGTCCGCGTGCGCCAGTACGCCCAAGCCCACCGCTCCCACGCCGCAGCCCACGCCTCCGCCTCCCGCGGCGGAGCCCGCGGCCCGCGTGGAGTCCTTCCGCGACCATGCGCCCACGCCGGGCAAGCCTCCGGAGCTGGTGCTGCCCACGTTCCAGAGCGCGACGCTGGACAACGGCCTCACCGTGCTGGTGAGCACTCGCAAGGAGCTGCCGCTGGTGTTCGCCGGCATCGCCTATGCGGTGGGCTCCTCGCGCGAGCCCCTCAAGCAGTTGGGCGTGGCGGACCTCTCGTACCGCATGCTGCTGGAGGGCGCGGGCCCACGGGACACGGTGACGCTGGACAACGCCTTCGCGGACCTGGGCGTTTCGCCCGCGGTCTCCGTGGAGCCCGATGGCGCCTTCGTGGGCGTGCGCGTGCTGACGCGCAACGTGGACCCCGCGCTGGCGCTGCTGTCGGACGTGGTGCTGCGGCCCACGTTCGACGCGAAGGCCTTCGAGCGGCGCAAGAAGCAGCAGCTCGCGGACCTGGTGCGCCGGCTGGGCAACCCCAGCTTCCTCGCGCAGGCCACGTACTTCCCGGCCGTCTTCGGGCCCACGCATCCGTATGGGCACGTGGGCGGTGGCACTCCCGAGACCGTGCAGGCGCTCACGCTCGCGGACGCGAAGGGCTTCTACCAGCGCAACACCGGCCCGCGCGCCGCCGCGCTGGTGATGGCAGGAGACGTGACGCTGCCCCAGGCAGTGGCCTGGGCGAAGCAGTACTTCGGCAAGTGGAGGGGCAGTGCCACGCCGCCCGGCGCGCCCGCCGCGCCTCCGGTGCCCGCGCGGCAGCTCGTGCGGCTGGTGCCCAAGCCGGGCCTGGATCAAACCATGGTGCTGGTGGGGCGCCCCGGCGTGGCCGCTGGCAACCCGGATGAGTTCCCGCTGGAGCTGGCCACCACCGTGTTCGGTGGCTTCTTCGGCAGCCGGCTCAACATGAACCTCCGCGAGGACAAGGGCTACAGCTACGGGGCGGGCGCGCAGCTCAGCCCGCGGCTGGGCGTGGGCCCGCTCACCGCCTACGCCGCCGTGCGCCAGGACGTCACGGGCCCCGCGATGAGTGAGTTCATGAGGGAGCTGACCGACTTGAAGTCTCGCCCCATCACCGAGAAGGAGTTGGAGGCCGCGCGGGAGGGACTCATCCGCGGCTTCCCCGGCGCCTTCGAGACGGTGGAGGGACTGGGCTCGAGCGCCGCGTCGCTCTACTACCAGCACCGGCCGCTGAACGAGTTCGAGCGCACCGTGGCCGGACTCCGCGCCGCGACCGCCGCCGACGTGCAGCGCGTGGCCGAGTCGTACCTGGCCCCCGAGACGATGCAGATCATCCTCGTGGGGGATCCGCTCGTCATTCAGGAGCAGGTGGATCCGCAGAAGCTCGGCAAGCTCACGCCCGTCGAGCCGCCGGGGATGACGCCGTCCGCGCCGCCCGCGAAGCCGCACCCGTAACGCGAAACGCCGGGGCCCGCTCGTTCGCCGCGCGGGCCTCGGTGCTTCAGTCTTCTTCTTCCACCTGCTGACTCTCGACGCGCTCGCGGCCTCGGCGCTCGCGCTCCAGTTCGTCCGCTTCGTCGATGGGGCTGCGGATGTCGGGAACGTCGCCGCCCACCGGCGCGTCGCTGTCGAGGGCGAACTTCTCCTCGCGCGTCGAGCGGATGGAGTCGTCCGCGAAGAGCGGCTTGGTGTCGTCCGCTTCCAGCCCTCCCTCCACGCGGTCCTTGGCGAAGTGCGCTCGCGGGTGGCCTCCCCGGCCGCCCTTCGAGGGTTCGCTCTTCCTGCTGCCCGTGCTCATGGGTCGCTCCTCGTCCGAAGGCGCGGCGAGAGGACGCGCGCCGGTTCATGAGGAATGTCGGCAGCGAGGTCCCCCGGCACCAAGCTCCCACCATGGAGTGAGGCGCCCGCCCGAGCGGCACCCAAGCCGAAGACGGAGCGTCAGGCCCCCACGGACAAGCGGACGGGAGCGTCTTCCCTCGCTCGGGGCGGGGAAGGGGGCTCCACCACCACCTGCGTGGTGAGGCTGCTGTGCTCCGCCTCCCAGCGGATCCACAGCTTGGGCCGAGGCGAATCCAACCGCGACGCCTCCACGCGCAGCGACAACCCGTTGCGCTCGCGAAGGGACGTGCCCGCGTCCGCCGGCAGCATCTCCGTGCGCAGAAAGCCGGGCAGGTCCTCCGCGCCGTCGCGCCCTATCGCGAGCATGCCGGTGAACTCCAGCGCGCTCGGCGGCGGGTGGACGATGGCCGAGGACGTCACCTGGTCGATGATGGCCTCGCCTCGCTCGTTCGCGCAGGGGGTCCGGGTTCACCGAGCGAAGGAGGGCCCGCGCGCCCACGTGCACGTCACCCGACACCACCGTCACCGCGCAGCAAGACTCCTTGGCCAAGGTGAACAGGTCCATGATGAGCCGAGAGCGCTCGCCTCGGTGCCCCAGCGACTCCCGCAGGTCCAGCATCACCACGTCCAGGTCGCGGTCCAGGGTGGAGAACAGCTCCGCGCCCGCTGAGCCCGCGATGCACAGCCGCAGGGGAGGGGGCTGGGCGACATCCACCGTGTCCAGGAAGAGCTGGACGCAGAAGCCCCAGGTGTCCGAGTGCGCGCGCTCCCTGGCGTACAGCACCGGGCCGAGCAACAGCTTCATGTGGTTCCCCCCGTCGTGACGGGCCACGAGCGTGTCACGCCCCTGACCACGCGGCGAGCAAGGCGCGCACACGGCGCCACGCTCTGCTACGACGGGCCGCATGATCGACCACCTGAGCTTCTATGCGACGGACTATGCCGCTACGAAGGCCTTCTACACCGCGACGCTCGCGGCGCTGGGCCATGGGCTGGTGCTGGAGATGACCTCCACGTGGGACCCGGACTTTCCCACGCGACGCATGTGCGCGTTCGGGCCTCCGGGCAAGCCCGTCCTGTGGATCATGGAGACGAAGACCGCCGTCACGCCCCGCCACACGGCGTTCGTGGCGCAGGATCGCGCCGCGGTGGAGGCGTTCCATCGCGCGGGCCTCCAGGCCGGAGGCAAGGACAACGGCGCGGCCGGTCCGCGGCCGCACTACCACCCGGACTACTTCGGCGCGTTCGTCATCGACCCCGACGGCAACAACGTCGAGGCCGTCTACCGCGGCCCAGCCTGAGCCCCGCTCCGGGGATGGCCTTCACGCATCGCGTGGGCCCCGTCCCCAAGTTGTCCACAAGTCTGGCGCGGCCCTCATCCGCGCCACGAATCGATGATGACCTGGAGCTTTTCGGCATTGGCTTTCAGCTCGGGCGTGAGCTGGGGGCCAAAGTCCTCCGGGTCGAACACCTGGCGCAGCTCGACCTCGGCGTCGTCCTGCATCGGGTGGGGCATGCGCTTCACCCACTCGACCGCCTCGTCCATCGAGCCCACCCGCCAGATCCAAAAGCCCGCGATGAGCTCCCTGGCTCCCGTGAAGGGCCCGTCCACGACGGTGCGCTGGGCTCCCGAGAACCGCACCCGTCGGCCCTTCGCGCTGGGGTGAAGGCCCTCGCCAGAGAGCATGACCCGGCCTTCACCAACTCCTCGTTGAACTGCCCCATCTGGGTCAGCAGCTCCTGGCTCGGGAGCTGACCTGCCTCCGTGTGCAGGTCCGCCTTGATGAGCACCATGACGCGCATGTTCGTTCCACCTCGTGACGGCTCACGGCTCCGTTCATCGGGCCCAGCGAGCCTTCTTCCCGACGTCGAACCACGCGGGCGGAAATCGACATGCGTGATGCGCGCGCGGCCGAGGGACGGCGGAGTCGGGTGGAGCGCCGCCTCGCGCGACGTCAGTGCGAGCCGTCGGAGAAGGGCTGCACCGCCACGGCGGGCGAGGGGTTCGCTTCGTTCTCGAAGCTGTGCGGCCGGAGCATGCGCGCGGTGAGCACCAACGCGAAGAACAAGAAGGCGCAGGCCACCGTGACGAGTCGCAGACCCAGCAGGTCGGCCAGCTCGCCTTGCAGCCACACGCCCAGCGAGTACCCCACGCCGAGCACCATGCTGTAGAGGCTGTTCATGCGCGCCTGGAGGTCACGCGGCACGCGGTTCTGGCACGAGGCGCTCAGCCCGCTCATCAACGTCAGGTAGTTGGCGCCGAGCAGGAAGATGCAGCACGCGGCCAGGGGCAGGGACGGCGTCAGCCAGTAGATCATCCCAATCACGCCGATGGAGAGCGCCGCGAAGCCTCGCAGGCGGCGCTGTCCCATGACATCCGACAGCGTGCCCACCACGAGGGCCGCCGCCACCGCGCCCGCGCCCTGACAGCTCACCAACAGCGACGTGGCCGCCGCGCCCTGGCCCAGCTCGCGGATGGCGAACACCGGCACCAAGCCGATGAACGGCGCCACCAGCGCCGCGACGAGCGCCGTGCCCAGGAGCACCAACGAGATGTCCGCGTCCTCGCGAGCCACGGAGATGCCTCGCACGATGCCGGCCCACAGCTCCTCGCGCGCGGCCTTCGTCTCGCGCGGCGGCGGCGTCACGCGGGACAGCGCGACGATGACCGCGAAGAAGGAGAGCGTGTTGGCGAGCAGCGCCCACGGCGGCCCGCCCGAGGCCAGCACCAGCGCGGCCAGCGTGGGGCCCATGATGCGGCCCAGGTTGAACTGGGCGGAGTTGAGGCTGGTGGCCAGGTGCAGCTCGTGCGGTGGCACCAGCTCCGCGAGCAGCGCGGAGAACGCGGGGTTGGTCAACGTGCTGACGCTGCCGTTGAGGAACGAGATGACGCCAATGGCCCCGAGGCTGAGCTGATTGCGGAACGCGAGCAGCGTGAGCACCCCCGCCAGCAGCGCCTGGAGCACGGCGCCCACCGCGGCATAGGCGCGGCGATCGAAGCGATCCGCCAGCGCACCACCCAGCGGGGCCAGTACCACCGCGGGGAGGAAGGACAGCGCGACGATGGCGCCGGTCCATCCCGCCTTGCCCGTGGTCTGGGTGACGTAGACGCCCATCGCCACCGTCTCCATCCAGGTGCCGACATTGGAGACCAAGGCGCCCAACCACACCGCGAAGAATCCCGGATGGTCGAAGGGACGGAGCGAAGCGAGTCGAGGAAGTCGGAGCGCAGGCACGGCGTCTGTCTTTCTAGCGCATGACCCAGACGCGCGCTCGGTCCCATTTTCTTGTATGATTTGGGCAGCAAAGAGGACGTGGTTTGTCTGGGATTCACGCGTGTTTTCAGTCACGCGGAATTCGCCAGCAAGAACGCGCGAGCCCACGCGTTCTGGACACACACAGGCCGTGCGTTCCGGGGTGTGACTGACACGACAGCCTCCGCGCGCGGGGGGGGTGAGACTGTCGGAAAGTCGCGTGTGTGTTACGGCATGCTGCCCACGGCGGGGAGCGACGTGGCGCGGGGAGACAGCGTGCCGTCCTCGGCCACCTGGGCGCCCGTTTCTGGGAAGTCGTCGCGGGTGAGCTGGCGCACCTGCTTGATGACGCCTCCGGCGGGGTCCGGCAGGGTGATGCCCTCACCCACCTGCTTCGTGGGGAGGATGCGGCCGGTGGTGAAGTGGCCCTCGCGGTCCAGTTCCACCTCCAGCACCATGCCCAGGCCCTGGGGGCCCTTCAGGTTGAAGCGGCCGTAGGTGGCGAAGTTCCCCATCGAGTAGGCGATGAGTCGGCCCTGGTAGAACTCCATCGCGCGCGCGACATGGGGCCCGTGGCCGATGACAAGGTGCGCGCCGGCGTCCACCACCGCGTGGGTGAAGGCGCGCAGGTCGCCTCGGTCCTCGCCGAAGAACAGCTCTCGGCCAGCGGGGACGTGGAGGGCCTTGCCGCCCTCTGCGCCTCCGTGGAACGACACGACGACGATGTCGTGCGTCGCGGCCACGGAGCGCACCAGCGCCGTGGCGGTGGGCAGGTCGTTGAGGTGGTTGCACGAGGCCGACGTGTGGAAGGCCACCAACCCGATGCGCAGGCCATTGCGGTCCATCGTGGCCACCGTTCCCGGCGGCCCGCTCCACGCGATGCCGTGGGCGTCGAGCGAGGCCTCGGTCTCGCGACGGCACACCTCGCCGAAGTCACCCGAGTGGTTGTTCGCCGTGCCGGCCACGTCCACGCCAGCCTCTTGGAGGAACTGAGCGAAGGACGTGGGCGAACGGAACGCGTAGCAGTGCTTGGGCGAGCGACACTTGGTGGTGATGCCGTTGTCGCACAGCGGTCCCTCCAGGTTCACGAAGGTGAGGTCCGCGTCCTCCAGCAGCGAGCGCACGTTGGCGATGACGCTGCCGCCGCCCTCGGGGGGGAGTTTGCCCTCCGGCACGGTGGTGCCGAGCATCACGTCCCCGGTGGCACGGATGCGCACCTTGGCGCCCAGCGGGGGAGGGGGGCGCGGCGTCCCATCGGCAAAATGGGCCAGGCGGGCCTGGAGCGCGGCCTGCCCCCGAGCCTGGGTGAGCGCTGTTTCCAGTTCCGGCTGCTGCGGGTTCAAGCGCTGGACATGCGTCCACTGTTCGAGCGCCTCCGCCCAGCGGTTCTCCAGCGAGTAGGCCCAGCCCAGCTCCCAGCGGCAGTCCGCGCGCGAGGGAGAAGCCGCCACGCAGGAGGACAGCTCGCCGATGGCGGTGCGCGTGTCCTTCGCCTGGAGGGCGGTCAGGCCGCGCGCGTAACGCGCCTGCACTTCGCTCTCGGGGACTTGTAGGGCCACCGCGGCGGCGCGCAGGGCTGCGATGCCCGCTTCGGCCGCGATGCGGCCCACGTCCTCCGCGGTCAGCACATTCGGATCCGCGACAGGGGACTCGGCCGCTGCGCTGGACAGCGCAGCGGGCATCCCGTTCTGGGCGGTGGTTGGGGCAATGGTCGAAGGCGTGGCGCTCGGGGACGCGATGGGAGACGCGGCAGGCATCTCGTTCGCTGCGGTCGAGGATGTGGTGCTCGGAGCTGCGGCAGACATCCCGTTCGCTGCGGTCGAGGACGTGGCGCTCGGAGCTGCGGCAGCGGACACAGCCGTCACTCCGTTCGATGCGGTCGTCGGATCCGTCGCTCCGTTTTGAGCGGCAGTTGGGGACGTCGCCGAAGGCGACGCGCTCGGCGCGGATGTTGCTCCGTTTGCGTCAGGGGTGGGCGTCGACTCGGTCGTGGCGGTGGACACTGTCACCACGCCCGCGCCTCCGGGCTCGGCGGGATGCGACTTGGAATCCTGCGTGGACGTCTTGGCCGCACGGGCCTCACCCGCCGTGCCCCCATGTGCGGACACTTTCGAGCGAGCAGTGGAGGTCGCTGCGCGCTGCTTGGACTTCGTGCTCCGCCGTGCCGACACGGTTCGTCCGCTGACCGCCTCCGCCACTGCGATGACCGAGGCGGCCCCCGCCTTGTCAGCCTCGAAGCGGACATCGTCCGAGGCGGACCTCACCGACGCGGCGCCCACGTCGGCCACGAGGGCCGCGGCAGGGCGATTCGCTGTGGAGAACTTGTTGGGGGAAACGGGCTCGCGAGCAGCGAGGAGCAACAGCAGAAGCGCGGACGAAGCCATGGAGCGCGCATCTTACGGGCAGTGCTCGCCAGCGGGTGCGCTTCCCACGGGCTCGGCCCATCCCCGACCGGACAGGCTGAGTCCCCGAGCCCGCGCCTACTCGGTCTCCGAGCCCCCTTGCAATCGACCCCTGATGGCTCTTGCTCGGGCCCCCGTGCCGACTTGACCCTCGTGCCCGCGGGCCGACTCGGAGTTCGTGGCGCTCTCACTCGGCCCCTGTGCCCATGCCGACTCGGCACCGGGCCGCCGTCACTTGGCCTCCTGTGACGCCTCTCGGTCGGTCCCCGTGCCCCTCCCTGCTTGGGCACGGGGCACGTCCGAGCCTCAGCCCAGGGCCTCAATCAGCCGCGAGCCTCGACGCTGCCGAGGGAACAAGCGCAGGCGCCGCCGCTCCCGACGCTGTACTCCTCGTCTCAGCGCGCCACTCAGAGACAACGGGCCCGGTCCTCGCAACAGCGTCGCGAGCGAGATGGCGATGAGCGCGAGGTTGAACTCGTAGCCGCCCTTCGTCACGTCGAACCCGTTCTTCCGATGCACCTTCGCGATGGCCACCGCCTGCGTGGCGATCACTCCCAAGGCGGTGAAGCGTGTGGCGAAGCCGAGGACCGCACTGATGCCGGAGGCCAGCTCCGTCACGCCTGTGGCGATCACCCACGGTCGAGCAGGCCGGATGCCGAGCTGCTCGAAGAAGCCCGCGCTCTGCGCCTGACCATCCTTGTTCAGCTTCGCCAGCCCGTGCTTGATCATCGTCGCCCCGAGCGACAGACGCGGGGGCAACATGGCCACGGCGTGCAGCAGCGACGGTCGCCCCTCCAGCATCGCCTCGTTCATGGCGTCTCCTCCTGCGGATTCCGGGTGTAGGTGCCTCCCTACGTTGCACCCGAGCAGCCGCTCCGGCACCCCACGTCGGCGAGCGGGCACGCGAGGGACCGGCCCCGTGCCCTCACTGCTCCGCCAACGGCGCGTCCATGAGCGCGGCCACCTCGGGCGCGTAGCCCCCGGGCCCTTCGCCGTGGACGATGAGCGGCGCGCGCACCAAGAGCCCTCGGTCCTTGTCCCGCACCGCGTGCACCAGGAAGCGCGTGGCCGGCTCCTCCACGCGCGAGTGCACGAAGCGCAGCGCCCGAGGAAACAGCCGCGCCCGCATCAACAACTCCAGCACCTCCGCCACGCGCGCCGCCGGATACACGAGGCTCACCCCGCCACCGGGCATCAACGCGTGCCGCGCCGCCGCCACCACCGCGGGCGCATCACAGGCCTGCTCGGACTTGGAGATGGCGCGCTCGTCATCCGGGCTGCGCACCCCCGCCTCCGCCTTGCGAAAGGGCGGGTTGGACACCACGTGCCCGTAGGCGCCCGAGGGCAACAACGTCCGCGCCTCTCGCAAGTCCCCGAGCAGGGGATTCACCCGCCCCTCGCAGCCGTTGAGCGCCACGGCGCGCAGCATCCTCGAGTGCACCGCGGGCTGCAGCTCCAGCGCGTCCACGCGCTCCAGCCCGAACTGCTTCACGAGCAGGAAGGACACCACGCCGCTGCCCGCGCCCAGCTCCAGCACCGCGCCGCGCGTGCCCTCCGTGGCCGCGAAGTGCGCCAGCAGCACCGCGTCCAGCGTGAAGCGGTAGCCACCGCGCCGCTGCAACACGCGCACCCCCGACGTGCCAATGGAATCGAGGGTCTCGTCCGCCCCGGTGACTTCCGACACGCTCATGTCTCGGAAACAACCTTCACTTGCGCACCAGCACCCCATCCAGCGGCTTCTTGCCAATGTCCGGCACCAGCGCGCCCGCGGCGGGGTACCCCACGGGGAGCACCGCGAAGGCGCGCTCGTTCTCCGGCCGCCCCAGCAACTCGCGCAGGAACCCCATGGGCGAAGGCGTGTGCGTGAGCGTCGCGATCCCCGCCTGTGTGAGCGCCGCGATGAGGAACCCCACCGCGATGCCCACCGACTCCTGCACGTAGTAGTGCTTCACCTTCTTCACGGTGCCGTCCGGCAGGGACTGCACGCCGTAGATCTGCTCGAACACCACCAGGATGGCCGGCGCGTCCGTGAAGTGGGGCTTGGTCCAATCCGTGCCGAGCGGCGCGAGCGCGTCCAGCCACTCCTGACTCATGCGGTTCGAATAGGACTCGCGCTCCTCGGCCTCGGCCGCCTCGCGCAGCTGCTGCTTGAGCGCGGGGTCCCTCACCACGACGAACGTCCAGGGCTGCTGATTGGCACCACTGGGCGCGCTGGCCGCGCAGGCAATGGCGTCCTCGAGCACGCCGTCCGGGATGGGCTCGGAGGAGAAGTGGCGCACGGAGCGGCGCTTCGCCATGGACTCGCGGAAGTCCTTGGCGCGGGCGCGCGACTCCTCCGGGGTGGGCTGGTTCCAGACGAGCGGCACGAACGGATACGTCTTCACGCGCATGGAGCACTCCGCAGTGAGGGCGACGGCCGTCCATCTGACCCGGAGCCACGAGTCCTGGGAAGTCCCATCCCGCGCGCGTCAGCGCGCACCGCGCATCCGCTCGGCCACGTCCAGCACGCGGCCCTCGATGGACACGCCATCCAGGTGGTCCGCCTCCACCAGTCCGGTGGGGCTGGTGACGTTCACCTCGGTGAGGAAGTCGCCCAGCACGTCGATGCCCACCAGCGTCAGGCCCTTCTCTCGGAGCGAGGGCTTCAGCCGCTCACAAACGAACAGGTCGCGCGCCGTCAGCTCCGCCTTCACCGGCGTGCCGCCCGCGGCCATGTTCCCGCGGTGGTCCTGCTCGGACGGCACGCGCATCACCGCGCCCGCGGGCTCGCCATCCACCAGGAGGATGCGTTTGTCGCCCAGTCGACTCTCGGGGACGTAGGCCTGCGCGACGATGGGCTCGCGGCCCCCGCGCGTGAGCAGCTCCACCGCCGAGCGCGCGTTCCGGTCTCCCGGCGCGAGGAAGAGGATGCCCTTGCCGCCGAAGCCGTCGATGGGCTTGAGGATGGTGCCGCGGGCGTTGTGCGCGATGAAGTC
Organism: Citreicoccus inhibens; assembly: GCF_019039035.1. Classification (GTDB taxonomy): domain Bacteria; phylum Myxococcota; class Myxococcia; order Myxococcales; family Myxococcaceae; genus Citreicoccus; species Citreicoccus inhibens. Next base: position 60,904 of record NZ_JAHNZT010000012.1, on the reverse strand, counting down.
CAGCAGCACCGGCAGCTCGCCGGTGATGCGCGTGTCCGGCATCAGGTCCGGGAATCGCAGCGCGAAGAGCTTCTCGTTCGCGTCGCGGATGCCGCGCGGGTCGTTGATGAAGAGGGGCGCGTTGTCTCCGCACAGCTCCACGAGCTGCGTGGCGTGCAGGTAGTCCGCGTCCACCGGCGGGTCCTTGCGCAGGAACAGCACGTCCAGGCGCGACAGCGGCACCACGCGCTCGTCCAGCACGTCGAAGTGGTGGCCTGGCTCGCGGCGCACCTGGACGCGGCGCATGCGGGCCTCGGCGCACGTGCCGTTGAAGCGCAGCCAGCCCTGTTCGAAGTACAGGACCTCGTGCCCTCGACGCTGCGCCTCCAGCATCAGCGCGAACGTCGAGTCGTGGTCCACCCGCACCGTTTCGAGCGGGTCCATCAAGAAGCCGAGGGTCAGCGCCATCGCAATCGAAGGGGTCCGGAGGGTTGGTGCCCGAAGATAGCGGAGGCTCTCGGCCCCCGCTCTTCATTCGCCCTGGGGCACGTCACCCCTCGGGGATGTTCTGGAGTGCCAGCTTGAACACCGCGGGCTTGCCCACCTGGACGGGGACCGTGAGGGTGCGATCCTTCTTGTCCGGGCCCACGATGCGCAGCACGTGCGTGCCCACTGGGATGGGAACGTTGAACAGCGGCGTGCGGCCGAGCTTCTTCTTGCCGCGGTACACATCCGCCTCGGGCAGCACCACGAGCGTCAGCTTGCCCTCCACGCGCCGGGCATTGCGACCCTCGTCTGGAGCCTCCTCCGGCTCCTTCTCCTTGGTGTTCTCCTTGGCGGGCGGCGGCTCCACCTTCGTCGCCTTGGCCATGCCCGCGTCGGGCAAAAGGGACCCGGGCTCATGAAACACCGCGAGCCGCGGGTTCGCGCCGTTCGCCGGGATGGGCACGGCGAGCGGGTCCTGGGGCTGCTCCGGCGTCGCCGAGGCATCCAGCGCCTTGAGGAACAGGAAGACGCCGTAGCCGCTGCCGCCCAGGAGCGCGAGCACCAGGACGGTCCAGATCCAACTCGAGCCGGACTTCTGCTTCTTCTGCCGGGGTGGGATGGGGACGGGGTCCTGCCGGACGGGGTCGGTGTCCGCCGCGCGCGCGGCCGCCGCCTCCGCCTTCTTGCGCTCCTCGATGACGCGCATCGCGTCCTTGCGCTCCGGCAGGTAGGGCCCCTCGTCTTTCTGGAGGGCCCGGCGCGCGGACTCCAGCACGACGTCGCTGGTGCTGGCGTCCACGCTCTCCAGGAGCGCGCGCGTGGCCGCGAGGCGCTCGGCGAACAGGTCCCTCATCAGCGCCGCGCGCTGGTCCGCGTCCATCAACTGCTTGCCCGCGGCCTTCTCGATGGCGCGCGCCATGTCCCGGCCGTTCGGGTAGCGCCGCGATACGCCGCGCTCCAGCGCCTTCATGATGGCCCGGGACACGTCCTCGGACACATGCGGCACCAGCACCGAGGGCCACGGGATGGTGTCCTCGAGGATCTTCACCATCTCGTCGCGCTCGGTGCGGCCGGCGAACAGCCGCGCGCCGGTGACGAGCTCGTGCAGCACCACGCCCACGGAGAACAGGTCGCTGCGGCCGTCGAGCGACTCGCCGCGCACCTGCTCGGGGGACATGTAGCCCGTGGTGCCCTTCACGGTGCCGACGTGCGTGCGCTCCAAGCTGCCCTTGGCCTTGGCGATGCCAAAGTCGAGCAGCTTCACCACGCCGTCGTACGTCACCATGATGTTCTTCTGCGCCACGTCCCGGTGGATGACGGGGCTGGGCTCGCCGCCGGGCGTGGTGAACGCGTGGGCGTAGTGCAGCGCCAGGCACACGTCGCGGGCCACGGACAGCGTGAAGGCCAGCGGCACCTGCTGGCGCTTGCGCAGGCACGCGCTCGTCACCTGGTTGAGGTTCTGTCCGGCGATGAACTCCATGGCCAGGTAGAGGCCGTCGTCCTCCTCCCCCAGGTCGAACACCTGCGCGATGTTGGGGTGGTTGAAGGCCGCCGTGATGCGCGCCTCATCCAAGAACATGCGCTTGAACTGCGCGTTCTCGCGCGCGTCCGGAAGGATGCGCTTGATGACCACGTACTTGCGAAAGCCACCCGGGCCCGACGTGTAGCCGAGGAACAGCTCCGCCATGCCGCCGACGGAAAGCTGGGTCAGGACCTCGTACTTCCCGATGCGCTCTCCCCGATGGAAGTCGATGGGGAAACCCTCCAGCGCCCGAGGCGCCCGAAACGGTGCGCGACGATAACAGGCCTGTAGGGCGCGGACGTCCCGTGAATCTGCACCCATTTCGCCTGCTCGCCCCAGGTCTCCCACAGAAGCCTGTGGATCACCTGTGGATTGTGAGGGGAGGGGTGTGGAGAAATGGGGACCGGGGACCCGGCTTGTGGATGCCCGTGGGAAAGCTCCAAGTTGCCCACATGTAGCAGATCGCGGATTCCTGAAGCGTTTCGGGAGCTTGCTGACTTGTCCCCAACTCCGCGCCGCCTATCTCTTCCACCACTTGATCAACACTCTCAATACCTTCTGGAAGAACATCATGGGCGCGGCACCGGGCTGTGGAGTGAGCCGAACGCGGGGCGGATGGACCGACCGGCATCAGGCAGCCCCACCCGCATGCACGGCCTCCAGGGCCTCCAAGGCATCCAGGAGCGACGAAAGCCCCCGGCCCCTGCCCAGCCCGCGTCCCCACCCCGCCCGAACGCAAGGCGGGCCGGCACGGCCGCCCCATGCCGAAAAGGCGATGGGCCGCTCGCTTTCGGGAAACGGGTCCACTCCCGGTGTGACCGGGCCGAAGCGGGCCCGGTGGGGCATCAGGGCTGAGGTCTGACCCGGACGAGGCCGGTGAGCCGCCAGCGGGCCTGGGCTCGGTCCGCGGTGACGAAGGCCCGATGCCCCGCGACCTCCAGCGTCATCGATTCCAGGTCCGTGGACGGGACGTCGCGCCGTGCCTCCCGCGAGGCGAGGCCGAACAGCGCGGCGAGCAGGGCCCGGCGCGCCTCACCGGGCAGTGCCGCCAGGGCGTCCTGGAGCGCGCGCGGGATGAGCACCGAGAAGGCGGGTTCTGGAGCGAATGGGAGGGATGCGACGAGGCCCATGCCGGCCGGGCACTGCCAGAAGCATACCCTCGACATTTGAATCCGCCCTGGGGCCTTGGAGCGCACAAGCCGACCGAATGGGAAGGACGTGCCCCACCGCGGGAAGCGGGTTGCCTCATGATGGGCCCCTCGCGTCCCATGAGTCCCGGGGCTATACGCGACCGAGCAGGGGAGGGAGGCCGTCATGTCTCACGGGACGAACGCAGGCGGAGCGGTGCGCGCAAGCCTGCTCCTCACCTTGGGCCTGGTGATGGTGACGGCCTGCCGGGAGACGCCGCCGCTGACGAACGCCTCGGCCCGGCTGCGCGTGTCGCAGGAGCACGTCACCTTCCCGCCGGCGTATCCGCAGCTCGTCCGCGAGGCGGAGGTCCGCGTGGAGAACGCCGGCCGCGCCTCGCTGGACATCACCTGGTCGACGCTGGACATGCCCTTCACCGCGGAGGGGCTGCCCACGCGGCTGGCACCCGGCGACGCCCCCGTGAAGCTGCGCTTCCTCCCCCCCGCCGAGGGCCACTTCACCGCCACGCTCACTGGCACCGCGCCGGGAGGTGGCACGGTGACGTTGGTCCTCGAGGGCGAGTCGCGGCCCGTGCCCACCTGCCCCGTGTCCACGGCCTGTCACCTGGCGCACTTCGACGTGGCGAGCGAGCTGTGCGTCGAGGACGTGCTGCCAGACGGCACCGCGTGTGACCCGGGCAACGCGTGCCTCATCCAGGCCACCTGCCAGCAGGGCCGGTGCAAGGGCACGGAGCGCTTCTGCGATGACGGGAACGCGTGCACCACGGACCTCTGTCATCCGCTGGATGGATGCAGGGCGGTGCCCGCGCCGCCGTGCCCGGGGGATGGCAAGTGCCAGGTGGGCGCGTGCGACCCCAAGCTCGGCTGCGGACTCGCGCCGGCGCCGGACGGCACCTTCTGCGGGAGCGCGCGCGGGTGCGATGCCGCGGACGTGTGCATCGAGGGCGCGTGCCTGCGGCGCGACCTGCCGGATGGCTTCACGTGCGCGCCGGCCAGCCCCTGCCAGGGCGCGGGGCACTGCCAGGGCCCCCTCTGCGAGCGCCCGCCCGCGCTGGCCCTGAAGCCGGACTGGACCTACGACGCGAACATCACCGGCGAGGACCTGCACGACGTGCTCGTCGGCCCCGAGGGCGACTTCACGCTGGTGGGCTTCTTCGCGTTCCCGCTCATGGACGCGGCGGGCGCTCAGCCCGTGCTGGCGAGCCGCTCCGGCCGCCGCTGCATGCTGTGGAACGACCGGCTGCTGTGCATGGACATGCCCAACTCCGGGCAGGTGTCCCTGCTGGACCGGTCCTTCGGGCTGCCGCGGTGGACGTTCGACCTGGCGACGAACCGGCCGGACTTCGCGGCGCAGGCCTCCACGCTGTTCATGGCGCGGCTGGCGGTGATTCAGCCGGATCGCCTGGCGGCGCTCTTCGAGGCCTACCCCGATGGGCAGGACCGCAACTCGCTGTGCCGCCGCTACTTCCTCGTCGTGCTGGATGCCATGGGGCACATGGTGTCCGCGCAGCGACTGGAGGATCCGCTGCTGTCGGAGTGCAACCACCCGCATCCCTTCGGCGTGGTCTCGGACGCGGTGGGTGACCTGTACGTCGCGTTCTCCCAGACGCTGAACCAGGGCGCGCCGCTCCAGCCGGGCGCCCCCACGCTGCTGATGGCCTTCTCGCAGGACGGGGTGCCCCGCTGGCGCAAGACGGAGGCCTTCACCGCGGGCGAGCTGGCGGTGGTCAACGGCCTGCTGCTCAATGAGCGCGGCACGCAGGCGCTGCGCACCCAGGACGGCGCGGCGGTGGAGCTCGCGTCCTTCCCCTCGGGGCTGGGGCGGCCGGTGGCGACCTCCGAGGTGCTGGTGAGCCTGCCCGCGCCGACGACGCAGACGAATGGCGCGTCCGCCTGGAGCCTGGAGGGGCATCGGCTGGCGGGGCTGGGCCCGACGTGGCGCTACACCGCGCCCGCCAACGTGACCTTCATCTCGCGCGAGCTGCGGCTGGCGACCTGGCCCGAGCAGGTGGGCGCGCCTCCCGAGACGCTGGCGCTGGGGTTCGCCCACCAGGACTCGGGCACGCCGGTGCTGTTGGGCGTGCGGGCACGCGATGGCAGCGAGGCCTTCCGGTGCGCGCTCGCCTCGCCGCCGCTGACGCGCGGGGGCGCGGAGATCCTCATGGAGCTGGGACCGGACCAGCTCGTGCTGCTCGATGGGACCACCACGTGCGGGGACTGTGACCCCCCGTTCGCCTACAGCCGCGCCCGCTTCCAACGCTTCCAGATGCCGGGCATCCGCCCCGCCTCCGAGCCGTGGCCGGGGACCTTCGGAGGGCCGGGGCACAGCCACCACGAGAACCCCGTCCAGGCCCGCTCCCAGAGCATCCGGTGACGTGACACCGGGGCGGGTGGGAGGCGCGGTCCTCATGCGATTTCGCCTCCCGGACGTTAGATGGGCGGCCTCACATCGCAGGATTCCCGAGGGTGACCCCCACATGAACTACCGTCAGCTCGGCCGCACCGGCCTGTACGTTTCGGAGCTGTGCTTCGGCGCCATGACGTTCGGCGGCGAGGGCTACTGGCAGGCCATTGGCCAGCAGGGCCAGGACGAGGCGAACAAGCTTGTGGGCAAGTGCCTGGACGCGGGCGTCAACTTCTTCGACACCGCGGACATCTATTCGTTCGGCGCCTCGGAGACGATTCTTGGCAAGGCGCTGGGCGCGAAGCGCTCGCAGGTGGTGCTGGCCACCAAGGTGCGCGGCCGGATGAGCGCGGGCGTCAACGACATTGGCCTGTCGCGCGGGCACATCATGGACTCGGTGCACAACAGCCTGAGGCGGCTGGGCACCGACTACATCGACCTGTACCAAATCCATGGGTACGACGCGGTCACGCCGCTGGACGAGACGCTGCGCGCGTTGGACGACCTGGTCCGTCAGGGCAAGGTGCGTTACCTGGGCGCGTCCAACCTGGCCGCGTGGCAGCTCATGAAGGCGCTGGGCATCAGCGAGTCGCGGCACCTGTCCCGCTTCGAGTCGCTCCAGGCCTACTACTCCATCGCCGGCCGCGACCTGGAGCGTGAGCTGGTGCCGCTGATGAACGACCAGCGCCTGGGCCTCATGGTGTGGAGCCCGCTGGCTGGTGGCTTCCTCTCGGGCAAGTACCGCCGCGGCGCCCAGGGGCCCGAGGGCGCGCGCCGTGCCTCCTTCGACTTCCCGCCCATCAACCGCGAGCGCGCCTACGACGTCATCGACGTGATGGATGGCGTCGCCAAGGAGCATCAGACCTCCGTGGCCCGCGTCGCCCTCGCGTGGCTGCTGCACCAGCAGCACGTCACCACCGTCATCATCGGCGCGAAGACGGAGGCCCAGCTCGACGACAACCTCGCGGCCACCACGCTCAAGCTGTCCGCCGAGCAGCTCGCGAAGCTGGATGCCGTCTCCAAGCTCACCCCCGAGTACCCGGCCTGGATGCTGGAGCGGCAGGGCGTGGACCGCGTCCCCGTGTCGAAGTAACGACTTCCGTCGGTTTCACCCGGGAAGATCGCCCGCGCGCGGCGTCCTGGGGAACGCCACGACGTCGTCTTCGTCCGGGTGCATGAGAGCCAGTCCCGCTCGTGCTTCCCGGAAGAGGCTGGGAGGGGGAGTCACACCCGGGTGTGGCTTCCCCTCCTGGAATGTCCCGGCGGCTGCCCGCCCGCATGCCATCCGACCTGTTACGTCATGCGTCGGAGAGGCCCTGGGTCAGGTGAGCCTCACGGTGTGTGGAAATCCAGGACCGACCTGTGACGAAGGGCAAAAGCCCACACGAGACATTTGTCCTCCGGCTCCGTATCGATATTCTCCGCCCCGCGAAGCGTTCGCTCACGTGAACGTGTTCCACGGTGCCCACGCGCAGGTCGCTCGGAGATGCCCCCGCAGCTCCAGCTCTCACGTGGAAGGAGTGCGGCAGTCGCCCGGATGACCTTGGAGGTCCGGTGTGCGGCGGCTCCGTTGCAACGTGGGGGGCCCGCTCGGGTCCCGGGGGGATAGCGACCCGGGGCCCGAGTGTCCTCGTCCTCTCCGGCGTCCCGCCCACATGTATGGATTCAGCCGAGGCCCGGTGCGTGAACCGGACGTTGGGAAGGCTTGACGCTCCCGGGGCTGGGGCGGTGCCATGGCCGGCCCATGTCCGCGCCCCTGCTCGTCACCACCGCGTTGGGAGTCCTCCTGGCGGCGGCTCCTCCTGCTGGCAGCCCCCTGGTGCCCTGCGCGCCCGAGTCCTCCGCGTGGCGCAAGGCCCACGACGCGCTCACCGCGTACTCGAGCCGGCTGGACGCGCTGCCCGAGGACGGAGACACGCGGGAGGCGCGCCTGGAGATGAAGTCGCTCATGCGCCTCGGCTGCTTCGCGCTGGCCCGGGAGGAGCGGGCGGGAGACTGGCCGCTGGAGTGGGACGCGCCGGCGACGGGCGTGAGCACCGGCTCGCGCAGTGCCGAGTCGGTGCTCGAGGTGTCCGCGCTCGCGCTGAAGACCTGGTGGCGCGACGGTGGGCGCGCGTGGCTGGAGTCCTATCTGGAGCTGGGGCGGCCCGGTCCGCACACGGCGGTGATTCCTCCTGCCCTGCGCGAGCCGGTGCTCACGCCGGAGCGCGCCCCGAGGCATCCCCTCGCGGCGCTGCTCTGTCCCGCCGGAAGCGGCGACTGCGGCGCGCGGACCGAGGTGTGGCGCGCCCGGGCCGAGGAGGCCTTTGTTCGCGAGCGGAAGCAGGAAGCGGAGCGGGAGCGCGCGGACCACGGGGCAGCGGACGCGTTACCCGAGCCAGGGATTCCGCGAACCGTGGCGGACTGCGAGGGCCTGGCGCGCGCGAAGCCGGCCGCGCTTCGCTACATGGCCTGGCGCTACTGCCTGACGGACTTCCTGGACCTGTGGCCGCGCCGCGACGTGCTGCCCCTGGGGAACCTGCGCACGCCCACCGAGGGGTGGCTGGTGCTGAGAGGACGCGACGACGAATCCGGCCGTGGGCGGATGGAGGTGCTCCACCTGGGCACGGGCGCGACGTACCTCGTGCGAGGCGCGGCGGGGGAGGTACGCGTGGTGGCGGGCCTGACGGAGGTGGAGCGGCTGCGCGAGCTGACGTGGATGCTCGTGCTGTCCCACGAAGTGCGCGAGGAGGTGCGCGCGGACGTGTGGCGCGTGCCCATCCCCTCGGACTTCTCCGTGACGTGGTGGAAGGATGCAAGCTGGGAGCGCACGGGGCGGATGAGCGGGGTCGTGGGCGGCAGCACGGACGCGACGCGCGTCACGTGGCGATGGTCCGTCCCCGGCGTGGCGAGTCCCTACTCGGGAACGTTCGTGTACTCACTCCCCGAGAAGATGGGAGAGGTGCACGCGCGGAGCCTGCTGCGGGCGGCGGACTCGACCTTCCACGAAGGGTGCCCCCCCGTGTTGCCTCCGGGCTCGAGCGTGCTCGGCGCGAGCGCGGAGGTGATTCAAACCTGGAGCCCGCCGCCGGGGTGCTCACCAGGGGCGGGCCGCGCGGCTCAGTAGGTCATGCGCGAGCCGCCGCTCGTCTCGAACTTCGAGTGCTCCGGCCGCGCCGTGAGCGACAGCGTGCTTCCGCCCGAGGCCTCGCCCTTGACGTGCTTGGGCGCGTCCGCCTCCAGGCTGGAGCCGCCGCTGAGCTCCGCTTCCAGACGGGAGATGCCGCGGACCTCGCGGGCGTGCACCTCGGAGCCACCGCTGGCCTCGGCGTCCATCTCCGTGGCCCGGCCGCGCACCGTCATGTTGGAGCCGCCGCTGGCCTCGGTCTTGAGCTCGTCGGTGTCCACGCCGCGCACATCCACCTCCGAGCCACCCGTGGCCTCCACCTTGAACTCGCTGGAGGAGGTGGCCTCGGCGGTGATGCTGCTGCCGCCGTTGGCCTCCAGGCTCGTGACCTTGGGGCTGCTGATGTAGACGCGCACCTTGCCGCGCAGCCCGGAGGAGAAGAAGTGGCTGTTGCGCTCGGCGCGCACCTCCAGGATGCCGTCCTTCACCTCGACGAGGACGCGGGACACGGTCTCCGGGTCACCCTCGAGTCGCACGGACTTGGGGCCCACCTTCACCTCGGCCCGCATCCCGCTGTTGATGGACACGCCCCGGAAGTCGGAGACCTCGCGCGTGTCGCCCCGGGAGGAGCCCTGGGGTCTGGCCCGGTCCTCGGCATGGGCACAGGCGCAGGCGAGCATGGCGGCGACGAGGGAGGCGCGGGCGGTGAGCATGGAGACCTCTGGGTAGGAAGGAGGGCAGTGGCCCTGGAATGTCCTTCCTACGGACGGCGCGCCCGCCCATTGCGCCCGGCTATTGGGCCTCGAGCATGCCCAGGGGGACGCGCACCGCGGTGGTGTCCCCGGACTTGATCTCCACCGCCAGCTTGAGCGGCCGGCCACCGCCGTTCACCAGCTTCAGGCTGTGCTTCCCAGCGGGCAGGGACAGCTTGAACAGCGGCGTCTCTCCCAGGGCCCGCCCGCTCAGGTACACCGTGGCGGGGGGCTCGGTGACGAGCGTCAGGAACCCGGGGGGGGCGTTCGGGTCGGCGGCGGGCTCCGAGTCCCGGGCCTTGGCTCGGCGGACGGGGCTCCGGGGCTTCTTCGCGGTCCGGGGCTCCGCCTCGGCGACGGGCTCCGCGGGGGCCGCTTCAACCGGGGCGGACTCCGCGGCGGGAGGCGCCTCGGTGGGGGTGGCTTGCGCGGGTGCGGCCTGGGCCGCGGTGGCCACCACGGCCACGGCGGTGGGCGTCTCGGGAACCGGCGCATCCGGAGGCGTGGGGTGGGCGGCCGAGTCGTCGGCGGGAGCAGGCGTGCGCGCGGGCTTCTGGGCGACCCGAGAGGTCGGGGGGGCGATCGCCTCGGGCGGGGCCTCGTGGCTGGCATCCCCGCCCATTCCCAGGGCCACGCCACCCAGCACGAGGAGGGCCACCCCCACGCCTCCCATGATGAGCCAGGGGGAGCGCCGCGGCGGGGGAGGACGGGGGACCTGGATGCGCGCGTGGGTGTGACTGCGCGGGCTGCTCGTCGCGGGAGGAGGTGCCTGCTCGGCCTCTTCGACCGCGTAGCGGGACTGCGGCCGCATGGGCTCGGTGATGCGGCCGCTGCTCGACTCGGACGCCGCCTCCACGGGCGTCGTGGGCCGGCGCTTGGGCGCGGGGCGACGCAAGCCCGAGGGCGACTCGGCAGACAGCTCTCCCGACGGTGACGAGGGCAGCCGCACCACGGCGGTGTGATCGCTGCGCGGCTCGGGAGGCGCGGCCACGCGCACGGAGTCCGAGGTGAGGGAGCGCGAGGAGCGAGGCGGTGGGGGAGGCTCGGCGGAGATGACCTCGCGAGTCGCCGCGCGGGGCCGAGGCGCGAACACCGTCTCCCCCTCTCGATGGCCCGAGGCTCCCGCGCCGTTGCCCGGTGGCCGCTGGGGCTGCTCCGAGGAGAGGGCGGGGGTGTTGGGCTGCGTGCGAGCCAGCGACTCGGGCGTGGGCTGGGGTGGGGGCGGGGCCTCCACGGGCTGCGCCGGGGGACGCACGCGCTTGCCGGGAGGGGACAGCACGGCCTGATGCGCCGCGGCGTCCACGCTGGCGGTCGGCCGACGAGGCGCGGGCGGGCGAGACGGGGGCGCGGACTTCGTCGCGGCGGCGGGGCGTGCCGTGGGCGGGCGCCCCGAGGTGCTGCCGGGCTCCGGGCTCTCCACGCTGCCCTGGGTGAGCCGCTGCACCACGCTGGTCTCGCCCCCCTCGATGGGCGTGCCGCTGGCGAGGAGCTGGCGGGTCTGCTCGCGCCGGTCCGCGAACAGCCGCCGCATCAGCTCGCTGCTCTGCTCCGGGTGCCAGATGAGCGGGCCCACCGCGCGCTCCAAGGCGCGGGCGAACTCGAGCGTGGTCGCGTAGCGGTCCTCCCGGCGCTTGGACAGCGCCTTGAGGACGATGGCGTCCAGCTCGGGCGGCACGGCGCGGTTGATGCGAGAGGGCGCGGTCACCTCACAGCGCAGCACCGCGTTGAGCATGGCGTCGGCCTGCTTCGCGTAGAACAGCCGCATGCCGGTGAGGCACTCGTGCAGCACCACGCCCAGGCTGAACAGGTCGCTGCGCGCGTCGAGCGGCTCGCCCAGCACCTGCTCGGGGGACATGTAGCCGCTGGTGCCCTTCACCATGCCCACCGCGGTGCGGCTGGCGCTCGCCAGGCTCTTGGCGATGCCGAAGTCGAGCAGCTTGGTGACGCCCTCGTACGTCACCATGATGTTCTTCTCGGCGATGTCCCGGTGGATGACGGGCGAGGGGTGACCCAGCGGGTCCGTGAAGGTGTGGGCGTAGTGGAGCGCCACCGCCGTGTCGCGCACCGCCATGAGGCTGAACCCCATGGGGATGGACTCGTTCACGCCCCGCACCGCGCGGGCCACCTCCACCAGCGTGGCGCCCGGCACGAACTCCATGGCGAGGAACAGCTCTCCCTCCGCCACGTCCAGGTCGTAGACCTGCGCGATGTGCGGCTGGTTGAAGGCGCCGGTGACCTTCGCCTCGTCCAGGAACATCCGGACGAACTCCTCCTCGCCACGGATGTCCGGGAGGATTTGCTTGAGCACCACCAGCTTGCGGAAGCCACCCAGGCCCCGCAGGGACGCGAGGAAAATCTCCGCCATCCCGCCCGTGGACAGGCGGCAGAGCACCTCATACTTGCCCAACTGCCGGCCCTGGAATCCCTCCAGCGCGAGCGGCAACGTCGTCCCAGCCATCGGAACCCGAGAATCTACACCGTCATCCGGATGGACGCGAAAGACCGGCCACTGGCAGGTATTTACGGAAGTTCAATACTTGCTTGAGAAGCGTGAAGTGACTTCCCGGATGAGCGTGAAGCCAGGATTAAGAAATGTGTCGGGGAAGGCCTCGCCCTTGTGCCGGGGGGAGTGCCGGGCTATCTCTTTGCGCGGAAATTGAGTCCCCGCTCAGGAATACCATGGCGCGTCCACCCTCCATCCGCGACGAAGACATCCTCGGGGCGGCCCGCGAGGTCTTCCTCGCGCAGGGGGTGAGGGCCACCACGGCCGCCGTCGCCGAGCGGGCCCGGGTGTCCGAGGGCATCATCTTCCGCCGCTTCAAGACCAAGGAGGGCCTGTTCCGCGCCGCGCTCCAGCCGGAGCTGGAGGAGCCCCTGGAGGTGGTGGAGCTGCCGTCGCGCGTGGGCCAGGGCACGGTGGTGGACAACCTCCATGACGCCTGCGTGGCGCTCATCGGGTTCCTGAAGGTGCGGGTGCCCTACATGATGATGGCCTGGTCCAACCCCGGGCCGAGCGGCCTCCCGGTGGCTGTCGAGCGGGGGGAGCACCCCGGCTCCAAGGTCTCCCAGGCCGTCACCGACTACATCCAAGGAGAGGTGGAGCGCGGGCGCGTGCGCCCCATGGACCCCGCCCTCTTCGCCCACGCCCTCATCGGCGGGGTGATGAACTACGTGATGGGTCAGATTCTCCGCCTGCCCGGCGCCGAGGCCCGAACGCGCAGCGCCCCCGTCTTCGTCCGCCAGTTCCTCGACCTGCTGATGAATGGAGCCCACCCCCCGGGCTCCCCCGCCCCGCCAGGCTGAGCGCCTCCCTTCCCACCTCCTTCACGCATCTCCTCTACGTCGAGTTAATGAGTATGAACTCAATTATCAGGGCGTTCGCGCTCGCGACGCTGTCCTTGTCTGGGAGTGCCTTCGCGCTCCAGCCGCTGGAGTCCTTCGTGCGGGCCGCGCACGAGGGCAGTCCGGACAACCTGGAGGCTCGGGCCAGCCTGGCGCAGCAGCAGGCGCAGGCGGACGCGGTGCTGGGCGGCGCGCTGCCGGGGCTGTCCGCGCGCGGCACCTACACGCGCAACCAGTACGCCACGGAGCTGGACCTCAAGCTGGACCCGAACGCGCCGCCCGTGCACGCGGTGATAACCCCGCTGAACCAGTTGGACGGCACCCTCACGTTGAACGTCCCGCTGGTGGACCTGGCCCGCTTCCAGCGCATCGGGGCGGCCCGCACCGGCGCCACGGCGGCCGAGCACCAGACGCGCGCCACGCACCTCCAGGTGGAGGCCAACGTGACGCAGGGGTACTACCAACTGGTCGCCAACGGCGCGCTGGTGGATGCCTCGCGGCGCGCGCTGGACGTGTCGCGCGAGAGCCTGCGGCTGACCGAGGCCCGCTTCGGCGCGGGCACGGCCGCCGCGCTGGACGTGGACCGGGCCCAGGCGGAGGTGGAGCGGCAGGTGCAGCAGCTCGCCTCGGCGGAGCTGGGGCTGACGCTGTCGGCGCGCACGCTCCAATCGCTCACGGGCCTGACGCCGGAGTTGGAGAACCTGGCCTCGGCGGCGGTGCAGGATGACCTGCACACGGAGCCGTCGCTGGAGACCTTCGTCCCGCAGGACGCCCAGCTGCCGCTGCTGGCCGCCTCGCTGTCCCTCACCGAGGCCGCCGAGAAGCAGGCGCGGGCCCAGCGGCTCACGCTGCTGCCCACGCTGTCCGGCAGCGTCACCGAGCGCTTCACCAACGCGGCGGGCTTCTCCGGGCACAGCGCGCAGTACCAGGCGCTCCTCAACCTGAACTGGGCGCTGGACTACACGACCTTCGCCAACATCCGCGTGCAGGACGCGGCCGCCTCGGTGGCCAAGGCGCGCGAGGAGCGCACCCGCCGCGCCACGCATGACGCCATCCACCGCGCGTGGAGCCAGGTGAACGCGAACATCGCCAAGAGCCGCTCGGCGCGCGCGCAGGTCCAGGCGAGCAACCACGCCTCCGAACTGGCGCTGGACCGCTACCAGGTGGGCGCCACCACGCAGCTCGACCTGCTCCAGGCCCAGCGCGACGCCTTCAGCGCGGAGGTGTCCCGCATCCAGGCCGACGCGGAGCTCGCCAACGCCCGTCTGCAGCTTCGTCTGGCCGCGGGCCAGGACCCCTTCTCCACCCCCCCTGCTCCCAGCGGCTCCTGAAGCCCCCTTCGAAACCCTCCTCCGATGCCCTTCTTTGAAAGGAATCACATGAACGCCCCTGTCTCCCGGGTCTGCGTGCTCGCCGTGCTGTCCCTCACCGCCTGCTCGCGTCAGCAGGCCGAGCCGCCCGCCGCGCCGCCGCCTCCCGCCATCCACGTGGACACCCTCACCGTGGAGTCCCGTCCCATGCCGCGCGCGCTCGCGCTCACCGGCTCGCTGGTGTCCAACCAGCAGTCGGACGTGGCCGCCAACGCCACCGGCATCGTCATCAAGACCTTCGTCGAGCGCGGCGCCTTCGTGAAGGCTGGCACGCCGCTCGTTCAACTCGACACGCGCGGCGCCGTGCTGACCCAGGCCGAGGCGCGCGCCAACCTGGGCAACGTCCAGGCCCAGCAGGAGCTGGCCCAGGCGCAGTGCGACCGCTACCAGAAGCTGCTCGACAAGGGCGCCATCAGCCGCGACGAGTGGGACCGCATCTCCACGCAGTGCAAGGCCGCCAGCGGCAGCGCGGATGCGGCGCGCGCTCGGGCGGACCTGGCCCAGAAGACGCTCAATGACTCCATCGTCCGCGCGCCCTTCGCCGGCATGGTGGGCGAGCGCTTCGTGAGCGTGGGCGAGTACGTGCAGCCCAGCACCAAGGTCGCCAGCGTGGTGGAGCTGGAGCCCCTGCGTCTACAGCTCACCGTGGGCGAGGCGGACCTGGGCCAGCTCCAGGATGGCCAACAGGTGGCCTTCGACGTGGTGGCCTTCCCCGGGCAGGTCTTCACCGGGGCGGTGAAGTACATCGGCCCGTCCGTGCGCGCGAACACGCGCGACCTGGTGGTGGAGGCGGTGGTGCCCAACACGGACCGCAAGCTGCGGCCGGGCATGTTCGCCACGGCGCACCTTCAGCTCACCGAGCAGCCGCTGCCCACCGTGCCGCGCACGTCGCTGGTGACCGAGGGCACCACGCACCGGCTGTTCACGGTGGTGGACGGGCACATCGAGGAGCGCGTGGTGCAGACCGGGCCAGAGCGCGACGGCATGGTGGCGGTGCTCGACGGGCTGAAGAACGGCGAGCACGTGGTCAACCAACCCGGAGCCCAGGTGAAGGACGGCACGCCGGTCAACTGACCGCGCGCGCCCCTTCGCCTTCACCCAGGAGCAATCGCCATGCAATGGCTTGCCAATCTCGCCGTGCGCCGCGCCGTGTTCGCGTCGGTGCTCATGATTGCCATCGTCGTCGTGGGCATCGCCGGGTACTTCAACCTGGGCGTGGATGCCTTCCCCAAGATTGACTTCCCGGTCGTCACCGTCACCACGCGGCTCGACGGCGCGTCGCCCGAAGTCGTCGAGTCCGAAATCACCGAGAAGATTGAAGAGGCGGTCAACACCATCTCAGGCATCGACGAGATGCGCTCCACGTCCAGCAACGGCGTGAGCCAGGTGTTCATCACCTTCGTGTTGGACAAGAGCATCGACGTGGCGGCGCAGGACGTGCGCGACCACGTGTCCACCGCGCTGCCCAACCTGCCCAAGGACATTGACCAGCCCATCATCACGAAGCTGGATCCAGATGCCTCGCCCATCCTCTACATCTCCCTCAAGAGCCCCAAGACGGGCAGCATCCGCGAGGCCACCGAGCTGGCCGACAAGCGCATCAAGCGGGAGATTGAGAACGTCCCGGGCGTGGGTGAGTTGGCCATCGTCGGTGGGCGGCAGCGGCAGGTGAACGTCTGGTTGGACACCGAGGCGCTGCGCTCGCACGGCGTCACCGCGGCGGACGTGCAGCGCGCCCTGGCCAGCCAGAACCTGGAGGCCCCGGGCGGCACCATCCAGACGGGCCCGCGTGACCTGACCCTGCGCGTGCAGGGCCGCGTGGAGTCCGTGGAGCAACTGGGCCGCATCGTCATCCGCAACGTCGCGGGGCACCCCTTGCGCGTGCAGGACGTGGCGCGCGTGGAGGACGGCCAGGAGGAGGAGCAGACCGCGGCGCGGCTGGACGGCGAGCCCACGGTGGTGCTGTCCGTGCGCAAGCAGAGCGGTGAGAACACCGTGGCGGTGGTGAAGTCGGTGCGCGAGCGCTTGAAGAAGGTGGAGCAGCTGCTGCCCCCTGGCTACACGCTGGAGGTGGTGCGCGACACGTCCGGCACCATCCAGACGCAGGTGAGCGCGGTGAAGGAACACCTGATGCTGGGCGCGCTCTTCTCCGCGCTCGTGGTGCTCCTGTTCCTGGGCAACGTGCGCTCCACCATCATCGCGGCGCTCGCCATCCCCATCTCCATCATCGGCACGTTCGCGCTGATGTGGATTCAGGGCTTCACGCTCAACATCATCACGCTGCTGGCGCTCGCGTTGGCGGTGGGCATCGTCATCGACGACGCCATCGTGGTGTTGGAGAACATCGTCCGGTTCATCGAGGAGAAGAAGCTCAAGCCCTTCCCGGCCTCCATCCTCGCCACGCGAGACATTGGCCTCGCGGTGCTCGCCACCACGCTGAGCCTCATGGCGGTGTTCCTGCCGGTGGCCTTCATGAGCGGCATCGTGGGCCGCTTCCTCAAGGGCTTCGGCCTCACCATGGCGTTTGCCATTGGCGTGTCGCTGTTCGTGTCCTTCACGCTCACGCCCATGCTGGCGGCGCGCTGGTTGGACCCCGCGCCGGAGAGCGGCCACGCGAAGAAGACGGTGCTCCAGAAGTTGGTGGACCGCTTCTACCAGCCCATCGAGAACGTCTACATGGTGATGCTGCGCTATGTGATGCGCCAGCGCTGGGTGGTGGTGATTGCGTGCGTGGCGGCGCTGGGCTCGTGCGTGCCCCTGTTCAAGGCGGTGCCCACCAGCTTCCTGCCGCCCAACGACGAGGCCAACTTCGAGATCAACATCCGCGCTCCCGAGGGCACCAGCCTCCAGTCCACGCTCGTCACCGCGGAGCGCATCGCCCGCGAGACGCGCCGGCTGCCGGGCGTGCAGCACACGCTGGTCACCATTGGTGACAACGCGCAGCGCACGCCCAACGTGGCCAAGGTGTACGTGCGACTGGTGGAGCCGTCGGCCCGCGTGCAGACGCAGCAGCAGCTCGCGGCCCGCGCGCGCCGGGACATCGTGGCCAAGCAGCCCAAGGAGCTGCGCATCGACGTGTCGGACGTGAGCGCGTTCAACTCGGGCTCGTCGTCCAAGTCGGTGCAGTACATCCTCAACGGGCCGGACCTGAACAAGCTGGCCGAGTACAGCCAGCGCGTGGTGACCGAGCTGCGCAAGGCGCCGGGCGCGGTGGACGTGGACTCCAGCCTGGTGCTCGGCAAGCCCGAGGTGCGGGTGCACGTGCTGCGCGACAAGGCGGCGGACCTGGGCGTGCAGGTCTCCGACATCTCCAATGCCTTGCGCCTGTTGGTCGGTGGGCTGGAGGTGTCCACGTACCAGGACGGCGGTGAGGACTACGACGTGCGCATCCGCGCGCAGGAGACGGACCGCAGCCGGGTGGAGGCCATCAGCCTGATGACGGTGCCGTCCAGCAAGCTGGGCACGGTGCCGCTGCGCGACGTGGTGGAGCTGCGCGAGGGAACGGGCCCGTCGGAGATCAGCCGCCTCAACCGCCGCCGCCAGGTGACCATCGCCTCCAACGTGCAGCCGGGCATGGGCGAGAGCGTGGTGTCTGGGAGCCTGGAGAAGATCATCAAGGCGCAGAACCTGCCGCCGGGCTACGCGGCGCAGCCCACGGGCCGCTCGCGCGAGATGGGACGCACCGCCGTCTCCTTCGTCACGGCGTTCGCCCTGTCCTTCATCTTCATGTACCTCATCCTGGCGGCGCAGTTCGAAAGCTGGCTGCACCCGCTGACCATCCTCGTGTCGCTGCCGTTGACGGTGCCCTTCGCGCTCTTGTCCCTGCTCATGCTGGGACAGACGTTCAACCTCCAGTCCGCGCTCGGCCTGCTGGTGTTGTTTGGCGTGGTGAAGAAGAACTCCATTCTTCAGGTGGACCACACCAACAACTTGCGAGCCAAGGGCATGACTCGCGCCGAGGCCATCCTCGAAGCCAACCGCGACCGTCTGCGCCCCATCCTCATGACGACGGTGGCCTTCGTGGCCGGCATGGTGCCGCTCGTCACGTCGCAGGGCATTGGCGCCGGCTTCAACCGCGCCACGGCCGGCATCGTGGTGGGTGGCCAGACGCTCTCGCTGCTGCTCACGCTGCTCGCCACGCCGGTCATCTACTCGTTGCTGGATGACGTGGTGCTGTGGGTGCGTGGCCGCCGCGCGGGCCGCAACCCGGTGGACCGCGGTGAGAAGGAGCTGGCTCACCTGGAGACGTCAGAGCCCGAAGCCATCACCCCGGAGACGCCGGCCGCGTCCGGCGCGCTCTGATGCAGGGCCCGGGCTCCACGTCCACGGTGGAGCCCGGCGGCTGGCCGGTGAAGCTTGAGGAGTGCTCCCCACGACCTGGGGAGCGCTGACCTCGCTTCCGCACCTCGGGGTGAGAGCGATTGCCGCGCCCCGCCCTGACTCCATCCATGGCCCGAAGCTTGCCTTTCGGGCGCCGCTTCTCGACCCCGCGGACAGCGGGCTCAGCGGAGGATGGCTGTGTCACCAGAAAGAAGTTTGCAGACGGTGTTGCTCGGTGGAGCGCTCCTGTGGAGCGTGGGCACTGCTCAGGCGCAATCCCATGCGACGGGTCTGAAGCCCATGGACGCCGAGGAAGTCGCTCGGCTGCGAGCCGAGGGACAGGCCATTCATCAGGTCCTGCCCAACCGCGTGGCGTGGGAGCGGGTGAATGCGCAGCGTCAGGCCCGCGGGCTCCGCGCGCTGGCGGTGCCCACTGCGGCGTTGGGGCAGGAGACGGTGGTGGGAGACGCGAAGGCGCCCGAGTCCCTCACCGCGTTCTCCGCGAGCGCGCTGCCGACGCACGTCGACAACAGCGCGTTGGATTTCTTTCCGCCCATTCGCAGCCAGGGCTCGCTCGGCTCGTGCGTGGCGTGGGCCACGACGTACTACCAACTCAGTCACAACACCGCGTTGGCGAATGGCTGGGACGCGAAGCACAGCGTGGACAACAGCCGGTTGTTCTCACCGAAGTGGACGTACAACTTCATCAACAACGGCGAGGACGCGGGCAGCTACTTCTCCGCTGCGTACTCGCTGCTGCGCTACCAGGGAGCGACGTCGTGGGCCACGCTCCCGTATGACTCCAACTACACCGCGTGGCCGTTGGACCCAGCCGTGTGGCGAGGGGCCTTGTCGTACCGGACGAACCCGGTGCAGGTGATTTATCAGGCGAGCACTCCGGCAGGGCTCCAGCAGGTGAAGGAGCTGCTCACCAACGGCTACGTGCTGGTCTATGGCACGTACATCACGTCGTGGCAGAGCATGGCCATCAAGGATGATCCGGCCACGCCGGATGACAATGCCTACGTGGGCAAGTCGGTGACGTATTGGTTGAACGGGTTCGTGGGCTCCCACGCCATGACCATCGTCGGCTACGACGACGACATCTGGACGGACATCAACAAGAACAACGTGGTGGATCCGGGTGAGAAGGGCGCGCTGCGCATCGCCAACTCATGGGGCACCAGCTGGAACGAGGGCGGCTTCACGTGGCTGGCTTATGATGCGCTGCGCTCGGTGTCCGCCGTCTCGGGTGGGCCCACCACGGGGCGCGTGGCCGCGTTCCAGAGCGACGTCGTCTATCACCTGGCCGTTCGCCCCGGTTACACGCCGACCTACGTGGCCGAGTTGACGGTGAACCATGCGAAGCGAGACCAACTCCTGTTCTCGCTGGGTATGTCGGACCCGGCGTCAGGTGTGCCGTCGGTCTGGAACTCGACGGCGTTCACCTATGCGGGTGGGGCGCGGTCCTTCAATGGTTCCACCACCGCCGCGGTGGACGGTCCGCTGGTGTTTGACTTCACGGAGTGGGTGCCGGCCTCGCTCGCGCCTCGGAGCTTCTACGTGAAGCTGTATGACCGGACGACGGGTGACCCGGCGGTGGTGAAGTCTCTCAAGGTGGTGGACAGCGCCACGGGCGGAACGGCGGTGGTCAGTACGGACACACCCGTGACGGTGGACATGGGCACGGGCTCCGTGCACGCGGACTTTACGCCCACGAATCACCGCCCGGTCATCTCGAGCGCGAGCCCGGTGGGGCGCGTGAAGCTGGCACCGGGCGGGAGCGTGGCGTTGCAAGTGAATGCCTCGGATGCGGATGGACAAGCCCTGTCGTATGCGTGGAGCGTGGACGGCGTGGTCGTGGCGGAGAGCACGTCTGTGTTCAGCTATTCTCCCGCCGTCGTGGGGCCGCACTCGGTGCGCGTCGTTGTCTCGGATGGCGTGGGTGGCAGCACGGCGCAGGTGTTCAACGTGGTGCTCAACGCGAAGCCGCTGGCCACCAGCCAGAGCCTGACGCTGACGGAGGACAGCACGAAGGGCGTGGCGCTCACGGCGTTCGACGCGGATGGGGATCCGCTCTCGCTGACGGTAGTGGATGCTCCCGCGCATGGCTCGCTGTCGGGGCCGTTGCCCAGCCCGTTGTACCGGCCCGAGGCGAACTTCTTCGGCTCGGACAGCTTCACGTTCCTGGCGAACGATTGGACGGAGGACTCGCCGCTGGCTGTGGTGACGCTCAACGTGACGCCGGTCAACGACGCGCCCACGGCTCGCATCACGTCGCCGGTGAATGGTGTGTCCATTCCGGCACCGGGGACGGTGACCCTCGACGTGGCGGCGTCCGACGTGGAGGGCCCTATCGCGAAGGTGGAGCTGTACCAGGGCGGCGTGAAGATCGCGGAGTCCATGACCGAGCCCTACCGCTTCACGGTGGAGGGGCTGGTGGCGGGCAGCTATGGCTATGTCGCGAAGGCGTATGACGGCACGGGGCTGGTGACCGCGTCCTCGACGGTGACGGTGAATGTGCTGGCGCCCACCGTCAGCGTGGGCGTCAGCGATGCCACTGCATCCGAGCCGGGCACGGACACAGGTCGGTTCCTGATTGGTCGCTCGGGGGGCGCGGCGGGGCAGGTGTTGACGGTGGGGTACACGCTCACGGGCACGGCGGCGAACGGCGTGGACTTCGCGCCGCTGTCGGGCACGGTGACGCTGGGCGCGGGAGTGACGTCCGTGAATGTGGATGTGCTGCCGGTGGACGATGCGCTGGTGGAGGGCAAGGAGACGGTGGTGCTGACGCTGTCGCCGGACGCCACGTACAAGGTCGGCACCGTGTCGAGCGGCACCGTCACGCTGCTGGACAATGAGCAAGCGGTCGTCACGGTGGCGATGGCGGACTCGGTGGCGTCCGAGCCGGGCACGGATACGGCGAAGTTCACCGTGACGCGCACGGGTCCCACCACGGCGCCGCTGACGGTCCACTACGCGATGAGCGGAACGGCCACGGTGGGGGCGGACTACGTGGACCCGTCTGGCACGGTGACGATTGGCGCGGGGCTGGTGTCCGCGCCGGTGGTGTTGACGCCGCTGGATGATGCGCTGGTGGAGGGGCGCGAGACGGCGGTGCTGACGTTGCAGGAGGACGCGGCCTATCAGGTGCACACCTCCGCGTCGGCCACTGCGTACCTCCTGGACGACGAGATGCCGGTCATCACGCTCTCGGCGACGGACGCCACGGCCGCGGAGCCCTCGGACCCGGGTGTGTTCACCGTGACGCGCACGGGGCCCACGGAGGATCCGCTGACGGTGCTGGTATCGGTCAGCAGCACGGCGACGGCGGGGAGCGACTATCAAGCGCTGCCCTCGTCGGTGGTCATCCCAGCAGGCGCCGCGTCCGCGACGTTGGCGGTGCAGCCCGTGGATGACGCGCTGGTCGAGGGCCGTGAGACGGTGACGCTGACGCTGGTGGCGGATGCGGCGTACCAACTGACGCCCACCGTGGCGAGCACCGTGTATCTCTATGATGACGAGAAGCCGGAGCTGCGGCTCTCGGTGACGGACGGCTCGGCGTCCGAGCCGGGGACGAACGTCGGCATGTTCACGGTGACGTCGGTGCCCGCGCCCTCGATGGACCTGAGCATCCCGCTCACGGTGGCGGGGACGGCCACGTCGGGCACGGACTACGTGGCCATCAGCACGCCACTGACGTTGTCCGCGGGCGTGTCATCGGTGACGGTGACGGTGACGCCGCTGGATGACACGGTGAAGGAGTCCACGGAGACCGTCGTGCTGACGATCCCCGCGGGGACGACGTACACGCTGGGCACCGCGAGCGGCACCGTGTCATTGACTGACAATGATTGACGCGTGAAACGCACTCCACCGCCGCGCTCGAAAGGGCGTGGCGGTGGGAGGCCGCCGTTACCCGAGCGTTGTCTATCAAACCCTGTAGAGGGCGCGCGGAGGCGTCGTGTTGAGGGTGGATGAACCAAGAAGGAGGATGTTTGTGAACGTGGCTTGAGGACTGCGCTGCGTCGGGGGGATGCATGCGATGGGTTGGCTTGGTCGCGTTATCGCTCTTCATGAGCGCGTGTGCGACGGCCCGTGTCGTCCACGTTGACGTTGGAGACGGCAGGCAGTTGGTCCACGAGTCCGTGGAAGTCGATCCGGTCGAAGTGAGTGAAGCGGAGTTCAAGTCGACCCTCACTCGGCTCATCCTCGACCTGCGGATGGAGGTTGCGTTCCGCGAAGCCGATGCGGTGGACCAGCAAGGCTGGGTGCGTTCCAGGACGTTGCTCGCCTCTTCGAAGGGAGTCGCGGATTCAGGGGCTGGGGCGTCTCTGGAGTCGCTGTCCTCGCGCATCTGCCCAGACGGTGACGAGTGTTTGACCCTGGTGAGCGGGACGGGGCTGACGTTCTCGCGCAAGGACCGGACGTTGATGGCGCTATCCTTCGCGCTCGATACCGTCTGGGAGAGCGTCGAAGTGGAGGTTGGGAAGGCGCTGAACCCCACGGTGCTCAAGGCCATGGTGACCTCTGCCGCGCTGACCGTGCTCCTGACGATGGCCTTGCCCGAGCCTGTCACCAAGGTCATCGCGGTGGCCTTGACGGCGGCGATGGTGGCCTATCTGGGCATCGTGCCGGTCTGGGAGATGGGCCGAGGCTTCGTGCGCCTGTGGGACGACGCGGAGAAGGCCACGAGCGTCATCGCGTTGCAGGACATCGGGCATCGGTTTGGAAAGGTGCTGGGGACGAACGGGACGCGAGTCCTCGTGCTGGTCGTCATGGCCGCCTTGGGTGGCAAGAGCGCGATGGCATCCCAGGGCCCGAGGCTCCCCGGCTTCTCCCAGGCCGCGCTTCGAGCGCAGGCCGAGGCGGGCTTCCAACTGGGAGCGGCCATGAATGGCGGGGTGGCGTCCATCGCCATGCCGGCCGCGGGCGTGCTGAATGTGGTGCTGGCTCCGGGCGCTGTGGCGGCCCTCGCGATGTACTCGGAGGGGCGAATCCCTGGAGATGAGGAGGGGCCGGTTCATCACATCTGCACGGACAAGAACCTCATCTCCAGTGCGACGGGTGGCCCATGGACTCCGAGATGCGAGGACGTCTTCAAGAAGGCGGGGATGAGCCTCGAAGATGTCGCGAACAAGGTGCGAATTGATGGGCACAAAGGACCGCACCCAGAGGAGTACCACGAGAAGGTGGTGCTTCGTCTGGAACAAGCGGTGTCGCGCTGTAGATCCACGGAGACGTGTCGGTCCAGTTTGATGAATGAACTGGCCAAGATTGCCAATGACCTTCTGACGCGGGGCTCCGAGTTGCGCAGTCTCATTGTGAAGTAGGAGAGGCAGGATGGGACGTCACTTCTATTGGGTAGGAATCGCGGGCGTGCCTCAATGGGTTCTTAGAACGCCGGGGCCAGCGGCCGGTGGGACATTCGACGAACCATGGATGTTCGCGGACGGCCGCATGCTTCCAGCTCTCGGTCCGATGCAGGCCGAAGTTGCGCACCGGGGTACACGGCGCAGTTTCGTACTCTCTGGGATAGAGCAAGCCCCCATCGTCAGTGAGGCGGTCGCTCACGTCTTCAGGACCTTGGCGTCAGATGATGTGCAGTTGCTCCCGATGACTATCGCCGGGGAGTCCGAACCGTACTTCGTCGTCAATGCAACCAAGGTGATTGATGCCATCGACGAGGCACGGTGCAGCGAGGTGCACCACTATGACAAGGACAGTCACCCCCCTGAGTTCGCAGGGGAGTACAACTGGATCTACGGACTGCGAATCGACCCAGCGAAGACCGAGGGTGCTCAAGTCTTCCGGCTGAAGAAGTTCAAGGTGGCGTTCATCGTGTCGGAGGACATCAAGGACGCGCTCGAACGGGTCGGGAACCTGGGGGTTTCATTCGATCCGGTCACGCAGCCCGACGAGCGATACGCTCATTAGGGCTGCGCGGCCATCGAGGCGCGCGTTACGCGGAGGAGGGGACGCGCCCCGTGGAGCTGGCCACGGCCTTCACGAAGCCTGCTTGCACCGCGGCGCGGTTGAGCTGCTCGAAGGCCTCCTGGTAGGCCGGGTGGGTGAACGCGAAGACGATGCCCTCGATGGCGCCGTCGAGGAAGCGGCGGTTCAACCGCTGAATCAACACCGGCTGGTAATAGCTGCTCTGCCGAGGCTGAGGCCGATGGCGCAGGAAGTACAACGCGCTGAGCCCTCCGCCCGCGAGCAGCGAGATGAGGAGCAGGTTGTCCGCGAGGAAGGGCATCTCCAGGTTCCCTGAGTCCGCGAAGATGAGGATGCCGGTCGCGATCGCCGCTGAGACCATGAGCCCAATCAGAACCTTGTTCGCCAGGGTCAGCGGCCGGCGCTTCAGGGAGGGCTCGCAGTCCACGCAGACAGTCAGGGGCAGCTTGAAGGTCAGCTCGGTTCCTCCCACCAGGAGGTACGTGGACTTGCGCGTGTCTTGGGGCTGCTGGCGCAACGCCTCGCGCGTGCCGCAGTTGGCGCAGCAGGTGGTGGGGAAGGCGAAGTCGAACCCCTCCGCGAACTTCACGGCCCCCAGACTGACTTGATGCATGCATGTGCTCCGAGCGAACCGCGTTCCGGTAGACCCGACATAGCCCAGGTCCCCAGGGGGTACGCAAAGCACGGCGCCGTCATCCGGAGGAGGGCAGGCACTCCGCTACGCCGCGAGATCCTTGTACATCTGGACCTCGAAGCCCGCGCCGCCCCGGAACGCGAAGGCGACATCGTCCATCAGCGTCTTCATGAGCAGCACGCCTCGCCCCGCGTCCTGGAAGGAGCTTGCCTCGGGCGTGAAGCCCTTGCCCTCATCCGCCACGCGCACCGTCAGCCGCGAGCCCGCCAGCGTCATGCTCAGGTGGACCTGCTTGCCCGGGTCAAAGGCATTGCCATGGCGGATGGCATTGATGACGCACTCGCTGACGGCCAGACACATCCCAAAGGAGTGTCTGCCATAGCCCGAGTCCTCGCAGAGGCCTCGCACGGCGTCCTCCGCCTGAACCACATCCTCCAGAGAACCTTGAAGCACGAGGTCGACCTGTCGCGATGGATGGACCATGCGCGGAAGCCATCACGAGCCCTCGCGCACTGTCGAGCGCGACGCGGCCATCTGCCCGCCAGTGAACCGAATCCTCCGACGCCAGGGCGTGCGAGAATTCACGGAGGCTTCTCAGTTTCGAACGGGCACGCGCCGTTCACCGAGAGCCCCGCGAGGCCGCGGTCTATAGGGGGCTCGATGGGCCCTTCGAGTCCAAGCAAGACATGGCGCGCGTGGGCCCATGGCATCGGGCTGGTGCTCGCCGTGTGCGGCGCGAGCCCGGCGTGGGGCTCCGGATGGGAGGTGGAATACGACGCGCCCGCGACCCTCTTCATGGACCGCAGCTACCTCTTCGTCTCGCCCAGCAAGATTCACCGCGCGGGAGACCCCGAGTCACCCACGCCGCTGCTGTTCGAGTCTTGGATTGCCCCCAACCTCTTCCTGCCCCAGCTTCATTACGGAGACTTTCGCGGCAAGGGCGGCGAGTACTTCCTGTCCCTCGTGCTCACCCCCGCCATCCGCCTGCGGATGCTGAGCACGGACAGCAGCCCCGTCATCCCGCCGTCCTTCCTTCCCAAGCTCACCTTCCAGGTGGCGCACCTGCGGCTGTTGCCCGGTTCCTCTGGCGAGAACGCGCCCACGCGGGGCCTGGCGCTCGCGAGCCACGTCATCATCGGCCACTACTCCAACGGACAGGATGGTTGCTTCTACGGCAACCAGACGGGGACGGATCCCCACTGCACACCCGAGGAGGGACAGCTCCCGCTCAACGAACTCACCGGCAGCTTCTCCACCAACCTCCTGCGTTTGGAGTTGTGGGCCCTGCTGGCCATGGACGTGTCGCCGAACCTCGACAACGCGTGGCTCCTGGGGGGCCGTGCCTATTGGGAGTTCAACGCCGCCGTGGGCCCGGGCGGCATCTCCGGCGAGCAGCGCGCCGTCTATGGCAACGGGCACTGGGGCCTGTCGTGGGTGGGCGAGCGCATGTGGCACCAGCACCGCTTCCGCGCGGAGGCCCTGCTCTCATGCCCCTACGGAGAGACGCCTCGGCAGGGCGCCACGCTGGCGTTGGAGGTGGCCGCGAACCCTCGCTGGGGCGCGGGCTTCGGCCTCTTCGCGCGCTACGTGCACGGACAGGACTACTACAACATCCTGTTCCTCGAGCGCGTGAACCTCTGGCAGTTCGGGCTCGTCTTCGAGCTGAACCCCAACGCGAGCCTCAAGGCCTCGACGGAGGGCAGGCCCCCCGGCTTCCAGTGAGGGGAGCGGTGACGAAGGGCCCGTGTTCTGCGCTAGGAAGGGAGCCCATGGAGATTCCTTCCGGTTCCACGCGCGCCGTCACGGGCCGCGTCGACGTGCATCCCCGCGGCTTCGGCTTCCTCACCGTGAACCTTCCTGACTCCGCGGAGGTGCTGTCCGCCTTCATCCCGCCGCCGGAGCTCAACGTCCTGTTCGCCGGCGATGTCGTGTCCGCCACGGCGACCGCGGGCGCGGATGGGCGATGGACCGCGAGCGGCCTGTCGCTCGTCGAGCGCACGCGCACGGACGTCTATGGTGAGGTGGTGCTGCGCAAGGGCGCGGCGTACCTGCGCATCGACCGCGAGGTGGCCAACTCGGATTGGCTCCTGGAGACCGACGGCGCCGAGGTGCAGTCCGGCGACGCGGTGGTGGCGCGCATCGCCGACGGCAAGGTGACGCTGCGCTACAAGGTTGCGCCGGGTGAGGACCGCTCGTTGGAGCGAGTGATTGTGCGGCACGGCCTGCGCCGCGACTTCTCCCCCGAGGTCGAGGAGGAGGCCCAGCGCGCGCACACCCAGCCCCACGCCCTGGGCCCGCGCCGCGACCTGCGCGCCATCCCCACCGTCACGGTGGACGCGCCGTCCACCCGCGACATCGACGATGCCATCTCCGTGTTGCCCGCCGGCCCGGATGGGGCGCTGCGCCTGCTGGTGTCCATCGCGGACGTGAGCGAGTACGTGACGGAGGGCTCGGCGCTGGACACCGAGGCGCGAGCGCGCGCCACGAGCGTGTACCTGGCGGGCCGCGTCCTGCCGATGCTGCCGGAGACGCTGTCCGCGCACTGGCTGAGCCTGGTGCCTCACGAGGAGCGGCGCTGCCTCACGGTGGAGCTGCGCATCGACCCGGATGGCCGCGTCACCGCCGCGGACGTGTACGAGAGCCTCATCCGCTCCTGGGCGCGGCTGAACTACGACGAGGTGGCCGCCTTCCTGGACTCAGGTGAGGTCTCCGAGCCCATGGCCCCGGTGCGCGACGTGATGCCCTGGTTCCGGTTGGCGGCGGCGAGATTGGCGGTGGCGCGCGCGGCCCGCGGCGGGATGGAGCTGGCGCGCGAGGAGGCGCGCTTCACGTTCGACGTGGCCACGGGCGCGGTGTCTGGACTGAAGAGCGAGCCGCCCACCTCCGCGCACGCGATGATCGAGCGCTTCATGGTGGCGGCGAACGAGGCCATCGCCGTGTGGCTCATGACGCGCGGCTCGCCCACGGTGTACCGCGTGCACGAGCAGCCGGATCCGCAGCGGGTGAGTGACCTCAACGCCTTCGCGCTGCACTCGGGCTTCGCGGCGGGGTTCGGCGCGGAGCTGACGCCGCTGGCCCTGGCCGCGTTCGACCGGCAGATTGCCGGCTCCCAGGCGGAGGCCGCGCTGCGCTCGGTGCTGCGCCGCTCGCTGGGCTACTCGTACTACACGGTGAAGCCGGGCCGGCACTTCGGGCTCGCGGCGCCGCTGTACCTGCACTTCACGTCGCCCATCCGCCGGTACGCGGACCTCGCGGTGCACCGGACGCTCAAGCGCTACCTGCGCGGCCAGCGCGACTTCGTGCATGAGGACCCCGCGCTGGAGCAACTCGCGCAGCACATCAACCAGCGGGCCCGCGCGGCGGCGCGCGCCGAGACCGATAGACACCACGCCCTGGAGGCGCGGTGGATGGCGAGCCGCCTGGGCCAGCAGTTCCCCGCGCGCGTGGTGCGCGTGAAGCCGTTCGGCATGGTGGTGCAGTTGGACGGCATGCTGGTGGAGGGCATGGTGCCCGCGGACGGACTGCCCCAAGGGCCCTACCGTCCGGACGCGCGCGAAATCTCCCTGGTGGGCAAGTCGCGCACGTTCACCGTGGGCATGCCGGTGAAGGTGAAGGTGGTGTCCACGGACGAGCCGCTCGGCCGCGTGGAGCTGGCGCTGGCGGAGTGACGTCAGCCGCCGTGGCCGAAGCGCCCCTGGAAGTGACGGACGAGGAAGGCGTCCGCGCGATCGCGCGCCTCCTGCGCTTCTGGGGACAGCGCGGAGGTGCCGGGTGCGCGTCCCGCCTGCCGCGCGCGCTGCATCACCGCGCGCGGCTCGCCGGGCCGCGGCGGGGGGAGCGCGCGGGCCACCGCGTCCACGAGCGCGTGGGTCTGGTCCACCACCCCGAGCGCCTCGTCGAGTGACACCTCACCCTCCGCGAGCGCGCTCAGCAGGTGGCAGCGATAGCGGCGGCAGCTCTCGGGGCGCTCCGCGTACACGGTGCAGTGGCGACCCTCCAGCGCGGCGCAGTGCTGCGCGAGGGCCGGGGAGCCGTCAGCCCGCTCGACGAGCGGCACGCCCCGCTGGCGCAGGGGCTCCACCTCGGAGGGGCGCACCGCGACGGTGGTGAAAAGGGTCCCGTCACAGCACAGGCCACAGCGGAGGCAGAGGGTGGAGAGCGGCATCGCGCCCGGAATAACGCGCCGCGCGCGGCGAGTCATCCCACCCGAAGTGTTCACCACTTCACGGCTCGCCGGGTTTGGACATCCAATGTCCCAGGTGGGTAGGCATTGCCCTCCCTCCCAGGTCTTCACTGCCAGACACAGTGGACCCGTCCTCGGGACGGGCGAACTGTTCCCCGTGGACGCGGTACGCGCCTCGCCGCGCGCCATGCGCTCGCGTGCATGCGTGCCTTATATAGAGGACGCCGCTGGGGGAGCGGCGCCCGGAGCGAGGGACGCTCGCCGCGCTCGTCACCCCTGTTTCAGTGTCGCGCACCGCGCATCGCGTCGCGGGTGAGGGCGTGGGCGGGTGGGCGGAGACCCGAGGTGGAAGGGGAGCGACTCTGTGACGTTTCTGGAACTCCGCTGTCCATGAGTAGGAAGTCCGGGGGGCCAAGCGGCCAATCCGTGACACTCGAAACGTAGCGGAAAGACGCATGTACGCAGGTCTCAATGCAGTCGTGGTGAATCGTGTCCACTCTGTGTGAACTTGTGTTCCCTGGAGTGCCTGAAACCGGGGAAAAGAATCCTTCCGCCATGAAGTCTTAAGAGTCACCACGCACCCCACGGAGCCCCCATGCACGTCGACACGTTGGACGGGATGCCCAGCCGCGAATCCCTCCTCGGTTACCGGGTCGGGACGGAACTCAACGCAGTGGCGTCGTTCGGCGGGGGGGACTCGCCCGGGCGTCTGGTGCAGCTCTCACTGGAGCACCTGACGCTCCGGCTGGAGTCCCGTGCGGTGCCACGTCCGGGACAGCCGGCCTCCGTGGTGGTGGGCCATGGCGAGCGGTGGGCCACGCTGCTGGAGGCGGAGGTGATGGGCGTACACGATGCGCGGCCGGAGGTGAGCCTGCGCTTCGTGGCCCCTCCGCTGGATGCGGGGCGGCGCATCGTGGGGGTGCTGGAGTCGCTGCGGGACCATGGGCTCCTGCTGACGCCCGAGACGCGGCCCGTGTGGCGCGAGCGAATCGACCGGGCGGACCGCGTGGCGCGCATCTGTGAGGCCCTGGCGGCGCGGCAGGCGCGCGGCGTGGCGCGCACGGAAGACGGCCACCGCGTGGACATCACCGCGGCCGCGTTCGACGCGCTGGACGGGAAGATCCTCTGGCGCTTCCACGGCGAGGTGCCGCGCCGGTCCTTCTCGCTGGAGGTGTTTGGCTACAGCAGCGTGGTGCACATGCCGGTGCGCGAGTGGCGCGAGGAGAGCGGGCTGGTGGTGATGCCCACGCCCAAGGAACTGGTGCGCTTTCGCCACCGCTGGCTGAGGCGCACGCTGGCCAGTCCCACGTGCGTGCTGGGCTTCGACCATCCGCTCTGGCCGCAGGTGCACGTGCGCCGCGCGCTGCTGGATGTCTCGTATGAGGGCCTGTCCTTCCTCACCGAGCCGGGCGAGGACTTGATGTACCCGGGGCTGAAGCTGCCGGTGGTGGAGGTGTCGCTGGATGGTCGCGCGCCGGTGCGGCTGCGCGCGGAGGTGCGCAACATCTCCAGCATGGCGTCCGGCAGGCGGTGCGGCTTGTCCGTGCGGCCCCTGGACAACGAGGGCGCGCGGGCGTGGCGGGCGCTGGTGGAGGTGCAGATGCACCCGAGCACGGAGGCGGCGGGCGACTGGAACTCCGCCACGTGGAAGCTGTTCGAGCACTCGGGTTACTTCCGGCTGCCGGGCAAACAGCCCTCGGACTTCGTGGGGCTGCGCGAGAAGTTCAGCGAGACGCAGGACAAGCTCGCCGAGCGGCCCGACCTGGGCTACCGCGTGGTGAGGCCCGCGGAGGCCGGCGTGGCCGAGGCGACGCTCTCCGTGGTGAAGCCGTACGCGGGAAGCTGGATGGCGCACCAGCTCGCGCGGCATCCCCCCGCGGGCCTGCGCACCACCGCGCGCGAGGCGCTGCGCGACATCTACCTGCGCGGCTACGAGCCCACGCAGGTGGACCCGGAGGTGAAGTGGTTCTTCGCCTTCTGCGAGGCGAACGTGCGCTGGGTGCGCTACACGAAGTTCGAGTTCGCCACGTGGTACCAGCAGACGGGCCAGACGTGCCTGGTGCCCTTCCGGCTGATGGAGGCCGAGGTGAACGCGGCCTGGGTGGTGCCGGTGGGAATCGACGTGGGCGCGCCCACCGAGGAGGAGCGCGCGCGCTTCTTCGAGCACGTGGCCAGCACGCGGCCCGAGGCGTACCGCGAGGCCCTGGACCTGGTGCCGGAGCGCTTCGACCTGGAGGTCACCCGGCGCGACTGGGACAACGCGGGCCTGGGGCGCGAGCGGGAGCTGATGGTGGCGCGGCACGCGGGGCGGCCCGTGGCGCTGGCCGTGGTGGAGACGGCGCAGCCCGGCCTCAACCTCTTCAACGTGCTGGACGGCGTGCGGCTGGTGTCCCTGGAGGACGACGCGCTGCCGGAGGTCCAGGACGCGTTCATGGCCCTGCTGTCCCGCGCGGCGGACTGGTACCGCGCGCGGGGCCGCAAGGTGTTCGTCCACTATGTGGAGGCCGAGTGCGTGGAGTACGTGGAGCGCGCGGCGCTCGCGGACCTGGGCGAGGGCAAGCTGTGGGTGATGTCCGCGCGCCTGCTGCCCGAGTTCCTCGAGCACCTGTTCGAGTCCACCACCCCGCGCGCGGGCTGACGCGGACTACAGGCCCTCGTCGTCGGGATCCGGATAGGACTCCAGCTCGTCGTCGGGCTCATCCTGGGGCACGGCGCGCGCGGGGGCGCCTCGGGTCTTGCCGGACTGCGCGGGCGCCACGTCCGTGTCGGGCCCCACCACGTACCACTGGCGGCCCTGCTGGATGCGGCGCAACAGGCCCTCCTGCTCCATGGCGGCCAACAGGCGCGTGAAGGTGGAGAAGCCGTGGTCGCGCTCGTCGAAGTCCGGCTCCTTGCGGACGATGGCTTCCTTGATGAGCGAGGGATTGAGCGAGCCCGTCGCGCGGGCCAGCAGGCTCTGCACCACCTCGCGAGCGATGGCGGGCACCTCGGACTTCGAGCGGCTCGCGCTGCCCTGCGCGGCCTCGGCCTTGCCGTTGCCCTTGGCCTCGTGGCCGTGACGGCCGCGCTTGCCCTTCTCGCCGCGCTCCTCGGCGTGCCGGCCTCCGCCCTTCTCTTTCTCCTTCTCCTTCTCCTTCTCCTTGTCGCCGCGGCTCTGCTTGGGGCGCAGGTAGATGAACTCGTCGCACGCGCTGACGAAGAGCCGGGAGCTGGACTCCTTCACCGCGAGCCCGATGACGGTGCGGCCGTTCTCGCGCAGCTTGTACGCGAGCGGGCAGAAGTCGCTGTCACCGGAGGCGATGACGAAGGTGTCGATCTGCTCGCGCGCGTAGCACAGCTCCAGCGCGTCGATGACCAGGCGCATGTCCGCGCCGTTCTTCCCGGCGCGCGTGGAGGGAGGCACGTCCACCAACTCGACGCCCACGTCGTGCAGCCGCGCCTTGGCCTCGGAGAAGCGGGACCAGTCGCAGTAGGCGCGACGGAAGACGACCTTCCCCTTCTCCAGCAGCCGGTCGAGCGAGGGCTGCAGGTCGAAGCTGCCCGCGCTGATGCCGGTGTTGGTGACGAGGTTTTCGAAGTCGAGGAATAGCGCGATGCGGTGCTCGGTGCGTCCGTCCAAAGGGGGCCTCGATGCCGTGATGCCGCGCGGGGGCGGCGAAATTGAGGAGGCCCGGGGAATGCGTCGGCGGTGGCCGGGCTCGCGCGGCCCACCCTACTGCGTTCCGATGCGCGCGGGCGCTCTCTCTTCCTTCTCTCTTCGCAAGATGACGTCCCTGATGAACAGCCGCGTGCCACGCTTTCCGTCCGGGATTCGCACGAGCGCCTGGACGGGGTCGTGCTTTCGGACCGGGCCTAGCTTTGGCGTGAAGTGAGACGGGGTGACGAACCCCCCTGACGCCGGAGCGTGTGATGACGACCCGCAGAATTTCCCGACGATGGCGCAAGGTGGCCCTGGCCGCGCCCTCGCTGTCGCTGTTGATGCTTCCCCTGGCCGCGGGAGCCCATGACCCCATCTCCTCCACGCAGCGCGGAATGACCAACGAGTCCGGCAACGACAACGTGGGCGAGGCCCCCAGCAACCGCGCGGGCGCGATTCCCGAGGTGGACTTCGGGCCCACCAGTGGGGCGGGGATCCACTCGCGCCCCATCCGCCCGGACGAGGCGCGCATGAAGCGCATCTCCGGGCGCGTGGTGGACCAGCAGGGCCAGACGCTCTTCGTGGACCGCGAGGGCGTGGTGGTTCCGCTGGACCTCAGCGCGCTGCAGATGAAGAAGCAGCCGGACAAGGGACAGGAGGTGGTGGCCGTCTACCAGGTGGAGAACAAGACGGACAACGTGGCCCTCTCCCTGGCGGGTGAGGTGCAGAACTCCCGGTGAGCAGGCTCAAGGCTTCGCCGCGCCACGCACCTCGTCAAGCAGGCTCAGGTCCACCAGCCCCTCGATGTCATCGCTGGGAATGAAGCCCAGCTCGTGGGCGTGGCGCGCGGACTCCTTCAGCGCCGAAGGCACCGGGTCCAGGCTGGGCTGGAGCCGGGAGAAGGCATTCTGCAGCACGGGCGTCGCCAGCGGCTTGTGGGTGATGCGACCGAAGGCCGAGTTGACGGAGATGGCGAACGCGGTGGGGTTCGCCTTCCAGCGCTCGGTCAGCTGCACGTGCGCGCGAACGAGCGCGAGCAGCCGCGGGCGCTGCGTCTCCATCATCTTGCGCGTCGTCACCAGCACGGTGGTGGGGAAGCGCCCGTCGGGCCACAGGTCCTTCTCGTTCACCAGGATGTGGCCCCCTCCCTCGGCCAGCATGCGCGCGCCCCAGGGCTCCGGCACCCACGCGCCCTCGATGGCGCCGCGCAGGTACTGGCCCAGGATGTCCGCGTTGCTGATGGGCACCACCTGCACGTCGCCGCCCTGGTCCGCGGAGATGCTCAGCCCCTGGGCCTTCAGCCAATGCCTCAGCGCGATGTCCTGCGTGTTGCCGAGCTGCGGAGTGGCCAGCTTCTTGCCCTTCAGCTCGGCGGGCGTCCGGACGGACTTCACCACCAGCACCGCGCCGCCGTTCACCGCGCCCGCGATGATGCGCAGGTCCTTGCCCGCCTTGAGGTACGTGTTGATGGCGGGACCGGGCCCCACGTACGAGACGTCCAGCGAGCCGCCCACCAGCGCCTCCATGGCGGCGGGGCCCGCGTTGAACTGCATCACCTCCAGCCGGCCCACGCCCGGCTGCGCGGCGAAGACGCCCTCGGCGTCCCCCACCAACGCCTGACCGTGGGTGATGTTGGGGAAGAAGCCCAGGCGCAGCGGCGAGTCGGCGCCGGACGGGGATGACTCGCGCTTGCAGCCCGCGAGTGACACCACGGCGAGGCACAACAGGAGCAGCGGGCGCGAAGAGGAGCGAAGCAGGCGCATACGCCGCCAACGTGGCGATGGGCTCGGGTTGTTTTCAACGCCCGCCGCACCCGAGCGTTGGGCGGCTCACACCGTGGCGGTGAGGCCCCAGCGCCGCCGCAGCCGCGTCTCCACTGTCTGGAAGAGGACGCGGTCCACCGCGATGCCAATGACGATGATGGCCACCATGACCGCCATCACCTGCGGCACGTCCATCAGCTCGCGGCCCATGGTGAGCAGCTGGCCCAGGCCGCCCGAGACGAAGAGCAGCTCGCCCGCGAGGAGCGCGCGCCACGCGAAGCTCCAGCCGAGCTTGAGGCCCGTGACGATGCCGGGCAGCGCGCCGGGCAGCAGCACGCCGAAGTAGAAGCGCGGGCCGCGCACGCCCAACGTGCTGGCCACGCGCGCCAGCTGCGGATCCAACCCGTTGACCGCGTCCTCCGTGGCGATGGCGATGCTCAGCACGCTGCCCATCACCACCACGAAGAGGATGGCCGCGTCCGTCAGCCCGAACCACAAGAGCGCCAGCGGCAGCCAGCAGATGGAGGGCAGGGCCTGCAGCCCCATCACCACGGGCTTCACCGCGTTGCGGAAGAACGCCACCCGCGCGGTGAGCAGCCCCAGGGGAACGCCAATGGACACGGACAGGAGATACGCGCGGCTCAACCGCCCCAGCGAGCGCAGCGTGGCCGAGCCCAGCCGTCCATCCTTGGCCATGGCCACCAGGCTCTCCGCGACCTTCATGGGGCCGGGGAAGAGGTGGGGCGACCAGATGCCCGAGCGCGACAGGCCCTCCCAGAGGGCCAGCAGCAGCGCCACCATGCCCAGCTTCTGTGCCCATTTCTTCATGGCGCTCACCTTGACGGGAGGGGACTGGGGCGCAGCAGCCCGCGCGCGGGCAGGGCGCGGCGGGGCGGGGGCGTGGGGTGCTCGGAGTCAGGGACCTCGAAGTGGCGAAGGAGCCGGCGGACGTGGCGCGCCATCTCCGTCAGCCGGGCGTCCTCCATCGAACGAGGCATGGGCAGGTGCACCTCCAGGTCGCGAACCACGCGCCCCGGCCGAGGCGCCATCAGCACCACGCGCGTGCCCAGCATCAGCGCCTCCTGCACGTCGTGGGTGACGAAGACGATGGTCTTCGCGGTGCGCATCCAGATGGATTGCAGCAGCTCCTGCATGTGCACGCGCGTCTGGGCGTCGAGCGAGCCGAAGGGCTCGTCCATCAGGAGCACGGCGGGGTCCACCGCGAGCGCGCGGGCCAGGCTGGCGCGCATCTTCATGCCGCCGGAGAGCTGGTGCGGCAGCGAGTCCTCGAAGCCGGTGAGCTGCACGCGGCGGATGAAGGTGTCCGCGCGGGCGCGGCGCTCGTCGCGCGGGATGCCTCGCGCGGCCAGGGCGAAGGTGATGTTGCCGCGCACGGTGAGCCAGGGGAACAGCGCCGCCTCCTGGAACATGAGCAGGCGGTCCGGCCCGGGGCCGTGGATGCGCTTCCCGTCGATGGAGACGGTGCCGCCGGTGGGCTCCACGTGGCCCGCCAGGGCGAAGAGCAGCGTGGACTTCCCGCAGCCCGAGGGGCCGAGCAGGCAGACGAACTCGCCGGTCCGGACGTTGAGGTTCACGTCGTGGAGCGCCACCACCTTGTTGGCGTAGCGATGACCGAGCTGGGCAATGGAAATCTTGGCGCGACCGGGGTCCACGTGCGCCGGCTGGAGCAGACGCAGCGAACTCCGCCATTTCTTCCAGCGGGCGAGCAGGGCGCGGACCATCGGGTTCAAGCTGGGCACGCCCCACCGCGCTGTCACGCGGGGGCGGTCAGCCGGGCGGGCGGCGCCGCGTTGGCTCGGGCACCAGGCGGTAGAGCGTGGTGACCTCGCGCGAGCGCGCGGCGTGCAGCGGGTCCTCGCGGTCCTTCGCCTTGCCGTGGCGCGCCGGGGTGGAGTGGCTCGCCTTCACCACCAGCCCACACCGCGCGAACTCCTCGGCGAGCCAGCCGGGCGGGCGCAGGCCGAGCAGCACGGCGAGGTCCGACAGCAGGAGCAGCCCCTCGCCGCCGGGCGCGAGCGCGTCCGGGAGCCCCTCCAGGAAGCGCCGGAGGAACTGGCTGTCCTCGTCGAAGACGGCGCGGTCCACCCGGTTCTTGGGCGGCTCGGGGATCCACGGAGGGTTGCACACCACCCGGTCCGCCTGACCGGGAGGGAAGAGGTCGGCCTGGGCCACCTGGAAGCGCTGGGCGAGCCCCAGGCGCTCCGCGTTCTCGCGGGCGCAGGCCACCGCGCGGCTGTCGCAGTCCGTGGCCACGGCGGAGGCCGCGCCGCGCTGGAGCAGCAGGAGGGAGAGGACGCCCGTGCCGGTGCCCACGTCGAACACACGCAGCCCCTTCGGCGCGGGCAGCGCGAGCAGCAACTCCACGTAGTCGGTGCGCGTGGGCAGGTAGACGCCGTAGTGCGGGTGCAGCAGACCGGAGAGCCCGGGCACGGCCAGTCCCTTGCGGCGCCACTCCGCCGCGCCGAGCATGCCCAACAGCTGCTTGAGGGGGACGACGGTGGTGTCCGTCTCGGGCTCGCCCCAGACCTGACGGCACGCGCTCGCCACGTCCGGCGCGCGAGCGAGGGCGAGGCGGTAGCCGCGGTCGAGCGCGACGACGATGCGGGAGAGCGTGTCGTGCTCGAGCTGGCGCGCCCTGCGCTCCGCGCGGAAGGCCTCCAGCGGGGTGCGCGCGGCAGGCGGCTGAGGGAGGCGGCGCCCCAGCGCGCCGAGGAGCTGCCGGGCGTTGTGGAAGTCCCCCTGGTACAGGAGGAACTCGCCGCGCCGCACCCGCTTGAGCGCCGTGTCCGCGCGCAGGCGGTCATCCACCGGGGCCAGCCGGGTGGGCGCGGGCTCCTCGCTCTCCGAGCGCCAGGTGAACGCGGCGCCAGCGCGCGGCTCGGAGGGCGGCGCTGCGGCCGGAGTCGGAGGGGCGGGGTGGGGAGCGGACATGGCCACGGGGTAGCACGGGGACGTGGCGCGCGTCGCGGTCCACCCCGAGACTCAGGGCGCTCGGGCCTCCGCGCGCCGATGGGCGCGGGTGCGCGCGAGCAACCAACCACAGACGCCCAGCAGCACCAGCCCCACGCCCGTGAAGGCGCCGCCCACGCGCAGGTTGGGGCGGCGGTCATCGCGCACGATTCCCTCGGCCGAGGGCGTGGGCGAGGCGAGGTACGCGCGCGCCGCGTCCACGAACCGCAGCGCCTCGGCCTCATCCTCCAGCCACTGCGAGGCCAGCGGCTGGGGGCCGGAGGTGGTCTCCAACACGGGGCGGAAGATGGGCTGACGGGCGCGGCGAGCGCTGCGCGTCCGGTCCAGCTTCACGCCTTGGAGGGCCTCGCGCGGATAGCGCCCCACCTCCTCGCGGGTGAGCCAGCCGGCGCGGGACAGGACGCACGGCCCCCCCGAGGGCTCGCAGCGCAGCTCCACGCGAGACTTCCCATCCATCAGCCACAGGCCCAGCACCAGGAAGGGCAGGGCGAGCAGCAGGAAGGCCCCCGCGCCAATGGCCGTGGCGCGGCTGGGTCGCGAGGGTGTGTACGACGGCGAGCGGGCGGGGACCGAGGGACTCACGGGCCTGTCTATAGACCCGAGCGCGGGGCGACGGCAGCGCTTTTGGCGTTGACCCCTGGGCACCCGCGCGCGCGAGCGTGTTCACCACCGGGCCCTCGGCCCGCGGGGGCGGTGCATGCGCTGGGGGCTTCGGGCATCGACTGGGCCCTTTCACACGCCTGCCCGGAGTCCGTGGATGAAGGCCGTCGCCATCGCCTACCCCTCGCGCGAGGTTCGCGTCATCGATGCTCCGGAGCCTCGGCTCCACTCCCCCACCGAGGTCCGCGTGCGCACGCTGGAGGTGGGCGTGTGCGGCACCGACAAGGACATCCTCCAAGGGCTGCACGGCGCGCCGCCCCCGGGCGAGAGCCACCTCGTGCTGGGGCATGAGTGCCTGGGGCAGGTGGTGGAGGTGGGTGCGCACGTGCGCGACTTCCGCCCCGGGGACCTGGTGGTGCCTCGGGTGCGCCGGCCGTGTCCGCACGCGCACTGCCCCGCGTGTTGCTACGAGCACCCGGACTTCTGCGTCACCGGCGACTACACCGAGCGCGGCATCCAAGGCGCGCACGGCTTCTGCGCCGAGTTCTTCGTCGAGGACATGATGTACCTGCACCGCGCCGAGGACTCGCTGCGCGACGTGGCGGTGCTCACCGAGCCGCTCACCATCGCGGAGAAGGCCCTGCGCGAGGCGGCGCGCATCCAGGCGCGGCTGCCCTACAAGCAGGCGCCTGGGAACGCGGTGGTGCTGGGGGCGGGGCCGGTGGGGCAGCTCGGCGCGATGGCGCTGATGGGCCTGGGCTACGCGACCACGGTGTACTCGCGCAGCCCGCCGCCCAACGTGAAGGCCTCGGCGGCCGAGGCAGTGGGCGCCCCGTACCTCTCCTCCCAGCAGGTCACGGTGGAGGAGCTCAAGGCGAAGGCGGGGCCCGTGGACGT
The DNA here is from genome assembly GCF_019039035.1 of Citreicoccus inhibens. Classification (GTDB taxonomy): domain Bacteria; phylum Myxococcota; class Myxococcia; order Myxococcales; family Myxococcaceae; genus Citreicoccus; species Citreicoccus inhibens. The sequence continues at coordinate 21,815 of NZ_JAHNZT010000012.1, read as the reverse complement.
GATCTACGAGGCCACGGGCTCCAGCACCGTGGCCTTCGACACGCTGCGCGCCCTGGGGCCCAACGGCGTGCTCATCTTCACGGGCGTGCCTGGCCGCAAGGAGCACCTGCACCTGGCGGGCGAGGAGGTGCTGCGTCAGCTCGTGCTGTGGAACCAGGTGGTGCTGGGCACGGTGAACGCCGGCAGTGAGGACTTCACGCGCGCGCTGGAGAACCTGGAGCGCTTCCGTGCCCGGTGGCCAGGCGGGCTGGAGCGGCTCATCACCGCGCGGCACCCACCGGAAGCATTCTCCCAGGTGGTGGAGGGACGGCTGGGCGGCATCAAGCACGTCATCTCCTTCCAGGAGGCCGCGCGGTGAGTCCCACGGACGGAGGGCGGGCACGCAAGTCGGTGCCCATCGAGAATCACGGCATCATCGGAGACCTGCGGACGGTGGCGCTGGTGGGGACCGAGGGCACCATCGACTGGTTGTGCTTCCCCCACTTCGACAGTCCCAGCCTCTTCGCGGCGCTGTTGGATCCGGAGCGAGGCGGATACTGGCGCATCGCCCCCGCGCCGGACGGCGTGCACAACAAGCAGTTCTATTGGCCCGACACGAACGTGCTGGTGACGCGCTTCTACTCGCCGGACGGCGTGGCGGAGACCATCGACTTCATGCCCATGGGCAGCAGCGCGGAGGACGAGGGCCGCGTGGTGCTCCGGCGCGTGCGCGTGGTGCGCGGCGAGATGTCCTTCGCGATGGAGTGCTTCCCCGCGTTCAACTACGGCCGCACGGCGCACCAGACGCAGCTCATCCCCGGCGGGGCCACCTTCGTGTCGGACGCGCTGCGGATGACGCTCACGGGCTCCGTGCCCATGGCGCGCGAGGGCGACGGGTTGGTGGCGCGCTTCGTCTTGAAGGCGAACCAGTCCGCGGTCTTCACCTTGCGCGAGGGGGCCTCCGCGTCCTGCGAGCACCAGGTGCATGACCACGAGTCCTCCGAGCATCTCTTCCGCGACACGGTGCTCTACTGGCGGCACTGGCTCGCGGGCTGTCAGTACACGGGGCGCTGGCGCGAGACGGTGCAGCGCTCGGCGCTGGCGCTGAAGCTGATGACGTACGCGCCCTCGGGGGCCATCGTGGCCGCGCCCACGTGCAGCCTCCCCGAGTTCCCCGGCGGCACGCGCAACTGGGACTACCGCTTCTGCTGGCTGCGCGACGCGGCCTTCACCATCTACGCGTTCATCCGCATCGGCTTCCGGCAGGAGGCCGCCGCCTTCATGCACTGGGTGGAGTCTCGCTGCGCGGAGCACGGGGACGGGCCGCTGCCGCTGATGTTCGCCGTGAATGGCAGCCAGGTGCCGGACGAGGAGGAGCTGTCTCATCTGTGCGGCTACGGCGGCGCGCAGCCCGTGCGCATCGGCAACGCGGCGGCGGATCAACTCCAGCTCGACATCTACGGCGAGCTGATGGACTCGGTGTACCTCTCCAACAAGTACGCCGCGCCCATCTCGTATGACTTCTGGAGGCACCTGCGGCGGCTGGTGGATTGGGTGTGTGACCACTGGCAGCAGCCGGACGAGGGCATCTGGGAGGTGCGCGGCGGGCGGCGGCACTTCGTGTACTCGAAGCTGATGTGCTGGGTGGCGGTGGACCGGGCCATCCGCCTGGCGGACAAGCGCAGCTTCCCCGCGCCTCGGCCGCGCTGGCTGGCCGTGCGCGACGCCATCTTCGAGGACATCATGGCCAACGGCTGGAGCTCGAGTCGCCAGGCCTTCATCCAGGCGTACGGCCGGGACTCGCTGGACGCGGCGAACCTGCTCATGCCGCTCGTGTTCTTCTCCTCGCCGGTGGACCCTCGGATGATCTCCACGCTGGATGCCATGCGCCGCCCGCCGTCCGAGGGCGGCTTGGTGTCGGACGGTCTGGTGTACCGCTACGACGTGGACGCGACGTTGGATGGGATTGCCGGTCGCGAGGGCACCTTCAACCTCTGCAGCTTCTGGTTGGTGGAGGCGATGACGCGCGCGAGCGTGGCGCGGCCGGACCTGCTGGAAGAGGCGCGGCTCACCTTCGAGCGGATGCTCGGCTATGCCAACCACGTGGGGCTGTACGCCGAGCAGACGGGCCCGTCAGGCGAGGCGCTCGGCAACTTCCCGCAGGCGCTGACGCACCTGTCGCTCATCAGCGCGGCGTACAACCTCGATCGCACGCTGGGCCGGCGAGACTGACGCCGCGCGCGCTCAGGCGGCGCGGTCCCAGGGCTCCTCGCGCACGGTGCGCAGGAACGCGGCGGCGGCGGGGGACAACCGCCGTCCGCTCCACGCGAACCAGATGCCCGCGGCCGCCAGCGACGGCCAGGGCAGGGGCACCAATTCGCCGCGGGACACCTCGTCGCTCACCGCGACGTGGGGCAGCACGGCGAGCCCCATGCCCGAGGCCACGCACCGCGCGACGGCGGTGACGCTGCCCATCTCCGCGACCACGGCGGGCTTCCCCTCCACCTCGGTCCAGGCGCGCTCGAAGAGGTCGCGGTAGGCGCAGCCCTGCTCGGTGGAGATGAAGGGCCAGGGCCGCAGGTCGTCCGCGAGCACGCGGTCGCGCTGGGTGAGCGCGTGGCCGGGCGGGGCCACGAGGCACAGGGGCTCGGTGGCGAGCTGCTCGCAGTGGACCGCGATGCCCGAGGGCACCTCGCCCAGGAAGATGCCCAGGTCTATCTCCTGGCCGCGCAGGCCCTGGAGGATCTCGGCGCGGCCCTTGGGGCTGACCACCAGGCGGACGCGCGGGTGGTGGGCGTGGAAGGCGGTGAGCAGCCCGGGCAGGCGCCGGGCGCAGAGGGTCTCCGGGGCCCAGATGGTCAGCGTCCCCGAGAGCTCGGAGTCGTGCTCCTGGAGCGCGGTGCGCGCCTCCTCGGCGAGCGCCAGCATCTGGTCCGCGTAGGACAGCAGGCGGGCGCCGGCCTCGGTGAGGCGCAGCACGCGGCCGGTCCGGTCGAACAGGGCCACGTCCAGGTCGGACTCCAGTCCTTGAATCTGCTCGGTGATGCTGGACTGGGCGTAGTGGAGTTGCTCGGCCGCGCGGCGGAAGTTGAGCGTGCGAGCGACGGTGCGGAACGTCTCCAACTGTCTGAGCTTCACGACCCTTCCTTCGGAAACGCCGATGGGGGTGAACGGAACTTCCCGTTTCCGGCGCACACGCGCGCCATGGAACGGTGCCCGCATCTATCAGGCCCGCGCGGAGGAGTCAGCGCGAGGCCCCAGGCGGGAGGTGGCACATGAAAGTGGTCATTGTCGGAGGCGGTTCGGGCATCGGGCTCGGGGTGGCGCGGGAGGTGCTGCGCCGAGGCGGGCAGGCGGTCATCGTGGGGCGCTCGCGGACGAAGCTGGACGCCGGGGTGGCGGAGCTGGGCGGCGAGGCGAAGGGCATTCAAGCATGCGAGGCGGACATCACGCGGGAGGAGGACGTGGAGCGCCTCTTCGCCCGCGTGGGCTCCTTCCGTCATCTGGTCACCACGGCGGCGGATGTGACGCGAGCCTACCAGCCGGTGCGCGAGCTGGACCTCGCGGGCGCGCGGAGTTTCATCGACTCGAAGTTCACGTCGTCGCTGTTGTTGGCCAAGCACGCGGTGAAGCACATCGAGGTGGGAGGCTCGTTCACGTTGACGGGCGGCATCGCGGCGCAGCGGCCCGCGCCGAGGGGCGCCTTGGTGGCGGCGGTGAACGGAGCGCTGGAGGGGCTCGCGCGGGCGCTGGCGGTGGAGCTGGCGCCCCTGCGGGTCAACCTGGTGTCGCCGGGCTGGGTGGACACGCCCATCTGGGACAAGCTCGCGGGGAGCGCGAAGGCCGAGCGGTTCGACGCCATGGCTCGGCGCCTGCCGGTGGGTCGGGTGGGGACGCCGGAGGACGTGGCGCACGCGGTGCTGTTCCTCATGGAGAACAGCTTCACCACCGGCTCCGTGTTGCACGTGGACGGCGGACACCCGCTCGTGTGAGCGGGTGAGGGTCTGCGGGGAGAGTGTTCCTCGCTGGCCGAGCATGCTCCGCGCCACGGTGCCGCGGGGTCAATGTGCCGCGCGTCCACCAATCTCCGGGAAGCGCTCATAGGTTCTCAGGAGCGCTTCCACGTGAGAGGGGTCGTTGTAATCGAGTGGCGCATCCGTGAGAGGAACCACCCACCCTCCTGATGCCGTGCGCCACGCCCGTGAATGCAGGTCCGCATCGCGGGCCGGGTCCGGGAACCCGATGGCCCGAGCGGCAGCGGCGGACCAGTAGTTCAACCACCCGAGGTAGGGCGGAATCTCGGGTGAGCGCAGATTCCGAGACACCTGGAGCATGGGGAGCCCACGGAGTGAATGCTCCAGCCCATGAGCCGAGTGGCGGAGCTGCTCCGATACTTCCGAGCCGTACCCCTCCGGTGATGCATGTCCCCAGTACGCGCGCGTGCCCTCCGCTACAGACTCCAGCACCGCCGCCGCTGAGGCGATTCCCGTCGGGTCCAGGGGCAGCTTCGCGTGGACCTCGAGCAGGGGCTGTCTGCCCGGGCTGAGGCCCGCCGGTTTGGGGAGACCCGAAATCGTCACCGGGTAGTCCGTGTCCCCATTGCACAGGAGAGGAAATCCCCCGTCCCGGGTTGATTCCGTGAGCCATGCGTCGCGTTGAGGCACCCTGGCCAGTTGGCGCCCCTGGGTGACGGTCCACTCCAGGCGCACGTCCGGGAGTGCTCGCTCCAGCCCGTGAACCATCGCGAGGGCGCGACTGTCATGGTCCCGGAGCTCTGGGCCCTGCGTGATGACCACGAGGTTCTTTCGAGTGCTCATCGCGGACACCTCGTGGCGACGACCCTGAGTTCGGGGTCTCGATCGAGCAACGCTCGCTTGTGTTCTTCGGTGCTCACGCCCACGACGAAGTCGTATCCGCAGGCAGTCGCGGCGTTGAGCTCTTCGTGCAGTTGCCTGAGTTCGTTCTCAATCTCATGGTCACGGACAAAGTCATTGTAGGTATCAAATCGATGGGTCTTGATCTCCCAGAGGGCGAGCGCCCCGACTTGTAGCGCATCGAAGCGGATGCCATTCACGAGCACGTCCATGCCGGGGTAACGGTTGGGTGGAAACGTGTCTGCACATGCATTGTGCGAGGCATCGTTGCCCGCGTGTGGCACTGGCACAGGCGTGCACTCAGGAAGACGCTCGCGCTCCCGTGGCTCGGTGGGTACCGGAGGGAGCCAGTCTTGTCCTGAGGGCTTCGGCTTGGGTGTTTGACCTGGGGAGGTCGCTTGCCGGGCGGACAGCCGCTGAGGCGCGGCCGCTGTCTCCGCGGTGGTGCCCGCTCGCAGCGCGTGCGCATCGAGCGCTTCCTGGATGGCGACCCCTATCACCACCACGCCCACGACGATGACCGCGCCCGCGATGAGCTCGGGTGCAGCGAAGACACAGAGGCCGAAGCCTGGGGCCGCGGCCTCCGCCGAAGCGACCGCGCATCGTCTCGTCGGGTCATTGAAGCGGACCCGGTCATGGTCCAGGGTGTGAAAGCAGCGCTCCGCCAGCACGGGCCACGGTTGAGCCGCCTCGCGGACGACGCAGCTTCCGCCATCTGTCCAGGGCAGCCCGGCCGCGCGGCGGAGGTTGAAGACCCTCGGGTTCTGCGGCGCGCGCTCTCTTTCACTGGGCGCCGACGCCGCGCACGTCGAAAGGAAGAGCAGCAGTGCGGCGCACGTGGGGAGGCGCATGGTCATGTCCCTTCAATCCAACGAGGGCTCCGTGGGGCAGGGCCTGGAGTATGCCAGCACGAACTCCGCATACAGGACGTGGCGCGGGCCGTCATGGGCGCGACGCGTCCCCTCTACGGGAACGACCCAAGCGGCGAGGCGACGCGCATGGGTGGCTCGGCGGAGGCGGCTCCTCGCGGCGAAGCGCACTAAGCTGGGAGGCCATGAAGGATGGCCTCCTCCGCCGGGTGCTCAAGCGCATCGCTCGGGCGTGCTACGCGTTCGACCTGCGCGTCACGCGGTGGCTGCGCCGCGAGCGCGGCGGGCCTCGCTATCGGCTGGCGGGTGCCTGCAACGGCTGCGGGCGCTGCTGCGAGACGCCGGTGATTCCGGTGAGCGCGCCGGTGTTCCATGTGCGCACGCTGCGCCGGCTCGTGCTCGCGTGGCACCGGTGGGTGAACGGCTTCGAGCCCGTGGGCGAGGACCGGCGCATGCGCCTGCTCGTCTTTCGCTGCACGCACTACGACCCGGTGAGCCGCCAGTGCGACGCGTATGACAGCCGCCCCGGGATGTGCCGCGACTATCCGCGGAACCTCCTGGACTCTCCCCTGCCCGAGTTCTTCCCCGAGTGTGGTTACCGCGCGGTGCAGCGTGGCGCGGAGGGCTTCCGCGAGGCGCTGGCGCGCACGGACCTGCCGCCCGAGAAGCTCGCGGAGCTGACCCGGAAGCTGCACCTGGACGAGTGAACGGGCGCCCCGGGCTCGGAGAGTTCCTCTACAGTCCGAGGCCCCGACCCGCTTCGCCCCGCTCCCCTCATGGCCGACCTGCTGCCCCTGCTCTTCCGCTTCGCCGTCCAGGTGGACGCCCGCTACGACGCGCTGAGCCGCGCTGTCCGGCGTTGGCTGGGCGTTGCTCCGCCGCTGCGCATCCTCCCGTACCGGGGCTATGGCTCGCACGAGCGGGTGGTCATCAAGGCGCGCGTGCTGGAGGACCGGAAGGTGCGCCCGCGCCAGGAGCGCCACACGGTGTGGAGCAGCGCCGTGGCCTCCTACAAGCGCTACATGACGCGCGAGGTTCCCGGGGCGCGCGTGGCGGTGCGCTGGGGCGAGCACCGCTGGGAGGGCGTCACCGACGAGGAGGGCTTCCTCGAGCTGTGGGTGCCGCCTCCCGAGGGCGTCCGCTCGGGCTGGCACGACGTGGAATTGGAGCTGCTCTCTCCCGAGCCGGAGAACGTCCCGCGCGTGCTCGCGCCGGTGAACGTGGCGGGCCCGAGCGCGGAGCTGGGCATCATCAGCGACATCGACGACACCGTCATCGTCACGGGCGTCACCGACCTGCTCCAACGCGCCCACGCGCTGTTCCTCAGCGACCACCGCGTGCGCCTGCCCTTCCCCGGCGTGGACGCCTTCTACGCGGCGCTGCAAGCGGGGACCTCGGGCGCGGCGGGCAACCCGCTGTTCTACGTCTCCAGCAGCCCGTGGAACCTCTACGAGCACCTGGACGAGTTCTTCACGCTGCACCGCATCCCGGCGGGCCCGCTGCTGCTGCGCGACTGGGGCCTGTCTCGCCAGGGCTTCGCGCCCGGCGGTGGCCATGGACACAAGCGCGAGAAGATTCGCGGCGTGCTCACCACCCTGCCCACGCTGCCGTTCATCCTGATTGGAGACAGCGGACAGGAGGACGCCGAGCACTACCGCTCCATCGTCCGCGAGTTCCCGGGCCGCATCCGCTGCGTCTACATCCGCAACGTGCCCCACCACCCGCGCCGCGATGCCGAGCTGGCGCGCATCGCCGAGGACATCCGCGCCGCGGGCAGCCAGATGCGCTGCGTGGATGACACCGTGTCGGCCGCGCGCCACGCCGCCCGCGCGGGTTGGATTCGCTGGGAGGAGGTCCCCGAGGTGGAGGCCCATCGCCGCGAGGACTCCGCGCCCTCCTGACCCCTGTCTGTTATTGAACGAGAAAAACGGTAAATAACTGAAAAATATGCTTAGCTGACTGGGCTTCTCGGACCTGTCTCCAGGAGGAAGTCCATGACGCGGAAGATGTATGGGCTGTGGGCCAGCTTGGCGCTCGGTGTCTCGGCGTGTGGCATGGAGGGCGCCCCCCAGGCCGCCCTGGAGTCCGCCCCTGACACGGAAAGCCTCGCATCGGCGTTGAGCGCGCTGCCGGATGCTCACGTCCTGGACACGCACCCGGACGGGGTGCCCACCTTCGTGAAGGGAGACCTGGGCAGCGCGGGGCGAGGGCTCTCAGGGGCCTCGGCGCGCCAGGCGCATGCGTTGTTGGAGCCGGCGCTCGCGCGGGCGCTGCCGGTGTTCCGGCTCAAGCTGGCGGACGTGGTGCCGCGGGACGTGCGGCCGGATGCGCAGGGCAACGTGCACGTGCGCTACGCGCAGGTGAAGGCAGGCCTCCCCGTGGTGGGCGAGGAACTGCGCGTTCACCTCGACGCGAGCGGTCGTCTCTACGCGGTGAACGGCTCGGCGCGCGACGGTGAGCCCGAGCCTGCTGCGGCGCGCATCGCCCCCGAGACCGCGCTGCAGGTGGCGCTCACCTCCACGCCCGGCGCGCGCGAGGCGAGCCCGCCCCGAGAGGTCTTCTTGCGGCCCACGCCCGAGGCCGCGCTGGTGCGCGCCTTCGAGGTGAAGGTGACGGGCGAGGAGGAAGACGGGACGCCGGTGAAGGACCGCGTCTACGTCCGCGCGGAGGACGCCGCCGTGGTGAGGCGCCGCTCCGACATTCGCACCATGCGCCGGCGAGAGGTCTGCTCGTGGAAGTCGCACCTGTGCTCCATCGAGGGGATTCCCGCGTGGGACCCCTCACTCGACGTCCCGCTCGCGAAGCTGGGGGAGTTCTATGACTGCTTCAACACCCTCTTCGCGCGGGACTCCTTCGACAACTCGGGCGCGAAGCTGGTGGCGACCGTGAACTACATGACGAACTACGCGAACGCCTACTGGGACGGGACCCGGTTGATGTGTGGCGACGGCGATGGGGTCAACCTGAGCTCGCCATGCATGGACGCGGAGCCCGTCGTGCACGAGTTCACCCACGCCATCACCGAGTCGACGTCCAACCTCGACTACGCGGGCGAGTCCGGCGCGCTCAACGAGTCCGTCTCGGACATCTTCACCGCCACCTGCCAGAGCCTGGCCTCGGGCACGTGGAGCATGGGCGAGGACATCTGGAAGATTGGCGAGGCCGTCTGGACGCCGCCCATCGCCGGGGACGCCTTGCGCTACATGCAGGACCCCAAGCGGGATGGCGACTCGCTGGACTACTACCCGGACTTCTCGCCCACCATTGACCCGCATTACGGCTCAGGCATTCCGAACCTGGCGTTCAAGCTGCTGTCCACCGGAGGCACGCACCCTCGGGGCAGGACGACGGTGAACGTGCAGGGCATTGGTATCGAGAAGGCCGCGCGCATCATGTATCGCGCCAACACGGACTACTTCGTCGCGTCCACCAACTTCACCCAGGCGCGGTTCATTCTGAAGCAGGTGGCCTCGGACATGGGCTACGACATGTCCGTGCAACTCGCCGTGGACGCGGCGTGGGAGGCCGTGGGGTTGGGAACCGTGCCTCCGCCCGTCACGTGCACCACGCTGGCCAACGACGCGCAGGTGACCGGGCTCTCTGGCTCCTCGGGCTCGGAGAAGTACTTCTGTCTGAACGTGCCGGCCAACACCCCGGCCACCGTCCGCATCGTGAGCGGCAGCACGGGAGACGCGGACCTCTACACGCGCTTCAACCTCGCGCCCACGCTGACCCTGTTCGACTGCCGGCCCTACTTGTCGGGTAGCAATGAAACATGCACGCTGGCGGGTAACCTGCCCGCGGGCACGCAGTGGATTCTGCTGAAAGGCTATTCGGCCTACAGCGGCGTCACGCTCTCCGTCCACTACTGAGCGCGCCTCATTCCAGACATCCGGTCCGAAGGGCTGTCTTGTTTTCTCGGGCACTGAACGAGTGCAAAGACAACCCTTCGCGACCCTGGGGGGCGATGGACGCTGTGACGCTCAGGGACCACCTTGCTCGGCGGAGCATGTTTTCCACTTCTGCCCCGAGTCCCCTGAATGACCACGAAACGCCCCTCCGCTGAGACCCCCGTCCCCATCGCCGACCGAATCTTCGAGGGCGGCACCATCCTGACGATGAATGACGCGCAGCCCACGGCGGAGGCCGTGGCGCTGCGGGGTGACACGATTCTCGCGGTGGGAACGCGAGACGCGGTGCTGCGCCACCGCGGGCCGAACACGGAGGTGGTGTCCCTGCGAGGCCGCACGATGTTGCCGGGCTTCGTGGATGGGCACTCGCACCTGGGCGCCATGGTGGACACCTGGGGCTGGCCGGACTTGAGCCCTCCGCCGGCGGGCGAGGTCGCGAGCCTGGAGGACATCCTGGATCGGCTGCGGTTGCACCTGGAGGCGCACGCGCCGCCGCCGGGTTCCACCCTCGTGGCGGTGGGGTATGACGACTCGCGGCTCAAGGAGCGGCGTCACCCACTGGCGGACGAACTGGACCGCGTCTCCACCACGCACGCGCTCGTCCTCATCCACGTCTCCGCGCACCTGGCCACGGCCAACCACCTGGCGTTGACCCAGGCCGGCTACGTGAAGGGCGCGGAGGATCCGCCGGGCGGCTCCATCTGGCGCGACGAGCGGGGCGAGCCCACCGGCGTGGTGACGGAGCAGGCCGTGTTCGGGCTCCTGGCGCACCTGCCGGCGAAGACGCCCGAGGAGCAGTTGACCACGCTGGAGGATGTCCAATGGCACTACGCCAGCCGGGGCATCACCACCGCGCAGGAAGGCCAGACGTCGCCGGACTCGCTGGCGCTGCTGGAGGAGGCGGCGCGCCAGCACCGGTTGCTCATCGACATCGTCGCGTACCCGAAGTGGACCACGGTGGGGGAGACGATCTCCCCCCACCCGGTGCGCACCACCGCGCGCGTGCCGCACCGGCATGATTGCGACCGCGAGCCTCGGGGCGCCGCGTCGTCGTCGCCGGGGCTGCTGGCGGACTTCAAGGCGCGCAAGCACGTGGGCACCTACGTGGGGCGCCTCAAGGTGGGCGGGGTGAAGATCACCGCGGACGGCTCGCCGCAAGGCAAGACGGCCTACCTCACGCAGCCCTACCTGAAGCCGCCCGAGGGCAAGCCCGAGTCGTACCGAGGCGAGTCGGTGGTGAGCCAGGAGGAACTGGACGGCTGGTTCGACCGGGCCTACGCGGAGGGCCTCCAGCTCCTGGTGCACTGCAACGGGGACGCGGCGGCGGACATGATGATCTCGGCCGTGCGCAAGGCGCGCACGCTGCAGGGACCCAAGGCGCTGCGGCCGGTGATGATCCACGCGCAGACGGTGCGCGAGGACCAGCTGGATGCGATGCGTGACCTGGGCATCCTCCCCAGCTACTTCAACGTGCACACGTACTACTGGGGCGACTGGCACATGCAGGAGACGCTGGGGCCGGCGCGCGCGCTGCGCATCAGCCCGCTGGCGTCCACGTTGAAGCGAGGGATGCCGTTGTCCATCCACTCGGACGCGCCGGTGATTCCGCTGGAGCCCATGCTGCTGGTGGACGCGGCGGTGAACCGCACCAGCCTGTCCGGCGCGGTGGTGGGCGAGGAGCAGCGCATCCCCGTGATGGAGGCGCTCAAGGCGCTCACCGTCGGCAACGCCATCCTCTACTCGGAGGAGGGGACGAAGGGCACCATCGAGCCCGGCAAGCGCGCGGACCTGGTGGTGCTCTCCAGCAATCCGCTCACGGTGTCCCAGCACACGCTCAAGGACATCCGCGTCCTGCTCACCGTGAAGGACGGCCGGGACCTGTTCACCGGCTATGCGTGGCGCGCGGGCCGGGACGCCTCATCCCTTCGGGAAGAGGCGGGCTGAGGCGTCCCTGAGCGCGGCTCAGTACTGGGGCCAGTCCGGGACGATGACTTCAATCGCCCCGTTCATCCACGAGGCATACGCCGCATCCTGCGCCACGGTGTAGGGCTGCTGGTAGGTCCGCGTGAAGTGGTCGGCCCAGTGGGGCTGGGTGCCATCCAGGTCCGTGAAGCCGTACTCACGGGCCAGGGTCCATGATGCGACGACGCGGCCGGCCCGGGCCCTCACGTTCGGGTCGGCCGCGAGCGCCGCCACGGCGCGGCCCACGTACGCGGGCGTCTCCGAGGCGATGAAGTTGGGGTCCTTCTTGGCGGCGTCGCGCCAGGTCGCCTCCGTCACGCCGAAGTAGTCCAGCATCTCCTCCGAGCGGAGGAAGCCTGGGGTGATGGCGAGCGCGGTGACGTTCGTGCGCCGCAGGTCGCGAGACATCGCGAACGCCAGGCGGATGACCGCCATCTTCGTGACGTCATAGGCGACCGCGCCGCGATACCCGAACGAGTCACCGTCCGTCACCTCGACGATGAGGCCCTGGTTGCGCTCCACCATCATCGGCACGAGGTGCCGGCTGGTGAGCAGGTGCGTGAAGATGGCGCGGTCGAACATGAGCCGCGCCTTCTGCGCGGACTGCTTCCAGAAGGGCAGTCCCAGCTCCATCAGGGACTCGCCGCCCCAGATGTCATTGACGAGCACGTCCAGGTGACCGGCCTCGGCGCGGATCCGCTGCGCCAGCGCCTCCACCTCCTCCTCCACCGAGTGGTCCACGCGCACGGCGATGCCCTTGCCGCCCAGCGCCGTCACGCGCTCGGCCGTCTCCTCGAGGGTCTCCGGCCGCTTGGGGCCGCTGGCGAGATTCCCGCGCACGCTGCGCCCCGTGCAGTACACGGTGGCCCCCGCCTCGCCCAGCATCGTCGCGATTCCGCGCCCCGCGCCCCGCGTCGCGCCGGCGACGAGGGCAATCCGTCCTTCGAGTGGCTTCATGGTGTTGTTTCCTTTCCACCGCGAAGATGCCTCAGGGAAGATGACACCCTCTGTCATGTTTCCCCGGCGAGACTTCTCGTCCTCACCCGCGCCCTGCCCGGAGGGGCCCACCCATGCGCGCCGATCGACTGATGCACCTGCTGATGCGCCTGCAAGCCCGCCCGCGGAGCACGGTGGGGGCGCTGGCGCGAGAGCTCCAGGTGTCCGGGCGAACGGTGCTGCGCGACCTGGACGCGCTCTCCACGGCGGGCGTTCCGGTGTCCACCACGCGAGGCGCGGGCGGCGGCGTGTCGTTGATGGAGGGTTGGCGCACGCAGCTCACGGGGCTCACGCGGCCGGAGCTTCAAGCGCTGGCCACGGTGGGTGCGCCAGGAGCGCTGGAGGACTTGGGGTTGTCCGGGCCGCTGCGCACGGGGTTGGTGAAGCTGGCGGCGGCGCTGCCCTCGCTCCAACAGCCAGCCCTGGAGCACGCGCGGCAACGATTGCTCGTGGACGCGTCCGGGTGGTTCACGACGCGAGAGCGGGTGCCGCACCTGGGCGTGCTGCGTGATGCCGCGTGGCAGGACCAGCGCGTGACGTTGACGTACCAGGACTTCGAGGGGGCGCGCACCCGGCGGGCGGTGGAGCCCTATGGGCTCGTCATCAAGGCGGACCGTTGGTACCTGGTGGCGGGGACGGAGAAGGGGCCGCGCGTGTTCCGAGGCTCGCGCATCGAGGGCGTGCGCCGGCGTCCCCAGGGCTTCACGCGGCCCGTGGACTTCGACCTGAGCCACTTCTGGAAGGACTGGTGCGCGCGGTTCGCGACCGAGCGTCCTCGCTATGAAGTCACGCTGCGCTGCACGGAGGCCGGCGTGGCGGCGCTGCGCGCGGTGAGGCCGCCCTCGGAGGCCGCGCGGCTGGACGCGGCGCTCCAAGGGAAGCGACAGGTGGTGCTCGACTTCGAGCGCGAGGCCATCGCGGTCTCGCAGCTCTGTGAGGTGGGGGCGGAGGTGGAGGTGCTGGGGCCGGAAGCACTGAGGCAGCGGCTGGGCGCCTTGGGGGCGGCGCTCCAGTCGCTCTACGGCGCTTCCGGTCGACGGCGCTCCGCCTAGGGGTTGGCTCGCGGGCGGCCCTTGGACTTGCTGCTCGTGGAGGAGGAGGTGGCCTTCGGCAAGGCCGGCGGTGGCGGCTTGGCGAACTGGTCGATGATGGGGATGAGGATCTGCGCCACGTCGAGGACGGGCTGGTCGAAGTTCTCCACCTGCTCGGGGGACTTGGAGATGCGCAGCAGCACGTCGCGGTCCTCGGTGTGCTCATCCCACGTGACGCGGCCGAGCGCTCCCGGCTCGCCCCGTTGAGCGAAGCGGACCACGGCCTCGACGAGGTTCGTGGTGAGGGTGCGGTCCTCGTCGGAGATGAAGCCCTCGGTGGGCGGACACAGCTCGGGGGTGCCCAGGAAGTAGGGCACGTCCTCGCCGTGCGGCACGCCCAGGCGGCGGCGCGGGGCGAGCAGCTTCGCGCTGTACTCGAAGAGGTAGCGCCACGCGCGCCCGCCGTGGTGCGAGTGGAAGGAGGCGTAGTGGCGGGGTGACACGGCGAAGACGAAGTCGCGGCACATGCGCCGGCCAATCTCGCGGTCGTCGTTCACGTCGGGGTACAGCTCGCGAATCGTGTCCGCGATGGGCCCCAGGCGCTCGAGGATGGTCCCCGGGTCGATGCCGAACGCGCTCACCACGCTGGAGTCATCGTTCGTGCTGCCGAGGATGAGGGGCAGCTTGAGCTGGTCGCCGGACTCGAACGTGGTGCGGATGGGCTCGGGGAGCACCGAGTCGCCGTAGATGGCGTTGGGGGCGTTGAGGGTGTCCGAGGGGAGCATCCAGAAGTTCTCGGCGGGGAGCTTGCGGAGCTGATCCATGGTGACGAACGGGTCGGTGAGGCCCGCTCGGCGCGCGAAGGCGATGCCGCTGAGCTTCGCGTCGGCCACGGGCCGCTCGGAGAGCACGTAGGCGCTCATGGAGATGCCCTTGTGGAAGAGGCCCTTGCCGCGCACGAGGGGCGAGGCGAACAGCGCGAGGACGCTCTTGGCGCCAGCGGACTGGCCCATGAGGGTGACGTTGCCGGGGTCACCGCCGAACGCGGCGATGTTGTCGCGCACCCATTCGAGCGAGAGCGCCTGGTCGAGCAGGCCGAAGTTGGCGGGGCCGCCGGGGTTCTCCTGCTCCAGGGCGGGGTGGGCGAAGAAGCCCAGGTGTCCCAGGCGGTAGTTGACGGTGACGAGCACCACGTTGCGCGAGGCGAGGGGCACGCCGTTGTAGGGCGGCACGGAGCTGGTGCCCACGACGAAGGCGCCGCCGTGAATCCAGACGACGACGGGGAGCTTGGCGCCGGGGCCGAGCTTGGGGGAATAGACATTGAGGTAGAGGCAATCCTCGGAGAGCTTGCCGGGGTCACCGCCGCCGCCTTCGATGCAGCCTTGTCTGGATTGGAGGGGGGAGGGGCCGAACTCGAGGGTGTCGCGGGTGCCGGTCCAGGGGGTGGCGCGTTCGGGGGCGCGCCAGCGCAGGGGGCCCACGGGGGGCTTGGCGTAGGGGATGCCTTTGAAGAGGGAGATGCCTTGGTCTTGAAGGCCCTGAACCTTGCCTTCCTTCGTTTCGACGACGGGCGACCGCGTGCTCATCCACTGTCTCCGTTCGGCTGCGTGAAGGGCAGACTTCCGGCGAGGGACACCCGAGCGAGGGGGACGCGCGATTCGCCGGATGTCTGTCCGGGGGTGGGCAGCGTGGATAGGCTTTCAAGAATGTCTGGGCAACACGGTCGCGGTCTGGGATGCAGGGAAGCGAAGCCTGAAGAACAGACGTCACGCCCCACCCTGTCCCCCAGTCCATGAAGCCTGTCCGCCCGGGCCATGTAGCCCCGCCCCACGGAAGGGCGAGTCCGAATCCAGATGGGAGATGGCGGGGTCGGTTGCCTTGAGGACTACGGCAGCGGCCTGCCGCTCTGCACCTGCACCATCCGCGTGGCGCGCTCCATCAGCTCGCCTTGGGCCCAGCGGCGTTCTCCGCCCGGCGGCGGCGTGCGGCGCTTCCACTGCCCCGTGTGCAGCAGCTCCCACGCGTGCGTGTTGTCCGCGAGGCAGCGGTCCACCAGGTCCTTGACCTGCGCCAGGAGCGACGGATCCTCGATGGGCGCGAGGATCTCCACCCGGTGGTCCAGGTTGCGCGGCATCAGGTCCGCCGAGCCGATGAGGCACCGCACCTCCGTGCCCCGCTCGAACAGATAGATGCGCGAGTGCTCCAGGAACCGCCCCAGGTCCGACACCACGCGGATGTGCTCCGACACCCCAGGCACTCCCGGACGCAGGCAGCAGATGCCTCGCACGTTCAGGTCCACCCGCACGCCCACGCGCGACGCGTCGTACAGCGCGCGGATGATGCCCGGATCCACCATCGCGTTCATCTTCATCACGATGCGCGAGGGCCGCTCCGGCGTGTGCGCCGCCACCGTGCGGCGAATCTCCTCCAGCAACCCCTCTCGCATCGTCAGCGGCGCCACCAATATCTTGCGGAACGACTTGGGCCGCCCGAAGCCCGTCAGGAAATTGAAGACATCCGCCACGTCCGCCCCGATGTCCGGGTCCGTGGTGAACAGCCCCAGGTCCGTGTAGAGGCGCGCCGTCTTCGGGTTGTAGTTGCCCGTGCCGATATGCACGTAGTGCCGCACCCGCTCACCCTCACGCCGCACGATGAGGATGGCCTTCGCGTGGGTCTTCAGGCTCGGGATTCCATAGACGACGTGCACCCCCGCCTCTTCCAACGCGTTGGCCCAGCGGATGTTGGTGCGCTCGTCGAAGCGCGCCTTCAGCTCCACCATGCACACCGCTTGTTTGCCATTCTCCGTCGCGCGGATCAGCGCGGGCACCAGCGGTGAACTGTCCGACGTCCGGTACACCGTCTGCTTCAGCGCCAGGACGTCCGGGTCCTCCACCGCCTCCGCCACGAAGCGCTCCACCGACGTGGCGAAGGACTCGTAGGGGTGGTGCACCAACAGGTCCCCGCGCCGCATGGCCGCCATCACCGTGCCGCCGCCATCCGGAGACTCGCTGTCCGGCCGCAGCCGCGCCTGGGTGACCGGCGTCCACGGCGGGTCGCGCAGCTCCGGGAACCCCGGCGTGCCCACGATGGACATCACGTCCGCCAGGTCCAACAGGCCGCGCTCCTCGTAGACCTGCCGAGGCTCCAGCCCGAGCGCCTCCACCAGCGGCTCGAGCAGCTTGGGCTGCATCCCTGCCTGCACCTCCAGGCGGATGACGTCCCCGAAGCGGCGCTGACGCAGCTCCGTCTCCACCGCCTTGAGCAGGTCCTCCGCGTCCTCGGACACGGTGAAGTCCGCGTCGCGCGTGACGCGGAACAGGCTCCAGCCCAGCACCTCCATCCCCGGGAACAGGTCCTTGAGGTGGTGCGCGATGATGTCCTCGAGCGGCACGAAGATGTTGCCCTTGAGCGGCACGAAGCGCGGCAGCAGCTCCTTGGGCACCTTCACCCGCGCCACGCTCTCCTCCTCCGCCACCGGGTCGCGCAGGAGCACGGCCAGGCTGAGCGACAGGTTGGAGATGTACGGGAAGTGCCGCCCCAACCCGATGGCCAGCGGGGTGAGCACCGGGAAGATCTGCTCGCGGAAGCGCTGGTCCACCTGCGCGCGCTGCTCGGCGTCCAGCTCCTTCACGGAGAGGATGCGCAGGCCCTTCTCCGCCAGGGCCGGGCGCAGCACCTGCTCGAAGCAGTCCGCGTGGCGCTTGCTCTGCTCGAAGATGCCCTCGTGCAGCTTGTCCAGCGTGGTGCCCGGAGAGGCCCCGTCCGGCACCAGCCGCGCCACGCCGCCGCGCGCCTGCTCGTGCAGCCGCGCCACCCGAATCATGAAGAACTCGTCCAGGTTGCGCGCGTAGATGGAGATGAACTTCAGCCGCTCCAGGAGGGGTTCGTCCGCGGACTCGGCCAGTTGGAGGACCCGGTCGTTGAAGGCCAGCCAGGAGAGCTCACGGTTGAAGAACAGCTCGCTGTCCGTGACCTCGACCCCAGCGGGTAGCACGTCCCGCTCCGCCGGCTTGTGGGTGCCGCCACGGCCCGTGCCGCGCTTCGACATGAAGTAACTCCTCGTGGAGACGCTCACGAAGACGGTGTACCAGCCCGGTCAGAAGGCCATTGTAAACTCGCGCTCTCACCCGGGGAGCGGACACTCAGCCAATCTTTGGTGCACCAGGGAACAGGCGCGACCCGTGGCGCGGTTCTGTCCGCGTCTTGCTTGCATCCAAAATGGCGGGACGGCATTTCAGGGAACGTGATGGGACAAGACATCTCCTCGAATGGCGCAGCCGCGGGTACCCCCGGCCCCACCGCCCCCCATGGCCTCTTCACGGCCTTCCATGAGCGCAAGCCGAGCTCCACGCGGCGGGCCGTGGTGCTGGGCGCGGCCGTGGTGCTGGCGCTGGGGGGGTGGGCGCTCTCTCGGCAGGCCCAGCGCAACTTCCGGGTCCTCACGCCCCATGGCATCCGGACGGTGTCCCCGGGCATGTCGCAGGGCGAGGTGGTGGCGGTGCTCGGGCGTCCCCTCACCCTGGACAAGGTGGATGGCGCGGACTGCTACCGCTACGGACAGCCCACGCTGAGGGACCCCACCTTCGTCGTCTACTCGGTCTGCTACGCGGACGGCGTGCTGCGGGACGTGAAGCAGCACAAGTACTCCGCCTGGAACGTGGATCCGAAGACGGGCACGTTCGTGCCGGCCGCGGGCGGGGCGGGCGCGGCTCCCCAGCCCGAGTCGGAGTCCTCGGCGGGCGGTCAGCCCTGAGCGGGGCGGCGTCGCCCACTTCCCGACATCGATAAGGCCCGTCGGCACGCCTGGGCGGGCCGGGGCGGGCGCCTCACCTTGGCCGCGGGCCTCGTGCGTCCGGACAAGGGGCCCGGAGGGGCGGTGTGGCGCGTCCATGGGCCTTCGCGCAGCGCATGGGGGCGGGCTTCGTGGCCTCGCTCGTCGTGGCGCTCGTGTTGGCGGGCGCGGCCGTGGGCGCGCTGCTGACGGTGCGAGCCAGCCACAAGGCGCGCATCCTGGACCTGTCCAACGACGTGCTGGAGGTGGAGCGGCTGCACCGCGCCTTCAGCGAGAAGGTGGCCAGCGGGCGCGGGCTCGCGATGTCCGGGGATGCGCAGTTCCAGCGGGACATGACCACCGCGCGCCAGCGCTTCCAGGCGCTCCAGGAGCGTCTGCGTCCGCGCCTGGCGGATGAACCGGCCGCCACGCTGCTCAGCTCGGCGGTGCGGGCCGAGCAGGAGCACGAGGACGCGGCCCAGGCGCTGGGGGCGGCCAACGACGCGGGGGCCAGCCGGGAGCAGCTGGACGCGCTGTTCCACGAGCGGGTGGGGCGCGCGCGGGAGCGCACGGAGCAGGCGCTCCAGCGGCTGACGACGCACGCGAGCGAGCGGCTGTCGCGCGGGGTCCGGGATGCGATGGACGCGGACCGGCAGGCCCTGGCGCTCATGCTGGTGGCGGCGGTGCTGGGCACGGCGGCGGCGGCGATGCTGGCCTGGGTGCTGATGCGGCGGCTGGCGCCCCTGCGGCGCGAGGCCGCGTCCACGGCTCGGCGCTTCCAGCTCCTGGTGGAGAGCGTGCGCGACTACGCCATCTGCCTGCTGGATGCCCAGGGCCGGGTGGCGAGCTGGAACCCCGGCGCCGCGAGCATCACGGGCTGGCGGGAGGACGAGGTCCTCGGCCGGTCCGTGGCGATGTTCTATCCCCAGAAGGCGGTGGCGGAGGGTCAGCCGGAGCGGGACGTGGCGCGCGCCGAGCGGGACGGGCGGCTGCGCGGCGAGGCGGCCCGGCTGCGCAAGGATGGAACGCTCTTCTGGGGCGAGGTCATCCTGGTGGCGCTGCGCGACGAGGAGGGGCGGATGCAGGGCTTCGCCCTCCTGGTGCGCGACATCACCGAGCGCCGCCGGGCCGAGCGCATGCAGCGGCTGCTCGCGGTGGCGGGGAAGGTGTTCCAGCAGGCGAAGGCTCCGGACCTGATGGTGGCCGAGCTGACGCGGATGATGGTCCCCGAGGTGGCCGAGGGCTGCATCCTGTTCCTGCTGACGCCCTCGGGGCAGCTCGCCCCGCGCGCGGTGGCGCACGCCCGGCCGGAGCGCCAGGAGGCGCTGTGGGAGGCGGCCCGGCGCTACCCCTCGCGCGAGGACGCGTCCCACGGGGTCTGGCGGGTGCTGCACACGGGGCGCTCGGAGCGGGTGTCCGAGGTGCCGCCCGAGGCCCTGGACCGCGGCGCCGAGTCCCCCGAGCACCGGGCCCTGCTGTGCGCGACGGGCATCGGCTCCTATCTGGCGGTGCCGCTGCGGGTGGAGGAGCGCACCCGGGGCGTCTTCGTGCTGCTGGCGGAGCCCGCCGGCCGCCGGTTCACCCCGGAGGACCAGGTGCTGGTGGAGGAACTGGCGGGGCGGGCCGCGCTCGCGCTCGACAACGCCCGCCTGCTGAGCGAGGCCCAGCAAGCGCTGGAGCTGATTGGCGTCACGGCGCATGACCTGGGCAATCCCTTGCATGCGTTGCAGTTGCTGCTGCGCAGGCTCCAGCGGGTGGACGCGCAGGAGTCGCCGGAGCGCATGCGGGTGGGGTTGGCGGCGGCGTTGAAGCAGGCGCAGCGGCTGGGGCAACTGCTGCACAACCTGTTGGACTTGTCTCGGTTGTCCTCGGGGAAGCTGGTGCTGGACGTGGCACTGGTGGACCTGGCGGACGTGGCGCACGAGTGCATGGAGCGCTTCGCGGCGCAGGCGGCGGAGGCGGGCAGCCGGCTGGAGATGTCCGCGGAGCTGGGCCTGGTGGGCCGGTGGGATCGACCGCGCTTGGATCGCGTGGTGACCAACCTGTTGTCCAACGCGCTGAAGTTCGGGCGGGGCAAGCCCATCCTGTTGAGCGTGGAGCGCGCGGGCGGCGGCTGGGCGCGGCTGTCGGTGAAGGACCAGGGCCTGGGCATCGCCGAGGAGTCGCAGCGGCGCATCTTCGAGCGGTTCGAGCGCGAGCCGTCCGCTGGGAGGAACAACGGCTTCGGGCTGGGGCTCTACATCGTGCGCCAGCTCGTGGAGGCGCACGGCGGCACCGTCCGCGTGGAGAGCACGCTGGGAGAGGGTGCCACCTTCATCGTGGACCTGCCGCTGCCGCGAGCGGGCGTGGACGCGGAGCTTCCCGCGCCGCACTGACTCCGGGGCCTAGAGGCGCTCCAGCCGCTCGACCGTCCGCGCCTCGCGCACGTCGCCGGTGTTGAGGGTGGTGGCGGGCTCGAAGAGGAGCACGTGGACTTCCTGGTCGGCCACGGGGCGGTGCTCGACGCCGTGGGGGACGATGATGAACTCGCCGGGGTTCACGTCCACCGTCCGGTCGCGGAACTCCATGCGCAGGTGTCCGTGGAGGACCAGGAACAGCTCGTCCTCCACCTCGTGCTGATGCCACACGAAGGGCCCGAGCAGCTTGGCCAGACGCACCTGCTGCCCGTTGAGTTCGCCCACGACCTTGGGCGACCAGTGCTCGGAGAAGAGAGACAGCTTCGCGGCCAGATTGACTTTGTCCAAGGTGAGGTCCACGGGTGAGGGCTGCGGGGTCGGGGCTGGCTCGGCGCGGCGGCCCGCGTCCCAGCGAGGCGGACGCGCGCTACCCGAGGCGGTGCTCCGGATGGGAGAGGTCATGCCTGCCATGCTCCGGACGAGGGGGGACACCCTACCGTGTCTGTCTTTGCGAAGGATAGTGCCCCCGGGCTCGCGGCGGCGAGCCAGCGGGTTGGCTACCCAACGAAGCCGCCTCAGTCTGGATAGAACATGGGGTCGCGGGTGGTGACGAACGAGGAGATGACGCGGGCCACCTCGGGCGCCAGGCCCGTGAACTGCACGCCCACCCCTGGCATCAGCTCGGGCGTGCGGTCATTCCCCTCGCGCACCCAGCGCACCACGCCGGCCACCTTCATGGGCCGGCCGCCCGGTAGCGTGAAGTCCAACTCGACCTGGGTTCCGCGGGGCACGGCCTCCACCGTGGCGATGAAGACGCCGCCCTCGCTGATGTCCATGGAGAAGCCGGTGAAGAAGTTCGAGTCGCTCCGCATGTCGATGGACGTGTGCATCCGCACCCGCCCGTTGCGGCGCGCATCGGGGCTGTCCGCGGGGGCCGCGGGCCGTGCCATCGGCGCCGCGCGCGGGGCGGGCGCCATGCCGGGGGGCGTCGCGCGAGGCGGCGGAGGGCGGGGCGGCGCCTCGCGG
>NZ_JAHNZT010000123.1 GCF_019039035.1 Citreicoccus inhibens | reverse complement strand
TCGACCGTCCCGCCCTCCCGGCCCCCGAGGCCACTGATGCGGCAGTCGCTGCGTACAGACCTCCGAGCACGCTGACCGAAGTGAAGCTGGCTCGACTCTGGTCCGAGTTGCTCAATCAAGAGCGGATCGGCGCCGAGGACGACTTCTTCGCGCTCGGCGGTCACTCGTTGCGCGCCACGCAGCTCGTGTCACGGATCCGTGCGCAGTTCCGCGTGGACCTGCCCCTGCGCGCGGTGTTCGAGGCCACGACGCTGACCGCACTCGCTCGACGCATTGACGAGGCGAGCCACGAAGCACGAGGCTCCGATGCGCCGGTCTTGGCTCCCGTGTCGCGCGGGCAGCCCCTGCCGCTGTCGTTCGCGCAGCAGCGCCTGTGGTTCCTGGATCAACTCCAGCCCGGCACCACCGCGTACAACATGCCCAGCGCGCTGCGGCTGGAGGGCACGCTGGACGTGGACGCCCTGGAGCGTGCCTTCTCCGACCTGATCCGCCGCCACGAGTCCCTGCGCACCACGTTCTCCTCGGGAGAGGGCGAGCCGATTCAGCTCATCGCGCCGCCCACGCCGTTCCAGCTCGATCGCATCGACCTGTCCGCTCGCGAGGACCGCGAGGACGAGTCGCTCCGACTCGCGGAAGCAGAGACAACCCTTCCCTTCGAGCTGGCCACCGGGCCACTGGTGCGAGCTCGACTCCTCAAGCTCGCGCCGCAGCAGCACGTGCTGCTCGTGACGATGCACCACATCGTCTCCGACGGTTGGTCCATGGGCGTGCTCGTCCGCGAGTTGATCGCCTTCTACCGAGCGCACATCGAAGGCCGTTCGTCACCACTCCCCGAGCTTCCGATTCAGTACGCGGACTACGCGGTGTGGCAGCGGCAGTGGCTGCGCGACGGCGTCCTCGACGCTCAGCTCGCCTACTGGAAGCAGCAGCTCGCTGACGCTCCCGCCCTCCTTGAGTTGCCCACCGACAGGC
>NZ_JAHNZT010000122.1 GCF_019039035.1 Citreicoccus inhibens | reverse complement strand
GCCAGGAGGCGAGGAGGACCATGAAGAGCGAGCCGCCTTCATGGAGAGCGAGAGCCTTGAGGGAGTCGGAGAGGGACTTGGGAAGAGAGAAGGCGAGTGTGGCGCCGGTGGTGCCCTGGACGGCGGGACGAGGCTTGTCGGTGGGCAGCTCGAGGAGCGGCGGGGCTCCGGCGAGGTGACGCTTCCAGAAGTCGACCTGACGCTGGAGGACGTCGCCCTGGAGCCAGCCGCGCTGCCACGCCGCGAAGTCCGCGTACTGCACGGGCAGCATCGGCAGTGAAGCCTGTGAGCCCCCGTGGATGGACTCGTAGAGCGCCGCGAGTTCGCGCACGAGCACGCCCATGGACCAGCCATCCGAGACGATGTGATGCATCGTCACGAAGAGGACGTGGTGCTCCTCGGACAGACGCAGCAGCGTGGTGCGCAGGAGTGGCCCGTTCGTGAGGCTGAAGGGCTGAGACGCTTCCTGCGTTGCGCGGCGTCGGACCTCGGCCTCGTGCTCGGCTTGCGGCAGGTGCGTGAGGTCGGTGGCCTCCAAGGTCCAGCGCACGGACGGACGGATGATTTGAACCGGCTGGCCCTCGTGCTCCGCGAAGATGGTGCGCAGGGACTCGTGGCGCTCGATGAGCGCCTCGAAGGCTCGGCGCAGGGCTTCGATGTTCAGCCCACCGTGCAGATGCAGCGCGGAGGGGATGTTGTACGCCGGGCTCTGTGGCTCCAACTGATCGATGAGCCAGAGACGCTGCTGCGCGAACGACAGCGGCAGCGCGACATCTCTCGACGAAGGCAGGAGCGGCGGCGCGAGAGACGCAGTCGGGCCTCGCGAGTCGATGCGGAGGGCGAGTGCGGCGACGGTGGGAGCCTCGAAGAGAGCGCGGAGGGGGAGTTCGACGCGGAGGTCGGAGCGGATGCGAGAGACGACCTGGGTGGCGAGGAGGGAGTGGCCACCGAGGGCGAAGAAGTCGTCGTGGATGCCGACGCGGTCGA
>NZ_JAHNZT010000121.1 GCF_019039035.1 Citreicoccus inhibens | reverse complement strand
CGAGTCCGCCGCAAGTCGACGCGAGCCACTAACGAAGTGAAGGCGAGGGCCAGGGCCGCGGTGAGTTCGTCCTCAGTCTCGAAGCTCCGAAGGCGCCGGCGACGAATGGCTCCGAGGGCCGGCCACAGGCCCAACCACAGCAGCGCTGACACAAGCGGCCCCTCTTCTCGTGCCTGCACCATGGCGACGAGCGTCGTGAGGAGGTCGTTCTTCACGTCGACGTCCCCGTCTCGCCGGTTGAGGTACGCGACAAGACTCGTCGGCGACTCGAAGACGGCCAGCACTCCTCTCATCGCCTGGGCCTTGACGAAGGCCTGCCGGGCCCGAGGACTCTCCACGAATTGACGGAGGCCCACACGAAGGGCCTCCCAACGCGCCAAACTTCTGCACACAACGACTCCTGGATGAATGCTTTCAGGGAGGGGGACGCAACAGGCACACAGCCGGGGCATTGAGGGCACCCGCTGAGACAGCGAGTCCTCGCACGTCAACGCCAGCCGGAAGACGGCCAAGGCATGGGCCAAGGCCCGACGCCGTGTCAGCGCTTGGGAAACAGGATGACTTCCACGGGCGAAGGGCGCGGTAACCGCGGGAGCGCTTGTCGGCTCGAAGCGACACTGGAGACACCACAGCGTGGGCACTTGAGCGAGGCTTCCAGGCCGCGAGCCACCACCAAGCCTCCCTCGGCGCTGCGGAGACAAAGGCTCGCCTCGTCACGCCCAGCCAGCAGCAGGCGGCACTTCCCACACCGCACTTCCGTGAGCATCAACGACACGTCACTCTCACCTTCCGAGGACACCCAGCGACTTGCAACATGTCTCACTGCGCCGCCCGCAAGCCTTCATGGTTTCGGCACGGCGCGCCGGATTCACTCACGGTGCCTTCGCCTTCACAGCGCTTGCTTTCATGGCGGCAACGGGTACCGCGTGGAGTCGGGGACATGGCCAGGGTGGTTTGCGACATCCATGCCACGTGTGTGCAGACTGAGCAGAGTCACTCACCAGCCCTCGGACTGCCAACTCAGTGGACCGTCAGTCCAAGCCGTG
>NZ_JAHNZT010000120.1 GCF_019039035.1 Citreicoccus inhibens | reverse complement strand
CTAAACGACGAACCGTGATTCTCGAATGGTCTCATGCTGCGCGTCGAGTGGGAGCGACGCGCAGCAGCGGACTTGACGTCTGTTGCGCGTTGCGCGCTTCCAGGTAGGCATCCACCTCGGCCATGAGTGCCGACATCTTCTTGCACCGGTGGTTGCGGGTGACGTTGGCGTGCACGTCCCACCAGACCCGCTCGATGCGGTTGCCCTCGGGGCAGTACGGCGGAAGGAAGTGCAGCACCACGCGCTCGCCCATCTGCACCAAAACCTTCTTCGTCTGACTGCTCGAGTGGGTGGCCGCATTGTCCAGGATGAAGTGCAGGCGCCTGGCCGTGGGGTAGGCGTTGCTCACCGCGCGTACCAGTTCGATGAAAAGGGCGCTCGTCTTCCGCTCCCCCTTCACCCACGTCAGCTCGCCTGTACGTGAGTTGAGCGCTCCGGCCACGTATCGCTTCTGGTTGTTGCCTGGAGTTACGAGTTCCCGCCGCTCTCCAGGCAGCATCCAATCGGGCCCCACCTTGGGGTTGAGATGCACGTCCATCTCGTCCTCGTAGAAGACGGGCTCCTCGGGCCGGGCGTAGGCCGCCCGGCACTTCAGTTGCCAAATCCGCTCTTGCCGCTGGCGCGCGGGCCAGGGGCAGCGCACTACGGGGCGGGGCCGCTTCAGCCGCGCGCCCACCGACGCCAGGGCGCGTCCCATGGTGGTAGGCGAGACGCGCACTCGGCCTCGTCTCTCCACCTCGCGAGCCAACAGCTCGCGTGTCCATGTGCTGCGCCGCCACCCAGACTGCTGCGGTGTGCCCCTCAACACCCGGCAAAGCGTTGCTCGGAAACGCGCGTCCACCTTGCGCTGTCCATTGCGAGCGCGCCGGTCCACCAGCCCTTCACGTCCACTCTCGAAGTAGCGCTGCACAGCGGCCACCACGGTGGAGGTGGCGCACAGCAACTCCCGTGCGGCCTGCGCTCGCGACTGGCCACCAGCCACCTTGGCCACCGCCATGCTCCGTCGCAGGGTGAGAGGGCAGCCAGTCCTCTCTCCCCATCGAATCAGACGCCTGCGGTCACGACTGCACAGGCGCAATTGTTCCCCTCCCTGAGGCAGGGCTCGCTTCTTCTTCTGGTACTTGCTCACACAGGGCCGAACGGAGTGGGTTCCTGCCGCTTCCCCACTCGTCCAGCGCCTGCCTACCCTCCGGGCCGATCGGGAATCACGCCTCGTCGTTTAG
>NZ_JAHNZT010000011.1 GCF_019039035.1 Citreicoccus inhibens | reverse complement strand
ATGGACTCGGGTGTCTTCGCCACCTGCTGCTCCACCAGGTGGTGCACCTGCTCGTCCCGTGGGTACTCCGCGGCGGTGTCATTCCACGCCACCAACACCCGCGCCCGCTCCGACTCCGTGAGGAGCGAGAGCTCGGACAACGGCACATCGGGCGAGGCCACCGCCCACTCCAGGACTCGCTGGAAGTGTTCGGTCATCCGCGCGACCGTGGAGGCCGCGAACAGGTCGGTGCTGTACTCCAGGATGCCCTTGAGACCGTCCTCCGTCTCCGTGACGTCGAGGGTGAGGTCGAACTTCGCGCCGAGGCTCGGGATGGGCTGTAGGCGCACCTTCATCCCCGGCAGCGCCACATCCGCGACCGGCACGTTCTGAAGCGCGACGAGCACCTGGAACAAGGGAGGGCGCCGCTGCCCTCGGGGAACATCCATCGCCTCCACGAGCTTCTCGAAGGGCACGTCCTGGTTCGCGTATGCGCCCAAGGCCATGCGCTTCACCCGCCCGAAGAACGTCCGGAACGAGGGATCGCCCGAGAGATCTCCGCGCAACACCAGCGTGTTGACGAACAGTCCCAGCAGGCCCTCCAGCTCCTTGCGGTTGCGACCCGCGATGGGCGTGCCGACGGTGATGTCCTCCTGGCCGGAGTACCGACCGAGGACGATTTGAAGCGCCGCGACGAGCCCCATGAAGAGCGTGCCGCCCTCGCGCAACGCCACGGCCTTGAGCTGCTCGGTCAGCTCGCGAGGCACGAGCACGGGCTGGCTGGCACCGCGCCCCGAGGGCTTCGCCGGGAGGGGGAAGTCCGTGGGCAAGGACAGTGCGCCGTTCACGCCACGCAGGGCCTGCTTCCACCACCCCAGCTGAGCTTCCAGTTCGGCGCCCTGGAGCCACCCTCGCTGCCACAGCGCGAAGTCGACGTACTGGAGGGGCGGCTCAGGGAGCCTCGCGGGCGCACCCATGCGACGCGCGGTGTAGAGCATCACCAGTTCGCGCGAGAGCACCGCGCCGGACCATCCGTCCGTGATGATGTGGTGGAGGACGAGCAACAGGACGTGCTCCTCCTCCCCCAACCGCAGCAAGGTCGCGCGCATCAGCGGCCCTTGCTCCAGGTCGAAGCGCTGGAGGATCCGCTCGCGCAGCGCGGACAGCAGCTCGGTCTCGCGCCGAGCGGCGGGGACATGGCGCAGGTCCACCTGCTCCAGCGGCAGCGTCATCGAGGGGAAGACGTGCTGGACGGGCGCGTCGGCGGCGTGACGGTAGACCGTGCGCAGCACCTCATGTCGCACCACCAACTCCTGGAGCGACTGCTCCAGCGCGGCGACATCCAAGGCGCCACTCAGGCGCAACGAGATGGGCGAGTGGTACGCGATGCTCGTGGGGTCGAGCTGTGCGAGGTACCACAGTCGCTGCTGCCCGAACGACAACGGCAAGGGCCCCGCGCGTGACACCCTGCGAATGGCGCCACCGGGCGCACCCGAGGCAACCTCGTTGGCGCGCGGGGGCCCAGGCACCTGCGACACAGGGCGCGGCGGGACGACGGACCGGCTGACCGGAGCGGGCGCAGGGCTGACACCGGAACCTTGCGCCGGAAGGGAGGCAGGCCGCCGCGCGATGCTCGCGAGAACCTCCACCTGTCCGTCCGCGCGGTATCGCGCCGAGACGTGCGTTCCGTACAGGCGAGCCCCACTCCCGTCCGGCGCTCCCAGCAGGCGTGCACGCGAGCGCTCCGGATCATTCCAGAAGCCCATCGGCACGGCCTCGCCCCCCACGAACAACTCGCCCACCACACCCACGGGAGCGCGGCGACCCGAGACATCGAGCACGAACCGGGGCCCCTGCGTCTCGGACGCATGCGGCAGCACGGGCACGGGCGAGACCACCCTCGCGGAGGCCGCCCGCTGGAGCGAGGCCGCCAGGTCAACCGAGACGCCCTCGGCCTCGTCGACCACCCACGTGCGCACCGACTCCAGGCGCGACTCCGCCTCGGGCAGATTCGCGAGCGTCCGCGCGAACGCGGAGCCACAGCGCAGATGCACGGGCGACCCCGGACGCAGCCAGTCCACCACCGACGGCGACACCGCCTCGCGAGACGGCTCCGAGGAGGGGCGCGGACGCTCTCCCTGCACGCGGCGCCGCAGGGTGTCCAAGTGACGCAGCCCCTCCATGGCCACGCCATGCGGGAGACCGAAGTCCACGAGGCACGCGACCTCATCCACGTCCGCTTGCTGGAGCTGCGCCATCCGCGCGGCGAGCGAGTCCGGCGTGCCGAACAATCCGCCGGCCTCCAGATAGCGCGTGACGCCCTGCTCCAGCAGCGTCTCCAAGTCCTGGGGCGAGAGCTGCCGCACGTCGAAGCCCAAGCCCTGGCTGGCCACCAGGCCCTGGAGCAGCTCCACCGAGCTTCGGAAGTAACGCAGCAACGGCTCGCGCGCGAGCCGCGCCACGTCCTCGCGGCGCTCCGTCACGAACGTGTGCAGCATCAGGACCACGTGGCCCCGGTCATGTCCCGCCGCGCGCCGCGCCGCCCGATAGAGGGCCACCTTGCGGGCCAGCTCCTCGAAGTCCTGTCCCAGCCCGAGCACGTTGGTGAGCAGTCCCGTGCCCAGCTCGCCCGCCATCCGGAAGGTCTCCGGGTTGAAGGCGGCGGTGATCCACAGGGGCAGCTCGGATTGAACGGGGCGCGGGCGAATCGAGACATCGACCTCGACGCCGGCGCCGTTGACGCGGCGAATGGAGCCCCCCCGCCATAGCCGCCGCACCTCCTCCACGCCACGGCGCACGGCCTCCGGGCGTTGCTTGAAGTTCTCTGGAGCGAAGATGAAGTCATTCGCGTTCCAGCCCGTGGCGAAGGACACCCCCGCGCGTCCGTCCGAGAGGTTGTCGATGACGGACCACTCCTCGGCCACGCGCACGGCGTCATGCAGCGGCAGCACGACGCTGCCAGCGCGCAGGGACACGCGCTCGGTGATCATCGCCAGCGCGGCGGTCGTCGTCGTGGGGCTGGGATACGGGCCACCGAAGGCATGAAAGTGGCGTTCGGGCGTCCACACCGCGCTGAAGCCATGCGTGTCCGCGAACCTCGCGCCGTCGAGCAGCAACTGATACTTCTCGCGGCCCGCGGCGTCCGCATCCGCCGCGAAGTAGAACAAGCTGAAGTCGAGCGCGCGTGAGCCTCCCGAGCGTCCGGCCCCGGAGCGCTCCTCGACCCCGGCTCCCGCCACGACGACCTGGAGCCCACGCGTGAGCGCCCACAACGTCTCCAACTCGGCGCCATCGCGCGCCAGCTCCGGCGTCACCAGCCAGAGCTCTCCAGGGCTCGCGGACATGCGCGCGTCGAGCAACGCGAAGCGATGCCCGAGGTTCTGGTGGCTCAACACCACCCGCGCGGAGTCCTCGCCACTGCGCTCTGGCACGAGGGAGGCCATGCCCTGCGGATCCACGCGCGGAAGCGCCGCTGCGCTCACCACCGCGTCCGTCGACACCGGGAGTCGGACGACCCGAACGTCCGCCAGCGTCGCGGGGGCGCGCACCCCACTCCCTGTCACGAACACCACGGGCTGACCTTCCACGGCCAGCGACGCCACCGTGCTCCACTGCGTCGGCGTCACGAGCGCATAGGCGCCACCCGCCGCGAGCACGCCCCACAGCGCGACCGCGCGCTCCAGCAGGTCCTCGACGCAGACGGCCACGGGAACACCTGGCCCCACGCCATGACGCCGCAACATCGCCGCGAGCGCGAGCGACTGCGTCCGCAAGGCGCGCCACGTCAGCGAGCGCGAACCTTCGCGCAGCGCCACGGCCTCGGGCGCGGCCTCCGCCCGCTCCAGGAGCAGCGCGGGAATGGAGACCGCCTCCAAGGCTTCACCCGACTCGGGGCGCTCGAGAGACAACCTCGACATCGCGAGGTCCGGGGAGGCCATCGCGTCCGTCAGGAGTGCTTCCATCTGCGACAACATCCGCGCGATGGAGGCCGCGTCGAACAGGTCGACCGCGTACTCGAGGATGCCTGAGAAGCCCTGCTCGTCCTGCCGCATGAGCACGGTGAGGTCCGCCAGCGCGGTGCCGTACTGCGCGGGGAGCTCGGTGACGTCGAAGTAGCTCAGCCGCAGCCCGGGGAACTCGAGGATGGGCGCGGACACATCCTGCGTGTGCAGGAGGAAGACCGCGTCGAACAGGCGGGACAGCCCGCTCTCCGCGCCCGGCTCCAGTTCGCCCAGGAGTTGCTCGTAGGGGACATCCGGGTTCGCGAACGCGGACAGCGTCGTGTCGCGCACACGAAGGACCAGCTCCCGGAAGCTCGGATCTCCCTCCAGCGAGGTTCGCAGCGCGAGCGCATGGGCGACGTAGCCAATCTGCGGCTCCAACTCGGGCCGGGTGCGGTTGCCGATGGACGTCCCCACCACGATGTCGTCCTGCCCCGAGCACCGGGCCAGCAGCGCCTTGAAGCCCGCGAGCAGGGTCATGTAGGGCGTGACGCCCTCGCGCTGACTGAAGGCCTCCAGCGCGGTGCCAAGGCCCCGCGAGAACGCGAAGGAGTGTCGCGCCCCGCGCCGCCGCGCCCCGGCCACGCGCGGGCGATCGAGCGGCAGGGGCAGCGGTCCCGGGCGCCCCGCGAGCCGCTCCCGCCAATACGCTTGCTGCGAGGCCAATGAGCCATCGACCACCGCCTGGCGCTGCCACGCGGCGAAGTCGATGTACTGAATGGACAGCGTGGGCAACTCCACAGGCTGCCCGAGCACGTAGCCCGTGTAGAGCGCGACGGCCTCGCGGATGAAGTTCACCAGCGAGAGGGTGTCCGCGACGATGTGGTGGATGGTGAGCAGCAGCACGTGCTCCACATCCGCGAGGCGCAGCAGGTGAACGCGCACCAGCGGCCCCGCATCCAGCGAGAACGGGGCCGCCGGGTCGAGTCGCGCGCGCCGCATGGCCTCGGCCTCGCGGTCTCCCACGAAGTCGCGCAGGTCCACGACCGGCACCGAGATGCGGACTTCCGGAAGGACGTGAGGCGCCGCCCGGCCCGCCACGTCTCGGAACACCGTGCGGAGGGATTCGTGACGGCGGATGACGTCGTTGAAGGCGCGCTCCAGCAACGGCACGCGCAAGTCACCCGCGATGCGGACCGCGAGCGGCTCGTTGAAGATGGAGCTGCCGGGCTCCTGGCGCTCCAGCTCCCAGACCCGAGCCTGGACGACGGAGAGAGGAAGCTCACCCGTCCGAGGAATCGGAGCGATGGACACACCAGCCCTCGCGACCTCGGGAGCCTCCACCTGGAGCCGGTTCTCGATGCGCGCGGCGAGGCTCGCCACGGTGGGCGCCTCGAACAAGTCACTCAGGGGAATCTGGACGCGGAACTCCTCACGCAAGCGCGTCAGGAGCTGCGCCGCCATCAGCGAGTTGCCGCCCAAGGCGAGGAAGTTGTCGTCCGGTCCGATGTCCTCAACGCCCAGGCGCTCGCGCCACAGCGCGGTCAAGCGCAGCGCGATGTCCCCGCGCGGCGCGGGCGGAACGCGCGGGGCCGAGACCACCTCCGGCAGCGTCAGCACGGGACGTACGACGCTCCGGGACTCGAACGGATAGCCCGGGAGCGACACGCGATGGCGACGCTCGTGCGCGAAGAAGCCCTCCCAGTCCACCATCGCGCCGGCGCACCAGAGCGCGCCCAAGGACTCCAGCAAGGTCTCTTCGTCCGAGTGCGACGTCCCCTGGCGGCGCAGCGACGGCACCACCCGCGCATCACGCTGGGTTCGAAGCGCTGGACGCGCCAGCGTCGTGAGGTGCTGGTCCGGTCCCGCCTCGATGAACCAGCGGAACCCGGACTCCACCAACGTGGCGAGGCCGTCCGAGAAGCGCACGGGCTCTCGCATCTGGCGCGCCCAATACTCGGGCGAGGTCGCCTCGCCGGGCCGGATCCAGGTACCGGTGAGGCTGGAGATGTACGGGATGGAGGGTGCGTTGAGCGTCAGTCCGGCCACGGCCTTCTCGAGCAACGGCATCACCGGCTCCACCGCGCGCGAATGGAACGCGTGCGCGGTCGCGATGGCCACCCTGCCCTCGCGTCGCTCCGTGAGCACGCGCTCCAGATGTTCCAGTGCCTCGCGAGGCCCAGACACCGTGCAGCGGTCCGCCGCGTTGATGGCGGCGATCTCCACGCCCTCGGGCAGCAGTGGGCGCAGGGCCTCGACGGACATGCCCACCGCGAGCATCCCGCCCGGCGGCAGGCGAGACATCCATTCGCCACGCAGCACCGCCAACAAGAGCGCGTCTTCCAGCGAGAGGACGCCCGACAAACAAGCGGCCGCGTACTCCCCGAAGCTGTGTCCCAACAGCGCGGCGGGCTGAATGCCAAAGCCCATCCAGGTCCGAGCGAGCGCGTACTCCACGGCCAACAGCGCCGGCAGCGCGAAGCGGGGCTCGCGCAGACGCGACTCCGCCTCCCCCTCGTCACCGGGCTCGGGGAAGAGCACCGCGCGCAGGTCCTCGGACAGTCCGACGGTGGGGAGGATCTCCAGACAGGCGTCGAGCGCGCGCCGGAACGCGGGCTCGGAGGCATACAGGTCTCGCGCCATGCCGACCGACTGCGCGCCCTGCCCTGGGAAGAGGAACGCCACCTGCCGCGCTCGCGCCACCTCATTCGAAACGGCCTGCGTCGCCCGGCCCGGCTCCGCGAGCACGCGCGCCAGCTCCGCGCCGTCCTCGACCACGACGCACTGACGGAACTCAAAGGCCCGGCGCCCCAAGGCGCGGGTGTAGGCGAGATCCGCGAGGTCCACGTCGGGGTGGGACAGGACATGGCGCGCCAGCTCTTGCCCCAGGGACTTCAGCGCGCCCTCGCTCCTCGCGGACAACGTGACGAGCTGCCGACCCCGCGAGCTGCCCATCGGCAACTCGGGGGGCGGCGCCTCCTCCAGCACGAGGTGCGCATTGGTGCCACCAATGCCAAAGGAGCTGACAGCCGCGCGCCGAGGCACCTCGCCGCGAGGCCACGGACGCAGCGAGGTGTTCACGAAGAAGGGGCCGCGCGAGAAGTCCGCCTCGGGATTGGGCTGCTCGAAGTGGAGGCTGGGCGGCACCTCGCCGTGATGCAGCGACAGGACGGCCTTGATGAGGCCGGCCATGCCCGCGGCGGTATCCAGGTGGCCGATGTTCGTCTTCACCGAACCAAGCGCGCAGTAGCCCCGCTGCTCGGTGTGCGCGCGGAAGGCGCGAGTCAGCGCCGCGACCTCGATGGGGTCGCCGAGCGACGTCCCCGTCCCATGCGCCTCGACGAGCCCGATGGTGGAGGCATCGACCTGCGCGGCGGCGAGCGCGCGCGAGATGACCTCCCGCTGGCCTTGAATGCTGGGCGCGGTGTAGCTGACCTTCGCATCGGCGTCGTTGTTGAGGGCCGAGCCCTTGATGACCGCGTAGACGGTATCGCCATCGCGCACCGCGTCCGCGAGGCGCTTGAGCACCACCACGCCCAACCCATTGCCCAGCACGGTGCCTCGCGCGCGGGCATCGAACGCGCGGCAGTGCCCATCCGGCGAGAGGATCATCCCCTCCTGGAAGAGGTAGCCCGTGCGCTGAGGCAGCGACACCTTCACCGCGCCCGCGAGCCCCACGTCGGACTGACGCGTGCGCAAGCTCTGACAGGCGAGGTGCACCGCGACCAGGCCCGTGGAACACGCCGTGTAGACATTGAGGCTCTCGCCGGAGAGCTTGAGCTTGTAGGCCGTCTTGGTGGCCACGTTCTCGCCGGTCGTGGTGCCGAGCGCCTCGAACAGGGCCGCCGGCTCCTTCTTCGTCTGACCGAGAAGCGACAGCAGGTGTCCGCCCGACGAGCCCGCGCCGGCATACAGCGAGATGGCCCCGAGGACGCGCTGCGCGTCATAGCCCGCGTCCTCCAACGCATGCCACGCGCTCTCGAGGAAGAGGCGCTGCTGCGGATCCATCCATTCGGCCTCCCGCGGAGAGACCTCGAAGAAGGCCGCGTCGAAGTCGTCCGCGCCATCCAGCACGCCCCCGGCCGGCACGAAGTCCGGATGCTCGCGCATCGCGGCGGACAACAGCGGCGAGTCCTCCAGCTCCTCCGAAGAGAAGCGCGCGATGGACTCCACGCCCTGTCGCAGGTTCTCCCAGAAGGACTTCACGTCCTTGGCCCCGGGGAACCGGCCCGCCATGCCGACGATGGCGATGTCGCGCCCCTCCCCCTCGGCCCGCGGCTCACTCGCTGACGACCGCGGCGCTCGGGGCTCAGGCGCCGCGCGTTCGCGCTCCAGGCGCGCGGCGAGCGCGTGCACCGTCGGATGCTCGAAGAAGTGCGTGACGGGGACCTCGCGCCCCAGCTCGGCGCGCAGCTGGGTGCTGGCCTTCACCACGGTCAGCGAGCTTCCGCCCAGCCCCTCGAAGAAGTGGTCATGCACGCCCACGCGGGGCACCTGGAGGACCCGGGCCCAGACGGCCGCGATGGTCCGCTCCAACTCGGTCGTCGGCTCGACGGACTCCGGCGCGAGGGAGACGGGGACGCTCTCGTGCTCTGGCAGGGAGCGACGATCGACCTTGCCACCGGGCGTGAGCGGCAGCTGCGCCAGCCGCATGAAGAACGAGGGCACCCACGCGTCCGGGAGCCGCTCGCGCAGGAAGCGGCGCAGGGTCCCCGCCTCCAAGTCCCCTTCGCCCACCACGTAGGCCGTCAGGCGCGTCTCGCCGCCACGCTCGTGAGGAACGACCACCGCCTGACGAACACCGGGGTGTCGAGACAAGGCCGCCTCGACCTCCCCCAGCTCGATTCGGATGCCGCGCACCTTGACCTGCGCGTCGCGGCGACCCACGAACTCCAGGCGGCCATCCGCGAGCTGACACACCATGTCTCCGGTGCGATACAGCCGCTCGCCGGCGCCCCGCGTGAACGGATGCGGAACGAAGCGCTCGGCGGTGAGCGCGGGCTGATTCAGATAACCACGGCCCACGCCAATGCCACCCACGCACAGCTCACCCGGCACGCCCACCGGCACGGGCTGCATCTCGCGATCGAGCACGTACACACCCGCGCCCGCGAGGGCCCGCCCGATGGACGGACGCCGAGGGTCCACCTCCAGCTCCACGGTGGCGCAGATGGAGACCTCGGTGGGCCCATAGCCATCCAGGAATCGGCGTCCGGCCTGCCAGGCCGCGGCCAGCTCCGGCGTACAGGCCTCGCCCACGGACGCGACCACCCCCAGCGCCGGGAGCGCGGACGGACTCAGCTGCGCGAGCGAGGTGGGCGTGGCGATCAACGCGTCGATGCGCTGCGAAGCCAGCACCTCCTGCAAGGTGGAACCCGCCAGGAGCGTGCCGGGAGGCGCGAACACCAGCTCGGCGCCCGAGCACAGCGCGGTGAACACCTCACACACCGAGGCATCGAAGCCAAAGGACGCGAGCTGGAGGATGCGTCGCCCAGGTCCCAAGCCGAGCGCCTCACCGAACGCGACCGCCGTGTTGCTCAGCCCTCTGTGCTCGATGAGCGCCCCCTTGGGCGTTCCCGTCGAGCCAGAGGTGAAGAGGACATAGGCCAGGTGCCCCGGAGACACCGCGGACTCGGGCGCGGACTCGGGGAAGCGGGCGATCGCGCTCGCCTCCACGTCCAGGAGCACCAACATCTCCCCGCTCGTGCCCAACTCGTCCGCCAGCGACGCCTGGCTGATCAGCACGGGGACCCGGGCCTCGTCCAGCATGGCCGCCAGTCGGCCCGGAGGATACGAGGTGTCGAGCGGGAGGAACGCGCCCCCCGCCTTCAACACGCCCAGCAGCGCGACCACCAGCTCGGGCGTGCGCTCCAGGTACACGCCCACTCGAACCTCGGGGCCTACGCCCACCGAGCGCAGGTGCGCCGCGAGCTGATTGGCGCGAGCATCCAGCTCCCGATAGGACCACGAGCGCGTCCCCAAGGTGAGCGCGGGCCCACCGGGCGTCCGACGGGCCCAGGCCTCGACATGGTGGTGCGCGCAGCGCGCGGGGGCCGCGGGGCTCGTGTGGCTCCATTCGAGCAGCGCGCGTTGGCGCTCCTCGGGCGTCAACAACGACAGCTCGGAGACGCGACGCTCGGGCTCCGCCACGGCGCCGACCAGGAGCATCTCCAAGTGGCGCAGCATGCGGGCCACCGTGTCCCCGTCGAAGAGGTCCGTGGCGTACTCACACAGCAACTCAACGCCGGAGGCCGTCTCGGTCACGCACAGCGTGAGGTCCAGCTTGGTGGCGCCCGTGTCGCCCAGGCTGCCTTCTAGCGTCAGGCCCCCCGGCAAGCGCGCCGACGTGGGCAGCGCCTCCTGGAGCACCAGCTTCACTTGGAACACGGGCGCGTGGGACAGGCTGCGCTCCGGGTTCAGGGCGCGGACCAGCTCGTCGAATGGCAAGTCTTGATGGGCCCACGCGGCGAGCGCCTCGTCATGAAGTCGCGCGAGGACCTCGCGGAAGTTCGGCGCGCCGGAGAAGTCACCGCGCAAGGGGAGCTGGTTGACGAACAACCCCAGCAGCCCCGCGAGCTCCGGGCGCGCGCGATGCGCGGCGTCCACGCCCACGACGAGGTCCTCTTGTCCGGTGTAGCGATGCAGCAGGAGCTGGAACCCCGCCAGCAACGTCACGAAGGGCGTGGCGCCACCATGGCGCGCGAGCGCTCGCACCTGCTCCCAGGTCGCCAGCTCCAAGCGGCGGCGCACCTGCGCCCCTCGGTACGACTGGACCGCGGGACGAGGACGATCGCCTCGCAGCTCCAGGACAGGCGGTGCGCCCATCAAGTGGTCGCGCCACCAGGCGATCAGGGCATCGAGGCGCGCGCCTTGAAGCCACTGCCGCTGCCAGACGGCATAGTCTCCGAACTGCACCGGAGGCTCGCCGAGCACGGCCGCGCGCCGCTCCAGCGCGGCCGCGTAGAGTTCACCCAGCTCCCCCACCAAGACGCGCATGGAGCCGCCGTCCGTGACGAGGTGGTGCAGCGTCAGGAGCAGCACATGCCGCTCGGGCTCCAATCGCAACAGCGTGGCGCGCAGCAGCGGCCCCTGCCCCAGGTCGAAGGGACGACGGGCCTCCTCACGCGCCAGCCGGAGCACCTCCGCCTCTCGCGCCGCCTCGGGAGCCGTGGAGAGGTCCACGAGGGGAAGCGTCAGCGACGCGGATTCGAGGATGCGCGCCAGGGGCTCGCCCTTCGCGTCCTCCGCGATGACCATGCGGAGCACCTCGTGCCGCCGCATGAGCGCTCGCAGGCCGCGCTCCAGCGCCGAGGCGTCCAAGCGCCCCGCCAGTCGAGCCACGACCGGGACGTTGTAGAACGCGCTGCCTGGCTCCAGTCGCTCGAGGAACCACAAGCGCTGCTGCGCGAACGAGAGGGGCGGAACCCCACCCGACGGACGCCGAGGAATCGCCTCGCGCGCGGGCTCGCTCGTCCTGCGCGCGGCAATCTCCCGCACCAACTCGGCGGCGCTCACGCCCCGCAGCAGCGCCTCCATGGGGATCGCCACGCCCAGGTCACGCTCCAGCCCGTGCGCCAACTCCACGGCGGCGAGCGAGTCGAGTCCGTACCGCGTCAGCGGGACATCCGACTCCAGCGCCTCCACCCGCGAGCCCAGGCGCGCCGCGATGCGGGCGAGCACAGCTGACTCCAGCGACGGCAGCTCACCCTCCGCGAGCGCATCCGCGGCCTCGCGCGACTCGAAGCGCCCCGCTCGCCACACGTGCAGCTCGCGCAACTCGCCAGCCAGGAAGGCCTCACGGGTCGCGCTGCGCCGCACCTTCCCACTGGACGTCTTCGGCAGACTCCCCGGCTCGATGAGCACGAGCGCTGCGGGCAGCACCTCGTGCACCTCCGACAGCCGCTGTCGGATCGCCCCCGCGACGTCGTCGATGGCCCCCTCCAGCTTGCGCGCGTCCACCTCCTGCACCACCACCAGCCGCTCTTCGCCATCCAGGTCGAGGGCGAACGCCGCGCCACACCCAGGCCGAAGCGCCGGGTGACTCTGCTCCACCGCCAGCTCCAGGTCCTGGGGATACAGGTTGCGTCCGCGCAGGATGATGAGGTCCTTGCGTCGCCCCGTGACGTAGAGCATCCCCGCATCGAGGAACCCCAGGTCCCCGGTCCGGAGGAACGGCCCCTCGCCGCTCGCGAGGTGCGCCTGGAAGACCTCGGCGGACGTCTCCTCGCGACGCCAGTAGCCCCGAGCCACGCTGGGCCCACGCACCCAGATCTCCCCCACGTCTCCCTGGGCGCGGACCCGCGACGTCTCGGGGTCCACGACGAGGACCTCCTGCGATGAAAGCGTCCTGCCGCTGCCCACCAGCACGCGCCCTTCCCCGAGGACAGGCGCCGCATGCCCCTGCTCCAGCGCCTGGATGTCCACGCGCCGCAAGCGAGGCGGCTCGCCCTTCACGCCCCCGGTGACGATGAGGGTGGCCTCCGCCAGGCCGTAGCAGGGATAGAGCGACTCGCGCCGGAAGCCGTGCGGCGAGAAGGCATCGGTGAAGCGCTGCAGCGTCTCGGCGCGGATGGGCTCGGCGCCACAGAACGCGACCTCCCAGCGGCTCAAGTCCAGCCCTTCTCGCTCGGCCGCGGGGATGCGGCGCGTGCACAGCTCGAAGGCGAAGTTGGGCCCGCCGCTGATGGTTCCGCCGAAGCGCGTGAGCGCCTCCAGCCAGAACCGGGGCCGCTTGAGGAAGGCCAACGGCGACATCAGCGCGGTGTGGAACCCCTGCGCCAACGGCACCAGGATGCCGCCAATGAGCCCCATGTCATGGTACGGCGGCAACCAGATGACGCCCACGCTGTCAGCGCGCGTTTGAAAAGCGCCGCGTATCAACCCGAGGTTGTGCAGCAGGTTGCGGTGGCTCAACATCACGCCCTTGGGCGTGCCCGTTGAGCCCGAGGTGTACTGAAGGAACGCGAGCGACTCCGCCGAGACCTCCGGGCGCCTCCACCCTGTCTCGTGCTCCAGCTCCGGCCCATCCGTCGCCACCCAGCGCAGCGCGCGCAGATCCGGCGCGTCCTGGGTGAGGAACTCCGCCATCTCCGCGATGACGGACGTGGTGAGCACGACCGTCGCACCCGAGTCCTCGACGATGGCGCGCAGTCGCGGCAACGTACGCTCCAGCCGCGTAGGGTCCGGCGGATACGCCGGCACCGCCACACAGCCCGAGTAGAGGCACCCGAAGAAGCCCGCCACGTACTCGACGCCCGGCGGATACAGCAGCACCGCCCGCTCCCCCGCCGAGGCCACCGCCTGGAGCCGCGCGGCGATCCTCCGCGCCCGCTCCGCGAGCCCGTCGCTCGTGAGGCTCACCTCCCCTCCTGGCTCGTCCTCCAGGAACGTGAACAGCCGCTGCGCGGCGTGGGTGACGCTTCGCTCTTCGAGGAGTTCGATGAGAGTGCTGGGCTCGGTCATGGCGAGAGACACGCGGGCTGTCTTTCCTCGTTTCCATCAATAGCCGAGACTCCAGTCATTTCGCCAATGCCCGGATAAAAGACAGACAGGCGCAGCTGGGGTTCAGTTCAAGCTCACAGCAACCGTGAAGCTCCAACGGCAATCGGCACCATCGCGCGACATCAACGTGAACCAGACAACACTGTGACTCCGCGCGTGGGCTTGCTCTTGACACGGTTCGCGGGACGTGGCACTAAGGCGTCCAATATCGATAATGAGAACCATTCTCACTATCCCCACCTCCCAGCCCCGGACGACCCCGGAGAACAGGCGCGCAGCACCCGATGGAACAGAAGACACGCGTGGCCCTCGTCACGGGGGCCGCGCAGGGAATCGGTGCGTCCGTCACTCGGGTGCTCGCCGAGGAAGGCCGCGTTGCCGC
The DNA here is from genome assembly GCF_019039035.1 of Citreicoccus inhibens. Classification (GTDB taxonomy): domain Bacteria; phylum Myxococcota; class Myxococcia; order Myxococcales; family Myxococcaceae; genus Citreicoccus; species Citreicoccus inhibens. Next base: position 221,244 of record NZ_JAHNZT010000011.1, on the reverse strand, counting down.
CCTGGACCGGAATGCGGAGCGACTGGAGGCCACCGCGCGGGAGCTGCGCGCCCATGGCCTCGACGTCACGGCCTTCGCCGTGGACGTGAGTGACCGTCAGGCGGTGGAGTCCACCATCGAACTCGTCGAGCGGGAGCTGGGTCCCATCGCGGTGCTCGCCAACGTCGCAGGCATACTCCGCGTATCACCCGTCCTCTCAATCACAGATGAGGACTGGGCCGCCACGTTCGCGGTGAATACGCAAGGCGTCTTTCATGTGTCGCGCGCGGTGGCGCAGCGCATGGTGCCACGACGAACGGGTGTCATTGTCACGGTGGGCTCCAATGCTTCTGGAGTTCCCCGGATAGGGATGGCCGCCTATGCCGCCTCCAAAGCGGCCTCGGCGATGTTCACCAAATGTCTGGGATTGGAGCTGGCGCCCCATGGCATCCGCTGCAACATCGTGTCTCCGGGCTCCACCGACACGGCCATGCAGCGCGCGCTCTGGACGGACGAACAAGGGGGGCAGGCGGTCATCGCCGGCACATTGGAGTCGTTCCGCCTCGGCATCCCGCTGGGCCGCATCGCCTCCGCTGACGACATCGCTGAGGCCGTGCGCTTCCTCGCCTCGGACCGCGCGCGCCACATCACCCTGCACGACCTCTGCGTCGACGGTGGCGCCACGCTGGGGGCCTAGCGCTTTCGCGCGCCCATTAATTGAGAATGATTACTAGTTCCAACTTCATGATGGGAGTTCCGCGATGAGGTCGATGGAGCAGCAGGCCCAGGCACCCCGCCTGCTGGCCGCGCAGTTGTTGCAGAGCTACGAGGCGGGCTCGTCGTTCTTCTTCGCGACGCCGCAGCGCACGCTGTTGGCCCGCGGCACCTTCGCGACGGTTCCGTGCTCGGGAGGTCCCGACGCGCTCGCACACCTCCCCTCTCGCGTGGCGGGCGTGCTGCATGACGCGCGGCAGGCGGCGCACGACATCCCCGTTGTCGTGGGCGCGGTGCCCTTCGACGGCTCGGCGCCAGCGCAGCTCGTGGTGCCCATGACCATCCAGCGCGCGGGGCCCTTGGAGTTCGACGCCCAGTCGCCCGCGCACCGCCCGCTCCAGGCGCGCTACACGGTGCGGCCGGTGCCGGAGCCCACCGTCTACCTGGACGGCGTTGCCCAGGCCCTGGAGCTGATGCGCAGCGGTCCCCTGCGCAAGGTCGTGCTGTCGCGCGCGCTCGACCTGGAGGCTGCGGGCCCCATCGATCTCCAGCAGCTCCTGCACAACCTCGCCCGGCGCAACCCCACGGGCTACACGTTCGCGGCGGACCTCCCCATGGCCCGGAGCGGAGGCGCGGACGCGGGGAGGCGGACGTTGATTGGCGCCAGCCCCGAGCTGCTCGTCTCGCGCTCCGGTCTCCAGGTCCTCGCCAATCCCCTGGCGGGCTCGGCCGCGCGGTCCGCGGACCCGGTCGAAGACCAGGCGCGCGCAGACGCCCTGCGCACGTCGCCCAAGGACCTGCACGAGCACGCGGTGGTCATCGACGCCGTCGCGGAGGCGCTGCGCCCGTACTGCACGACGCTGGAGGTGCCCGCGACGCCCTCTCTCGTGAGCACGTCCACGATGTGGCACCTCTCCAGTCGGATCCGCGGTGAGCTGCGAGACCCGGCCATCTCGTCCTTGATGCTGGCCACGGCCCTGCACCCCACTCCGGCCGTGTGTGGTTTCCCCACCCGGCTGGCGCATGAGGCCATCGGACACATCGAGCCCTTCGCGCGGGGCTACTACACCGGCACGGTGGGCTGGTGCGACGCCAGCGGTGACGGCCAGTGGGCGGTTACCATCCGCTGCGCCGAGGCCGACGCACACACGCTCCGACTGTTCGCGGGCGCGGGCATCGTCGCCGGCTCCCGCCCGGAGTCCGAGCTGGCGGAGACCGAGGCGAAGTTCCGCACCATGCTCCAAGCCATGGGCCTGGGCCCCGAGGTGCAGGCGTGAGAGCACCCACCCGCACCGCCATCCTGCCGGGCTGCCCCACCTGGCCCGAGTCATTCGCCACGCGCTATCGCGCCGCGGGCTACTGGAAGGGGGAGACCTTCGGCGAGTTGCTGCGTGCGCGAGCGCGAAGCCACGGCGAGCGCACCGCCGTGGTGTCCGGCTCGCAGCGCTTGAGCTACTCCGAACTCGACGCGCGCGTGGACCAGCTCGCGGCGGGCTTGCATACGTTGGGCATCCGCGCTCGCGACCGCGTCGTGGTGCAGCTCCCCAACGTCGCGGCGTTCCTGGAGGTGTGCTTCGCCCTCTTCCGCTTGGGCGCGCTGCCGGTGTTCGCCCTGCCTGCCCATCGCGGCGCGGAGATTGGCTACTTCTGCGCCTTTACCGAGGCCGTCGCCTACGTCATCCCGGATCTGCATGCGGGGTTCGACTACCGCGTGCTGGCCGAGCAGGTCCGCGCCAAGGCACCGACGTTGCGCCACGTGATTGTGGCGGGAGACGCCGGAGCGTTCATCGGACTGAGCACGCTGTACGCCCCTGCCATCGAGTTGGAGGGCCCACGGGCCCACGACGTGGCGTTCTTCCAGCTCTCGGGCGGGAGCACCGGCGTGCCGAAGCTCATTCCGCGCACGCACGACGACTACCTCTACAGCGTGCGCGCCAGCGCGGACATCTGCGGCCTGGAGGCCTCCAGCGTCTACCTCTGCGCGCTCCCGGTGGCGCACAACTTCCCGCTCAGCTCCCCCGGGGTGCTCGGCGCGCTCCACGCGGGCGCGACGGTCGTGATGTCTCCGAACCCCAGTCCGGACACGGCCTTTCCGCTCATCGAGCGCGAGCGCGTGACCCTCACCGCGTTGGTGCCCCCGCTGGCGATGGTCTGGATGGAGTCCGCCAAGGCCCGCCGGCACGATCTGTCGAGCCTCCGGGTGTTGCAAGTGGGCGGCGCCCGACTGAGCGACGAGGCGGCGAGGCGTGTGCGCCCCATGCTGGGCTGCACGCTCCAGCAGGTCTTCGGCATGGCGGAAGGGCTGGTCAACTACACCCGCCTGGACGACCCCGAGGACCGCATCGTCACCACGCAGGGCCGCCCCATCTCCCCGGACGATGAGGTCCGTGTCGTGGATGACGACGACCGTGACGTGGCCCCCGGAGAGACGGGGCATCTCCTCACGCGAGGCCCCTACACCATCCGCGGCTACTACCAGGCCGAGGAACACAACGCGCGGGCCTTCACTTCGGACGGCTTCTACCGCACCGGAGACCTGGTCCGACGGACCGCGGACGGGCACCTCGTCGTCGAGGGGCGCGCGAAGGATCAGATCAACCGAGGGGGAGACAAGATCGCCGCCGAGGAGATCGAGAACCACCTGCTGGCACACCCCGCGGTCCATGACGCCGCGGTGGTCGCGCTGCCGGACCCATACCTCGGAGAGCGCACCTGCGCGTTCGTCATTCCTCGAGGCACGCCGCCGCACCCCATGTCCCTCACCGCCTTCCTGCGCGAGCGGGGGCTGGCGGCCTTCAAGCTTCCCGACCGCGTCGAGTTCATCGACGCCTTCCCGCAAACCGGCGTCGGCAAGGTCAGCAAGAAAGCGCTGCGCGAGGCCCTCGCGCGTGCCTCGGTCCTGTCGCGCTGAGCAGAAAGGCTCCCACCATGGCGCTTCCCATCATCGCTCCCTATCCCATGCCCGGCGTCGCTGACCTTCCTCGCAACAAGGTCGCTTGGACGCCCGACCCGCGCCGCGCGGTGTTGCTCATCCATGACATGCAGCGCTACTTCGTGGACGTCTTCACGGCGGAGCAGTCCCCCATGAAGGAGCTGATCGCGAACATCCAGCGGCTGCGACAGCGCTGCCTCGCGCTGGGCATCCCCGTCGTCTACTCGGCCCAGCCTGGAGGACAGACCACCGAGCAGCGCGGCCTCCTGCTCGACTTCTGGGGCGCGGGCGTCAGTGACGGCCACCACAAGAAGGACATCATCGACGCGCTCGCTCCGGGCGAGGGAGACATCCGCCTCACCAAGTGGCGCTACAGCGCGTTCCGCAAGACGCCGCTCATGGACATCATGCGCGAGCGAGGCCGCGATCAGATCCTCATCTGCGGCATCTACGCGCACATCGGCTGCCTCCAGACCGCCAGCGATGCCTTCATGAGCGACGTGCGTCCGTTCCTCGTCGCGGATGCCCTGGGGGACTTCTCGCGTGAGCACCACCAGCTCGCGCTGAACTACGCAGCACAGCTCTGTGCGGTGACAGCCACGACGCAGCAGCTCATCGAACAACTCGGCCCCGCGCCCCAGGCCGCGCTGAGCCGAGAGCGGATTCGCGAGGATGTCGCGGAGCTGCTCCAGCAGTCCGCCGCGGACCTGGGCGATGACGACAACCTCCTCGACCGGGGGCTCGACTCCATTCGCATCATGAGCCTGGTGGAGCGGTGGCGGAGCACGGGCGCCGAGGTCACCTTCGTGGACCTGGCGGAGCGACCTTCGCTCACCGAGTGGTTCGGCCTGCTCCGCGCGCCCTCCGCGTCCCCCCACCAAACCCCTTCGGCCTGAGCCCCCCGTGCAATCCACGATGCATGAGTCAGCGCAAACGGGCCTCCCCTTGTCGGCGGCCCAGCAGGGCATCTGGGTGGGCCAACAGCTCGACGTCCGGAGCCCCATCTACAACGCCGGCGAGTGCATCGAGGTGCGCGGCCCGCTCGACATCGAGCACTTCGAGAGTGCGCTCCAGCAGGCCCTGGGTGAAGCGGAGGCGCTTCACGCGCGCTTCAGCGGCCACCCCGAAGGGACGCGCCAGCACCTGCTCCCGCGCGCGGCCGTCATGCTCCGGCGCGTGGACCTGCGTGGCGCCACCGACGCTTGGGCCACCGCGCTGGACTGGATGAATCGGGACCTGCTCCAGACGGTTGACCTGAGCGAGGGTCCCTTGTTCGCAACGGCGCTGCTCCAGGCCGCACCGGATCGCTTCTTCTGGTTCCTGCGCGTGCACCACATCGCGCTGGATGGGTTCGGGTTCTCACTGCTCACGCGCCGCGTGGCGGACCTGTACACGGCCCGGAGGACGGGCCGGGCCGCATCGGGAGGCTTCGGAGCGCTGCGTGGCGTCCTCGACGAAGACCTCGCCTACCAAAGCAGCGCGCAGCGTGAGGCGGATCGCGCGTTCTGGATGGAGCGCTTCGCGGATGGCCTCACGCCCGTCACCCTCACTCCGTCCGCTCCGATGTCCGCCGCGTTCATCCGACGGACCCATCACCTGTCCACCTCCGAGGTGGAGCGACTCCAAGCACTGTCGCGGCGCGAGGGGCTGAGCTGGCCGGACTTGCTGCTCGCCACCGCCGCGGCGTGGATGCATCGCGAGACGACTTCGACGGAGGTCGTGCTGGGCCTGCCCGTCATGGCTCGACTGGGTTCCGCCGCGCTGCGCGTGCCGTGCATGGCCATGAACATCGTGCCCCTGCGCGTGAAGGTGCGGCCCGAGGAGGGACTGCTCGACCTCGCGCGGGGTGTGGCGCACAAGGTCCGCGCCGCGCGTCCGCATCTGCGCTACCGCTATGAGCAGCTTCGACGCGACCTGCGCCGCGTGGGCGGTCAGCGGCGATTGTTTGGCCCCGTGGTCAACATCATGCCGTTCGACTACGGCTTGCGCTTCGATGGCATCCCCGCCATCGCGCACAACGTCTCGGCGGGACCTGTCGAAGACCTCTCCATCGGCGTGTACGCCCGCTCGGATGGCGGTGGGCTCCGCGTGGACTTCGACGCCAACCCCGCGTGCTACCGCGAGGAGACCCTCGCAGCGCATCAACGCGAGTTCCTCCAGCTCTTGGAGGACCTCGTCACGCAGCCCCATCGCCCCAGCGCCCCAGCGCCGAAGCCCCCAGGCCCGCTCTCGCTGCTCGATGGTGGACCACTGCCGTCCGCGCCTCGCGCCGCCATTGCGTGCATCACCGAGCAGGCCCGCCTCCACCCCGATGCGATCGCGGTGGAGCATGGCCCGTACTCGCTCACCTACGAAGCGCTGCTCACGGCCGCGTCAGACATCGCCTCGCAGCTCGTGGCCGCGGGCGCGCGACCCGACACGCCTGTCGCCGTCATGGTGCCCCGGAGCCTGGATGCCATCACGGCCGTGCTCGGCGTCCTCCTCGCCGGAGCGGGCTATCTCCCCATTGATCCCTTCGGCCCCGCCACGCGCACCGCCGCCATCCTCGCGGATGCCGAGCCAGAGCTGATCCTCTCGTTGCTGGAGACGCGCCTGGGACAAGCCACGGGTCCGCTTCCCTTGCGGGGACTGGTCCTCCGTCGGCACAAGGTTGCGCAGCCACGCCCCCCGTCACCGCGGGAGGCAGACGAGCGTCTGGCCTACGTCATCTACACCTCGGGCTCCACGGGCCAGCCCAATGGCGTGGAGGTCACCCAGGGCTCGCTCGCCCACTTCGTCGCGGGAGCCACGCAGCGGTACGGCGTGAGCGCCAAGGATCGCGTGCTCCAGTTCGCGCCGCTCCACTTCGACGCGAGCGTGGAGGAGCTCTTCCTCACGCTCTGCTCGGGCGCGCGGCTGGTGCTCCGCACTGACGCGATGCTCCAGTCCGTGCCGCGACTCCTGGAGGCCTGCGCCGAGCGCGACATCACCGTGCTCGATCTGCCCACCGCGTTCTGGCACGAACTGGCCTACGCGGTCTCCACGGGAGCTGTTGTCCTCCCGCCCTCACTCCGCACCGTCATCATCGGAGGCGAGGCCGCGCTGCCCGAGCGTGTGGCGCGCTGGCGCGACACCGTGCCGCCCTCCGTGCAGCTCCTCAACACCTATGGCCCCACCGAAGCCACGGTCGTGGCCACGTGCGCGCTGCTGGGCGTTCCGGGCAGTGCGGCGGCGGATCCTGGCATCTCCATCGGGCTCCCGCTTCCCGGCGTTCGCGTCGCGCTGGTGGACGCGCATGGCACCGTCGTCCCCCGCGGAGATGAGGGCGAGCTGTACCTCCTGGGCGGAGGACTCGCGCGTGGATACCTCGGACGGGACGCGCTCACCTCGGCGCGCTTCGTCCAGCTCGAATCTCTTCCGGGCGCGCCACGCGCCTATCGGACGGGCGATCGCGCACGGATGCGTGAAGACGGACAGCTCGTGTTCGTGGGGCGCGTGGACGACGAGTTCAAGATCTCCGGCCACCGCATCGCCCCCGCCGAGGTGGAGTCCGTCCTCCTCACCCACCCCGAAGTCCAAGCCGTCGCCGTGGTGGGACAGCTCCTCCCCAGCGGTGCACGCCGACTCTGCGCGCAAGTGGTCGCCCATGCCCCCGCCCCCACCGCGGCGGCCTTGCGCGACCACGTCCGAGCCCGGCTGCCCGCGCCCATGGTCCCGGGCGCGCTCGTCTTCGTGGAGTCCCTGCCGCGCACGAGCACCGGGAAGATCGATCGCGCGGCCCTCCTCCGCGCCTTTCCGGTCGAGGACCCGACCTTCACGGAAGAGACCACCGCGATGGAGCGGCGCGTGCTCGAAGTCTGGGAGCAGGTCCTCGGCATGCGAGGCGCTTCGCCACGCGATGACTTCTTCGACCTCGGCGGCCAGTCCCTCCAGAGCATTCAGGTCGCGAACCGCCTGAGCATCCTTCTCGGGCGCGAGGTGCCCGTCTCCACCGTCTTCCGGCACCCCACCGCGGCAGCGCTCGCCATGGCGCTCGAGCACGGTGAGTCCAATGCGCCCCGAGCAGCGGGGCTCCCCGCGTCACTCCTCGCGGATGCCGCGCTGCCCGAGGACATCGTGCCCGCGCAGCCCACGGCCACATCGGGGCCGCCTCGGTGCATCCTGCTCACGGGGGCCAGCGGCTTCGTGGGCGCGCACCTCCTGAACCAGCTCCTCCAGCGCACCGACGCGCGCATCCTCTGCCCGGTGCGCGCGAGAGACACCTCGCATGCGATGGAGCGACTCCAGGCCGGACTGACTGCTCAGCGGCTCGTGCCGCGGGGGCTGCACGCTCGGGTCGTCGCCCTTCCCGCGGACCTGACCCAGCCCCACCTCGGACTGGAGCGCTCCCGCTTCGATGCGCTCGCGCAGGAGTGTGACGCCATCCTCCACAACGCGGCCGTCGTCAGCGTCGTCCGCGAGTACAGCAGCCTCCAGGCCGCCAACGTGCGCGGCACGCGCGAGCTGCTTCGGCTGGCCGTGACCGGACGCACCAAGCCCTTCCACCACGTGTCCACGCTGGCGGTCGCGCCGCCGCGAGACCTCCACCCCGAAGTGCCCGAGGCGTTCGTGCCCGCCCACGAGGGGCTGCGCGACGGCTATCAACAGAGCAAGTGGGTGGCGGAGCGACTCGTGGAGCAGGCCGGTGCTCGCGGGCTCCCGGTCAACGTGTACCGCCTGGGCCGCGTCGTGGGCGCGCCGGACACTGCCCTGGTCAACCCGCAGGACCTCGTGTGGCGCATCCTGCTCGCGGGGATTCCCGTGGGCGCGCTGCCGCAGCTCGACCTGGGTGAGACCTGGACGCCGGTGGACTACGTGGCGAAGGCGGTGGTCCAGCTCGTCCACGAGCCGCGCCCCGGCACGGTCTTCAACCTCGCGCCCATGCCCGAGGTTCGCCTGCCCGAGCTGTTCACGTGGGTCCGGGAGTTCGGCTACCCCATCGAGCTGTGCTCCGTCCCTGAATGGAGCGCGCGCGTGGCAAAGCACTCCCGCTCCCCTGAGCACGACTCCACGCTCGCGTTCTTCGATCTGCGCTCGGGCGATGAACGGCCCGCGCTCGGATGGGGGGCGATCCGCGCGGAGCAGCTCCTCGCCGCGCTGGCGAAGACGGACATCACCTGCCCACCCGCGGACCGCGCCCTGCTTCACCGCTACCTCGACACCTGCGTCGCGCAAGGCCTGCTGCTCCCACCGGCCCGCATGTGGGACCTCGCGCCTTCTCGCTCCGCTCCCCGCTCTGAGACGACCGCCACGTGATGAACCGAAACTGGACCCCTCGCTCGTGGCGGGAGAAGCCCGCGGGCTACATGCCGGATGACTATCCGGACCTCCGAGCGCTGCGGCGCACCGAGGAGGAGCTCGCGCGCCTTCCGCCGCTGGTCTTCCCCAACGACGCACGCCGCCTGACCACCGCCCTGGCCCGCGTCACCGAGGGCAAGGCGCTGCTGCTCCAGGGCGGGGACTGCGCGGAGAGCTTCAAGGAGTTCACCACCGACAACATCCGGGACACCTTCCGGCTCATCGTCCAGATGGCGCTGGTGCTGACCTTCGCGGGCGGACGTCCCGTCGTGCGCGTCGGGCGCATCGCGGGCCAATTCGCCAAACCGCGCTCGAGCCCCCTGGAGACGCAGGGCGGCCTCACCCTGCCCAGCTATCGCGGCGACATCATCAACGGCATGGAGTTCACCGCCGAGGCGCGCACGCCCGATCCCCGGCGACTCCTCCAGGCCTATCACCAGTCCTCGGCCACGCTGAACCTGGTGCGAGCATTCTCCCAAGGCAGCTACGCGGACCTCTGCGAACTCCACCGCTGGACGCTCGACTTCGTCGCCGCGAGCCCCCACAGCGAGCGCTATCGCGAGCTGGCGGACAAGGTCTTCGAGTCGCTGTGCTTCATGCAGGCGCTCGGCCTCCCGTCGGAGTCGCCGCCCGTGCTCGGCCCCGTGGATGTCTTCACCAGCCACGAGGCCCTCCTCCTCAACTTCGAGGAGGCGATGACCCGCGCCGACCTCGCGTCCGGAGAGTGGTTCGATCTCTCCGCGCACATGTTGTGGGTGGGCGAGCGCACCCGACAGCTCGACGGTGCCCATGTGGAGTTCCTCCGCGGCATCAAGAATCCCATCGGGCTCAAGTGTGGCCCCACCATGTCGCCGGACGAACTGTTGCGCCTCATGGATGTCTTGAACCCGCAGGGCATCGCGGGGCGCCTCACGCTCATCGGGCGCTTCGGCGCGGAGTCCGTCGCGGAGCGACTGCCGGCCCTGATGGCCGCCACGCGCCAGGATGGACGCCCCGTCATCTGGTCCATCGACCCGATGCACGGCAACACCCACAAGGCGGGCAACGGATACAAGACGCGCGCCTTCGACAGCATCGTCTCCGAGGTGACGTCCTTCCTGGAGATCGCCGCGGGCGAGGGCGTACACCCAGGCGGGCTCCACCTCGAGATGACGGGCCAGAATGTCACCGAGTGCCTGGGCGGCTCGCTCCCCGTCACCGAGGCGGACCTGTCCAGTCGCTACCACACCCACTGCGATCCCCGACTCAACGCGGACCAGGCCCTCCAGCTCGCCTTCGTCGTCGCGGACACGCTGCATTCCCAACGGGACCCTCGCGCCCGCGCCGCCTGAGCGCCCGGGTTCCTCATGCCTCCCGCCCCCTCTCGTGCCATGGCGCCCCATGCCCGCGGCCTCGCCCTCCTCCTGCTACTCGCGACGAGCGTGGCCCAGGGTCAGGCCACCTCCGCGCCCGACGATCCCGTGCTGGAGCCCCCCGCGGACGAGGTCATCGAGGTCAACGTGGAGGGCGTCTCGCCCGAGGAGCGCATGCGCCAGTCCGCCGAGGCGGTGCGCGTCATCGACCTTCGGGACATCCAGCGAGAGGCCGTCGACCTGGGACAGGCCCTCTCACGCACCGAGGGCGTAGGCGTCCGTCGCGCGGGGGGGCTCGGCAGCCGGGCGCGCTTCTCGCTCGCGGGCCTCTCGGATGATCAGGTCCGCTTCTTCGTGGACGGCGTGCCGTTGGAGCTTGCCGGACTGGGGCCCGACTTCGCGAACGTGCCCGTCAACCTCGTCCAACGCCTGGAGGTCTATCAAGGCGTGGTGCCCATCCGCTTCGGCGCGGACGCCCTGGGTGGCGCGGTCAACATCGTCACCACCGAGGAGATCCAAGGCACGCACGCCTCGGCGTCCTACGAGCTGGGCTCCTTCGCGACCCATCGCCTCACCTTGAGCGGGCGACACCTGGGTGAGTCCTCGGGCTTCTTCGTCCGCGCCACGGGTTACTTCGACCGCTCGCCCAACGACTACCGCATCCGAGTCCAGGTCCCCGATGAGCAGGGGCGTCTGGTGTTGACCCAGGTGTCCCGCTTCCACGACGGCTTCCGCGCCGGCGGCGGCGCCATCGAAGCAGGTGTCATCGATCGACCGTGGGCGCATCGACTCCTCCTGCGCGTCTTCCTCGGCGACGCGAGCAAGGAGATCCAACACGACGCCACCATGCAGATCCCCTTCGGGGACGTGGACTCCGGCAATCGCTCCGCGGGCGCGACGCTGCGCTTCGATCGAGCGCTCGGTGACTCGATCGTCGCGGAGGTGGTGGGGGGCTACGTCCACCGGCAGGCCCGGTTCGTCGATCTCGGCCGGTGCGCCTATGACTGGTTCGGGCAGTGCGTCGTGGAGCTGCCACAGGCCGGAGAGATGCTCGCGGGCGGAGTCGATCGCTCCGTGCGGCAACACACCGGGTTCGCGCGAGCACACCTCGAATGGACGCCCGCGCCGGAGCACGCCGTGCGCCTCTCGCTCGCGCCCACGGTGGTGAGCCGCTCCGGCGAGGACCGGGCCCTGCGCGAACGCGGCCAGTTGGATCCGCTCACCGGGGCCCGGGAGATGACGACCCTGGTGGTGGGCCTCGAGTACGAGCGTGACGCGCTCGACGGACGCTTGGAGAACATCGCGTTCGCCAAGGACTACCTCCAACACATGGCCGCGGACCGCCTGCTGCCGAGCAACGTCTTCACCCCGGCGCGGCAGCGCCATCACTCCATCGGCGTGGGTGACAGCCTTCGATACCGCCTGTCGTCCACGCTGCTCGCGAAGGTGTCCTACGAACGGGCCACCCGGCTTCCCCCGCCCGATGCGGTCTTCGGCGACGGCGTCCTCATCGGCGACAACCTCGACCTGAAGCCAGAGACGAGCCACAACCTCAACCTCGAGCTGAGCGCGGACCTGCCCGACACGCCGTATGGCGCCTTCCGCGGCAGCGTCATGGGCTTTGGACGGTTGGCGGATCAGCTCATCGTCCTGCTCGGCGACCAGGGCTACTTCACGCATCGCAACGTGCTCTCCGCGCGATGCGTCGGCGCGGCGGGGGCTCTCGGCTGGACGTCCGTCGGGCAACACGTGGCCCTGGACACGAACATCACGTGGCAGGACCTGCGCGCGACGTCGAGCGAGGGCGCCTTCGGAACCTTCGACGGGCAGCGGATCCCCAACCGCCCGAGCCTGCTGGCCCACGCGGGCGTGCGGCTCCAATGGCCTGGGCTCCTCCGAGACACCGACGAGCTCTCGCTCTCGTGGCACAGCCGCTACATCCACGCCTTCTTTCGAGCCTGGGAGCGACTGGGCATCGAGAGCAGCAAGCAGCGCGTCGATGCGCAGCTGCTGCACTCGATGGCGCTCACCTACGTGCTCCGCGCCACCGCCGGGACCGTGAGCTGGACGTTCGACGTCCAGAACCTGACCGACGCGACCGCCGTCGACTTCTACGGCGTCCAGCGACCGGGCCGCGCGCTCTCGCTGAAGGTCGTCGCCGAGTTCTAGCCACCCCACACCCCTGAAAGGGCATCGCATGAAAGTCGTCCCGGTCCTCCGCATCCCCCGTCTCCTCTGCCTGGCATTCGCGGCCGGCCTGCTCGCCGCCTGCGGTGACGACAAGCCAACCACGCCCAACGAGAACCCATCCGACACGCCGCTCTATGCGGTCATCACGCAGGTCAACACGTCGGATGGCTCGCAGAGCTACGTGGCCCTCACCGACAAGCTGGACCTCGACGCGCCCCTGGCGCTGGACAAGGCCATCGAGGTGCCCGGCCGCGCGCTCGGCTCGGGCATCCCCAAGTCCCGCTCGGTCTACGTGAGCAGCAGCGAGGGCGCCGTCGTCACCCGCTATACGCTGACGGACTCCGGCACGCTGAAGGAGGACGGCACCGTCAGCTTCGCGCGCCAGGGCGTCTCGTCCATCGGCGAGTACCAGAACCAGTTCCAGTTCGTCTCTGCCACCAAGGCCTACTACTTCGACGGCCGCACCGCGCAGGTCATCCTCTGGAACCCCACGGACATGACGGTGATTCGCGCCATCGACATCCGTGGCATCAACGTGGATGGCGCGACCACCACGTTCGCCACCGCGCCCATTCGCCTGGAGAACCGCATCATCATGCCGCTGGGCTGGCGGCCGTCCATGAGCGTGGGCATCACCCCGCAGGCGGGCGTCGTCGTCGTCGACACGCGAGAGGACACCGCGCAGGTGGTGGTCGACAAGCGCTGCGGCTATGCGCGCGACGGCGTCATCGCCCCCGACGGCAAGGTCTACCTGGCGACCGAGGCCTATGCCGCGGCCGTCTACCGCGTCTCCTCGGCCTCGGCCCCGGCGCCCTGCCTGCTCCGCTTCGACCCCACGACGTCGCAGTTCGACGCCGACTTCTACAAGGAGCTGTCGTCGCTGACGGGCGGCGCCGCCACGGGCTCGCTCCTGCGCGGGCCGACGGGGAGCGCGTACCTGCGCGTCCTGGATGAGACGCTCGCCCCGGTGTCGCCCACCACCAATCCGCGCGCGCTCGCCAGCGCTTCGGCGTGGACCTGGTGGCAGCTCGACCTGGGGGCGCTGAGCGCCAAGAAGGTCTCCACGCTCCCGGCCACCACCGGCAGCACGTTCCTCTTCGACATCGCGGACAACCGCACGCTCTACACCGAGTTCACCAACAGCTCGTCCACGACGAACTTCCGCGAGCTGTCCGGTCAGGGCGGCAAGGTGACGGCCACGACACAGGGCCTCACGTTCTCGATGCTCCAGATCCGCTGACCCGCGACACCGCGCCCACGCGCGGCCTCGCGTGGGCACGGACCCCGTCCCCTCTCCTTCCTTCACGTTCGGAGTCCATCGATGTCGAGCGCGCAAACGCCCCCGCGTCAGGAACGCCGCCTGCTCTGGCTGCTGGCCGCGTTGCAGTTCACCCACCTCATGGACTTCATGGTCGTGATGCCCTTGGGACCGGAGCTGATGCACCGGTTCCACATCTCCACGTCCCAGTTCGGCACCGTGGTCGCGGCCTACACACTGGCGTCCGCCGCGATGGGAGTGCCGGGCCTGTTCTGGTTGGATCGCTTCGACCGCAAGCACACGCTGCTCGCGCTCTATGGCGCGTTCATCGTGGCCACGCTGGCCTGCGGGGCGGCGCCCTCCCATGCCGCGCTCCTGGCGGCGCGCACGTTGGCGGGCGCCTGCGCGGGGCTGATGAGCGCGGTCCTGATGTCCATCATCGCGGACGTGATTCCACCCGAGCGGCGCGGACGCGCCATTGGCACGGTGATGATGTCGCTGGGACTGTCCGCCGTCGTCGGGGTGCCGGTGGGGCTCGGCCTCGCCACTCGCCTGGGCTGGAACGCGCCGTTCTGGACCCTTGGCGGACTCGCCACCGGGGTCTGGCTCTGCCTGGCGCGCGTACTGCCCCCCATTCGTCGACACCTCGCGCCGTCCGCATCGCAATCCAAGCCACCGTCGCTCGCCGCGCTCGCCTCGCCGGAGCTGGCGTGGGGCTGGCTGCTGACCTTCACGGTGGTGTTCGCCAGCTTCCTGCTCATCCCGTACCTGGGCACGTACATGGTCGGGAACGTGGGCCTGAGGCAGACAGACCTGCCCATCGTCTACCTGTGCGGTGGCGTGGCCACGCTGCTCGCCGCGCGCGGGGTGGGCCACCTCACCGACCGCTGGGGCCCCGGCTGGGTGCTGACCGCGCTGCTGCTCGGCACGCTGGCGCCGCACCTGACGTTCACTCACTTGGGACCGTCACCCTTGCCGTGGGTGTCCGCTGTCTTCGCCGTGTTCATGGCGGTGACGTCCACGCGAGCCATTCCCACCCTCGCGCTCGTGTCGATGCGCGTGCCGCCCGCGCTGCGCGGACGCTTCATGGCCATGAACATGGCCGCGAGCGACGCCGCGTCCGGCCTCGCGGCCTGGGCCAGCGGCGCGCTCATCGCCACGACGCCCGAGGGCGCGCTCATCGGCTTCGACGGCGTGGGCTGGCTCGCCGCGACCGTGACCCTGTGCGCGCTCGGCATCCTGTGGACGCTGGGCCGCTCCACCGTGGCGCTGGGGGCCACGGCTTCTTGACTTCACTCTGACCTGGAGAATCCCGTGGATGCCATCGCAATGGCACGACCACTTCAGGTTCGACACGCCTGAGCAAGCTGAAGCGACCTCCAAGTCTCCACGACCTTCGGAGCCGAGCTGCTGTCACTGGCCGTGTGTCAGGCCGTGCTCCAGGACTCCCCCTTCCAGGCCGGCATGGCGCGCCGAGGCATCCTCCTGCGCCGCGACGTCAACTTCTCCAGCGCCGCGCACACACCGGAGCAGATCGACTACACCATCGAGATGGCGGGCGAGGTGGTGGAGTCCCTGCGCGCCGCCACCGCGAGTTGACCGGCCGAACCGCTACCCTCGGTGAACCCGCTGACATAGGTTCCTCATTCCTATGCGCACGCTCGCGGGACTTCACTACTCGCCCTGGACCGAAAAGGCTCGCTGGGCCCTGGATCATCACCGGCTCGACTACACGTACCGAGAGCACTCGCCCATGCTGGGTGAGTTCTGGCTGCGACGACACACGCAGCCCGGTCAGCGCCCCACCGTCCCGCTCTTCCTGGACGCGGAGCGCTCCACCACCGGCTCCATCGCCATCGCTCGGCGCGCGGAGGCGCTGAGCCCTGGCACCGAGCCGCTGTTCCCCGCCAGCGCCGCCGCCACCATCGAGCACTGGGAGGGCATCAGCGATCGCGTCCTCGCCACGGGCCGCGCCTACATCCTCACGCGCATCGCCAAGAACAAGCGGGCCCAGGCGGAGGCCTTGCCCGGCTTCGTCCCCAACTGGATGCGGCCGGCGTTCGCCCCCATGGCCCACATGGGCGTGAGCTTCATCGCGCGCAAGCACCAGGTCCCCGCGGAGGGGGAAGCAGTCGTCCAGCAGGCCGCCGTCCCGGCCTTCGATGAGCTTCGCGCCGCGCTCGGTGGTCGGCCGTACCTCGCGGATCGCTTCACCTACGCGGACGTCACGGCCTCCGTGATGCTCCAGTTCGTGCGCCCCGTGGCGTCCCGGCACCTGGAGCTGAAGCCTGGAACGCGCGAGGCCTGGAATCACGAAGCGCTCGCCCAGGCATACCCAGACCTGCTGGCCTGGCGCGACGCGCTCTATGACAAGCATCGCCGTCCCACCCCGAGCCTCGGGGAGACAGGGAAGAAGAGCGCCCTGGGGTGAACACCCAGCTCACCCTCTGGTGCGATGTCTGGCGTTTCGCTTGACACTCATTGACAGCCCTTGCCAGCGTTCCGGCCGGCAAGGGCTGGCGCCCCGCGTGAATGTCTTTCACGGCGCCCGCGGGGGTGGCGCATGGATGTCGGACCGCTGTCCTGGCGTCCCGAGTACCGCACGCCCCTCATCGTCCTGGTGATGGGCACCCTCGCCTTCCCCCTCAGCTACTTCGCCACCAGCATCTCCGTCTTCCGCGCGCTGCTGACGCGCATCGGCTGGGCAGGCGAGAAGCTCGCGGGGGGGAGCGTCTTCCTGTCCCGGCTCGTGAGCGGAGTCCTCCTGGGGCTGGTCCCCTTGTTGCTCGTGCGCGCGCTGCTCCCCGGCAACGAGCACGACTTCGGACTCACCCTCACGCGTCCGGGCTGGAGTCTCCTCTTCACCGCCGGAGGCATCGCCGCGGCGCTCTCGGCCGAGTACCTCGGCTACCGCGTCTGGCCCGCCGCCTTCGCGCTGTACCCTGAAATCAAGGTGTCACCGCCCTGGCCTGTTCAGCTCCACGCCCTCAACCTCCTGGGCTGGATGCTCTATCTGGCGGGCTATGAGTTGCTCTTCCGAGGTCTCATGCTCTTCCCGCTCGCACGCGCATTCGGGAGCTGGCCCGCCATCGCCATCACCACCGCGCTGTACGCGTATGCGCATGTCCCCAAGAGTCCCCAGGAGACGGTCTCCACCTTCCTGCTTGGGTATTACTTCGGGGCCGCGGCGCTCTTCACGGACTCCATCGTGAGCCCGTTCCTCATCCATGTCCTCATTGCCTGCTCATCGGAAGGCTTCGCATTGCTCGCGATGCGCCGCGGTGCTCGACGGTCAATCGCCCTCGGGGGCAACCCGCCGTTATCGAGCACGCGCCTTCCGCCGTCATGAGACGCCGTGTTCAACACCTCCCAGATCCACCCAAAAGACTCACAAGCACAGGCCAACACCTTGCATCACGCCTGCGCGCTCATGTACACGAACCCCCACCATGAGCGTGGCCTCAAGGGCAGACGGATGGTCCGACCTGGATGAGGTCGGCTCGTGGGGGATGCAGGGCATTCTGCGGTGAACGACGCCGAGGGGCTCCCTGATATGAGCAGCAGCGCAGCGGTGTATGGGCAACCCACGTATCCAGCATGGATCGCGGATCGCGTCCGACTGCAGCGGGACTTCATCGACAACCTCCGCCCGTTCCCCTTCGACCAGCCGGCGGACATCCGCGGCTTCTACTCGTTGCATCAGAATGACTACCTGCGGCTCTCCAATCATCCGGAGGTCGTGCACGCGCGCGCCGAGGCCAACCTCCGCCCGCGCATCGAGTCATTCTCCTCCTCTGTCTTCGGCGGCGTCTCCTCCGAGCATGATCGCTTCGTCGCGCTGCTCAAGGACTCGCTCCAGGCCAACGACATCATCCTGACCACCGCGGGCTGGACCGCCAACGCGGGGCTCCTGGAGGCCATCTGCGCAGAAGAGACGCCCGTCTACATCGACGTGGAGGCCCATGCCTCCATGGTGGACGGCATCCGGTTCTCGCAGGCGAAGAAGGTCATCGTCCGGCACAACGACTGGGAGCACCTGGAGAAGCGCGTCAAGATTCACGGCCCCGGCGTCGTCTGCATCGACGCCCTCTACAGCACGGACGGCAGCCTCCCGGACCTGCCGCGCTATATCGACATCTGCGAGCGGCACGACTGCATCCTCGTGCTGGACGAGGCGCACTCCTTTGGCATGTTCGGCGCCAAGGGCGGCGGGTTGGCGGTGAAGCTCGGGCTGGCGCACCGGGTGCATTTCCGCACGGTGAGCCTGAGCAAGGCGCTGGGCGGTCATGGCGGGCTCGTCGCGGGCAGCGCGGACATGCTGCGCAGCCTGCGCTCACACATGCGGCCCGTGCTGTTCAGCTCCTCCACCTCGGCCATCCTCGCGGCCGGCCATGCCGCGGCGCTGGAGGTGCTCATGCGTGAGCCAGAGCGCGCCGCTCACTGCCTGGAGATGGCGGCCCGCTTCATTCGCACGCTGGAGGCCGCGGGCGTGGACACGCGCGCGTCGCGCAGTCAGATCGTCTCCCTCTTCTTCAAGGACGAACAGGCCTGCCAGCTCTACGGCGAGCTTCGCGAGCGGCGCATCCTCTCCTCCGTGTTCGTCTACCCCGCCATCCCGCGAGGCATCAGCATGTTGCGCTTCTCCGTCTACTCGGAGCTGAAGGCCGACGACATCGATTACATCGCCGACTGCACCCTCGCGGGCCTGAGGAAGATGCGCCCGGCGGAGCTGCGACCATGACGGCCCCGGCACCTCGGGTCGCGCTCATCACCGGCGCGTCCTCCGGCATTGGCCACGCGTGCGCCACCCTCCTCGCCTCGCACGGCCTGAAGGTCTACGGCACCGCTCGGCAGGCGGTGTCGGCGCCGGAGGGCTGCACCCTGCTCACCCTGGACGTCACGCGGGATGACTCGGTGACGCAGGCGGTGGGCGAGGTGCTCTCGCGCGAGGGCCGCATCGATGTCGTGGTGAACAACGCGGGCTACGGACTCGCGGGCTCCATCGAGGACACATCGCTCGACGAGGCCCGTCTGCAATTCGAGACGAACTTCTTCGGCGTCATGCGCGTGTGCAAGGCCGTCCTGCCCACCATGAGACTGCTCCAGGGCGGGCTCATCGTGAACATCAGCTCCCTGGGCGGAGCGATTGGCCTGCCCTTCCAAGGGCTGTACAGCGCCAGCAAGTTCGCGTTGGAGGGCTTCACCGAGGCCCTGCGCCAGGAGGTCCGGCCCTTCGGCATCCACGCCGTCCTCATCCAGCCCGGAGACATCCAGACGCGCATCACCCAGAATCGCGTGCGCGCCCAGGCCACCGGGCCAGGCTCAACGTATCAGGAGCACTTCGAAGGGGCCTTGAAGGTCATCGAGCGCGAGGAGCAGGCGGGAATCCCTCCGGACGCCGTGGCCCAGCAGGTGCTGCGACTCGTGATGGGTCGCTCCTTCCGCGTGCGATACCGCGTGGGGCGGCTGTCCCAGACCTCGTCCGTGGCGGCCAAGGCCATCCTGCCCTCGGGCATGTTCGAGAAGGCGTTGATGTCGTTCTACGGCCTCTGACGGCCTGGGAGGGTATCGGCTTGCATGCGGAACGGACGCTCCAGCGGCTGAAGCAGATGATCGCCGATCTCTGCGCGGTGGATGCCCAGTCCATCCGCGGCGAGGGAATGCTGCGCGGCTATGGCCTCGACTCGATTCGCATCATGGACTTGATGGCGACCATCGAGTCGGAGTTCGAGGTCCAGCTTCGCGTCGAGGAGATGGGCTCCATTGCCTCCGTGCGAGACCTGGCCGAGCACATCGACCGCGTCATCGCGCGCAACGCACCCGTGGAAGCAGCCGCCACCCGGTGACGGGCCCCATGCACCCAGACGATCTCGCGTGGCCGGACGCGTCGCGGCACTTCAAGCCCTACCTCCACCGGCTGCTCGCCGCCGCCGGGCTCGACCTCGCGTTTCATCGCGCCGAGGGGGACTTCCTCTACGCCCTGGATGAGAGCGGGCGCGAGGTCGGGATCCTCGATCTGCTCGGGGGCTACGGCACGTCGCTGCTGGGGCACAACCACCCAGAGCTGCTCGACGCCGCGCACCAGCTCCTGCGCGAGCAGCGTCCGTTCAGCGCGCAAGCCAGCCTGCGGCCCCGAGCCGCGAGACTCGCCGCGACCCTGTCGGAGCGCGTGGGCCGCGTGACGGGGCGCACATATGTCGCCACCTTCGCCAGCACCGGCACCGAGGTGGTGGAGGCAGCGCTCAAGCACGCGAGCCTGGAGCTGCTACAGCGCAAGGCCAGCATCGTGGAGCGGCTGCGCGAGCAGTTCCGCCGGCTGCGGCTGCGGCTGCGCGCGGGAGACGCTCGACTCGGCGAGGAGGTCTTCACCCAGGCCTCGCGCAAGCTGGGAGAGCGCCCGCTCGCCACGCTGGACGACCTGGAAGCAGCGCTGCTCCAACGCGCGGCCCAGGCGTTGTCCGCCGCGCCTCGCGTGCTCGCGGTGGAGGGCGGGTTCCACGGCAAGACGCTCGGCGCCCTGAGCCTCACGCACAACCCCGAGTTCCGCGTCCCCTGGAGCCCCAGCGACATCTCCCCCGTCGTCTTCCTCCCGCCCGGCGACACGCAACGCCCCGCTCAAGAGGCCGAGCGTGCCCGCGTGGAGTACCTGGAGCTGGAGGTGACGTGCGAGGGCGAGGTGCGCGTGCTGGAGGCCCAGCTCGTCAACGTCTGCGCCTGCTTCGTTGAGGCCGTGCAAGGCGAAGGCGGCATCCGCGTCATGACGTCGGAGTTCCTCACGGCCCTGCGCGCCATGGCGGACGCGGGCGGCTTCCCCCTCGTCTTGGATGAGATTCAGTGCGGCCTGGGGCGCACCGGCACGTTCCTGGGCTCCGAGCCCTCGGGTGTCGCTGGCGACTACTACCTCTTCTCGAAGGCGCTGGGCGGCGGGCTCGCGAAGATCTCCGCGCTGTTGGTGGAGGAGTCTCGCTACATCCCCGAGTTCGGCTACCTGCACTCCTCCACCTTCGCGGACGACGACTACGCGAGCACGCTCGCGCTGAAGACCCTGGACGTGCTGGCCCGCGACGACGGGGCCCTCCTGCGCCGCTGCCGCGAGACGGGCCAGGGCTTCCTCGAGTCCCTGCGCGCGTTGCAGGCCCGCTTCCCCCAACAGCTCCGCGACGTGCGCGGCGTGGGCCTGATGATCGGCCTGGAATTGGCCCCGCCCAGGGAGTCACCGTCCGCCCTGCTGCGCGTGCTCTCCGAGCAAGGACTCCTGGGCTACGTCATCTCGGGCTACCTCCTGCGCCAGCACGGCATCCGCGTCGCCCCCACGCTCGCCGCGCACGGCACCATCCGGTTGGAGCCCTCCGCGTACATCGCGCCCGCGTCATTGGAGCGATTCCTCCGCGCGCTCGAACAGGTGCTCGTCCTGCTGCGCGACGGTGACGTGGGGCGCCTCACGGGGCATCTGCTCGACGCGGGCGCCGAGCCCGCTCCGGAGTCACCTCGCGCCGAGCCCCCCCTGCCAACCTCCCCTCCGCCGGTGGATCCACGGCGCACGCGCAAGCCGACCCGGGTGGCCTTCCTCATCCACTTCTCCGAGCCCACGGACCTGCGCGCCTGGGAGCCCCGCCTCGCGCACGCGAGCGATGAGGGCTGCGCGCGGTTCCTCTCGCGCATGAAGGGCCTCATCGAGCCCTTCGTGGTCAGCCGCGCCCAGGTGCAGTCCGCGCAAGGGCGCGCGGTGGACCTCACGGTCATCGGGATCCCCTTCACCTCCGCGCAGGCCATGGAGGCCCTGCGCGCGGGTGAGGCTTGGGCCCTGGAGTCGGTCCGTCGAGGCGTCGAGCTGGCACGCCGCGAGGGCTGCGTCGTGGTGGGCTTCGGGGGCCACACCTCCATCGTGACGGACAACTGCCGAGCGCTCGTCGAGGACGAGCTGGTCCTCACCAGCGGAAACAGCCTCACGGTGGCCGCGGCGCTGGACGCGCTGTTTCGCGCGGCGCGCCAACAACACATCCCCATCGAGCGCGCGCGGCTGGGCATCGTGGGCGCCACCGGAAACATCGGCGCCGCCATGGGCGAGATCGCCGCGGAGAGCGTGGGCGAGCTCATCCTCTTCGGCCGACCGGGTGCGCAGCGCTACCTGGAGCCAGTGGCCGCCGCCATCTACGCCTCGGAGCTGCGTCGGCTCCTGCGCGGAGGCCCCGCCACGGGGCTCGCCGCCACGGTGTCCACGTCCCTGCTGGGCCGCTCTCTCCTCGCGAACCCGCACGCGCTGCCGGTCAACGTGGGCGAAGTCCTCCGCCGAGGGCTCTTGGAGGAACTCGGTGAGCGGGCCCCCATCCGCATCGCCACCGAGCAGGACACCCTGCTCCGGGGCTGCCAGCTCATCGTCTCCGCGACCAACGCCGCGCGGCCCGTCATCCTCCCCGCGCACGTCACGGACGCGCCGGCCGTCCTCTGCGACATCGCGGTTCCCCAGGACGTCGACGCCTCGGTGAAGCAGCAGCGCCCGCAGGCCCTCGTGCTGCGCGGCGGCCTGGTGCGCACACCGCACGGAGAGGACCTGCGCATCCCCGGCGCGCGACTGGGCCCTGGAGAGGTCTTCGGCTGTCTGGCGGAGACCCTGCTCCTGGGCTTCAGCGGACAGCGCGAGTACGGCTCCCAGGGCACGTTGGTGGCGGAGAACATCCGCCACCTGGGAGAGCTGGCCCGGCTGCATGGCTTCCAGTTCGACTTGAAGCCCGCCTGAAGCCAGACGCTACGGCGCGAGCGCCGAGGAGCCGCGCTGCTCCTTCACCGCCACGAACCGCAGCGACCACTCGGTCGAGACCAGCGCCGTCACCAGACAGCCCAGCATCCAGAACACGGGGCGCAAGCCCTGCTCGGGAACGGAGAACAAGGTCCCCAACCCCAGACACGGCAGCACGAGCGCCACCGCCCATTGCAGCCACGGGAAGACGGGGGTGCGGTAGCTGCGCCGGGCCTGAGGTCTCGACTTGCGCAAGGACAGGGCCGCCGCCATGAACGCCGCGTAGATGACGCACATGATGGTCGCGCTGATGAGGGCCAGGACGAGTTGCAGCTCGTAATGGGACACCACGAGCGCGGACACGCACGCCACGCCCCCCAGTGACAGCACGCCGCCGATGGGTGCGCCCGTCTTCGCCGAGGTCGCCCCGCACCACGCGGGCAGCAGTCCTTCACGCGCGAGCATGAAGACGAGCCGCGAGCCTCCCATGATGCCGGCGTTGAACGTGGAGACCACCGCCCCGAAGGAGAGAACCAACGCCACGTAGGTCCCCGCCCGTCCGAACATCGCCTCGAAGTACAGGACATGCGGCACGGAGCTGCCGGCCACCGTGGCCCGGTCCACGTGCAGCGGCAGGGCCAGCACGAACAGGATGTAGATGGCGGACAGCACCGCCACGCACACCGGCAGGGAGATGGGGATCTTCCGCTCGTAGGCCTTGGGTTTGATCCCCACGGGGGCGGCCCACTCAAAGCCCATGTACAGGAAGATGGCCATGCCCACCGCCGCGGGAAGCTGCGGGAGCTGGCTGACGCCCTCCGATAGCGTCACCACCGTCCCCAGGGGCGCGGGCGCCACGATGAAGCCATACGCGGACGCGCCGAGCAGCAACAGCACGCTCGCGTACGTGGTCGCCATCTGGAGATCTCTCGGCAGCTCCAGGCCCACCCCGTTGATGGCGATGACCCCACCCATCAACACCAGCGCCGTGAGCGTGGGCGGGACGCTGGGAAAGGCCGCCTTGAACACGAGCGCGAACATGTACCCCTCCACGCCCGCCATCAGCACGGTGAAGATGAGGTACAGATAGACGAGCACCAGCGAGAAGCGGGGCCCGAACGCCGCCTTGAGATACGTGCGGACCCCAGGCGCCGAGGGGAACATGCTGGCCAGCTCCGCGATGGACAGCGCGATGACCGCGCAGAACACCCCGGCCAGCAGCACCGCGAGCTGCAACACCCACGGGCTGGTGAGGATTTGGAACAGCCCCGACACCACCGTGAAGCTGCTGGTGGCCAGGGCCATTCCGACGCCCACCGAGACGTAGAAGAGGAACTCTGTTCTGGCTTTCATCCGCCCCCCGGACGCGTGCGCGCTCAGCCCAGCCGCCAGAGAATCATCGCCAGCGCCTCGAGCTTCACCTTGTCGCGGTCCGACGAGAAGATGGAGATGGCCCCATCCACCAGCGCCGTCGCCGGGTTGTAGCGTCCGGAGAAGATCTCCGTCAGCACGCTCTCGTCTCCTTGCAGGTGCACCAGGTTCTCCGCGTCCTCGTCGAAGTCCGCCACCTTCCGGACCTCCCGCAGCGCGTGGTCCTGCACGGCCAGCACGAACTTGTTGCCCGTATTGGACGCGTCGAGCAGCACGGACCTGTCCCAGCCCGTCACCAGCTTCTTCGCACGTGGGTTGTCATTGAATCGAGCCTGGAAGTCCTGAAGGACCTCGCTCAGCCCCGTCGTGGTTGCGTTCGTGTTCCACATCGGCTTGCACCCCTTGGGTGGATTGGTTGGACGGCCCCGCCGCTCGTGTCAGCTCCGCTCGCGCCTCACACCCAGGGCTGGGGCAACCCGAGGATCTGCGTGCCAATGACAATCTTCGTCGTGTCGTCCGAGGGGCCCATCACCGAGCCCGCTCGGCCATCGCGATACGCGCGCTCCACGATGTGCCCGCGCTTGTAGGCCGCGCCGCCGCAGACCTGCATGGCCTTGCTCGTCACCTCGATGGCCATCTCACAGGCGGCCGGCTTGAGCGTCGCCACCTCGATGAAGAACGGGTCGTCCGGGTTGTCGCGCATGACCTCGTCCAGGAGGTCCGTGGACTTGAACTCGTTGAAGAGCACCACGGCGTTATCCGCCATCTGGGAAATGCGCAGCACCGTCGAGCGGACCACGTCGATGGACACGCGCATCTCCGCGATGAGCCGCTGCACCGTCTCCACGTGGGCGAGGCTCTTGTTGGTGTCCGTGTGCACGCGCTTCTTCACGTGGTCCACGGCCGCCTCGTACGCCGCCTGGGCGATGCCCACGTAGCAGGCCGCCATGCCGCACAGGTAGATGGGCAGCGAGTAGGCCATCATGAACGACAGGCCCGTCTTCTCCGCCCCCATCATGTACTTCTTGTGGACGCGGCAACGGTCGAAGTGGATCGGCCGGCTGCCATTGCCGCGCAGGCCCATCCCATCCCAGACGCCCACCGGCTTGATGTTCGGCGTGTCGCCGGGGACGAAGAAGAGGCTCAGGTCATTGGGCTTGAGCCCAGGCCCGGAGCGAACCGGAAGCAGATAGAAGTCCGCGCTCCCCGCGCTCGTGCAGAACGACTTGTACGAGTCGATGACGTACTCGTCGCCTTCGCGCTCCGCGTGGCTGTCCATGTGCCAGATGCGGTTGCCCGAGCCCGGCTCGCTCATGGCATACGCCCCGAGCGCCTTGCCCATCGCGACGGGCTTCAGGAAGGTCTCCACCTGCTCGGGGGTCGCCGTGGCGATGAGCAGCGGCAAGGTGGACTGGTGCATGTGGAAGCACATCGCCGTCGCCGCGCAGGCCTTGGCGAGCTGCTCGGTCACGATGATGGACGTGAAGATGTTCTGCCCACCGCCACCCCACTCCTTGGGCAGGCCCATGCCGAGGATGCCCGCTTCGCCGAGCGCGCGGATGCTCTCGCGCGGAAACGAAGCATCCTGATCGACCCGAGCGGCGTGCGCCCGGAGGATCTCTCGAGCGACGCCTTCCGCTCTGCGCTTCCACTTCCCTTGCTCCGCATTGAGCGCAAGGCCATCCAGGTTCAGGAAGCTGCCCATGGTTCCTATCCCCTCCCATTCAGACCGCGGGTTGAAGGCCCGACCTGCTTGACGACCCCGGGCGCCCGGCCGTGTCACCCCCACGTCCAGCGTGGGGTCATCCCGTCGCGGAGACCTCGGCCTCCGCCGCGACCACCGTCACCGGCACGCCCGAGAACGCGATGGTCCCCGACAGCGCGTCCACGCGCGCGTCGTCCGTCAAATCGTTGAGGCTCACGCCGGGATGGGTGACCGCCGGCATTCCCGGCGCGGCGTCCCCCGCGTGTTGCCCGAAGCCATGCGGCAGGCTCACCACGCCGGGCATGATGGCGTCCGTGATCTCCAGCGGCGCCGTGACACGGCCCACGCGCGAGCACACCGCCACCGCCTGCCCCTCTCGGAGCGACAGCCGACGCGCGTCCTCGGGGTGCATCAGCAGCGTGCAGGTGTCCGGGCCCTTGGTGAGCCGCGGGACGTGGTGCATCCAGGAGTTGTTCGTGCGCAGCTGCCGCCGCCCGATGAGCACCAGCTCCGGAGCCGCGGCCGTCGCGCCCTGCGCGGTGAAGCGCTCGGACAGCCGCTTCAGGTCCGCCACCAGGAGCGGCGGCGCCAACTGCAAGCGCTTGCCCCGCGTGTACAGGCGCCTTGGGAGACACGGCTCCAACGGCCCCAGGTCAACGGCATGTGCTTGCTCGCGCAAGGCCGCCAACGACAGCCCGCGTCCCAGCGGCGAGCGGCGCCCATAGGGTCCAATCCGCAGGAACAGATCAATGAGCCGCGTGGGCGTGAACCAACGCAGGAGCCGCCCCCGGAGCACGCCGAGCCACCCGATGGGACCGCCCCGGAGCGCGTCCAGACGAATCGCCAGATCCAGGTAGATCTCCCAGTCGTGCCGAGCCTCCGGCCCCGCGGGGACCATGGGCGGGCAGTAGCGCGTGGTGTTGCGCACCGACATCATGTGCATCGCCACGTCGTAGTGGTCGCGCTCCAGCGCGAAGGTGGGGGGCAGCACGAAGTGCGCGTGGCGGGCCGTCTCGTTCACGTAGAAGTCGATGGCCACCATGAAGTCGAGCCCATCCAGGGCACGCGCGAGCCGCCCGCCATTGGGCGCGGTGAGCACAGGGTTGCCCGCGGCGCACACCAACGCGCGGAGGCGCCCCTCGCCCGGCGTGTCGAGTTCCTCCGCGAGCGTGGCCACGGGCAGCTCGCCGGTGAACGCGGGCAGCCCGCGCACGCGGCTGGACCACCCTCCCAGCTCGCCCTGCTGCCCCATCCACTTGCCCACGGCCACGGTGTCCACCGCGGGCCGGGTGAACGCGGCGCCGCCCAGACGATCCAGATTGCCGGTGAGCACGTTGATCGCATTGATGAGCCAGCAATTCAGCGTCCCGAACTCCTGCGTGCACACCCCCAGCCGGCCATAGACGACCGCGGTGGGCGCCGCCGCGAGGTCGAGCGCGAGCGCGCGGATGTCCTCGGCGGAGATCCCCACCTGCGCCGCGACCCGCTCGGGGTTGTAGGACGCCGAGACTTCACGCAGCACCTCGACCCCATCCGTGAAGTCCGCCAGGCGGCCCAGCGCCACCTTGCCCTCGTGAAACAGGGTCTGGATGAGCGCGAGTAGCAACAGCGGATCCGTGCCGGGGCGAATGAAGTGATGGGTATCTCCCAGCTCCGCGGTGCGCGTGCGTCGCGGATCGATGACCACGACCCGGCCGCCCCGCTGCCGCAGCGCCTTGAGTCGGCGGGTCATGTCCGGCGCCGTCATCAAGCTGCCGTTGGAGACCGCCGGATTGCCGCCCAACACCACGAGCAGGTCGGTGCGATCCAGGTCCGGCACCGGCATCAACAGCTGATGCCCGAACATCTGGTACGCGGTGAGCAGGTGCGGCAGGTGGTCCATGGACGCGGTGGAGAAGCGGGAGCGCGACCCCAGGCTCCGCGTGAACTCCATGGCCATGAGCAACGCGCCGTGATTGTGCACATGCGGATTGCCTTGGTAGTAGGCCACGCTGTCCGCGCCGTGCTCGCGGCGCACGGCGTGCAGCCGCTCCGCGACTTCGTCGAGCGCCTCGTCCCAGCCCACCGGCTCCCAGCGAGCCCCCACCCGTCGCAGCGGCTGGCGCAGTCGAAGCGGGTCCTCGTGGATGTCCTTGAGCGCGACCGCCTTCGGGCACAAATACCCGCGACTGAGCGGATCGTCCGGATCCCCACGAATGTCAGTAATCAAACCCTCTTCACACTTCAAGGCGATGCCACACATGGCCTCGCACAAGGGGCAAGTGCGGAAGTGGGTCCTCGCCACGTCGGAACGCCTCCCAGCGCATACATCCCGAAAGACAGACGAGCGGCAGGGGTAGCACGTCAATCCCAACCAAGTCCAGCCACGAACCCTCGACACAACCCAACCCAAGAGCACTGCCCGGTTTCGCACAAACGCCTGCCCAGCAGTGCATTGACAAGGTTCACCGCGAATCTCTAGAGCAGACACTCGCATTTCCTTCGCAATCCATCACGCAAGAACCCGCGGGAGGAGTGAAGCGATGCATGCCCAGGAATGGCCGTCACACCGGACGCTCGCGGAGGCCATCGCGCGCGTGGGAGTGCTGCATCCCGAGAATGGCTTCACGTTCCAGGACCTCGAGGGCCACGAGACGTTCGTGGCGTTTCCAGACCTGGACCGCCGGACCGCGCTCCTCGCGGCGGGACTTCAACGGCTCGGGCTGGAGCGCGGGGATCGCCTGGGCCTGCTCATCATCCTGCCCGAGGACTTCATCCTGACGTTCCTCGCGGCGCTGCGCCTGGGCGTGATCCCCGTGCCGGTCTATCCGCCCATGTACCTGAACAACCTGGAGGACTACGCCCGGACCACCACCACCATCCTCAAGGCCGCGGGCGCGCGATTCCTGGTCGCCTCGGATGAACTCCTGGGCGCGCTGGAGACGTTCCTCGACTGGCTCCCCGAGCTGAAGGGGCGCGTGCTCGGCTGCCACGCGTTGAACGGCGCGGAGTCACCGCCGCGCTTCCCGGACATCCAGCCGGATGACGTGGCGTTCCTGCAGTACACGTCAGGCTCGACGTCCGCGCCCAAGGGCGTCGTCGTCACACACCGCGCGCTGTTGGGGAACATCCGCGGCTTCATGGGCCACGGCCTGCGGATGGTGCCCGGCGTGGACAAGGGCGTGAGCTGGCTGCCGCTGTACCACGACATGGGACTCGTCGGCTTCGTGCTGGGTCCCGTGGTCTGGGGCGTGTCCGTGGTGTTCATCCCCACGCTTCGCTTCGTGCGCAACGCCTCGGTGTGGCTGGACACCATTCACCGCCACCGAGGGACCGTCTCGTTCGGACCGAACTTCGCGTACGCGCTGGCGCTGCGAAAATCCAAGCCCGCGCAGATGGCACAGTGGGACCTGTCCTGCATGAAGGCCTTCGGCTGCGGCGCAGAGCCCATCGCGCCGGGGACCTTGCGACAGTTCGCGCGCGTGCTCGGGGAGCACAGCCGACTGTCTCCTCGCGCGTTGCTGCCCGCCTACGGGCTGGCCGAGTCCACGCTGGCCGTCACCATGAAGCCGCTCGACGAGGAGCTCCGCACGCGCCGGGTGGACTCCGCGTTCCAACAGACGGGCCAGGCTCGCCTCGCCGAGCCGGACGCGCCCGCGCTGGAGCACGTGTCCTGCGGGGTCCCCTTCCCGGAGCACGAGGTCGTCATCCTCGACCGCGAGGGGCAACCCCTTCCCGATGGCCAGGAGGGCGCCATCCACGTGCGCGGCCCCTCCGTCATGGCGGGCTACTTTCAGAACGAGGAGCAGTCGCGCGAGGCGCTCAAGGCCGGTTGGCTCAACACCGGAGACCTGGGCTACTTCTGCGATGGACACCTCTACGTCACGGGGCGCACCAAGGACCTCATCATCCTGAACGGGCGCAACCTGCACCCGCAGGTCATCGAGTGGGCCGTATCCGAAGTGGAGGGCGTGCGCCGCGGCAACGTCGTGGCCTTCTCGCGCCCCGGCGACGAGGGCGAGGAGTTGGTCGTCGTGGCGGAGACGAGCAGCTCGGATCGCGTGGGGCTCAGCGCGCAGATTGAGTACGTCGTGCGGCTGTCCCAGAACGTGCGCCGCGCCGAGGTCGTCTGCATTGGCCCGGGAGGTCTGCCCAAGACGTCCTCCGGCAAGGTGAAGCGCCACCAGGTCCGCGAGCTCTACTTGCGCAACCAGCTCCAGTAGCCGAAGCCGAGGAGGCAATACGCCATGAGCGACGACGAAGTCCTCCGCCTCATCCAAGAGGCCCTGCGCAGCACCCTGCCGGAGCGCGAGAGTGAGTTCGGGCAGGTCACGCTCGACACGGACCTCCAGAGCCTCGGCATCGGCTCACTGGCCTTCATGGAGACCGTGGGCTACCTGGAGGACCACCTGGCCACCACGTTCCGCGGCGCGGACATGGCCAAGGCCAGCAAGGTGCGCGACATCGCGACCCTGGTGCGAGCCACCGGGGTCACGGTCTGAGCCACGACATGCGCTCAGCGACTCGCCAGGACCCAGGCAAGCCCGGCGAGCGCCACCGCGACCGCGAGGGAGAACCCCTCGGGCATCCCCCCGCCCCAGGCGCCCAGGGACAGGATGCCGAGCCCCAGGGCAGACACCGTGAGCGCGAGGGGCCGTGCCACGCCGCGCGCCACGCGCCCCGAGGCACGCTCCTGATGAACGTTCCCGACGGCACTGCGCCGCGCTTCCGTGAGCAGCGCCCGCGCCTGCCCAGGCCAGGACAGGCCCTCCTGGACCGAGGCGGAGGCCACGCCCTTGTCTCCCACCAGCCGCAGCAGCCGCACCATCGGCGTGGGGCGGGTGCGCAGGAAGAACGTCTCCATCAACGCGAGCAGGTCCACGTGCTCTGGCACCCGCAGCGCCGTGGCATCCAACAGGCCAATGGCCCGCCACACGAGGAGCTGATCCGGCTCCATGCGCACGTGGTAGCGCCGCTGAAGCTCGGTGATCTCCCCGATGGCGCTGCCCAGGTGCCGCTCCTCGGCGGGCGCGTCGGGGGACTTCGCCCGCGAGTACCAGCGGGACATGATGTCGGCGAAGTCGCGGTGGTAGCTGGCGACGTCGGTCTCGTCCGTGGGAACGGACAGTCGATCATGCACCCGGGCGGCTCGCGCGAAGCGCCCCATGGCGATGGCCTCCATGTAGTCGCACAGCTCCTCGCGCCGCGTGCGCGTGAGCATCCCGTAGATGCCGAAGTCGATGAGCACCGGAGCGCCATCCGGACGGATGAGCAGGTTCCCTGGATGCGGGTCGCCGTGGAAGCGCCCCGTGGAGAAGAGCTGGAAGAGGCAGGCATCGGCGATGCGCAGCACGGCGGCCCGCAGGTCCACCCCAGGCAGGAGCTTCTCGACCTCGTCACTTCGCCCGGCGTCGTAGAGGTCGAAGATCTTCTGAAGGCTCACGCCCCGCACGAACTCCATGGTCAGCAGCCGCTGCGTGCTCAAGGCCCAGTCCACGCGCGGCACCACCAGCCGATCGCCCACGTCGTGGCGCACCGTCTCGGCGATGCGCGCCTCCGCGAAGAAGTCCAGCTCGCGCAAGGTGAACAGGGCGAACTGCTCCAGCGTCTCGGTCACCGGAATGGCGCCCAGCAACCGGTGCCGATCCACGAACCGCGTCAGCGCGCGAAACAGCCGCATGTCCGAGCGGAACGTGCGCTCCAGGTCGAACCGCTGGAGCTTCACCGCCACCACCTCGCCCGCGGCGGTACGCGCTCGATGCACCTGGGCGATGGACGCGGAGCCCAGCGGCTCCATCTCGAACTCCGGGAAGATGCGCTCCAAGGGACCGCCCAGCTCCTCCTCCACGCGCCGGCGCACGGCCTCGGGGGGCATGGGCCGGGCGCGCTCGAACAGCTTGCCCAGCTCGACGCACGCCTCGCGGGGCAGCAGGTCCATGCGCAGCGACAGGTACTGCCCCAGCTTCACGTATGTCAGCCCCATGCCCTCCAGCGAGCGGCGCAGCCCCACCGCGAGCTCCTGCGGAGAGCCTCGGCCCGTCGCGCGCAGCACGAGCACCCGGAAGCCCTGCCGCACCAACAGGCCCCACAGGAGGAACACGCGGGACACGTCGAGCCGGACGTCCGCCCAGACGTCACTCCAGGCGCGACGCCCGGAGCGTGCAGTTCGTGGTGTGTCAGGCATTGGACACCCCGCGCCTCCCCTCGCCCATCATGACAGGTTCGTGAATGTCCTTGCTCTCCCTCTTCCCGCTCAAGCGCAAGGACCCGGTCGCGGTCCGACAGGCATTGGAGGAGCTAGGGCCAACCTTCGTGAAGCTGGGCCAATTCCTGGCACTGCGGCCGGACCTCATCCCGCAGGCGTACTGCGATGAGCTGATGAACCTGTCGGACCGGGCCGCGCCCTTCCCGTGGGAGGTCGCGCGCCGCATCATCACCGAGGACCTGGGCCGGCCTCCCGAGGCGCTCTTCGCCACTATCGACTCGCGCCCCATCGCCGCGGCCTCGCTCTCCCAGGCCCATGTGGCGCGCACACATGACGGCGCGTCGGTCATCGTGAAGGTGCAGCGCGAGGACATGCCGCGCCGGGTCCGTGAGGACTTGCGCCGGGTGCGGCTGCTCACGTCCATCCTGGAGGCCACGGGCGCCTCATTCTCCGTTCCGCCGCGCCTGGTGCTGGAGGAGTTGGAGGGCTGGCTGAACCAGGAGCTGGACCTGCGCTTGGAGCTGCGGAACCTGGAGCGCATGTACACGCTGGCGATGGACCACACCGAGTGGCGCATCCCGCGCCCCTTCCCCGAGCTGTCCGGTGAGCGCGTCGTCACCAGCGGGTACCTCGCGGGCGTGCCCTTCACGGAGCTGCTGCATGAGCTCCGCCAGGGTCGGCCCGAGCGGATCCACGACCTCGGACTGGATCCAAACCGACTCGCGCGCAACCTGCTCTGGGCGGTGCTGGCGCAGATCTTCCAGGACCGTCTCTTCCACGCGGACACGCACCCCGGCAACCTCATCGCGCTGCCCGGGAATCAGGTGGGCTTCGTCGACTTCGGGCTGGTCAGCACGCTCGATGATGGGTTCCGCGCCGGCATGGCCCGCTACCTGACCGCCATCTACACCGGGCGTCAGGAGGCGATGTACCGAGCCCTGACCGAGCTGCTCATCCCCAGCGATGACACGGACCTGGACGCCTTCCACGCGGACTTCGCCGAGGCCACCCGCGGGTGGATCAGCCAGCGAGACGGCATGGCCCGCGCCCCGGAGAGCGGCCGCTCCCCCGTCGGCCAGTACATGGTGGATGTCCTGTCCGCCGCGAGGCGCAATCACCTGCGCATCCCGCCCACGCTGCTGTCCATGTATCGCTCGCTGCTCACCGCCGAGACGGTGGCGAACCGCCTGGGCAGCCGCACGAACCTGCGCGTCGTGGGCAAGCGCTTCTTCGTCAAGATGCAGCGCGCGGAGATGCGCGTCGTCCCGGACAAGGAGCAGGTCCAGTTGCTCCTGACGGATCTCGTCGCGCTGCTGAAGGACAGCCCCGCGCAGATTCACCAACTCCTGGGAGACCTCGCGGACGAGCGACTGTGGTTGCGCGTGCGGACCTCCACATCGCTCAAGGATCGACGCGAGGAGAACGGCCGGGCCCGGCTCGTCGTCCTGGCCTTGATTCAAGTCGGGCTGTCGTTGCTGCTCGTGGGCGCGGAGCGCCTCCCGTGGGTGGACCAGCTCCCGGTGCGCGGCGGACTCGCCGCGCTGCTGGGGCTGAGCTGGGTGGTGCTCGCCGTGCAGTGGAGGCGCCTGCCATGAGCCGGGGCTCCGGGTTCGCCATCGCCGCCTTGTGGCAGCCCGTGCTGGGCTTCTTCCAGGCCATGGTGAGCGGAACCCAGGCCCTGCTGCTGCTCGCGCTCCCCGGCGCGAGGCGGCGGCTGTCCGAGGGCAGCGAGCAGTCGTCGCGACGACAGCAGTCCATGCGCCACACCCTGTGGCGGCTGCGCCGCGCCTACGACGACGTGGTGGGGCCGCACGGCCTCGAGACGCTCGAGGAAGCGCTGGGCGTGCTGCGCAGGCTCAGCACGGACCTGGGGCCCGCGGTCCTCGTCTGGGTGGATTGCGTCGAGAGTCTGGTGCAGGACGCGGAGCGCCGGTACGGCTCGGGGCCGGGCCAGGGAACCAAGAAGGCGCAGGACGTGAAGTCCGCGCTCATCCACCTGCTCATCGACGTGCCGCTCGTGCCCGGCGCGCCGGGATTCCTTCAAGCGCTCATCGTCGAGACGGCCACGAACTGGGCCATCGACTCGGTGGTGATGCTCCTCAACCGCAACGAGATGTGGACGGAGGGTCAGGTCGTCGAGCTGAGCCTCCCTCGCCGCATCCTTCGCGTGCTCGCCGCGCCGCTGCGATGGCTCGACAAGGGGCTCACCACGGTGGCGCGCGCCTGGGTCTTGCGACGGGCGCCCTTGTCACCCACGGCCGCGGCCATGGTGCTGAAGATCCAACAGGAGAAGATGCTGGAGCCGCAGGTCCTCACGCGAGGGCTGGGCGAGATGCTCCGCTGGGTGGGGACGAACCGCCAGCGACTCGTCGGCTTCGTCGAACTCATCTCCGTGGGCTCGCGCGAGGCGGAGCGCTTCACCCGACTCTCCGGCCAGCAGAAGCGCCAGTACGCCACGGACCTCGTGACGATGTTCCTGGAGCAGGAGGGCCTGCTGCGCAACGAGCTCCTGGCGCCGACCATCCAGTGGCTCATTGGCGTCGGGATCGATCTGGTCGTCTTTCTCTTCAACAAGCGGAAGGTCTTCCGACACGCGACGTGACGGCAGGCTCAGGCGTGCCGTCCGACAGAGGAGGTGCACGATGCTCGCGAAGCTGTTCGACGCACTGCTGTGGCTGTACTGGAAGGCCAACCGCCGCTTCCTGATCGCCTTCTCCGTGGCCCTTCTGGGCGACGAGCCCGGCCCGTTCCAGCCCGATGGAACCGCCATCGTGGACGCCCTCGACAAGCTGCTCAAGACAGTCAGCCGGACTGTCTATGTGCAGCTTATCGCCACCGTGGCCACCATCCCGCTCGCGGTCCCGCCCATGCCGCTGCCCAGCGGCAGCATCGCGCGTGGACTGGTGAAACTCTGGTACGGCATCAAGAGCAACTTCCTGCGCGCGTCGTTCCTCGCGAAGTCGAGGAAGCAGCGAGTCGAGTTCGTGGACGCCATGTTCCGCCGGCTCGTCCACGAGGCCCCGGAGCAGGAGGACGACATGGTGAAGACCATCGTCACCCTCACCATCCTCAAGGGCGTCATCGGCGCGGCCTACCTCGACTCGGACGCCATCTGGCAGGCCCTCGGCTACAAGCCCTATCAGCAGCACGACTTCGCCCCGCCCTCCGGCCCGGACCTGGCCAACCCGCCCCTCACGGCCGCGGGCGAGCTGCTCATCCGCTCACGCCGGACGCCGCAGGAGGTGGCCAAGAAGCCCGCGGGCAAGCGCACGTACTGCATCGTCGGCTCGGGGGCGGGAGGCTCCGTGGCCGCCCTGTCCATCCAGGAGCACGACCCCGACGCCCGCATCATCCTCCTGGAAGGCGGGCCCCTGACGACCGGCAATGAGTTCTCCACCCGGCTCCTCGATGCCGTGGCGGTCAACTACATGAACGCCGCCATCACGCTGTCCGAGGACCAGATGTTCACGTTCCGCCAGGGACGCGGCGTGGGCGGCTCGACGCTGGTGAACAACTCGCTCGCGTTCCGCCCCGTGGGCTACTGGTGGGATCAGAACCTGGTCGCGCGCTGGGAGGCCTTGGGCGTCAAGCTGGACTGGCACGCGCTCAACAAGGCGTACGACGACCTGGAGAAGCTCATCCACGTCGCCCCGGTGGATGACCGCGTCGTCACCCGAGCCTCCCACGTGCTCCGGGACGGCTTCGAGAAGATTGGCCTGAAGGACAACATCGTCCGCGCGCCACTGAATGTCGTGAAGTGCATCGGCTGCGGGCGCTGCAACCTCGGCTGCCAGTACGACGCCAAGCAATCGATGATGGTGGAGATCCTCCCTACCTTCGTGCGCAACGGCGGGCTGCTCGTCCCCGACGCCAAGGTGGACTCCATCGAGTTCGAGGAGAAAGGACAGCTGCGCCACCGCGTGAAGACCGTCACGGTCATCACCGAGGCTGGCGAGAAGGTGAAGATTGAAGCCGACCGGTTCATCCTCGCGCCGGGCGCCTACGCCTCGTCCAAGCTGCTGTGGCGCAGCGGCTTCACCGGCGTGGTCCCTGGCGTGCGCACGGTGGGCAAGCGCTTCAGCGTCAACCTGGGCACGGCCGTCATCGGCGTCTTCCCGCAGGAGCTGAACGCCTTCGCCGGGCAGCAAGCGGGCTTCGCCATCGAGGTCCCCGAGGAGCGCATGGTCATCGAGACGGGGTTCGCCCCGCCCGCGGCCGTGGGGATGATGGCGCCGCAGTGGGGCAACGCGTTCAACCGCCTCATCTCCCGCAGCAACAACATGGTCGCGGCCATCCCCGTGCTGTCGAGCCTCACCTACGGGCAGATCAAGAAGAGCCTCCTGGGTGACAGCGGCTTCGCCATCGACTTCACGCTCATCGACGAGGACTGGCGCCGGCTCGCCACCGGCATGAAGCTCTCCGCCCAAGCGATGTTCGCCGTGGGCGCCGAGGAGGTCTTCAATCGCCGCTTCGACGCGCTCTCCATCCGGCGCCCCGAGGACATCGACATGTACCTGGCCGGCATGGGCGCGGCGGACTTCATCCCCGTCGAGTCGGCGCACATGCAAGGAGGCAACGTCATCGCGCCCAAGGACACGCTGGGCGTCGTGGACGAGCACCTCAAGGTCTACGGGACAGACAACCTGTGGATCTGCGACGCGAGCGTCATCCCCTCCCCCATCACCGTCAACATCGCGCTGACCGTGATGGCGCTCGCGCGCTACGCCGCGCCCTTCATCGTCCGGGACACCCAAGCCCAGGTCTGAGCGAGCGCCATGCGCCGGGATCCTCCCTCACGCCCCTCACGGGCCCTTCGCTCAGCTCGCCGCCTGCGCCGCGACGGCGGGCTGGCGCGAGGGGACTCGCATCCCCTCCAATCGCATGACGACGCCACCGCGAGGCCCCACGGGCACACTGCGCCGCACGGGGCGGACCGGAGCATCGGTCTCCAGCCGCAGCGCGTAGCGACGCAGGATCGCCGCCAGGACGAGCTTCATCTCGTACATCGCGAACGCCACGCCGATGCACCGCCGAGCGCCGCCCCCAAACGGCATGAACTCGAACGGCGAGTAGGTCCGCGCGAGGAAGCGCTCGGGGTTGAACGCCTCGGGCGAGGGATAGGTGTCCTCTCGCATGTGGGCGAGCGCGGTGATGGCGCCCACGCCCATGCCCTCGGGCACCGTGTAGCCGCCCAGCACCAGCGGCTTGCGCAGCAGCCGGGTCACCTCCGGGATGATGGGATAGAGCCGGAGCGTTTCGCTGCACACCGCATCCAGGTACGGCAGCGCGGCGATGGCATCGGGCGCAGCGTCGCCGGGCAGCGCGTCCAGCTCCGCGAGCAAGCGCTCGCGCACCTCGGGCTGGCGGTGCACCCAGTAGAGCGCCCACGACAACGCGATGGCGGTGGTCTCGTGGCCCGCCGTCACCAGCGAGAGCAGCTCGTCGCGGACCTCGGCGTCGGTGAGGCCCGTGCCGTCCTCGTGCCGCGCGGCGAGCAGCAAGCTGAGGATGTCCTCGCCCCCGGACACCTTCCGTCGCTCGGCGATCTCCTCATAGACGACGGCGTCCAGCTTCTGGAGCGCCCGCTGGAACCGCGCCCACGGGCCGATTCCCCCGAAGTTCCGTCGGACCGCCTCGAACACGACGATGAGCGGATTGATTGTGCGGTCCGTCTCCAAGATGGCCTCGCGCAGCCGCTCGGAGCGCTCCAGGCTCGCGCCGAAGACGGCCCGGAGGATGATCTGGATCGAGACTTCCTGCATCGTCTCCCGCGCCACGAACGGATCGCCCGTGCGCCAGCGCTCCGCGCACGTGAGCGCGGCCTCCATCATCAGCATCCCGTACTTGTGCATCCGCGCGCCGTGCAGCGGAGGCATGAGCAACCGGCGGCTGCGCTTGTGGCGCTGTCCGGTGACCAGGAAGATGGACGCGGGACCAAAGAGCGGCTCCACCGCCTTGCGCCCAAAGACCTCGAACGTGTCCGGGTCCGCGCTGAAGATCGAGCGGATGCCTTCGGGGCTGCCCGTCACCACCAGGGGCCCGTACAGCGACGGATACAGGAACGGGTCACCGTACTTCTCCAAACACTTGGAATAGTAGCCGTAGGCATCCAGCGTGTAGTGGAGCGTGGCCAGGGTGGCGGACCGTGGCCCCGGGGGCAGTTGCGCCATGGTGACAAACCCTTTCGTCGCCAATGGCAGGCATTGCCACCCGCCGCTGGCCTCGCGAGCACGCTAGAGGCGCGCTGCGAGTCATTCAACCCAAGGACTCGCGCGGGAGCGCATCCATGAACAATCCAACACTCAACGCCTCGCGCGACGAAGCCTTGCGCGATGACCTGCGCCTCACGCGCTTCCCTTCGCTGCGCGAAGCGCTCCTCACCGTCGCGCAGACCGAGGCCCTGAGCGAAGACCTGGAGCGGCTCTGCTTCGCCCCAGGCACCCACCTGGGAGAGGACGCGGCCAGCGCGGGGCTCCACGTACTGCTCTCCGGCGAAGCGGTCTATCTGGAGGTCGCGGCGGCGGACGGATATCGCGTGCAGCAGCGCCTCCTCCCTGGGATGGCGTGGGGCGAGGAGAACCTCACCGGAGAGCCCTGGTCGCCAGGATGCGCCCCCAAGGTCCTCGTCCCCACCACGGTGCTGCGCATCCGCCGCGAAGCGTATGCGCGCATGGTGGCGCGCGTGCCCGCGCTCGAAGCAGCGGTGTTGGACCTCCGTGCGTTGCGTCGCCAGCGCGTCTTCGCACTCGCCTCCACGCGGCGAAGCGGCCCGGCCCACGGCGCAGCAGAGTACTGGGCCGAGCGAATGGACAGCGCGGTGGTGCGGGTCTGCGCCGAGGGTGAGGAGCTCGTCGGTCGCGGCGGGAGCCTCACGGGCCGAGGCTGGTACATCGTCCTCGCCGGCACGCTGCGCGCCTGGTGGGAACCCGGAGTCCATCCTCCCGAGCAGCCCCACCTCGTGCCCCCCGCCCCGCCCCGCGCACCCGCGGAGCAGACCACGGAGCTGACCCGCGGCGCGGTGTTCTGGGCCGAGCCTGGGGAGGTGCCCCCAGGCGCTCCGGTCCGCCTCTCCGTGACGCACCCCACGCGCCTCGCCTTCCTCCCCAGCGTGGGGAGCACCGCCGAGCCCTTCCCAGGCTCGCTCCACCCCATCCCCGTGACACTCGGGAGGCTGCCGGGTGTGCATCCGCCCTCGCGTGCGCGCGGGGACGTGGTCCTGCTCCAGAGCGACGTCTCGGACGCCCCCCTGTCCACCCTGAGCGCCCTGCTGGCGGACACCGTGGCCACGCAACATCACGACCGCGTGCTGCACCTGACACTCGTGCCACCAGGAACAGCGCCGCTCCCCCCACGCTCACGCGCGACCGCCGTCCCTGGACAGGTCGCGCATCTGCACGCGCAGGTCGCGGATGGACAAGAGGCCGCACGGGTGCTCCGACAGGTCCGCGATGAACACCCCGCGGTGTTCGACCTCATCTTCGTGGACGCCTCGGCGCTGGGCGCACAGGCGCCCGCGGAGCTGGGGCCCGCCGTCACGCGGCTGCTGTATCTCTCACGTCGCCCCGGAGCCGTGCGCACGCCACCGGAACTCTCGGGAGCCACCGTGCTTCTGGCCGCGCTCCTGGATGGCACCCCCATCCTCGGGCTCCCTCCAGGGGCGCTCCGCGTGAAGCTCGACCTCGCCCGGCTCGCGACCCATCCGCCAGGGGGCCTGCGTTACGCGGACCTGGATGCCGCGCAGCAGGCGACGTTCTGCCGCTGGGGCCGAGCCCTCACGGGCCGCAGGGTCGGCTTCGCGCTCGGAGGTGGCGCGGGCTGGTGCTACGCCCACGTCACGCTGCTGCGGCGGGTCCTGGCCCTGGGCATTCCCATCGACATCCTGGCGGGCACGAGCATGGGTTCGATGATGGCGGCCTTCTACTGCGTGGAGGGCGTGGACGGACTCGAACACGCCCTGGAGAGCGCGGGCCGACTCGACCGCGCCACGCTGCTGGGATACTTCACGGGCGCGGCCATCAGCCGCTACATGGACTCGGAGCTGGGGCCCCACGAGCTTCAGTCCCTGGAGATTCCCCTCCTCACCGTCTCCACCAACGTGTCCAACGGCACGATGCTCGTCTGCCGCAAGGGACCGCTGGGCATGGCGGTGCGGCTGAGCGCGAGCTTTCCCCTCCGCTATCCCCCCACGATGATCAACGGCTTGCGCCACGTCGATGGCGCCTTCGTGAACAACATCCCGTGCAGCCTCCTCGTGGGCGAAGGCGTGGGGCTCAACATCGGCGCGAACGTCATCCCCATGCCCATGGTCCTCCCGCCCGAGCACCCCTGGATCCCAGGAGCACTCGGGAGGTTCCTCGCCGGACTCAACCCCATCGCCCGCACGCGAGACCTCATTCGCGGCCTCTTCACCCTGCTCAACCAAAGCGCGCGCGCGGAGACCGCCATGGCGGACTTCGTCTACACCTCGGATGACATCTCGGTCCCCCCCTGGTCCCTCAAGCGCGCCCGGGAGATCGCCGCCCTCGCGGAGCCCAGCGTGGAGAAGTTCGTGGAGCAGTTGCACCGCGAATGGCAGCACTTCTCCCGGGAACTGCGCCCTTTTGAACGACCTGCCCTCCCGGACGATGGCAATGCCTGACACTGGCTCGAACCCGAGGCATTCCTTTCCCCCGTCGCCGCCGAGGCTACGCTCGCGCCATGGATTTCTTTGAAGGCAAACGCGTGGTCATCACCGGAGCCTCCAGCGGAATTGGCGCCGAGCTGGCCACGCAGCTCGCCGCGAAGAAAGCCAGACTCACACTCGCCGCCCGGAACCTGGAGCGGCTGCAAGAGGTCGCCAACGCCTGTCAGAAAGCCGGAGCCGCGGCGCTGGCCGTTCGCGCGGATGTCTCTCGCGAGGAGGACTGCCGCGCCCTGATGGAGCAAGCGGTGAAGTTCGGTGGCGGGCTCGACCTCGCCATCCTCAACGCCGGCATCTCCATGTACTCCCGCTTCGAGGACATCCGAGACCTCTCCATCTTCAACACCTTGATGCAGACCAACTTCATGGGCGCCGTGTACTGCACGCGCTACGCCCTGCCCGCGCTGAAGGAGTCCAAGGGGCGCCTCGTGGTCGTCTCCAGCCTGGGCGGCAAGACCGGCCTGCCCACCCGCAGCGCCTACGCCGCCAGCAAGCACGCCCTCCACGGCTTCTTCGAGTCGCTCCGGGGCGAGCTGCATGCGTCTGGCGTCCGCATCACCCTCGTCTGCCCCGGGCCCGTGCTGACCGAGGTGCGCCAGCGCGCCCTCAGCTCCGACGGCACCGCGCTGGGCCACACGTCCATCGACGAGTCGGGCTCCATGAGCGCCGCGGAGTGCGCGCGGCGCATCCTGGAGGCGACGCGCAAGGGCAAGCGCGAGGAGATCATGACCGTGGCGGGCAAGGTGGGTCAGTACGCCCGGCTCTTCGTCCCGGGAGTGATTGACCGCATCGTGCGCAAGAGGGTCGGCCTGTAGTCCCACCCGCAGGTGTGAAGGCGAGAAGGACGACGGATGAATCCTGGCATCCACTGGTTCATGAATGGCCTGTCGCTCGGAACGGGGTTGATGGGGGGCGCCATCAACACCCAGAAGGTGGACCTGCGC
Organism: Citreicoccus inhibens; assembly: GCF_019039035.1. GTDB lineage: Bacteria > Myxococcota > Myxococcia > Myxococcales > Myxococcaceae > Citreicoccus > Citreicoccus inhibens. Next base: position 179,882 of record NZ_JAHNZT010000011.1, on the reverse strand, counting down.
GGCACCCGGGGCATTGGCAACATCGAGCTTCCGGGCACGCCACCCACGGGCTGGCACCTCGACGTCCGAGACGAGCATTTCTGGGTCCGCAAGGGATTGCATCCCGCGCCCGCGGCGACCATTCGACTGAAGGAGGAGACCTTCCTCCAGCTCCTCGACGGAACCTTGAGCTCGGCCACCGCCATCATGACCGGACGGGTCCAGGTCCAAGGGGACGCCCACTTCGGCCTCATCTTCATCGCGCTGTGCAGTCAGTTCCGCGTGCTCGCCACCGGAGAGTCCCGCCTGGGCAGGGCCCTCGCGCGCGTCATCCTCCGCCGAGCAGGCCGAACGCCCCCGTCCCCGGAAGCCCGCGTCTCCTCCTCCTGAAGCCCCTCCACGCGTCACGGCACGCCCGTTCCCTCGCATTCAGGGCCCGCGCTCCGCGGCCCCAGGAGCCCCGCGCATGAAGTTCTCCCTGTTCTTCGAAATGCAGATCGCCGACCCCACCCGGCAGACGGAGGCCCAGCTCTTTCGAGACTCGGTGGAGCAAGCCGTCCTCGCGGACACGCTCGGCTATGACGGCATCTGGGTCGTCGAGCACCATGGCTTGCGCGAGTACTCGCACTCATCGGCGCCGGAGGTCTTCCTCGCCTACGTGGCGGCGCGCACGCAGCGCATCCGCCTGGGCCACGGCGTGACGCTGACGCCCCAGCGCTACAACCACCCCCTGCGCATCGCCGAGCGCATCGCCACGCTCGACATCCTCTCGGGCGGCCGGGTCAACTGGGGCTCGGGCAAGTCGTCCTCGCTCGTCGAGCAGATGGCCTTCGAAGTCAGCATCCCCCAGCTCCACGAGCAGTGGCTCGAAGCGCTCGAGATGATTCCTCGCATGTGGCAGTCGGACGTCTTCGAGTTCAAGGGGAAGTACTACAAGATTCCCCCCACGCAGGTGATTCCCAAGCCGGTGCAACAGCCGCACCCGCCCATGTTCGCCGCGTGCTCGAAGCCCGAGTCCGCCGCCGCCGTGGGCGCGCTGGGCCTGGGCGCGCTGAACTTCGCGGTGGGGAGCGACCAATACCTCGCGGAGAAGGTCCGTGCCTACCGAGAGGCCGTGGGCCGCGCGAAGCCCACCGGATGGCAGAAGAACAACCACTTCGCATGCTCGCCCCCCACGCTGGTCCTCGATGACGATCGCAAGGCCTGCGAGTACGGCCTGCGCGGCGCGCGCTTCTTCGGCGAGTCCATGTTCCAGTACTACCTCTCCGGGACACGGCCGATTGGACGTCTGGCCATTCCCCGAGACTTCCTGCCCGAGGACGACCTGCGCGAGGCCATGGCCTATCGCAACCAGCCCGGCTCTCCGGCCGGCTACATCATCGGCGACCCCGAGCATGCCCGCGAGTCCGTCAGGCGCTTCGCCGACGCGGGCATCGATGAACTGCTGATGGTCATGCAGTTGGGCACGGTGCCGCACGAGCTGGTGATGGAGTCCCTGCGCACCTTCGCGGAGAAGGTCATTCCCCACTTCCGCTAGGCGCGCTCCCTGACTCGGTCACGCGGGCACGACCCGCGTGGCCGAACCGCCCTCGCCCGGCGACGTACGCGGCGAACACCTTGCCCAGCCAGAGCAGGAAGCCCGGGGCCAGGCGCTTCAGGTAGTACAGGAGCCAGGCCTCCCACGTGACGGGCACCACGGCCCGATTGCGGCGGATGGCGGAGAGCACCGCCGCCGCCACGCGCTCGGGGCCATAGCGCCGGCGATGGAAGAGGTCCGCGGTCCGAGCCCGCGCGGCCGAATCGCCATACTCGCCCCGAGCCCGCGCGTTCTCCGTGATGGCCGTGTCCGTCATCCCCGGACAGAGCGTCGTCACACCAATGCCATATCGACCGAGGTCGGCGCGAAGCGCCTCACTCAGTCCAAACACGGCGTACTTGGTGGTGCCGTAGGCAGCGAAGGGCTCCGTGGCGAAGAAGCCCGTCAATGAGGAGACGTTCACCACGTGCCCGCCCTGCCCCCGGGCAATCATCCCCGGCAGGAAGAAATGGCAACCATGGATGACGCCGAAGAGATTGATGGACACAATCCAATCCCAGTCCTCCAGCGGCGTCTCCACGAAGCGGGCACCCAGGGCCACGCCCGCGTTGTTCACGAGGATGTCGAGCACCCCCACCTCGCGCTCCACCTCGGCCGCGAAGGCACGCATCGCCTCACGGTCCGCGACGTCCACCTGTCGGGCGAAGACCTCTCGGCCGCGCGAGGAGATCTCTCGCGACACCTCCGCGAGCCGCTCCGCGTCGCGGTCACAGAGGACGAGATGCGCGCCCTCGTCCGCGAGCGCCAGCGCCGTGGCCCGCCCGATTCCGCTGGCGGCGCCCGTCACCAGGGCTCGCTTGTCCGTCAGCGCCGAACCGCGTCGCCAGCCCCCTGCATTCCTTTCCACCATCAGGTGGTCCGCCCGGCGACTTCCGCGCGCGGAAGGAGGCGGGCCTGCTGTTGCTCCGCGGAGATCTCCACCACGTCCCAGGCGAGGCCCACGCGGCGCATGGCATGGATGACCATCGCGGAGGGATCCACCTCCCACCACTGCAGGCCATGCGAGGCGGAGCGCGGGAAGGCATGGTGGTTGTGGTGCCACGCATCCCCAAGCGTGGGGAGCACCAACCAGAAGACGTTGCGCGCCTCATCCTGGGTCTCGAAGCGCTTGGTCCCCACCACGTGACAGACCGAGTTGATGCAGAAGGTCACGTGGTGCAATAGGACGATGCGGATCAACCCGCCCCAGAACAGCCCGCCGAGCCCCCCCTGCCACGTCCCCGTGACGAGGTAACCCACGGCCCCCGGGATGACGATGGACAGGAACACCAGCGCTGGGAACGCCGAGTCGATGAACCGCATCCCCCGATCCTCGAGGAGATCACGCGAGAACAAGGTCCGTTGGGCCTCGCCCTGCGTCTTCACCAACCACCCGACGTGGGCATACCAGAAGCCTCTCAAGCGGTCGCCGAGCCCCGCTCCAAAGTTGAAGTGAGGGCTGTGCGGGTCGCCCTCCTGATCCGCGCAGGAGTGGTGCTTGCGGTGATCCGTCACCCACTCGATGACGGGGCCCTGCGCCGCCGTCGAGCCCAGCACCGCGAAGAGGTACTGAATGGACTTGTGGGTCTTGAACGCACGATGAGTCAAGAGTCGGTGATAGCCGATGGCGATCCCCAGTCCTGACAGGACATATGTCACCGAGAAAATGGCGAGGTCCGTGGGGGTCACCCATCTCTTCCAACAGACGACGATGGCGACGTCCAGGAAGAGAAAGCCCAGGAGAACAGCGAGAATGTTTTGGATTTGCTTGGCGCGTGTCATGGAACGGGCTCCTGTTGCCGGGGGGACAGGACGGCCAATGACAACCGAACTCAGAGCGTGCGAGGTGGAGAGGCGGGATATGCTAACTGCAGTTCAGTCACCACGTCCCTTGCCCTGGAGTCGGAGGCGCAGGCGGATTCCAGACATACTTCGGCGCTCCAGGGCAGCAGATGCCAGAGCGCGCGCACCTCCCTATCCTTGGGAGGGAAATATCTTGCGGCGGACACAGAAACTCGGTGTCCTGTTCGCCTGAGGAACGGGATGTGGCTCCATTCCATTCCTCTGCAGGCGGGCGCGTGCGGAAAGCGTGAGGCAGTCTGGGATTCCGTGCGGATGAGATGTCTGGGAATCAGCGCAGCACGCGAAGTCGTGCCAGGTCGGGCCCGCGAGAACCCTCCGGAGTTCACGAAAGGAAACCCGCATGTCCGAGTACAAAAGGTCCGAGGTCAGAAGGAGTGACTACACGCGAGAGCCTCCGCAGCGCAATCGCAACGGAGGTCGTCGGAGCGCCCCACGAGGGCGCTCCAGCGCGCGCAGCAACATGCAGACCTTCGTCGACAACTCGACCGAGTTCACGCGAGAGGTGGGCCGCCTGGCGAGGGCCTGGAGCGACGCCACCACGGAGATGGTGGCGGGCAGCACGCAAGTCCTCGGCGATCTCGCCATCGACGTGGCGGAGTCCTTCCTCGGCGTGGGCGACTACGAGGAGGACTCCAACTACGAGCACGACTACGACGAGGCGGACGAGGACTACGACTACGACGAGGAGCCGGAGTCACGGTCCGAGTACGAGTCCGACGCGGACTACGAAGCGCAGCCACCGCCCGAAGGCTATCGCCGTCGAGGCCCCCGAAGCCGGGCAGCAGACTTCCAGCGGGAGGCCCGAGTTCGCGGCACCGACGTGGCGAACAGCTTCTCGCGAGCCCTCCGAGAGTCCTCGCACATCCTTGGCCGCTCGCTGGATCGCTTCTACGACTCCTACGACGATGATCGGCCCGAGCAAGGCACCGAACCCCGCTCGCGCTCCGGTCGGGGTCGCCGCTACTCGGTCGAGCGCCGCGTGCGAAGAGGTCCCCCCTCCGGCGTGGTGGACGCACAGGGCCACCCGGTCGAGAGCCAGTCGAGCAGCAGCGTGAAGGTGGAGCGCAGCAGCCACGAGAAGGGCCCCTCTTCCACCTGAGCCCCCGCCGAGACACGAAGGCCCTGGAGTCACCGGCGCATCATGCCGAGCCTCCAGGGCCTTCTCTCATTCAAGCGGCGCCCCTTGGAGCGCGCGGTGCCTGAGCATTGCCCACGCCCGGGGCCCCGCTGCGGGCTGAGCCCTGCCCGCGCTCACCTCTGATGCTGCCCGAGCCGAGGCCTCCGTCCGACACGCCTATCGCGACGTACTCGCGGAAGCCGTCGACGCGCTCGCCAGAAGGTGGGCAACCGAAGCGGACCAGCGGCGCCGCGAACGGGGCGAAGGTAGACACCCACTCGGGCTGCCCCCGACCGAGCGCCACTCGAGAGGCCCAGCCGCATCAGGCAGGGAAGCCTGCGCCAACCCTACCGCCGCGCTCAGGCAGCAGCGCATCACTGACCGCCAGACGACCACCCGCAGCGCTCCGCAGGGCCGCGTTCGCGATGCGATAGCGCCACAAAAGGTGAAGGCCCTGGAGTCACCGGCTTTGACACCGGAACTCCAGGGCCTTCGATGGTCGGGGCGACAGGATTTGAACCTGCGACCACTTGCACCCCAAGCAAGTGCGCTACCAGGCTGCGCTACGCCCCGGCGTTGCCGTCGTGAAAGGGTGCGCCCTTATGCCCCTACACGACGACGAGGTCAAGCAAGAGCAGCGGGCACCGTGTGAAAACTCAATCCTCCCCCTCGTCCATCCCCTCGTCGAAGTCCTCGCCACGCGCCTCGGCCGCATCCAACGCGGCCTCCTCGCGTGCGTCGATCTCCGCGTGATCCTCGGGCGGAGCCTCGCCGTTCAGCGCGCTCTTCAACACCTGGCTCGGCCGAAAGGTCAGCACGCGACGGGCGGAGATCTCGATCTCCTTGCCCGTCTGCGGATTGCGGCCCACCCGCGCCTTCTTCTGGCGCACCTGGAAGTTTCCGAACCCGGAGATCTTGATCTTGTCCCCGCGCTCCAACGTCTCCTTCAAGGTGTCGAACACGAGCTCCACGATCTCCGCCGACTCCTTCTTGGAGAAGCCGACCTTCTCGTAGACCCCCTCGATGATGTCCGCCTTCGTCATGCGAGCCCCTCTGGCACCCTTCCGCGCGGTGAAACGCGGGGGGCGATGCTGGCAGCCTTCCAGGAGGCGTGTCAACCTCCTGACTTCATTCAGGAATTCAGGCGCGCAGCGCGGCCCCCAGCCGCTGGTTCACCTCGGTGATGATCCGCTGGTGCGCCGTGGTGACCTCCACGTCCGTGAGCGTGCGCTCGGCTGAGCGGTAGCGCAGCGCGTACGCGAGGTTCTTCTTCCCCTCGGGGATGGGCTTGCCCGTGTACACGTCGAACACGAGCGCGTCCTCCACCAGCGGCGCCCCCACCTCCAGGATGACCCGGCGAACCTCCTCGTTCGCCAGCTCCACGGGAACCACCACCGCGAGATCGCGCAGCACCGCCGGGTACTTCGGCAAGGGCTGGCTCTCGGCCACCAGGCGCGACGCCGAGTACAGCGGCTCGGTGTCCAGCTCGAACACGAACACGCCCTCGGGCAACCCCAGCGCCTTCGTCACGCGGGGATGGATCTCCCCCACGTGCCCCAGCACCGTCCCATCCGCCAGCGCCACCTGGGCGCACGAGCGCGGGTGGTAGGCCGGCCGCTCGGCGGATGAGAAGGTCGCGCCCGTCACGTGCAGTTCGTGGAGCAGCGCCTCCACGGCGCCCTTGGCGTCGTAGAAGTCCATCCGCGCGTCCTTCTGCGTCCAGCTCCGGCCGCCGCCACGCAGGCCCCAGAGCAGGCCCGCCACGCGAGGCACCTCGCGCGCGGCCGGGCGCATCCCCTGCCCGCCCTGCGCGTCCCGGTAGTAGGCACGCCCCGTCTCGTACAGCCCCACCGACTCCACCTGGTGGCGCACACTGCGCGAGAGGTTCTCCAACAGGCCCGGCAGCAGGCTCGTCCGCATCACCGACTGCTCGACGCTGAGCGGGTTCACCAGCGCAATGGGCGCATCCTTCGCCCCGAGAACCTCCAGGCTCTTCGGCGCGACGAACGAGTAGTTCACCACCTCGTTCAGCCCCGCGCCGCTCAGCGCGTGGCGCAGCCGCCGCTCGGCCTCCGAGGAAGCGGGCTCGGGCACCAGCGTGTCCAGGCCGCGAGGCAGCCGGGCCGGGATGTTGTCGTAGCCGTAGACGCGAGCGACCTCCTCCATGAGGTCCTCCTCACGCTCCACGTCCACGCGCGCCCGAGGCACGTCATACGTCGTCTGCCCCGTCCCCTCCTCCACCGCCTTGAACCCCAGCGCGCCGAGGATGCGCCGGCACTCGGCCTCCGCCACCGCCACGCCGAGCACGCGCTCCACGCGGCCATAGCGCAGCGTCACGCGACGCGCGGCCTTGGGCTCGGGATAGACGTCCACGCGCCCCGGCGCGACGGTGCCGCCCGACAGCTCCGCGATGAGCTGCGCGGCCCGGTCCACCGCGGGGATGACCGCGTCCAGGTCCGTGCCTCGCTCGAACCGGTGCGACGCCTCGGTGTGCAGCGCGTGCCGCTTCGCCGTGCGCCGCACGCTGGAGCCCACGAAGTGCGCCGACTCCAACACGATGCGCGTCGTGCCCTGCGACACCTCGCTGTCCCCGCCGCCCATGACGCCCGCGATGGCCTGGGGCCGGTCGCGATCACAGATGAGCAGGTCATCCGGATCCAACGCGCGCTCCTTACCATCCAGCGTGTGCATCTTCTCGCCGCGCCCCGCCGTGCGCACGACGATCTCCTGGCCCGCCAGCTTGTCCAGGTCGAACGCATGCAGCGGCTGCCCGTACTCGAGGAGCACGTAGTTGGTGACGTCCACCACGTTGTTGATGGCGCGCACGCCGCACGACTTCAGCCGCTCCTGCATCCACGTGGGAGACGGGCGGATGGTGACGTTCTCCACCACGCGCGCCGCATAGCGCGTGCAGCGGGTCGCGTCCTCGATGCGCACCTTCACGCGCTCGGAGGCCGGAGTGCCGGACTCGGCCAGCTTCGGCTGCGGCAGCTTCAGCGCTGCGCCCGTCACCACGCCCACCTCGCGCGCCACGCCCAGGTGACTCAGCGCGTCCGGCCGGTTCGGCGTGACGTTCACCTCCAGCACCGAGTCATCCAGCCCCAGCGCCTCGGCCACAGGCGCCCCCAGCTTCGCGTCCGGCGGGAGGATGAGCAGCCCCGAGGAGTCCTCGGTGAGCCCCAGCTCCTTCGCCGAGCACAGCATGCCGAAGCTCTCCACACCGCGGAGCGCGGCCTGCTTGATCTCCATTCCGTTGGGCAGCTTCGCGCCCGCCGTCGCCAGCGGCACGCGGTCGCCCACCTTGTAGTTCTTCGCGCCGCACACCACCTGGAGCATCGCCGAGCCGCCGATGTCCACCTGGGTGACGGACAGCTTGTCCGCGTTGGGGTGCTGCACGGACTCGCGAATCTGCGCCACCACCACACCGCGCAGTCCCTCGCCCGGGCGCTCCACGCCCTCGATCTCCAGCCCCGCCGCGGTCAGCTTGCGCGCCAGCTCGTCCACCGACGGCGGCAGCGCCACGTAATCGCCGAGCCACTTCACCGAAATCTTCACAGGTCCACCTTCTTGCTCACCAGGCTGGAATCAGAACTGCTCGAGGAAGCGCGCGTCGTTCTCGAACATCATCCGCAGGTCGTCGATGCGGTAGCGCAGCATCGCGATGCGCTCCACGCCCATGCCGAACGCGTAGCCCGTCACCTCGCCCGGGTCATAGCCCGCCGCGGTGAACACGTTGGGATGCACCATCCCGCTCCCCAGTACCTCCAACCACCCCGTCTGCTTGCAGATGCGGCAGCCCTTGCCGCCACACGACGTGCAGGAGATGTCCACCTCGGCCGACGGCTCGGTGAACGGGAAGAACGAGGGGCGGAAGCGCGTGCGCGTGTCCGCGCCGAAGAACGCGCGCACGAACGCGGCCAGCGTGCCCTTCAGCTCCGCGAAGCTCACGTCCTTGTCCACCAGCAGCCCTTCCACCTGGTGGAACATCGGCGTGTGCGTGATGTCCGAGTCACGGCGGTACACGCGCCCCGGCATCACCGCGCGCACCGGCGGCTTCTTCGCCAGCATGTGCCGCACCTGGACCGGAGACGTATGCGTGCGCAAGAGCGACGGGCTGTCCGCCTTGCGCGCATGCCCCAGCGTGGACTCGTCCACGTAGAACGTGTCCTGCATGTCGCGCGCGGGATGATCCTTGGGCAGGTTCAGCGCCTCGAAGTTGAAGTAGTCCAGTTCAATCTCCGGACCCACCGCCACCTCGAACCCCAGCCGCGCGAACGTCCGGACAATGTCCTCCATCGTCCGAGACACCGGGTGCCGACTCCCCGGCACCACGCCACGCCCCGGCAGCGTCACGTCCAGCTTCGGGCCCTTGAGCTGCGCCTCCAGCGCGGCCTCCTCGGCCCGGCGCGTGGCATCCGCCAGGAGCTGCTCCAGCTCCGCCTTCACGCTGTTGGCGATCTCCCCCAGCGCGCGCCGCTCATCGGGAGGCAGCTTGCCCATCCCGCCCAGGACACTGGACAGCTCACCCTTCTTGCCCAGGTAGCGAATCCGCAGCGCTTCCACCGCGGGCAGCTCCGAGGCGCCGGCAATCTCCTGCCGGGCCGCGTCCGCCAGCGCCTGCAACCGGTCTCGCATGGTCCTCTTCCGCCTTCCGTTTCACGCTCCGTGCGCCCCTGGGCGCCGGGCAAAAAAAAGGGCCGCCCCGTCACCGGAGGCAGCCCGTTTCGTCCAGCGGGGCAACCTTTCGGCCGCCCTCGCGTGTTCTGGTCGCCGGCTTCCGAGCCGGACGTGTATCAGGCCGCCTTCGCGATGTTGGCGACGGCCGCAAAGCCCGCGGGATCCGCGATGGCCATGTCGGACAGGACCTTGCGGTCCAGCGCGACCTGCGCCTTGGCGAGCCCGGCGATCAGCTTCGAGTAGGACATGCCCACGGTGCGGGCCGCCGCGTTGATGCGAACGATCCACAGCGAGCGGAAGTTCCGCTTGCGGGCCGCGCGGTCGCGAGCAGCGTAGTCCAGAGCGCGCTCGACCGCCTGGTTGGCGCGCTTGTAGCAGTTCTTCCGGCGGCCGCGGTAACCCTTGGCCAGCTTCAGAATCCGATTACGACGGCGACGAGCCTTGAAACCCTTCTTGACGCGCATGACACACTCCTGACTGCTTCAGTGGCGGTCCCGGGCGCCGGCTTCTCGCCGCTCCTCCAGGACTCACGGATGATCCAGGCCCGACTGCTCAGGCCCCGTAGGGGAACAGCTCCTTGATGACCTTCTTCGCGTCCATGTCGCGCAGGTGGCTGGTGCCACGGTTGCCGCGCTTCGACTTGGGCGTCTTGGAGAAGGTGAACAGGTGCTTGCTGAAGGCCTTACCAAACTTGACCTTGCCGCCCTTCTTCACCTGGAAGCGCTTCTTCGCGCTGCTACGGGTCTTCAACTTGGGCATTGTCCCAATCCTTCCTTCCACTCAGTAAGCCGTCGGCATCGCGGCGTCCGGCATGTTGCGCCTAAGGCTTCAGCCGCAGCCGACAGCCTGTATCACTATTTCGTCCCGCCCGGTGCGGCGTTCCCCACGGCCGGAACCATTCCCGCCTGGGCCGCCACGACCGACGCCGCCTCGGAGCCCTTGCTGCCGCTCGAGCCAGCCTCCACCTTCCCACCCTCGCCCGCCTTCGCGCCCTCACCGGGCTTTGCTTCTGCCTTCTTCGCGGCGGCGTCAGCCTGCTGTCGCGCGAGCTCACGGGCCCGCTGAGCGACCTTCGGGCTCGGCGCGAGGATCATGAACATCTGCCGCCCTTCCATGCGCGGCATTTGCTCCACGACCGCCACTTCCTTCAGGTCCTTCACCACATCATCAAGGATGGCGCTGCCCAGCTCCTTGTGGGTGATCTCGCGGCCACGGAACATGATCGTGACCTTCGCCTTGTTCCCTTCCTCCAGGAAGCGGCGAACGTTGCGGACCTTGAACTCGTAATCGTGCTCTTCCGTCTTGGGACGGAGCTTCACCTCTTTGAGGTGGACCACGACCTGCTTCTTCTTCGCTTCCGAGGCCTTTTTCTTCTCCTCGTACTTGAATTTGCCGTAGTCCATGATCTTGCAGACCGGCGGCTTCGCCATCGGATTGACCTCTACCAGGTCAAGCCCATCCGATTGCGCCCGTTCCAGGGCTGCTTCGATCGACATGACGCCGAGCTGCTCGGCGTTCGGTCCTACGACACGGACCTCCCGAGCACGGATGCGTCGATTCGTTCTTTGATCGCGAACGATGTGAACATCCTCCGAAATCGGGAGGTTGGGCCTGCCTCCCCCCCTCGAAAGTGCGCCAACATACTTAGGTGCGACAGGGAGTCAAGGCCCGACAGCAGGACTCCAGCGGATCTGCCGCCCGCCTTACGGGAGGGCGCCCTCCTTGGCCAGGAGCGCCTCGAAGTCCGCGAGCTTCATGCTCTTGAGGTCCTCTCCGCCATAGCGGCGCGGGGCCACGCCCCCGGCCTCGACCTCGGCGTCACCCACCACCAGGGTGAACGGCACCTTCTGGATCTGCGCCTCGCGAATCTTCGCGTTGAGCGTCATGCCGCGCTCGTCCAGTTCCACCCGGTAGCCCTTGGCCCGGAGGTCGTCGCGAACCTTCCGAGCGTAGTCGAGCTGGCGGTCCGCCACGGTGACGAGCACCGCCTGGATCGGGGCCAGCCAGGCCGGGAACGCGCCCGCGAAATGCTCGATCAGGATGGCGGTGAAGCGCTCGAACGAGCCGAAGATCGCCCGGTGGAGGACGACCGGCCGGTGCTCGGCGTTGTCCTCGCCGATGTAGTTCAGGTCGAAGCGCTCGGGCGCCAGGTAGTCCAGCTGCATGGTGCCGAGCTGCCAGCGGCGCCCGATGCTGTCCGACACCGCGAAGTCGATCTTCGGACCGTAGAAGGCGCCATCCCCAGGGGCCAGCTCGTATGCCAGGCCCAGCGACTCCAGCGCCGTCTTCAGGCCGCCCTCGGCGCGATCCCAGAGCGAGTCATCTCCGAGGCGCTGCTCGGGACGCGTGGACAGCTTCACCGTATAGGTGAGTCCCACCGCCTTGTAGACGCGGTCCAGCAGCTTCACGAAGCGCCGCACCTCGTCGGTGATCTGGCTCTCCATGCAGTAGATGTGGGCGTCGTCCTGGGCGAACTGGCGCACGCGGGTGAGTCCACCGAGCGAACCCGCCGCCTCGTTCCGGTGCAGCACGTCCTGCGTGTGGAGCCGAAGGGGGAGGTCGCGGTAGCTGTGCCGCTTGAAGCCGAAATACAGGTGGTGCGACGGGCAGTTCATCGGCTTGAGCGAGAAGTCGTGCTCCCCCGTCTCGTTGTCGAGCACGAGGAACATGTTCTCCTTGTACTTGCCCCAGTGCCCGCTGGTCTCCCAGAGCCCCTTGTTGAACATCAGGGGCGTCTTGATCTCCACGTAGCCGTCACCCGCCGTCAGACCGCGCATCCAGTCGGACAACGTCTGATAGAGCGCGGTGCCCTTCGGGGTCCAGAAGGCGGCGCCCGGCGCGTACGGGTGGAAGTGGAAGAGATCCAGCTCCTTGCCCAGCTTGCGGTGGTCGCGCTTCTTTGACTCCTCGATGCGCGTCACGTACTCCTGCAGGGCCTTCTTGTCGAAGAAGGCCGTGCCGTAGATGCGCTGGAGCATCGGGTTGCGGTGATCGCCGCGCCAGTACGCGCCACTGGACGAGAGGATCTTGATGACGCCGATCTTCCCGGTGCTCGGAGCGTGGGGCCCCAGGCAGAAGTCCACCCAGTCACCGTGGGTGTAGAGCGTGAGCGTCTTGGCGCCCTTGGCGGCGATGTCCTTGACGATCTCGACCTTGAAGGTCTCGCCCTTCTGCTCGAAGAGGCGAACGGCGTCCTCCATGGAGATCTCGGTGCGGACAAACGCCTCGTCCTTCTTCAGGAGCGCGTTTGCCTCGGCCTCGATCTTCTCCAGGTCCTCCGGCGTGAAGGGCTTCTCGCGGAAGAAGTCATAGTAGAAGCCCTCCTCCGTCGACGGGCCGATGGTGACCTGCGTCCCGGGGAAGAGGCGTTGCACGGCGCTGGCCACCACGTGGGCCGCGTCATGCCGGATGAGGTCCAGTCCCTCCGGGCTCTTGGAGGTGAAGATCTGGAGCTTCACGTCCTCGGTGAGCGGACGGGACATGTCCATGTCCTGACCGTTCGCCCGCGCGAAGAGCGCTGCCTTGGCCAACCCGGCCCCGATGCCCTCCCGCACGAAATCGCCGATGGTGGTTCCCCGGGCCGTCTGCTTCTGGCTGCCATCGGGGAGCGTCACCGTGATCATTTCGGACATGAGCGAGACCTCGGAAATGCCGCGGGCGGCAGGCTTGTGGAAGCCATGCCGCCCGCTGTTTGAACGCTTACTGTGTTGGGTCGTAGTGGGATCGAACCACTGACCCCTACCGTGTCAAGGTAGTGCTCTACCGCTGAGCTAACGACCCGTGGTGCTGAGGTGCGCGGGGAATAGCAGTGGGCTCCCTCACCTGTCAAGAGAACACCGACACGCGCCTGCACTCTTCTTTCGTGGCGCCCCCAACGCACCTCACGCTCCGCCCGCCAACAAGGCGTGAACGCGGGCCATCACCACGTCGAACATGGCCGGGGTGAGCCGCCCCGTCTGCGTGTTCTGCTGACTGACGTGGTAGCAGCCCACCAGCGTCCGCCCGCCTGGCAGGGGCAGCTCGGCGCCGTGGCCGAAGGTGGGCCGCGGCGAGGGAATCACGACGCCGGTCCGAGCCAGCGCCACCAGCGCGGCGTTCCAGCCAATGGCCCCCAGCGCGAGGAACACCCGGGCGGGCAGTAGCGCCAGCTCCCGGTCCAGGAACGGAGCGCAGCGGGCCAGTTCCTCGGGCTCGGGCTTGTTGTCCGGGGGCGCACACCGCCCCGCGGCGACGATGAACGCATCCTTCAACTGAAGCCCATCGTCGCGATGCTCACTGTGCGGCTGGTTCGCGAAGCCCGCGCGGTGAAGACCCGCGAAGAGGAAGTCCCCGGAGCGGTCGCCCGTGAACATCCGCCCTGTCCGGTTCGCCCCATGCGCCGCCGGCGCCAACCCCACCAGGACCAGCCGAGCCCGCGGATCTCCAAACCCCGGCACGGGGCGCCCCCAGTAGGTCCAGTCCCGGTAGGCCCGTCGCTTCACCCGGGCCACCTCCTCGCGCCACTCCACGAGGCGAGGACAGGCCCGGCACTCCACGATGTCCTGCTGCAACCGCTCCCACTTCGTCACCGCGCGCCTCCACGCACCGCGGCCTCGAGCCGCTCGACCCAGGCTCGGGCCGTCTCCAAAGACTGCGCGTCGTCACTGACGTCCAGCTCCAGCTCCACGCCCGGCGTCTGACTGAACAGCGCGACCAGCGCCTCGTCATCCGGGAGCCCCTGGACACGCACGCGCCTGCCCAGGCCCCAGCTCGGGGGCGGTCTCGCGGCCCCCTGCCCCTCCAACCATGCGACCTTCGCCCAGGCGCCACGCAGCCCAGCCCACCACTCCGCGGGGACGGGTGAAGCGGCTGTTCGCGCGGCCTCGGGTGCAACAAGCGCGGCTTCAGGGGGCCCCTTCGGTCCGACGACCTGCGAGAGATCCACCACCTTCACCCCTGGGAGCCAGACCAGCTCTCCCCAGGCCGCCAGCGTCGCCTCCTCGCGGGTCCGGGGCATCCAGGTCACCCGCTTCGGGCGCAGCGCGGCGATTCGAGTGGCTTGCTCCGTCTCCAGACCGCCTCGGATGTCCACGGCCACCGGGCGAGGCCCCAGCCGATACCAATCCCCTGTGGCCACCGCGGCGTCCAGCCACACACCCGCCCGAGGCGCGTGGCGGAACTGCTGGACTTGGGCATCCCGCAGCGGCGGGCGCAGCTCGATGTAGGCCTCGGGGAAGCGCGCCACGGCGTCCATCGTCGAGTCCCGCAGCATGTTCGAGCGCGTGCGCAGCCAGAGCACCGTTCCACTGGCGGCCAGCGCCCGCAGCCGCTCAGGAGCCACGGACTCGCTGACGCGCAGGTGCAGGCGGTATCCCGACAACGCCAAGGCCCGAGGACCCGGTGACTGCGCGAGCATCGCCGCCACCACCAACGCCGCGGGCATCACGGGCTTCGCGCCTCGCCCAGGTACAGCGCCGTCTTGCGATAGCGCTGGATGACCACGCGCAGCACCACCTTCAGGATGGCGCTGGCGGGCACCGCGAGGAGGATGCCCACGAAGCCAAACAGCTCACCGAAGGCGAGCACCGCGATAATGACCGCGACAGGGGCCAGCCCGACTTTCTCGCCCACCACGCGCGGGGTGATGACGAGCCCCTCGGCGGCTTGCGCGACGATGAACGTGGCCGCTACCACGGCGAACTGCCACGGGCCCTGCCACGACAACAGGACGCCCAGCAGCGACAGCACCACGCCGATGCCCGTCCCCAGATACGGCACCATGTTGCCGAAGCCAGCGAGCACACCAATCACGATGGCGAGGTCGATGCGCGCCACCGACAACCCCGTCACATACAGCACCGA
The DNA here is from genome assembly GCF_019039035.1 of Citreicoccus inhibens. Taxonomy (GTDB): domain Bacteria; phylum Myxococcota; class Myxococcia; order Myxococcales; family Myxococcaceae; genus Citreicoccus; species Citreicoccus inhibens. The sequence goes on along the minus strand of NZ_JAHNZT010000011.1, from coordinate 164,829 downwards.
CAGGATGGCTCCGACCGTAAGCTGGCCTCGCACGAACGCGGACAGCACCTCATCCACTTCGCGGAATCGGCCGCTCACCAGCGTCACGGCTCGACGCGGCAGCAGCGCCTGCACCCGCTCAACGAGCGCCGGGTAGTCCTTGAGGAAGAAGAAGGCGAGCACTGGCACCACCGCGAGCCCCAACAAAGTGGCCACGAAGCGCGCCGTGTTGCCAGCGAAGCTCGCCACCAAGCGCGCCGCGGTGGGGCCCGCGCTCTGGAGCAGCTCCGAGGCCTTCTCGCCCATCTCCGCCGCGCGGCGGCTCACGAGTTCGGGCAAGGAGACACCGAGGAGCGCCTCGATGCGTGGCACGACCTCGATGCTCGCGCGCCGGAAGAACTCGGGCAGCTTGGCCGCTTCGTCGCGGAACACCGGCACGAGGTAGAGCATCGCCCCCACCCACAAGAGCAATCCCGCGACGAAGACGCACGTGGTTCCCAGCGCGCGCCGCAGCCCTCGTCGCTCGAGCGCCGTCACGAGCGGGTTGAGGACATACGCGCCCGTCAGCGCGAGCAACACCGGCACCGCCACGCCGCCGAAGACGGACAGCAGCGCGAACACCCACCCCAACGAGCCCACCATCCCCGCGGACCAGATGAAGTCGATGCGACGTCCCTCGGCTTCGGGCAGGGACTCGGACTCCACGAGGTGCAGGAGGGGCTCGGGGGCGGGAGCGGGCTTGGGCTCCACCCGAGGACTGCTGGCGCGGCCACGGCCTGGGATGCGACGTGCGATGACTTCCTCCTCCAGGACCTACGGCGCCTTCGCTGGCTGATTGCGCTTCACGAACTGCCCGAACGCATCGTTCGCCACCTTGTGGTCCAACGCGCCGACCGTGGCCTTGCCCAGGTCGCCATCCACCCGCACTTGTCGGTCCTTCTGCAGTTGGATGAAGACCTGCTCCCACTCCTCGAGCGAGACCTCGCGCGGACCGTCCACCTGCACACGCCCCGAGGGCCCGGGCTTCGGAGGCGCGGCTCCGCCCTTCCCCGCGGCCTTGCGCACGCGCGCCGAGACCTGCACCTGGCCCTCCGACACCTGCACCAGCGTCGAGGGAGACAGCGCGCCCGCGACCGTCGGCGCCGCGGCGTCCACTCGGAACATCGTGCCGCGCACGCCCGCCACCGCGCGGTCCGTCTCCACCTCGAACCTGGCGGAAGAGCCCGCCAACGCCTTCTTCACACTCGCCCACACCTTGCCCAGGCCGAGCCTGGCGACGAAGCCCTTGCGCTCCTGGCCCTCGAAGTCCGCGTCGCTGATGAACAACCGGCTGCGCTCCGCGAGCATCAGCACGCTGCCATCGTTCAACACGAGCTTAAGGTTCGACGCGGCGCCCACCTCCAGCGTGTCCCGCACCTCGATGTCCGAGCCCACGCGCAGCGACTGCGCGGCACCTTGCTCCGGCGCGCGCGAGGCCGTGCCCTCCAGCACCTCCACGCGACCGATGGCCGCGAAGGCCCCGCTTGGAATCAGCGCGGCGAGCAGGAAGTACCGAGCGAAATGAAGCCATCCTCCGCGCTGTCGCGTCACGGCGTCCCTCCCCCGCTGGGCGTGCCCGAGGCGCGCAGCTGGATGTGCAGCGTCGCGCGCGCGCCACTCGCCTCGTAGTAGGTCGTGTACGGCCAGAAGCCCTGCTTGCGCACGTCGATCTGGTGGAGTCCCTCGCCCACGCCGAGCCCTCGTGGCGAGCCCGCGAAGTCGCGGCACATTCCCTGCGGCACACCATCCAACGAGACCTCGGCGTCGGAGGGGTCACACCGCAGCACCAGGTCACCGCGCGGAGTGCCCGCCGTGCGCATCAACTCGCGCGCCCGAGCCATCGTCGCCGGCTCGGGCTGGCTCGACGCGCAGCCTGTCCAGACCGCCACTGCCATCCAAAGCACGAGCCTCATCGCGCCACGGTCAGCTCGACTCGATTGCCACTCACCGCCGTCACCCGCACCTTCCGCTTCTGATACGTCGTCGCGCCCAGGCTCTCCGCCAGCGCGTCGGTTCCGCCGACATACGTCACATCAAAGCGCGCCTTGCCCTCGGCGAACTCGCCCGCCTTGACGTCGCGCACCCCCTGAACCGATTGCGTCAGGACCTTCTGGAAGGCGCGCACCGCGGCGTAGTCGGACAGCCCCACCACCGTCATCGCCACCACGTTCCCGTTCTGCTCGGCCTGCGCGAGGTGCTCCAACACCGCCTTGCGCACCTCGGCGACAATCTTGGCGCCGCGCACCTTGGCGATGTTGAACGACGTCCGCTCATACGACGTCACGGGCGCCTGTCCCGTGCTCGCGTTCCCGCTGTTGAACGCGTCCGTCAGCCGCGCGAGCTGCGTGCCCGAGTCCGTGGCGAACACCGCCAGCTCCCACTCGCCCGCCACCGGATAGTAGCCAACGTCCTTCACCAGCTCCTTCGTGGTGCCTTGCACGCCTTCATGCCGGAACGTCACCGTCCCCGAGATGACGTAGTCCGCCACGCTCAGGTCCTGGATGATCTTCTTGTCCGGAGTCGACAGCGAGACGCCCGAGCTCACCTCCAGCTTCCCGGCCGCGAATGAGGGATCGATGATGCGCCAGCCATCCTTGCGGAACGTCTCGGTGAGCACCTGGGTCAACACCGAGCTGCTCGTGATGACCTTGTCGGGGCTGATGGATTGCTCGCTCAAGACGATGAGCAGCTTGCTGCCTCCGAGCCTGCGCACCAGGGCCTGCGCGGCCTGGAGATCCTTGTCGAGATCCGCGGTCCCCACCTCCGCGCGAACCGTGACGCGCGTCACGCCGCCCTCCTCCTTGCGCCCCAGGACTTCGTACTTGCGCACGTAGCCCGCGCTGTTCGTGAAGACGCGGTCGCTGAGCAACTGACTGTTCGCGGTGAGCGTGTCCGAGGACACCAGCACTCCCGCCACCTGCTCCACGGCCTCGCGGAGCGCCGCGTTGCGTGCGTCCGTGAAGGCCTTCTCGCGGTTGCCGTCGACGATGGCGGCCTCGCCCGTCGCCTCCTTCACCACCGTCGCGGGCACCGAGGGCTCCGCTGCGACGGCCACACAGGACAGCAACACGCACAGGACAGAGAGCTTCCAGGACATACGTCGCGTCCTCGCAGGATTACTGGGTGACGATGACGACCCGGCCCTCGGCCAGGAAGCGCGTGTTCACCTCGGACAGGGTCCGCGCGCCCTCAGCGGCGAGCACCAGGTCCGAGCCCTGAAGCTGCTGGGCCTTCACCACCAGCGGCTTGTCGCCTACGAGCGCCGCCTTCTTCGCCGCATCCAGGCTGTCCATCCACGAGGCCACCGCCGTGGTCGAGCGGACCTCCTGGGACAGCGCCGCCGGGCCATAGAGCGCCTTGCCCGCGGCATCCACCAGCCGAGGCGCCAGCACCGGCTTCGCGTTCAACCCGCGCGCGTCCACCACGAGCCCCGTGTAGCGGCGGGCTCCATCAGCGTTCAGCACGATGGCGGGCTCCGAGGCCGGCGCGGTGAGCGCGGAGGTGATGGCGGCCAGGGGCACCTCCACGTCCAGCTCCACGCCGCTGTCGGAGAAGTACCGCTTGGCCACGACCTTGTAGCCCTTGATGGCGCCCTCGACGCGGCCACGCACCTCGTCGCGCCCCATCTCGTCGCCCACCGTGCGGGTGGCGCTGACCTGGATGCCGCGCGCCTGCTCGATGAGGTTACGGAAGGCGTCCAGCTTGGCGGCGCGCTCGGCGCCCAACCGCGCCTGCGCCGGGTTCGCCGCCTTGAGGTCCGGCGCGCCCGAGCCCGTGGCCCGTAGCACCTGGCCCTCCCAATTGACCCCGCGCGTCGCCGAGCGCACGGCTTCGGTGGCAGCGGGTGTGGCGGGCTTCACGTCCTTGCCCTGGCCCAGCGCCGTCAACGGCACGGCCAGCAACAACCCCCACAACGAGTGCCTCACAGGAACTCCTCCGGGACTCACCGCGTCACCAGCGAGCCAACAGGACAGAATCGCTGGCATTCAAGGGGGGCGCTCCGCGGGAAGTCAAGGCGAGCCGCCGCCGCGAACCCCTTCGGACGACCGAGGGTTCGCTCGCGGCGCGACACCTCGCGTCAGCCCTCGTCGGTGTTGCGATCGACGTAGTCGTCGATCATCCGACGGTGCCGCTCGGTCAGCAGCGTGAAACGCACCCCCGAGCGATCCGCCTTGCGCGGCGTCTCCAGCCAGTCCCGCACCACCTCGCCCTCGGCGTAGATGATCTCCTCGGAGCCGGGGAGCTGGAACTGGAGGCCCACGCGGCGCGCGTGGTGCTGCGGCTCGAGCAGCCGCGAGAGGCTCACGCCCTCCTGGCTGATGTCCGCCGCGCGCGCCATGTACGGCACGCCGCCCATGTACTTGTTCAGATAGATGTCGAGGGGCGCTCGCTTCGACTTCCGCTTCTCGCTCATCGGTCATGGCCTCCGGCTGGTTGCAACAGGCTGCTTCGTCGTTGAAGCAGCGCGGCCAGGGTAGAGGCAGTCACTCCTCACGCAAGAAAACGACCGGCCTCCGCGCACGAGCGCCCGCGAGAGGCCCCTCCCCATCGCCGCTCGCTGGATTCTTCGCGCGGGACTGTGTGCGCGGGCCATCACTCGCGCTCGACTCCGAGGTGCGCCGCGCGCGTTTCCCACACGAGGCCACATGCGCACCCCCTATAGTCGCGCCGCTCTCTTGAAAGGCGGAAGCATGCGAAGGACGACATGGATGACGGCCCTGGTGCTCGCGCTCGGCGCGACGGGCGTCCAGGCCGAGACGGCTCCGGCCGCGAAGCCGACCCCCAAGGCCAGCAAGCCCGACACGGGCACGAAGCCCTCGACGACCGAGGGCACGGGCACGTCGGCCGGGCCGGAGACGGAGGACCAGAAGACCATCTATGCGCTGGGCCTGTCCGTGGGGAAGGACCTGTCCCTGTTCGCGCTCACCCCGGCCGAGGTGGAGGTCCTCCACCGGGGCATGCAGGACGGACTCAACGGCGTGACGCCCGCCGTGAAGCTGGAGGACTACGCGCCCAAGATTCAGGCGCTCGCGAAGTCGCGCCAGGCGCAGGTCAACGCGAACTACCTGGAGCGCGCGGCCAAGGAGCCGGGGGCGACGAAGCTACCGTCGGGCGTCATCTACCGCGAGGTGAAGGCCGGACAGGGGAAGACTCCGCGCGCCACGGACACCGTGAAGGTGCACTACCGGGGCACGCTGGTGGACGGCACCGAGTTCGACAGCTCCTACGGCCGAGGCCTGCCCGTCGAGTTCCCGCTCAACGGCGTCATCCCGTGCTGGACGCAGGGCGTGCAGAAGATGAAGGTGGGCGGCAAGGCGAAGCTCACGTGCCCGGGGAGCACCGCCTACGGCGAGCGCCCGCCGCAGGGCTCGCGCATCCCGCCCAACGCCGTGCTCGTGTTCGACGTGGAGCTGGTGGACATCCCCGGCGATACCTCCCAGTCGAAGTAACGCCCCGCTCGCGGTGCCTCCCCGCGTCATCGCGCGGGAAGGCACCGCCTCGGCGCTTACGGCTGCTTCACCGCCGCCTCGGTCGCGCGCAGCAGCGAATCGGCGCTCACCGGAGCCCCCGTCGCGTTGCGCATCCACTCGTCGGGGGTCACCGCGCCCTCCTTCGCCATGCGCTCGAACTCCGCGCCCAGCGGGCCCTTGCGCTTGAGCTGCTCCTCGATCTGGAACGCGATGAGGTGCCCGATCGGGTAGTCCGGCAGATACAGCGGGTAGCTGATCATGTGGCTGTAGATGCCGAGCAGCGGGCTGCCCTTCCCGCCCAGCACCGGCGCGTAGTACCGGTCCCACGTGTCCCGCGAGATGGCCACCACCGCGTCCCGCAGCTGCGCGGGCGTCGCGTCCGGGTGCTCGTACATCCAATGCCACGTGGCCATGTCCACCAGCGCCACGCCGGCGATCTCCCACGCCTGCCAGAAGTCGTTGAGCACGCGCTCGCGCTCACTCGACGCGTCGGACTTGCCCAGGCCCAGCAGCTCCAGGTCTCGGGCCTGGAACACGAAGGCCAGCGCCTCGGTGAAGGCGTTGTTGGGCACACCCGCCAGGAGCGTGTGGTCCACTTCGTAGAGGCTGAACACCTGCTCCACGTTGTGTCCCAGCTCGTGCACCGCGATGTTGTAGCCCTTGTAGTTCATGCCCCCGGGCTCCACGCGCGTGCGCAGGTGCGGGAAGTCCCCGCGCCGCATCGCTTGCTGCGCGTGGCCCGCGCCGCGCGAGGGGTCCACGCGGATGTGCTCGGCCAGGAACTGCGCCTTCTCCTTCGTGAAGCCCAGGCCCTGGAGGATGCGCGGGATGTCCTTCGCGAAGGCGTCCGCCGTGGGGTAGCGCTTGCGCGTGAGGGCATCCAGCTGCGCCTCCGGCACCTTGCCGCCCGGCTTGAAGCCCGCGAACCAGAGGTCCTGCGGCTCCAGCGGTCGGCCCAGGCGCGTCTGGATGATGCGCGCCACCTGCGGCACCAGCGGCGACGTGAGCAGCTGCGTCAGCATCGCGCGCACGCGCTCCTCGGGCAGCTCGCGCCCCAGCTCGAAGCTGCGGGCGATCTGCGTGGGGGCCACCGGCGAAAAGGGGTCCGCCTCGCGCGCCGTGCGGTAGTTCTCCAACAGCCGCGCGTAGCGCGTATCCGGCTCCGGCGCGGTGTCCGCCTTCGCCTCGCGCGTCGGCGCGTTCTCCTCCACCTCGGCCGAGGGCGCCACCGTCACCGCGTTGGTGAACGGGTTCCAGTCCACGCGGGGATTGTCGATGACGGCCGCCGGAATCGTCTGCGTGACGATGCGCTGCATCACCTGGATGATCATCCGCTGCTTGGCGATGCCCTGCGGGTCCGCGTAGTCCGCCTTCAGCTCGTCGCGCAGGTTCCAGTGGCTGATGAGGCGCAGCCCCTTGGGGAACAGCCGCTGTCCCTGCGCGTCCAGCAGGTGGTGCATCCAGACGTTGTACTCGGCGATGTAGAGGTTCGCGGCCGCGATGGACTGCGCCTGGTGCTGCTGGACCTCGGCGGGGATCCGCCGGTTGAAGCGCGCGGTGAGCCGCGCCTCCGCCCACTGCCGCCGCGACCACGTCGAGCCCTGCGTGGTGCGCTCCGCCAGCGTGCTCTGCGGGAAGTTGAGCAGCACCACGAAGCCCACCCGCGCGCGGAACAGGTCCGACACCAGGTTCGAGGACGGGTCATACGCTGCCAGCAACGGCTCCACGGGCAACAGCGGCCCCAGGTCCAGGTCCGTGAACCACTGGAGCTCTCGCCCCATCTCGTTCATGTGCCCGTCGAGCTGCTCGAACAGCCGCTCCATGCGCGCGAACGTCGCGTCGAGCACCTTCGGATCCGCGACGAACTGCTCTCGCGCGAACTCGGCCAGGTCGCCATCCTCGGGCCGCCAGAGCGCGGCCACCTGCGTCAGGCCTCGCTCGATGCGCACGCGCTGCGCCTCGCCGTGCTTCGCGACGAGCTCCGCCTTCAGCGCGGAGAGGTCCAGCTGGGGCGCGGAGGCGGCGGGCGGGGGCACCGGGGCGGCCTCCCTTGACGGCGACGGCGACGGCGCGGGGGCGGCGGGCACCGGGGACGTGGTCGCGCAGCCGAGCGCGGCCAGCAGCGGCAACAAACGGGCGCGAGAGGCCCGGGATTTTCTCAGGGACACGAGTGCTCCAAAAACACGAAGGTCCGACCCTGGGAAGGATCGGACCCTCATGTTGAATCAGGAAGTCGTCCGAACGACAGACGGGCTCACGCCGCGCGAACGTTCTGCGCCTGCAGACCCTTCGGGCCGCGGGTCACGTCGAACTCCACCTTCTGGCCCTCGGCCAGGGTGCGGAACCCGTCCATGTTGATGGCCGAGTGATGGCAGAACACGTCCTCACCGCCACCGTCCTGGGTGATGAAGCCGAAGCCCTTCGCGTCGTTGAACCACTTCACGGTACCAGTCGCCATTGCCTTCTTCTTCTTTCCATCTCGGACGCGAAGATCCGCCGCCCGGTCTCGGCAGAGTCAACCCAGCAAGACGGGCGAGAATTTATTCGTCCAGGTTTCCCACGTCTAGCCCGCAACCTCACCAGCCACACTTCTGGCCCTGGTTCTGCTCCTGGAGCCAGCGGCGCAGCGGCGCGAAGTACTCGAGCATCGGGGTGGCATCCATCTGCCGGGTGCCCGTCATGGCGTAGAGCGCGTCGGGCCACGGCTTGCTGGCGCCCATCTCGAGCATGGCCTGGAGCCGCTTACCGGCCTCCTTGTTCCCGTAGATGGAGCACTCGTGGAGCGCGCCCTTGTAGCCGGACGCCTCGCACAGCGCCTTGTGGAACTGGAACTGGAGGATGCGCGCCAGGAAGTAGCGCGTGTAAGGGACGTTGGCCGGCACGTGGTACTTGGCGCCCGCGTCGAAGTCCTGCTCGTTGCGCGCCACCGGAGCGCTGACGCCCTGGTACTTCTCGCGCATCGCCCACCAGGACTTGTTGTAGTCCGCCGGCTTCACCTTTCCGGAGAACACGTCCCAGCGCCACTGATCCACCAGCAGGCCGAAGGGCAGGAACGCGACCTTCTCCAGCGCGTCCTTCAGCTGCAGGTTGATGAGGTTCTTGTCGTTCTTCTCCACCGCCTTGAGCAGGCCGAGCTGCTGCAGGTAGGCCGGGGTGATGGAGAGCGTGAGCGCGTCACCGATGGCCTCGTGGAAGCCGTCGTTGGCGCCCGCCTGGAAGAGCACCGGGAGCTGGTAGTAGTACGTGTAGTAGTAGTTGTGGCCCAGCTCGTGGTGGATGGTGATCAAGTCCTCTTCAGTGGGCTTGATGCACATCTTCACGCGCAGGTCGTTGTCGAACGAGACGTCCCACGCGCTGGCGTGACAGACGACGTCGCGGTCGCGCGGCTTGGTGAACTGCGAGCGCTCCCAGAACGACGGCGGCAGCGACTTGAGGCCCATGGAGGTGAAGAACTTCTCGCCAAGCTTCACCATCTTCTGCGCGTCATAGCCCTGCGCCTGCATGGCGCCGTCCACGTCCAGGCTGGCCTGACCGGGGTACGGCTCCACGAGCGGGTAGATGTTGTTCCACTCCTGCGCCCACATGTTGCCGAGCAGGTGCGCGGGGATGGGCTTGCCGGCGGGCACGTTGGCCTCGCCGTACTGCCTGGCCAGACGGCCGCGCACATAGCAGTGCAGCTCGTCATACATGGGCTTGACCTGACCCCAGAGCCGCTGCGCGTCCTTCTCGAACTCCGCGGGCGTCATGTCGTAGCTGGAGCGCCAGAGCGTGCCCAGGTCGTTGAAGCCGATGTCCTTGGCGCCCTCGTTGGAGAGCGTCACGAGCTGCTCGAACAGCGGGCGCATGGGGCGCGAGATGGCGTGCCAGCCGCGCCACGCGTCCAGGAGTTCCTCGTAGTTGCGGCTCTTGGCCATCACATCGGACAGCTCCTCCAGGTCGCGGCAGGTGCCCTTGCCGTCCTTGCCGCAGTACTTGCCCTTGCCGTACAGGCCCTCCAGCTTCGCGGCCGTGGCGGCCAGCTGCGCGCGCTTGCCCGCGTCCGCCGGGGCCGGCAGCGTCTGGGACACCTGGAGCAGGTGGATCATCCGGGCGGTCTCCGGATCCAGCTTCAGCCCGTCAAAGCGGCGGGACTCCTTGATGGCGGTGTTGGTGAAGGCCATCACCTCCTCGTTGACGGAGGCGGCGTTCCGCTCGGTGTCGTCCGTGATGTACGTGGACTTGATCCACTCGGCGGTCGACTGCTTCACCCACAGCCGCTTGAGGTCGGCGTTGAGCGACGTGACGAACTTCTTCGCCTCGTCGGGGGTGGCCTTGGCGGCCGGAGCGCGCGGCACGCGCGTCTCCTGAGCGGCCGACGGCAGGGCCGTCAGCGCGAGAACGGCCAGGAGCGCTCGCATCCGGGGCTGCACAGTGAGGGGTCGGGTCATGGGGGCGGACAGTAGAAGAACCGCCGCCCTCCGGCATCCCGGAAGTGCGGGCGGCCATCCGCCCTGGCCCGTCCGAGGGACGAGCAGCCCCCCAACCCCTCTCCCCAGGTGTTCGAGGATGGGACGAGTCCCCCCAGCGGATGCGCTATGAAGGGCGGTCATGCTCCGCTCGCCCTTCGCGCTCGCCCTGCTCGTCGCCGCCCCCCTGCTCGCCTGCGGCTCCACCGCGCCGCAGCCGGAGCCCGAGCCGCAGGACTGCGGTCGATTCACCATCACCACGTCCGAGCCCGCGTCCGCGAACCACGTCGCGACGTGCATCAGCACCGGGTGCGGCAACGGTGAGGAGCCACCCAACGCCGGCCCCCACTGCCCCACCTGGCTGTCCTGCCGCGAGTACACGGATGAGCAGCCGCGCTGCTCGTGGCTCCACAACCTGGAGCATGGGCACGCGGTGTTCCTCTACAACTGCCCGGAGGGTTGCCCCGACGAGGTCGCCAAGCTGCGCGAGGCCCAGGCCCAGGCGCTGGCGGGCTCCAACGGCGTGCACCGCGCCCTCATCGCGCCGGATCCCCGCCTCCCCAAGCGCGTGGCGGCCTTGCTCTGGCGGCACACCTATCTCGCGGACTCCGCCGATCCCGAGGCTCTGCGCTGCCTGTTGAAACTGCAAGACGTGGACGCCAACGAGCCCGGCCTGGCGTGCGCGCCTTGAGCCCCGCGCCTGCGTCGATGCTTGCAGCGCCAAGCGTCGCGAGGTGAGCGCGGAGACGTGCAACGCAGGCGGGGCTGCCCTAGCGTGCCGGCGCCGTGGGACCCTCGACACCTCTGCTTCCTGTTTCGCGCGAGCGCGTGCGTGCCATTGATTGGCTGCGCGGGCTCGCGGTGCTGGTGATGATTCAATGCCATACGCTGGCGCTGCTCACGCCCGAGCTGCGCCGCAGCGCGTGGACCGGTCGGCTGTTGAAGCTGGATGGGCTGGTGGCGCCCGCGTTCATCTTCTCCGCGGGCTTCGCGCTGGCGCTGGTGATGGTGCGCAGCGCGGCGGATGGCGTGCTGCGCGAGCGCGTGCCTCGCAACCTGCGGCGCATCGGGGAGGTGCTCGCGGTGGCCACGCTCGTCAACTGGGCCTGGTTCCCACTGCTGCGCGAGCCGAAGTGGATCCTCCGCATGGACATCCTCCAGTGCGTCGGCGTGTGCCTGCTGCTCGTGCTGCCCGTGGCCGCGGGGCTCGCGTTCCGTCCCCGCGCGTTGGGCGCGGTGGCGTTCCTCTTGGCCATGGGCGCGTTCGCGCTCGCGCCCCTGGGAGACATCGCGCCCGAGCCGTGGGCGTCCTTCCTGCGCAAGTCTTCCTGGGCGCCCTTTCCCCTGTTGCCGTGGGTGGGCTTCGCGTGGCTCGGCGCCTTCGCGGGAACCGCGGCGGGCGCGTGGGGCCGCGCGGGCTTGGCTCGCGCGCTCGTGTTCCTGGTGGGGCTGGGCATCTTGGGGACGCTCGCCGCGCGTCCGCTCTACGCGCTGTATCCCGCGCACCGGTTCTTCGTGGCCAACCCGTCCAACTCGGCGGCGCGATGGTCGTGGGTCTGCGCCGCGCTGCTCGTGCTCCTGTGGTTGGAGTCGAAGCGGGCGTCGGAGGCGCCGCCCAGTCGCGCACGGCGCTTCATCGAGGTGTTCGGGACGTCGTCCCTCTCCGCGTACTTCTTCCACCAGATGCTGCTGTTCTACCGGACGGCGGGCGTCTTCTCGTTCCAGCGCTTCTGGGGCGACCGCAGCGGGTGGCTCCTCTACACGGGCCTCACGCTCGCGCTCATCGCGCTCACGTACCTGCTGTGCCGGGCCTATGACTGGCTGGAGCGGGCGGTGAAGCAGGGCATCGGGGGCGCGCGCAAGCACCTGCGCCCCCGAACCCCCGCCTCGTCGCAGTAAGGCGCGGCTACGGCTGCGCGGAGGCCTGCTCGAAGGCGCGGATGACCTCGGGCGGGGCCTGCACCAGCTCGATCAACACGCCCTCGCCACCGAGCGGGAACTGCTCATTGCCCTTCGGGTGGATGAAGCACACGTCGAAGCCCGCCGCGCCCTTGCGGATGCCGCCCGGCGTGAAGCGCATGCCCTGCGACTCCAGCCACTTCACCGCGACGGCGAGGTCATCCACCCAGAGGCCCACGTGGTTGAGCGCGGGGTCGTGCACGCGCGGCTTTCCGTCGGGCTGGATGGGCTGCATGAGGTCCACCTCGACCTTGAAGGGGCCCGCCCCCGCGATGACGATGTCCTCGTCCACGTTCTCGCGCTCGCTGCGGTAGGTGCCGTGGGGATGGAGGCCCAGCATGTCCACCCACAGCTTGCGGAGCCCGCCCTTGTCGAGCCCGCCGATGGCGACCTGCTGAACGCCCAGGATGCGAAATGGCCGTGTCGTCTGCATGGCGCGGACCGTCGCAAATGGGCCCTCGCCGCGCAAGCGTCCGCCACGCCCGAGGGAACCCGCCCGCCGCCGAATAATCGGGGAATAAAACCCATTTCCGAGGTCGTGCGTTTCGAGGCCCCGACCTACTCGCAGCCCTCGGAGCCCCTCCATGTCCTCGACCTTTCAGAAGCGCCGCGCGACCCGCTGGAGCTGCGCCATCCTGGCCGCCGGACTGCTGTCCTCCTGTTCCTCGCAGCTCGCCCCGCCCGAGTCGAAGCCCACGTCGCGGGCGAGCCACCAGGGCAGCCTCTCCAGCCCCCCCCGCGCGGACCCGAAGCCCGCAGGCGCAGATGGCGAAGAGGACGAGTCCCTGGCGGCCTCGGGCGCCGCGGCGCAGCCCATGACGCCAGCGGCCGCGCCCCCACCCGCGCCGAAGGAAGCGGCCCCCATGGCCGCGCCCTCCATGGCCATGAGCGCAGGCGGTGCTCCCGCGCCCATGGCGGTCCGCCGCGAGGCGCCCTCCAAGAAGCTCCCCGCGTCCGAGAAGTTCATGAAGGACAAGGACGATGACGCGCGCGCGCCCACGGGCGGCAACACGTTCGAGGCGTACAAGCCCAACGCCTTCACGGAGACCGCGAAGGACGCCCTGTCCACCTTCGCCGCGGACGTGGACACCGCCTCATACACGGTGGCGCGACGCTACCTGCAGCAGGGCCAGCTGCCGCCGGCGCAGGCGGTGCGCGTGGAGGAGTTCGTCAACTACTTCAAGTACCGCTATGCCCCGCCCACCTCGGGCGCCTTCACGGTGCACCTGGAGGGCGCGCCCTCGCCGTTCAATCCGCGCCGCCACTTCCTGCGCGTGGGCGTGCAAGGCAAGGTCGTCTCGCGCTCGGAGCGCAAGCCCGCGCATCTCGTCTTCCTCGTGGACACCAGCGGCTCCATGCAGTCCGAGGACAAGCTGCCCCTGGCGCGCGAGGCGATGAAGATCGCCGTGAAGAACCTCAACGAGAACGACACGGTGGCCATCGTCACCTACGCGGGCTCCACGCGGGACGTGCTGCCCCCCACGCCGGCCACGGACGTCCGGCGCATCTACTCCGCCATCGACACGCTGTCGGCGGGCGGCGGCACCGCGATGGGCTCGGGCATGCAAATGGCTTACGGGCACGCGGTGAAGAAGGCCGCGGGCGGCGTGGTGTCTCGCGTCGTGGTGCTCACCGACGGTGACGCCAACATCGGCCCCAACCTGGGCGCGGAGGCCATGCTGGAGAGCGTCCACAAGTACGTGGCCGAGGGCGTCACCCTCACCACGGTCGGCTTCGGCATGGGCAACTACCGCGATGACCTGATGGAGAAGCTGGCGGACAAGGGCAACGGCAACAGCTTCTACGTGGACAGCCTCAAGGAGGCGCGCAAGGTCTTCGAGACGCAGCTCACCGGCACGCTGGAGGTCATCGCCAAGGACGTGAAGTTCCAGGTGGAGTTCAACCCGAAGACCGTGAGCCGCTACCGCCTGCTCGGCTACGAGAACCGGGACATCGCGGACAAGGACTTCCGCGATGACAAGGTGGACGCCGGCGAGATTGGCGCGGGCCACAACGTCACCGCCCTCTACGAGGTGGAGCTGACCGGCGCGGCGCAGGAGCTGGCCACCGTGCGCATCCGGGCCAAGGCGCCCAACGGCACCGAGGCCGCCGAGCAGGCCTTCCCGCTCACCCGCGCGCTGGTGCACACCTCGCTGGACGAGGCCTCGCCGGACTTCCGCTTCGCGCTCGCCGTGGCCGCCACCGCGGACATCCTCCGCGCCGCGCCCGCCGCGGAGGGCTGGAGCCTGAGCACCACGCAGAAGCTGGCCGAGGGCGCGGCCAACGGCGACGCGGACCGCACCGAGTTCGTTCGGTTGGTGACACAAGCCCGCGCGCTCACCAGCGCCTCGGCACGCGGCAACTGACGTCCGGGGGGCGTCACGCCCCAGGGGTAACACCGCCCACGTCCGACCTGCTCGGGCGTGGGCGGCGTCCTTCGTGCGGCGTGTATGCTCGCGCGCATGAACCGACGCTCCGCCTCGCCCCTCGCCGTGTCGTTGGCCTCCACCGCCCTGCTGGCCGGGGTCGCCTGTGGAGATGACCCCTCCGGCGGAGGTCTCCCGCTGGGCGAGCAGCAGAAGGGCATCGCCACCTTCTACAACGCGACGGGCGCGGGGAACTGCAGCTTCGAGCCCAACGGCGACTTGATGGTGGCCGCCATCAACACCGCGCAGTACGCGCGAAGCGCTACGTGCGGCCAGTGCGTCGACGTGGTGGGCCCCAAGGGCACGGTGCGCGTGCGCATCGTCGACCAGTGCCCGGACTGCGATAAGGGCCACCTGGACCTCAGCCGCGAGGCGTTCGCGAAGGTCGCGGACATGAGCCTGGGTCGCGTGGACATCTCGTGGACGCCCGTGTCCTGCGACGTGGCCGGCAACATCGAGTACCACTTCAAGGACGGCAGCAACCCGGACTGGACGGCCCTCCAGATTCGCAACCACCGGCTGCCCATCCAGAAGCTCGAGTGGAAACGAGACGGCGACTGGAAGGCCATTGCGCGCGAGGACTACAACTACTTCGTCGCGACGAGCGGCGTGGGCACGGGCAGCTTCCAGGTGCGCGTCACCGCGAGCGACGGCCAGCAACTCACCGACACGCTGCCCAAGGTGCTCGACAACGCCAGCGTCCCGGGCAGCGCGCAGTTCAAATGAGCCGCGGGCCTATCTGCGCAGCATCCCGCGCAACACTTCCAGCGCCTCCGTCACGCCCTGCCAGACCTGGAGCGCCTTGACGGCCTCCTCCTCACCTTGAATGGCGCGCCGAGACGCGCGCTCCAGAGGAAGGAGCGCGCCCTCCACCAGCTCGATCTGCCGGCTCAGCTCCGCGGGTGACGGTGCCGCCCCGCCGCGCGCCACGGGCTCGGAGGGAGTCACGGTGACCGTGGCCGGGCGCTCGGCCAGGGAGGCAATGGCCCGGGTCAGCTCGGCCAGGTGCGGACTGACGTCCGGAGCACTCACCGGAGCAGCCACGAGGGGAGCGGCGGCACGCTCGGTGAGCGCCTTGAGCAGTTGGGCCAGGTGCTTCACGTAGGGCGACAGGTCCAACGCGGGCGCGGGCTGCGGCACGGAAGCCTCCGCGCCCGAGCGCGCCACATCGAGCAGCGCCTCCCGCAGCGAATCGAGCCGAGGCGCCAGCGTGTCCTGCGCCGCCGCGGCGGGCCGCGCATGCGAGGCGGCCTCCAGGAGCGCATCGCGCACGGCGCCGAGCCGCTCCTCGATGGCCCCGAGCTGTCCGGTGACGCGCGCCACGGGGTCGTCCTCCTTGCCCCCCATGCGCTTGACGCGCGCGAAGCCCTGCTTGATCTCCTCCCAGCGCTTCGCCTTCTCCTCGCTCAGTCGCCCGCGCAACTCCGCGAGCTTGAGCAGGTTCTGCTCCGCCGCGGTGGTCAGCGTCTGGGACTCGCCCTGGTAGTGGTCGTCGATGCGCCGCTCCAGCTCCTCGTCGGTCATCGCCGCGACGACCTTCTCCGCGAGCTTGTTCATGTTGCGGTAGCTGCCCTGCAACTTGAACGCGGGCTCCGACCGGAAGCGCTCGTCCTGTGCAGCCGAGGCGATGTACTGGAGGTTCACCTTCAGCAGCACGCGCTGCACATGGAAGAGGCGCTGGAACACCGCGATGACTTCCTGGAGCTCCGCCGCCGAGTAGCCGTGCTTCAGCTCGCCCGAGGGCACCTCTTCCCCCTTCGCCATGCGCAACAGGCGGTGCACGTCGCCCGGGTCCCGCGTCGCCAACGGCGCGAGCACCGCGTTGGAGGTCAGCGAGTTCTCCAGGTAGCTCAGCGCGAAGAGGTCCTCCTTGCCGTCGAGGATGTCGCCCAGGTTGTAGGTATCCGCGCGGTTGGCGAGCATGTCCGGGATGCGGAAGCGCTCACCCGTCTCGGTGTAGGGGTTGCCCGCCATCACCACGCAGAACTTCTTGCCGCGCAGGTCATATGTGCGCGTGCGGCCCTCCCAGACCCCCTCGATGCGGCGCTGGCCGTCGCACAGCGAGATGAACTTCTGGAGCAGCTCCGGATCCGTGTGCTGGATGTCGTCGAGGTAGAGCATCACGTTGTTGCCCATCTCGAAGGACAGGTTGATGCGCTCCACCTCCTGCCGCGCGGTGGCGTTGGGCGCCTCGGCGGGATCCAGCGACTTCACCGCGTGGCCCAGCGCCGGACCGTTCACCTTCACGAAGGTGAGGCCCAAGCGGCTGGCGACGTACTCCATCAACGTCGTCTTGCCGTAGCCCGGCGGAGACATGAGCAAGAGCATGCCCATGCGGTCCGTGCGCTTGCCCTCCCCCGCCGCCCCGAGCTGCTTCGCGAGGTTCGCGCCGATGAGCGGCAGGTACACCTCATCGATGAGGCGGTTGCGCACGAAGCTGGTCAGCACCTTGGGCGTCAGCTCTTCCAAGCGCAGCGTGCGCCGCTCGCGCTCCAGCAAGTCCCTCAGCAGTCCGCGGTACGCGAGGTACGCGGGCACGCGCGTCCGGCGGAACGCCTCCAGCCGCGCCAGATACTCATCCAACCGCAGCACCAGCTTCCGATCCTGGATGCGTGCGTGGCTCCCCAACAGACCCGTCACCTCGGTGGACGTCAACGCGCCCGCCGTGGTGCGCTCCAGCTTGCGCTCTGTGACGAGCAGCACCGCCGCCTCGTCCACCAGCAGCCGCGCCTCACCCGGGCCGTCCTCCCGACGAGACAGGGAAGCCTCCAACCACGCCCGCGCGAGCAGGAACCGCTCGGGCAGGTTCTTCTCCAGGCCCCGAAGGTCGTCCTCGAACGCCGCGCGCGACCCTTGCTTGTCGAGCTGCGCGAGGAACGCATCCCGCAGCGTCACCGTCTCGCGCGCGGTGGTGAACCGGGGGCGCTCCACCGCGAGTTCCTCCACGAGGTAGCGCCCCGCCTGCCGCGCATCCGCCTCCGAATGCGCGAGCCCGTGCGCGCGGAGGAACGCCTCGACGCGCTCACCCAGCGCGTCACCCAAGGCGCTCAGCTCCGAGGCAGAAGCGAACACCGTGCGCAGCCGCGCGAGGCTGCGTGCCCGGCGATGGAGCACCGCGCGCGCCGCCTCGTCCGAGTCAAAGGCCCAATACAGCGCCGCCCAGGCCCGCGCTGTCGGAGCGAACCGCAGCAGGCCCGCGCCCTGATACAGCCCCAGCAACTTCTCCAGGATGGCCGCGGCGTCCGCATCGTGGACGCCGCGCTCATAGCCCTCGTCGAATCGCTCCGACGCGAGCGCACGCACCTTCTCCAGCAGCGTGCCCTGCGCGACCGCCTCCTGGAGCGAGGACAACGAACTGCCCCGCTCCCCCGCCTCCGCGGCCGAGAGCACGCACGCGGCCAGATACTCGGCGCGGTACACCGCGGCCGACTCCGACACGAGGTGCTGTTCCCAGAGGTCGCGGTACTTGAGCAGCTCGGGGTCCTCCAGCTTCCGCGTGTAGTCCGTGCCGGTGAGCTGGAGAAAGAGCGCGCCATCGCGCGGGATCAAGGTCAGGTCGAGCGACTGCGTGTTGACGTGGAACCGATAGGGCCCAAGCTTGATGAGTCCCTCGCCGCCCTCGAAGAGGTCCTGGCGATCGCGCAGGGCGCGCAGGGCCTCCTGCTTGGCGGACTTCACGCGCGACAGGACTTCATCCGCGCGAACGCTGTCCTGTAG
The DNA here is from genome assembly GCF_019039035.1 of Citreicoccus inhibens. Classification (GTDB taxonomy): domain Bacteria; phylum Myxococcota; class Myxococcia; order Myxococcales; family Myxococcaceae; genus Citreicoccus; species Citreicoccus inhibens. The sequence continues at coordinate 146,793 of NZ_JAHNZT010000011.1, read as the reverse complement.
CTCCAGGAGCTGCTCGGCGAGCTGCCGGAGCTTCTGGATCATCGCGTCCGAGGCGAAGTACGCGTTCAGCGCGTCATCCGACGGGAACGACCTCGCCCGCCGCTGGACGCCTTGGAGGATGCGCTCGGCCGCGCTGAACAGGCTGCTCGCCCGGCGCTGGCGCTCGTCCACCAGCGCCTGCTTCCTGGAGCCGAAAGCCTCCAGCAGCTCCTCGCGCTTCTGGGTGATCTGCCCGAGGAACTCGTCGAACTCCCCGAAGCGCCCTTCCAGTTCCTCCAGGAGCACCGTCAGCCGAGACAGCGCCTCGTCGCAACGCGCGGGCGTATCCGACTGCGTCAGCGCGCTCTCGATACTCTGGCCCAGGAGCTTGAACTGGGCGCCGAACTCCGCGCGCTTCTCCTTGCCGCTCAGCTCCTTGCGCCGAGCCTGGACGCCCGCGCGCACGCGGTTGACCCGACTGAACAGCTCGGAGATGCCCTCCAGGATGCGAGCCCTCGCCAGCGGGTCTCCCACTTGGAGTCCGCCCACCACCTCGCCCAACACCTCCAGTCCCTTGCCCGTCGTCTCCACGTCCTGCGTCAGCGGCGCCAGCTCCAGCGTGGTGGTGATGGGCTCCAAGCGCCCCAGCAGCTCATCGAGGCGCCGGGCGATGGGCTGAAGCGCCTCGCCCTTCTGGAGAAAGTCCACGCACGCGGTACTGACGCGGCCCGAGGCCTCCTCCACGGCGGCCTCCAGGACGTCCACCCGCGCCACGTTCATGTAGCGGATGTCCTTGAGGGTGATGAGGTGACCGCGATGCTGGCGCAACTCCGCCAACGCGCGCATGTAGCCCTCCGCATCCACGAGCCCCTCGGGCTGCACCTGGAGCAGCAGCGCGTCCTGCTTCTTCTCCGCCTCGGCGAGCGAGTCGGTGGCGCGACGGCGCAGCGCGAGCACCTTCTCGAACTCATCGATGATGAGCTCGGCGGTGCGGCGAAGCTGCTCGACGTGCGACTGGAGCCCCACCTCCGCGTGGTTGAGCCAGTAGTACGCATCCAGCGCGCGCGTGGCCGCGGAGACCAGGTCCTCGTACGTGCGCCGCGACGGCTGTTCCGTCTTCGCGATGCGCTGGAGCGTCAGCGCGTCCGAGATGCCTCGCACCAACTCCGCGTTGCCCACCTTGCCCAGGTAGCCCGGCACCGGAGGCGTCGCGGCGGCATATTCCGCCGAGACGAACGGCGTCTGCCACACCTGCATCGGATGCACGCGGGTGGGCTCGGCCGAGGTCGCGCGGAAGACGACCAGGCGCCCGTCCGCGAAGAGGCTCATGCCGTGGCATACGAGCGGGTTCTGGACCTCCTTGCGCACGAGGTTGTACGCGAACAACACGTACGCGCCCTCGTCGCGGCGATGGAAGACGTAGAGGACGTCCTCACCGTTGGGCGAGCGCACCGCCTGATGAAACTCCATCCCATCGGCCGCGCCCTCGAAGACCTTGAAGTCCCCCGTCTGGAGATAGTAGCCGCCCGGGAAGACGATGCCCTGGTCCTCCGGCAGCCGCACGCAGGACTGGCCGATGGCATCAATGCGCACCACGTGATGGGTGCGCGAGTTGAAGACGAGGTAGCGGTGCGCCTTCTCGCGGAAGGGCAGCACGCGCAGCAGGATGAGGCCGCCCACCTGCGCCCAGGCGAACTCGGCGTCATCGAGCGACTGATCCGGATCCTCCACCGGCTCGCTGTAGATGCCCAGGCCCGTGGTGGTGTTGTTCTCCACCTTGACGGTGAGGTCGCCCTTCACCGTCTCGACGAAGACCTGATCCAACACGTTGACGTGCGGGTGCTGGCCGAGCACGTAGTGCTCACGCGTGGCCACCGTCCACTCGAAGTCCTGCGCGGGTGGGAAGACGTGGTCGCGCTCGCCCTGGTTGTCCAGGTACGTGGCGCGGCCCTCCACATCCACGTTGAAGCGGAACACCTTCACATCCCGCGCGGACTGCCCCGTCTGAAAGACGGCCAGCAGGCGCGAGTCGCGGCGCCGGAGCTGAATGAGCCGCGTGTCCTTGTAGTATTTGTACAGCTCCCCGAAGTCCTTCACGAACCGCGGGTCCGCCAGGAAGCCCCCGGCCTCGGTGGGCGGCACGGCGGACAGGTCGAAGCCCTCGGCCGTCGACTCGAAGCGGTGCAGCGAGAAGACGTCCGAGACGGCCGTCTCCTTCTTCAGCCCGATGAAGACGTTGTAGCCAAAGAGGACGTACTTGCCGACGCTGACGACGTCGCGCGGGACGCAGTTGTTCTCGGTGCGCACGCGCTCGTTGCCGATGACGGACAACTCCGTGCCGCCGAACAGCGTCTTGCGCCGCGCGTTGAGGTCATTCGCCTGAGTCGCCAGCGCGTCCGCGTGCGCCAGCAAGCGCGCGCGGATGACCTCGTAGCTGCCACCCTCCAGCGTCACCTCGCCCGAGGCCCTGTCGCCGCCAGTTGCCATGAAGATCCACCGGATAGAACAGACTGCGTCTCAACAAAGGGGGCCCACGTGCGGGCCCCCTGTCCCAACCACCTGGCGTGCAGCTCAGCCCTGCTTGTCGCTCGAGGACTGGCCGTCAGCGTTCACCAGCGCCTTGAGGTTGCTCGCGGCGGAGGCGGTGGGGTTGACGTTCATGCGGTTGAGCAGCGCGGCCACGGCCAGGTTCTGCACGTCATTCGTGAGGCCGGGCTTGGAGAGGATCTCCTTGAGGTCCGACGGCAGATCCTTCTCACCGGTGAGGTAGCCCCCCAGCGCCTTCTTGAGCGACTCGCTGTGGTCCAGCGCGCCGTCCACCGAGGTGCCGAACGAGACCGCCTTGACGAAGCGCTCGAAGAACTCGCCGTCGCCGCCGACGATCTGGAACTTCGCGTTGGCGAGCGCCTTGGAGAGCACCTCCGCCTGCGCGTGGGCGATGTCCCTGCGCACGCGGATGGACTCCAGCTCCACGTCGCGCTCCTTCTGGAGCCGCAGCCGGAACTCCTCGTGCTCGCGCCCCACCCCGTCCAGGGCCTTCATCGCGGCGGCCTTCTCGGCCAGACCGCGCGCCTCGGCCATGAGCTTCTCCTGGATGGCGGCGGCCTCCGCGAGCAGCTTCTCCTTCGTGGCGAACGCCTCGGCCTCACCGCGCTTGTGGATGGCGCTGGCCTCGGCCTCCTGGATGCGGGCGCTCACCATGCCCTTCTCCTGGGCACCGGCGGCCTCCGCGAGCAGGCGCTCCCGGACGACCACGGCCTGGGCCTGGCCCTGCTTCTCGATGGCGCTGGCCTCGGCCTCCTTCACGCGCACCTGCGCCATGCCCTGCTTCTCGGTGGCCACCGCGTCCGCCTCGCGGACGCGCACGTTCGCGAGCCCCTCCGCGGCAGCCTCGGCCTGGACGCCCTCGGCCAGCCGCATCTTCGCCTTGGCCGTCTTGTCCGCGGCCTCCAGGTCCGCGTCCGCCAGGGTGAGCTTCTCGCGCGCGGTGAACTTCGCCACGTCCGCGCTCGTCTCCGCCGCCTTGAGATCCTTGACGAGCTTCTCCTGGGCCTGCCCCTCGGCGGTGATGACCAGCGCGTCCTTCTTGCGGCGGGCCTCGGCCGTCACGCGCAGGTCCTTGATGCGCTCCTCCTCCTCGGCCACCGTCTTGTCGACGGCGACGCGGGCGCGCACCACATCCGCGATGAGCTTCTTCTCGCCCTCGACCGCCTTCTCCTTGGCGATGCGCTGCAACTCCGTCTCACGCTCGCGGTTGATGGCCTCCAGGGCGCGGTCCTTCTCCACGCGCTCGGACTCCACGCCCACCACGCGCTCGCGGTTCTTCTGCGCGACCTCCACCTGCCGGGACTTGTTCTGCTCGGTGATGAGGATCTCCTCTTCGGCCTTGATGCGCGCCAGCTCCGCCTTGGCGTGCTCCTCGCTCTTCACGCGGTCGGCCTCGGCCGTCTCACGGGCCTGGATGCTCTCGATCTCCCGCTTCTGCTTGGCCGCGGCCTCCTGGCGCTGGCGCTCCAGCGCGAAGATGGCCTCATCGGCCTCCACGTTGCGCTTGGTGACGGCCAGGCGCTCGCTCTGGCGCAGCTCGTTGGTGAAGACGTTCTGCTCGGTGGTGAGCTGGGTGATCTTCCGGATGCCCTGCGCGTCGAGGATGTTGTCCTTGTCCAGCATCTCGACCGGGGTCTGCTCCAGGAAGTCGATGGCGCAGTCCTCCAGCATGTAGCCGTTGAGGTCGCGACCGACGACACGCACCACCTGGTCCTTGATCTCCTCACGCTTGGTGTAGAGCTCCTCGAAGTCGAAGCTCTTGCCCACCGTCTTGAGCGCCTCGGAGAACTTGGCCTCGAAGAGGTTCTCCAGCGTCTGGTGATCGCTGGCGCGCACGCACCCGATGGACTGGGCCACCTTGAGCACGTCCTCGCGCGTCTTGTTCACGCGCACGAAGAAGGTGACCTTGATGTCCGCGCGGATGTTGTCCTTGCAGATGAGGCCTTCCTTGCCGCGCCGATCGATCTCCACCGTCTTCAGCGAGATGTCCATCACCTCGGCGCGGTGCACGATGGGCAGCACCACGGAGCCGGTGAACGTGACGACGGGCTCGCTCTTCAGCGTGTTGACGATGAGCACCTTGCCCTGGTCGACCTGCCGGTAGAACTTGGCGACCGTGACGAAGATGCCGAAGAGGATGATGACTCCGCCACCAATGATGGCGACCAGCGTGATGGGATCCATGGCCTTTCCTGTGAAGTAGTGGGCGGGCCTTGTACCAAGGCCCCGGAGTCCCCCGCGAAAGCGCTCCGGAGCGAGATGTCACATCGGCCCGCCAGTCGGGTCGCGATGCGAAACGATTCAACGACTCATCGCGCGCGAGCCCGTGCGCGCGCCAGGGCCTGGGCCTCGCTGGGATTCCCCAAGCGCGCCGCCTCCTCGGGCAGGAGCCAATCCACGGGCTCCACTTCGTAGACGTCTCGGCCGGCGTCGTAGGCGAGGATGAGGGCCGGCTCGCCCCGCTTGAGCGTGTTGGCCTTGGCGCAGACGATGTTGAGGATGAGGCCCGCGCCCCCATCCTCGAAGGTGCCGTGGCCGAAGCGCTCCGTCACGGAGCCGCTGGACACGATGCACACGCGGCCCATCAGCTCCTCGCGGCCCGGGGCTCGCTTGGCCACGAAGACAGGCCGCAGCGGGCGCACGAGCACGCTCGCGACCAGCGTGCCCGCGATGAAGCACAGCAGCCCCAACCCCACGCTCACCAACCCCGAGGGCAAGGCGCTCAGCGCCGCGTGCACCGCCTGCCCGCTCGCCACCGACAGCGCCCAGGACAGGAACACCACCAGGCTCACCGTCACCGTCACCGGAATCCCACTGAAGCCCAGCAGTCCGAAGAGCCCCGCCGCCGCCTCCGCGTCGTCCAGATGCGAGTGCGAAACGTCCCCGTGCCCATGCCCCGCGACCGCCTTGGCGCCGCCCTGGAGCGCGCCGCCCACCGCCTTCGCCCCGGACTCCACGTCCAGGTGCACGTCCCCATCCAGCACGTCGATGCCCACGGCCCCGATGATGACGAACAGCCAGTAGCTCAACACCACCCCGAGCAGGATGGTGAAGACGGCGGTCGGGAAGGCCAACAGGGCATCGAGCAACGCGCTCATTCGGCTCGGTCAGGGAAGGAGGTAGGAGTCGCAACGAACTCTAAACGACCGCACCGGGAGAGAAAAACGCGAGCGTTCGCTTTTCCGGCGGCTCGGTCGACCCGTGGCCGAGGCATCTGGAATAGCCTTGCCCCGTGCGCGACTTCGTGACTCGGCGCAATGCCTTCTCGGATGCGGAGCGGGTCGCCCTGCGCGATGCCCTGCTCGGCTCGCGCTTCGTGGCGCGCAGCCCGCTCATGGGGACATTTCGCGCCAGCCGCGGCTTCGCCTTCATCTTCACCCACGAGGGCCGCGCCGCGCTCGAGCAGCGCTTCCCCTTCCTGGGCCCATACCTGTCGCGCGTGCTCGATCCCCAGAGCGCCCGCGGGCTCTGGCCCTGGCGAGAGCGCTGGTGGGGCGCGCGGCCGGGTCGCCCGCGCCCCAACGCGTACTACCTGAACCTGCTGCTGCTCGACGCGGGGACAGAGGTGGGCCGCCACATCGACGCCACGCTACAGGAGCCCAGCGGCGTTCCCGGCGCGACGCCCGAGCACGTCAGCGTCCTGTACCTCCAGGTTCCGGAGAAGGCGCGGGGCGGCGCGCTGCACCTCTTGCGCGACGACCGCACCGTGGGCGAGGTGAAGCCCCGGCCCGGGATGCTCGTGCACTTCCGAGGCGACCTCCAACACGAGGTGCGCCCCTTCACGGGCGGCACTCCCGGCGAGCAGCGAGCGAGCCTCGTCTGCGAGCAGTACACCTTCCCACCCGAGGCCCTCGCTCGCCTGCCCGCGCTGCGCATCCAGTCCAAGGCGGGCTTCGCCGCCTACCTGGATGCCCAGCGAGAGCGACCCGCCGACGCGCGCGCCGAGCTCCAGCGGGAGGAGTGAGGCGCGGCGTGCCTCCTCGCCCTCGGAACGACCCGCGCGCGCGAGTTGCCCGAACCCTCGCGGCCCCCAACCCTTGTGCGGTGGGACGACGCGCGGAGAGCACGAGCATGGCCAGGAAAAGACTGCACGAGGGCTACGGAGAGACGAGCGAGCAGCGTCAGCGCCACCTGGAGGGTGACAACTTCTCCGAGCGGGCGCCGCAGACACCCGAGGAGTTGGACGAGGTGCGCAGCGCGTCCGACGATCCGCACGAGGTGGTCACGCTGCATCCACTCGCCCCGGACATCCCGCCCGAGGAATAGCGGCGAGCACGGGGCGCGCGGGGACACGACGGCGCGTCCCCACGGCGGCCCCTGCGCTCGCGCGCCGTCCGGCTAGAACTGCCCCTTGAGCGTCACGTTGGAGTACGTCGGGTAGCCCCGCAGCATCACGTAGAACGTCCCGGCGGTGCTCCTCGGCGCCATGAAGCACACCTCGCTGCTGCCATTGAGGTACGGGCGGCAGTCATACGCATCCGACGTGGGCGCGGACCCAAACCGAACATACAGGTCCGCGTCTCCCTTACCGCCGCTGATGGCGAACGTCACCGGCGTGTTGGCCGGCACGTCCAGGCTGTACAGCGTGCCGTGGCCGATGTCGGAGTCCGAGGCCTTGACGCCCTCACCATTCACCAGCGCGATGGACTGCGGCGGCGGCGGCACCACGCCCACGCCCACCGCGTCCCACGCGGCCTTCACCGCGTCCTGGGTCGCCTGATCGTACCCAAGGTCCGCGGCGGCCAGCATGGTCCACGCCCGCGCCTGCTCGAAGGTGGTCAGCTCCGAGTAGAAGACCGTGTTGGCGTAGTACCAGATGTGCGCCGCCTTCTCGACGCCGATGCCCGGCACCTGGAGGGTGGAGCGCCCGCGCGGATGCGTGCCGCCCTTGGAGAGCAGCGCGAACGCGAGGTTGGGAATGCCCGACGAGTAGTGCGGGTCCGTCCCCGAGGTGAAGTCCGGCGCGTAGTCCAGCGAGTCCCCATCCGCGAACGGGTCATCCATGTAGCGCAGCGCATCGCCCGGCACCGCGGGCGTCCAGATGTCCTCGCCAATCTTCCAGACGTCCGGATCCGTGCTCCACGTGCCCGACTTCCAGCTCTCGCACACCGCGCTGAACGTGTCGGACATCGCCTCGTTCAGGCCACCGGACTGTCCGAAGTAGAGGAGGTTCGACTCGTTCTGCGTGACGGCGTGGGTCAGCTCGTGGACCGTGACGTCGCCATCCCGGCCCAGCGGCCCCGCGTTCACGCCATCTCCGTCGCCGTACACCATCTGCTCGCCGTCCCAGAAGGCGTTCACGAAGTTGTAGCCGTAGTGAACCGAGCTGACATACGTGTGGCCCGCGTTGTCATACGAGTCGCGGCCGAAGTTCTCCTGGTAGCACCGGTACGTGTACCCGAGCATGTCGAAGTTGGTGTCGGCCGTGGTGTCGCCGGTGGGCGAGTCGGTCTCGGCCCGCAGCAGCTTCCCCGGCAACATCAGCCCGTGCCCGTCATAGACCTCGCGGTTGAGCGCGGAGTGGATCTCCGGCACGCGCAGCAGCACGGAGCCATCCGTCGCGCTGACATAGACACGATCCCGGAGGGGCATGCCCTCGCCCTGCCCCGCCACGCGCGTCTCCCACGCCAGGCGCAGCGGCCCGTCCTCGGTGCGCAGGTACACGAGCCGAGGCGCGCCTTTCAGCGAGAGGCCCGTGCCGTGCGTGGCGCGCAACGCCGCCGCGCTCGCGCTGGAGGCCGCCACGCTCGGACGCGCGGACACATTCACACCGTCTCGCGCCGAGCCGTTCGCCATGTACACCGTGCCATCCCGGCGGACGTGCACGAGGAGATTGCCGCCCACCACCTCCAGCCCGTTCTTCGTCTGCTGGTAGCGCAGGTGCTCGTTGCCCTGGGCGTCGGTGCTCGCCTTGCGGAACACCAGGTCCTTCGGGCTCAGCCGGAACACCGGCGCCACCGCGGCGAGCGCGGGCGCCAGGGACTGCTCCGCGGACAGGCCCTGGCGGCCTCGCTCCACGTGCGCCAGCTCCCCGCGAACCGTGTCGGGGATGACGCCCTCCACCTGCGTCCCGAGCACCTGGGCGCTCCCGAGCGCACCCAAGGCCGAGCGGATGTCCTCCCCCGAGGCCTCGGACTTCGCGCTCGGGGCTTCATCCCCACAAGCCGCGAGCGACAGACCCAACCACGCCATCCCCAACACCTTCCAGTATCGATGTTCCAACGCCATGCCTCCGCGACCAACCAGACGGGCACCGGGGCCACCCCGAGCCCTGCTTCTGGGAGAGCAACCTCTGGCGACGCACGCGCGAGAACAGAAGTGCGGAAGCAACGGGAGCGTTGAGCCCGGGACAGCCCGCCCCAGGCATCGCGCCCGAAATCAACAGCCGCTCCCCCCGCGCGCCGAGGGCACCTTCCAGTGCCTCACCTTCGACCCGCGTCGGCGGAAACATCCACACACAAATGCAAGCGAGTTCTCGCCCGCGCCGAGAATCATTGCGGCGCGGTGGCGACTTGTGACCGGAAAAGCCCTCAATCATTGCATACGCAACTGAGTTGCCTGTTTCCCGGATACTTCTGGTGCGCAGGGCGTCCGCGCGGGACGTCCGCCGCACACCCACGTGTGACTCTGGAGGCAGACATGACGAGGTGGCATTTCCCGCTACGGCGTTCGTTGGGCGCCATGACCCTGGCCGCGAGCCTCGTGGCGGGTTGCAGTGGGCCCGATCAGGCCCCGGCGGCAACCACTCCCGAGACTCCCGCCGCGGAGCTGAACGTCGCGCTGGAAGAGGCGTTCGTCGCCATTCCGCGCACGGTGAGCACGGAGCAGGCACAGCAGGTGCAGCAGAAGCTGGACGGCGCGGTGGAAGACTCGGGGCAGAGCTTCTACATCGCCATCCGCAAGAGCGAGCTGGCGCAGAAGTGGTTCCTGTCCGCGTTCCTCAAGCAGAACTTCCCCGGTGGCGTGAGCTACTCCGCGGCGTCCTCGCTGGGCACCCGGGTGGTGAGCTTCAAGGTGCAGAACGGGAAGCTCTTCGTCTTCGACGTGGATGATCGCAAGGCGAACAGCGACGTGTTCGATCCGCAGGTGCTCGTCGAGGCCTACCCGGTCATCACGAACTACGACGCGTTCAACCGCACGCGCGGCTCGGATCAGTACGTGCTGTTCGATCCCACCGCGGGCCTCAACCACTTCGGCGTGGTGGGCGATCAGTTCGGCGAGTACGCGCAGCGCTTCCAGGTGGAGCTGAGCTTCGCGCAGCGCTTCCGCAAGATCACGGACGGCGTCACCTTCGAGCAGGTCTTCACGGGCTACTCGGACACGCCGGACCCGGGCTCGGGCGATCTCTTGGAGAAGAACCAGTTCCGCACGTCCGGCACGCTGGGGATCGGTCTGCGCAAGTACACCGAGGGCGCGGGCTACACGCCCACCGAGCTGCCGCCCCAGGAGTACTTCTTCCGCAGCGAGCCGCGCATCATCCCCAACACGGGGGCAATCACCCAGACGGCGGCCAAGTGGAACGTGCACCCGGGCATGAAGCCCATCAAGTGGTACATCACCGACAACATCAAGGCCGTCCAGGCCGACCCGCGCTACGCCAACTATGACGTGGTGGGCGCGGTGAAGCGCGGCATCGAGAACTGGAACGCCGTGTTCGGCTACAAGGTCTTCGAGGCCGTGGTGGGCGACAGCTCGCTGGGGTTCGCGGACGACGACAAGAACGTCCTCATCTTCGACCCGGATGACTCGGTGGGCTTCGCCTTCGCCAACTGGCGCACCAACCCCAACACGGGCGAGATCCGCGGCGCCAGCGTGTACTTCAACACGCTGTGGCTCGAGTACGCGGACTCCCGACTCGGCGGCGGCGCGAGCGCCACGGCCAAGAGCACCGCCAAGGCGCAGCGCCCCACGCGGCTGACCTGGGCGGGCATGAAGTCCGACTCGCTCTGCGAGCTGGCGGCTCCGCAGTTCCGCCCGGACACCCGCGGCCGCACTCCCGTCGAGAAGGCCGGGACGACCTCCGCCGCCGCGGCCGCGCTGACCAAAAAGCAGATCGTCGAGAACTACGTGACGCACGTGGTGCTCCACGAGGTCGGACACACGCTCGGCCTGCGCCACAACTTCGCGGGCTCGCTCGCGTTCGACGGCTCGCCGAGCACGCCGCGCTCCAGCTCGGTGATGGAGTACGTGTACGATCCGGACGCGGTCTACGTGAGCACGCCGGGCCCGTATGACGTGCAGGCCATCCGCCTGCTGTACGGCCTGTCCTCGGACCTGCCCACCTACCCGTTCTGCACCGACGAGGACACCGAGCTGGATCCGTACTGCCTCCCGTACGATCGCTACGACGACCCGCTCACGTACTGGGTCGGCCCGTATCACCAGCTCGTGCTCGACCTCATCCTCACCGGCAGCGCGTCGTACGCCGACCTGGCCGACGCCTTCGACTACTACGGCAACCGCGAGTTCGGCTTCATCCGCGCCGGTGACGCGGGCACGCAGGCCTATGCCTACGACATCGCCATGGCCCAGGTCCGCCCGCCGCTGGCCGTTCCGGACGACATCCCGGGCTATGGCGCGCGCGCCGACTTCCTCGCCACGCGCATCCTGTCCCGCCTGTACCTGGATCCGGCTGGCGCGCGCGGCAGCTTCGTCAACAACCCGGCCAACACGCAGCCGCTGACCGCCAGGGTCATCGGGGATTTGAGCGGCATCGTGCTCAACGTGGACGGCATCCGCAGCCCGGCCTCGCGCCGCACGGCGGTGGACATCCTGAAGACCCACCAGTCGCTGGCCGCCTACTCGGCCCTCCGCACCGCGAAGGACACCCTGGTGGCCCGGCTGCCCACGCTGACCGGTGACGAGCTGCTGCGCACCGAGGACCTGCTGGCCCGCATCAACGCGGCCATCTCGCCCTACTACCGCTGAGTCACCCTCCGAGCGGGCCTGAGTATCGGGCCCGCTCGGAACACTTCGGGCGGAGGGGCCTCAGGCTCCGCCCGGGGGCCGCAGCTCCGCCGTCGGCGCGAACGCCGGCGGGCGGCGATGATGCGTGGCCTGCTCGAAGGCATACGCCAGCCGCAACAAGGTCGGCTCGCTCCACGCCCGACCGAAGAACGACACCCCTACGGGCAGCCCCTGCACGGAGCCCGCGGGCACGGTGATGGACGGGTAACCCGCCACCGCCGCCAGCGTCGAGCTGCCGCCAAGCCAGTGGTCCCCCATCACCCAATCAATGAGGCCCGGCGGGCCCTGCGTCGGCGCGATGAGCGCGTCCAGCTTGTGCTTCGCCATGACCTCGTCGATGCCCCGCTCGCGCGACAGGCTTCGGCACATCTCCAGCGCCTTGCGATAGGCCCTGTCGGTCAGCGGCCCCTTCGCCTGCGCCTGGAGCAGCAGCTCCTGCCCGAAGTACGCCAGCTCCTGGTCCGCATGCGCCGAGTTGAAGCGGATGAGGTCCGCCAACGAACGCACGGACGACGCGGCGCCCAGGCCCGACAGATAGGCCTCCAGGTCCGCCTTGAACTCGTACAACAGGACGACCTGCTCGGGCTCGTCCAGCTTCGCCAGCGTGGGCAAGGCCACGGGATCCACCAGCACCGCGCCGCGCGAGGCCATCAGCGACAGCGCCTCCTCCACCAGCCGATCCGTCGCGGGGTGATAGCCAAAGAGCCGCTCGCGCGGCACGCCGATGCGCGCGCCCTTGAGACCGTCGGCATCGAGGAAGCGGGTGTAGTCCGCCGCGACGTGTCCCTGCGCCGCGGCCGTGGCCGGGTCGCGAGGATCCACGCCCGCCAACACCCCGAGCAGCGCCGCGGCATCGGCCACCGAGCGCGCCATCGGCCCCGCCGTGTCCTGGGTATGCGACAGCGGGATGATGCCCGAGCGGCTGACCAATCCCACCGTCGGCTTGAGCCCCACCAAGGAGCACGCCGCGGCAGGCGAGACGATGGACCCATCCGTCTCCGTGCCCACCGCCACCGCGCACAGGTTCGCCGCGGTGGCCACCCCCGAGCCCGAGCTGGACCCCGAGGGCGTGCGATCCAACGCATACGGATTGCGACACTGCCCTCCCCGTCCACTCCAACCACTGGTCGAGCGCGTGGAGCGGAAGTTGGCCCACTCGCTCAGGTTCGTCTTCCCGAGGATGACCGCGCCCGCCGTGCGCAGTCGCTCCACGAGGAAGGCATCGCGCGTGGGCACCGCCCCCACGAGCGCGAGTGAGCCCGCCGTGGTCTGCATCTTGTCCGCGGTGCCGATGTTGTCCTTCAGCAGGACGGGGACGCCGTGCAACGGGCCCCGAGCGCCCTGAAGCTTGCGCTCGGAGTCCAACGCGGTGGCCAGCGCCAGGGCCTCCGGGTTCAGCTCGATGACGGAGTTGAGGGGCAGATCTCCAGAGCGGTCCAGCTCCTTGATGCGCGCCAGGTACAGCTCGGTCAACGACTGCGCGGTCTGCTTGCCTGTCTGCATGGCCCGCTGGAGGTCCATCAGCGTGGCCTCCTCCAGCTCGAACGGCCGGCGCGTTCGAAGCGTCCCGCTCTCCGAGGCAGCGGCCCGCCGGAAGGTCGGCTCCTTCGCGTCGACCTCACCCGCGACGAGGGCGCTCGCGGCCACCGCCCCGCCCAGGAAGGTTCGACGGCTGAGTGTGGAGGCCTCGACATCCAACGAGCTGGGCTTCTTCATGGGATGCAAGGGACTACAGCAGCGCGGGTCGGCCATCGCAAGGCGCGGCCCGTCAGCCAGGCTCTGCCTCTCGCTGCCTGCTAGCGTGCCGCGCCGCGATGAGCACGAGCCTGACCCTCTTGGCCGGCCCCGACGCGCTGCGCCTGATTCGCGAGCGCGGCCTGCGCGCCGATGACGTGGACATCGTTCCGGGAGCATCGGGCGGACCGAAGTGGCTGGCGCTCGCCGGCCTCGACCGCGTCCTCTTCGGTGAGTTCTTCCGCGCGCCGCGCTCGCGCCCCCTTCACCTTCTTGGCAGCTCGATTGGGAGCTGGCGGCTGGCGTGTCTGGCGAATCGGGACCCCGTCGCCGCGCTGGAGCGCTTCGAGTCGGCCTACGTCGCCCAGCGCTATCCGGCCAGGCCGCCACCCTCCCTGGTGAGCGAGACGAGCGCGGCCATCCTCGAGAAGCTCCTGGGAGACACGGGCGTGGAGGACATCCTCACCCACCCTTGGGCGCGCCTCCACGTGGTGACCGCGCGCTGCCAGGGGTGGATGGCCCTGGAGAACCCCACGCTCCAGGCGCTCGGCTTCGGTGTGGGAGCGCTGGGCAATCTGCTCAGCCGCCGCACGCTCGGCCTGCACTTGGAGCGCGTTCTGTTCCACTCGGCCGGAGACACCTCCCCCTTCGCGGCGCTGAAGGACCTGCCCACCGCGCACCGTCCGCTCACGCGCGAGAACTTGCGCCCCGCGCTGCTCGCGTCGGGCTCCATCCCCATGGTGCTCAGCGGCGTTCGGGACATTCCGGGTGGGCCTCCGGGGATGTACCGGGACGGCGGCGTCATCGACTACCACCTCGATGTCGACTACGGCGAGGGCACAGGGCTGGTGCTGTATCCCCACTTCTTTCCGCACGTGGTGCCGGGTTGGTTCGACAAGTCCCTGCCCTGGCGGCGCGCGGGTCCGTTGAACTTCCGGCGTGCCTTGATCATCGCGCCCTCGCCCGCGCACCTGGAGCGGCTCCCGGGCCGCCGCATCCCTGACCGCGATGACTTCGTGAAGCGCTCCGATGCAGAGCGCACCCAGGCCTGGAACCAGGTGCTCGGCGAGGGCCGCAGGATGGGTGACGAACTGCGCGAGTTGCTCGCAACCGGCCGCCTCGCGGAGCACCTCCAGCCGCTGTAGCGCCACGCTTCAGAGGGTCACCTTGTCGACGTAGCACCAGCCCCAGTCCTCTCCGGGCTCCACGGAGCGGATGAGGGGATGCAAGGTGTCCTGGTGGTGCTTCGTGGCGTGCCGGTTCTTCGAGTCGTCACAACACCCCACGTGCCCGCACGTCAGGCACAGCCGCAAGTGCACCCAGCGGTCATGCAGCCGCAGACACTCTTCGCAGCCGCGCGTGCCCGGACGCACTGGATGGATCTGCGCCAGGTGGGAACACGGCGGCGCTCCGGGATGGGGCTCGAACACGAGGGTGGCCTCGGTGTCGATCCAGTCCGCGACTTGAGGAGGTCGCGAAGCCTCGGCGGCGGGCGGCTCGAAGGACGCGTCTCCCGATATCGGGGCTCGGAACAACGACGCGCCCCGAGCGAACGCCTCCGCGTCACCGACGAGCGTCACGTCGTCACCGACTTCCAAGCGCAGGGGCTCCGCGGCGCCTCGGAGCCTCATGCCCTCGCGCCGCACTTCCACCACGCGCAGGGCATGGGTCCGCTCGAGCTCCAGCTCCGCCACGGTGCGCCCCGCCACGGGTGCCCCCGCGCGCACCGTGACCTCGCGAGAGTCCAGACAGTCCTCGCCCAGCGAACACACCACCACGGGCCTCGTCTCTCCCGAGGGTTCGCGCAGCGCCGCATAGCCCGCGCGGCGCACGGCGGCCTCGTGGGCATCAATCTCCTCGGCCGGCAAGCGGTAGTCGCGGAGCACCGCGACCAGGAGGCTCACGACGCTCTCCATCTCCTCGGTGATGACGATGTCCGCCCCCGCATCGGTCAGCGGCACCACGTCCGCGACGGAGCGCGCGCGCAGCACCACTCGCATGGTCGGATTCACCGTCCGAGCCACCGCCACCGCGCGGCGGGCCATGGAGACCTCGTCATCCGCGACGACGAGCACCTTGGCCTTCTGCGCGCCCACGAGCAGCAACGTGCGCTGCCGGGCGTAGTCGCCGCGCAGCACGGGCATGTCCTCCGCCTCGGCCTCCGCCGCGCCCGAGGGACTCAACGTGGTGATGACGAAGGGGATGCCCGAACCGCGCAGCACGCGCACGAGCCGCCGCGCGCCATCCCCATAGCCCGCGACGATGACGTGGTTCTCCAGCGCGCCGAAGCGCTCGCTCGCGGCCTCGTCGAGCGCGCCCTCTTCATGGGCCGCCACCTCGGCCGCGTGCTCCTGGTGGCGCACCACCATCCGCCCAGCGAGCCAGCCCCCCAACCACGACACCAGCGGCGTGAGCACCATCAACATCACCGTGGCGGCGATGAAGGCCTGCGAGCCCTCGGGCACGCCCGCGAAGAAGAGGCCCTGCGTGCGACCCGAGCGCTCCAGGACGAAGGAGAACTCGCCGATCTGGGCCAGGGCCAGGGCGCTCGCCACGGCCACCGGCGGACGGAAACCGAGCGCCAGCACGCTCGCGCCCGTGGTCAGCACCTTGAGCACCAGGATGGCGACGATGGACGCGCCCACCACCGGCAGATGGGTGAACAGGAAGTGCACGTCCAGCAGCAGCCCCACCGACACGAAGAAGGTCGCGCTGAAGAGAATCTGAAGCGGGAGGATCTCCCCGAAGGCGTGCTCGCTGAAGCGGCTCTCGCTCACCACCAGTCCCGCCAGGAAGGCCCCAAGGGACAGGCTCACCCCCGCGAGGCTGGTGAGGTAGGCCGTGCCGAAGCACACGGCGATGAGCGTGAGCAGGAACAGCTCGGGCGAACAGGTGCGCGCCACGGACTCCAGCAGCGGCGGCATCAGCCGGCGCGCCGCCACCAGCACCGCGACGATGATGGCCAGCGCCTTGGTCAGGGCCCACACCAACGCCCAGCCCGAGCCCCCTCGCCCTGTCAGCATCGGCACCACGAGGACCATCACCACCACCGCGAGGTCCTGGAAGATGAGCAGCCCGAGCGACACCTGCCCCGGCTGCGTGGACGTCTCGCCCCGGTCCCCCAGGAGCTTCAACACGATGGCGGTGGACGACAGCGCCACCAGGAAGCCGGTGAACACTCCGGCCCGCCAGTCCACGCCAAAGGCCGCCAGCAGCAGCCACGTCGCCGCCGTGGCCAGCCCCACCTGGAGTCCTCCCCCGCCGAAGATGAGCTTCTGGAGGCGCGCCAGCTTCTCCAGGCTGAACTCGATGCCAATGCTGAACAGCAGGAGGATGACGCCCACCTCCGCCGCGGCGCTCACCAGCTCCAGGTCCTGCACCAACCCCAGCCCGTGAGGCCCGATGACGACGCCCGCGAGCAGGAACCCGACAATGGGCACCAGACGAAAGCGGTGGCCGACGTAAGCCATCACCGCGCCCGCGACGATGATCGCGACCACTTCCGGAAAGAACTGCGGCGCGGCGGAGGCAAACAGGAACATGGAGCCGCGCAGCAGACCCCACGCATTCCCTCAACGCATCCGCCCCCAACCCCACGCGTGCGCCTGAAAACACAACCGCGATGCAAACCTGTGAACCAAAAACAAAACCCCGTCCTCCAGGTTCGGAGGACGGGGTCTTGTTTCAAGAGTTGCGGGGGCAGGATTTGAACCTGCGACCTTCGGGTTATGAGCCCGACGAGCTACCAGGCTGCTCCACCCCGCGGCACCATCTGTCTTGTCTGTCTATCAACAACTGAGGCCCGATCCTGCATTCAAAATCGGGCCTCAGCTTACTGAGTTGCGGGGGCAGGATTTGAACCTGCGACCTTCGGGTTATGAGCCCGACGAGCTACCAGGCTGCTCCACCCCGCGGCGAAGTGAGAGGGTTAGTACCTCCCACACCCTGGACCGTCAACACCTTTTTCGGCACCCCTTCGTGTATCGGCAAGGGGCGCCGAAAAAGAGTCACCCCTACTTCCGCATCTTGCTGAGCAGATCCGCGAAGGTGCCGAAGCCCTTCTTGCCAGCGCCCTGCGGCTGCTGCGTCTTCTGCCACGCCTCGACCTCGGCGCGCTCCTCCGCGCGCTGCGCGGCCGGGATGGACAGACGAATCTTCCCGGCGGGATCGATCTCCAGGATGGCGACCTTCACCTCCTGGCCCAGCGAGAAGTGCTTGCGCAGATCCGTGCCGCGATCCGTGCCCGTCTCACTCGCGGGGATGAGACCCTTGCCCCCCGGGAACGCGAGGAACACACCGTACTGCTCGATGCGATCCACCTTGCCCACGACGACCTGACCCGGCTGCGGGCGCGGCGCGGCGGGGGCCGCGGGCGCGGCGGCAGCGGCGGCCTGAGCCGGACGCTCCTCGGGAGGACGCGACGCCTCCTCCTCGGTGATGCGGCGCAGGCCGATGCGCTTGTCGTTCGGGTCGATCTTCTCGATGACCACCCAGACGACCTCGCCCTCCTTCACCACGTCGCGCGGGTGCGCGATGCGGCGGTCGCTCAGCGCGGAGATGTGCACCAGGCCATCCACGCCCGGACGCAGCTCCACGAAGGCGCCGAACGGCTGGAGCCGGACGACCTTGCCCTGCAGGCGGTCGCCCTCCTTCAGCTCGGCGATGGCCTTCTTGAACGGGTCCTCCTGACGCGCGCGCAGCGAGAGCGTGATGCGCTCCTTCTGCTTCGACTTGTCGGGAGAGTTGGGCTGGGCGGCCTCCATGCGGAGGATCTCCACCTCGACCTCGTCGCCCTGCTTGACGACCTCGCTCGGGTGGCCGACGCGCTGGTAGGACAGCTCGGAGACGGGGATCATCCCCTCCACACCGCCCAGGTCCACGAACACGCCGAAGTCGCGGACGCCCGAGACCTTGCCCTTGACGACCTTGCCGTCCGCCAGGTTCTTGCGCGTCTCGGTGGCCAGGCGGCGCTGCTCGTCCTCGAGCAGCGAGCGGCGCGACAGCACCACGTTGCGGTCACGCACCTCGGTGACGCGGAACTGGAGCTTCTCGCCGATGAACTGATCCGGCTTCTCCACGAAGCGGATGTCCAGCTGGCTGATGGGGCAGAACGCGCGCACGTCGCCAATGGCGACCTCGACGCCGCCCTTGTTGACCGCCAGGACCATGCCTTCCACCGGCATGCCCGAGGCGCGCGCCTCGGCCAGCATCGCCATGGAGGCGTTGCCCTTGGCCAGCGCCCGGCTCAACAGGATGCCGCGCGCGCCCATCTCCACGACGTGCGCCTCGATGCGGTCACCCACGCCGAAGCGGAGGATGCCCTCATCGTCCTTGAGCTCGCGCAGCTCGATCATCGCCTCGCTCTTGGCCGCGCCATCCAGCGACACGAACGCGGTATCCGCGCCGAGCTGGAAGATGGTGCCCGCGACCTTCTCGCCCACGCGAACCGAGCGGCGACCTGGAGCGCCTCCGTCCTTCACCTGCGCCTCGAACATGTCGGCGAAGGACTCGGACTCAGCGACCTCTTCGTACAGCGCGCTGGTGGGCACCGGAGTCGGAGCCACCGGACGCGGAGCAGGTGCCGGAGCGGCAGCAGAGGCCTCCGCCGTGGCGGTGGTCTCCTCGGCGGTCGCGGTCGCGTCGGCCGGCTTGTCGCCCGCCGGGCCACGCGTCTCGATGACCCCCGAGGCGCGCTTCACGACGACCATGGGCCCCTGCGGACGGCGCTGACCCGCGTCGCCCCCTCCGGAGCCACGCCGCTCGCCACCGCGGTCGTTGCCACCGCGCGGACGGCGGTCATCCCGCCCCGGCGCAGCGGCCTCACCCTGAGGACGAGGCTGAGCATCCCGCTCGCCGCCACGGCCCGGTCCACGATTATCCCGGCCCTCGCCCCGGCCGCCGCCACGCCCACCGCGCTCGTCGCTCCGGCCGCCCGAGGGAATCCCGAGCATCACGTCGCCGAAGGTGGCCTTGGGCTTCTTCGGACCGAAACCACCAGGACCACCCGTATTTCCGCCGCTCTTCTCGTCGCTCACTGCCGAGACCTTCCGTAGACGATGTCGACCCAGACTTCCGGTGAAGTCCAAGTCCCATGAAAAAGGCGGCGCACTCTACACGCGCGCCACCTTTAGAGGAAGATCGATACGCACACGCCGAGCGCACCGATGCTCCCGGGACAACTTATCCGCCGGGCACAATCATCCCGTTGCGCCTCAAACATTCAAGCAAAAGCCCGTCTGGGCCCCAGGCGGCGGGGCGCGTCAGCGGACGACCTTGAGACGGCGCCCCACCTTGCGGAACACGGCGCCAGCCTCGGGGATGCCCAGGGCGGCGGCGAGCGCGAAGTACACGGCCCCGAAGGGCAGCGCCACCGCGATGAGCGCCACGACCGGGTTCAGGTGCGGGGGAACGAGCAGGTGCCCGCCCCACTCCGCTGTCACTCCCGGCATGGGCCCCAGCCACCGGGCCAGCCCCAGCTTGATGCCCAGCCCCACGAACCCCGCCACGCCCG
Organism: Citreicoccus inhibens; assembly: GCF_019039035.1. Classification (GTDB taxonomy): domain Bacteria; phylum Myxococcota; class Myxococcia; order Myxococcales; family Myxococcaceae; genus Citreicoccus; species Citreicoccus inhibens. Next base: position 127,055 of record NZ_JAHNZT010000011.1, on the reverse strand, counting down.
CCGCCAGCCACAGCCGGGGCAGCAGGCCCGCCGGCAGCCCCACGGGCCCCAGGCGCTGCATGAGCTTGCGGCGCAGGAGGGAGGTCTCCAGCCAGGCCACGATGCCGCTCGACAACGTGAGGAACGCGGCCCCCAGCTCCCGGGGCACGCCGAGCCAGTCGGGCAACCACAGCGCCAACACGTACGCCTTGGCGGTGCCCAGCGCCACGCGCAGCACGGCATAGCGCAGGGGCGTCTTCGGGTCCTTCAGCGCATAGAAAGCGGAGGCGTACAGGCGCCCCACGGTGGAGGCCACCAACCCGACCGCCGCGCCCATGAGCAGGTACCAGAGGTAGCGCGAGTCCGCCGCGTCGAACCGGCCCGTCTGCAGCAGCGCCGCGCTCACCAGGTCGCCCACGAAGAGGAACGCCGCGGCCGAGGGCACCACCCAGAAGGCGATGCGTCGCGCGCCCCCATCGATGCGCGTGCGCAGCTTCACGTGGGCATCCGCCTCCCCTTCCCCCGTGGCGCGCGCCATCTCGGGCAGCTCGGCGGCCGAGACCGCCATGCCGAAGAGGCTCACGGGGATGAGGTAGACGGTCTGCGCGTACAACAAGGAAGACAGGGCGCGGCTGGAGATGAGCGACGCGAAGGCGGTGTCCACCCAGGCGCTGAATTGCACCACGCCACGTCCCAGCACCACGGGGCCGAAGTTGCGCAGCACCTGCCGCACGGACGCGTTGGCCAGCGACAGCGCCGGGCGGAAGCGCCCCAGCAGCCGGAGCACCGTGGGGAGCTGCACGGCGAACTGGAGGAAGCTGCCCACGCCCACGCTGTAGGCCAGGATCTCCGCCAGCTTCTCCTCGCCGTAACGGCCACCCGCCCCGAGCAGCGTGGCGATCATCACCACGTTCCACACCACGGGGGCCAGGTACGACAGCAGGAAGCGCCGGTGACTGTTCAGGATGCCGAGGCACCAGGCGCTCAGCACGAGCAGCCCCGTGCCCGGGAAGATGATGCGCACCAGCCGGACGGCCAGCGCGCGCTCTTCGCCATGGAAGCCCGGGGCGATGACCTCCACGAACATCGGGGTGGCGAACATGCCCGCCGCCACCGTCAGCCCCGTCACCAGCGCGAGCAGCCCGAACACCGCCCCCGCCACCCGGTCCGCCTCCTCCGAGTCCTTCTTGCCCAGGAGCTGGGCATAGACGGGGATGAAGGAGCCGGACAGCACGCCCTCACCGAAGAGGTTCTGCAGGAAGTTGGGGATGCGCAGCGCGGCCTTGAAAACGGCGGCCGCGGCGGCGTTGCCCAGGTAGTGGGCGAACACGCGCTCGCGCACGAGCCCCATCAGGCGCGAGGCCAGGATGCCGATGGCGACGAGCATGGCCCCTCGTCCGCTCCCCCGCTCCGACGGGGCCGGCGGGGGGACTGAGGGCTTCGGCGACTCGGCGGGCGATGCGGGTGCTGGGGCGGTCACGCGGGCGCGGACTCTAACGCCGTGTCCAGCGCCATGAAGCAGGAAACCCACCGAGCCCTCTTTCACTTGACGGTGCCCCCAACGGATTGCGAGGGTCGCCAACCCATGGCTGGAAACTCCGACACCGAGCGGTCTGACGTGGCGCGCATCCGCGCCGTGCTGGCGCGCGAGCTGGAGACCATCAACGAGTACGAGGCGTTCGCGGCGGCCTCGACCGACCCGGAAGTCCGCGCCTTCTTCCTGCACCTGGCGGCCGAGGAGAAGGAGCACGTCTTCGAGGCCACCCACATGCTGCGCATGCTGGACGCCGGACAGGACGCGCACTTCGCGCACCCCATCGCGCCCGGTCACTTCCAGCAGGCCGTCGCCGGAGGAAAGGCCGCGGTGCCCACGCCGCCGCCCTCGCCCTCCACGGCCGCGCCCCATGGCCGCACGCCGCCCGAGCCGCTGACGCCCTTGCCCCCGCACCGCCTCATCTACGGCATGCCGGCCCCGCCCCCTTCCGAGGGCAGCCATCCGCTGACCGTGGGTCCCCTGCGCCGAGGCGGCGGCGGTGGACGCTGAGCCCTTTTCGATTCTCCTCCCGTTTGTTGCCGTCGTGACGGAGCCATCCGATGCCTGACTTTCTTGGACATGCCGAGAACCCGCTGCGCGAAGAGGAATGGGCGCGCCTGAACGAGACGGTGATCCAGGTCGCCCGCCGCTCGCTCGTCGGCCGCCGCATCCTGGACATCTACGGTCCGCTCGGCGCGGGCGTGCAGACGGTGCCCTACGACGAGTATCAGGGCGTGTCCCCCGGCGCCGTGGACATCGTCGGAGAGCAGGAGACCGCGATGGTCTTCACCGACGCACGCAAGTTCAAGACCATCCCCATCATCTACAAGGACTTCCTGCTGCACTGGCGGGACATCGAGGCGGCGCGCTCGCACAACATGCCGCTGGATGTGTCCGCCGCCGCGGGCGCCGCCGCGCTCTGCGCCCAGCAGGAGGACGAGCTCATCTTCTACGGCGACACCAAGCTCGGCTACGAGGGCTTGATGACAGCCGTGGGCCGGCTCTCGGTCTCGCTCGGAGATTGGACGGCCGCGGGTGGCGGCTTCCAGGCCATCGTCGAGGCCACGCGCAAGCTCAACGAGCACGGCCACTACGGCCCCTACGCCGTGGTGCTGTCGCCGCGCCTGTACTCGCAGCTGCACCGCATCTACGAGAAGTCCGGCGTCCTGGAGATCGAAACCATCCGGCAGCTCGCCTCGGACGGCATCTTCCAGTCCAACCGCCTGCGCGGTGACTCGGGCGTGGTGGTCTCCACCGGCCGCGAGAACATGGACCTCGCGGTGGCCATGGACATGGTCACCGCCTACCTGGGCGCCAGCAAGATGAACCACCCGTTCCGGGTCCTGGAGTCGCTGCTGTTGCGCATCAAACACCCGGACGCCATCTGCACCATCGAGGGCGCGACCTCGACCCAGCGCCAGCCGTAGGCCCCGCTTCCATGGCCAAGGTCCTGGTAATCGACGACGAGGCCAACCTGCGCAAGGTGCTGGCCGCGCTGCTGCGCCGGGACGGCTTTGACGTCACCGTCGCGGAGAACGGCGAGCAAGGGCTCGCCGAGTTCCACAAGAACGGCGCGGACATCGTGGTGACGGACCTGGTGATGCCCAAGGTGGGCGGCATGGAGGTCCTCGCCTCCGTGCGCGCGGCCAACTCGGACGTGCCCGTCATCATCATCACCGCGCACGGCACCGTGGACTCGGCGGTCGAGGCCATCAAGGCCGGCGCGTTCGACTACATCACCAAGCCGTTCGATCAAGCCGAGCTGTCCTCCGTCGTGGCCAAGGCCGCCAAGACGAACGAGAGCGCCAAGCGCTCGGTGCGCCCAGACCACAAGGCACGAGCGGCCATCATCGGCGAGTCCCCGCCCATCCAGGACGTCTACAAGATCATCGACAAGGTCGCGGACACGCCCTCGACGGTGCTGATCACGGGCGAGAGCGGCACGGGCAAGGAGCTCATCGCCACCGCGCTGCACGGCGCCTCCAGCCGGCGCGACAAGCCCTTCATCAAGATCAACTGCGCGGCCATCCCCGCCACGCTGCTGGAGAGCGAGCTGTTCGGCTACGAGAAGGGCGCCTTCACCGGGGCGGTCACCTCCAAGCCAGGCCGCTTCGAACTGGCCGACGAAGGCACCCTCTTCCTCGACGAGATTGGCGAGATCCCCGTCGAGATGCAGGTGAAGCTCCTGCGAGCGCTCCAGGAGGGTGAGTTCGAGCGCGTGGGCGGCATCAAGACGACGCGCGTGGACGTGCGCCTGGTGGCGGCCACGAACCGGGACCTGCAGGCCGAGATTGAAGCGGGCCGATTCCGCAAGGATCTGTACTACCGGCTGGCGGTGGTCCCCATCGTGCTGCCCGCGCTGCGCGAGCGCCGGAGCGACATCCCCATGCTCGCCCAGCACTTCGTCGACAAGTACAACCGGCGCCTCAACAAGAAGATCGAGGGCATCGCGGACGACGCGCTGACCCTGCTGCAGACCTACGCGTGGCCCGGCAACATCCGCGAGTTGGAGAACCTCATCGAGCGCGTGCTGCTCTTCGCGGATGGTCCCCTCATCACCGCGAAGGACCTGCCCGAGCCCGTCAGACAGGGCACGAGCATGACCGCGGGCACCAGCCCGTCCTCCTCAGCCACGCTCGAGGTCCCCACGGGCGAAGTGGGCCTCAAGGACATCGTCCGGATGAAGGCGGCCGAGTTGGAGCGCGACCTCATCGTGAAGAAGCTCGATGAGACGGGCGGCAACGTCACGCGGGCCGCGCGCCTGCTGCAGATCAGCCGCAAGTCGCTCCAGACGAAGATGAAAGAGTTTGGCCTCCGCGACCCGTCGCCGGACGGCCAGGACGAGGGGCCGGACGAGTAACCCCTCGCTGTCCCCCACCCACGACCGCGTGCCGAAATATCGCCGGAATGCCGGCGGTTTCGGGCCCGCGTACCCATTGCCACCCTCCGGGAGCCTGCATGCGGCCGAACCTTCCCACCCTCGGTGCCCCACCGAAGCGCAACCCCTTCGGACCGGTGGTCGCCGTCTCCGTCATCCTCGGCGCCGCCGCGGGAGGCGTGTGGTGGTGGAAGCAGCGCATGGCGCAGGCCACGCAAGAAGTCACCGCGGAGGCGCAGGCCCCCGCGCCGGATGCCGGCACGCCGACTCCTCAGCAGGCAACCGCCGCCGCTCCGGGCGCGACGACGCCCCCCGCGACGCCCGAGAATCCCGTGAAGGCCGCGGGCCTCGAGCACGCCTCCATGCGCATCAACGGCCCGCTGGAGACCGCGTTCGTCCAGGCGGCCGGCTCGGACGTGGGCCCCGCGCTGTCCCAGGTCGTCACCCGCACGCTGGTGTGGTGGGTGCGCGTCCCAGGCGAGGTGCTCCGGGGTGACACGCTCGACGTCATCTACCAGCGGCGCGACGGCGAGGAGCCGCTCGTGTACGCCGTGCGGTTCGTCAGCGCGAAGACGGGCCAGACGCACCGGGCCTATCGCTTCCAGCCCGAGGGCGAGGCCAACGCCCGCTACTACCTGCCCACGGGTGAGGAGCTGGAGCTGCGGCTCGAGCACTCCCCCATCGACACGTACGAGCAGGTGACGTCCCTGCTGCGCGACGGCCGCGGCCACAAGGGCGTGGACTTCCGCGCCCCGGTGGGCACGCCCGTCAAGGCGCCGTTCGCCGGCGTCATCAAGCGCAAGAACTGGAACTGGGGCAGCAACGGCAACTCACTGGAGCTGGTCGAGTCTGGCGGCAAGGCGCGCCGTGCCCTCTTCCTGCACCTGTCCGAGCTGCCCAAGAGCCTCCAGGCCGGGGCGCGCTTCAACGTCGGCCAGGTGCTGGCCCACAGCGGCAACACCGGCCACTCCTTCGCGCCCCACCTGCACTACCAGCTCATGACGCAGGATGACCGCGTGCTGGACCCGTTCGATCAGCACAAGACCTACCGTGGCGCACTTAAGGCGACGCAGAAGTCGGCCTTTGAACAAGAGGTCCGCCGGCTCGATGGACTCCTCGGGACTCCGGTCGCGGGCAAGTAAACGTCATCGGATTCTTGACACCCCTCCGAGGGCACGGCTAGCTGGAAGCCCTGGCCATTTGTCGTCGGAGGTCGGATGCACAGGCTTCGCGCCGTTCTCGCCGCGCTGACGCTCGGCGCGCCGTTGGCCGCCAGCGCGGCGGATATCACGCGGATCGCGTCCTCGTTCGAGGATGACGATCCGTTCGATCTCTTCATCGACGTGGGGTTCGAGCGGACGCAGACCCGCGCCAAGCTCGTCCGGGAGCAGGCCCCGTCGGTCGAAGGCGGTCACCTCCAGGAGAGCAACGAGCTCTGGTACAAGGGCGTGGACTCGCGCTTGAACCTGCGGCTGGCCTTCGGCCTCTACCGCGACCTCGAGTTCTCCTTCGCGGTCCCCATCGTCTTCCAGCAGAACGAGCGCTGGGACTTCGTCAGCGGCACCACGCTGACCAACTCGACCCTCACCAACAACTGCATCAACGCGGACGGCTCGACCATTCCGGGCTGCCTGGCGGACCCGGCCGGGCTGGGGCATCCCCTGTTCGGCGTGCCGCAGGAGAGCTTCCGCGGTGGCCTGGGCAACATGCACTTCGGCATGGCCTACGCCTTCTTCAACCAGGAGAAGGATGACACCAAGCCCACGTGGATCATCGGCTTGGACTGGGAGGCCCCCACCGCGAAGCAGCGCGACCCGAGTCTGGACACCACGGATCCGGACAACCGCGGCAACGTGGGTGACCGGGTGCACAAGTACCAGATCTACACGTCGTTCTCGCGGCGCATGGGCATCGCGGACCCGTACTTCCGGGCCTCGTACACCATCCCGGTGCGCGGCCCGAAGTTCTACTCCAACTGCGATCAGCGCGACGCCTCGCCCTCCAACCTGGGCGCGCCGGAGAACTGCCTCACGGGGCCGTGGGACCGCAAGGAGACGGGCATCAAGTCCCCCACCCAGGCCAGCATGCTCTTCGGCGTGGAGCTGGTGCCCTTCCAGAACGACAAGAAGTTCCAGAAGTTCGCCTTCGACCTGCGCGCCATCGGCAACTACGTGGGCAAGGGCCGCTACTACAATGAGCTGAGCTCGGCGCTGCGCAAGCTGCTGACGTCGGAGGACTACTTCCAGGTCGGCGGACTCGTGGGCGTGTCGGCGCGCGCCGCCGAGGCGTTCACCATCCGCGCCTCGGGCACCTTCCTCTACAACTCGGACCACCTGCTGACGTCCGAGACGATTGGCAAGGACGAGGACAGCAGCGGCACCGTCAACGTGGCCGCGAACCCCTCCGAGGTGAACCCGAACTTCGACTGGCGCTACGACGTGGCCGGCCGTCGCTTCCGCGCCACGGAGAGCACCACGTTCCGCTTCGACCTGTCGGCCAGCTTCAGCTTCTGACCACGGGCCCTGGCCCCGGGGCGTCCTGCCCTGGGGCCCTGCTTCACCGCTGCTTCAGTCCCAGGCCAAGCCGGTAGACTTCCTGACCGGCCCAGCCCGCGCGGCGAGCCAGCTCGGTGCTCAGCGCCTTGAGCTTCTCGCCCCGCCCCAACCCCTCCTGCAGCGCGCGCTTCAGCTCGTCCTCGGACCAGCGCCGCTCGCCGGTGCGTCCCTCCACCAACACCACGACTTCGCCCCGGGCCTCCTCGGCGGCATAGCGCGCGGCCAGCTCCGACAAGGGGGCGCGAACGAACTCCTCGTGCAGCTTGGTCAGCTCACGGGCCACGCATGCTCGCCGCTCGCCCCAGGCCGCATGGAGATCCACGAGCGTCTCGCCCAGCCGGCGAGGCGACTCATAGAGAACGAGCGTAGCGGACAGCGGAGCCACTTCCTCCAGCATCGCGTGTCGCTCAGGCCCCTTCCGAGGCAGGAAGCCCAGGAAGTGGAACCGCCCCGTGGGCAGCCCCGACGCACTCAACGCGGACACCAACGCGGTGGCCCCAGGCACGGGCACCACCGTCACCCCTCGCTCGAGGGCCTCGGCGACCAGCTTCTCGCCCGGGTCGCTGATGCCGGGGCTCCCCGCATCGGTGATGAGGGCGCAGTCCTCGCCCTCCACGATGCGCTCCAGGATGCGTCCGGCCCGCTGGCCTTCGGCGAAGGCTGGCAGGCTCACGAGGTCCTTGCCCCCAATTCCGAAGTGGTCGAGCAACACCCGCGAGTGCCGCGTGTCCTCGCACGCAAGGAAGCGCACGGTGCGCAACGTCTCCAGCGCCCGTGAGGTGATGTCCCCCAGGTTTCCGATGGGAGTGGCGACGAGATAGAGCGTTCCAGCCATGGGGCGTTCCTCACATACCGGCGTCGAAGGCGCCAGGAATGTGTTCCACCGTGGCGTGCGCGCCGCGCCCCACCACGGAGATGACGTCGAAGCGCACCATGCGCTCGCGGACGTCATACTGGAAGAGGTAGTGCATCGCCGCCTTCACCACGCGGCGCTGCTTGGCGAAGGACACCGTGTCCACGGGCTCACCGCACACGGTAGAGGAGCGCATGCGCACCTCGACGAAGCAGACGAACTCGTCGCGCTCTGCCACGACATCCAGCTCACCGTAACGGCACGTCCAGTTGCGGGCCCGCACGCGCCACCCTCGGGCCTCCAGGAAGCGCACCGCGCTGTCTTCCGCCGTATTCCCCCACCCACGCCGGTCCCCCGGCGCCGCCGCCCGTCCCATCCCACCCACTCCCCCAAGGCGTCTCGCGCGGACCGCCTCGCACCGACTAGACGTTAACGGTGCCGTCCGACATCTGGGCGAAGCCGGGGTGCGCCGTGACGTGGAGCACCTGGGTCAGCGTGCCCAGGTGCTTGAGCATGCGAGCCACCAGCGGCAGCTTCGCCTCCTCCACCCCCGTCAACACATCCTCGAGCAGGAACGGCTGCTTCACGCGGGCGCTCGCCTTCTCCACGACCGTCATCCGCAGGGCCAGGTAGTAGAGGTCCAGGTCGCGCGGCGGCAGCTCGCCCACCGGCGTTCGCTTGCCAGGGGCCAGCGCGAAGGCGCGCCCCTCCTTGTCCCACTCGACGCCCTGGTAGCGGCGATCCGTCAGTGCCGTGAGGTACTGAACGCAGCGGTCGCGCAGAAGCGCCTGCGTGGCCAGGATGTCCAGGGTCAACACGTCCGCGGCCTGCGCGAGCAACGCAGGGGAAGGATCTTCCAATGGCTCAGCGGGAGTCCCGCCGGGCTGCGCGCCTGGGGCCGCCGCGGAGGGCGGCGCCTTGGCCAGCGTGATGGACTCCTTGATGCGGGCGATCTCCCGCTCCACTTCGCGCAGCTCGCGCACGTAGGCGCCCTTCTGCGAGAGCTGACCGTTGAGCCCTTCGAGTTCATCCTTCAGCGCCTGGCGACGGGAGGACGCGGCCACGAACTCGGGATCCGCCTCCATCTGCTCGAGCTGGACCTGGAGTTCTCCCACGCGAACGCCGAGCAAATCCTTGCGCTCCAACGCCCCGGGAATGTCGTCGATGTTCTCCAGCCCGAGCGCCTTGAGCGCCATGCGCACCGGCGCGGCCTCGGCCTCGAACTCGTCGGAGATCTTCTTCTCGCGCGAGTCGAAGCGGCCTTCCTTGCTCCCCCGCCGCGTGGACTTCTGGAGGTCATCCACGTAGCGGAGCGCCATGAGCGCCGCCGTGCCGAAGGCGGGAATGTTGAAGAGCGCCAGGTAGCGCCACAGCGGTCCCACCGACAGCCCCAGGCCCACGCTCAGCGCGAGGAAGAACACCCCCGCCCCCAGCCCGGCCCAGAAGATCCGATTCTGCGTGAGCGGCTCCACGGACGAGGGCACGTCCTGCGCCTCGACCTCGCGATCCGCGTTGAGCTTCATCAGCGCGTCGTCGCGCTTCGCCACCGCCTTGGGGTAGCGCTGCACGCGCGAGATGATGTCCTGAGGCAGCCCGAGCGTCTCGGGAGCAGGAGCCGAGCGCCACGCCGCCTCCGCGTCCGCGACAGCGACCTTCAGCCCCTCCGTGCTCTTGAGCTTCGAGTCCGCCTCGAAGATGAGCGAGTTCAGCTCATCGACGCGGAACTGGATCTGATCCACCTCGCGAGCACTGACCGCCTCGGTCTCCAGCGCGCGAAGCTTCGCCTCGGCCGCGGGGATGTCCTCGGCGGCCTGCACCGTGGCCGCCTGAGCCAGCGCCGGAAACTTCCCCGTCGTCTTCGGATCCACCTTCGCAGCGGCGGCCGACTTCCTCGGACGACGAGACGGCAACATCGCCAACTGAAGGCAATACACCTGCTCGAACGTGCCCCGAGGCGGAAGGCCGGCCTGACCACGGAGGTACTGGCTGATCTCCGCCGCATCCGAGGAGATGAGCTCGGGCTGGGCCGCGCCCGCGCCCATGCGATGCAACGTCCCTGAGCCCCCCAACTCGCGAAGCACGCGGTACGTGGCGCCGTCCTGCCCCACGAACGTGAGCGCCGCCTTGCCCGACTTCCCGCCCGGCCCCACGTAGGCCACGTCACCGCCGCGGCCATCGGAGAACAGGAGCGAGAGCGTCAGCCCCGCGAGCGGCGCCGCTTCCGCGGGCGGCTTGAGGATGAGGTATCCGGTCTTGAGTGGAAAACGCCCCGCGGGTGAGAAGCCCCGGACGTTCTGGACGGCAACCTCGACGAAGTGCATGGCACCCTCAGTCTAGCCTGAACGAAAAAAGGAGCGTCCATTGCTGGACGCTCCTTTTCGCTCACGGCCTTACGCCGCGAAGGGGACGGTCGACACGCCGTCCAGATGCCTACGCGCCCTTGGAGGACTTCGCGGCGGCCTTCGCCTCCGTGTCCTCCTGCACCGCCACGCGGGACGCCTTGCCCTTCAGGCCGCGGAGGTAGAAGAGACGGTTGCGGTTCACGTCGCCGTGGGTCAGGACCTCGATCTTCTCGTAGCGCGGGCTGTGCAGCGGGAAGATGCGCTCCACGCCGACGCCGAAGGACATCTTGCGTACGGTGAACGTGGCGCGGTGCTGGCCCTTCTTCTTCCGGATGACGACGCCCTCGAACGCCTGCACGCGCTCCTTCTCGCCCTCCTTCACCTTCCAGTGAACGCGAACGGAGTCACCGGTACGGAACGAGGTGACGTCCTGGCGCAGGTACTTGCTTTCAACGTGCTGAATGAGGTCGCGGCGCATAACGGACTCCAGAATACAGAACTTGACGCGTAGGACGCGTGGAAAGAGCGGGCCGTACTAGCAGAGACAAGCGTCTCGGACAAGCCCGCAGATCGGCTCCGGACGAGAACAGACAGCGTTACAGCTCTTCCTCGCGCTTGGCGAGAAGTTTCTGATCCGCGCGGTCCAGCGCCACACGCTCGAACAACTCGGGGCGACGCTCCCGCGTGAGCATGAGCGCCTTCCATCGGCGCCACCGCGCGATGCGCGCATGGTCGCCAGACTGGAGGGCAGCAGGCACCTCGGCCCCTCGGAACACCGGCGGGCGCGTGTACTGGGGATACTCCAGCAACCCCTCTTCGAAGCTCTCCGACACCGACGAGGCCACGTTGCCGAGCACCCCCGGCACCAACCGCGCCACCGCGTCCACCACCGCCAGCGCCGCCACCTCGCCGCCCGTGAGCACGAAGTCCCCCAGGGACACTTCCCCGTCGAGGAACGGCATCACCCGCTCGTCCACGCCCTCGTAGCGCCCGCACACGAGGATGAGCCCCTCCGCATGCGCAGCCAGGGCCTTCGCGGTCCCTTGCGTGAAGACCGGCCCCCGCGGGCTCATCAACAGCACCCTGGCGCCCGGCAGCCGCTGTCGCGCCGCCTCGATGGCCGCCACCAGGGGATCGGGCTTCATCACCATCCCCGCGCCGCCGCCATAGGGCGCATCGTCGGTGACGCGATGCTTGCCCTCGGCGTACTCGCGGATGTCCGTGAGCGTGACGGCGAGCAGGCCCTTCTCCTGGGCCTTCCCCAGGATGCTCGCCCCCAGATAACCCGACACCATGCCCGGAAAGAGGGTGAGGATCTCCACCGGGTAGCTCATGGGTCTCCGCTGAACTCCGAGTCGTCCGCGTCCAGGAACCGAGGCGGACGAATGACGATGCGCCGAGCGGCGAGGTCCACCGCCGGGACGAACTCATCCGCGAACGGCACCACCAGTTCCTCGGCGCCCGCGGCGCGGATCACCAGGTTCGGCACCTCACCGGTGGCCCAGATCTCCTCCACCGTCCCCAGCGCCTTGCCCGCCTCATCCACGGCCGTGAGCCCCACGAGGTCGCCCTGGAAGAACTCACCCTCCTCGGGCGGCTCCAGGTCCTCGCGGAAGACGAAGACGGTGGCGCCCACCAGGGCCTCCGCATCCGTCCGGGAAGAGACACCCACGAGGACGACAATGTCCTCCTTGGGAGCATTGCGCAGGGACTTCACACGCAGCTCGCGCTCCTCGCCCGAGCGCAGCCGCACGAAGATGCGCTCCACCTCGTCCAGCGTCTGAGACGCGGGATCGAAGCTGCGGATGGCAACCTCGCCCTTGAGGCCATGCGCGCGCGCGACGTATCCGAGCTGCAGATGAGACGTCACGGCGCGGCTTCCGGTGAAGACGGCGCCGCGGGCCCACTGGCCGCATTGCGCCGATCATCCAGGATCTCGAGGCGGACCTTCTGGCCCTGCTTCTGGGCGGCGGCGCCGAGCAGCGTCCGGAGGGCGTTCACGGTGCGCCCGTCACGGCCGATGACCTTGCCGACGTCCTCGGGGGCGACCTTCAGCTCAAAGAGCTGTCCGCCGTCCGCCTCGGAGATGCGCAGGCTCACCTGGTCTGGTTGGTCGACCAGGGCCTTCGCCAGATACGTGAGAAGCGGCTCCACGTCTTGTCCAGACGGGTGCGCGCTCAGGCGGTGGTCGCGGGCTTGGCCTTCTTGGCGACCTTGATCAGGTCCGAAACCGTCTCGGAGGGGGTCGCGCCCGTCTTCAGCCAGTAGTTCAGCCGCTCCTCGTTGAACTCCACCTTCGGCGGCGAGATGTTCGGGTCGTACGCACCGACCGCCTCGATGAACTTGCCATCCCGGGGGTTCCGGGAATCGGTGGCGACCACGTGGTAGTACGGCATCTTCTTGGCGCCCGCGCGGGCAAGACGGAGGACGACGGCCATGGAGAACTCCAACGAACAGGTTACGTCAGACTAGGAGGGGGGCGCTCTTAGCGCCCCTCCTAGCAGATTGTCAAGGAAGCTCGGGTGCTTATGTCACTTGGGGCGCGGCTTCTCCCCGATTGGCGAGCTGACCGCACGCCCCCGCGATGTCCCGCCCCCGATTCCGCCGAATATAGGCAGCAACATGCCCCTCGGCGAGGATGGCCCGGAACTCCTCGGCGCGCTGCTCGCCGGTGGTCTGGAAGCCCAAGCCCGGGTTCTCGTTGTACGGGATCAGATTCACCTTCACCGGGATGTCCCGGAGCAGCTCCATCAACCGGTACGCGTCCGCGTCCGTGTCGTTGAAGCCCTTGAGCAGTACGTACTCGAAGGTGATGCGCCGGCCCTGGCGCAGTGGGAACTTGCGGCAGGCGTCCAACAGGGCCGCGATGTTCCACTTCCGGTTGACCGGCATCGTCTGGCTGCGCTGCTCATCCGTGCTCGCGTTGAGCGAGATGGCCAGCTTGACGTCCGTCTCTTGACCGAAACGTTCAATCATGGGCACCAGGCCCACGGTGGAGACGGTGATGTGCCGGTGGCTGAAGTTGGGCCCGTCCTCGGACTGAAGGATGGAGAGCGCCGTCTTCAGGTTCTCGAAGTTGTGCAGGGGCTCGCCCATGCCCATGAACACCAGGTTGGTGAGCGGGCGGAGCGTCTCCAGGCTCTCGTTGCGGCGCACCTCGCGGTTGACCGCGTGCACCTGCGCGACGATCTCCCCAGGCGTGAGGTTGCGCTTGAGCCCCAGCGTGCCCGTCATGCAGAACGTGCACGCCATGGCGCAGCCCACCTGGGTGGACACGCAGAGCGTCTTGCGGTCCTCGGAGGGCATGTAGACGGACTCGATGAAGCGCCCGTCCCGCGTCTTGAAGCGGTACTTGATGGTCCCGTCGACGCTGCGCTGCTCCAGGTCCTTCACCAGCGGGACGATCTCCGCCTGGGCGCGCAGCTTCTCGCGCAGCACCTTGGACAGGTCGGTCATCTCGTCGAAGGACGTGGCGCCGCGCTGATGCAACCACCGGTAGAGCTGGGCCGCGCGAAACGCGCGCTCGCCCAGTCGCTCGGTGAGAAAGCGCGTCAGCCCGTCGAGCGAGAGGCTGGCCACGTCGACGAGCTTCGCCGGCGCGGGGGCGGCCAGCGGCTCAGTGACAGGGAGGGCAGTGGCGGAGGGCTCGGACATCGTTCAGTCGACTGTAACGGAGGGTACGCGGCTGTCCCTTCCCACACCTGGACCCAGCAAGTCAAAGCGCCCCACGTCCCCTCCCCTGCCCGCGCAACGCACCGAGAGGAGTGGTTGCCACAACGACAACGGCCCGGCCCCACGCAGGGCGTGGGAACCGGGCCGGAGTCGTCGGCGGCGGAGCGCCGGACGGGACTACTTCGTGTACGTGTAGCTCTGGATCTCGGTCTCGCGGAAGAAGTACGCGATCTCGTTCTTCGCGTTCTCCAGGCTGTCCGAGCCGTGCACCGTGTTCTTGTCGATGCTGGTCGCGAAGTCCTTGCGGATGGTGCCCTCGGCCGCGTTGGCCGGGTTGGTCGCGCCCATGATGTCGCGGTTGGCCAGGACGGCGTTCTCGCCCTCCAGCACCATCAGGACCACCGGGCCGGAGATCATGAACTGCACCAGGTCCTTGAAGAAGGGCCGGGCCTTGTGGACCGCGTAGAAGCCCTCGGCCTCCGCCTGGGACAGCTGCTGCAGGCGGATCGCCACCGGCTTGAGGCCCTTGCCCTCGAAGCGGGTGATGATCTTGCCGATGACGCCCTTCTCCAGACCGTCCGGCTTGATGATGGACAGCGTACGCTCGATGGCCATGTCGGTGAGTCCTTGTGTGTTCGCGTGAGTAGCGGTTAGCGGTTCTTCTTGGGGGCGCCGCGCTTCAGCGCCTCCTGGAGCGTGGTGCCCAGCTCGGCGGGGCTCGCGGCCATCAGCACGCCCGCGGCCTCCATCGCCTTGATCTTCTCCGACGCGGTGCCCTTGCCGCCGGAGATGATGGCGCCCGCGTGGCCCATGCGCTTGCCCGGGGGCGCGGACTGGCCGGCGATGAACCCGGCGATCGGCTTGGTGAACTCGCGCGCGATGTACTCCGCGCCCGCCTCTTCGGCGCTGCCGCCGATCTCACCAATCATGATGACCGCGTCCGTCTCCGGATCCGCGTTGAACAGGCGCAGCACGTCCACGAAGTCCGTGCCGTTGACCGGGTCACCGCCGATGCCGACCGCGGTGGACTGGCCCAGGCCCAGCTGCGTGAGCTGGTGCACGGCCTCGTACGTCAGCGTGCCTGAGCGGGACACCACGCCGATGCGGCCCGGCTTGTGGATGTGGCCCGGCATGATGCCGATCTTGCACTTGGCGCCGGGGGTGATGACGCCCGGGCAGTTCGGGCCGATGAGGCGCACCGGCTTGCCCTGCAGGTAGCGCTTGGCGCGCACCATGTCGTTGACCGGGATGCCCTCGGTGATGGTGATGATGAGGGAGATGCCCGCGTCGGCGGCCTCCATGATGGAGTCGGCGGCGAAGGGGGGCGGCACGAAGATGACGGAGGTGTTGACCCCCGTCTGCTTCACGGCGTCCGCCACCGTGTTGAACACGGGGACCTTGCCCTCGAAGTCGGTACCGCCCTTGCCCGGCGTCACGCCGGCCACCAGCTTCGTCCCGTAGTCCAACATCTGCTTGGCGTGGAACGAGCCCGCCGAGCCGGTGATGCCCTGGCAGAGGACCTTCGTGTTCTCGTTGACGAGGATGCTCATGGCGTTCCTTCAGGAAAAGAGTTCGAAGACGGTGCGCGCGACTACTTGATCGCCGCCACGGCCTTCTCCGCCGCCTGGCGCAGGTTGTCCGCGGGGGTGATGGCGAGCCCGGAGTTGCGCAGCAGCTCCTTGCCCTTCTCCACGTTCGTGCCCTCGAGCCGCACCACGAGCGGAATCTTGAGCTGCACTTCCTTGGCGGCCGCGATGATGCCCTCGGCGATGACATCGCACTTCATGATGCCGCCGAAGATGTTGACGAGGACGGCCTTCACGGCCGAGTCCGCCAGGATGAGCTTGAACGCCGCCGTGACCTTCTCACGGCTCGCGCCACCGCCCACGTCCAGGAAGTTGGCCGGGTTGCCACCCACCAGCTTGATGGTGTCCATGGTGGCCATGGCCAGACCGGCGCCGTTCACCATGCAGCCGATGTTGCCGTCGAGCGCGATGTAGGCCAGGTCGAACTCCTTGGCCTGCGTCTCACGCGGCTCCTCCTCGGCCAAGTCGCGGTACTCCAGCAGCTCCTTGTGCCGGTAGAGCGCGTTCTCGTCGAAGGTCACCTTCGCGTCGAGCGCCACCACGCCGCCATCCTTGGTGATGACCAGCGGGTTGATCTCCACGAGCGCCGCGTCCGTCTCCATGTACATCCGGTAGAGCGCGGAGCAGAACTGGACGAACTTGTTGACCGTGGCGCCAGAGAGGCCCAGGCCGAAGGCCAGCTTGCGGCCCTGGAAGTCCTGGAAGCCCACCGCCGGATCCACCGTCTCGCGGAGGATCTTCTCGGGGTGCTTCTCCGCCACTTCTTCAATCTCCACGCCGCCCTCGCGCGAAGCCATGAAGGTGACGCGGCTGGAGGCGCGGTCGAGCGTCACGCCCAGGTACAGCTCCTGGCCGATGGCGAGACCTTCCTCGATGTAGACCTTGTGGACCGTCTGGCCCTCGGGCCCGGTCTGGATGGTCTTCAGCTTCATGCCCAGCATCGCCTTGGCGAGGTCCTTCGCCTCGGCGGGGCTCTTGGCGAGCTTCACGCCGCCGCCCTTGCCGCGGCCGCCCGCGTGGATCTGGGACTTCACGACGACAACCGACGTGCCCAACTCCTTGGCGGCGGTCTCCGCCTCATTGGGAGAGAGCGCGAGGATGCCGCGCGGCGTCGGGACGCCATACTTCCGGAAGAGTTCCTTGCCCTGGTACTCGTGGATCTTCATCGAGGCTCCGGGTGAGACGAGGGAGACAGCCCCGGCGGGGCGTCAGCGCGGGGCCCTCATTGCGCAGAAAACGACGGATGGCAAGACTGTTTGCCCTCCGGCGGCGGTCGAAGTCGAGGGCCCCCGACACGACATAACCGCGAATGTCGGGCGGAATGAGCCGCCCTTCAAGCCCGCCCGCCAGCCGGACGGGGCAATACCAACGACGGCGGCCCCGTCTGGCGGCTCCCAAGAGAGCGCCAGCACGGGGCCGTGAGCACCGAGCCGCGAGGCGAACCTACGCCGGCCCGCTGCTGCCCTTCTGCTCGTCTTCCTTGAAGAAGATGTCCTTGATGGCGAGCTTCGTCACCTCGCGGTTCATCACCGCGATGGACGTCGTCAGCGGAATCTCCTTCGGACAGACCTTCACGCAGTTCTGCGCCTTGCCGCAGTCCTGGATGCCGCCCGGCCCCATGAGCGCGCGCACGCGCTCCTCGGAGTTGAGCTTGCCCGTCGGGTTCATGTTGAACAGGCGCGCCTGGCTGATGGCCGCCGCGCCGATGAACTCGTTGTCCTGGGAGACTTGCGGACAGGCCTCCAGGCAGCTGCCGCAGGTGATGCACGTGGACAGCACGTACATCACGGACTGATCCTTCTGGGACTGCCGCGGACCGGGCCCCAGGTTGTACGTGCCGTCCACCGGCACCCAGCCCTTGACGCGCTTGAGCGCCTCGAACATGCGGTCGCGATCCACCGCGAGGTCGCGCACGACGGGGAACTTCGTCATCGGCGTGAGGGTGATGGGCTGCTCGAGCTTGTCGATGAGCGCCGAGCACGCCATGCGCACCCGCCCGTTGATGTTCATCGCGCAGCTGCCGCAGACCTCTTCGAGGCACGCGGCGTCCCACACCACCGGGGCCACCTTCTTGCCATCCGAGGTGACGGGGTTGCGCTGGATCTCCATCAGGCAGGAGATAACGTTGGCGCCCTTGCGATACGGGACCTTGAACTCGTCAAAGTGCCCGGGCTTCGCCGGGTCGTCCTGCCGCCAGATGCGAAAGGTGATGGACTGGTTGCTGACGGCGCTGGCCTGTGCGGTGTCCATGATGCTGAGCCCTTCCCTTCACTTCAAAAGTCATGTGGCGGGCCCCGCGTGTCGCCAGGGCCCGAGGATGCGATGCCCCGACTACGCGTACCAGCGCGGCTCGGGATCCAGCACGGGCGTCGCGATGGGCTCGTAGGAGATCTGCGGGCCCTCCGAGGCGTAGCGCGCCATGGTGGTCTTCGCCCACTTCTCGTGGCGCTTGCGCCACAGGGCCATCCACTCGGGATCCTGCGTCGGGTCCTTGCTCTTGGGCTCGGGCAGCGAGAACTCCGGCTTGTAGTGCGCGCCGCGGCTCTCGTCGCGCAACAGCGCGCTCGTGGCGATGACCTCGCCCAGCTCCAGCATGTTCCAGACCTGATTCGTGTACGAGAGGGCGCGGTTGGCCACCTCGCCCGTGTCGAGCACGTTCACGCGGTTCCAGCGGTCCTTCAGCTCGCGGATCTTCTCCACCGTCTTCTTCAGGCGGTCGTTGTAGCGGACGACGGTGCAGTTCTCCGTCATCACGTCGCCCAGCTCACGCGCAAGCTGGTACGGGTTCTCCGGGCCGGCCATCTTCTTGATGGTGGCGAAGCGATCCGCCCAATACGCCTTGGCGCTCTGGAAGAACTTCTCCGGCATCGCCGCCGCGCTGGTGGACTGGCTCTTGGCGAAGTTCGCCATGGCCGGACCGCCGATCATGCCCGAGTAGATGCACGAGAGCAGCGAGTTGGCGCCCAGCCGGTTGCCGCCGTGGAACGCGTAGTCCGCCTCTCCGGCGGCGTACAGGCCCGGGATGTTGGTGGACTGGTTCTTCGGGCTGCCGTCCACCGGCATGTTCGTCTTCGCGTCGGACTCGAAGGTCACGTACAGGCCGCCCATCGAGTAGTGCATGCCCGGGAAGATGACCATGGGCGTGTGGCGCGGGTCATCGCCCACGAACTTCTCGTAGATCTCCATGACGCCCTTGATCTTGGCGTCGAGCGTCTTGGCCGGGATGTGGGTGACGTCCAGGTAGACGCCGTCGCGCCCACCGATGCCCATGCCCAGGTCGCGGCAGACCATGAAGATTTCGCGCGTGGCGACATCGCGCGGAACCAGGTTCTTGTACTTGGGGTACTTCTCCTCGAGGAAGTACCAGCGCTCGCTCTCCGGAATGTCCCGGGGGCTGCGCACGTCGCCCTTCTTGCGCGGCACCCAGACACGGCCACCCTCGCCACGCACCGACTCGCTCATCAGGCGGAGCTTGTCCTCGCCCGGGATGGAGGTCGGGTGGACCTGGATGAACTCGCCGTTGGCGTAGATGGCGCCCTCCATGAAGGCGCGGCCCGCCGCGGTACCGGTGTTGATGATGGAGTTGGTGGAGCGCCCGAAGACGATGCCCGGACCACCCGTGGCGAGGCACACGGCCTCGGCGGGGAACGTGCGGATCTCCATGGTGCGCAGGTCCATGGCCACGCTGCCGATGACCCGGCCCGCGTCATCCTTCACCGTGCCGAGCCACTCCCAGTACTCGTACTTGGTGACCTTGCCCTCGGCCTCGTAGCGGCGGACCTGCTCGTCCAACGCGTACAGGAGCTGCTGGCCGGTGGTGGCGCCCGCGAAGGCCGTGCGGTTGTGCAGCGTGCCGCCGAACCGGCGGAAGTCGAGCAGACCTTCCGGCGTGCGGTTGAACGTCACGCCCATGCGGTCGAGCAGGTAGATGATGCCCGGGGCCGCGTAACACATGCCCTTCACGGACGTCTGCTCCGCGAGGAAGTCGCCGCCGCGCAGCGTGTCCTTCACGTGGATGTCCGGGTGATCACCCTCGCCCTTGGTGTTCACGGCACCGTTGATGCCGCCCTGGGCGCAAACCGAGTGGGAGCGCTTGACGGGCACCAGCGAGAGCACGTCCACCTGGTGGCCCGCCTCCGCCAGCTTGATTGTCGTCATCAGCCCGGCGAGACCGCCGCCCACCACTGTGAACCGCGCTGCTGCTGCCATCATCGTCTCCTTGACTGCCAGACGCCGGGCATACATCCGGCGGACCCCGCTGCCAGCGGCGGCCCGCGCCTGGACGTCCAGTGCGAGTTCTACAGGCTAGTTAAACTGAGGGAACCTCGCCGCATCGTCGATGCGCCGGGCGATAAGCCCGCGTCATCCGCGGCATCAGGCAGCGGCCCGTCAGGAACCTCCCGACGGACCGCGAACCCGAGACTTTGATTACAGCTTGACCGAGTCGACCGTCTTCTTCACGGACTCGAAGGACTTCGTCATCTCGGCCTTCTCCGCGTCGTTGAGCGACACGGTGATGATCTTCTCCACGCCGCCCGCGCCGATCTGCACGGGGACGCCGAAGAAGTAGCCGTTGATGCCGTACTCGCCATTGAGCTGCGCGGCGCTCGGCAGCACGCGCTTGCGGTCGAAGAGGAAGCTCTCCGCCATCGCGATGGCAGAGGACGCCGGGCCAAAGTACGCGCTGCCCGTCTTGTACAGGCCGACCAGCTCCGCGCCGCCCTCACGGGTGCGCTTGATGATGGCGTCCAGCTTCTCCTTGGGCAGCAGCTCGGTGAGCGGCACGCCGCCCACGGTGCTGTGGCGCACGAGCGGAACCATGTCGTCGCCGTGGCCGCCGAGCACCAGGGCCTCCACGTCGCGGATGGAGCAGCCGAGCGCCTCGGCCACGAAGCACTTGAAGCGGCTGGTGTCCAGCACGCCCGCCATGCCCACCACCATGTTCTTGGGCAGCTCGGCGATCTTCTGGAGCGCGAACACCATCGCGTCCAGCGGGTTGGCCACGTTGATGACGAAGGCGTTGGGGGCGTGCTGCTTGATGTTCGCCGCCACGTCCTTCATGATCTTCAGGTTGACCTCGAGCAGGTCCTCGCGGGACATGCCCGGCTTCCGCGGCACGCCGGCGGTGATGATGATGACGTCCGCGCCGGCCACGTCCTTCCAGTCCGTGGTGCCCGTCACGCGGCAGTCATAGCCATCCACCGCGGACAGCTGGTTGATGTCCAGCGCCTTGCCCTTGACGAGTCCCTCGGCCGCCGGGATGTCGTAGAGCACCACGTCGCCGAGCTGCTTCTGCACGGCCAGCAGCGCCAGGTTGCCGCCGATCTGGCCGCCGCCAATGAGACCAATCTTCTTCTTGCGATTGTGAGCCATGGGTTCGCGTTCTCCCGTCTCCCCGGATGGGGGGACTACATGTGCTTGATGATGGCCTGACCGAACTCGGAGCACTTCACCTCGGTCACCGTGCCCTGGCTCTCGAGCTTCATGAGGCGGGCGAAGTCGTAGGTGACCGTGCGGGCCGCGATGGCCTTGTCCATGCCCTGGATGATGAGGTCCGCGGCCTCGTGCCAGCCGAGGTGCCGCAGCATCATCTCACCGGACAGGATGACCGAGCCCGGGTTCACCTTGTCCAGGTCCGCGTACTTCGGCGCGGTGCCGTGCGTCGCCTCGAAGACGGCGTGGCCCGTGACGTAGTTGATGTTGCCGCCCGGCGCGATGCCGATGCCGCCGACCTGCGCGGCCAGCGCGTCCGAGAGGTAGTCGCCGTTGAGGTTCAGCGTGGCGATGACGTCGAACTCGTCCGGACGCGTGAGCACCTGCTGCAGCGTGATGTCCGCGATGGAGTCCTTGATGAGGATCTTCCCGGACGCGAGCGCCGCCTTCTGCTCGGCGTTGGCGGCGTCCTCACCCTTGGCGGCCTTGGTGGCCTCCCACTGATCCCACGTGTAGACCTTGTCACCGAACTCCCGGGCGGCCAGCTCGTAGCCCCACTTGCGGAAGGCGCCCTCGGTGAACTTCATGATGTTGCCCTTGTGGACCAGCGTGACGCTCTTGCGCTTGTGGTCCACGGCGTACTGGATCGCCGCGCGAACCAGCCGGTCCGTTCCCTCGTGAGACACGGGCTTGACGCCCAGGCCCACGTCCTTCGGGAAGCGAATCTTGCCGAACTCCTTGGGGAACTCCTGCTTGAGCAGGGCCAGGAACTTGTCCGCGGCGGCGGTGCCAGCCTCGAACTCGATGCCCGTGTAGATGTCCTCCGTGTTCTCACGGAAGATGACCATGTCCACCTTGTCCGGCTGCTTCACGGGGCTGGGCACGCCCTTGAAGTAACGGACCGGACGCAGGCAGACGTACAGGTCGAGCATCTGGCGCAGCGCCACGTTCAGCGAGCGGATGCCACCGCCCACCGGCGTCGTCAGCGGCCCCTTGATGCCGACCAGATAGGTGCGGAACGCCTCGACAGTCTCGTCGGGCAGCCAGTTGTTGACCTGCTTGAAGGACTTCTCGCCGGCGAGGACCTCGTACCAGGCGATCTTCTTCTTGCCCTTGTACGCCTTCTCGACGGCGGCATCGAAGACGGCCTGGGACGCGCGCCAGATGTCGCGACCGGTTCCATCGCCCTCGATGTAGGGGATGATCGGGTGGTCCGGGACGGTCAGCTTGCCGTTCTGCAGGGAGATCTTCTCGCCAGAGGGAGGCGCCATGGACGGAACTCCTGGGGGTGTGGCCGTGTAAGAAGAAGAGGCGGCGGATAGTCGGGAACCCGCCCCCCCGCCGTCAAGGAGTTTGGCCTTCCGCTCGGAGTGCTGGACTTATCGAAGCCAACGGCGCGGCGCGATCAGCGCGCCCCCGCGTTCGCTGGGAATCACCGTCCGAGACCGCCGCGCGAGGGGGCCTCTGCCAGAGAGGCCGCGCACCCCACGCCAGAAAAGGGAGCCGGTGCCGGCCCCCTCCCCGACCTGCCCTACCAGCTCGCGAGCCCCGGAGCGGGCAGCTCCACGGTGACACGCGTCCCAGAGGGAAGCTCTCGCGCCACGCTCAGCGTGCCGCCCACCGACTCGAGCAACTCGCGCGCCCGCGCCAGTCGCCGGTGCGGCGAGCTGACCAGCAGCGGCGCCAGGAGAATGGATTGGATCTCGCGATCCGACAGGTTCGCGCCCGGCGTGACGACGTGGAAGCGCGGCCCCACGTCACCAAAGTCATCCGGAGGCTCCACCGTGAGGCGCACCCCCGGTGACTCACCGCCCAGGGTGTCCGCCGCGTGAGCGAGGAGCAGCAACAACACCTGCTCCAACCGGCGCCGGCTGACGCGCGCGATCACCGGCTCATCCGGCAGCGACAGCTTCACCTCCACCCCGCGCAGCCGGCGCGTGGCGCCGAGCAGCTCCAGGGCGTTGTGCGCCGCGACCGCGACATCCACTTGGAGTACGTCCGGCACGTCCACCGGCTCCAGCGCCTGGGAACGTCCTTGCGGTTCTTTCTGAAGGGCCTTGGCTCCCACGGCACTCAGGGCTGCGCTCATCGGGGCACCTCTCCGCTTGGCTGCGGATCAGAACTGTACCGGGCTCCTCCGACACACGTCCACCCTCTCCCCTGCATCTGCCCCCGAGGGAAACCGCCTTTGTGACATTCCGGTGACGCCAGGACTTGGGTGTGGAGTCGTTCCGCGAGGCGCTCAAGAATCACGGAATACGGGCAATCACTTAGTCACATGGAACCCTGATTCAGAAACCACCCAGCTCCGCAAAAACAGCCAGGATGCACAAATTCGATTTGACTGTTTCTCGTCAGTCCATATGATGCGACGCAGAGTCAAGTTGCCGACCGCAGGAGCGCCGGAGCAGGGAGGGACTGTTGTGCTCGCAACATCGCCGTCCATGAATGGCGTCGTCGCCCGGAGAAGAGGGTTCCAGACCATGGAAGGAGGCACTCCGGGTACATCGGCGCGCCGCGGGGTCGAGTTCGGCAGTGGTGACGCGCTGCGAAACGTCATCCCACTTCCGCCGGCCGAGGCCGCCCTCGACGACTCTGGGTACTCCCTGCACGGAACGGGCGTGAATGCGCTCACCTGCTCGCTCGGTACGCCCGAGAACGTGCTCGGGGAGATCACCCGGCTGAGCCCCACCATCGTGTGGGTGACGCCCCGACAGGCGCAGGTGGACACCAGCGAGAGCCGTCCCCTGCCGGTGTACCTGTCCGGCAACGGCGTCACGCTGGGGCCGCTTCACGGAGCGTTCATCCGGACGGATGCCGAGGTCGCTCACGCGCCGGTGGGCCTTCAGCTGGTAGGCGTCTCCTTGGAGCAGGGCCGGGAGATTGTCGCGCTGCTGGCGGATGCGCTGCGCCGGGGCGTGGCGGAGCCCGCGGCCTCCGCGCTGCCGGTGCAGGACACCATCGCGGACGCGGATCGCATCCGCTCCATCCTCGTGGCCATCTGCGCCGCGGGAAACAAGGGCGTGCTGCGGCGCATGGGCCGCACGGTGCGGATGGAGCTGGAGCGCTACAACCCGGCCACCGGACAGCTGGAGTGGCGCACCGACGAGGCGGAGCCCGAGTGGGGCGCGCCCTCCTACGACATCGACGTCATCGGCTACAACTCCGCGTACCGAATGCGGCTCGAGGAGGGGCATGGCGAGGGCTCGCGGTTCTTCACGACGCTGCCCGAGCACCTCTTCCGCATCCGCCACCGGTGGCATCGGCGCGTCCCGGCCCCCGAGGGCGTGCGCGTTCGCTTTCACCACCCGCTGTGGCGTGAGCTGGGGGAGCTGGAACGCGAGGTCCTCGACCTGTCCTTCTCCGGGCTGTGCGTGCGGTGCGCGCCGGAGGACCTGATGTTCCCGGGCCTGCTGCCGCCGCTCATCGAGCTGGACACCGGCAACGGCCAGACGCTCAGCCTGCGCGGCGAGCTTCGCTACGTCACCCGCCCCCGCGCGGATGGCACCGTGCTGTGCGGCATCAGCATCCAGCCGTACTCGGTGGACGAGGCGCGGTGGGTGCGCTTCGTGTCGCAGACGATGTCGCCGGCCACCCGCACCAGCGAGGACCTGGTGGAGGGCCTTTGGGATCTCTTCACGCGCTCGGGCTTCTTCAACCTGGGCGGCAGCTCCCCGGAGGCGTTCCAGGAGCTGAAGATGAACTTCGAGTCGCTCGCGCGCCGGGCCGCTGACGTTCCCCAGCTCTTCTGCCAGGCGGTGTGGCCGTCCGAGCGCGGCATCGAGGCGACCCTGTCGTTCACCAAGCCCTACCGCCATGCGTGGCTGGGGCATCAGGTGGCCAAGCGCCCCGGCAAGCCGCCCACCGGCGTTCAGGAGCCGGGGCAGATCATGCGCGACATCTATTTGCGCACGTTCGAGCACCCGCAGAGCGACCCGGACTTCCACTGGGTGGTGGCCTACGTCGAGGCGTTGAACCCGTGGATCGCCAAGGCGCACGTGCGCTACGCGCAGCGCCAGATGGAGCAGGGCTCGGGGCTGGCCTACACGCGGAAGATCCAGAAGATGAAGGCCTACAGCCATGAGCTGAGCGGCCGAGACTTCCGAGAGCTGGAGATCGGGCCCGCGACGCCGGGGGAGCTGTCGCTGCTGGCGGCCAGCGTGGCCCGCTCCTTCCCGGAGTGTTACGTGGAGTCGCTCGACTTCACGCGGGACCGGCTGGACCTGACGCCGGTGACGCAGAAGTGGAAGAGCTTCGGCATGGAGCGCGAGCGCGCCATCCTGGTCGCCCGTCGCGCGGGCGTGCCGCAGGCCGCGGCGGTCGTGGAGCTGGGGCAGCTCGGGACCAACCTGTTCCGGCTGCTGGACAACACCCGGATGTTCTCCCTCGTCGAGGACGGCCAGCGGACGTACGCGGCCCTGATGGACGAGGCGCGGCGGTGGTACGCGGCGCGCAACCGGGAGTCGTTCCTCTTCCTGCGCGAGGACGAGGGCGGCAGCTACGTCGAGGAGTCCGGGCTGCACGACGGGCCGGATCCCTACCTGTGGATCATCTCCTCCAAGCTCGTCCCGGACTTCCTCGAGCACATCAGCGAACTGACGATCGGGCGCCGTGGCGCCCACTCCCCCCGCCAAGGATGAACCCCATGAACAAGAACCTCGTCGCCGAGCAGTACATGCCGCATGTGGCCACTGTCCGTGAGGCCCTTCAGTCAGGCCCCGCCGTTCGCACCCTGCTGGATCCGAACGTGGACCCGATGCTGCTCGAGGCCTTCCTCATCCAGCTGTGCTCCCTCGGCGTGTACATGACCGAGCCCGTGGACGGTTGGATCCGCCGCGCCGGTGAGTCCTGTCTGCGCGTGGGCCTGGACGAGATCGGCAGACAGCTCATCACCCACGCCAAGCACGAGGCGGGGCACCACCTGATGATGGTGCAGGACACAAAGAACCTCGTGGCCAGTTGGAACCAGCGCCGCACGCCGAAGCTCGACGCGGAGCAGCTCCTCAACCAGCCCCCCAGCCGGGCCATGCAGGAGTACCGCGAGATTCACGAGGAGACCATCGCCAGCGCCATGCCGGGCGGTCAGGTCGCCATCGAGTACGAGATCGAGAACCTCTCCGTGCAGTTCGCGCCCAAGCTCATCGAGCAGTGCAAGCGCGTGCTCGGCAAGGACATCATGAAGTCGCTGTCCTTCATCGAGGAGCACGTGGAGCTGGACGTGGGCCACACGGCGCTCAACGAGAACATGCTGACCCGGCTGCTGGGTCAGGTGCCCGCGCACGCGGACACCATCGGGAAGACGGGCGCACGCGCGCTGGACATCTACCTGCGCTTCTACGGCGACTGCCTGGAGCGCGCGCGCAAGATGATGAGCTCCGCCGCGGCCTGAGCCCCTCCCCGTCCGAAGTCCGTCCGGGCGCGCCTGGTGTGTCTCCAGGGCGCCCGGAGTCGTTTTCACGAGGGACTATGCGCTCGAGGCGCGCCGCGCCACCCGCCCGCCCCGCCGCGTGCAGGGACGAATCCGGCCCTTGAGCGAGCCGTGCAGGTCGCTCAGCGTGGTCGCGTCCGCGGTGCCGTACACGTAGCGATCCGGCCGCACCACCACCACGTCCGCCGCGTGCTTCGCGAACCAGCTTCCGAGGCGCCCCTCCACATCGACGAGCTCCCCCGAGCGGCCCGCATCGACGCGGGCCGCGGGCGCCAGGTGCACCCAAGGCGCGCCCAGCTCCTCGGCCAGCTCTCGCGCGCCCTGCTGCACCTCCACCGTCGCGCCCGGCCGGGTGATGACCGCGAAGCCGTCCCCCAGCGCGTCGTCCAGGAGGAGCGTCTCGCCGTTCGCGCGCTGCACGCGAGGCTGGGGGATGAGCAGCCCTTCGGCCGCATCCTTGCCCTCGCGGCGTCCGCCCCGCATGAAGCCCTCGGAGAAGAAGAGGTTCGGCTTCATCCGGTACTCGCGGATGAATGGCCCCGTCACCGGCAGCCGGTACAGCAGGTGGATGAAGGCGTTGCGCGCGCGAGACATCAGCGGACCGCCCGAGGACAGCATGTGCCCCAGCGAATCGGAGATGCGCATCATCTCCGCGGTGTGGGGACGCCGCTCCACCTCGTACGTGTCCAGCAGCGAGTCGTCCGCGCCGCCGCCGAGCACCTGCGCCAGCTTCCACGTGAGGTTCGCCGCGTCGCGCAGGCCCGAGCACAGGCCCTGCCCCAGGAACGGCGGCATGAGGTGCGCCGCGTCGCCGAGCAGAAAGACCCGGCCCACGCGCCACTTCTCCGCCATGCGGCTGTGGTACGCGTACACGTTGACGCTCTTCACCGTCACCGTCGCCGGATCCACGAAGGCCGAGATGATCTTGCGCACGTACTCGGGCCGGCGCACTTCCTCCAGGTCCTGCCCCGGCCGCACCACCATGTCGAAGCGCAGTTCGTCGCGAGCCGTCCGCGTCGCGATGCCCACGCGCTCCGGGCCGCAGGGGTAGTAGGTGAAGTCCGGCGCCTCCGACGTCGTTCCCACCGCGATGGCCAGCGCGTGCGCCTGCGCCGTCGTGCCCTGCAACGCAAGACCGAGCCGCCGGCGGATGCTGCTGTGCGAGCCATCGCACGCCAGGAGGTAGCGCGCGTACACCGACTCGGTGCGACCCGAGGCGAGCTCCTTCACGCGCACCGACACGCCGTCCTCGTCCTGCACGAAGGACTCGACCTCCGAGCCCGGCCAGAACGAGACGCTCGCGTGGCGCTGGAAGCCCTTGCGAAGCGCGGCCTCCAAGCGCGGCTGCGTGAACAACGCGCCGATGGCGTGGCCGTTCGGGCGCTCCACCTTCGCGAAGTCCACCTCCGCCAACACACGCAGCTCGTCATCGACATACGCCATGCGCTGGCAGGGATGCAGGTCGGGCCCCAGCAGATCCATCAGGCCCGCAGCCTGGAAGATGCGCTGCGTCTCGTCGTCGGCGTTGATGGCGCGAGACTGGCCGTGGGCCGTCGTCTCCTTCTCGATGATCAGGGTGCGCAGTCCCTGCTGGCCCAAGAAGTTGGCTGCCATGGCCCCAACCGGGCCGCATCCCACGATGATCACATCCACAGACTCTGGAGACATCTGCCCACTCCCCGTTGCGTGCGTGCCGTGATGTTGAGCGTGCGCCTGTCTGAATCCCCCCGTTGAGCGTGGAGTTCAGTCTAGCCCCAACATCCAGCACTCGCACCATTGCGATTTGTTTCACCGCATGTGTCTCGCGCGACACACCCCCGACGCGATTTCACGTCTCTCTCTTCACCAAACGCCGCGCGCGAAATTCCTTGCATGTCTGGCAATTGTCCCGGTGAAACATGGAAAACTGGCTCAACGCTTACCCTGGAGGTTCAACATTGCGCCCCTACCGCGCGGAACTCCTAGAACAGTCTGGTTAAATTGATGCATCAGATGAATGCGAAGGCCCTGCACGGACCGCTTGTGTGAGTTGCAGAACTCGGCGAGATTGGCGGCCCCCACCTGCCCCCCGCCCCTTGGAGTGCCCAGCGATTATGCCCAGACTGCAACTTTTCGAACTTGAGGATCAGCCGTGGTTCCCCGCGACGCTCCGGCGAGGTGTGACGGACTTCCTGGCTTTCGTCTGGGGCCTGTCCGACGACCGATATTCGGAGTTCGTCACGCGGCTGAAGAAGGCGATGGAGGCGATGGGTGAGCACACGCTGCTGGACATGGCGTCCGGGAGCGCGGGCCCGGTGCCCAAGCTCATCCAGTTGATGGAGGAGCGGGAGAACTACAAGGTCGACGCGCTGCTGACGGACCTGTATCCGGACGTGGAGACGTTCGAGAAGGTGAAGACGCAACACACAGGGCGCATCGACTACGTGGCGACGCCCGTGGACGCGACCGCGGTTCCGCCCGAGTACTCGGGCTTCCGCATCATGTGCAACTCGTTCCACCACCTGCCGCCCGAGCAGGCGCGCAAGGTGCTCGCGGACGCGGTGGCGCAGCGGCGCGGCATCGCCATCATGGAGCTGGTGGAGCGGCGCGGGCCGGCGATCGCGATGACGGCCGCGGCGCTGCTCAACGTGCCCTTGACCACCCCGTTCATCCGCCCGGTGAAGCTGGATCGGCTGGCGTTCACGTACTTGTTGCCGCTCATCCCCTTCGCGGCCGCGTTTGACGGCGTCGTGTCGTGCCTGCGGACCTACTCGGTCGAGGAGATGCGCGAGCTGACGCAGGGCCTGAGCGACGACTACATCTGGGAGATTGATCGCCTGACGAACGCGGGGAATCCCTTTGGCTTGATGATGCTCATTGGGCGACCCGCGTCGACCCCGAAGGCCTGAGTTGCCCTGTCGGGAAGCGCGCAGTGGCGCCTCGCGTTAGCGCGGGGCGTCGTGCTTTCCCTCGGCATCAGGCGTTCAATGGCTGCTTCCCGCGCAGTCTCGCGAAGGAGCAGACACATGGAATGGCTCGACTTCCAGCGGTGGTCCCCTGAGGTGCAGCGCAAGCTGGCGCTCCAGGTGTCCCGTCTGGAGAGGACCGTAGCGTACCGGCGCGCGGCCCCCGTGAAGTCAGCGAGCACGCTGGCGCATCGGATGTGCACGCTGCTGAGGAAGTACACGCGCACCAATCCGTGGGGCCACCCCGCCTCCGAGTGTTGAGCCTCTCCTGCCCCGGCTCCGCATCACGCGGGCCGGGGCGGGAGGCACTGTGTTCGAGCGCTCCCGAGGCAGCCCCGTCACACGAACTCGAGGTCGAACCTCAGCGCGTGGCTTGCTGGCGCAGCACTCCGCGCTCGACCTTGCTCATCGCATTGCGTGGCAGCTCCGCGATGAAGAGGAATCGCGCGGGCACCTTGAACCCCGCGAGCGACTGCCGGCACCAGGCCGTGAGGTCATCGCCCGTCGGAGCGGGTCGCCCCGCGCGAGCCACCACGAACGCGACGGGGACTTCGCCCCAGCGTGGCTCCGGCACTCCGACGACCGCGCTCTCCTGCACCGCGGGATGGTTGGCGAGCACGGCCTCGATCTCCGCGGGATAGAGGTTCTCACCGCCGCGCACGATGAGGTCCGTGCGGCGTGAGAGCAAGGTCAACCGGCCTCGCGCATCCAGCACGCCAACGTCTCGCGTGCGCAGCCAGCCGTCTCGCAGGGCCTCGCGCGTCGCATCCGGGCGGTTCCAGTAGCCCGCCATGACGGTCTCGCCCCGCACCTCGAGGTCACCTTCCTCGCCCACCGCGAGAATGTGCCCCCGAGGATCAACGATGCGGACCTCAATGCTGGGAAGCGGTGGGCCGGCGGTGCGGCCATCGGCTTCGCTGGGACGCTCTGTCGCGACTTGCGAACAGGCCTCGGTCAAGCCGTAGGTCTGGAGCGCGAGCAGGCTGGCCGCGCGCGCGCGCGCCAACAACGGCGTGGGCACCGGGCCTCCGCCAATCAGCGCGAGACGGAAGGTGTCTGGCACCGGCCGATCCCTGCGCTCATCGAGGACCCGCTCCAACGTGGTGGCCACGAAGCTGGCGTGCGTGGCGCCCGCGACGTCGATGGCGTGGTTGACCGCGCTCGCATCGAAGCGCTCGTGCAGGAGGAGGCAGCCGCCCTCGTAGGCCGTGCGCGTGAGCATCGCGAGCCCCCCGACATGGAAGAGCGGCAACGTGCCCAGCCAGCGCGGCGCACGGTGCGCGCCGAGGTTCGCCTCGGAGGCTCGCGCCGACGCGCGGAATGCCCCCTCCGCCAGCACGGCGCCCTTCGGTCGCCCCGTCGTGCCACTCGTGAAGAGGATGACCCGCGGCGAATCTCGATGGAGCGACACTCGTGTGGATGAAGGCACGCGGGAGTTCGTGGCCCATGACTCCAGCGGCTCGGCTCCAGGGAGGCGCTCCGCCAGAGCCGTCTGCGCGAGCCGCAGCACGGGCCCGATGTCCTCCACGAGCGGCGCCAGTTCCACCGCCGTGAGCCGCGCATTCAACGGCGCATGGATGGCGCCCAGACGCCCCAAGGCCCAGAACAGGAACACGACCGACGGGTGGCTCGTGGACAACACCGCGACCCGCGAGCCGTGGCCCACGCCTCGCTGCTCCAACGCGGCGGTCCAACGCGCGACCTCCGCATCCAGCGCCGCGTAGGTCCACGTCTGTCCCGCGAACGTCAGGGCCTCCGCGGTCGCGTGCCGCTGGGCGCCCTCATGAATGGGGCAGTCGAACGTCATCCCTGCTGCTCCTCCCAACCGATTCCGGGGGCACCGGACAAGTGGATCCGCCCCGCCACGGGTTGATACGGATGGCCCGGGGGCTCGTTCGTGAACAAGCGCCCGACCGCGAGCCCCGAGGCCAGCTCCCCCGATGGCAGCGCCGCCGCGAGGTGCGCCGCGCCCGCGCGTGCAATCACCCCATCCAGTGAGCTGGTGACGAACGTCCGGACGCCGCGTCGCTCCGCCTGGCGTGCCCATTCAAGCGTGACCAACAGGCCCCCGAGCACCATCGGCTTGAGGACCCACGCGCTCGCGGAGGGATTGCCCTCGGCGGACGCCCACACGTGACGCCGCCACTCCGGCGACGCGAGCGACTCATCCGCGGCGATGGGACATGGCACCGCCTGCGCCACCCGACCGAGCGCGGCCCAGTCCTCTGCGGGCGTGGGCTGCTCCACCAGCTCCGGCGAGTACCGGTGAAGGCTTCGGAGGGCGTGAATCGCTTCGGGCTCGGACCAGCCGCCGTTCGCATCCAGGCGGATCCGCGCGCTTGGGCCCGCGGCCTCGCGTACCGCGCACACTCGGGCGTCGTCCTCGCCAAGCGAGCGCCCTGCAACCTTGACCTTCAGGGTGTCGAAGCCCTCCGCCACGGCGCGGCGCGCTTCGTCTGCCAGCGCGTCGGGAGTCGCGGCCCCCAGGAGCGCATTCACGCGAACCTCGGAGCGCGCGGCATCAGCGAAGAGCTGGCGGAGCGGAATCCCTCGGCGCAGCGCGAGCAGCTCCAGCAGGGCCTGCTCCAGTGCGTGCTCCGCGGCGGGCAATCGCGGATCCGCCGCACTCCCTTGGGCTCGCACCCGTGCGCCGCCCCACCGCTCCACCCTGGCGAGGTCACCGCTCCGCGTGGATGCGATCGCATCGAGCGAATCAGAGACAGGCTGCCCCACCAGCGTGGCTGACCACTGTCTCAGTGCGCGTTCGGTCTCGGAGAGCGACTCCGTGCCGAACTCCGGCAGCGGCATGGCCTCGCCTCGGCCCACGTGGCCGGACTCATCGACGAGGCGCACGAGCCAACCTTCGCGCGCCGCATACGTCGCGCGCGCCGTCCGCAATGGCCGAGCGAAGTCCAGCCGCAGCGGGGTCAGCGTCGCGTGGGTGATGCGCATGGCGCTCGTCAGCGCAGGTACAGCCCCACCGCGAAGAGCACCCCGAACACGAGTTGCAGCTTCGCCGTGCCCCCCAGTGCCGGGTTGAGCGCCGCGCCCTGGGACTTGAGCACGAGCTTCAAGGGCGACACCGCCAGCGGCAGGCTCAGGAACGGCAGCAGCACCCACGGGCTCGCGAGCCCCATCGCCAGCAGCGCGACCGGCGTGCCATAGGACAGCGCCAGGAGCAGCACGTACTCCGCCTTGCCGAAGCCCGAACCGAAACGAACGACGAGCGTGCGCTTGCCCGCCTTCACGTCCGTGGTCGCATCGCGCAGGTTGTTCACCACGAGGATGCCCGTGCCCAAGCCGCCCACCGGCACCGCGGCCCACCACGCGGCGGTGCTCACCATGCCCGCCTGCACGAAGTACGTGCCCGCCACGGCGGCGAAGCCGAAGAAGAGGAGGACGAAGAGGTCACCCAGGCCGTGATACCCCAGGGGATACGGGCCGCCCGTGTACGCATAGCCGCACAGGAGCGAGGCCAGCCCCACGACGAGGATGGGCCAGCCCGCGATCGCCACCAGGTACACTCCCACGAGCGTGGCCAGCCCGAAGCACACCAGCGCGCCCGCCATGACCGTGCGCGGAGAGATGAGCCCGCTCTGCGTCACGCGCGTGGGACCGAGGCGCTCCGCCGTGTCCGCGCCCTTCTTGAAGTCGTAGTAGTCGTTGACGAAGTTCGTCCCGATCTGGATGAGCACCGCTCCCACGAACGCGGCGATCGCGGGCAGCCAACGCCCCACGCCCTCGGCGAACGCCAGCGCGGTCCCCACCACCACGGGCACCGAGCCCGCGGTGAGGGTCTTCGGACGCGCCGCCATCAACCACGTCTTCACGGAAGGCTGCGGCTGTCCCGGCGTGGCCAGGGTGGGAACGGTGGTGCTCATGGAGTCGAAGCCTCTCTGCGCAAC
This sequence comes from Citreicoccus inhibens, assembly GCF_019039035.1. Lineage (GTDB taxonomy): Bacteria > Myxococcota > Myxococcia > Myxococcales > Myxococcaceae > Citreicoccus > Citreicoccus inhibens. The sequence goes on along the minus strand of NZ_JAHNZT010000011.1, from coordinate 93,945 downwards.
GCGGTGTGCTCGAACTGCGGCGCTTCGTACCAGGGTGTCTGGAGAAAAGAGAGCACCTCGCGCACGTACGCCTCGGGTGTCTCCAGATGGGGCGTGTGTCCGCAGTCCGCGAACGCGTGCCGCCACACCACCGGAAGCTCCGCCGCCATGCGCCGCGCGAGCTGGGTGAACTTCTCGTCCCGCGCCCCCGTCAGCAACAACGTGGGCAGGCGCTGTCGGTGCAGGCTTGGCCAGTAGTCAGGCTGGACCCCGACGCCCAGCGCCCCCAGCGCGCCCGCGAGCCCATCGGTCGTGCAGGCGCGACGCCGCTCCCGCAGCGCCGCTTGCTGCTGCGCGGGAAGCTGGCGCACACCGTCGAACAGCGGCAGTGACTCCCAGCGCTCGACGAAGGCGTCCACGCCGCGCGCCTGGATGAAGCCCGCGAGCTGCGCATCCGACTCGCGCCGGGCCGCGCGCTCCTGGCGGCGATGCAGGCCGGGCGAGCCGCTCTCCATGATGAGGCGCTCAAACACGTCGGGGGCTGTCACCGCGGCGGCCAGCGCCACACGCGCGCCCTGCGAGTAGCCGAGGAGGTCCACCGGGCCTTCGCCCAGGCTCCGCGCGAGCTGGATCACCGCGTCGACCGTCTCGATGAAGCCCTCTCGCCCCGAGCGCTCTGGCAGCGGCGTGGCGCCGTGACCCGGCAGGTCCACCGCCACGGCGCGCACCGAGCGGCTCAGCAGTGGCTTCAGGTGCTCGAAGGACGCGCGGCTGCCCGTGAAGCCATGGAGCAGCACCACGGTCCGAGGCCCCTCGCCCCACGTCTCATACGCCAGCGTCACGCCCATGGTCCGTCTCCCAGTGCGGTCGCCATCCGCGCGAAGAGCTGCCGGTGCTCATCCACGTTCGTGGCCCGATCCACTCGCACCTCCACCACGCGCAATCCGCCCTCGAGCCCCTCGCGCACCGCGGAGCGCAGCCCCGAAGGCGTCGTGGGACGCGAGAATCGGGCTCCGGCCAGGGACGCCGCATGCGACAGGTCCACGCCGTGCGGGGTACCGAACAGCGTCTCGAAGGCCTCGCGCGGCGCCGACTGCGCGATGGGCAGGAACGAGAAGATGCCGCCGCCGTCGTTGTTCACCACCACGACCGTGAGCGACACCCGGGCGCGCGCCGCGGTGATCAGGCCGCCCACGTCGTGGAGCAGCGCCAGGTCCCCCGTCAGCAGCACCGCCGGACGACCCGCCGCGGAAGCCATGCCCGCCGCCGTGGACACAATGCCATCGATGCCGTTCGCGCCCCGGTTGGCGAGCACGCGCATGGGCCCCGCGCTGGACGGCGCGAAGGCGTCCATCGCGCGAATGGGCATGCTGCTCGACACGAACAACTGCGCGCCAGCGGGCAATGCGGCCACCACCTCGCTGGCCACGCGCGGTTCCGTCAGAACGTCGGGCCGCTCCTCGAACGCAGCCGACAGCGCACCACGAACGCGGCGCTCGGCGGAGAGGAAGGACTCCGCCCACCTCCCCGGTCCACGAGACAGGCCCGTCGCCAGCGCGCGACACGCGAGGACCGCGGAGCCCTCCACCACCGTCGCCGCGCGATGCGTGGGGTCGAACAGCGCGCCTTCGTCGCTGAACACGACGATCTCCGCGCCCGACGCGTCGATCCACTGCTGGGGGGTCTTCGGGGTCAGCCCGCCACCAAAACGCAGCACCAGTTCGGGCCGATGCGCCTGCGCGAATGGACCATGGCGCAGCAATGTGTCGTAGCAGGACACCGTGAGGGGCCCACCACCGTAGCGGGCCTGGGACACGGCCTCCGCGAGCACGGGGTAGCCTGTCGCGAGGCTCAGCGCGGTGATGGCCTCATTGAAGCCATCATCCTCATCACGAGGACCGCACACGATGACGCCCTTCGCGGTGACGGAGACACGGCGGCGCACCTCATCCAGGGTGCTCGCGTCGGGCCCGTGCGAGGGCGGCACGATGCGCGTGAGCGGCACTCCGGGGCGTCCGTCTCTCGCGAGCGCGGAGAGCTGCTCGGCGCCATGGGCCTCGGGCGTCGGCGCGAGCGGCTCACGGAATGGAACGTTGAGCTGCACCGCACCGCGCGGCGCGCGCGTGGCGCAACCGACCGCGCGGGCCGCGGTGGCTCGCAGGTGCGCGATGGGCGCGTTCCCCGACTCGGGCAGCCCCACGTCCGCGTAGAAGCGACTGAACTCGCCGTAGAATCGGGCCTGTGGCACGGTCTGCGCCGCGCCCCACCCCTGGAGTTCCAAAGGACGATCCGCCGTGAGGATGATCAGCGGCACGTGCGACATGGCCGCTTCGATGACCGCGGGATAGAAGTGCGCTCCCGCCGAGCCGCTCGTCGCCACCAGCACCACCGGCGCCCGCGAGTGCTTGGCGAGTCCCAGCGCGAAGAAGCCCGCGCTCCGCTCATCAATGACAGACCAGGTGCGCAGCCCGTCCGCGCTCGCGCAGGCCAGGGCCAGCGGCGAGGAGCGCGAGCCCGGACACACCACCGCGTGGCGCACGCCGCCGCGGATCAGCTCCTCCAGCAGGGCCCGGGCCCAGAGCTGGTTGAGGTTAGCGTCGGACGACATCCCCGCCTCCCAAGGCCCGCAACATCGCCAGGCTCTTCATCTCCGTCTCCCGCCACTCGGCCTCCGCGCTGGAGCCGGCGACGATGCCCGCTCCCACGAAGAGGCGTGCCCGCGGCCCGCGTACCAGCGCCGAGCGCAATGCCACCATCAAGTGCGCCCGCCCCGCGCCCACCCACCCCACCGGCCCCGCGTACCACCCTCGGTCCAAGGCCTCGTGCTCCACCAGGAACGACAGCGCGCGCTCACGCGGCGTCCCGCCCACCGCGGGCGTCGGGTGCAGGGCCGCCACCACCTGCGCGGCCGTGGCGTTCTCGCGCAGCTCCGCGCGAATGCCCGTGCGCAGGTGCACCACGTTCTTCAAGGTCAGGAACGCGGGCTGCGCATCCGCGGAGACGTGCTCGGCCACCGGGGCCAGCGCCGCGAGGATGTAGCGCACCACCGCCTCATGCTCGCGCCGATCCTTGTCGCTCGCGCCCAGGCCCTCCGTCTGGCCCGGCGCCGCGGAGCCGGCCAGCGCCTCCGTCTCCAACACCCGCCCCTCGACTCGACACAACGTCTCGGGCGTGGCGCCCAGGAAACAGGCTCCATCCGGGGCGCGAAACAAGAAGGTGGCGCAGCGCGGGTTCTGCTCTCGCAGCCGCGACAGCACGTCCACCACGTCGAAGTCGTCCGGGCCCTCGGCGTCCATCGCGCGCGCGAGCACCACCTTCTGGAAGTGGCCCGCGCCAATGTCCTCCACCGCCCGCGTCACACGCGCCTCGAAGTCCGAGCGAGACGAGCGGGTGCGCACCTCCACCGCGCCGCCACGAGGATGGCGGTACGCCGCGGGGAACGACCCGCGCACCTGCTCCAGTCGCGCGCGGACCTGGGCCTCGCCGCCATCGACATCGGGAGAGAAGGCGGCAATCACCACACCTTCTCCCGCGCGACAGACCAGCACTTCAGGGAGGACCCAACGGGCCACGCCGTGCGAATCCCAAGCGGAGTCCGGCGCACCCGTGGCCCCGAACCGCATCCCACCGAACCACGGCCCCAACAACTCCCCTGGCGCCGAGCCCAGCCAGCGCAGCCCCTGGCTCGCCAACGAGGCCAACACCGTGTGCGCCTCGGACGGAGTCCGCGCCTCCCACGCCGCCGCCTCCCCCCAACCCGCCGCCGCTTCCTGCGCGAGCGGACGCTCCCAGTAGACCGACGGAGGCCCCAACACGTCCGCTCCCGCCAGCGGATCCACCGCTGGCAAGGGAACCCACCCCGCCACCCAGCGCTGTCCCTCAACGGGAGTGAGCGTCCTCATCAGCCTTCCTCATCCATGTCGCACAGCCCATCACCTTCGGTTGTCTTCTAAGCCATCTCGGCTATACATGCACCAAGGAGTTCAAAACCACTTGAACTCCATGAACTGGAGGCGTCGTGGGAGGCAAGCAGCCAGACGGCCCGGGCGCGCTCCGCGTGTCGCGTGCGGCACGTCCGGAGGGGACGCGGGTCCAAGTCGGGCCCGTGGAGTTTGGCGGGCGAGGCTTCGTGGTGATGGCGGGGCCGTGCGCGGTGGAGGGCGCGACGCAGGTGGAGCACTCGGCCGCGGCGGTGGCGAGCGCTGGCGCGCATGTCCTGCGCGGCGGCGTGTTCAAGCCCCGCACGAGCCCCTATGCCTTCCAGGGAATGGGTGAGCCGGGGCTGCGGCTGCTCGCGGACGCGGGGCGCCGGCATGGGCTTCCCATCATCAGCGAAGTGATGGAGACCGCGCAGATTCCGCTGATGGAACAGCACGCGGACATCCTCCAAGTCGGCGCTCGCAACATGCAGAACTTTTCGCTGCTGCGCGCGCTGGGCAAGGTGCGCAAGCCGGTGCTGCTCAAGCGAGGACTCGCCGCGACCCTGCAGGAGTGGCTGCTCGCCGCGGAGTATCTCCTGGATGGCGGAAACGAGCAGGTGCTGCTGTGCGAGCGCGGCATCCGCACCTTCGAGCCGGCGATGCGCAACACGCTGGACCTGGCCGCGGTGGCGTGGGCCAAGCAACACACGCACCTGCCCGTTATCGTGGATCCTTCGCACGCCACGGGAGAGCCGTCGCTCATTCTTCCCATGTCGCTGGCCGCCGCCGCAGCGGGTGCGGACGGGCTGCTGATTGAGGTCCACGCGAAGCCCGAGCAGGCCATGTGCGATGGGCATCAGGCCCTCACGCCGTCGGCCTTCGAGAACCTGATGCGCCGGCTGCCAGCCGTGCTAGACGCCGTGGACCGTCACCTTCTGCGGCCGGAGACTCCGGCCCAAATCGCGGGGGCGCGATGAGCACCGAAGTTCGTCAGATGTTTTCCTCCATCGCCACGCGGTACGACGTGACCAACGAGGTCCTCTCGTTTGGAGTGCACCGGTTGTGGCGGCGCACCGCGGTGCGCCTCAGCGGGGCGAAGCCGGGCGATCGCATCCTCGATTGCGCATCCGGTACGGGCGACCTCGCGCTCGTGTTCAAGCGGAAGGTGGGGGCACAGGGCCGCGTGGTGGGCACGGACTTCTGCCCGGAGATGCTCCAGGTCGCGCCGGACAAGGCGCGGCAGGCGGGCCTCGAGGTCGAGTTCCAGGTGGCGGATGCGATGGCCCTGCCCTTCGCGGATGACAGCTTCGACGTGGCGTCCATCGCGTTCGGCATCCGCAACGTGGACGACCCCGTGAAGTGCCTGAAGGAGATGGCCCGCGTGGTGCGCCCCGGCGGCCGCGTGGTGGTGCTGGAGTTCGGACAGCCCTCGGGCTTCTTCGGCGGCCTGTTCCGCTTCTACAGCAAGGTCGTGATGCCGACGGTGGGCGGACTGCTCACCGGCAACCGCGCCGCCTACGAGTACCTGCCGCGCACCGCGGCGGCGTTCCCGGCGGGCGAGAAGTTCATCGGCCTCATGGAGCAGGCCGAGGCCTACTCCGCGCGCGATGCCCACTCGCTGCTGTTCGGGACCGCCTTCGTCTATGTCGGAACGGTCCGCTGAAGCGCGCAGCCAGCTCGTCACGCAGGTCCTCAACGCGGTGGACCCGCGTCTCAAGTCGTCACTGAGGGAGGCGCTCGCCTCCCCAGGCCCGGCGCTGTGCCCCAGCGCCACCCAAACCGTGGTCATCGCCGGGCATCGGGCCGCGGGCAAGAGCCGCCTGCTGCCCCTGGTGTCCCGGCTGCTCGGGCGCCCCGGGCTGGACCTGGATGCGGAGCTGGAGCGCGCCTCGGGCCGCTCGCTGCGCACCTGGGTGGCCCAGGCACCAGGCGAGTTCCGCGTCGCCGAGCGCCAGGCCCTGCTGGCCCAACCGCGGGGCACGCTGGTGTCCGTGGGCGGGGGCTTCCTCTCACATCATCCGGACGCGCTCGCCGGGGTGTTCACCCTGCTCGTCCCGCTCACCTTCGAGACCTACCGCGAGCGGCTGCTGCGCGACCGCACGCGCCCCCGGCTGCGCCCCGAGGTGTCGCTGGAGGAGGAGATCTCCACGTTGTTCCATGAGCGCGAGGCACTGCACGCGCGCGTCACCACGGTGGCCCTGGTCGACTTCCTCCGGGGCTGCCTCATCCCCGAGGAGTCCCCGTGACGCCCGCCCGGCGCGTCGTCACCCTGCCCCCGTCCCTCGTCGGCCCCGAGGCCGTCCGCTTCGCCAGGAACGCCCAGCAACGGGGCGCGGACGTGCTGGAGGTGCGCACGGATCTGCATGCCCCCGACGCCATCGACCCTCGGGCGCTGGCCCAGGTGCTGCCCCTGCTCGTCTCGGAGCGAGGTCAGCCCATTCCCGAGCCGTGGCTCGACGCCTGCTGGCGCGCGGACTTCGACGTCGCGCACGCCCAGGTTCTCGCGGCACCTGTCGGGAAGCTGCTCGCGTCGCACCACGCGGCGCGTTCGCTGTCGTCCGATGAGGCCCTGGCGCTGTGGTCGCGCCCGCTGCCCGAGGACGCGCTCGTCAAGCACGTGGAGCCCATGGAGGCGTCCGCGCATGTCTCGGTCCTGTTGGAGACGCAGCGGAGATTGAGCGAGCGCTACGGTGCCCACCGCGTCACGGTGTTGGGCATGGGCGCCCTGGCGCTGCCGGCGCGCGCGGTGTTGGCCCGAGGCAACGTCCTGGACTACGTGGCCACGGGCGGCGCCTGGGCCGCGGCCCCCGGACAACGGCTGCTCGACGACGCGGTTCGTGAGTGGACCCGAGCGCCGTCGGGATCGCGCGCGCGCCTCGGTATCCTCGGGACCTCCATTGCGCATTCGCGCTCGCCGCGGATCCACCTCCAGCCGTTCGATCGCATCGACCTTCCCGAGGACGCGCCGGTGGAGGCGGTGGTGGACGCGATGCTGCCGCACTACGCGGGCTTCGCCATCACCAGCCCGTTCAAGCTGCGGCTCGCGCGCCATGTGGGCGCGACGCTCGAGGCCATCAACACGCTCGTGCGTCGCGGCTCCCGCTGGGAGGCCTTCAACACCGACACCGAGGGCGCGCGCACGGTGCTCGAGCGCCTGGATTCCGGCGGCGAGTGCCTCGTGCTCGGGGACGGCGGAACCACGGCCGCGCTGCGCGGCGTGGCCAGTGACGTGGGCCGAACATTGCGCGTGCTGCGCCGAGCGGACGCGCAAGGGACACTGCGAGGCGACGTGGTCTGGACGTGGCCGGACCGCGTGGCGGCGCCGGAGTCCCTTCGCTTCGAGGGCGCGCGCGTGGCGGTCATCGCGTACGGCGCACCCGGGCGGCGCATCGCCCAAGACATCATCCGCCGAGGCGGCACACCGCTCATGCTCGGCGCGGCCTGGTTCGTCGCGCAGGCCCGGCGACAGCGCGAACTCTGGGAGACAGCGTCATGAACACCTTCGGCAGCCTCTTTCGTCTCACGACCTTCGGCGAGAGCCACGGCCCGGCGCTCGGCGCCGTGGTGGATGGATGTCCGGCGGGCGTCCCCCTCCTGCGCGAGCAGCTCCAGGCCGCGTTGGATCGCCGCCGTCCAGGCCAGTCCACCATCACCACCGCGCGCAGCGAGCCAGACACGGTGGAGATCCTCTCCGGCGTCTTCGAGGACAAGACGCTGGGCACGCCCATCGCGGCCATGGTGCGCAACACCAACCAGCGCTCGGGTGACTACGACAAGCTGAAGGCGGAGGACCGCCCCGGCCACGCGGACGCGGTGTGGCGCGAGCGCTTCAAGCACCGCGACCACCGCGGCGGCGGGCGAACCAGCGGGCGAGAGACGCTCAGCCGCGTCATCGGGGGCACCATCGCCGAGGCGTACCTGGCGCGCGACCTGCCCAGCCTCTCCACCGTGGCGTATGTGTCCCAGGTGGGGAACCTCGTGGCCCAGGTGCCGTCCCCGGGTCTGACGCGTGCGCTCGTGGACGCGCACCCCACGCGGTGCCCGGATGCCTCGGTGCGGGACGAGATGTCCCGCCGCATCCTCGTCGCGAAGGAGGCCGGCGACAGCCTGGGGGGCTCCATCGACGTGCGCGTGGAGGGCCTGCCCGTGGGCCTGGGCGAGCCCGTGTTCGGCAAGCTCAAGGCGCTCATCGCGCAAGCGCTCGGCAGCATCGGCGCGGTGACGGGCGTCCTCTGGGGACCGCCGGACCTGCTCGAGCGCATCGGACAGCCGGGCCTCGCCTTCCACTCCGTGAAGGATGCGTACGGGGGCGTGCAAGGCGGCCTCGCGAATGGCGAGCCGCTCCAGGTGCGCGCCTACTTCAAGCCCCCCGCGACGCTCGCCGAGCACGCCAAGGGCGGGCGACACGACCCCTGCATCATGCCGCGCGCGGTGCCTGTCCTGGAGGCGATGGTGTCCCTGGTCATCGCCGATCTCGTCCTGCAGATGAACGCCCGACCCCACACTCCATGAGCCTCCTTCCCTCTGGCGCCTATCGTCCCCCCGCCGACCGGTGGGGCACCTTCACCCGACTCGCCGCGCGACTGCCCGAGGGCTGCGTGGCCGTGGTGGACCGCACCGTGGCGCGGCTGCACCCCGCCCTCATCCCCGCGCTGAAAGCCCGCGCCCCCCGAGCCATCATCCAGCTCGTGGGCGGCGAGCGCGCCAAGAGCCTCGCGTCCCTGGAGAAAGTGCTGGCCAACGGGGTGAACCTGCCCCGGTCCGGCACGCTCGTGGCGGTGGGCGGAGGAACCGTGGGGGACGTCGCGACGGTCGCCGCGCACCTGCTCAAGCGAGGCGTGCGGCTCGTGCAGGTCCCCACCACGCTGCTCGCGGCGGTGGACAGCAGCCTCGGTGGCAAGGGCGCGGTGGACCTCACCGTGCGGGGCCGCGTGGTGAAGAACCCCGCCGGGGTGTTCCACTACGCGGAGGAGGGCTGGCTCTGTCAGGACCTCTTCGCCACCCTCTCCCCTCAGCAGATCCGCGAGGGCTCCATCGAGGCGTGGAAGATGGTCGCCACGCTCGACGCGGGGCTGTTCAAGCGCTACGTGCGCGCGCCCCCCACGATGGAGAAGCTGGTGCGCGACGCGCGACGCCTCAAGGAGAGCGTCTGCGCCAGAGACCCCTATGAGCTGACGGGCCTGCGCCGCGTGCTCAACTTCGGGCACACCTTCGGGCACGTGCTGGAGAGCCTGTCGAGCTTCCAGCTGTCCCATGGCGACGCGGTGGGGCTCGGCATGTTGATGGCCCTGGACGTGGGCCGACACCTGGGCGCGACGCCGGGGCTCGTGGCCGCCGAGGTCGAGGCCGCGCTCCAGCAAGGCCCGGGCGTGCTCGACCGAGCCCACGCCGCGCGCCTCTTGCGCCGCGCCTCCCAGCGAGACGTCGTGGCGCTGCTCAACGCCGACAAGAAGGCCGGCGCCAGGGGCGAGCTGCGCATGGTGCTGCTGACGGCCCTGGGGGCCACCGATGTGCGCGACGTGGCCTCCGCCACCTGGCGCGAGCTGTGGCCCGCCTGGACCGAGGGAGTGCGACCGTGAGCGCGGCGAATCCGGGGCGGATCCGCGTTGACGCCAGCACCCTCCAGGCCTCACGCCTCACGCCGCCCGTGTCCAAGTCGGACGCGCAGCGCGCCCTGGTGCTGGGCCACCTCACCGGTGCCTGGCCCCTGCCGAGTGTCCAGGCAGAGGCCGACGACGACCTGCCCGCCGATGTGCGCGTGCTCCGCCGGGGCATCGAGGCCCTGCGGCTGCCCGCGGGGCCGGTGCGCGACCTGGACTGCGCGGATGGGGGCGCGCCGTTCCGCATTCTCGTCACCCAGGCCGCGGTCACCCCAGGCATCCACGCCCGGCTGACCGGAACGCCCCGCCTGGGCGAGCGTCCCCATGGGCCCCTCTTCAACTCGCTGCGGGCCACCCTGGGAAGCTCGGGGCTGGCGCTGCGCGAGGGCCAACCGTGGCCGGTGACGATCGCCGCGCCCCAGGGCACTTCCACGGCCAAGCCGGTGTTCCGCGTCCCCGGGGCGCAGAGCAGCCAGTACGCGTCCAGCCTCCTGCTGGGGTGCGCCTCGCTGTTCATGCGCGAACAGCGCCCGTGGAGCGTCGAGATCGAAGGCCCGCTGACGAGCGCTGGCTACCTGGATCTCACGGTGTCGTGGCTCCAGCGCTTCGGCTTCGGACTCGAGGTCTCCGAGTCGCGCTACGCGGTGGTCGGCTACCACCCGCCCTCGGAGGTCCCGTCGCTGCCCGGCGACTGGTCCTCGTTGGGGTACCTGTTGCTGGCGGCGTGGAAGACCGGGAGCGTCGTGGAGCGCGCGGACGTGAACAGCGCCCACCCGGATCAAGCCATCGTGCGCCTCGTCGAGCAGGTGGGCCTGCGGGCCGTCCCCGCGGGCGAGGCCCACACCCTGCGGATGGAGGGCCGCGCGCGAGGAGGACTGCTCGCGTCGGGCACCGAGTGTCCGGACCTCCTGCCCACCCTGGCCGCGCTGGCCTGTGTGCTCCCGGAACCGTCCACGCTGACCGAGGTGGGCATTCTCCGGGTCAAGGAGAGCGACCGGCTGGAGGGCATCCGCACCCTGGTGTCGGCCTATGGCGGCACCACGGAGCTGGAGGGGGAACGCCTCCGCATCCTCCCTCCCGCCGCCCCGCCCGAGCGGTTCGCGGTGGACAGCCGCGGCGATCACCGCCTGGCCATGACGGCCGCGACACTGGGCATCCTGTCGGGCGCTTCCTTGGAGCTGACCGGCCCCGAGTGTGTGGAGAAGAGCTTCCCGGGGTTCTGGAGACAGCTCTCGCGGCTCGGGGTCCGTATTTCCTGAGCTCAGCGCGGAGCCATCAGTGTCACCCTCACCGACTTATCGTTCTTTTTTGTTGAAAGCTTCGAGCGCACTGTGAAATCTCCCGCCATGCCCAAGGACACGCTGACGATCACCGACAATCGGACAGGGAAGACGTACGAGGTCCCGGTCGAGAACGGCTGTATCCGCACCAACGCCCTGCGACAGATCAAAGTCAGTGACGACGACTTCGGTTTGATGGGCTACGACCCCGCGTTCCTCAATACGGCGAACTGTAAGAGCGCCATCACGTTCATTGACGGTGACAAGGGCATCCTGGAGTACCGCGGGTACCCCATCGAGCAGCTGGCGGAGAAGTCCAGCTACCTGGAGGTCGCGTACCTCCTGCTGAACGGTGAGCTGCCCACGCAGAAGGAGCTCGACCAGTTCACCCACCTCGTCACGCACCACACCTACGTGCACGAGAACATCAAGTCCTTCATGGACGGGTTCCGCTACGACGCGCACCCCATGTCCATGCTGGCCTCCACGGTGGCGGCGCTCTCCGGCTTCTACCCGGACGCCAAGCACACCAAGGATGAGATGAGCCGCCGCATCCAGATCACCCGGCTCATCGCGAAGATGCCCACCATCGCCGCGTTCTCCTACCGGCACACGATGGGCCTTCCGTACATCTACCCGGACAACGACCTGTCCTACGTCGCCAACTTCCTGGCGATGATCAAGCGCATCGGCACCACGACGTACAAGGTTCACCCGGTGCTGGAGCGCGCGCTGGACGTGCTCTTCATCCTCCACGCGGACCACGAGCAGAACTGCTCCACCACGTCGGTGCGCACGGTGGGCTCGTCCGAGGTGGATCCGTACTCGGCGGTGAGCGCGGGCATCGGCGCCCTCTACGGCCCGCTGCACGGCGGCGCCAACGAGGCGGTGCTGCGCATGCTCCGTGAGATCGGCCACATCTCCAAGGTCCCGGACTTCATCAAGTCCGTGAAGAGCGGCGAGGGCGAGAAGAAGCTGATGGGCTTCGGCCACCGCGTCTACAAGTCCTACGATCCGCGCGCCAAGGTCATCAAGCGCGTGGCGGACGAGGTCTTCGAGGTCACGGGCAAGAACCCGCTGCTCGAGATCGCCCTGGAGCTGGAGCGCATCGCCCTCCAGGACGAGTACTTCGTGAAGCGGAAGCTGTACCCGAACGTCGACTTCTACTCGGGCCTCATCTACGAGGCGATGGGCTTCCAGGTGGAGATGTTCCCGGTGCTGTTCGCCATCCCCCGCACGGTGGGCTGGTGCGCGCAGTGGGAGGAGATGGTGAAGGATCCGGAGCAGAAGATTGCCCGGCCCCGTCAGGTGTTCACCGGCTCCAAGCGCCGCGACTACGTCGCGATGAACGCCCGCACCGCCAAGTAGCCCACGCGAAGTCCGCGTGACGCATGAGGGGCGCGGAACCCAACCGGGTTCCCGCCCCTTCTGCTTTGCGGGCCCGCCTCAGTCGTGCCCAGGCGCGTGCGCGCCATCCGCGTAGAGCGACTCAATCAGCGCGGCGTACTTCTGCTCCACGGCCTTGCGCCGCACTTTCAGGGTGGGCGTCATCTCCCCGCTCTCCACGGTGAAGTCGTGGGGGAGCACGGCGAAGCGCTTGATGGTCTCGAAGCGGGAGAGCTTCGGGTTGACCTCGCGCTCGATGCCTTCATGGATCAGCGCGCGCAGCCGCGCATCCTGGACGAGCCCCTCGGGCGCCTCCGTCCAGCCCTGCGCCTTGGCGACGCCGGTCAGCTTCTCCACGTCCACCGTGACGAGCGCGACCAGGTAGTTGCGGCGATCCCCCACCACCACGGCGTGGCCCACGGGGCTCACCGTCTTGATCAGCTCCTCGATGTTGGACGGCGCCGTCTTCTTGCCGCCGGAGGTGACGATGATCTCCTTCTTGCGGCCGGTAATCCGCAGGTAGCCGCCATCGTCGAGCTGGCCCACGTCCCCGGTGTGCAGCCAGCCCTCCGCGAGCAACTCGTGCGTCGCGGTCGGGTTCTTGTAGTAGCCCATGCAGGTGTTGCCGCCGTGGACGAGGATCTCCCCGTCCTCGCCAATGCGCACCTGCACGCCGAGCATGGGGCGACCCACGGTGCCCATGCGGGTGGCCTCGGGCGTGTTGAGCGTGGCGGGCCCGGTCAGCTCCGTCATGCCCCACACCTCCAGCAGGACCATGTCCAGGGAGGTGAAGAAGTCGAGCACGTCCCGGCCAATGGGCGCCGCCGAGGTGGCGAACACCTGGCACTGCTCCAGGCCGATGCGCGCCTTGAGGGGCGCCAGCACCAGGCGCCGGGCGAGCTGGTACTGGGCCTCGAGCCACACGGGCCGCTGCTCCTGCCTCAGCGCCCGGCCGTTGCGCTCCTGCGTCACCCGGCGCGCCCAACCGAGCAGGCGCTGCTTGAGCGGAGACTGCGCCCGGAAGCCGTCCTCGGCCTTCGCCTTGAACTTCTCCCAGACGCGAGGCACCCCGAAGAAGAGCGCGGGCCGCACGTCCTGGAGGTTCTTGCCCATCGCGTCCACGGAGTCCGCGAAGTACACCTGCAGCCCCAGCAACAGCGGCGCGTGCAGCGAGATGATCTGCTCCGCGATGTGAGACAGCGGCAGGTACGACAGGAGCGTCTGCTCCTCCCGCGCCACGCGCAGCGTGTCGATGAGCTGACGCGCGGTCCAGGCGAGGTTGCGGTGGCTGAGCATCACCCCCTTGGGGTGGCCCGTCGTCCCGGACGTGTAGATGAGCGTGCCCAGCCCCTCAGGCTGGAGCGCGTTGACGCTGTCCCAGTAGGGCCCCTCGTCCACCCCCAGGCCGCGAGAGAGCACGTCCGCGTAGCGCAGCACCCCCTCGGGCAATGGCGCGGGCGCGTCCATGACGATGATGTGCTGGAGGGCCGGCAGCCGGGCCCGGAGCGCGAGCGCCGCCGTCAGGTAGCGGGCGTTCTCCACCAGCATGAAGCGCGCGCCGCAGTGGCCGAGGATGTACTCCAGCTGCTCCTCGCTGCTGGTGACATAGAGCCCCACGGGCACGCCGCCCAAGGCCATGGCCGCCAGGTCCGCGACGTGCCACTCCTCGCGGTTGAAGCTGATGATGGCCAGCGGCTCCCCCGCCCGGAAGCCCAGGGCATGCAACCCCAGCGCGAATCGCTTGACCCGTTGTGCGTATTCGAACCAGGAGGTGGGCACGAAGTCCCGACCTCGCCGGGTCCACAACGCGGGCCGATGCTCGCGTTGGGTGGCTTGGTCGTGCAGCGCGTGCACCATCGTCTTGGGAAGGGCCATTCGCGGAATGCTAGTGGAACCCCCAGGGACGGACCACGTCTGTCGTCTCCGGCGTTGACAGCTGGTTGGATGGCTTTGTATGCCGCGCCCGACCATGAGCATCGACTTCACCTGTCAGAAGTGCGAGGCGAGCTTCGAGCTGGACGCCCAGGACCTCATCGAGGGGACTGAGAAGATCGTCTGCCCTCATTGCGACTCGAAGGCGCCCACCAACCTCGCGGAGGACTTCGTCGCGGCGCTGACGGAGATGCGCGCGCAGATCGCCGCCCTCAGCAAGAAGTTCGCCGCCACCATGACGCTGGAGGCGGAGGAGCTCGAAGACGAGCTCGAGGACGAGGATGAAGAGGAGGACGACGACGAGGACGAATCCGAGGAGGACGATGACGAGTCCGACGAGGATGAGGACGAGGACGTCGAGGACGACGAGGACTACGACGACGAAGACGAGTCCGACGACGACCGCTGAACCTCCTGCTTCACTCACGCCTCCCTGCCTGCCCTTCAACCTGGGAGGCAGGAGGTCGTGGATTGCCTGGGCGAGGTGACAGCGGCGCGCCCTCCCGAGGAGGTGGGGGGTGCGTAGCTTAGGGGTGTGAAAACGCCCAACCGCGCCAACCTGTTTCTTGCTCCGCTGTCCGCCGTGGTGCTGGCGCTCGGAGGGCTGCTTCTCCTCCCGGCGTTCGGCATCCCCGGCGCTGTCGCCTCCTCGAAAAAGGGCGAAGCGAAGGGTGCCCCGGGCGCAAGTCAGCCCTGCCTCACGGAGAAGGGCGGCGACCCCAAGGCCTGCACCGAGCTGGTCGAGCTGGAAGTGAAGGACGTGGTGCCTCTGGTGGAGGCGCAGACGCACGCCGTCGTGCTGACCACCAAGGATGGCGAGACGGTGCTCCCCGTCTTCGTGGATGAGGCCGCGGCGATCTCCATCGCGTTCCGCCTCGCCGAGCGAGCGCCCCCGCAACCCCTGGCGCAGGATCTGCTGGATGACGTCGTGTCCAAGCTGGGGGGCCAGGTGACAGAGGTCCGCATCGATGACCTGCGCGACAACGTCTACAGCGGACGGCTCTTCCTCCAGCAGGGCAAGAAGCAGGTCACCCTGGACGCCCGTCCGTCGGACTCCATCGCCATGGCGCTGCACAGCAACGCCCGCATCCGCGTCACCCGCAAGGTGCTGACCATGGCCGGCATCACCCGCGCGGAGATCGAGGCCCTCCAGAAGCAGGAAGAGGCAGGGCCCGGCGTGGGCGGCAGCGGGCCGAGTCCTGGGGGCGGCGACCTGGGCGGGGGGAGCGACGCGATTCCAGTGCCCTCACCCCATGGCCCCACGGGCGGCGGCGACCTACCCGATGTCACGCCGCACCAGCCCGAGTCCCCGCCCGCGGGCGCGGGGAAGGAAATCAGCCTCTAGGCGGCGACTCGGCGCCTGACGTGCGAAAGCCCGGCCCCCCCTCCCAGGGAAGCCGGGCTTTCTCTCCTCCGACGACGGAGGAGTCTGCAGCGAACCAACTCCAGAAGTAGTCCCCCTTCCGCGAGCCTGTCAAGCCGGTCCGTCCGCCGCCTACGATGGCCGGACCTATGCGCAAGGCGAAAATCATCTGCACGCTGGGGCCGGCCTCGAACACGCCCGAGGTCATCGAGGGGCTGATTCGCGCCGGCATGAACGTGGCCCGGCTCAACTTCTCCCACGGGACGCATGAGGAGCACCGACGCCGCGTGGAGCGGGTCCGCGAGGCCTCCCGAAAGCTGGGGGTACCCGTGGCCCTTCTCCAGGATGTGCAGGGGCCCAAGATTCGCCTGGGAAAGTTCGAAGGTGGACACCTCACGGTGAAGACGGGGCAGACCGTGACGCTCACCACGCGGGCCGTGTTGGGCCATGGCTCGCTCATCCCCACCCCCGTGCGCACCCTGCCCCGCGACGTGACACGCGGCGAGGTGGTGCTGCTGGATGACGGGCGCGTGCGCCTGCGCGTGCGCAAGGTGGAGGGGCGCGAGGTGACGTGCCGCGTGGAGGTGGGCGGACTGCTCAAGGATCACAAGGGGCTGAATCTGCCCGGCGCCGCGGTCTCCGTCCCCACCCTCACCCCCAAGGACGTGGAGGACCTCGCCTTCGGCCAGGAGCTGGGCGTGGACTACGTGGCCCTGTCTTTCGTTCGCTCGGCGGAGGACGTGAAGCGAGCGAGGGCCCTCGTGGCCCGGAACCGGACGCCCCTCATCGCGAAGATTGAAAAGCCGCAGGCGGTGCAGAACCTGGAGTCCATCGCGCGCGCGGCGGACGGCGTCATGGTGGCCCGCGGGGACCTGGGCGTGGAGATGCCGCTGGAGAAGCTCCCCGCCATCCAGAAGCACATCGTGCGCGAGGTGAACCGCCGAGGCGGCATCGTCATCGTCGCCACAGAGATGCTGGAGAGCATGGTGAGCAACCCCCGCCCCACCCGCGCGGAGGTGTCCGACGTGGCCAACGCCATCCTCGACGGCGCGGACGCGGTGATGCTCTCGGGCGAGACGGCGGCCGGCAAGCATCCCATCGACGCGGTGGCCACCATGGCGCGCATCGTGGAAGAGACGGAGCGTGGCACCCTGAAGCCCCCGCACCCCACGCCCTTCGAGCACTCGGATGACCTGGGCACGGGCGTGGCCGCGGCCGCGGTGGCGGCGGCGCACCAGCTGGGCAGTCAGACCATCGTCGCGTACACGGAGAGCGGCCACACCGCGCGGCTCCTGTCCGAGTACCGCCCGCACGCGCGCATCGTCGCGCTCACCCCGAACATGGAGGCGGTGCACCGCATGGCGCTCTACTGGGGCGTCACGGGGCTGCGCGTAAAGCGCGTGACCTCCACGGACGCCATGCTGCGCCAGGTGCGCCGCTTGTGCCTGGAGGAGCGGCTGGCCACCCCAGGCGAGCCCGTGGTCATCGTCGCCGGCGTCCCGCTCAACGTGCCCGGCAACACCAACCTGATGACCGTGCACCGCGTCTGAGGGACGCGGCGCGGCGGCCACGGCAGCGACTCAGAGCACCTTCTGCTCGAAGTCGTAGAGCTTCTCGACGGCGAGCTGGCGGTAGCGCTCCGTGTTGAGGGCGCGTCGGGCACACTCCCAGACGAGCTCCTTGGCGGGGCGCTCCGGCTCCTTCTTCTTGCGGCGCTTGACCTCGGCCTTGATGGACTTCACCACGGCGCTCGGGTGGTAGCAGAACGCCGAGGAGAACAGCAGGTGCCCGCCAAACGGGATGAGGCGGGCCTCCAGCACGTCCCCCGTCTCCAGGCCCGCGACGTGACGGCGCTCCGTCACGTCGAAGTCCTTGCCGGAGAACAGCTCACGCAGGCGCACCATCCCCTTGCCCAGCTTGCGCACCTCGAAGAGGCCGTGGACGGTCTCCGTGAAGCTGCGGAAGGCGTTGACCTCCTCGGGGGCCGTGTTCTGCACCCGCGCCTCGTACAGCTCCACGGCCGGCGTCTTGCCCGTGAGCGGCGAGACGCGGTCGTAGAGGTAGTAGTCGAGGAACGACGCCATGCGCAGCTCGAAGAGCTTGTCGTCCTCGAAGACCTCGCCCGTCAGGCGGAAGTACTCTGCCTTGGCCACCAGGAGGTCCGCCTTGCGCGGCTCCTCGCTGCCAAAGGCGATGAGCTGATCCAGATAGGGCTGATAGGAGAGCGGGGTCTGAGGCGTGTCCATGGGGCGGTGGAGCATCCTACCCCGCCATCAGCTTCGCGAAGCGGGCGAAGAGATAGCGTGCGTCGTGAGGGCCGGGTGAGGCCTCGGGGTGGTACTGGACGCTGAAGGCGCGCGCGTCCGGGACGGCCAGGCCCTCCACCGTGCCGTCGTTCAGGTTGATGTGGGTCACCACCGCCTTGCCCTTGAGGCTGGCGTCGTCCACGGCGAAGCCGTGGTTCTGGGCGGTGATCTCCACCTTGCCCGTGGTCAGGTCCTTCACCGGCTGGTTGGCGCCGCGGTGGCCGAACTTCATCTTGTACGTCCGGCCGCCCAGGGCCAGGGCCATGATCTGGTGCCCCAGGCAGATGCCGAACACCGGCACCTTGCCCAGAAGCGCCGCCACGGTGCGGTCCGCGCCCTTCACGGCGGCCGGGTCCCCAGGGCCGTTGGCCAGGAAGACGCCGTGCGGCTTGCGCGCCAGCACCTCCTCGGCGGTGGTGTTCGACGGAACCACCGTCACGCGGCAGCCCTCATCCACCAGGTACTGGAGCATGGAGCGCTTGAGGCCGTAGTCGTACGCGACCACGTCGAAGCGCAGCTCCGGCGTGGGGCGCGGATCATTCGGCGAGCGGAACACGTCCGGCGACGGCGTGGTGAAGACGTACGGCGTCTTCGTCGAGACCCCCGTGGCCAGGTCCATGCCCTCCATGCCGGGGGCGGTCCGGGCCCGCTCCACCAGCGCGGCGGCGGAGTGCCCATCCGACGAGATGACCCCCATCTGCGCGCCATGCGTGCGCAGGTGGCGCACGAGCCGCCGGGTGTCCACGCCCTCGATGCCGGCGCGGCCGTGCCGCTTCAGGTACGCATCCAGCGACTCCTTCGAGCGCCAGTTGGAGGCCTGCGGCGTCAGCGAGCGCACCGCCATGCCCACCGCGTGCGGCTGTCCCGCCTCCTCGTCCTCCGGGTTGGCGCCGACGTTGCCCATCTCCGGATACGCCATGGTGACGATCTGCCCGACGTAGGAGGGGTCCGTGAGGATCTCCTGGTAGCCGAACATCGACGTGTTGAAGACCACCTCGCCCACCAGCTCACAGGTCGCGCCAAAAGCACGACCCTCGAACGTGGTGCCATCCGCCAGCGCGAGTACCGCCCGCTTCGTCATCACCGTGACTCCTTGGAGGGGCTCACCTGGCCCCCCTCGTAAACGCAGCGACCACTCACCCACGTCTGCGTCACGCGGCCCTTCATCGACCGGCCATGAAACGGGGTATTGCGACTGCGGGAATAGAAACGCTGGACGTCCACCGTCCACTCCTCATCCGGCGACACCACCGTGATGTCCGCCGGTGCCCCCACGGCCAGGTGACCGCCCGGCAGGCCGAACACCCTCGCCGGCCCCTCCGACAGCAGCTCCACGGCGCGCCGAGGGCTCAACAGCCCCCCATGCACCAGCGACATCGTCAGCGCCAACGAGGTCTCCAGGCCGACGATGCCGTTGATGCCCTTCTCGAACTCCACCTGCTTGTCCAACACGCCGTGCGGCGCGTGGTCCGTGGCGATGGCGTCCACCGTGCCATCCACCAGCGCCTCGCGCAGCGCCAGGACGTCACGGTCCGAGCGCAGCGGCGGGGCCATCTTCGCGTGGGTGTCGTAGTGGCCCACCGCCCGGTCATCCAACGTGAAGTGGTGCGGCGCCACCTCGCAGGTGACGCGCAGGCCGCGCCGCTTCGCCTCGCGGATGAGGCGCACGCTGCCCTCGCACGAGACGTGCGCCACATGCAGCCGGCCCTTCGTCTCCTCGAGCAGGATCATGTCGCGCGCCACCATGGCGACCTCGGCGGACGCCGGAATGCCGCGGAGGCCCAGGCGCGTGGACGTGGCGCCCTCGTGCATCGCGCCTCCAGCCGACAGCGTGAGGTCCTCCTCGTGCACCATCACGGGGACGTCGAACAGCGTGGCGTACTGGAGCGCGCGCCGCATCAGCGCCGCGTTCATGACGGGGCGCCCGTCGTCGGTGATGGCCACACAGCCCGCGGAGACCAGCTCGCCCGCCTCCGCCAGCTCCTCGCCCTTGAGCCCCTTGGTGATGGCCCCGGCCGGATACACGTGACAGAGGTTCGCGTCACGGGCGCGTGACAGCACCAGCTCGGTGACGAGCGCGCTGTCGTTGACGATCTTCGTGTTGGGCATGGCCACCACCGCGGTGAAGCCGCCCGCCACCGCCGAGCGGCACCCGGTGAGCACCGTCTCCTTGCCCTCTTCGCCCGGCTCGCGCAGGTGCACGTGCAGGTCGATGAAGCCCGGCACCACCCACTGCCCCGCCGCCTCCACCACGCGCGCGCCCGCGGGCGCGGCGATGGGCTGGGCCGAGACCTCGACGACCTTGCCGTCGCGCACCAGCACGTCGTGCACGCCGTCCACACCGTGGCGTGGATCGATGAGCCGCCCCCGCCGGAAGAGCACAGAACTCATGACGCGCACACCTCCAGGATGGCCCGGCGCACCGCGACGCCGTTGGCCACCTGCTCCAGGATGACGCTGCGAGGCCCATCGGCCACGCCGGGCGCAAGCTCGACGCCGCGGTTGATGGGGCCCGGGTGAAGCACCAGCGCCTCGGGCTTCATGCGCTCCGCGCGCGCCGCGTTGAGGCCGAACAGCCGAGCGTACTCGCGCGTGGAGGGCAGGAACGCCTCGCCCATCCGCTCCGTCTGGAGGCGCAGGCACATGACCGCGTCCGCTTGGGGCAGCACCTCATCCAAGCGGTGCGTCACCTCGCCGCCCATCTCCTCCAGGCCGGGCGGAATCAGCGTGGGCGGACCACACAGCACCACGCGAGCGCCCAGCGCCGTGAGGCACAGCAGGTTCGAGCGCGCCACGCGGCTGTGCTGCACGTCGCCCACAATCAGCACCGTGCGCCCGTCCAGACTTCCCCAGCGGCGCCGGAGCGTGAAGGCATCCAGCAGCGCCTGGGACGGATGCTCGTGCGCACCGTCGCCCGCGTTCACCACGGCGCAGCGCACGTGCCGAGCGACGAGGTGCGGCGCGCCCGAGGCTCGGTTCCGGATGACGATGACCGCGGGCCCCAGCGCCTCGATGTTGCGCGCGGTGTCCAGCAGCGTCTCGCCCTTGGAGGCCGAGGAGCCGACCAGGCCCCAATTGAGCACGTCCGCTCCCAAGCCTCGCGCGGCGACCTCGAAGGAGGAGCGCGTCCGGGTGGAGTCCTCGAAGAACAGGTTCGCGACCACGCGCCCCCGGAGGGTGTGCGAGGCATCTGGACCACCGGGAAGATGGGCGAGCGCGCGGTCGAGCAGCGCGATCAGCTCATCCCGGCGCCAGCCTTCGATTCCAAGAAGGTGTCTCATGGGCCGGGGGCGCCGCGTACCCCGCGCCGCACGTTGCGTCAAGCGCGGCGCGCAGGCCCCCGTCACACGGACATCAGCGCACCGGTTCGAAGAAGCGATCCACCCGCAGGCCCGTGCCGCCGAACAGGTTGCTCAGCAGGCCGCCGTAGCCCAGCGACAACCACACCACCATCGCCTTGCCCTTGATGTGGCCAAACGGGACGTAGGCCACGCGGATGGGCCCACCGAGGCCGTAGCGGCTGTCCAAGCTGTTGTTGCGGTTGTCGCCCATCACGAAGACGTGGTCCGCGGGGACCACGAACGGCCCCTCACGGGCCTTGCTCGGCTGCTGGACGGCGTTCTGGAGCGTGGCGTGCTCCACGCCGGCCAGGTCCTCTCGGTAGAGGACCTCTTCCTCGTCGAACCACTCGCCCCCCTGCTCGTTCCAGTTGTGCACCACGTAGTCCGTGGACACGAGCTGGCGAGGCTGGGGCTGCCCGTTGATGACGACCACGCCGTCGACGATCTCCACGGTGTCACCCGGCACGCCGATGACGCGCTTGATGAAGTCCTTGGACTCGTCCACGGGGTTGTTGAAGACGATGACGTCGCCCCGCGCGGGCGCGCGGACGATGCGGAACGGCACCACGTTGAGGAACGGGATGCGCACGCCGTAGATGAACTTGTTGACGAAGACCTGATCGCCAATCTGCAGCGTGGGCAGCATGGAGCCGGAGGGAATCCGGTACGGCTCCACGATGACGGTGCGGATGACCAGCGCGATGAGCAGCGCCTTGGCGAACCCGCCGATGAAGTCCCACGCGGACTGCTTGCGGTACGCGCCCAGGTGCTCGGCGGTGAGCGCCTCCAGCGTCTTGACCTCCGCCTGGAGCCGAGCGACGTCGCCCTCCATGGATGCGGTCTCCACGCGCAGGGCCTGCTCGGTGATGCGCTCGCTGGCCTGCGCGGGCACCTTGCCCTGTACGCGCGCGAGGATGCGCTCGTCCTCGGCGATGAGCTCGCGCGCGTCGTGGCGCAGCTGCCGGATGGCCTTCTCCTTGGGGGAGACGTTGCGCCAGATGAGCAGCGCGACGAAGTAGGCCACCATCAGGAGCCCGAAGCCCTTCATCGCCGGCTGCGCCCAGCCAGCGGTCGAAGGCGCCACCTCGATGAGCGTGACGTAGGGCACGAACGCGATGCCCAGCAGCGACAGCGGGGCCCAGAGGCTCGTGAGCATCTCGCGCCAGACCCACTGGCGCCGTGCCTTGAGCTGCTCCGGGGTACGACGCGCGGCCATGGCCGCACCGAGCTTCACGGGAGGACTGGCCGCGTTCATGGGGGCCTACTGCTCCGTCTTGAGGACCGCGAGGAAGGCTTCCTGGGGAATCTCCACCGTGCCCACCTGCTTCATGCGCTTCTTGCCCTCCTTCTGCTTCTCGAGGAGCTTGCGCTTGCGGCTGATGTCACCGCCGTAGCACTTGGCGAGCACGTTCTTGCGCATGGCCGAGATGGTCTCGCGCGCGATGATCTTCGCGCCGATGGCCGCCTGGATGGCCACTTCGTACATCTGCTTGGGAATCACTTCCTTGAGCTTCTGGCAGACCTCGCGGCCGCGCAGGTACGCGCGATCGCGGTGCACGATGACGCTCAGCGCGTCCACCGGATCCCCGTTGATGAGGATGTCCAGCCGGGCCAGGTCCGCCTCGGCGTAGCCGGACAGCTCGTAGTCGAGGCTCGCGTAGCCGCGCGACACGCTCTTCAGCTTGTCGAAGAAGTCGAACACCACCTCGGCCAGCGGCATCTCGTACGTCACCTGCACGCGCTGCCCGCTGCTGCCCAGGTACTTCATGTCCTTCTGCACCCCGCGCCGCTCCTGGCACAGCTTCAGGATGGCGCCCAGGTGATCATTCGGGACGTGGATGTGACAGGAGAGCAGCGGCTCCTCGAACTTCGCGATGTTCTGGACGGGCGGCAGCTTCGCCGGGTTGTCCACCAGCGTCACCTCGCCCTTGCTCGTGGTGATGCGGTACACCACGGACGGCGCGGTGGTGATGAGGTTCAGGTTGTACTCGCGCTCCAGGCGCTCCTGGACGATCTCCATGTGGAGCAGGCCCAGGTAGCCGCAGCGGAACCCGAAGCCCAGCGCCGTGGAGGACTCGGGCTCGTAGGTGAAGGCCGAGTCGTTCAGCTTCAGCTTGGCGAGCGCGTCGCGCAGGTTCTCGTACTCGGCGGAGTCCACCGGGAAGATGCCGCTGAACACCATCGGCTTCACTTCCTGGAAGCCCGGGAACGCCTCCTCCGTGGAGCGCGCCTCCTCGGTGACGGTGTCGCCCACCTTCGCGTCCTGCAGCTCCTTGATGTTCGCGACGAGGACACCCACCTCGCCCGCAATGAGCTGCTGCACCGGGCGCGAGAACGGGCTGAACACGCCCAGCTCCTGCACCTCGAAGACCTTGTTGTTGCTGAAGAGCTTGATCTTCTGCTTCAGCTTGAGCGTGCCCTCCAGCACGCGCACCAGCGTCACCACGCCCCGGTAGTTGTCGTACCAGGAGTCGAAGATGAGCGCCTTGAGCGGCGCGTCCGCGGAGCCCTTCGGCGGCGGCACGCGCGCCACGACGGACTCCAGGATGTCGTGGATGCCAATGCCCTCCTTCGCGGAGGTGGGCACCGCCACGGAGGCGTCGATGCCGATGACGTCTTCAATCTCGGCCCGCGTGCGCGCCACGTCCGCGCTCGGCAGGTCGATCTTGTTGATGACCGGGATGATCTCCAGGTCGTGATCCAACGCCATGTAGACATTGGCCAGCGTCTGGGCCTCGACGCCCTGGCTGGCGTCCACCACCAAGAGCGCGCCCTCGCACGCGGCGAGGCTGCGGCTCACCTCGTAGGCGAAGTCGACGTGTCCCGGCGTGTCGATGAGGTTCAGGACGTAGTTCTTGCCGTCCTTGGCGGTGTAGGTCATCCGCACGGACTGGGCCTTGATGGTGATGCCCCGTTCGCGCTCGATGTCCATGTTGTCGAGGAACTGGGCCTGCGCTTCCCGCTTGGTCAGCGTTCCAGTCTTCTCGAGGAGGCGATCCGCCAACGTCGACTTACCGTGGTCGATGTGGGCGATGATGCAGAAGTTGCGGATGTGCGCGTTTTCGGCCGGCATGCTCGGGACGCTCGTCGCTAATCGAAGCGGGCGTGGCTAACACCAAACCGCGCGAAAATCTACGCGTGAGCGCGCCCGCCGCCCAGCCAACCCGTCCGCGCGCGGCGCTGTTCCCAACGGGCACCGCGCGCCGTCCTCCGCCTGGAGAGGACGGCACGGGCACCCTCAAGACCTTCACCCCATGGCGCGGGTGGGTGCGGCGGCCTTCTGACGGAAGTACGCGATGGTGCGGCGCACGCCCTCGGCCAGGTCCACCGTCGGGTGCCAGCCCAGCACCTTCTTCGCCAGGCTGTTGTCGATGCACGAGCGGAGCTGCTCGCCCGGCTTGCCCTGCGCGTGGGTGGCCGGCTGGGTGGAGCCCGCGGCGTCAGCCAGGGCCTTGTAGAGCTGGTTGATGTCCGTCTCCACGCCCGTGCCGATGTTCACCGCCCCGACGTAGTCGCTCTCGAAGGCGAGGTAGTTGGCGCGAGCGACGTCCGGACCGAAGACGAAGTCTCGCGACTGCTTGCCCTCTCCGAAGATGGTGCAGCCCTGCCCCGCGATGAGGCGCTGGCTGAAGATGGCCACCACGCCGGCCTCGCCATGCGGGTTCTGCCGCGGGCCGTACACGTTGGCGTACCGCAGGGCCACGTACGGCAGGCCGTACTGCGCCCGGTAGTAGCCCAGATACAGCTCACCGGACGCCTTGGAGACGCCGTACGGAGACACCGGCCGCGTCGGGTGCGACTCGGGGGCGGGGAACAGGTCCTGCTCGCCATAGATGGCGCCGCCCGTCGAACTGAAGAGGACTTTCTTCACGCCCGCGTGACGGGCCGCCTCCAGCAGGTTGAGCATGCCGCGGATGTTCACGTCCGCGTCGAAGCTCGGGTCCTCCACGCTGCGGCGCACGTCCATCTGCGCCGCCAGATGGCAGATGACCTGCGGCTTCTCGGACTTGATGAGCTCCGAGGCCTCACGGCTGCGGATGTCGTGCACCACGAGCCGGACGCGGGGGTCCAGGTTCTCGCGCTTGCCGCCGGACAAATCATCCAGCGCGATGACCTCGTGGCCACCCTTGAGGAACTCGTCACACACGTGCGAGCCGATGAAGCCCGCGCCGCCCGTCACCAGGACTTTCACGCCAGTACGCTCCCGGCCACCGGTCGTGGCCGCACCGTTGAGCACATCGATTGCGGCGGCAACCTATGCCGAGGCCCTGCGCCCGGCAACCTCGCGGAAATAGGCGATGGTCTCTCTTAGACCATCCTCCAGGGCCACCTTCGGTTCCCAACCCAGCAGCGTGCGCGCCCGAGTGATGTCCGGCTGGCGCTGCTTCGGATCATCCTTGGGCAGCGGCTTGAAGACGAGCTTGCCGCCACCGCCCGCCGCCACGCGCACGGCCTCGGCGAACTGGCGGATGGTCATCTCGCGCGGGTTGCCGATGTTCACCGGATCCGTCACGTCCGACAGCGCCAGGCGCACCAGCCCGTCCACCAGGTCCTTCACGTAGCAGAACGAGCGCGTCTGGCTGCCGTCGCCAAACAGGGTGAAGTCCTCGCCCTGGAGCGCCTGCCCCACGAAGGCCGGCACCACGCGGCCGTCGTTGAGGCGCATGCGCGGCCCATACGTGTTGAAGATGCGCACGATGCGGGTCTTCACCCCGCGGGAGCGCCCGTAGGCGGCGGTGATGGCCTCGGCGTAGCGCTTGGCCTCGTCGTACACGGAGCGCGGCCCGATGGGATTGACGTTGCCCCAGTAGTCCTCGCGCTGCGGGTGCACCACCGGGTCGCCGTAGATCTCCGAGGTGGAGGCCATGAGGAACACGGCGCCCTTGCGCTCGGCCAGCTTCAGCGCGTTCTCCGTCCCGATGGAGCCCACGCGCAGCGTCTCCAGCGGGAGGTTCGCGTAGTCGATGGGCGACGCGGGCGAGGCCATGTTGAACACGTAGTCGAGCGGGCCTTCCACCTCGAGCCCCTCGACGATGTCCTGGCGCATGAACGTGAAGCCCGGCCGCGGCTTCAACGTGCGGACGTTCTCTTCGTTTCCGGTGATGAGGTTGTCCACCGCGAAGACCGCCGCGGCCCCGTCATCCAACAACCGTTCACACAGGTGCGAGCCCACGAACCCCGCGCCCCCCAGGACGGCTATCCGCTTGCCATGCATGCTCGTCACGTCACGCCTCATTGGTTCGAGCCCTCGTCAGGAGAGCTCATCAAAGGTTGCCTGCCCCGGTAGCTGGGCCTTGTACTTTTCCAGGACCAGGTCGATGCCCTGGCGGATGTACTCGGCCACGGGCACCTTGGTCTTCTGGTTCAGCGCCTTGAGCAGATCGTTCTGCTCCGGGGTGATGTAGATGGTGGTGCTGATCTTCTTTCGGGCCATGGCGATATGTGAAAATATATGGAATGACGTGGCCTGCGAAGCGCGGATTGCGGACGGCGCGGACGGAGCGCCCCGCCAGCCCCGGAGCACGCATGTCTCCTGTGAACCGTTGGATTTTGTTGGGATTCCTGGCCGCGGGAGTATTTCCCGGTTGTAGCGGCGACAAGGGGGCCCGGCGCGACGATGCGTCCGCGGGGGGTGCCCTGGGGCCCCGGAAGGCCGAGCCCATCCGTCCCGAGCGCTCCCGAGACGAGCAAGTCACGGAGATGGACGTCAACGGCGACCACTCACCGGATGTGTGGACGTACTCGGTGACGGTGAAGTCCCCGGACGGCCGCGAGCGCGAGCGCGTGGTGCGCAAGGAGCTGGACCTGAACTGGGACGGCAAGGTGGACCTCACCCAGTACTTCGACGAGCACGGCGAGAAGGTCCGCGAGGTCATGGACCTGGACTACGACGGCAAGGTCGACGCCACGTACACCTTCGAGAAGGGACTCAAGGTCAAGGGCGAGCGCGACATCGACGGCGATGGCCGCCCTGACTCGTTCCTCTTCTTCGAAAAAGGCGTGCTGGTCCGCAAGGAGAACGACAACAACCACGACGGCCGGGTCGACTACTGGGAGTACTGGGAAGGCAACCAGGTCGATCGCATTGGCGAGGACGTGGACGGCGACGGCAACGTCGACAAGTGGACGCGCAATCCGAGCGCCGCGCGACAGTAGCGTGCGCCCCCGCGCTCACCGCCACGATGCGGGAGCGTGCGGGGAGCGCCGAGGCCCTGCTTCTTACGGAGTGCTGGTGCCGGTCCGGCCGTAGGCGTCCTCGAGCCGCACCACATCATCCAGCTCGGGGGTGCTGACCTCGAGGATGTCGCAGTCCGTGAGGGCGACCATGCGGTGCTTCATGAGGGGCTTGATGTGGTAGCTCTCACCGGGAAGCATTTCCTTCTCGATGAGGCCCTGGCCCTCGTCCACGACGAAGAGCAGCTTGCCGCTCTGCACGTGGATCGTCTCATCCTTGCGGTTGTGGTACTGCAGGCTGAGCTTGTGGCCCTGCTTCACGTGCAGCAGCTTGCCCACGTAGCGCTCGGTGTGAGCCCAGATCAGCTCGTAGCCCCAGGGCTTCTCCACCCGCCTCGTCGTCGTCATGGTGCTTGCGTCTTCCTCGCCCTGCCCTAGTTCGTCGTGCCGGCCACGAACGCGTCGAGCTGGGTCTCTCGCTTGAAGTCTGCCAGGTACCGACCCGCCGCCTCCTTCGAGGCGAAGCTGCCCATGCGGACCCGGTACCAGGTGCCCTTTCCAGGCACCTCGGCCGGGACGATATAGGGGGCATAGCCCCGGTCACGCAACCGGGCGGCGAAACGGTCCGCCTCTGGACGATTCTGGAAGGCCGAGAGCTGGAGGCTGAACGCCCCCCCCTTCACCGCCTCGGAGGGCTTGGGCGGCTCGGCGGGGCGCTGGGTGACGCGGTCGATGGCCTCCTTCAGGCCCCCCCCCTCGCGCGACGCGGTCCGGGTCGGCACGGCGGCGTCCTCGACCTTGCCGGAGACCGTCTCGGGCTTCGGGGCGGGCTTGGCGGCCACGGGCTCCGGCTTCTCCGTGGGCTTGGCGGCGACAGGCTCCGGCTTCTCCGTGGGCTTGGCGGCCACGGGCACCGGCTTGGGCGCGGCGGGCTTCTCGGCGACGCGCGCCTCGTCCGACATGGGCAGCTCGCCCGTGTCCGGGTCCGGGGTCGGCGCCAGGGTGGGCTTCTCGACCGGCTTCGCGGCGGGCTTGTCCGAGGCGCGGGCCGCGGGCTTGGGCGCCGGCGGGAGCGCGGGCTCGCTGGTGGACTTGCGCGTCAGCTCGTCCTGGAAGGTGAGCGGCGGCTCCTTCTGAACCTCTTGCAGCGCCTGCGCGTTGGCATCCAGCGCGGACAGCAGGTCGGGCGCCGCCGCGGCCTGCGCGTTGCCAGCGAGCTTCTTGCCCACCACCACGCCGAGCACGAACACGGCCCCCATCACGACGATGCCGGCGATCATCAAGCTGACGATCTGCCGGTTGTCGAGCGAGACGTCGAACTTCTCCTTCATCCGATGGGCGTCACGCATGGCAGTGCAAGACCTCTTGTGCGCGCCACGGGCCGTGTAACGCCCTGTAGCGACAGCGTGGGCGCAAGGTACGCCCCACCCCCAGGTCGGTCAAATTCACGGAACCCGTGCGGAAGCGTGCGCCGAGCGAGTGTCGCGACACCGCGCGGCGGCCTCCACCGAGCCCCCGCCGACCCGCGAGGTCAGACGATCCACCCGCCCCCGAGCACGCGGTCTCCCGAGTACACCACCGCGGCCTGCCCCGGCGTGACGGCGCGCGCGGGCGCATCGAGCTTCACTGACACAAGCCCGTGCGGCGACACTTGCACACGACCTGCCGCACCCGCATGCCGATGCCGGATCCGAACCTCCACGGTCTGCTCCGGCGGCGGCACCGCGTCCACCCAGTGGGGTTGGAGCAGGCCGAACGTGTCGCGCGCGGAGCCCTCCGCCGGCCCCACCACCACGCGGTTCGTGTCGGGCTCCAGACGCTGGACGTAGCGCACTTCTCCACCGCCGAGGTTGAGGCCCCGACGTTGCCCCACGGTGTAGCGGTGGATGCCCTGGTGCGTCCCGAGCACGGTGCCGGACGCGTCCACGATGTCGCCCTCGGGCTGCGGGCCCGCCACCTTCTCCACGAAGCCCGCGTAGTCGCCGTCCGGCACGAAGCAGATCTCCATGCTCTCCGGCTTGTGGCTCGTAGGGAGCTGGTGCCGCTCGGCGATGACGCGCACCTCGGGCTTGGTGAGGTGCCCCACGGGGAAGAGCACGTCGCGCAGCTCCTCCTGGCCCAACGTGAAGAGGAAGTAGCTCTGGTCCTTGGCGGCATCCACCGCGCGCCGCAGGACGTAGCGGCCCCCCACCTCTTCGACCTGGGCGTAGTGCCCCGTGGCCAGCCGGGCCCCGAGCGCGCGCGCTCGCTTGAGGAGGTAGTTGAACTTCACGTCGCGGTTGCAAGCGACGCACGGGATGGGGGTGCGCCCACCCAGGTATGACTGGACGAACGGGCTGACCACGCGCTCCTGGAAGATCTCCTCCGCGTTCGCGACGTAGAACGGAATGCCGAGCGTGTTCGCCACCGCGCGCGCGTCATCGATGTCATCGGGACTGCAGCAGCTCCCGCACTTCGCGTTGTCCTCGTAGGACCACACGCGCAGGGTGATACCGATGACCTCATGCCCCTGCTCCTTGAGGAGCGCGGCGGCGGCCGAGGAGTCCACTCCTCCGCTCATGGCAACGACGACTCGCATGGGGTCCTTCCTACACGCACGCGGGCCCGCGCGCACGGGCAGAGGACTTGGGGGCAGCGCGATTCCCCCTCCCCTGCTCGCCTGGCCGGGGCTCCCCCCTCAGGCGCCGCCCGTCGGACGCGACCTCCAGTTTCGCAGCGCGTCCTGGAGCCGCTCGGGGGTGTTGAGCGATGGGTCGTCGAGCACCGCCTCCACCAGGAACCGCGTCGCCTCGCCGACAATGGGCGAAGGGCTCACCCCCAGCGTGGCCATGATGTCCTTGCCCGTGAGCGCCAGATCCCTGGCCACCAGGGGCGGCTTCGTGGCGGCGATCGCCTCCAGTCGCGCGCCGAGCTGCTCCAGCGCGGGCCGCAGCTCGGGGGCTCGGGCCTCCACCCTCGCGCGGGCCACCGCCAGCAAGTCCGGGAGCTGAGGCACGCCCAACCGCGCAAGCAGCCGCCGCAGCGCGGGATCCGAGTCCTCCAGCCGAGCCTCCAGCTTCGCGTGCTCCACCAGGAGCCCGACCAGGTCCGCCGCCTTGTTGGAGAACTTGAGGCGCAGACAGAGGTCGCGCGCGTGCGGCCCGGTGCTCAGGTCCGCGAGCAGCGCCGCGAGCCGGATCTCCTGCGCATGCGCCGCCACCTGCGCCGCGTGCCGTGCTTGCCGCGCAACCTCGGGCTCGGCCCGCGCCAGTTCGGGGAGGAACACGTCGAGCAATCCGGTCTGCTCGAGCAACAGCAGCCCGCTCTCCGCGCGGGGCGACATGAGCAGCTTCACGAACTCCTCGCGCACGCGCTCCAGCGCCACCTTGCGGAACACGTCCAACGTTGCGGGGATGGCATCGCGCGTGGACGCGTCGAGCGTGAAGCCCAGCACGGCGGCGAAGCGCACCGCGCGCAGCGGCCGAAGTCCATCCTCGGAGAAGCGCTCCTGAGCCGAGCCCACGCAGCGAATGAGCTGGGCCTGGAGATCCTTCTGCCCTTCGAACGGATCCACCAGCTCACGGTCGAGCGGGTTGTAGGCCATCGCGTTGATGGTGAAGTCGCGCCGGGACAGGTCCTTCACGATGTCCCGCTCGAACGCCACGGAGCTGGGACGCCGGCCATCCAGGTAGTCGCCCTCCGATCGGAAGGTGGTCACCTCCACGTGGTTGCCACCCGTCACGACCGTGACGGTGCCGTGCTGAATACCCGTGGGAATCACCTTGCGGAACGCGGCCTGGACCTCCTGAGGCAGCGCGCTCGTGGCGACATCGAAGTCCTTGGGCTGGACCTGCCGGACCATGTCTCGGACGCAGCCGCCCACCAGGTAGACGGCGTGGCCCAGCTCGCGCAGGCGGGAGATGACCTCGATGACAGGGCGAGGGATGTCGGCGTTGTGGAGGTTGGCGATCATGAAGGGGACGGCGTGAGGAGTACGCCAACGTTGCCCGCTTCACCCTTGTTTGCCAACCGGGTCGCTCGCGCGAAGCCCTGCCTGCTACACCCCGCCTGCGCCGCGAGGACCTGGCGCCCATCCGAGGAGGAACGATGTCCCGCTCATGGTGGTGCTGGGCCGTGCTGTGGCTGTGCGTGACGGGATGCAAGCACACGCCCGAAGAGAAGCCCTCCGAACCTCCGGGGGCCTCGGCGCCGCGGGCTTGCCGCGCGCCCGACGAGTCTGGCTGCGCGAGATGCTGCGACCCCTCTCCTGGAGGTTGCACGGTCCGAAGCTGGACAGGTGGCGCTGAGGCCGGCTCGGTCCAGCCCTGGTACAACTCCGAGGCGGCGTCGCAGGACGCCTGCCCGAGCGACTGCGCCCCCTGCGATCCCTGCTCGCGTCGCGCGGAGCAAGAGCTGCGCGAGATGCCAGCCCGCCCCGAGTGCGACTGCGCCCAGCCCAAGCAGATAGACGCCTGCTTCAGCCCCACGTCGTGTGCATGTCATTGCGAACGGAAGGAGCGCCTCACCCGGGCCTGCCCCCATGTCTCGGCGACACCCGATGCGCCCGCGCACTGAGTCCATCAGGGGGCCTCGCGCCCTCGGCGGCGTTGGCGATGCGAGGGGGATGACGCATCCACGCGTGTCCCTCCCTGGACTCGCCGCGCTGCTGCTCCTGCTGGGCTGCGCACCTCGCGCCGCCCTCCGCGAGGCGTCCCCCTGGATGGATCCCGCCGCGCACCGCGTGGGCAGCGTTCGCGTCGGCGAGGATGTGGCGCTGGAGTACCTCGACTTCGGCGGCCAGGGCGCGCCCGTGGTGTTGCTCGCGGGCCTGGGCAACACCGCGCACATCTTCGATGACTATGCCCCGCGCCTCACGGATACGTTCCATGTGGTCGCCCTCACGCGACGTGGCTTCGGAGCCTCCAGCAGGCCCGCCGCGGGCTATGATCTCCGCACCCGCGTGGAGGATCTCCGTCAGGCGCTGGAGGCCCTGCACCTGGACAAGGTGTCCCTCGTGGGTCACTCGGTCGCAGGCGACGAGCTGACCGCGTTCGCGGGGGCGTATCCGGAGCGCGTGCACAAGCTCGTGTACCTGGAGGCCGCGTATGACCACCCCGCCATCGACGCGGCGGTGAGGGACGCACCCGCGCTCCCGCCCCCCACGCCGGAGGATCTCGCCTCGCCCCGCGCCTTCCAAGCCTGGCAGGCGCGGCTCCAAGGCATCACCATTCCCGAGTCCGAGGTGCGGGCGAGCAACGTCTTCGTGCCCAGCGGACAATGGACCGAGGACGCCACGCCGCCCTTCGTCTACGAACAACTCTCGCAAGGCAACGCGGCGCCCGACTATTCGCGCGTCCACGCGCCTGTGCTCGCCTACTACGTGGTGGAGGAGTCCGCGGACATCGTCCAGCCCTGGGTCGCGAGGCTCGACGCGCCGGCCCGTGAACAGGCCCTGGGAGTGCTCGCGTCCCTCAAGGTGGTGGGCACCGAGGCGCGCTCACGCCTTCAGCGCCAACTGCCCGCGGCAGGCGTCGTGGAGCTGCGCGGGACACACCACTACTTCTTCCTGACTCACTCCGAGGTAACATCCGAGGTCAGGGCGTTCTTGCTCGCCCCCTGAGCAGCAGGGCGCAGCCATCGCGCCGCCAGTCCCGGCAGCAACACCAACGCCACGGCGGCGCTGATGGCGGTCCCCAGCCCCGTGGAGATGCCGAGCGCTCGCATCGCCCCGTTCTGCGCGATGGCCAGCGTGCCGAAGCCCGCGAGCGTCGTGAAGGCAGCCAGCAGGACACCGAGCTGCTCGACGCCGTCGGGCTGATTCCCCGCGAGCCCCTCCAGCGCGAACAGGCCGTAGTCCACGCCGCAGCCGAACACGAGCACCAACCCTCCAGCCGACACGAGGTTCACCGGCAGGCCCAAGAGCGACATGAGCCCCACGGTCAGCACCAGGGCCACCGCGCAGGGCAGACACGTGAGGATCGCCTGCCGCACGGAGCGATAGACCCAGGAGAGGAACAGCAGGTTGCCGAAGACGCCGAGCACGCACAGCATGGCGATCTGCCGGGGAATCTCCGCCACCGCGCGGTTGGCCAAGGCCTCGCTGTCCACCATGCGCGCCCCCGCGGGCAGGACCGAACTCACCGCCTCCAATGAGCTTCCCGCGCGGCGCTCCAACGTCGTCGCGATCCGGCACTCTGCGCCCTCGCAGCGGATGGCGCGCGACAACAGCATTCCCAAGGACGTGCCTTGGAGCTCCTCGGGCGTGATGGGCGCCACCTCACCTCGAGCCACCGCGCCCACCTCCTGCCAGAAGCGCGTGAAGGCCTCGGGGGTGAAGCCCGCCGCGACGCTGGCGGCGGAGAGCTTCTGCCTCGCGGCCTCCAGGTCCATCCCACGCAACTGCTCCGCGCGCTGCCGCTGGGTTTCCGCCGAGGGAACCAGCGCCGCCAGACTCATCGCGGACGAGAGCACGCCTGAGCGCTTCAAGGGCTCGATGGACCGAGCCACCGCGTCGTTGATCCGAAGCGCGTCCTCCAACGTCGGCCCGCTCGACACGACGAGCGAGGAACTCGACGGCTGGCGGAACAGCGCGAGCACCTCGTCATAGTCCGCCAGCGTCCGCGCGTTCTGCGAGTCGAGCTTCCGCAAGTCTCCATCGAACACGAGGCTCCGCGAGAACCCCCCCCCCAGGGCCAACAGGACCAGCGTCGTCACCAGCGCCGCGCGCGGCGGCAACGCGAAGCGAAGCAGGCGCGGCGCCATGCCCGAAGGAGTCGCCTGCCGAGGCCCGAGCCGCGCGCACAGCGGCGGCACGAGCACGAAGTTGGCGAGGAACGCCAACACCAGTCCGATGGTGGAGAAGTAGCCCAGCTCGCGCAGCGCGGGGAACTCCGAGAGGAACAGCGCGAGGAACCCCATCGCGGTGGTGAAGAACCCGAGGCACAGCCCTTGGAATACCGCCCGCGTCGTCGAGGTGTACGCGTGCGCGCGATCTCCCGGCTCGGCGGCCGCGCTGTTGATGAGATGCAGCGGGTAGTCCATGGCAATGCCCACCAAGGCGGACCCGAAGCCCAGCGTGAGCCCATGCATGTGCCCTTGCAGCAGCGCCATGGCCGCAACCCCGCCCACGACGCCGAACACGAGCGGCACCGACGCGAGCACCAGGAGCCGCAGCCCCCGGAAGCGCAACACGAACACGGCGAGCATCACCACCGTGGAGAGGATGAAGTTGTCGGAGATGTCGTGGCGAATGGCGGCGGCGCTCTCGGCCGCGAAGCGCGGCCCCCCCACCCAGCGCAGCGTCGCGCGCCCGCCCGTCGTCTGCTTCAGCTCGCCGGAGACCCGCCCCAGCTCATCCATCAACGCCTGTGAGGCATCCACGTCGAGCGCCCGCCGCGCCGGTGTCCCCACGAGCAACAGGTGGGTGCCATCCGCGGACAACAGGTGCCCGCGATCCAACTGAAGCTCCCCGCCCTGCTTCGCGAGCCGCCCGAGCAGGTCCGTGTTCAACCCCAAGGGGTCCGCGAGCAACAGCTGCTTGAGGCCCATCGCCTCGGGCGCGGCCAGGGACAGCTTCAACCGCGCGAGGCTCTGGCTCAGCCGCTCGGGAGAAAGGCGCGCCTCCAGTTCCTCGCGTGGGTTCTCCAACAGGTACAGCCGCTTGGGGAGCACCAGGGCGCCCAGCTTCACCAGCTCGGCCTGGGAGGGTCCCGAGTAGAGCTGTGAGAACTGGTTCGTCGCCTTCAGCCTCGCGACCAGCGCGTCCCCTTGCGCGATCAACTCGTCCCGCGATCCGCCGGGCAACGACAGGTCCAGCAGCAACGTGTCCAGCGCGCCGAACTCGGACAGCAGCGTGGCGGCTTCGCCCGGAGAGCCCGGGCCCCCTGGCAACAGGGCGGCGACGTTCTCGTCCAGATGGACCCGGCTGGCGATCGCTCCAGCGCCTCCCAGGACGAGCAGGCAGAGGAGGACGGTCCAGACAGGATGGGCGCGGATCCGGTCGTGCAGCGCGAAGAGGGGGGACAGGGCATCCATGCGGTCGCGCATGCTTCCCGGGATGGGCCATTCGCGCAACCCACTCCTACTGGCCTGCCCGCCTGTCCCACGCCACCCGGGGACGACGACTGGACGCGCCCGCCAGAACGGGACAGCCTGGGGAATTCCCATGGACCAGCCCGAATGAGCATGCCCGCGGACCCCGATTCCCAGTTCCACATCGAAGTCCTCAAGCTGTTGCTCCAGATCGTCACCAGCGATGATCGGGTCACCCGCGCGGAGATCGATCACCTCGTGGCGGCCGCCCGGGGGATGAGCGTCCCGCTCGCGGAGCTGACCGCGCTCACCCAGTGCCTCCAGCACGGCTCTCCCCTCCCCGCCCCCAACCTGGGCCTGCTGCGGATGGATCCCACGGCGGTCATCCGCGCCGCCCAGGAACTCATCACCCACGACGGCAGCGTGCACGCGGAGGAGATCGCCATGCTCCGCCAGATTCGCGAGCTGCTCGGCGTGA
Source organism: Citreicoccus inhibens (assembly GCF_019039035.1). Lineage (GTDB taxonomy): Bacteria > Myxococcota > Myxococcia > Myxococcales > Myxococcaceae > Citreicoccus > Citreicoccus inhibens. The sequence goes on along the minus strand of NZ_JAHNZT010000011.1, from coordinate 58,176 downwards.
CGAGCTGATGCCTCACATTCCCAGCCTCACCCGGCAAAGACAGACAGGGCGCCCGAGACACGCGGCGCCCTGCCCCGACTGCTGACTGCGTTGTGTTTCCGCTACGTCACGTCAGTGGACGCGACCCGGCGGAAGGTTGGACGGCGTCGGGAAGCCAGGCACCGCGGGCCGGACCGGCTGATTCGAGCCCGAGAGCAGCGAGCTTCCGAAAGACGTCTTCGCCTGCACCAGCGGATTGGCCGGTGGCACGCCGCACACGAGCGCCGACAGGTCGGCCTCCCGGCGGGCCAGGTCCGCGAACGAATGCGTAACGGACGAGTCGAATCGGTCCGGAATCGCCCCGGTCCCAAGGAGGAACGGAGACAGGGCCGAAGCCTGCCCCGCAGAGCGTGGGCGCACATGCAGGAAGGTGGTGAACGTATCGCCAGAGTGACAGCCACTGCATGTGTTCACCGAGAACTTGAAGCGCGCCTCGGTGGGGACCTGCTGCACGGTCCACGCGAAGTTGAACTGCGTCAGCGCGGAGCCGGCGAGCACGGGCTGGCCCCCGAAGAACTCCGGAAGGGTATGCGACTCCGAAAGGACGGAGGACATGTTCTGGTTGATGAAATCCGTCAAGACGGGCGCCCCGTTGAAGGCCAGGTCTGGCGTGAGCGCGACGTGCGCGGGCTCCAGCCCTCCTGCCCCCAGGTGGAACTCTCGAAGCTCCCAGAACGGATTCAACGCGTTCTCATTGCTGCGGACCTGGTGGATGGCGCTCCCCAGGTACGCGCCTCGCGCGACGAACGATCGGGTGAAGCGATCCGTGAGCGCCTCGAGCTTCTCGTTGTAGCCCGGGTTCCCGACGCCAATGCGGCCGAGTTCGTGCCAGTCACGCGCCCAGCGCTGGAACTCGTCCGGTGAACCACCGGGCAGGACGTACTCCAGGATGACGGTGAACGGCATGGGACTGCCGAAAGGGTCCGTGACGCCAAACACGAAGCGCCCCTCGCCCGCGAACTGCCCTTCCTTGCGCAAATCCATGCGATTGACGATGGCCAGGAGCCGGAACGGCGCGCTCTCGAAGTCGAGCGGGGCCCCCGGCCCGCCGCTGCGGCTCTCCCACGGCGTCAGCACCATGCCGCTCATGTTGGGTCGAGACAGGACGTTTCTGACGCCAATGAGTTGGTCCGTGTTCCAGGTCTTGAGCCAGTTGCGCACCAGGTTCGACGGATCCTGTCCACCATTCATCTCGCGCATGAGATGACCGAAGGTCCAGACGCCATCCGCCGTGGTGCGCATCGGGTCGTCCACCACCGACATGTTGGTGATCATCAACTCGGAGAAAGCGTCCACGCTGCACGTCTGAGCCGCGCACGCAGTGGAAGACTCGCATCCGTTCGCCGGATTGCCATCGCAGTCGAAGGTCCCCACCACACAGCCCAGACCACACGTCCCGGCGCCACACACCGCATGGGCGGACGGACCGCCCGCGCACACCGTGCCGCACGTCCCGCAGTGCGCCTCATCCGAGAGCAGGTCCACCTCGCAGCCATTGGCTGGATTGCCATCGCAGTCCGCGAAGCCGATGTCGCACGCCACCGGCACGGAAACACATCCGGAGCGATTGCCCGCCACGTCTCGCGCATTCGCGAACAGTGGCCCGGCCCGCTGGCTCTGGGTCAGGGGGACCGCCACCGCACCGAACGGATCAATCAGGAAAGGACCCGCGGGCGCGAACTGCGTGGTGCAAGCAGCGTCCGTGAACAGCGTGATGAACGAGTCCGCCTCTCCCGACGCGCCGACGATGCCCACCGTGCCGTTCCCCTCGGCGGGAATGAAGCCAGGGGTGAACACCGGCGCGGGCGGCGCGACGCTGTCGTGCCGGTAGCTGACCGCGACAGCGCACGTCGACACGTTTCCTGCTGGGTCCAAGACCCGTGCGGAGAAGCTCGTCGCCGTGTTGGCTCCCACCGTGACGGGGGCCGAGAATGCCCCCGTCGAGGCATCCGCCACAGCACTCGCCACGACGGGCGCCACGCAGCCCGCGCCCTTGAAGATCTGCACGGTGCCCCCCCGCTCCGCGGTGCCGCGCAGCTGGGGTGTCAGCGTGTTGCCCGGCGACACCGGCAGGAAGCCCGACAACGAGGGCACCGCCGGAGCGATGTTGTCATGCAAGTAGTTGATGATCGAGGAGCACGCCGAGACGTTTCCTGCCGCATCCACGGCCAGCGCGGAGTAACCCGTCGTCGTGTTGGCCGTGACCGTCACGGCCGCCGAGAACGCCCCCGTGGACGCATCCGCCACGGCACTCACCACGACAGGCGCCACACAGCCCACGCTCTTGAAGATCTGGACGGTGCTCCCCTTCTCCGCGGTGCCTCGCACCTGCGGCGTGAGCGAGTTGCTCGGCGACACGGGCTGGAAGCCCGTCATCACGGGCGCCGCTGGAGCAGTGCCGTCGTGCACGTAGCTCATCGGCTGAGAGCAACCGGACACGTTTCCGGCGGGATCCGTCGCCGTGACGCTGAAGACGGTCGTCGCATTGGTGATCGCGGGAACGGCCGCCGAGAACAGGTTCTCCGTCGCGGCAGTGACCGAGACCGCCGGATTCCCCGAGCACGTCGCATTGGTGTAGACGCGCACCGTCGAGCCCGTCTCCGCGCTCCCGAACAGGTTCGGATTCGCGATGTTGGACGGCGAGGCGGGGCTGAAGTGTGACAGGACCGGCGTCACAGGGGGCGTCGTGTCCGGCTGACAGCCCAGCAACTCCAGCCGGCCTATCGAGACGACCTCGATGCCCGTGCGCGCATCATTGTCATCCGTCACGTTGAGACGGAACTTCGAGTAGGTCGCGTTCGCCGGCAGGGTGTACTCACGGCGCTCCGAGCCAGCCCAGTTCGCTTCGTTGGTTCGGGTATCCACCACGACCCACTGCGACCCGTTCCAGGCCTGGAGTGTCCAGTCCTTGGGCGCGCGAGTCGTGAGCGTGGAGCCATTCACGAAGCGGATGGCGTAGCGGATGATCCGCCGCGGGCCGTCTGTCCATTCATACCCAATCCAGGCGGGAGACTGGCGCAGTCCCGAGAGCCACATGGAACTGGTGCTGTCGACACCGTCGAACGCCATCCAGGCGTCATAGGTCGAATTGTAGATCCCCGAACTGGTCACGATGCCGCTCGGCGACGTGGCGCTCGTCATCACCGGAACCTGGCTGGTTCCACACGTAATGGCTTGGGTCTGGGATGCGGGGCGCGAGCCAGGCGCCTCCGCGGAAGCTCCCGTGTCTGTGCCGGGTTGACACCCCGGCGCGAGCAACAGGAACCAGGCGCTCGCCACGAGCGAGCCTCCCCACGACTTCATGTATCGCATGCGATAACCCCCTCTGCCTCGTTGCAGCGACCACGCACTGTGCGGCCTGATGCCGCTGGAGTGGTTCAGCACCCGAGTTTCTACGCCCCCGGATCAACGCAAGGAGCGAGAAGGGATCAACCCCCACACGGGCGGGATGAAACCGCCCAGGAGAGGGACGAATCCACCGTTCACCCCAGCGTGTCCGCGTCGACAAGTCGCTCGACCCGCTTCGACACGTCGAACGGCGAGGCGCCACGATGACGCAGGCCGGTTACACAGGAAAGCGCCCTGCATCGGGGGCTCGGCACGGGCATTGCTCAAGGGGTGGACACGCTCGGCTCGGAGACGCCTTCTCCGTGCGCGATCGCCACCTCGCACCTTGCGGAGACGACGATGCCGATTCCGGCCAACCCCCAGTTGCCCATGACCAACGCGAACTCACTGCGGACCACCCTCGTCAATCAGACGGCCAATACACTGAGCGTCGTCGTCAGCACTCCGGACTCGACGCAGATCCTCTCGCTGTCCTGCGCCACGCTGGGCGCACAGGGCTCCGGTCAGAACAGCGTCACCGTGTTGACTCAATACAACGATGACAACACGCTGAACGTGGGCGTGTGGGACCCGAGCTACTCGGAGAACAACTCGGTGGCGTCCTTCTACTCACACCAGAAGGACCAGGACTCGGTGATGGGCCGGGGCTCTCTTCCGTGGATCGACACCGTCAATTTCATCGGCGGCTACGCCGTCACGGGCCAGAACGTGTCGCTCGGACAAATCACCGTGGCGATCTCCAAGACCTGAGACATCCCCGGGCGGCCTCGAGGCTCGAGCCTGGAGGCGGCTCGGCTGTCTTTCATTGCCGCGCCGGCAAGCCACGCCGCCGGCGCGGCTCGGAGGTGCTCGATGCCCCTCCTGCGGTGGGCTTCGGACTGCGCGCGAAGTGACACGCGCCCTCTCACGCGGCGCCCGACCCACTGGAGGACTGCTGATCCGGAGCCAGTCACGCGCCCGTCTGGCCATTCGCCCCGGCACGCGCTACAGGACGTCCGTCCAGGAATCACCGACCTGTGCGCTGGTGCACCGAGCGAGACCTGGCCCCGGAACTCTCCATGTCGCGCACCCACGAGCACCTGACCTCGAAGCAGCTCTTGCTGCGCCCCATCCATGCGGATGACGTGGACACGGTCTTCACCCTCCACTCCGACCCCGAGACGCAGCGCTACACCGGCGCGATTGGCGTCCTCCATACGCGGGACGAGGCGCGCGCCCTGCTCTCGCGCTGGGAGGAGGACTGGACCCAGCACGGCATGGGGTACTGGGCCGTGGAGCCACGTGAGTCTCCAGGACAGATGGTGGGAATCGGCGGCGTGCGGCGCAAGGAGTTCGAGGGCCGCCTCGTGCTGAACCTCGCGTATCGCCTCTCGCCTCGGACCTGGGGGCGCGGCTATGCGACGGAGCTCGCCCAAGCAGCCCTGCGCTTCGCCCACGAGGCCGCCCCGGACATTCCCCTGGTGGCCCTCATCCATCCCGACAACGCCCCGTCCATCCGCGTCGCGGAGCGCATCGGCCTCAAGTTGGAGCGCACCCTCGACTACGAAGGCGTGCCCACCCGCGTGTATCGAGTCGGCTAGCGACCCGACACTCCCGTCCGGTCTCGTTGACAAGCCTCAGGCGCACCACTATTCAATCATTCAATTGAATAATTGAGGAGCAGCGATGGGCAACCGAGCATTCAAGGACGCGCTCTACGAGCAGCTCGCGCGGGTCGCCAAGGCGCTGGCCAATCCGAGGCGGCTGGAGCTGGTGGACCTCTTGGCCCAAGGCGAGCGGACGGTCGAGGCCCTTTCGCGCGAGCTGTCGCTGAGCGTGGCCAGCACCTCGCAGCACCTCCAGGTGCTGCGCGAGGCGCACGTGGTGGAGTCTCGGAAGGAAGGCACCTACGCCCATTATCGGCTCGCGGGCCCCACCGTCTTCGCGCTGGTGCAGGGCGTGCGTGGCGTGGCGGAGGCGCACCTGGCCGACATGCAGCAGGTGGTGGACACCTATCTGAAAGACCGCCAGTCGCTCGACGCGGTGGCGCGCGAGGAGCTGCTGGAGCGGGTGCGCGCCGGCAAGGTCGTCGTGCTCGACGTGCGTCCGTCCGAGGAGTACGCGGCGGGCCACATCCCTCGCGCGCTCTGTATCCCCATCGCGGAGTTGGAGTCGCGGCTGAGCGAGCTGCCGAAGCAGCGCGAGGTGGTGGCCTACTGCCGCGGCCCCTACTGCGTCTACGCGGATGAGGCGGTGCGACTGCTGCGGGCCCACGGACGCAAGGCCCGACGCCTTCATGAAGGCTTTCCCGAGTGGCGTGCCGCGGGCCTGCCCACCGAGTCCCTCCCGCACTGACTCGCACCCCGCACTGAGAGCGTCTCGATGATCCTCCGCTTCAACCCGGGACGCGGGCCATGACGCCCGCCCAATCCGAGGTCCACCTGGGCCTGCGCGCCAACCTCGGGCAGTTCATGCTCCTGGTCCTGGTGAACGCCTTCGTGGGCGCGATGGTGGGCCTGGAGCGCAGCATCCTGCCCAGTCTGGCCGAGCACGCGTTCGGCCTCGTGGCCCGCTCCGCAGTCCTCTCGTTCATCGTCGCCTTCGGATTGTCCAAGGCGGCCACGAACTACTTCGCGGGACGCCTGTCGGATGCGTGGGGACGCAAGGGCGTGCTGGTGGCCGGGTGGCTCCTGGCCGTGCCCGTTCCGCTGCTCCTCATCTGGGCGCCAACCTGGGGATGGATTCTGGGAGCCAACGGACTGCTCGGCGCGAGCCAGGGCCTCACCTGGTCCACCACCGTCATCATGAAGATTGATCTGGCGGGCCCCAAGCAGCGAGGGCTCGCGATGGGCCTCAACGAGTTCGCCGGCTATGTCGCGGTGGCGCTCTCCGCGCTCGCCACGGGCTATCTCGCGGCGCGCTACGGATTACGGCCCGCGCCGTTCTATCTGGGCATTGTCTATGTGGTGCTCGGACTCGCGCTGTCTGTCTTCTTCGTGCGCGAGACACGCGAGCACGCACGGGCTGAAGCCCGAATGCAAAGCGCGGCCTCCGAGCCTCCACGCGGGGTGTTCGTTCGAACGAGCTTCACGGACCGAGAGCTGTCGAGCGTCACCCAAGCCGGGTTCATCAACAACCTGAACGACGGCATGGCGTGGGGGCTGTTCCCTCTCGTCTACCTGGCCTCGGGCCTCTCACTCGCGCAGGTGGGGACGCTGGCCGCCGTCTATCCAGCCGCGTGGGGCATCGCGCAGCTCTTCACGGGCGCACTGTCGGATCGCCTGGGCCGGAAGTGGCTGATTGCTTCCGGCATGTGGGTCCAAGCGGGTGGCATCGCGCTGATGGTGAGCGGGCGCAGCACCTCCCTCTTCGTCGCCGCAGGGCTCTTGATGGGCTTGGGCACCGCGATGGTCTATCCAACGCTGCTCGCGGCGATTGGCGATGTGGCGCACCCGTCCTGGCGCTCGTCCGCGGTCGGCGTCTACCGACTCTGGAGGGATGCAGGCTACGCAGCAGGTGCGGTGGTGGCAGGCATCACGGCCGATGCGCTGGGCGTTCCGGCGGCCATCACCCTGGTGGCCCTGCTCACAGCGGCGTCAGGAGTCATCGTGGCGCTGCGCATGCGAGAAACGCACAGGGCCTCTGCTCCTGCGGACTCTGCGCCGTCGCGACAGGAGAAGCAGACGCCGGGGCGTCACGGAGGATGGCCTCCAGGGGGCCGCTCGACCTGAGAGCGCACGGCCAGCAGGACCGGGAGTTCGCGCTCGCAGAAGTGTCCGGGCCGATACTTCGAGGAGACCCGTTGCCGCACGACACGCTGATCGACCAGGGGCTCCGAGGTCCAGTCAGAGAAGAGCAGAAACGCTCCAGTGGAGCCTTGCTCGACGTCATGGACAGCCTCGCACGCCAGCGCTCAGCCACCCTCCCGCAAGGGCGAGAGTACACACGGGGCGCTCCGCGAGGCCCGAGGCCCGTCCCTCCGGCATACATCGGGGCGACGGGCCTGAATCAATGCCGACGCGATGCCTCCTTGCGCCGTCAGGCGTGCCCTCGAAGCGGAGTGTTACCGCTCGGCCTGAAGCAGCGTGACCAACAGCCACCCGCCCGGGAGCATCGAGCGGCAACGAGACAACACAAGACAAACCATGCTTTCATTGCACACCCAGACAAATAATCTCGACACGCAAAGCACCACACCCTCGCGTTCGAGTTGTCGTGCGGCCGCACGCGACAATTCCTCTCAACTCGAAGCCCGCGTCTCGCAAGCTCTTCGAGAGACGGTCGGCGAACGCGATACCGCTCCACACGCGAGCGATGAATTGAACCGTGAGCCCACCGGGACACTGTCCACGCCCACTCAGCACGGCCTGGAACCCCGGCCGAGAACCGGCCCCATGAGCACGTTGGACCGCCTTGCCCTGATGCGCTGGGCCGCACCTCGCGGCCACCCGAGACGCCGCCACGGAATCGCGAGCCGCCCGTGGAGCCCCCGTCTCCTCCAGCCCGGCGACATCGGCGTGGCTCGGACGCCTGTTGGAGCCGGCACCGTTCGGTGCTCGCCGCAGCTCCCGAGCCTTGGGCCGACACACCCACGCAATCCCGGGATGCCACCCGAACGAACCGGCGGGGAGCGGAGCGTGGCTCGGCGCCCTGGCTCACGCGCGGTCGCGCGGCGCCTCGTCCGCACAAGAAGAATGGGAAAATAAAAACGGGCCGGCTGCTTGCGCAGCCGACCCGTTTCATGGAGCCGACACCCAGGCTTGAACTGGGGACCTACTGATTACGAATCAGTTGCTCTACCGCTGAGCTATGTCGGCGTGACCGAAGGCGGCGCGTAGGTACCATGGGGGTTCGGGTAGGGCAAGCAGAAATGATGTGCCCTCTCCGGGCTCCGATGTGACGCGAAAATCACCGTGACACGCGTGACACACCGCGTCTGTCGCGGCTGACACACCGCGTTGGCTAACCCCTCATAATAACTTAATAATCCGGACAGTTAGCCCATGTCGCGGTGGTTGACCCCTCGGACCGCCTGTGCACATAAGGGCGCCGCTATCCCCTGTGGCCCCCTCTATCTGGGCGGCCCCCAAGGAGCGTTCTCAGTCATGGCCAGCGAAGAGAATTTCATGCGCGCCCCGGCCCCCTCGCCCAAGCGCACGATCTTCACGGAAGCAATGGAGATCTTCAACCGCGCGGCGGACCTCATCGGGCTCGACAAGCGCGTTCGCCTGGAGCTGGAAGAGCCCGACTACGAGCACATCTTCTACGTCACGGCCAAGCTCAAGGACCGGCTCGTGCCCCTCCTCCCGGAGGAGGCCAAGTCGTTCGCGGACTTGTCCGTCACCCAGGTGCGCAACCCCGAAGGCCTGGAGCGTCTGGCCAACGGCAACATCATCCTGAACGGCCGCGCCCTGCTCGGCTCGGACGTGTCCATCAGCCGCGGCCACCTGCGCCTGCCGGATGGCAAGGTGTACCAGCTCGTCCCCGGCGAGTCGCAGCGCTTCAAGGCGTACCGCGTCCAGCACAACCAGGCCCGTGGCCCCTATAAGGGCGGCCTGCGCTACCACCGCGAGGTGTCGCTGGACCTGTTCAAGGCCCTGGCGGCCGAGATGACCTGGAAGACGGCCATCTCCGAGGTCCCGTTCGGCGGCGGCAAGGGCGGCATCCAGATTGATCCGCGCGAGTACGGCAAGGAGGAGCTGGAGGCCATCACGCTGCGCTTCATGTACCGGCTCAAGAGCCTCATCGGGCCGAACATCGACATCCCGGCGCCGGACGTGGGGACCAACCCGGAGATCATGGCCCTGCTCTACCGCCAGTTCTCCGACGGTGAGCGCGAGCGCCACAACCTGCGCGGCATCGTGACGGGCAAGGACGTGCGCATCGGTGGCTCCGAGGGCCGCGGCAAGGCCACCGGCCAGGGCGTCGCGTTCTGCATCGAGGACTACTACGCGGACCGCGGCGAGAGCGTGAAGGGCAAGACCTTCGTGCTCCAGGGCTTCGGCAACGTGGGCAGCCACGCCGCCCTCATCCTCACCAGCATGGGCGCTCGCCTGCTGGCGGTGAACGACGCGGACGGCACCATCTACAACGGTGACGGCATCGACGCGCAGGCCCTGGCCGCCTACGTGGCGGACTCCAAGAACCTCAAGCGCTCGGTCATCGGCTTCCCCGGCGCCCAGAAGATCGAGAAGAAGGATCTCTGGGAGGTCCAGGCGGACATCCTGATCCCGGCGGCGCTGGGCGGAGAGATCACCGCCGACGTGGCCGAGAAGCTGAAGGTCAAGCTCATCGCCGAGGGCGCCAACGGCCCCACCACCCCCGAGGCCGATCGCGTCCTGCAGAAGCGCGGCATCGAGATGATCCCCGACATCATCGCCAACGCCGGCGGCGTGACGGTGAGCTACTACGAGTGGATCCAGAACAAGCGCATGGAGCGCTGGAGCGAGGCCGAGGTCGACCAGCGGCTCGAGCGCGCCATGAAGCGCAACTACCGCATCATCCGCGACATCTCGCGCAACCAGCCGCGCAAGACGGAGATGCACGACAGCCGTCCGTACTGCATTGGTAAGACGGTGGATCCGCGCTGCGCCGCGATGATCCTCGCGCTCAAGCGCATCGAGGCCCACTACCTGCTCGAAGGCTTCTCGCAGTAATCCGCGCCGAGCGGGCCCGGTTTCTGGGCCCGTGACGCACGAAGGGCACGGCCTTCCTTGGAAGGACCGTGCCCTTTGTCGTTTCCGGAAGGCCCGTTGCCCGGGCCCCGCGTTCCGGCCCCCCCGTCAGTGCATCACGCGCTCGCGGTCCACCAGGAGCAGCGGCGCGTCATCCATGGTCTCGTACGCCACGATGCGCAGGCCCACGCCGCGGCTGCTGCCCGGGCGGCCGTCCTTGCGCCCGAAGGCCAGCGCCACCTGGTAGCGCACCTCGCACAGGCACGTCATCTCCGTGCCGTCCTCGCCCGCGAACGTCACCTTCAGCTTCTCGCCCAGGCCCAGGGAATCCCGGACCTCGATGAACATGCCCCGCGCACTGATGTTGCGACCGATTCCCCGCATCATTCCGTCCTGGGTGGACAGATACACGGTGAAAACCTTGTCGAACCGCAGGTGGGTGCGGCGGTCCTGCTGACGCTCGTTCACGCGGGGTGCCTCCAGAAACAGGAAGTGACAGGCACACCCTACATGGTAGCCACATGTAGGCAATTTATTCACCTGTCGCTACCCGCCCTCACCTCCCCCGAAAGGGCTGCCGGACGGGCGCCGGGGGTGGCAGCATCCGAGGTCCCAACCCCCTGTTTCCTGGAGTCGCAACACCGTGAATCGCTTCCTGGTTGCCGCCGCCGTCCTGCTGCCCGCGCTTGCCCTGGCTGATGTGGACTCCCGCTTCGCGAAGCTGCGCGACGAGTCCGAGCCGCTGGGGGGCCTGGGCGCGTTCCTTGAGAAGTACGTGGGCGAGTGCGAGGGCGCGCTCGTGGACCCGCAGTGCAAGTCGCAGGCGGAGGCCTTCCGCAAGAAGTACCAGGGCAAGCGGCTGTACATGATCGTCACCGAGGACGACGCCAGCATGCTGTCCCCGGGCGCCTTCAACCCCGGCACCAACGAGTACCTCATCAACATCACGCCCTTCTTCGGGGCCGGGAAGTACGCGCTCACGCACGGCGCGCCGAAGAAGACGGACGCACAGGGAAACCCGGTGCTGCCGCTCTTGTCGGTGAGCGGCACGGCGCCGCAGATGTGGAACGGCGGGACGTTCTCCCGGATGTTCTCCATGCGCGGCGTTCGGGCGCAGGTCGTCTTCTCGCCGCAGGGCGTGTGGGTGCTGCCCAAGAAGGGCGGCGGGAAGGTCTACGGGGTCAACGCGCGCATCGAGTCCATCCTGGTGACCGAGGGCCGCACCGGCGAGCAGTTCGGCCTGTGGCTCAACGGCAAGGACGCGCAGCTGCGCCGCTAGGCACCGCCAAGGCTCAGCGGGCGATGGCGATGTACTGAAGCACCGTGCCCCGCTGCACGCGCAGGAGGATGCTGGCCCCCGCGCTGCCCCGCTCCAACGCGGCGCGGACTCCCGCGGCATCCTTCACGCGGCGCCGGTTCACCTCCGTCACCACGTCGCCCGCGCGCAGCCCGGCCTGCTCCGCCGCGCTGCGCGGCAGCACGCCAGACACGAGCGCCCCGGTCCAGGCCTCGTACCCCAGCGGCGCCGCCACCTCGGGCGTCAGATCCCGCAGCAGGAGCCCCACGTCATTGGCGCTGCTGCTGGCCCGGTTGGTCAGCCCCGAGGTGGCCTCCGCCGCCGGGCGCGCCACCAGCCGCACCGTCACGTCCTGGGTCCCGGTGCCGCGCAGGAGCGTCAGCCGCGCCTCGGTGCCCGGGGCGAGCAGCGCCACCTTGCGAAGCAGTTGCAGGTAGCTGCCGATGGGGCGCCCGTTCACCGCGACCAGCCGGTCCCCGGGACGGATGCCCGCCGCCGCGGCGGGGCTGCCTCGGTACACGTCGCGGACCATGGGCGCGCGCTGGGCGCCGTTCTCACCGTCCTCGTTGATGACGACGCCCAGCCACCCGCGCTCCAGCTTCCCGTTCTCGCGCAGGTTCGGCAGCAGGTCCTTCACCAGGTTGATGGGCACCGCGAAGCCAATGCCCTGCCCCTCGCTGATGATGGCCGTGGCCACGCCCACGACTTCGCCCTTCATGTTGAACAGCGGGCCGCCCGAGTTGCCGGGGTTGATGAGCGCGTCCGTCTGGATGAAGTCATCGAACTGGCCCACGCCCAGCACGCGCTCCTTGGCGGAGATCATCCCGTGCGCCACCGAGTGGTCCAGGCCGAACGGGTTGCCGATGGCCACCACCCAGTCCCCCACCTGGAGCTCGTCCGAGTCCCCCAGGTAGACGGCCGGCAGGTTGTCCATCTCCGTGCCGCTCAGGCGGAGGAGCGCCACGTCGGTGGAGGCGTCACGGCCCACCACCTCGGCGGGGAACTCGCGGCCGTCCGCCAGGCGCACGGAGATCTGCTGGGCGGTGGAGCCCTCCCGGCCCCCGACCTCCACGCGCGGCGCATCGGGGTTCACCATCGTGCCCATGGAGGGCGCGCGGGAGTTGGCCACCACGTGGTTGTTGGTCACCACCAGCCCGTCTGGCGTGAGCACCAGCCCGGAGCCCGTGGAGCGCTTCATCCCCCCGCCCGGGGCCGAGCCCGGACTCACCGCGGTGATGTTCACCACGCCCGCCTCGACGGCGCGGATCAGCGGCGCCAACGAGGTGGGCGGGACGAAGTTGGGCAGGCCCGAGGAGCCCGGGGCGCGCTCCCGCCACAGCCCCATGGCGCCCGTCCGCCCGTCCGCTCCCGCCGCGTGGACGCCGAAGTAGGTGGCGTGCTCCCGCGCGCGGGCCTGAAGCCAGGGGACCAGCGGATCCTCGGCGGCGCCCGCCAGGGGAGCGAGCGCCAGCACGAGACACACGGCAAGGAAGCGAGGGTGCACGGAGCGGGAGCTTACACGGCGGGCCATGGCGATCCGCCCCAACAGCGCGCACCGCCGGGCCCTTCCCGGCCGCCGGGTCCGCCCTCAGGCGTTCGCGGGCGGGATGTACTTGGCCACCTTCACCCGAGCCGGCCGGATGATCCGGTCCTTCAGGCGGTAGCCGGCCCGCACCTCGGCGACGACCTTCTGGTCGTCCTCGGGCACGGGGGTGATCTCCATGTCCGCGGCCTCGGCCAGGTTGGGATCGTACGGCTGCCCCACCACCTGGAGCCGCTCGATGCCCGCCGCCTGCACCTTGCGCAGCAGGCTGTCGCGGATCATCCGGACGCCCTGCGCCAGCGCGGATCCGTCCTCGCCGCCCGCGTTCAGGGCGCGATCCAACTCGTCGATGGCCTCCAGCAGCGTGACGGCCACGTCGCCGCGCTCGACGTCAATCATCCGCTCGCGCTCGCGGGTCAGGCGCTGCTTGAACTCCTCGCGGTCCTTGTTGAGGGCCTGATAGGCCCGAGCGAGCTCATCCACGCGGCGGCGCGAGGCGTCCAGCTCCGCCTGGAGGCGCGCCTTCTCCACATCCACGGCCGGGGTGGCCTCCTTGCCCGAGCCATCCTGGGCGGGGCCACCCTCGGAGGTGGGGGTCGCGGCCTCGGCGGCCTCCGTCTGCGTGTCGTTGTGCGTGTTGCCGGTCATGTCGAGCCTATTCCTGCAATCGTCGAGGGCCGCGCGAACCTAACCGCCGAGGCGGTCATGTCAACGCGCTAGTGCTCGGAGGGCGCCGCGGGTGACTCGGCCATGAACCCGTGGTCCACCTGCCCCGTCACCTCGTCGATGATCTCCACCTGCGCGGCGCGCAGCGAGTAGTACAGCAACCAGCGCTCGGCCGCCGTCAGCGTCCCGGCGGGCAGGGCCTCCTCGATTTCTTGCACCGTGAGCCGCCCCGCCTTCAGCCCCTTGGCGAAGAGGGCCTTGCGGGCCACGTAGCTCCTGCCGATTCGGTTCTCCACGGCGACTCCTCCCTTCGGCCTGAAGATAATTTCGCCTGTTGGACGCCGCAGGCCGCCGCCGGTTGCAGCCGACGGCGGTCCGCACGGGAGGCGAGCGTTCAGGCGTCCAGGGGAGGATCGGTGTGCTGGGTTGGCGGAGTTTCCGGCTCGGTCGGCGCCACCGGGTGGGCGGAGATGACCGCGCGCGCCTCGGGGTGCAGCAGGCCCCGCTCCGCGACCACCTTGGGCCCGAGGATGGTGACCATCGTGTCCTCCTCGATGACCTCCGTCGCCAGCAGGCGCGCGGCCACGGCCTGCACCTTGTCCCGGTGGGTGTTGAGCACATGGCGGGCGCGCTCCAGCGCCTCGGCCACCATCTTGTGGACCTCTTCGTCAATCATCCGCGCGGTCTGCTCGGAGTAGGAGCGCGTCTCCGGCAGGCCCGCCGAGCGCAAGAAGCCCGGCCCGTGCTCACTGCCCAGCGCCACCGGCCCCAGGCTGCTCATGCCGTAGTCGCGCACCATCATTCGCGCGATCTCCGTGGCCTGCTTCAAGTCATTGGAGGCGCCCGTGGAGATCTCCCCCACGAAGAGTTCCTCCGCGGCCCGGCCGCCCATCATCCCCGCCATCTTGTCGCGCAACTCCTCCAGCGACATGAGGTAGCGGTCCTCCAAGGGCAACGACATGGTGTAGCCCAGCGCCGCCAGTCCGCGGGGGATGATGGAGACCTTCGTCACCCGCTCGGCGTAGGGCAGCATCCAGCCCACCACCGCGTGGCCCGCCTCGTGGTGCGCGACAATCTCCTTCTCGCGCTCGTTCATGCGGCGGTTCTTCTTCTCCAACCCCGCCACCACGCGCTCGATGGCCTCCTCGAAGTCCGCGCGCATCACCGCGTCGCGGTTGCGCCGGGCCGCGAGCAGCGCCGCCTCATTGACGACGTTGGCCAGGTCCGCGCCCACGAATCCCGGCGTGCGCGAGGCAATCACGCGCAGGTCCACGTCCGGCCCCAGCTTCACGCCCCGCGAGTGAATCTCCAGCACCCGCTCGCGCCCGCGCTTGTCCGGGCGGTCCACGAGCACCTGCCGGTCGAACCGTCCGGGGCGCATCAGCGCGCTGTCGAGGATCTCCGGGCGGTTGGTGGCCGCCAGGATGATGAGGCCCGCGCGGCTGTCGAAGCCGTCCATCTCCGCGAGGAGCTGGTTGAGCGTCTGCTCGCGCTCGTCATGGCCGCCCGCGATGCCCGCGTTGCGGCTCTTGCCAATGGCATCCAGCTCATCGATGAAGATGATGCAGGGGGCCTTGGAGGTGGCCTGCGCGAAGAGGTCGCGGACGCGCGCCGCGCCCACGCCCACGAACATCTCCACGAACTCGGAGCCGGAGAGGCTGAAGAACGGCACCCCGGCCTCGCCCGCCACCGCGCGCGCCAGCAGCGTCTTGCCCGTGCCCGGCGGCCCCACCAGCAGCACGCCCTTGGGGATGCGTCCGCCCAGGCGCCGGAACTTCTCGGGCGTCTTGAGGAACTCGACAATCTCGCGCAGTTCGTCCACCGCCTCGTCCACGCCGGCCACGTCCTTGAAGCCCACCCCCGTGTCCGACTCGGCCTGCACCTTCGCGCGCGTCTTGCCGAAGCTCATCACGCTCTGCGGGCCCTGGCCCATGCCGCCCGTCATCCGGCGCATCATGAAGCTCCAGAAGAGGATGAGCAGGCCCATGGGCAGCAGCCAGATCCACAGCACCTCGCTGAAGCTGGATTGAGGCACCGCCTCGAACTGGATGCCCTTCTCCTCGAGCAGCGGGATGAGCTCGTCATCCCCCGGGACGCGGTAGGCCATCCACGGCAACGCGCTCGGCTCGGAGCGCAGTGTCTTCTGCTCACCAGCCGGCGGCTGCGCGTTCTCCTTGAGGAAGCCCTTCACCCACTCGTTGGAGATTTGAACGCGGCTGAACTGCCCGTTCTCGATGGCGTCGCGCAGTTGGCTGTAGCTCACGCGCCGCACGCCCGCGTCCTGGAAGACATTGCGGAACAGCAAGAATCCCAGGACCAGCAACAGGATGTAGCCCAATGGCGAGCCGAACTTGAACCCGCCGCGCGCTGGCGTGGGTTTGTCTGGCTTCTTTCCACGGGGCCCCATCCCTGGCGGCAGATCCTGTGGCTTCATCGTCGGCACGCTTGGCCTCCCCCGCCCCCCAACACGCGCGAGACCCATGTCGCGCGACGTCCCCACCTGACTGGCGAAAGATGATCACCCCGGCCGGCCCGTCAACCGGAACGCCCCACGGCCTGTTCGGGATGTCCGTGCGCCAACGTCCGGTCAGCGGCAATCCACTCGGACCAGGGGCTGGCCAGTGAACTCACTGCCCAGCAGATAGCCGCGGCCATCCGGCAGGAAGGCCACCGCCTCGGCCTGGGCCTGGCTCGCGCCGGGCACTTCCACCACGTCACCGTGCACCAGCTCCTCCAGGCTCGTGGCCCCGGGGCGCCGCACCTCCCAGACGCGGGAGTAGGTGCGCACCAGCATCCGCTGACCGCCCGGGTGGAGGTCCGCCGCGGTGGAGCGATGGTCTTCCCCGGGCGCGTGCAGCGTCCCCAGTTTCGTCGCCACCGTGACGCTGTCCGGGCGCAAGCCGTCGAGCGCGAACACCTCGCCCAGCGACTTGCGCGTCTTGGTGATGACCGCGAGCCGCCCCGTCTGCTGCTCGATGATGAGCGACTCGGTGTCGTGCGTGCCGTCCGGGTAGCGGAACGGCAGGGTCTCCACCGCCAGCGTCGCGTTCCCGAGCACCTCCGGCTCCGGCAGGCGATACAGCCGCACCTCCCGCCGCAACCCGAAGTTGTCGCCCGTGTCCGCCAGCCAGATGCAGGGCCGCGTGTCGCCCGGAGCACAAGGGCCCACCGCCACGTCCTCGATGTCCCGCGACTCCGCGCCCGTGAGCGTCACCCGCGCGAGCACCTGCCCGGCCTCGTTGATCGCGAACACCTCGAAGGCATTCCCCGAGTCGTTGTGCGCCCAGAAGACCCCGGGGTGGCGATGGCTGGCGGCCAGGCCGGACAGCTCTGGCAACTCGGGAGGCACGGTGCCAGTGCGGCGCGGCTCGCCGTAATGGAGGCAGCCCGGGAGGCCCTCGGCCGCGACGGTGCCAGCATCCAGTCCGGAGAGCGCCTGCGGGCGCGTACAGGCGCCCCAGGCCATTGACAGCACACACCCCAGGACGACGCTGGCGCGCCGCATCTCAGGAATCCAGGTCGAGCAGCTTGGCGAGTGTTTTCGCGTCGGCGTCCGGGAAGCGGTACTGCGACATCTCGTCCAACCCGACCCAGCGGTGATCGTGCACCCGCAGGTGCTGGATGGGGGCCCGAGCGTCACTCAGCCGACAGTGGAACACGCGGAAGTCGATGTCATAGGTCGGGTACTCGTGGCGCGTGTGCATCGCCTGTTCGAGCACCTCGATGTCCACGCCCATCTCCTCGCGAATCTCGCGGGCGAGCGCCTCGGCATCGTCCTCGCCCTCCTCCACGCGACCGCCCGGGAACTCCCACAACAGGGGCAGCGACGCCTTCGGGGGCCGCTGGGTGATGAGGTAGCGCCCCTCATCGTTCTGGAGCATCGCGCCGACGACGCGGACGTGACGGCGGGCCATTCGCATCTCCTCGCGTGGAACGGGGAGCGGCGGACTAGCACACCCCCCCGTACCTCGCCAATGCCTCTCCCACCCGAGCACCGTGTCCATGGCTCGCGCCAACCGCCAGCCCAGGGGCCCCAGGTCTCCGGTCATTCCAGGCGGGCGAGCGGGCCCACCATTCCTACCTCGGAGGTCGCATCGGTGGGCCACGAGGACGGACGTGTCCCTTCGAGCCCCTCCCGGAACATCCCGGGCCGCCGGCCAACGGGGCGCCCGCTTCCGGTCCCCGCCCGGGGCGTCGTCCTGGGTCCTGGGCGTGTAGGTTTCGGGGTGACGGAACGGCCGGATGGCGCCATGCTCGGGCCCATGACGACGAGTCGCAGGGAGCGGGCCGAAGCATTGGGCTCGACGCTGAAGGCGGCACGGCAACATGCCGGGCTCTCCATGGAAGAAGTCGCCGAGTACCTGGAACTCCCCGTGGAAGTCCTCGCCCGGGTCGAGCGCGGGGTGATGGTGCCCACCATCCCCACGCTGACGCGCCTGTGTGTGTTGCTGAAGCTTGACCCGGATGCGCTGCCGGACCTGCCTGAGCTGAGCGACTGAGTCCACCCCGGCCCCGGAGTGTGCGTATTCACGCACCCTGGGGCCGCACCGCGAGTGGACCCAGACGTGCGGGGGCTGTTCGTCGAAGAAACGCCCCCACCAACCGTTCTGCTCCATGCGCATGCGCTGCTCGACCTGTCACCGACGCGTGGTGGAGCGGTGTCCCCAGCATCCCTCGAACGCACCGCGCGCCGAGGGGACGCCCGCCCCCGCACTGCCCACCGTCCCGGGATACACGCCCCTGGGAGTCCTCGGTCAGGGAGGCTTCGGGCGCGTCTACCTCGCCAGACGCGAGGCGGATGGCCACCCCGTGGCCCTCAAGGTCCTGGAGCGACACAGCCAGGACCGCCTGGGCCGCGAGCGCGAGGCGCTGCGTCGGATCGGGCCTCCCGCCGTTCCCGAGTTGCTGGGCGAGTGCATCACGGCCGCAGGAGAGCCAGTGCTCGCCATGGAGCCCATCGAGGGCATCACCCTGGCGCACCACCTGTCCACCCAACCCGGAACGGGCGCCCTGCCCTGGCCCCGAGCCCAGGCGTTGATGCTGGGCATGGCCGAGGCCCTGGCTTGCGTGCACGCCGCGCGCATCGTCCACCGGGACCTCAAGCCCGAGAACGTGATGCTCGCGGGTCCGCGGGTGGTGCTGCTCGACTTCGGACTCGCGCGCCCCGAGGACACCCTGGAGCAGCCCGCGCTGGCGCCCACCGTGACGCTCACGGGCCAGCGCTTGGGGACCCCCGAGTACATGGCGCCGGAGCAGTGCCAGGACGCTCGGCGCATCGACACGCGCGCGGACCTCTACAGCTTGGGCGTCGTCTTCTTCGAGCTGCTGAGCGGACGGCCGCCCTTCGTGGGCAATGCGTCCGCGGTCCTGCAGGCGCAAGTGGCGCTGAGACCTCCACCCCTCGCGGGGGAGGTGCCGCTCGCGGTCTCGGCCCTGGTGCAGCGCCTGTTGGCCAAGGCCCCCGAGGCCCGGTTCGCGGATGCGCGAGCGCTCGTTGACGCGCTCCGGGCGGTGCCCGCCGAGGCCGAAGTCTCCGCTCCGGCGTTCGAGAGGCCCGCGGGGTCGAGTGCGCGCGCGTCGGTCCGGGACGTGGCGCTGCTGGGCATCCGGGCGCGCGTGTCTCCCGCGGCCCTCGTCGCCCCGCTGAGCCCGTGGGGGGCGGTGTTGGGGCGGATGGAGCCGGGCCAGGTGCTCGTCGCGTTCCCGCACGCGCCCACGTTGGAGCGAGGTCTGCACTTCGCCAGGAAGGCCGCCGAGGCCCTCGCGCCGCTCTTGCCCGAAGGCTCGCGGGTCGCGATCCATTGCGCGCCCTTGCGCGTTCGCGAGCGGGCGCATCGCGTCACCCTCGCGGGCGCGGCGCTAGAGCACCCGGAACGCTGGTGGCCCGTGACGGTCGAAGCAGGCACCGTCCCTCGGACCCCCGAGGCCCTCGCCCACAGCGGCACGTGGGAAGAGACCTCACGAGCGCCCGTGGCCGAACTCGCCCCGCCGGGCTCCTCCTTCGAGGGACGGCACGCGGACCTGGACTGGCTGCGGGCCGGGCTCGCACGTGCACGGCAGACGGGGGCTCCGGTGTTGCTCACGCTGCTGGGGAGCGAGGGGCTGGGAAAGACCCGACTGCTGTCCGAGTGGCACCGCGAGCTGGAGCATGTGCCCGGCGTGCGGTGCCTTCGGGTCGACCCGTCACGATCCGAGGGGGGCACCGGCGACAGCGGGCCACGAGAACTCGTGGCCGCCGTGCTGGGCCTGCCCTCCGATACGCCTCCCGCCGAGGCCGTGCGCGCGCTGCTCGCGCCACAGTGTCTCCCGTCCTCCTCCGGAACGGAGCATCCCGCGGCGCATCGGCAACACATCGCGCGCGCGGTGGCGGAGCGGCTGGGGCGACTCGCGGCGGAGGGACCTCGGGTCGTGTTGGTGGACGACGCGCACTTGCTCGACCCCATCGCGCTGGATGCGCTGGAGCTGGCGACCCTGGCGACAACGCAAGCGCCGCTGTGCGTGGTGCTCGCGGGCCAGCACGGCCTGCTGGGACTGAGGCCCTACCTGGGCGAACGTGCCCGGGACTCCGCGCGCAGAGTGCTCGCCCCGCTGGATGACGAGGCCGCGCACTCCGTGCTGCGGCAGCTGCTGCGCCCCGTGGAGCTGGTACCGGAGGGACTGCTGCGAACGCTGGGCGAGCGATGCGGTGGCTCGCCCCTGCGCATGGCCGAGACCGTGCGCTCCCTGCGCGCGGCAGGGGCGCTGCGCTCCCAAGCGGATGGTCAAGGCTGGTACCTGGCGACGGACGCGATGCATGGCCTCGCGACCGACAGCCCGGATGAGCGCCTCGCGGAGCGGGGGCTCGCGACGCTGCCTTCGGGCCTGCGCGCCCTGCTCTTCGTGGCCGCGCTGCTGGGCGACGAGGTTCGGCTGGACGAGGTGACGGCCACGCTCGCGCAATTGGAGCCATCCTGCGGACTGGACCTCTCGAATGATCCGGGCGTGGGCCTGGAGCGGCTCGCGCGCACGGGGCTCCTCAGCGCACGGGGCCCGGGCCGGTGGCGCTTCGAACACCCGAGCCTCCGCGAGGCCTTCGCGGCGCTCCTGCCCGTGCCCCTCGCCCACCGCGTCTGCGAGGCCGCGCTCGCCGCGCTCCCAGATGCCCCCACGCCGAGACGCGCACGACTCGCCGAGGCCGCGGGAGACATGGACCACGCGCTGGCCCTCCACTCGCTCCTGGCGGAGTCCGCGCGGCGCGAGCACCGACTGATGGACGCCGAGCGACACTACACCGCCGCGCTGGGCCTGCTGACGCGAGGCGAGTCTCCCGTCCGGAGACTCCTCCTGTCAGGCCGAGGACGCGTGCGTTACCGGCTTCAGCGCATCGACGATGCCGTGGCGGATCTCCGCGCCGCCCGAGCGCTCGCGGAGACCCAGGGCGACACCATGCTGGCGGTGGACCTGATGCTGGAAGAAGCCACCGCGCTGGACTGGCAGGACGACACGGAAGGCTCCACCGCGCTGCTCGAGCGGGCCCTGGGCCGCGTGGCGAACCCCGCGCCGCCCGAGCTGGCCGCGCGCCAGGAACTGGCCCGCGCGCGGGTCATCGTGCGCCGAGGCGACGCGGCCACGGCGGTGCCCGCGCTGGAGCGCGCGGCGAGGCTCGCTCGAGACGCGGGTGAGACCGAGGCGGAGGTCATCTCCCTGGCCATGCTCGGCGCCATGCTCGCGTGGACGGAGCGACCCGCGGAGTCCGAACGACGCTTCGACGAAGCCATCGCGCGGTGTGAGGCCACGGGGGACCTGCTGCACCTGGGCGTCGCGCTCAACAATCGCGTGGTCCTGCGCGTGGCGCAGCGAGATGTCGCGGGCGCATGCGCGGACCTGGAGCGCGCGGTGGCGCTGGGACGAGAATGGGGCAACGTGCAGATCGAGCGCACGTCCGCGTTCAACCTCGCGGAGCTGCTGCTCTATCAGGGCCGTACGACCGAGGCGCTTCCGCTCGCGCGGCGCGCGGGACAACTCAGCCAGCGATTCTTTCCGCACTCCATGGCCCAGGATGGATTGCTGCTGGCGCGCCTGTGCCTCGCGGTGGACGACCTGGACGGCACCGCGCAACAGCTCGCGTGGCTGGACGAGACGGACGCCGCGCGGAGGCTGCCCCTGGGCGGTCGTGTCCTCCAACGGGCGGTGACGCGGAGTCTGGGTGAGGCCCGCGGAGTCCACCGGTACGACGGCGCGCAGTGGGCGCACCTGGCCGCCGAGGCTCGGGAGCACTGCACGCCGGATGAACGCCTGGAGGTGCTCGTCGCGGCAGCAGAGGCCGCGCGCGCGGCGGAGGACTCGCCGCGCCTTCGCGCCTTCCTCGAAGAAGCAGACACCGCCACGCGGCTCGCTCCGCTGTGGAGCGACCGCGTCCATGCGCTCGCGCACGCGCCGATGGACCGCACCGAGGCCAGGGCATGAGCAACCATCGACCGCGCCATCCCGAGGAGACGACACCGCTCGTCGATGCAGAACCGGAACTCTCGCTCTACGGTGACGAGTTGGAGCCCGGCGCGCGAGTGGGCCCATGGATTGTCGAGACCCGTGTCCATCCCGGGATCACCGCCTGGCTGTATCGCGCCAGACATGAGCAGACGCGCGAGCTCGCGGCGCTGAAGGTGGTGCGCTCGCGATACACCCTGGTGAGCGAGGTGCTGCGCCGGTTTCAGCAAGAGGCCGACACGCTTCGCGCGCTGATCCACCCGCACATCGTCGAAGTACGTGAGTCCGGCGAGCTGTCGGATGGGCGGCCCTGGCTGGCGATGGAGTGGCTGGACGGCGGGAGCGTGGATGCGTGGCTCGCGCACCGGGGGCCCTTCTCTCTCGCGGAGGCGCTCACCGTCATGGAGGAGCTGGGCGCGGCGCTCCAACTCGCCCACGCGCAAGGCGTGTTGCACCGCGACCTGAAGGCCCAGAACGTGATGATGGTCCCGCAGCCGGAGGGCTTCCGGGTGAAGCTGGTGGACTTCGGCATCGCCCAGGTTCGCGCGCGCGGAGGCAGCCGCGGGCTGACCTCGGAGGGCGCGGTGCTCGGGACGCCCTCGGCCATGGCACCGGAGCAGATTCGTGGACAGGCCGTGGACGCGCGCACGGACCAGTACGCGCTGGGCGTCCTGCTCTACCAGCTCCTCACGGGGCGACTGCCCTTCTCGGGGACCAGCGCGGTGGAGTTGGAGGAGCAGCACCTGCACGCGCCCGCGCCGAGACTCGGTGAGCAGGTGAAGGCCCCGTCAGGCGTGTGTGAAGCCACCCGCCGAGCCATGGCCAAGCGCCCGGAGGAGCGCTTCCCAGACGTGTCCACCTTCCTCGGTGCCCTGCGCGCGGCGCTCGGACACGAGCCTCCCCTTTCCACCGCGCCTTGGGTGGCGGCACTGTTCGTGGACGTGCGCGTCCCCGAGGGAACCGAGGAGCCCTCCGACGCGGCCATGGACGCGCGCGACGCCGCCGTGGACCACGCAAGAGAGGCGCTCCGCGCCGCGGGCTGGACACTGGATGCCGAGAGCAGCAACGCCCTGCTCGCCCGATGCGCCCTCCCGTCGAACGCGCCGCCCACCCATGCCGAGGTGAGGGCCGTGGCCGAGCGGGTGATGGGCGAAGCCATGCGCGAAGCCGACACCTGGGCCGAAGTGCGGCTCTACACAGACATCGCGCGCGGCGCGCCGCGAGACCTGGAGCACTGGGCCACCGGAGGCCGGGCGGGAACGCTTCGCATCGGTCCCGGATTCCTTTCCGATCCGACCTGAGGAGCCTCACTTCTCCTTGGGGTCCAGCTCCTTCGCGTCCCACCCCCCGCCCAGGGCCTTGATGAGCCCGACCGCCGAGACCATCCGCTGCCCGGAGAGGTTCACCCACTTCTCCTCGGCGGCGAAGGCGGTCGTCTGCGCGATGAGCACCTCCAGGTACGTCGCCGTGCCGGCCTTGTATTGGTTGACGGAGATCTCCAGGGCCTGCTTCGCGGACTCGACCGCCGCCTGCTGGAAGACCAGCTCCTCCTCGAGGACGCGCAGCGAGACGAGGGCATCCTCGACGTCCTGGAACGCGGAGAGCACCGTCTGCCGGTACTCGGCCACGCTCTGCGCATAGGCCGCGCGCGCCGCGTCCGTCTGCGCCAGTCGTTGCCCGCCATCAAACAAGGTCGCGACCAACTGCGGCCCGAGCGACCACACCCAGGCGGGCGCGCTCAACCATTGCGACAAGGCCGCGCTGGTGAAGCCGGTGGACGCGGAGAGCGACAGGTCCGGGAAGAACGCGGCAATCGCCACGCCGATCTGCTCGTTCGCGGCGGCGGCCTTGCGCTCGGCCGCGGCGACATCCGGGCGTCGCTCCAGCAACGACGACGGGAGGCGCAGGGGGAGCGGCGGAGGCACGGCCCGGAGCGGCGTTCGCGGAAGCGCGAAGCCCGACGCGGGCTCACCGACCAGCACGGCGATCGCGTGCTCCAACTGCGCTCGGGCGATCTCGTTCTCCACCGCCGCGGCGCGCGCCAGCTGCACCTGGGTCTGGGCTTGAAGCACATCGGCCCGGGACACCACGCCCTGCGCGTAGCGATTCTGCGTGAGCGTGAGGAGCTTCTCGTTCGCGACGACGGTGTCATCCAGCAGCCGCTGGCTCGCATCCAGGGCGCGAACCTGGAAGTAGCTCTGCGCGAGCATGGCCTGGGCGGACAGCTTCGCGTTCGCCAGGTTCGCGGCGGCCCCTTGTGCCGAGGCCTTCGCGCTGGCCAGTTGGCGGCGCACTCGGCCCCAGAGGTCCAGCTCCCACGAAGCATCCACCGACAACCGGTAGATGTTGCCCGCCCCACTGCTCCCCGTGCTGGGAACCTGCGTGGGCGTCGTAGGCGTGGAGCCGGTGCCCCCCGTGCCCGATGCCCCCCGAGCCCGAGTGGCGGAGGCCGACGCCCCCAGCTGCGGGAACCACGCGGCGCGTGCTTGAGCGACGAGCGCTCGCGCCTGCCAGTAGGCCGCTTCGAAGCCCGCGACGGTCTGGTTCGCGCTCGCCACGCGCGCCTCCAGCGCATTCAACTCGGGCTCTTGAAACACCTCCCACCACGGGCCGCGCTCACGCTCGTCGTTGGGGCGCGCGGGCATCCATCCGTTCGAGGCCTCCTTGAAGTGCGCGGGCACCACGACGCTCGGGCGCCGGTAGTTCGGCCCCACGGGACATCCCAGCACCAGGCAGCCCGCGAGCAGCACGAGCCCCCAGCGCTGGCATACCGCCACCGTCCCTCCACTCCGCCATGATGAGAAGGCGCCGCGCATCACTCGCTCCACACATCAAGGGGCCGCGGCGCGCGGTGTCCCCCGCACGAGCCGCCGGGCCCGGAGCCCCAGCCGATCAAGGGTCAGGTAGATGACCGGCGTCGTGTAGAGGGTCAGCACCTGGCTCACGCAGAGCCCCCCCACAATCGCGATGCCCAGCGGTCGGCGAAGCTCCGACCCCACCCCCGACCCCAGCGCGAGCGGAAGCGCGCCCAGCAGCGCGGCCATGGTCGTCATCAAGATGGGGCGGAGCCGCAACTGCGCCGCGCGGAAGATGGCGTCACGCGGGCTCGCGCCGCCGCGCTCCTCGGACAGCGCGAAGTCGATCATCATGATGGCGTTCTTCTTCACGATGCCGATCAGCAAGATGATGCCGATCAACGCGATGATGGACAGGTCCAACCGGCACAGCAGCAACGCGAGCAGCGCCCCCACGCCCGCCGAAGGCAGCGTGGACAAGATGGTGATGGGGTGCAGCGTGCTCTCGTAGAGGATGCCGAGCACCACATAGACCGCGAACAGCGCCGCCGCGATGAGCAGCGGCTCCGACGCGAGCGAGGACTGGAACGCCTGCGCCGTCCCGCTGAAGCTCCCGCGAATCTGCGCGGGCAGGACCATCTGGTGCACGGCCTCCTCCACCGCGCTCACCACCGTGCCCAGCGAGGCCCCCGGCAGCAGGTTGAACGAGATGGTCGCCGAGGGAAACTGCCCCTGGTGGTTCACCGACAACAGCGTCGAGGCGGGCGCGAAGGTCGCGAACGCGGACAGCGGGACCTGCTGGCCCTGCGCGCCTCGGACATAGACGACGTCGAGGCTCTCGGGGCGCTGCCAGTACTGTTTCTGCACCACCATGACGACGTGGTACTGGTTGCGCTCGGTGTACATCGTCGACACCTGTCGCTGCCCGAAGGCGTCGTAGAGCGTGCTGTCGATCTCCGCGGGGGTGATGCCGAAGCGAGAGGCCGTGTCGTGGTCGACCGTGACGAAGGCCTCCAGCCCGTGGTCACGCTGATCACTGTTGACGTCGGCAACCCCCGGCACCTGCTGGAGCCGCTCCATCACCCGAGGCGCCCAGGTCGTCAGCACCGACAAGTTGTCCGAGGACAGGGTGTATTGGAATTGCGCCCCACCCTGCCGACCGCCAATCACCAGGTCCTGCGCGGACTGCATGAACAGCGAAGAACCCGGTACTCGGGCCAGCTTGCCTCGGAGCCGGTTGATGACCATGTCCGCGGTGACCTTGCGCTCCTCCAACGGCTTGAGCGTGATGAAGAACGACCCGGAGTTCGACGAACTTCCGGAGCCCCCCACCGAGCCGGAGACCGCCTCGACCGCTGGATCCGCGCCGATGATGTGTGCGTACTCGATGAACTTGCGCGACAGCGCCTCGAACGAGATGTCCTGCTCGGCCTGGACGGTCGCGCTGATGCGCCCCGTGTCCTGCTGGGGAAAGAAGCCCTTGGGCACGACGACGAACAAGTAGCCGTTCAGCGCGATGGCCGCGGCCATGACGAGCAGCAAGAGCCCGGGGTGCGCGAGCGCCCAGCCGAGGCTGTGCGCATAGCCCTCCCGCATGCGCTCGAAGGGCCGCATGAAGCGCGAGGGCTTCTTCGCGGCTCGCGAGGGTGAGCGGAGCAGCCGCGAGCACATCACCGGCGTGACGGTGAGCGACACGAGCAGCGAGACGAAGATGGCCACCGACAAGGTGACGGCGAACTCGCGGAACAAGCGCCCGACGATGCCCCCCATCAAGAGGATGGGGATGAACACCGCGATGAGCGAGATGCTCATCGACAGCACCGTGAACCCCACCTCGCGCGCGCCGCGCAGCGCCGCCTCCAGCGGCGTCATGCCCTCTTCCAAATGGCGCTGGATGTCCTCCAGCACCACGATGGCGTCATCCACCACGAAGCCCGTGGAGATGGTCAGCGCCATCATCGACAGGTTGTCCAAGCTGTAGCCCAGCAGGTACATCGCCGCGAAGGTGCCGAGCAGCGACAGCGGGACCGCCACGCTCGGAATCAGCGTCGCGCGCGCACTGCCGAGGAACACGAACACCACGAAGATGACCAGGGCGATGGCCAGCACGAGCGTCACCTCGACGTCATGCAGCGAGGCGCGAATCGTGGTCGTCCGGTCCATCGTCACCGCCATGTCGATGCCCGCCGGCAGTGAGGCCTGGAACGTCGGCAGCAGCGCGCGAATGGCGTCCACGGTGTCGATGACGTTGGCCCCAGGCTCCTTGAAGATGACGAGCAGCACGGCCTGTTTGCCGTTCGCCAGCCCCAGGCTGTGCACGTCCTCCACGTTGTCGTCCGTGACGTCCGCCACGTCCTCCAGCCGAACCTGCGAGCCATCCTGCGACAGCACGGTGATGGCCTTGTACTGCGCCGCCGTGAAGAGCTGATCCGTCGCGGTGACGCTGTAGGTGCGAGGCCCCTCCTCCAGTTGTCCCTTGGGCCGGTTCGCGTTCTGCGCGGCGATGGCGGTGCGGACACCGTCCAGCCCCAGGCCCAGCTTGCTCACCGCGGTGGGATTCACCTCCACGCGCACGGCGGGCAGCGCGCCACCGCCCACGATGACCTGCCCCACGCCCTTCACCTGGGACAGCTTCTGCTGAAGCCGCGTGGACGCCACGTCATACATCTGGCCGCGCGTGTACGTGGCCGAGGTGAGCGCGAGCAGCAGGATGGGCGCGTCCGCGGGATTCACCTTCCGGTAGGTGGGGTTGTTGGGCAGGTTGGCCGGCAGATTCCCGCGCGCGGCGTTGATGGCGGCCTGCACGTCTCGCGCGGCGCCATCGATGTTCCGAGACAGGTCGAACTGCACGACGATGCTCGTGGAGCCGAGACCGCTGGAGGACGTCATCTGCGTGATGCCCGCGATGCGTCCGAGCTGTCGCTCCAGCGGCGTGGCCACGGACGTCGCCATGACGCGAGGGCTCGCCCCTGGAAGCGCCGCTTGCACGTTGATGGTGGGGAACTCCACCTGCGGCAGTGGCGCGACGGGCAGCAGCGTGAAGGCCAGCGCCCCCAACAACGCCGTGCCCAGCGCGAGCAACGACGTGGCGATGGGGCGCGCGATGAAGGGCGCCGAGAGGTTCATTCCGAGGGCGCCTCCCGCGGGGGCGTCATCCCTCCGCGACGCGACGTGCCTCGCGTGAACCGGCGCGAGAGGTTGTCGAAGCCGATGTAGATGACCGGCGTGGTGAAGAGCGTGAGCAGCTGACTGACCGTCAGCCCACCAATGATGGCGATGCCCAACGGCCGCCGCAGCTCCGCCCCCATGCCACTGCCCAGCGCGAGCGGCACCGCGCCGAGCATCGACGCGAGCGTCGTCATGAGGATGGGACGAAAGCGCAGGAGACACGCCTCGTGGATGGCCTCCTGCGCGGTGCGTCCGTGGACGCGCTCCGCCTCCAGGGCGAAGTCGATCATCATGATGGCGTTCTTCATCACGATGCCAATGAGCAGGATGACGCCAATGAGCGCGATGACGCCCAGGTCGATGGCGCACAGCCACAGCGCGAGCAGTGCACCCATCCCCGCCGAGGGCAGTGTGGAGAGGATGGTGAGCGGATGGATGTACGACTCGTAGAGGATGCCGAGCACCAGGTAGACGACCACGACGGCCGCCAGCACGAGGAACCCCTCGTTGGCCAGTGAGTCCTGGAACGTTCGCGCCGTTCCCTCGAACTGGGTCTGCACCGACAGCGGCACTCCCAGGCTCGCCTTCGCTCGTTCGAAGACCCGCACGACCTCTGACAGCGAGGTTCCGGGCTCGGGGTTGAAGGAAACGATGGCGACCGGGAACTGACCCTGTCGGTTGATGGTGAGCGACCCCACGCCGGACGACATGCGCGTGAAGGCCGACAAGGGAACGGGCAAGCCCGCCGCCGACTGGAGGTAGAGCCCCTCCATGGGCTGGGCCGCGCGCCGCTGCTCGGGGAGGACCTCCAGCACGACGTGGTACTGGTTGAGCTGCGTGAAGATGGTGGAGACCTGTCGCTGCCCGAAGGCGTCGTACAGCGCGTCGTCCACTTGCTGCGGGGTGATGCCCAGGCGCGAGGCGGTGTCACGGTCGAGGTCCAGGTTCATCCGGAGCCCTTCGTCCTGAAGGTCACTGGACACCTGACCCAGCTCTGGTTGCCCTCGGAGGTACTCGACCAGCCGGCCGGTCCACGCCGAGACCTCGGCGGTGTCCGGCGAGCTGAGGCTGTACTGGTACTGGGTGCGGCTCACCCGGGTGTCGATGGTCAGGTCCTGCACCGGGGTCAGGTAGAGCGCGATGCCCGGCACCTGCGCGAGCGGCCCGCGCAAGCGCTGGATGACCTGCGTGGCCGAGTCGTCCCGCTGCGCGAGCGGCTTGAGGTTGATCAACATCCGGCCGCTGTTGAGCGTGGTGTTCGTCCCGTCCACACCAATGAACGACGTGAGGCTCTCCACCGCCGGGTCCTGCAACACGACGTGCGCCAGCGCTTGCTGCCGCTCGGCCATGGCGGAGAAGGAGATGGACTGGGGCGCCTCGCTGATGCCCTGGAGCACGCCGGTGTCCTGCACCGGGAAGAAGCCCTTGGGGATGAACCAGAACAGCGCCCCTGTGAGCACCAGTGTGCCCAGGGCGATGAGGAGCGTCACCGTCTGGTGCCGCAGCACCCAGGTCAACGCGACGTCGTAGCGCGCCACGAGCCACTGGAAGGCGCCCCCCATCGCGCGCTCGAAGCGGCTCTCGTTTCCTGGCGCATGGTGCCGCAGCAGGCGTGCACACAGCATGGGCGTGAGCGTCAGCGACACCACCGCGGACAAGAGGATGGTCACCGCCAGGGTGATGGCGAACTCACGGAACAGGCGCCCGACCACGTCTCCCATGAAGAGGAGCGGAATCAGCACGGCGATGAGCGAGACGGTGAGCGAGAGGATGGTGAAGCCGATCTGCTTCGCCCCCTTCAGCGCGGCCTCCAGCGGCGGCGTGCCCCCTTCGATGTAGCGGCTGATGTTCTCGATCATCACGATGGCGTCGTCGACGACGAAGCCCGTCGCGATGGTCAGCGCCATGAGCGTGAGGTTGTTGAGTGAGAAGCCCAGCAGGTACATCGCGCCGAAGGTGCCTACCAGCGACAGCGGCACTGCCACGCTGGGGATGAACGTAGCGGGCAGGTTGCGCAGGAACAGGAAGATGACCAGCACGACCAGGGCGATGGAGAACATCAAGTCCACCTGCACGTCGTGCACGGAGGCGCGGATGGTCGTCGTGCGGTCGGTCAGCACGGCGACCTTCACCGTCGCGGGCAGCGTGGCCTGCAACTGGGGCAGCAGCTTCTTCACGCTGTCCACCACGGCGATGACGTTCGCGCCGGGCTGACGCTGCACGTTGAGGATGACCGCGGGGACGGCGTTCATCCACGCGGCCTGTCGCGCGTTCTCCGCCCCATCGAACACCCGGGCCACGTCCGTCAGCCGAACCGGCGCGCCATTGCGATACGCGAGGATGAGCGGCGCGTAGTCCGTGCTGGTCAGGAGCTGATCATTGGAGTTGATCGTGAAGGACTGGCGCGGCCCATCGAAGCTCCCCTTGGGCGTGTTGACGTTCGCCGCGGCCACGGCGGTGCGGATGTTCTCCAGCGTCAGCCCGCGCGCGGACAGCGCCGTGGCATTGGCCTGGATGCGCACGGCGGGCCGCTGTCCCCCGCTGATGCTCACCAACCCCACGCCGGGGAGTTGCGACAACTTCTGCGCGAGCCGCGTGTCGGCCAGGTCCTCAA
Organism: Citreicoccus inhibens; assembly: GCF_019039035.1. GTDB lineage: Bacteria > Myxococcota > Myxococcia > Myxococcales > Myxococcaceae > Citreicoccus > Citreicoccus inhibens. The sequence continues at coordinate 27,587 of NZ_JAHNZT010000011.1, read as the reverse complement.
CCTTCGGCAGCGGCATCACCTCGGACGTCAGCGCCAGGGTGATGACGGGCGTGTCCGCGGGGTTCACCTTGTTGTAGACGGGCGGGTTGGGCAGGTCGCTCGGGAGCAGATTCGAGGCCGCGTTGATGGCTGCCTGCACCTGCTGCTCGGCGATGTCCAGGCTCATGGTCAGCGTGAACTGGAGGGTGATGACCGAGGCCCCTCCCGAGCTGGACGAGGTCATCTGATCCAAGCCGGGCATCTGACCGAACTGGCGCTCCAGGGGCGCGGTGATGGCGGTGGCCATCACGTCCGGGCTCGCGCCCGGGTAGAAGGTCATGACTTGGATGGTCGGGTAATTGACCTCGGGCAGCGCCGAGACCGGCAGCAATCGGTACGCGAGCACCCCGGCGAGCAGGAGCGCGAGCATCAACAGCGACGTCGCGATGGGGCGCAGGATGAAGGGCTCGGACATTCACCGACCGCCATCCGGCGCGACGCCGGCGGGCTCCTCCTGGCCTCCATCTCGGCCGCTGCCTCCCACGGCGGGCCCGGGCTCGCGCGACTGGAGCTTCACGGGCGCGCCATTCGTGAGCTTGTCCGCGCCCTCGACCACCACGAGGTCTCCGGGCTGGAGTCCGGTGGACGCGACCGTGTCATCCCCATCCGAGGGCCCCGTCTTCACCGGCACCACCTGGACGGTGTCGTTCGATTGAACGCGGTAGACAAACGCCCCGTTCACGCCATGCTGAATGGCCGCGGTGGGGACCACGGTCGCGCCGCGCAGGGTGTCGATCATCAACCACGCGTTGACGAACTGCTGCGGAAACAGCGCGAAGTCCGAGTTGGGGAAGGTCGCCTTCAGCCGGACGGTCCCCGTCGTCGGGTCAATCTGATTGTCGACCGTGAGGAGCGTCCCGTTCGCGAGCAGCTTCGTCCCGGTGCGATCGAACGCGCGGACCGCCAGCGTCTGCCCCGTGGCCAGTCGGGAGAGGAGCTCCGGCACCCGGTCCTCGGGCACGGAGAAGATCACCGCGATGGGCTGCTCGGTGTTGACCACCACCAGACCGTTCGCGTCGGCTGCGTGGACGATGTTGCCGGGGTCCACCAGCCGCAGCCCCACTCGCCCACTGACCGGCGAGGTGACGCGGGCATAGGTGAGGTTCAAGCGGGCCGACGCGACCGTGCCTTGGTCCGCCTTCACGTTGCCCTCGTACTGATGCACCAGCGCTCTCTGCGTCTGAAGCGTCTGTTGGGAGACGGAGTCCTGGCTGAACAGCGTGGTGTAGCGCCGGAGGTCTACCCGCGCGTTCGCGAGCAACGCCTCGTCCCGGCGCAGCTGCCCGAGCGCCTGTTCGAGCTGGACCTGAAAAGGGCGCGGATCAATCTCGGCCAGCAGCTGGCCCTCTTTGACGAGCTGCCCTTCTCGAAAGGCGACGCGCATGAGCTGTCCGTCCACGCGCGTCCGGACGGTGACGGTGCTGGTGGGCGTGACGGCACCCAGCCCCGCGAGGTGCACGGGGACATCACGCGTGCGCGCCACGGCCGACACCACTGGCTGCGGCTTCCCGGTGTCACGCGCGCCCGCCGCTTTCGCGGCGGAGCTGGCCTCATGACGACGCGCGAGCAGGACGCCCACGACGACGACGCCACCGAGGCCGACGAGCCACCACTGCCAGAGACGGCGCCGCGGCTTCTCGCGCAAGGATGGACCAGACGGCTCGGGCTCGGGTGGCGGCGGATTCATGCGCGCATGACAGAGCCCCCAAGGTAGGGGGACGCCACGCGTGGACAAGTCAGACACCAGGGCGGGGTTGCTTGCGCGGCGGTGAACACACCGACCGCGGCCACGCACAACCGGCGCTACACCTTGAGGCCGTGCCGACGCAGGAGCCGGTAGAGGTACACCCGGTCCATGTCCGCCGCCGCCGCCGCTACCGCCACCTTGCCCTGGTGCAGCGCGAGGAGCCCATCCAGGTACTCGCGCTCGAAGGACTCCAGGGCCCGGCGGCGTGCTTCCGCGTAGGGCAGCTTGGGATCGATCGCCGTCGGCGCGACTCCTGGCGCGGCGCCCACGTCCTCGGACGATGGCGGCATGGCGTCCTGGAACACCAGACAGCGCTCCAGGTGATTGCGCAGCTCACGCACGTTGCCGGGCCACGCGGCGCGCTGGAGCTGCGCGACGAAGTCCGGGGCGGACAGCGACTCCACCTGCGCGGGCGTCGCGCCCAATGATGCCAGGATGCGCTCGGTGATGAGCGCGATGTCCTCGGGTCTCTCTCGCAGCGACGGGATGAGGATGCGCACCACCGCGAGCCGGAAGAACAGGTCCGAGCGGAAGCGCCCCCCGTTCACCTCGGCGCGCAGGTCCCGGTTCGTGGCCGCGATGACGCGCACGTTGACCGGCTGATACGTGTTCGAGCCCAGCCGACGAATCTCCCCCTCCTCCAGCACCCGCAACAGCTTGGGCTGAAGCTCCGCGGGCAGCTCTCCAATCTCGTCGAGGAAGATGGTGCCCCCATCGGCCTCCTCGAACGCACCCACGCGGCGTTGCAGGGCCCCCGTGAAGGCGCCCTTCTCGTGACCGAACAGCTCGCTCTCCAGCAGGTTCGCGGGAATGGCGCCACAGTCCAGCGTGAGGAACGGCCCCGCGGCGCGCGCGCTGGCGCGATGGATGGCCAAGGCCGCGCGGCTCTTGCCCGTGCCCGTCTCGCCCTCCAGAAGCACCGTGGCGTCGCTCGCGGCGGCGCGCTCCATGAGGGCGAAGCTCACCCGCGCGACCACGGACGTGCCCACCAGGTCCCCAAACACGGGGCGCTCGGAGATGAGCAGGCGGTTGCTCTCGGGGCTGAAGTCGAAGCGGACGCTGACGCGCCCCAGGCGCAGCACGCTGCCGCCGCGCAGGAACGCTTCGCGCACGTGCACGCCGTCCAGGATGGTGCCGTTGCGGCTGTCCAGGTCGCGCACCCGAGCCCCATCGCGATCCACCTTCACCTCGCAGTGGAAGCGCGACACAGTGGGCTCCTCGATGACCAGGTCATTGAGGGCGTGTGAGCCCAGCGAGTACGTGTCCGCGCTGGACTCGCGGAAGAACCCTGGCTCCGGGCCCTCCAGCACCGTGAACCGGAAGCGCCGGACCGCGCCGGTGGCGCCGGGTCGCCGGGTCCCGACAGGCAACGTCTGCTGCGGATCCTCGGAGCTGGAGGCAGGGCGCGCGGAACCAGAGGGCCGCTCGGGGGGAGTCATGTCCCCGCTACGCTAGCACCGCTTCAGCCCCGGAGGTTCAGCTCAACCAGGAAGTCAGGGCCGCCCTCCTCCACCGTGGCTTCATCCATCGCCTGCGGTCGCTCGTCTCCCGTCCACAGGCCCAGCAGGTCGTAGATGAGCCACGGCGCGAGCCCTCTCGCCACCCGCTGCGCCGGCTCGCGAGGCAAGCCCGTCAGTGAGCCCTGCGCCTCCATCACGCCGCGCGCCAACTTCGCGGGGACCACCCAGCACTCAGGTCGCACGAACGCGGGCACCAGCAACAGGCAGAAAGCGGACTCCGTGCGCGCCAGGAGCGCGTCCACACGCTCGCGCGCGAGCCGGAACGTGGGCAGCCACTGGCCCTCGCCCCGTTGCTCCAGCCGCGCCACCTGCATGCGTGCGACGCGGCGCGTGCGCACCATCCCCGCCATCTCGGCGGTGACGACGAAGGCAAGCTCCACGCTGTCGTGCTCCTGCTCGGGCACGGGGGCCTTGCGCCGCACGGTGAAGCCCAGCTCCACCGGCACGGGCTGACCATTCGCGAGCAGGGACGACACGTCCGCGCGGATCCGCGCGAACTCCTCCTGAATGCCGGACAGCAGGTGGGCCACCAACTCCTCGGGCGGCTCGCGGAAGCGCTCCGCGTAGCGCAGCGCGAACTCGGACTCCACGCGGCCCACCGCGCCGAGGAGCAGCTCCTCCAGGTCGCGATCCCGCAACCACGTGCGGCCCCCCATCGGCACGGCGCGCGTCGCGTGCAGATGGCGCAAGGCCTCCGTGAGCGTGGCCGGAGTCGCGGGCTCCGTCGGCGCGAGGGGCTTCGTCCCCTTCCCCACGCCACCCTGGAACCAGTTCTGGAGCGCCAGCGCACGGAAGCGAGCGCGAGGCGACGGATGCTCCAGGAAGCGCCGCACCAGACGTCGATCCGTCGCGGTGCGCGCCAGCCCCAGCACCGTCAGCTCCGCCTCGGACGACGCCTCATCCGGGGCACACCACAGGAAGAACTCGATGGCCGCCTTGCGCAGCACCGGCTTGCGGCCCATGCGCACCGCCACCTGCTGCCGCCACGCCGCCAGCTCATCGAGGCCTGGGCGCGCGCCGGCGCGGAAGCGAGGCCACAGCTCCGCGCACTCGTCCGCCAACCAAGACAGGTGGACGAAGCCGGGCAGCTTCTCCATGCGAGCCCGCGCGCGGCCCCGGCGCTCGAACGCCTCCGGAACCCCGCGCCGCACGGCCGCGCGGAACAGGCGCTCCTCCAGCCACAGGATGGTGAGGGCCAGGCCCGGCTCGTTCTTGCGCAGCGTGGCCTGACAGTGATCCAACACGAAGCGCGCGTGATGGAGATCCGCCGCGGCCTCCAGGTCGCTCTGCACGAGCGCCCCCAACGCCCCTCGGAGTCCATCCACCGGAGAGGAGTCGAACAGCGTCAGCAGCTCGCACAGGTTCTCCACCACCGCCTGCGGCCCACCCACCTCTACCGTGCGCGCCAACAGCATGCCCGCGCGCGAGCACCAGTCCGGCTCCTTGCGACCGTTCGGATAGCACGCGAGGAAGCCACGCATGCCGCTGCGGCCCTCGGGCGACATGGCCAGCGCGAACAGTCGCTCGCCCAGCACTTCACTGGCCTCGGCCCACGGGATGCGCGCCGCGCGAGTCCGGATGAAGTCCGCCAGCCGATCCCGTCCCTCCTCACGCGTGTCTGGCAACAGCGTGCGCAGCTGCTCCAGCAGACCCACGGACTTCACGCCCGTCCCGAGCACCTGCTTGAGGTCCACCTCCACCACGTCCTGGAAGCGCAGCGCTCGACCATCGAACGTACACGGCACACCTTCGACGAGCGCGAGCAAGGACTCCGGATGTCGCCGCAGATAACGCGTGAGCACGGTGGACATGGACGCGTCCGTCTCGCGCCGCACGCGCAACGCTCCACCGCCGTCTCCCGCGGCGATGAGCGCGTGGACCGCCTCGGCCTGCCGCGCGAGGAGCTGCCGCAGCAGTCCCGCGGGAGGCTCGGCGTAGGGCCACAGCAGCTCGCTGCACGTGGACACGAGGAACAACAGCTCCCCGGACGTCCGCTCGCCCGGAGACAGCCGAGCCCACGCGGCGGCCTGCGCCTGGGTGCGCTCCTCCAGCGACGCGCCGCGCACCCATTGCGCGAACGTCTCTCGCCAACCGGCGCTCGCGTCCACGGCTTCCGCGGGCGAGACCTGGGCGACCTGCTCATAGAGGGACCGGATCGACTCCGGCCACCCGCTCTCAACGAACGACGACATGGGACCTCGGATGCATCACCCCGTGCCTCAAGGGCTCACGCCCGCGACCAGCGCGGGGGCATCCACGCTCGGCGACAGGGTGATGACCACGGACTTCGACGTGGGGGTGCGGCTCTTCTCCGCAAAGCTGTCGAGCGGCACCAGAACGTTGGCCTCGGGAAAGTAGGTGGCGGCGCAGCGCCGGGGGATGTTGTACGGCACCACCACGAACCGGCGCGCCACGCGTGTCTCGCCCTGGAAGTGGCTCGTCAGGTCCACCCACTGGCCCGCTTCGAACCCCAGGTCCTTCACGTCCCCGGGGTGCAGCAACACCACGCGCCGCCCGTCTCGGATGCCTCGGTAGCGGTCATCCAGGCCGTAGATGGTCGTGTTGTACTGGTCATGCGTGCGCAGCGTCATCATGAGGAGCTGACCGGGCTCCAGGCGCAGCCGCGGCATCTCATGCACCGTGAAGTGCGCCTTGCCGCTGGCGGTGGTGAAGCGCCCCTCACGCGGCCCGTTCGGCAGGGCGAAGCCCCCCGGCTCGCGTACGCGCGTGTTGAAGGACGTGAACCCCGGGATGCAGCGCGAGATGAGGTCGCGCACGCGGTCGTAGTCCTCCACCAGCCACGTCCACGCCACCCTCGAGCGAGCACCGAGCACCGCCTGGGCCAGCCTCGCCACCAGCGCGGGCTCGCTCAGCAGGTGCTCCGACGCGGGAGGCACCGCGCCGCGCGACGCGTGCACGATGCCCATGGAGTTCTCGACGGTGACGAACTGCGCACCGGCCACCTGGACGTCCCGCTCGGTGCGGCCCAGGCACGGAAGGATGAGCGCGCGCCGGCCGTGCACGAGGTGCGCGCGATTGAGCTTGGTGGACACATGCACCGTGAGGCGCGTGCGCCGCAGGGCCTCAGCGGTCCGCTCGGTGTCGGGCGAGGCGGACAGGAAGTTGCCGCCGAGCGCGAAGAACACCCTCACCTGCCCCGCGAGCATCCCGTGCAGCGTGGCCACGGTGTCGAGCCCCGAGTGGCGCGGCGGCTCGAACTGGAACTCCCGCGCCAGGGCATCCAGGAACTCGGGCTTGGGATGCTCCCAGATGCCCATGGTGCGATCGCCCTGCACGTTGCTGTGGCCGCGCACCGGACACAGGCCCGCGCCCGGCTTGCCCACGCCGCCCCGCAGGAGCGCCAGGTTGACGATCTCCTGGATGTTGGCCACCGCGTTGCGGTGCTGCGTGAGGCCCATGGCCCAGCACCAGATGGCTCGCTCGGAGCGCGCGAGGATCTCCGCTGCGGCGACAATCTGATCGCGCGGCACGCCGCTCTGCTCGACCACGTCATCCCAAGAAACCGCGCGCGCGTGGTCGGCGTACGCCTCGAAGCCGAGCGTCTTCTCGTCGATGAAGCCGCGCGCCACCACCGACCCCGGCCGCGCGTCCTCCATCTCGAACAGGGCCTTGGCCAGTCCCTGGAAGAGCGCCACGTCGCCGTTGATGCGCACCTGGAGGAACAGCGTGTTGATGGCCGTGCCCGGCCCGAGGAGCCGCAGCACCTCCTGCGGGTGCTTGAAGCGGTTGAGGCCGGTCTCGGGGAGCGGGTTGATGCTGACGATCTCACACCCGCGCCGCGCGGCGGCCTGGAGCGCGGAGAGCATGCGCGGGTGATTGGTACCGGGGTTCTGCCCCACGACGAAGATGGCCTGCGCCTGCTCGAAGTCCTCCAGCGTGACGGTGCCCTTGCCAATGCCCACCGTCTCCGTGAGCGCCCGGCCACTGGACTCGTGGCACATGTTCGAGCAGTCCGGCAGGTTGTTCGTTCCGTACTGCCGCACGAAGAGCTGGTAGAGGAACGCGGCCTCGTTGCTCGTGCGCCCTGACGTGTAGAAGCACGCCTCGTCGGGTGAGCCCAGCGCGTTGAGTTCCTCGGCGACCAACGCGAAGGCCTCGTCCCAGGAGATGGGCGCGTAGTGCGTGGCGCCCTCGCGCAGCACCATGGGGTGCGTGAGCCGACCGGCCTTGCCCAGCCACAGGTCCGACTGGTGCGACAGCTCCGCCACGCTCCAGTTCGCAAAGAACTCGGGCGTCACGCGCGCGCGCGTCCCCTCTTCCGCGACCGCCTTCGCGCCGTTCTCGCAGAACTCCGCCACGGAGCGGTGCGCCTTGGGGTCCGGCCACGCGCAGCCCGGGCAGTCGAAGCCGTGCTCCTGGTTCACCTGGAGCAGCAGCTGGGTGCCGCGCACCGGGCCGGCCTCGCTGAACACGTGGCGCATGGCCGTGACCACCGCGGTCATGCCGCCGGCCACGGTCTCCACCGGGCGCACGTCAGGCGGATGGGTCTCCTCGGGAGGCTGGGCGCTCGGCAGCACGGGCGCCAGCACGGCCCCGGGAGCCGGCGCGGGCCGAGTCTGTCCCTCCATCTGCTGCACGTCCGCCATGAACCGCCCTCCCAGAAACCCGTGCGCGCGACCGTTCCGCCGCCGCCCGGGCGGGCGCAATCCTACCGCGCCCGAGGCGCGAGGTGACGCCCGAGGATGGTCCTTCCTCCGTCTCCCCCCACCCACCCCACGTTGCCGTCACCTCCCATCGGCACGAACGTCTTGGAGCGGAGTGCGACAGCGCACGGCACCCCGAGGAGGCGGCGCGATGAGCGGCAGGCACCACGACGGCAAGCGCAAACGAGGCCATGGCCCCAAGGGGCGCAAGCACGAGCGGCCCGGGGAGGGGCTGTCCGGCGGGTGGGAGGCAGCCCGAGCGGGCGACCCCCTCGCCCATGAGTCTCCGCTCCTGGGCCGGGCCCACCGCGACGCGGCGCACTACCTGGACGACGCCCGGGACGAGGCCCGGGACCGGCGGGTCCACGCGGGGGACTGGGACTCGGATCCGGATCGCCAGGGCGAGTCCCGGGACTTCGCCTGGGACCGCGACGAGCGGTATCTGGCCCGCGATCACGACACGCGCGAGTTCGACCTGGACCAGGACTTCCACGTCGCCGCGCAGGACCTGGACCGCGCGCGTCCACCGCCGCGCCACTTCGACCCCTACCGCGAGAGGGATCGCCGCGCGCGCGAGTTCGAGCCCGAGCAGAGCCTCCGCCGCCCCGGCTTCAGCCCGAGCGGCTCCTTCCACGAGCTCCCCCCCGAGCCGCCCCCGGGCCGCCATCGAAGAGGACCACCGCGCCGCGCTCGAGGGGGGGCTCCGCTCCCGGAGCAAGACGTTCGATATGGCGGCACCGAGCCCGGCCCCCACGGCCCCGGCCGCGAGAACATGGCGCCTCCGCAGATGGGCTACTGGACCAGCCCCTCGCGCCCGCAGGACCACGAGTTGGGGCACGGCGGCTACCTGGGGCGAGGCCATGTGCCGCGACCCGCGGGGCGCGGGCCTCGGAGCTACACGCGCTCGGACTCGAGGATCCGCGAGGAGATCTGCGAACGCCTGATGCGCGAGTGGATGGACGCCAGCGAAGTGGACGTCCACGTCGAGGCCGGCGAGGTCACCCTGCGCGGCACGGTGAGCAGCCGTGACGAGAAGCGCGCCATCGAGGATGTGGCCGACGGGGAGCTGGGGGTGAAGGACATCCACAACCACCTGCGGATCCACCAGGCCGACCACGCCTCGGAGCCCACCCCGCCCCCGGCCCCGGAGGACGCCCACCGTCCGTCGAGCTGAGGTCCCCTGGGACCACCGGTCCATGTCCGCCCGCGTCACGATTCAGTGGCGCGGGCTCCCACCGCGTCGTGGAGCAAGAGACACCCCCGCCCTGGAGGGCTTCGGGTAGTGTGCCGGCCCTCGACTTGTCCGAGCCCCCGGCTCCAGGAGTCTTCGCATGTCCCGCGTCATCCGCGCCCCCCGTGGCTCCACCCTGTCCTGCAAGGGCTGGGTCCAGGAGGCCGCGCTCCGGATGTTGATGAACAACCTCGATCCCGACGTGGCCGAGCGCCCCGAGGATCTCGTCGTCTACGGCGGCACGGGCAAGGCCGCGCGCGACTGGCCGTCGTTCGACCGCATCGTCTCCAGCCTCCAGAACCTCACCGACGACGAGACGCTGCTCGTGCAGTCCGGCAAGCCCGTGGGCGTGCTGCGCACCCACCCGGATGCGCCCCGCGTGCTCATCGCCAACTCGAACCTCGTGGGCCGCTGGGCCAACTGGGAGCACTTCCACGAGTTGGAGAAGAAGGGCCTGATGATGTACGGCCAGATGACGGCCGGCTCGTGGATCTACATCGGCACGCAGGGCATCCTGCAGGGCACCTACGAGACCTTCGCCGCCGCCGGTCGCCACCACTTCGGCACCGATGACCTGGCCGGCCGCCTCATCCTCTCCGGAGGTCTGGGGGGCATGGGCGGCGCGCAGCCGCTGGCCGCCACCATGAACAACGCCGTGTTCCTCGGCGTGGAGATCGACCCCACGCGCGCCCGCCGCCGCGTGGAGACGCGCTACCTGGACGTCGTCGCCAAGGACCTCGACGAGGCGCTCGCGCTGGCCAAGGACGCGATGCAGCGGCGCGTGGGCAAGTCCATCGGCATCATTGGCAACGCGGCGTCGGTGTTCCGAGAGCTGTACCGCCGCGGAATCAAGCCCGACCTCGTGACGGATCAGACGAGCGCGCATGATCCGCTCAACGGCTACATCCCCACGGACCTGTCGCTGGAGGCCGCGCACGAGCTGCGCCAGCGAGATCCGCAGGAGTACGTCCGACGCGCGCGCGAGTCCATGATGATGCACGTGGACGCGATGAACGACTTCCAGCGCGCCGGCAGCTTCGTCTTCGACTACGGCAACAACCTGCGCGGACAGGCGCAGCTCGGCGGAATGACGGACGCGTTCGAGTTCCCCGGCTTCGTGCCCGCCTACATCCGCCCGCTGTTCTGCGAGGGCATGGGGCCCTTCCGCTGGGTGGCCCTGTCCGGAGACCCCGAGGACATCCGCCGCACCGACCGCGCCGTGCTGGAGCTGTTCCCGCACAAGGCCTCGCTCAAGCGCTGGCTGGACATGGCGCAGGATCGCATCGCGTTCCAGGGTCTGCCCGCGCGCATCTGCTGGCTGGGCTACGGCGAGCGCGCCAAGGCGGGCCTCGCGTTCAACGAGCTGGTGCGCAAGGGCGAGGTGAAGGCGCCCATCGTCATCGGGCGCGATCACCTCGACTGCGGCTCGGTGGCGTCGCCCAACCGCGAGACGGAGGCCATGAAGGACGGCACGGACGCGGTGGCGGACTGGCCCATCCTCAACGCCCTGGTCAACGCCGTGAACGGCGCGTCCTGGGTGTCGTTCCACCACGGCGGCGGCGTCGGCATGGGCTACTCGCTCCACGCCGGTCAGGTCATCGTCGCGGACGGCACGCCCGAGGCCGCGCGGCGCATCGAGCGCGTGCTCACCTCGGATCCCGCCATGGGCGTGCTGCGCCACGCGGACGCGGGTTACACCGAGGCGGTCGACGTCGCCAAGGAGCGCGGCGTGAAGATCCCCGGCATCACGCTCTGAGACACGGCATGACTCCCCCGAACGTCCGAAACTGCCTGGCGGTCGCCTGCGCGCTCACGACGCTCGGGGGCTGCGCGCCCACCACCCTGGGCCCGGCCGTGATGCGGCTGGGCCCGGGCAACCCCGACGCGCGGCTCTTTCAGTTGGGCATCCGCTCCGGGCCCCGGCTGAGCGCGTCCCTCAACAGCACCTCCACCACGCCGTTCCGCGGCGACACCAGCACCCTGGCCACGCAGCAATGGGGGCTCGCCTACGACGCGGCGGTGACCTTCCCACTCTCGGAGCGGCTGTCGCTGCACGCGGGCGCGCAGGGCGAGGTGACGCCCGTGACGGTGCCCATGCCCGGCTACGGCGTCTATGCCGGCGCGTCGTACTATCTGGGGACGGAGCGCGTGGGCCTGGGACCCGCCCTGTCCGTGCGCGGAGCCTCGGACTTCGGCCTCACGGGACGAGGTGGCCCCGGCAGCATGATTGGCGCCGAGGCGACGTGCGCGCTCGCCCTTCAGCCCGAGCCCGGCGTAGCGCTGGGCCTGGTGCCCTTCTTCAGTTGGAACCAGACGTTCGCCCGCGAGGCGACCTCTACCTGGGCCGTGTACTACGGCGCCGTCGTGGCCGCGCGCGTGACGCTGGGCCGCGGCGCCAACCAGATGGAGATCTCCGGTGGCTTCGGGCGCACGCGCCTGGGCACGGGAGATTCCTGGAACGTTCCCATCGTGGGCGTGCGAGGCGCCCGCTGAGGCCCTGACCATGTTGGACCTGCTCGTTCGCAACACCTCCGAAGTCCTCACCGTCGAAGGCACGCACCGCGAAGCGGCCGAAGCGGCGCTCACCCCGCGCCCTTTCGCCTGCGTGGGCCTGCGTGCGGGCCGCGTGGCCTATGTCGGCCCCGAGTCGGACCTGCCCGCTGACGCCATCGGCCCCGCCACCGAGGTGGTGGACGCAGAGGGCGGCTTCGTGGGCCCCGGCTTCGTGGACCCGCACACGCACCTCGTCTTCGCGGGCGAGCGCTCCGCCGAGTTCGACCTGCGCAACCAGGGCGCCACCTACCTGGAGATTGCTCGCGCGGGAGGAGGCATCGCGAACACGGTGCGCAACACGCGCGCCGCCAGCGAGGAAACGCTCATCCAGCTCGCGCTGCCGCGAATCGAGCGGCTGTTGTCGTTCGGCGTGACGACGGCGGAGGTCAAGAGCGGCTACGGGCTGTCCGTGGAGCACGAGCTGAAGATGCTGCGCGTGGTGCGCCGCCTGGGCACGCACACGCCCATGGAGCTGGTGCCCACGCTCCTGTGCGCGCACGCGGTCCCCGAGGAATACAAGGGCCGCCGCGAGGACTACCTGGAGCTGTGCATCCGCGACATCCTCCCCGCCGTGGCGCGCGAGGGGCTCGCGCGCTTCTGCGACGTCTTCACCGAGGACAGCGCCTTCACCGTGGACGAGTCCCGCCGACTCCTGCTCGCGGGCCGCGCGCTGGGCCTCGTCCCGAGGCTCCATGCGGATCAGCTCACCGCCATGGGCGCCTCGCAGCTCGCCGCCGAACTGGGCGCCGCCAGCGCCGACCACCTGGAGCAGATCACCGACGAGGGCATCCGCGCGCTCGCCGCCGCGAACGTCACTGCCTGCCTCGTGCCCACCTCCACCCTCTTCCTGCGCATGCGCCCCTACGCGCCCGGCCGCAAGCTGCGCGACGCCGGCCTCAACGTCGCGCTGGGCACCAATGTCAATCCGGGCTCGTCCATGACGGAGAACCACGCGCTCGTCCTAGGACTCGCCTGTCTGGAGAATGGATTGAGCGCGGCCGAGGCCTACTGGGCCGCCACGCGCGGCGCGGCGCAATGCTTGGGACTCCAACAGCATGGCCGCCTGGCCGTGGGGGATGCAGGCGACCTGGTGGTGTTTGGCTGTCCCAGCTACCGGCACCTGCCCTACCATCTGGGCATCAACCACGCGCGAGTGGTGGTGAAGAGTGGACAGGTGGTGCATCGCGCGCGGATGAGTTCCTGTCAGTAAGGGGCGACGCGGAGGCCGCGCCGTCCGCCGGACGACAGGGCGGGACTATCCGCCCACGTCGGCCGTTATAAGTACCAACTGCCGCCATGTGCCGACTCTTTGGAATCCGCTCCGCAGTGCCCGCCGCCGTCCACTCCGCGTTGGTGACGGAGAAGAACTCGCTGCTCCGGCAGTCCCGTGAGCACAAGGACGGATGGGGCATCGCCGCCTACGGCCCCGAGCCGCTCCCTCACGTGGAGCATGGCGTGGGCGCCGCGTTCAACGATCCGGACTTCGAGCGCGTCTCCAGCGGCGTCTCCGCGCGCACCGTGGTGGCCCACATCCGACTGGCCAGCGTGGGCACGGTGCAGCTGAGCAACTCCCATCCCTTTTCGTTCGAGCGCTGGTCCTTCGTGCACAACGGCACGCTGCGCGAGTTCGCCCAGCACCAGTCGGCCATCGAGGCGCACATCCGCGCGGACCTGCTCGCGCAGATCAAGGGCACGACGGACAGCGAGCGCTGCTTCTATCTCTTCCTCACCCGGCTCTCGCAGCGCGTCTCGCTGGGCGGTTCGGTGGGTTTGGATCAGGTCGCGGGCGCGCTCGCCGAGACGATGAGCCTGGTGGCCTCCATCACCGACGTCCCGGGCAACGAGCCCAAGTGCCGCTCGGCCATGAACTTTCTCGTCACCAACGGCGAGGTGATGGTCGCCACGCGCCGCAACCGCACCCTGTTCATGTCCGCGGGACCGCGCAGCTGCTTCGGCTCCGGACAGGCGCCCGCGCCCGGCGCGGCTCTGGAGCAGTTCATCGTCTCCAGCGAGTCGCTGTGCGGCGGTCCGCACTGGCTGCCGCTGGAGGAAGAGGACGTGGTCGGCGTGGACCAGGGCCTCGTCTTCCGCAAGTGGAAGGTGCAGGAGCTGGCGGTCCGTCCCGCGACGCAGCACTCCTGAGGATCAGCCCTCCTCGGCCCACCATTTCTCCAACAGCGCCGTGGGCCGCTCCCCGAACGCCTCGGCGGTGAGCGTCCGCGCATCGTCGCCCGCGTGGCCGAGCGTCACGCGCAGGTACTCGCGCGGCGCGGCCTCGGGGATGCGATCCAACCACTCCACCAGCACCGCGCCGTCGTTGCCCACCACGTCCAGGAAGCCCGTGGCGTACAGCTCGTCGTAGTCCGCGAGGCGGTAGAGGTCCGCGTGGTACAGCGGGATGCGGCCCGCGTAGGGATAGACAATGGCGAACGTGGGGCTCGCCACCTCGGAGCGAGCCACCCCCGCTCCCTCGGCCACGCCGCGCACGAGGTGCGTCTTGCCCGCGCCCAGGTCGCCGATGAGTCCCACGAAGTCACCAGGGGCCAGCAGCTGGCCCAGCCGAACCCCCAACCGGTGCGTCTCCTCCGGCGACGCGGACACGCGCGTGCGCACCTGCCGTGCCGCGGTCATCGTCCCCACCTCACCCAGACCTCACAGAGTCCCTTGAGCAAGTCCGTGGCGATGAGCCCGAGCTGCCCGCGCCGCGCCGCCACGAGGTCCCCCGCCAACCCGTGCGCGTACACGGCGGTGCACACCCCGCTCGACACAGGCAGCCCCTGCCCCAGCAGCGCCCCGCAGACACCTGACAGGACATCGCCTGAGCCCCCCGTGGACATGCCCGGGTTGCCCGTGGGGTTCATGAACACGCGGCCCCCGGGCTCGGCGATGAGCGTCCGCGAGCCCTTGAGCACCACCGTCGCGCCCGATGAAGCAGCCAGCCGATGTGCCACATCCAAGCGGTGCTCCTGGACCTCGCGAGTCGACTGCTTCAGCAAGCGCGACATCTCTCCCGGATGTGGCGTGAGGACCACCGGACCGCGAGCGCGCCGCAGCACGGAGAGGTCCTCGGCTACGGCATTGAGCGCGTCCGCATCGAGGACAACGGGCACCTCCACGCGCGACAGCAACTCGCCAATCAAGGCCGCCGTTTGAGGCCCCCGGGCAATCCCTGGCCCCATCACGAGCGCGTCCTTGCCCTCGGCGGCGGCCAGCAGCGCGTCCAGGTCTCCGAGCCCCAACGGCCCCTCGGCCTCCAGCGCCTCACCCATGATCTCCGGTGCGTGCGCGAGCACATGCCCCAACGCGGAGGGACGCGTAGCCACCGTGACGAGCCCCGCCCCGCTGCGCAGCGCCGCCAGGGCCACCATCGCCGCGGCCCCCGTCTTGCCGGGGCTCCCCGCCACCACGAGCACGTGGCCATAGGTGCCCTTGTGCGTGTCCGCCCGGCGCACGGGCAAGGACTCGCGAGCATCGGACTCTTCCAGCCACAGCAGCTCGGGACCGGACACCGACTGGGCCACCGCGCTGCCCATCCCGATGTCCACGCGCCGCACGTCGCCACATCGCGCCGCGCCAGGCTCGAAGAGCTGGCCCGGCTTGAGGAAGCCAAACGTCACCGTCACGTCCGCCTCGACACACGGCGAGAACGCCTCGCCCGTGTCGCTGCGCAGCCCCGAGGGCACATCCGCCGCCACGACCGTCGCGCCCGCCTGACGCCACCGCGCCAGCACCTCGATGGCCGCGGCGAACGCGCCACCCGGCGCGCGGCTGAGGCCCGTGCCGAACAGCGCATCCACGGCCACATCGCCCGTTCGCAGCGCGGGCATCGTGTCCAACAAGGTCGGCTCCACGCCGAAGCCCCGGAGCGCCTCGAGGTTGCGTCGCGCCTCGGGCGTGAGCTTCGCGACGTCACCCACCCGCGCGACCAGGACTTGCGCCCCACTCGCCCGAAGGAAGCGGGCCGCGACCAGCCCATCCCCACCATTGTTGCCCGGACCGCACACCACCACCGCGCGCCCCGTGGGAGCGAGTAGCTCGCGAACCACCTCCGCGAGCCCTCGGCCCGCGTTCTCCATGAGGAGACCCGAGGGCATGCCGTGGTGCTGCTCGGCGGCCTGTTCGGCCTGACGCATCTGCTCGGCGGTGAGGACTCGCAGCATGGCTCACACCCCCTTCGTCTGAAGCACCACCGTGGCGGCGGCCACGCCAGCGTCATGGGTGAGCGCGAGGAAGGCCTCCAACCCTCGCGCCTCCATCACCTCGCGAGCCACGCCAGCGAGCGCGAAGCGGGGCGGCCCGTCCTCGCGCACGACCTCCATGTCCCGCCAGCGGATCCCCTTGGGTGCGCCCAGGGCCTTCACGAGCGCCTCCTTGGCCGCGAAGCGCGCCGCGTAGGCACTCGCCGCGTCGTGGCGCGGCGAGCAGGTGGCCCGCTCGCCATCCGTGAACACGCGCGCGAGGAACGCCTCCGCCCGGGGCCCGGTGATGATGCGCTGGATGCGCTCGATGGAGCAGATGTCCAGGCCCAGGCCGATGATGGACATGGCGCTATCCCGCGTCGCGCATCAGCTCGAGCATCTCGCGCACCGCGCGCTCGAAGCCCACGAGCACGGCGCGCGCGACGATGCCATGGCCGATGTTCAGCTCGTCGATCTCCTGGATGCGCGCGATGGGCTGCACGTTGTCGTAGTTGAGGCCGTGCCCCGCCGCCACGCCCATGCCGAGCTTCGCCGCCGCCTTCGCCGCATCCACGATGCGCGCCAGCTCCCGCGCCCGCTCCCGCTCGTTGCGCGCCTCGCAGTACCGCCCGGTGTGCAGCTCGATGCGGTCCGCGTTCACCTTGTGCGCCGCGCGCACCTGGTCCAGGTCCGGATCGATGAACAGCGAGACGGAAATCTCGCCGTCCTTGAGGTTCTTGATGATCTTCGCGATCTGCTCGCGCTGACCCGCCACCTCGAGCCCGCCCTCCGTGGTGAGCTCCTCGCGGCGCTCGGGCACGAGCGTCACCACGTCCGGCTTGTACTCGTAGGCGATCTTCACCATCTCCGCGGTGGCCGCCATCTCCAGGTTGAGCAGCGTCTGCACCGTGTCGCGCAGGATGCGCAGATCACGATCCTGGATATGACGCCGGTCCTCGCGCAGGTGGATGGTGATCTGCCGCGCGCCGGCCAACTCCGCCAGCGCGGCCGCCGTCACCGGATCCGGATAAGGGGTGCGACGCGCCTGCCGCAGCGTCGCCACATGATCCACGTTGACACCCAGTCGCTGTCCCATCGACCGCTCCTCGCTTTGCGGGCGGCCTCGGGATTCTCAGCGGGCCCGGGCCGTGCCGGCCCTTCTATTGAGGGCCGGCGTCCGGAAGTCAACCCAGCAGAGGCCCCTACCGGCTGAGGGCCTTGGCCAGCGCGTCGCCAATCTCCTTGGCGAAGGCCTGATTGCGCGCCGCGTCCTCGCCCTCGATGAGCACGCGGGCCTTGGGCTCGGTGCCGGAGAAGCGCACCAGCACGCGGCCGGACTTGCCCAGCCGCTGCTCCACGCTCTTGATGACCTTCATCACCTCGGGCAGCTCCCCCAGCTCGCGCTTCTGCTTCACCACGACGTTGAGCAGCGTCTGGGGCACCGGCTCGAAGATGGAGGCCAGCTCGCTCAAGGGCTTGCCCTGGCGGCACATCACCGCCAGGAGCTGTAGCGCCGCGAGGGTGCCGTCGCCCGTGGTGGTGTGGTCCAGGAAGATGAGGTGGCCGCTCTGCTCGCCGCCCAGGTTGTAGCCGTTGCGGCGCATCTCCTCGACGACGTTGCGGTCACCCACGCGGGTGCGCGCGACCTTCACGCCCCACTGCGACACCGCGCGCTCCAGGCCGATGTTGCTCATCACCGTGGCCACGAGCGTCTTCTTCTTCAGCTCCTTGCGCGCCACCAGCTCGCCGGTGCAGATGGCCATGATGGCGTCGCCGTCCACGACCTTTCCCTTCTCATCCACGACGATGAGGCGGTCCGCGTCGCCGTCCAGCGCGATGCCCAGGTGGGCGCCGTGCTTCACCACCGCGCGCGCCAGGTTCTCCGGATAGAGCGCGCCACACTTGTGGTTGATGTTCTTGCCGTCCGGCTGCACGCCAATGGCAATCACCTTGGCGCCCAGCTCCTCGAGCACCAGGGGCGCCGTGCGGTACGCCGCGCCGTTCGCGCAGTCCACCACGATGGTCAGCCCCTCCAGCGTCAGCTCGCGAGGGAACGTGGCCTTCAGGTAGACGATGTAGCGCCCGCGCGCGTCCTCCATGCGGAACGCCCGGCCAATCTTCGTGGCGGTGGGGCGGATGGAGTCGATGGCGCCGCTCGACAGCAGCTCCTCGATCTTCGCCTCTGTCTCGTCCGGCAGCTTGAAGCCATCGCGCCAGAAGAACTTGATGCCGTTGTCCTGGTACGGATTGTGGGACGCGGAGATGACCGCGCCGGCGTCCGCGCGCATGGACGTGGTGAGGTTGGAGATGCCTGGCGTCGGCAGCGGCCCCACGAGCTCCACGTCCACGCCCATGGAGATGATGCCCGCGGCCAGGGCCTGCTCCAGCATGTAGCCCGACAGCCGCGTGTCCTTGCCCACGAGCACGCGGTGCCGGTGCGGGCCATTGCGGATGAGATACGCGAGCGCGCGACCGAGCTGCATCGCGACCTCGGCGGTCATCGGGTAGACGTTCGCCGTGCCGCGCACGCCGTCGGTGCCGAACAGCCGCTCCGCGGTGCGCCCCTCCTTCGGGGGCATGTTCATCCTGTACGCCATGTGTGCCGATCCACCTTTCCAACGCCGGGCCAGCTCCGGGCTCGCGGCGACGGGGCTTATATCCCGTCCCCCACGTGGGCTCGAAGCTAGGAACCCCGCGCTCCCCGGGCAACCGCCCGACCATGCAAGCACGGCATCCATACCTGAAGCCCGGGAGAATCGCCCGTGCCGCTGCGAGACATCCGGCGTGTCCAGGAGCCCACAGCCGCCTCAGCGCGAATACAACGCCCCGCCCTCCTCGGCCCCACGCAAGGCATCCGCCACCGCGAGCGCATCCCGGGCCTCGGCCACGTCGTGCACCCGCACGAAGTCCGCGCCCCCCAAGGCCGCCAGGGCGGCCACCGAGCCGAGCGTCGCGGCCAGCCGCTCGGAGGGCGGCTTGTCTCCCGTCAGCGTCCCCAGGAAGCGCTTGCGGCTGGTGCCCACGAGCAGGGGCAGCCCCAAGACGCGCAGCTCGCCCATCCGCCGCAGCAACAGCAGGTTGTGCCCCGCCGTCTTCCCGAAGCCGATGCCGGGGTCCACCAGGATGCGCTCGCGAGGCACCCCCGCGGCCCGAGCCCGCGCCACGCCCGCCTCCAGGTACGCGAGCACCTCATCCACCACGTCGTCGTAGCGCGGCGCCTGCTGCATCGTGGCGGGCGCCCCCTGCGTGTGCATGAGGCAGCACGCGGCTCCGGCCTCGGCCACCACCGCCGGCAGCGCGGAGTCGGAGTGGAAGCCCGTCACGTCGTTGACGAGCGACGCCCCCGCCCGAAGCGCCGCGCGAGCCACCTCCGCCTTGGTGGTGTCCACCGACAGCGGCACCTGCGTACGGGCGCGAAGCCCCTCCAGCACGGGCATCACCCGCGCCAGCTCCTCATCGACAGACACCGGCTGCGAACCAGGGCGCGTGGATTCTCCTCCCACGTCGAGCACGTCCGCGCCCGCCTCCGCCAACGCCACCCCACGCGCGATGGCCGCCTCCACGCCGAAGTAGCGCCCGCCATCCGAGAAGCTGTCAGGCGTCACGTTCACCACGCCCATCACATGCGTGCGGGAGCCCAGCTCAAACGTGCGCCCGCCCAACACGAGCGGCGGGAGCGGAGCGCTCACCTCGAGCACGCGCACCAGCGCCAGCACCAACTCCGACAGCACACCCTCCCCACGAGCCTCCGCCACGAGCCGCTCGAGCCGCGCGCGACTCCCCGACAGCAAGCCCGTCCCTGGCCGAGCATCCGGCGCCCCCGGCATCCACGCCGGAAACGCCTCGCGCCCGGGACCCCGTGGGTTCGCTGCAAGCGATTGAAGGAAGCGCTCCTCGTGGGACGTCAGCCCCGTGAGGAGCACGTGCGCATGGGGCAGCGTCGCGCGCGACGACTCACGCAAGGCCACCGGCAGCCCCATGCGACGCAAGGCCAGCTCCAGGTCTTCGGGGCGATCGAGGCAGATGGGGCGGGCGCGAATCATGGCGGCGGCAACTCCAGCGAGGAATCCAGGGCGACAAAGCAGAAGGCCCCTCCCGAGACTCGGGAAGGGCCTTCGTTCATGCAGCGGCTCCGAGCGGCTTACGCCTTACCCGGCTCCATCTTCGGGAGCCCCTCGAGCGCGTCGAGGATCTTCCGCTTGTCCTTCTTCTCCGTCGCCTTGGGCGGCGCGTTGATGCGGGGCGGCGGACGCTCGCGGGTGAGCTGACCACCCTGGAGGAGGATGTTCACGTCCTCGGCATCCAGCGTCTCGTACTCGACCAGCGCCTCGGAGACGCGCTTGAGCGCCTCCATGTGCTCCGTGAGCGTCTGACGACCGCGGTTGTAGCAGTCCATGACGATCTCACGGACCTCGGCGTCAATCTGCCGCGCGGTGTCCTCGGAGTAGTCCTTGGACGAGTTGAAGTCGCGGCCCAGGAACACCTCGCCGTCGCTCTTGCCGAACGACAAGGGCCCCAGCTTCGAGCTCATGCCCCAGCGGCACACCATGGCGCGCGCCGTCTCGGTCGCCCGCTCGATGTCGTTGGAGGCGCCGCTGCTCATCTCGTCGAACATCAGCTCCTCGGCGATGCGGCCGCCCATCATCATGGCGATGCGGTCGAGGATCTGCTTCTTGTACCCGTTGAGCCGGTCCTCGGTGGGCAGGCTCCACGTGACGCCCAGGGCCTGACCGCGCGGGATGATGGTGACCTTGTGGAGCGGGTCGCAGCCGGGGAGGAGCTTGGCCAGCAGCGCATGGCCCGCCTCGTGGACGGCCGTGTTCCGCTTCTCCTTCTCGGTCATGATCATGGACTTGCGCTCCGGGCCCATGAACACCTTGTCCTTGGCGGCCTCGAAGTCGCTCAGGTCCACGCGCTCCTTGTTCTGACGCGCGGCCATCAGCGCCGACTCGTTGACCAGGTTCTCCAGGTCCGCGCCCGTCATGCCGGGCGTTCCACGAGCGATGACCTCCAGCTCCACATCCGGCGCCAGCGGCACGCGGCGGGTGTGCACCTTCAGCACGCCCAGTCGGCCCTTCAGGTCGGGACGCGGAACCACGATGCGGCGGTCGAAGCGACCCGGGCGCTGGAGCGCCGGATCCAACACATCGGGACGGTTGGTGGCCGCGATGAGGATGACGCCGTCGTTGGACTCGAAGCCGTCCATCTCCACGAGGAGCTGGTTGAGCGTCTGCTCGCGCTCGTCGTGTCCACCGCCGAGGCCCGCGCCACGGTGGCGGCCCACGGCGTCGATCTCGTCGATGAAGATGATGCAGGGGGCGTTCTTCTTGCCCTGCTCGAACAGGTCGCGAACGCGGCTGGCGCCAACGCCCACGAACATCTCCACGAAGTCCGAGCCGGAGATGGAGAAGAACGGCACACCGGCCTCACCGGCCACCGCGCGCGCCAGGAGCGTCTTGCCCGTACCCGGCGAGCCCATCATCAGCACGCCCTTGGGGATCCGGCCGCCCAGCTTGGTGAACTTCTTGGGGTCCTTGAGGAACGCGACGATCTCCTCCAGTTCCTCCTTGCACTCGTCGGCGCCAGCCACGTCCGCGAAGGTCACCTTGTTGTGACTCTCGCTCAGCAGCTTCGCCTTCGACTTGCCAAAGGTCATCGCCTTCCCGCTGCCGCCCTGGAGCTGGCGCATGAAGAAGATGAAGAAGAGGAACAGGAAGACGACGGGCATCCACTGCCCGAGGATGGTGAGCCAGAGGCTGTTCTGCTCCTCGCGCTCGTACTTCACGTCCACGTTGCTGGCGCGAAGCTGGTTGAGCACGGCCACGTCCGGTGCGGGGCCCGTCGTCCGGAACTTCTCGTTCGTGTCCACGAACGTGCCGGAGTAGGTGTTGCCCTTGATCGAAACGCCCCGGACCTTCTTCTCCTCCACCTTCGTGAGGAGCTGCGTGAAGGTGGGCTCCTGGACCTGGTCGCTGCCCTGGGAGAAGAAGTTGTAGAAGGCGACGAAGAGGACGATCAGGATGACCCAGAGCCCGATGGTCTTGTAGGTCGAACGCACGTGTCAGCTGCCCTTTCGGTACTCGGCGGGATGAGGGCCGCGCTGGGCAAAAAACCCAGCCTGTTTCATGAGTTGCCCGGCGCCTGTCAGAACGACCCAACCAGCGACGGACCGTATCAGCAACAGCAAAAAGCCCTCAACTATTTAGGGGGTCACGGCCATCCCCTGAAGCGACGGTTCCACTCTATAACGTTGGCGTCTCGTGATTGCTCGCGGCCGCGAGAGACGCCCAGATGTACTGTCCGGAAGCAGCCGCAGTGGGCACTGCTGTCAGGACGCCCGGAATCCACATAACCGTTCCCGCGGCGTCCGCCACCACCGGCTGCGCATGACGCGCTTCCTCCGGCACCCGGAGATCCACCAACACGTCCTGCAGCTTGCGTTGTCCCGCCCCCGTGCGAATTCGATCGCCCGGCCGGCGGGTCCTCACGGTGAGGGGCCAGCGCGTGCCGGGCCCCAGTGCCAGCCCCGCCATGCCCGCGGGAGGCGGCGTGGGCTCGATGGAGAAGTGCCAGCCCGTCTCGCCGAGCGAGCCTTGCGCCCCCAGCCCCGCGAGCAGCAACGGCGCGGGCGCCACCCCAGGAGGGCGCGCGCACCGCACACGACCTCCCGCCGCCTTCAGCCGCAGCCCGCCGCTGAGCGCCGTGGACCCACCCCGCGCCACGGCCTCGTCCGCGCGCAGCAGCGTCGCGTGGTCCACCAGGGCCCCTGCCTCGGCCACCAGCCGCGCGAGCACGCGCCGGCGCAGCGGCGGTTCCAGCGCCCTGACCCCCACCGCATCGAGCGTGCCGGGCGCCACCCGCACGCGCTCCCAGGCCGCGTCCGCGAGCGCGGCCAGGAGCGCGTCGTCCTCGGCCGCCACCCGCGCGAACGTCGCCAGGTGGCGCGTCACGGAGAAGCCCGCCGCGGCCGACAACGCGGGCAGCGCCCCTTGCCGGATGCGCGTGCGAAAGAGCGTGGCGTCCGCGTTCATCGGGTCCGTGAAGTACGCGACATCCGCCTCGCGCAGGAAGGCGAGTACGTCCTCGCGCGTGCGCTCGAGCAGAGGTCGGACGAGCGCCCCCCCGGCCGCATGGATGCCGCGCGCGCCCCGCAGCGCGCTGCCCCGCGCCAGGCGCATGAGGAGCGTCTCCGCCTGATCATCCGCGGTGTGCCCCGTGGCCACCGCCGCCAGCCCACGCTCGCGCCGCAGCGCCTCCAGCACCTCGTAGCGCGCGGCCCTCGCGCGAGCCTCCACGCCCGCGCCAGCCTCCAGGTGAAGCGCGCGGCGATGGCAGCGCAGGCCCAGCCCGTACGCGAGGCGCGCGACGGCCTCGCCCTCGCTCGTGGCCTCGCGCCGCAGGCCGTGGTCCAGCGTGGCGACCTCCAGCTTCATCCCCAGCGCCTCGCTCACGCGCGCGGTGCCCACCAACAGCGCGGTGGAGTCCGCGCCGCCCGACACCGCGAGCAGCACGCCGCGCCCCTCCAGCCCGTGACGCCGATAGGCGCGCGAGAGGGTGTTCAACAGCAGTCGGATGGCGGGACGAGTGAGGGGCATCGAACAGCTTCGGAATCGAGTGTCCGGTAACAAGGTTACAGAGGCGCCGTCGGTTGAAGGCAGAGGGGGAGGATTCTTATGATCCTCACACCGGGCGCGGATTGGGTGGAAATAGGACGCGCCACCCCGCGTGTTGAAAGAACGGCTCTGATTTCTGGATGTTGGGCCTAGGGGTCCCCCCCCTCCCCCTCTGGGCCCACGGGTCCGCTGAGAGATTCGCTCTCGGCGGTCCCTCTTTCCGAGACGCCCCGGTCCTCGTCCCCGAGGTCCGGGGCGTTTCCTTTTGCGCCCCCCTTTTCGCGCCCCGCTGCACGCCCGCGTGTGCCTGAACGTTCAGTATCCGGGGGCACGGCACGAGTCCTCCGAAACCGTTGACCCTTCAGGGCGTCTGTCGGATAACGGCCCCGGTGTGTTCAGGTCGTCACCTCGAATCCGCCCCGGACCCGGAGACTCAGGTATGGCAGGCACCGACAAGCGCAAGCAGTCGCTGTACTTCCCCGAGGAGATGTTGAAGGAGATCCAGGAGGAAGCGAACCGGCAGGACCGCTCGCTCTCGTGGGTGGTGCAGCAGGCATGGAAGATCGCCCGTGAGCGCATCAAGTCATTCCCTGCGGTCAACGACGTGACTGGCGACGAGCGGCAGGATCCGCGCGAGGAGTAGCGACGCCATGGCCACCACGGACCACCGCAAGCAGTCGCTGTATTTCCCCGAGGAGATGCTCGAGGAGATCCAACGCGAAGCGAACCGACAGGATCGCTCGCTGTCGTGGATTGTGCAGCAGGCGTGGAAGGTGGCCCGGGCCGACATTCGCAAGATGCCCTCGGTCAACGACGTGCTGAGCCCGCTGCCTCCTCGGCACGCGGCCCCGGCGCCCGCGCCCACGGCATCCTCGGCCCCTGTCGTCGCGACAGCAGCCGCGGGCGAGCCCCCGAAGTCCTGAGGTTCCCCCGCTCCGCCGGCCCGCCACCTCGCTATCGCGTGGCGGGCCGCACCGGCAGGGCGCAGTTCTCGAACACGACACGCGGCGCCTCGGTCAGCGCCTGCGACGCGTTCGGATACTTCTCCTTCATGTACGCCGCCGTGAGGTTCACGTCCGTGCCGCCCAGCTTGCGGGCCTGCAC
Source organism: Citreicoccus inhibens (assembly GCF_019039035.1). Taxonomy (GTDB): domain Bacteria; phylum Myxococcota; class Myxococcia; order Myxococcales; family Myxococcaceae; genus Citreicoccus; species Citreicoccus inhibens. The sequence goes on along the minus strand of NZ_JAHNZT010000011.1, from coordinate 2,938 downwards.
GGGGTTGCGCGAGGGGTCCTGCCCCACGCTGCCCAGGATGGCGCCGTAGCCGTCCCCTCCTCCCAACAAGAAGGCGGACATCGCCACGCGGTAGCGGATGGACTCATCCGTCCGCGCGGGAATCTGCACGACGCGCGAGCCCACCTTCAGCTCGCGGATGCGCTGGCCCTTGGTATGCGAGCAGTCCACGCGCACCGACGTCCCCTCGGACACGTGGAGGAACGCGCCCGAGGGCGACGAGATGTACTGGCCCTCGGCATAGAGCGCGCCCACCGAGTTCTCGAAGACCTCCACGAGCTGCTTCTCGGTGAGGTCCACCGTCACCACGAGGTTCTCGAAGAGCATGATCTCGTGCAGCACGCCGTCCGTGAGCGGCCCCTTGCGCACGGACGAGCGCGTGACGCACAGCCCTTCCGCGCGCAGCGAGCCGCCGTTGACCACGCCCAGTTCGGCGGGCTTGGACGAGCCATCCTCGGCGTGCAGCAAGGCATCCGCGGAGAGCTGCCCGAGCGCGTTGTTCGCGTGGCGGGCAAAGGGCTTGTCCAGGAAGACATCCTCTCCCAGGTACCCCACGACCGCGTCGGGGTCATCCACGAGCGGGGTGCACGAGTCGTTGTACGCGAGGCAGCCGAGGGCGGGCGCGCAGAGCGCGAGCACCAACGCGGTGAAGAGTGGACGGCGTTCCATCAGTAGCGGGCCCTCACGGTGAGATAGCCAGAGACTCCCTCACGCGGCAGCAATCCGGTGACGCGGTCCGGGCGCGGGACATCGTCCCGGAAGTCGTGGTCGAAGAGGTTCTGCGCCACCAGGGCGACTTCCCAGTGGTCCATCAGCGGCTCGGTGCGCAGCTGCGCCGTGATGAGGCTGTAGGCGGGAATCTTGTAGCGGCGGATCAGCTCCAGCGTGGAGCGGCTGTTGTTGCGGCGCTCGGCTCCGGAGCGAAGGATGACGTCGAAGTTCACCCAGTCGCCAATCGGCATGGACACGCCCGCGTTGAAGCGCGCCTGCGGCACGTCCGTCAGCAGGCGGGACTGGCTCGGCAGCTCCAGGTCCTGGGCGCGCGAGACGCTCGCGTTGATCCACGCCGCCGCGCGACGGGACGCCTCCAGCCGCGCCTCGCCCTCCACGCCGTACACGCGCACGCCCAGCTCGCGGTTCTCCAGCGGGACGATGTTGCCCGTGGTATCCACCGGAACAATCGGCGACGCGAAGTTCTCGAGGAACACGTTGCCGCGCAGACGCACGCGCGCATCGCCCGCCGTCTGCACCAGGTCCACGCCCAGCTCGAACGTGTCCACCGTGGCCGGCTGGAGGCTCGGGTCACCCTCGAAGCGACCCTGGTTGTAGGTCGTGTCCGGGATGCGCTCCACCAGCTCCTGCGGCGTGGGCGCGCGGAAGGCACGCCCGTACAGGGCCTTGAGCACCAACGCGTCCGTGGCCGAGAACACCAGGCCCATGCGCGGGTTGATCCGCGGCACGAACTTGGAGCCGTTCAGCACGCCCGCGCCATCCACCGTCGGGAGCTGCGTGGCGTCCAGGCGCACCCCGAACGTGAGCGTCAGGGCCGGAATGACCGTCCACTGGTCCTGGGCCGACAGGCCCACCGTCAGCCGCCGTGTGGCCGCGCCATTCGCCAGCTGCGTCAGGTCCACCACGCCCTCGGGCACCGCGAAGGCGGGCCGCAGCTTCCCGTCCAGCGTGTAGTTCGTCTCGTAGTCGTAGCGCGCGAGCATCTGCTGCTCGGCCACCAGCCCCAGCGTCAGCCGGTTGCCCTGTGCCACCGCGACATCCGCGTCCAGCGTGCCCGCCAGCGTGCGCACCAGCACGCGCGTCTGCTCCCGGAGCCCCGAAGGAAAGAGCTGATCGCCGCCATCGCCCGTGCGGAAGCCCTTGGGCGTCAGCTGGAAGAGGCGATCGGTGGACTGCTGATCATACGCGGCCCGCGCGCGCAGCTGGACGTTGCCGCCCAGGTCGCGCTCCCACGTGAGGTCCGCCAGGAGCACGTTCCAGCGCAGCTCCGAGTCCTCGCCCACCGTGTCGAAGAGGCCCAGCAGCGCGCCGCGCTTCTCGGTGAGGAAGCGCACCGAGGCGCCCATCGTTCCGGCGCCCCCCAGGTTGTAGCTCGCGCCGCCCCCCACGTTGACGAGGAACCGGTTGTCGCGCGTGTGGCCCGCCGGAACCAACACATCGCGGAGTCCCTGGGTCAGCGACTCATCATCGAGCGAGTCGTGCTCGATGACCTTCGAATCGCCATTCTGGTGCCACACGTCCGCGTCGCCATACAGGCGCAGCTCGCCCGACGTCGTCGCGGCGGACAGATGCCCATCCGTGGTGAGCGCCAGCCCTCCGCCATCCTGAGGGAAGCCGCCCCCCGACGCCGACATGCGGACGCCCTCGGAGCGGTCCGTGACGATGTTGACCACGCCCAGGAATGCGCCCGCGCCATAGAGCGCCGAGCCCGGGCCGCGGATCACCTCGATGCGCTCCAGGTTCTCCACCGGCAGGTTCATCAGCGCCTTGCCGTCGAAGAAGTTGTTCAGCCGGTGCCCGTTGAGGAGGAAGAGCACCTCGGCGTCGCTGCGCAGGCCGCGAATGGCGGTGCGATGGAAGCCCTGCACGTCACGGCTGACCGACAGGCCCGGCACCACATCGAGCACGTCCGCCACGGTCCTCGCGCCCAGGGCGCGCAGCTGATCCCGGCCGAACGACGAGCCAATGGCCGGAACGGTCCGGACCTTCTCCTCGTGGCGCGTCGCCAGCGCCAGGGTGTCCTCGGCGCTGTAGAGCGCGAGATCATCCTCCAACTCCGAGTGCGCGCTCGACGACGGGGCGGCGGACTCTCGGGTGGACGCGGAGTCGCGCGGCGACGCAGCGCGAGCCACGGGTGGATGCGCCTCCGTGGGCGCGGGCGCCTGGGACGTGGCCTCACACAACACCA
>NZ_JAHNZT010000119.1 GCF_019039035.1 Citreicoccus inhibens | reverse complement strand
CTAAACCAAGGATCGTAATTCTCGTCCGGCCTCAGGCGGTGCGCCTGAGGTCGGTGCGGCGCAGGAATGGACTGGCGAAGCACTGGGCGGAGCGAGCGGCGAGGTAGGCATGCACCCGGGCCATGAGTCGGGCCATGGTGCGGCAGCGGTGATTTCGGGTGACATTGGCATGCAGGTCGAGCCACACACGCTCGATGCGATTGCCTTGGGGGCAGTAGGGCGGCAGGAAGTGGAGGACGAATCGCTCGCCGAGCTGCGCGAGCACCTTGCGAGTCTTCCTGCTGGAGTGGACAGCGGCGTTGTCGAGGACGAGGTGGATGCGGCGAGCGCGCCGATAGGCACTCGCCAGACGCCAGAGAAGCTGAATGAAGAGTGCGCTGGCTTTGCTCCGTCCCTCCACCCACGTCAGCTTTCCCGTGCGGACATTGAGAGCGCCCGCCAGGTATCGCTTCTGGTTGTTGCCGGGCGTCACCACCACGCGTCTGTGCCCAGGTAGACACCAGTCCCGTCCCACCTTGGGGTTGAGATGGATGTCGACTTCGTCCACGTGGAGAACAGGCTCCTTGTCAGGGCCATGCACCGCGAGACACCTCAACTCGTGGAGTCGACGGCGTCGCTTCCACCCGGGCCAAGGACACTCGACGATGGGCTTGGCCGCCTTGAGCCGCGCCCCCAGGGAGGCGAGTGCGCGTCCCATGGTGGCCACCGACACGCGCACCAGGCCTCGGCGCGCCATCTCCTGGCACAGCAACTCCCGCGTCCACGTTGGACGACACCAGCCCCAATCCTCGGGCGTGCCCGCCAGGACTCGCGCCAACCGCTCGCGGAACGTGCTGTCTACCTTGGGGCGGCCGTTGCTCTCCCTCCTGTCTCGAAGCGCCTGCCGCCCTCCTTCTCGGTAGCGACGCACCGCGCCCACCACCGTCGAAGTCGCGCACTCCAGGGCTCGGGCGACGGCATGGCACGAGGCCCCTCGTCCCACGGCCGCTACTGCCAGGCATCTGCGGTAGGTGAGTGGGCAGCCGCTCCGGGCTGCCCACCGAAGCAGCGCTTGCCGCCGCTTTCTCTTCAACCACTGCCTACCTTTGCCCTGGGGCAGGGCCTTCTCGCTCTCAGGTCTTCTGCGCACACAGAGCCGAACGAGAGGTGCCCCTGCTCTTTCTTCCCGCTCGTCTCGCGCTTGCCCGCCCCTCAACCTGATCGCGAATCACGACCCTCGGTTTAG
>NZ_JAHNZT010000118.1 GCF_019039035.1 Citreicoccus inhibens | reverse complement strand
TCGATGCGACGGGCCAGGGCCTCGACGGTGGGCGTCTCGAAGAAGGCCTGGAGGGGCAGCTCGACGGCGAAGGCCGTGCGGACGCGAGACATGACCTGGGTGGCGAGGAGGGAGTGGCCACCGAGTTCAAAGAAGCTGTCGAGGACGCCGACCTGGGGGACCTTGAGGACCTCGGACCAGATGCTGGCGAGGGCGGATTCGATGGGAGTGCGAGGTGCGAGGTACTGGCGCTCGGAGCGAGGGGCCTCGGGAGCAGGGAGGGACTTGCGGTCGACCTTGCCGTTGGAGTTGAGGGGGAGGGCCTCCAGGACGACGAAGGAGGAGGGCACCATGTACTCGGGGAGGCGCTGCTTGAGGTGAGCGCGGAGAGCGTCGGCGGAGACGTCGGCGTCGTGCTTTGAGGTGAGGTAGGCGACGAGGCGCTTGTCCCCTGGGATGTCCTCGCGAGCGACGACGACGGCGTCGTTGACGGAGGAGGAGGAGAGCAGAGCGGCCTCGACTTCACCGAGCTCGATGCGGAAGCCGCGGACCTTCACCTGGAGGTCGACGCGACCGAGGTACTCGAGGCGGCCGTCGTGGAGGAACCGAGCGCGGTCGCCGGTGCGGTACATGCGGCTGCCGGGAGGGCCGAAGGGCTCGGGGATGAAGCGCTCTGCGGTGAGCTCCGGGCGGAGGAGGTAGCCACGCGCTTGGCCATCGCCAGCGAGGAAGAGCTCGCCAGCGACGCCGATGGGGGCGGGCTGGAGAGAGGAGTCGAGGACGTAGGCGCGGGTGTTGGAGAGGGGCTTGCCGATGAGGGGCGTCTCGTTGCGAGAGACGAGGGAGCCTGTGGAGTAGGTGGTGTCCTCGGAGGGCCCGTAGAGGTTGAAGAGCTTGAGGACGGAGGGGAGAGCGTAGACGGCCTGGGCGAGGGCGCGAGGAAGGGCTTCGCCAGCGAGGTTGACGACGCGGACGGAGGAGGGGACGCCGCCCTGGCGAAGCAGCTCGGCGATGGCGGAGGGGACGGTGTTGATGAGGGTGACGCGGGAGGCGTCCTTCAACTCAGGGAGCTGCAGGGCGTTGCGGGCGACGATGACGGAGGCGCCGCAAGAGAGGGGGACGAAGAGCTCGAAGACGGAGAGGTCGAAGTTGAGGGAGGTGGAGGCGAGGGTGCCCTGCAACTCGGAGGGAGAGAAGGTGGAGAGGGCCCAGTGGAGGAAGGAGACGGCATTGCGGTGTGCAATGGC
>NZ_JAHNZT010000117.1 GCF_019039035.1 Citreicoccus inhibens | reverse complement strand
TGTGGCCGGCCCTCGGAGCCATTCGTCGCCGGCGCCTTCGGAGCTTCGAGACTGAGGACGAACTCACCGCGGCCCTGGCCCTCGCCTTCACTTCGTTAGTGGCTCGCGTCGACTTGCGGCGGACTCGTCGTGTTGCCGCGACGCTCGTGATGGGGACGGAGAGGGACGTCATGAAGGCCATGCTCCGGGCCCGGAAGTCAGCAGCCTGCGGTGAAGTCGTGAGTGCAGAGGCAGTGCCATGGGCCCAGGCGCATGGGCCTTCCGCCCATGACGTCTTTGGGGGCCTCTCTTTGAAGTCAGAGTTGGGAGCGCTGCGCGCATGGCTGCTTCCCTTCGCGGGAGAGGACACGGAGTTGGTGATGTCCGTCCTCGTCCAGGAGGAGAGCTATGCGGAGGTGGGGGCACGCCTGGGGCTCGCCCCCGCAGCGGCGCGCAAGCGCTTCCACCGTGCCCTCGGCCGGCTTCGGAAAATGGCCTTTAAAATCCCCGAGAAAGATTTCCTGTCCCAAATCGGCTCGAGGGGGTGCTTGTAGTACGTGTGAGACGTGAAACAACCTCGGCAAGCTTGAGAGTGCGCAGGGACAGGGAGTGCCACGGTGGCGTGGTGGTGGACGGCCGATGTCCCCGAATTGTGGCCACCGGGCTTTGAGCTGAATTGAGGGGCCTACCCAGGCCCCATTCCAGGAACGGGTGCGCACTGCCTGTCCACCTCCATGGACAGCAACGCCCCTCTATTGCCAGGCGGGCCACCCATGCCCGGAGGACGAGAATGAAGACAGACGCGAGAAACCTGTTTGAGCGCGAGGAAACTCTCCTGCGCCTCATTTCCCGCCACGTTCGCGTGGTTGGCGGTGCCCAGGCAGGGGGGGACACCGCAGGACGCGAGGCGTGCCACTGCTGTGAGTGCGCTGGCTCAGAGGACAACGACTATGTGCGCCTGCCGGGCCTCTTCCGCCGGTGGGAGTTCCAGGACGTGGTGGACGCCGAGGCGGATTTCAACATTGAGGCGGCAGGCCTCGCGGAGGACGGCACCGAGTTGTTCTCGGTGTACCGGCGTCAGCACGGCTCGACGCACTGCCTGAGGGAGGGTTGAGAGCCATGGCGAACATGTGGGAGCAGACGGCCGCAATGGCCAAGCAGCATGAGCAGCAGGGCGGCGCCTGGCTGAAGCTCGCCAATGACGGAGACACCGCCGTCGTCGTCTTCCTCGGCGAGCCGTGCCCGAGGGAGGTGTGCTTCGTCGACAACAAGTACGTCCTCTTCGACGAGCAG
>NZ_JAHNZT010000116.1 GCF_019039035.1 Citreicoccus inhibens | reverse complement strand
GCGCCTGGCACGCCGAAGAGGGGCCAAAAGACTTCAGTGCACATGCTCGACTTGCCGCTGCCTTGAGTGCCGTGAATGAAGAGGAGCGGGAAGGAGCCCACCTTCTCCATGAGGCGCGGCTTCATCGGCGTCGCGAAGAACCACCCCAGCATGGGGAGCACAACCTGGGGCGTGTTGATTTTGAGGAGACACTCGAAAACCGTGCTCGCCACGTCGTGAAAGGTGTCTTCGTCCGTTGCCTCGTACCGAATGCGCGATTCCAGCGAGGTGCCATTCGGCAGGTACGCCACGGGGGAATCCGAGAGGAAGCCCCCCACCCCAATGGTGCACCCAGGCGCCACCCAGACGTGGTGCGCCCCCCGCTTGAAGTCCCCCAGCGTCGCGGTGCCTGGCAGCCGCGGCACGGGCCGGCGCGCCACCACGCGAAGAAGTCCTTGCACGTTGTTGTCACTGCCCGTCCACTGAGTGTGGACGGAGGGAAGGTGGTGCAGCAGCTCCTTCCTCGAGTTGAAGGCCTTGCGCGGCAGCCGCGCGCCCTCCACCTCGGCGCCCTTGTCCGTGCGGACTTCGCCGAGGAATACCTCCCCCTCCTCAGTCTCCACGAGAGCCGTCGGCGTGAAGGTGAAGGAGGAAATCGCCTTCGCTTCTCCCCGCTGCGTCACCGTGAAGTAGCAGTACGCGTCCTCGTACACTTCGCCGTCAATGGTGTCGTCACCGCTGCTGCCCTTCCCGCCGCCCTTGGAGTCGGCACCCTCCCCTGTGGCCTGGGTCCGCACGGCGCGGGCCATGGACAGCTGCAGCTTCTGGGCGGGCAGGCCCGTGCGCACCTCCAACAGCGCCAGGTACTTCTCTTGCGCCGAGGGAGGGCGGTGGGCAATCGCCTCAAGAATCGGCTTCAGGCGGTACTCCACCTCCTGGGCCGGCACCGAGGCCAGGCGCTCCACCGCCGTCTCAATATCGAAGACGACGTCGTACAACTCGCAGCGCACGGCAGGCTCGCGGTTGACGCGGCAGTAGCCCATGCCCTGGAGGGAATGGCAGGGCGGCGCCACGGCGCCACCCTCGCTGGCGGTGGCCATCACCTTCTCGTAGGCCTGGCGGACATAGCCGACGCCGTCTCGGCCCTTCAGCTTTCCGAGGCCCCGGCGGTCGTACTCAAGGACGAGTTCGGTAATCTCGTCGAGGCCGAGTCCCTTATGCGCGAAGAAGCGCACCATGTTGAAAATGGCGACGCTCCTGTCTTTTGCACCTTCCTGCCAGAGGCGCTGGACGGGGCCGCACATCTCTACGGGCTGCACCCAGTCGTACTCCCCCGACTCCGTTCGGCGGGCCTTCACTGTCCGCTGCGGAGCCGACGCGGAGGGCGCCAGAGGCAGCGACACCTGGCCCGCGG
>NZ_JAHNZT010000115.1 GCF_019039035.1 Citreicoccus inhibens | reverse complement strand
CCTGCGTCCTCATCACCACCGTGTTCACGAAGAAGCCCAGCAGCCCCTCTGTCTCTCCTCTCGTCCGGTTCGCGATCGGCGAACCCACGCACACTTCTTCCTGGCCCGCGTTCCTCGCCAGCACCACTTGATACGCGGTCAGCAACACCATGTACGGCGTTGCCCCCTCGCGCTGCGCCAGCGACTGGACGCCCTCCCACAGGTTCCGCGACCAGGAGATCGCACAGGTCGCGCCACGGAACGTCTGCACCGCGGGACGCGGCCGATCCGTCAGTAACTCCAATGCCCGAGGCGCACCCGCGAGCTGCTGCTTCCAGTAATTCAGTTGCGATTCCAGTGCGCTTCCCTGGAGCCAGCCGCGCTGCCACACCGCGTAGTCCGCGTACTGCACCGGCAACTCGGGAAGGACAGGGACGCGCGTCTGGATGAACGCGGCATACAGCTGCGCCATCTCACGCATGAGAATGCCCATGGACCAGCCGTCCGACACGATGTGGTGCATCACCAGCACCAACACGTGCTCCTGCTCCGCCAGCCGCACCAACGTCGTCCGCAGCAGCGGACCTCGCGCCAGGTCGAACGGCCCTTGGGCTTCGCTCTTCAGGATTCGATCGAACTCCGCAGCTCGCTGCTCCTCGGGAAGTGCCCGGAGGTCAATGGTCGCGAAGTGCTGCGCGCAGACCTCATGAATGACTTGCGTCGGCGATCCGGATTGCTCGCGGAAGGTCGTGCGGAGGGTTTCGTGTCGCTGCACGAGCGCGTGAAAGCTGCGCTCCAATGCTTCGACGTCCAGCGCCCCGCTCAGTCGCACCGCCACCGGCACGTTGTAGAACGCGCTCCCCGGCTCCAACTGGTCCAGGAACCACAACCGCTGCTGCGCGAATGACAGCGGCAGCCCTCCCGTCCGCTCCACTCGTCTGAGTTCGGGTTGCTTCGGCTTCCCCTTCGCTCCTCGGCTCAACCGCTCCGCCAAGGCCTCCACCGTCGGCGCCTCGAAGATGTCCCTCAGTGGCAACTCCACTTGGAACTCTTCCCTCACCCGCGACACCAACTGCGTCGCCAGCAGGGAGTGCCCTCCCAGCTCGAAGAAGTCTCCCCTCACCCCCACTCGCTCGACGTTCAGCACCTCCTCGAAGAGGCGCGTGAGTCTCTTCTCCTCCTCCGTCCTCGCCCCCTCCCACTCCTCCTCCGCCACCTTCAGCTCCGGCGCAGGCAACGCCCTCCGGTCCACCTTCCCATTCGCCGTCACCGGCAGCGCCTCCAGCACCACCCACGCTGTCGGCACCATGTACTCCGGCAACTTCCTCCTCAGCCCCTCCCTCCACTCCTCCACGCCAACCCCCGCCCCCTCCTCCAGCGTCACGTACCCCACCAGCCTCTTCCCCTCCGCCCCGTCCTCCCTC
>NZ_JAHNZT010000114.1 GCF_019039035.1 Citreicoccus inhibens | reverse complement strand
TCCTTCAATCGCCGGGTAGAAAAGTCGCTCAATGAGTTGTTGGGGTCTGTGGTTCTCACACCACTCTATGATTTGTTTGGCGGCACAGTCCCAGGCTTCCTGTTGGGCTCCTGTGCCCACGAGAGGACTTGCGCACTGGAAACCGACAGACTCCACGGCTTTGATGAGGCCGGGGGGCGCATGGCCAGAGCTGGCCGCGAGCTTTTTTCCTCTCTGGCATATGCACACCATAACGCCAATCATGTAGCCCTTGGTGTAGGAGCCAGTGCTGCGGCTATGTCGAAGCACGGCGCTGGTTTGGAAGTAGTCCTCGAGGGCGGCAAGCCGAGTTCTCAATGATGCGAGTTCACTAGGTAGTCTCGCCAATTCCTCGCGCTGGCTTGGATTTGGTCCCTTTCCCAGTTTCCGCTGTTCGTCCGTGTTCTTCTCCTCTAGTTGCTCCAGAGTCGACTGCTTCTTGCGTACCTCCTTGGTCAGCTTGGCGTACTCAAGAATCTGCTGCTTCTGAGCATCAAGGGCCTCCTGGACTCGTTCGAACAATGCCCCAATCGCCGTCTGCGTCTCTTCTCCCGCCTCCAGGGGGTGTGTCTTCCCGCAGAGCGAACACGGGATGTCGTCGCCGTAGATGACAGCCATGGCGCCGGAGGACTGGAGGATGCCCGTCATGGTGGCGGCATTCGCAGGGCTGCCGGAGGGGCCGCAGTTGTTGAGCATGGGGTCGCCCAGCAACTGCACGTTCCTCCCTTCGATTTTGACGTTCATCGAGCCGGGGCCGATGAACTTCGTCGGGCCGTGAGTGTTGCTGGAGATGAGTCCTCCCCCTGTCCCCTTGCTGGCCATGTCCCCCTTGCTGCCGAAGCTGGCGCCGGCGATGGCGACGGGTTGCTCGTTGATAGTGACGGTCTTCGAGTACCCTTGAGGGGAGTCGCCGCTGTCGCCGATGTTGGGCAATGGCGTGGGCACGAAGGGGGCCGGCGGGCCCGGCATCTTGCAGACGTTGGGCAGCGTGGCCGAGGCGATGCCCGCGCTGCCTTTGGTGACGGGCGTCCTTGGGGAATTGACGGTTACTTTGGCCATGGTTTCGCTCCTTCTCCACTTCCGGACAGTGGCTCTTCCAGCAGTGCGGCGGCGCGCAACCCAGCTTCTGAGCTGCCCCAGAGTAGCGCACGGGGGCCGCTCGCGTACCGGCGCCGCCAAGCCTGCGCACAGAGGACGAGGTTCAGCGCCCCCGTGGCGGCGCCCACTTCGCCGCAGCTGCTTACAGGTGTGTGAATGGCGGAGGCATCGCGGAACGCAGCCCCAAGGCGCAAGGCGACGAAGCCCCACTCCTCGGAGCGGTAGCGCCCGCCGTTGAGGTCGCTGTGGACGGACGCCACGACTTGACGCGTGCCTTCCAGTGGCGCGAGCGCCTCGCCCACGGCGGCCGTCAATCCCTCGCCCAGATT
>NZ_JAHNZT010000113.1 GCF_019039035.1 Citreicoccus inhibens | reverse complement strand
GAGACTGCCGCGGACGTGGACCCCTTCGGGCCGTGAGCCTGCACCGCTGAACTGGTTGCCGTAGCCCCGTGCGTGGAGGGCTCGCTACGAGCCCTCTGCGCGCCTCTTCGAGGACACAAGAATGGTTGAAGACTTCTCCGCAATGCACGGGGACGGGGGACGTGTTGTCTCTTGTGCCCAGGACTCCAGCGTCGGCGCAGTGCCCGCGCTCCATACGGGTACGGCCCTGGCGACGCGGACGCTGCGCGTGCGCGTGGACGCCGGGCTTCGTCTGGCTGTGGGCGAGGTGCCGCCAATGATGCTGGAGCGCCTCTGCCATGCGCTCTCCCTCCCCAACCCCGCGTACCGGAAGCTGCTGCGCCTGGGAAAGCGGCCGGGCAGTGAGCCGGAGACGCTCTACTTCTTCCGCCAGGAGGGGCGCGAGCTGGTGCTGCCGCGTGGGGCCATTCACCTCGTGCGCCGGGCTGCGGACGAGGCGGGTGTGACGCTGTCCTTCGAGGACGCGCGGGTGCTTCCACCCAAGGGCCTGCCGAAGTTGCCGGCGGTGTCCTTGCGCGATTACCAGGCCGCGGCCGTGGAGCGCCTAGTGCAGGCCGCGCAGGGGACGGCGGTGCTGCCCTGTGGTGCGGGGAAGTCGCTGCTCGCAGTAGGGGCCATCGCCCGTCTGCGCACGCCGACACTCATCCTCGTCCACACCTTGGATTTGGCGGACCAGTGGAGAGAGCACGTCCGCGAGCGCTTGGGGCTGGAGGCCGGCTTCATTGGCGCTGGGGCGGAGGACGTGAAGCCAGTCACCGTGGCCGTCGTCCAGTCCCTCGCGCGCTGGGACGAGGCGAAGCTCGACGCCTTGCTGGGCCGCTTCGGCCTACTCGTCCTCGACGAGGCCCACCACATTGCAGCCAGTGCTTTCTACCGCCTTGTCGACCGTTGCCCTGCGCGCTACCGGCTGGGCCTGACGGCGACACCCGAGCGGGAGGACGGGCTGACGCCCCTGCTGCGCCTGTACCTGGGGGCGCCTCTGGCGATTGTGACGCACGAGGACCTCGTCGCGCGCGGCGTGCTGGTGGTGCCGGAGGTGCGAGTCGTGGAGACGGAGTTCGACTACCCCTACGGCCGCGCCGCGGACTACGCGCCCATGCTGGAGGCGCTGGCAGAGGACAGGGCTCGCAACGAGCTCATCATCGGCGCCGTCGCTCGCGAGGCCTGGGCGGGCCACGTGTGCCTCGTGCTGTCGGGGCGGGTGGAGCACTGCAAGTTGCTGGCGCAGCGGCTTACGGCCTGTGGGTTGTCAGCTGCGGCGTTGACGAGTGAGGTGCCTCGCGAGGAGCGCAAGGCCCTCCTGGACAAGGCTCGCCAAGGACGCGTGTCCGTCCTGGTGGCCACCAGCCTCGCCGACGAGGGGCTGGATTTGCCTCGCCTCTCCCGTGTCTTCCTGGCGTTCCCCAGCCGCTCACG
>NZ_JAHNZT010000112.1 GCF_019039035.1 Citreicoccus inhibens | reverse complement strand
CGGCAGCTTGTGGACTCTCATGGGGCAAGCCATCGGGTTTGCCATCGGCAACATCGCCGCTGTCGTGGGCGTGCTGGTGTCCGTCGTCTCCGCTGTCGTGTCCGTGGTGGGGGGCGTCCTCAATGCGGCCCTCGCGGCCTTCTCCGGCATCCTCGACGTCTTCTGGGGGGTGGTGCTGTTGCTCAGCGGCGCCATCACCGGCGACTGGGCCGAAGCGTGGCGAGGCATGAGGCTCATCGTCTTCGGCGTGGTGGATGCCATCTCCGGCGTCCTCCTGGAGTTGGTGGGCACCCTGCTCGGTGTGGTGGACGCGGTGGCGAGCCTCTTTGGCGCGAACACGGGGTTGCAGCAATCCCTGCGGGGGGCCCGACTCAGCCTTCACCGGGACTTGTCCGTCGCCTTCGGCCTCGAGGACGCCGCCAGCACTGCCGCCGTGCCCATCACCGCCGCTGCCGCGTCCTCGCCGGTAACGTGGCCGCTGGAGTCCTCTTCCATGCCGGCAGCGGCTGCCCTCCAGGCGTCGCGTCCCCAGACAGAGGTGCTCGCCTCCCAGCCAGCCTCGTCTTCCAGCGCGCCCATCCTGGTGAGTGTCCAAGTGGACGGCGAGGTCCTCGCCCAAGCTACGGCGCGCGCCGAGAGAGACGCCGCCTCCCGCAGCTTCTCCCCCATGCCCGCGTACTGACATGCACTGCCGAGGACGCCATCCACAGGCTCATGGCCCAACCGGGTCTATCGAATCGGGGTCGAGCTCTGTCCCGCCGAGCGACTTCAACGCGTCAGCGACGTCCCAAATGAAGTTGCCATGTCCGGGCTCTCTTGCCGCTGCCGTCAGATAGAACCCATAGGGCTCCACATAGAGTGTCACTACGTCAGCATCGGGAACCAGCAGCGGTGCGCGCAGTTCGTAGCCATTGGGGAACTCATAGGCCCGCATAGAGGGCACGCGCCTCGTCACCAGGGAAAGGCGCTCTTCAACTTGCTCCGGTGTTGGAACTGGCCCCGAAAAGGAGAACCAGTTCCTCGCCCTACGGGGGGCAGGGGAATGGACGAGGGCCAGCGTGCCCCCGAGTTCAGCCAGGACGCGAAGGAGGAGCTCATCCTCAGGTGTCGTGCAGGGCCATTCGGGCGCAAGCGCATGCCCATGACGCTCAATTGAAAAGCCCCTCAAGCGGTTGGCCGGCACCATCATCCCGACCCAAAAGCCCGGTTGAGTCTCGGTGAGGTCTACGGGCGTCCCTAATCGCTCGGAAACCACATCCCGCAGCTTCTCGAAGGACGGCACCGGTCCTTCAAAGCCAATATAGGCCACTGCAATTCCCATGACTCCGTGCACCTCCTGCTCTCGCCGAGGATACCTCCGCGCACGAGGGCGTACGCCAAGCCGATGAGGACATGGCGGCAAGGGCCCCCTCACGGATGCACAAACCAGAAGCTGACGCATCCGCGCCCCCACGGTCCCCGCAGCGCCCCACGAGGAAATGAGCTTGGCCTGGTGTCCCCGGCATCGCGCCAAGGCCTTTGC
>NZ_JAHNZT010000111.1 GCF_019039035.1 Citreicoccus inhibens | reverse complement strand
TCGTCCACGACGGGAACTCCTCGGCTCCCCTGCCAGGGGGAGACCGTCTCGGTTGGTTTCTCCGAGGAGCTTCCCTCTTTCCCGCTCACCTCTGTTCGCCGACTACACACTTATAGGGACACGACCGTCCTTGTCATGGACGCCGGGCTACACGAAGGCATTCGTGCTGATTGGGGATGACGTCCCGCACGCGCCCGCGCAGAACCCCAAGCGTCTGGATTGGCGTCAGGAGGTGGACGCGCTGGGTAGGATGGGCGTACCGGTGTACGGGGTGCAGGCGCTGAACCGGCGCCACGCGACGTCGTTCTACAAGACGCTGGCGGAGAAATCGGGGGGCTTCCACCTGAGTCTGGACCAGTTCGCGCACGTGACCGACATGCTGTTGGCCGTTTGCTACAAGCAGTCGTCGGACGCGCAGCTCCAGTCGTACGAGGCGGAGGTGTCGCGCGAGGGCCGCATGAGTCGCGGCCTGAACTCGATGTTCAACACGATGCTGAAGCGGGCCACGTCGACGGTGTACGGCGAGGCGGACCTGCGAGCGGTGCCCTCGGGGCGCTTCCAGGTGCTGGACGTGGACGAGAACACGGCCATCAAGGAGTTCGTGCAGGAGAACGGCCTGCGCTTCAAGACGGGCCGAGGCTTCTACGAGTTCACCAAGACGGAGACCATCCAGGGACGCAAGGAAGTGGTGTTGATGGACCGGAAGACCGGCGACCTCTACAGCGGCGAGCGAGCGCGAGAGATGCTCGGCCTGCCGGAGGGAGAGACGGTGCGCATCCGCCCGGCGAGCCTGGAGAAGTACGTGGTCTTCGTGCAGAGCACGTCGGCAAACCGCAAGCTCATGGGCGGCACGCGCTTCCTGTACGAAGTGGAAGACTGGGACGGCGCGCGCGGCGTCGCGGCCTGAGTAGAAACAGGACGCACCCGCTGGATGCGCTCGCCAGTTAGGACCCGCGCGCGCAGTGCCAAACTTGCATTGCAATGGTTGGCATCCGCTCGCGGCCAGTCCCGATGCTGCCAGAACTGGCCGAGAGGCCTTCTACGCAGCTTCAGGGCGTGTCGGTGGCGAACGTCAGCGCGCCGAAGTTGTTGCCTACGCCAAAGCGATCCGTAACTGCGCCACTGGTGGAGATGGGGTCGTGTCCCTATAAGTGTGTAGTCGGCGAACAGGGATGAGCGGGAAAGAGGGAAGCTCCTCGGTGAAACCAAACCGAGACGGTCCTCCTTTGGCGAGGAGGCCGAGGAGTTCCCTGCCGTGGACGATAGCGAGTTTGCCGTGCCCTCGCACGAAAAGGTGCGCACCGACGTGCGAGCACTCTTCCTGGGAGCCATCCGCATGACGCTGGAGGTACTGCTGGAGGGATGGGCCTGATCTGAGGATGATCCGGTGGTCTCTCCATGCCCCACCTCGGCCCTGGTGCGGCAGTAGAGGGGCCAAGGCCCTCCACTGCCGCTCGTTCAATTCGTAGCGCATCTCGCCAGCTTGCCTCCCTACGGAGGACAACAATCGGCATCAGCGCTTCCATCAGACAGGGCCTAGTACTACCCGGTCAGATGCGTGACGGACCCCGCGGCGGATCGCGGGAGCGGACGGGGCGTAGGCAGAGCGGGCAGTAGCCGATGCGGCGCAGCAGGAGGTGCTGAAGGTGGCGACGCACCTCG
>NZ_JAHNZT010000110.1 GCF_019039035.1 Citreicoccus inhibens | reverse complement strand
TCAGCTCTTCTCCCCCGCACGCCACCGCCACCGCATCGGGCCTTCTCGCCGCCACCTCTTCGAACTGCCGCCCCAGGCTCACCTCTCCCGGGTACTCCACTCTCTTCCCGCTCCACTCCTCCACCACACGCCGCCGCTCCTCCTCCCCCATCAACGGCAATTCCCTCACCTTCTCTTCAGGGCGCGCCACCGCCGCTTCCACCAGCACTCGCAGGTGCCCCAGCAACCCCTCCGCCGTCTCCGCGTCGAACAAGTCACTGTTGAAATTGATCGCGGCGGTCGCTCCGGTCGGATTCGGCTCCACGATCAGGGAGAGATCGAACTTCGACGTGTGCTCCTCGGCCTCCACCCCCGTCAAAGAGAGTCCGGGCAGATGGATCTCGGACACCGGTGTGTTCTGGAGCGTGAGCGACACCTGGAACAGCGGGCTGCGACTCAGGTCTCGCTCAGGCTGGAGTTCCTCCACCAACTTCTCGAACGGCACGTCCTGATGCGCGTAGGCCCCGAGCGTCACCTCTCGCACTTGTGCCAACAGCTCTCGGAACGTCATGTCCCGACTCAGTCGCGCACGCAGCACCAGCGTGTTCACGAAGAAGCCAATCAAGCCTTCCAACTCGGTCCGAGTCCGCCCCGCGATGGGCGAGCCCACGCTCACGTCACTCTGCCCCGTGTAGCGCGACAACACGGCTTGGAATGCCGCCAGCAACACCATGAACGGTGTCGCGCCTTCGCGCTGAGCAAGCCCGGAGAGCTCGCTCCACAGCGTCAGCGGCCAGGAAACCGCGCGAATCGACCCACGGAAGGATTGCGTCGATGGACGCGGACGATCCGTCGGCAGTTCCAGGGCGCGTGAGGAGCCTTGCAGTTGCGCTCGCCAGTACGTCAGTTGAGCCCCCAGGACACCGCCCGTCAGCCATTCGCGCTGCCAGACCGAGTAGTCCCCGTACTGCACGGGCAACTCGGGCAGCGAGGCTCCGCTCTTTCGCGTGAAGGCGTCATAGAAGGCCGTGAGTTCTCGGACGAGAATCTCCATCGACCAGCCGTCAGACACGATGTGATGCATGACGAGCACCAGCACGTGCTCCCGATCCGACAGCCTCAACAAGGTCGCACGGAGGAGCGGCCCGGACTGAAGGCTGAACGAACACCGTGCACTGCGGGCGACCCAACTCCGCATCGCCGCGTCGCGTTCGGAGGCAGCAACATCGCTCAGGTCAACGCGCTCCCACGGGATACGAACCGCTGAGGCGATGAGCTGAACTGGCTCGCCGTCGTGGGTTCCAAACGTAGTGCGCAGCACTTCGTGCCGCTGCACGAGCGCCTCGAAGCTGCGCTCCAACGCATCAACATCCAGCGCTCCACTCAGTCGCACCGCCACCGGCACGTTGTAGAACGCGCTCCCCGGCTCCAACTGATCCAAGAACCACAACCGCTGCTGCGCGAAGGACAGCGGCAGCGCTCCTGTCCGCTCCACTCGTTTGAGTTCGGGTTGCTTCGTCTTCCCTGGCGCACCTCGGCGCAACCGCTCCGCCAAGGCCTCCACGGTAGGGGCCTCGAAGATGGCGCGCAGCGGGAGTTCGATCGCGAGCGACTCGCGGATGCGTGACACCAGCTGCGTCGCCAGGAGCGAGTGGCCTCCCAGCGCGAAGAAGTCGTCGCGCAGCCCCACCTTCG
>NZ_JAHNZT010000010.1 GCF_019039035.1 Citreicoccus inhibens | reverse complement strand
ATGACCGTCGCTACCTCGACATGGCCTTGCTGACTTCAAACCCAGGCACCGCTGAATGATGCCGCCAAGGAGCTTTCCTCCCCCGTACCCCCTCCGAACCGACTACACACGATTCGGGACTTGACCCGGTCGCGACGACGGACGCGGCAAGGCGCTGGCCTCGTGTCTGGTAGTAGAGGTGTTCCAGCTCCAGGACGCGTAGTCCGGGGAAGCGGTTGGCCTGGCCGAGTGCCCACGCGCCATAGCCGACCATTTGCAGGCCGGGCTCGGTGTCGGCGTCGGCGAACTGCTCGGCACTGGCCGCGTTGCTGGCGATGCGGCTGGTGAACTTGTGGTCGGTGATGCGCAGCACGCCGTCAGAGGCGAGGCGCCGCGAGTCCACGAGGTCAATGAAACCGGTGAAGGGGATGCCGCCCGCCGTCAGTGGGGGCTCGCCGTCGAGGGGCTGTTCGACGAGCAGGTCGGGGCCGGGCGAGGGGAGGAGGTGCGCGCCTGCCTTCACAAAGGCTCCGAGCACGTCTTCGCCCGTCGACAGGAAGTGCTCAAGCTGCGCGTGGCCTTCGGTGCCGACCTGCTGCGCTCCCGTGGTGGGCTCGGGCACGCGTAGCACTTTGGCGAAGTACCACGCGCGCGGGCACTGCTTGTGGCGCTTGAGCTGGGAGACGCTCAGCTGCTGGATGCCCCCTGCGATGACGGAGGGGCTGTTCGTGGGTGCGTTGCAGGATGGCGTCACTCTCCCTAAATGCGTGCGGATTCCGGGAGTGGCTCATTCGTAGCCGGCGAGGTTGCCGAACCCGAACCGATGCTCGCCACTTCTCCATTGGCGCGGTCTTCAGTTCGACCGGGCGGCTTTTAGCTCCTGCTCGCTACGCTCCATTGCAACTTCGCTAGTGCAACGAGTCGCCTGTGAGGACAATGGCAAGAGGTAGTGTCTTGTAGGTGCGGGCATGCCCGGTGGCGTCGTGCTCATCGGCCAGTGGGCGTGTTGCGGGCATTTCTCACGACATCACCTTGATCGGCCTTGAGTCGTATTGCGGGTTAGAAATTGCTGTCGGGATGTGGTAGTGGCGTACCCCACACATCCTTGGAGTCTGCGATGGTTCGAAAGCTTCTTGTCGTCGTGGCTGCGGTAAGCATGTCCGGTTGTCTGGCCTCTGGTGTGCAACTCACGAAGGACCGTGCGACATTCGATCTTGGCTGCCCCAAGGACCAGATCGATGTCGTCATGCTTTCTGGTCTGACTGAGCGTGGAACAGGCTCCGTGTTTGGGGCCCAGGGATGCGGCAAGAAGGCGACCTATGTTCGTCATGAAGCTGCCGGCGTGACGCTAAACTCGCCTATCCAAGAGAAGGAGTAGGCTTTCTGCTGAGGGTGTCCGCAGATGTGGAGGGCACCGACGCGACGGCGGCTGAGGCAAAGCACTGGTCACGGGTCGGCTCGAAGGGGTTGTGGAGTTCCCAGGTGAGCCGACTCGGGACACGCTCTCTCTGGCGGAATCTCCACTGGCCATCGTCGACTCTCTGCGCCGAGTGCGTCGGCGGGCTTCTCGGCGCTCGCGACACTGTTCGTGAGCTTGCGTAGGTTGTTTCGAAGCCAGCTGCAAATGGCGGTGCGTAATCCAGAGGCTGTTCGGCGAACACGCGGCTCACTCGTAGCCGGCGGGATTGCCTAACCCGGACCGATGCTCGCCGCGCTTCTCCATGGGCGCATTCTTCAGCTCGTCCGGCAGGTAGTAGGCGAGCGGGCGCTTCCCGTCCCCCATTCGGCGCTGGCCCCGGGTGAGGCCCAGCGCCTTCAGGGCTGCGCCAATCACCCGTGAGCGTCGCGGGTCGGCCTGTGCTGGGGGAGCGTGAATGCCTCGACTCCGACCTGAAGAATTGTCACGTCGGACGGGCGCTTCTCTGCCGGCATTTCCAGGAGCCACTTCAGGATGACCTCCTTCCGGCTGTCCCCGTAGTTCTCCTGGCGGAGTGCGGCCTGCTGCTCGACTCCCGCCGCATCCTCGTGGCTCAGTCACCACTCCTCGCCGCGGTGACATCGCTCGACGGCCGCTGCCCAGAGCTGGTCTCGGTCCCGTGCGAGGGCCTCGGTGTCAATGCGGGTGCACTTCACGGGTCAGTAGCGACGATGCCCGGTTGGGTCCCGCAGGCAGTCGTGGAGTTGCCCCCCCGTCAAATCGGACACGGTCGGAGAGGTGATGCTGCTCGTCGAACCACGCGGGCGGCTGTTGGAGGACGGCCTCCGCACTGTCCAGGCGAGCCAGCTGGACGTAGTCGCGCTTGAAGCCCTTCACGAAGGACTCCGCCATCCCGTTGCTCTCAGGTGAGTATGCTGGAGTTGTTCGGATGAGCAGGCCCAGCTTTGCGCCGAACGCTCGTGTCTCGTGGGCGGTGTAGGCAGGTCAGTGCCACCGAGGAAACGCTCTGCCCGGGCACCATCGTCTCCTCCAGAAACCGGCGCTTCTCATCCGCACTGAAGCGTCGACGGCGTCCTGCTCGGGATGGCTGGATGACTTCGACTTCGTGTGTCTTCGCGTCCATTCCTAGGCGGGTCCTATGAGTTAGTGACCTGTCCGTTTGAAATGGGGGCTACACCAGCTTATTTCTGGGCTATGGCCTTCTGCCCAGACAGTTTTGGCTGGTCGGGTACCGCGGCTTCCTGCTGAGTGTTGGGGGGCTGCCTCGGTCCCGCATGATCACCGATTGGGGTGGAGGGGCTCGGCTGGGGACGCGCACCTCTCTGGTGCCACATTTCCCAGCGAAGCTCAGGTGTGGAGCGGAGTGACGCGTGCTCATCTTCTGGCGGGCCTTGGGCCTCTTCGTGCTGACCGCGGTGGCGGAGATTGTTGGCTGCTACCTGCCGTTTCTCTGGCTGCGCGGAGGTCGCTCACCGTTCCTCCTCGTCCCGGCTGCTGTGAGCCTGGGCGTCTTCGCGTGGCTCCTGACGCTCCATCCCACGGGCGCCTCTCGCACGTATGCCGCTTACGGTGGCGTCTACATCGCGGTGGCTTTGCTCTGGCTCTGGTTCGTCGAAGGAGAACGGCCCAGCGCATGGGACGTCACGGGGGCTGTCGTGGCACTCATCGGAATGGCGATCATCGTCTTGGCTCCCCGTCGCTGACGCCTGACTTCGATCGGGCTCACAGGCGGGATGCGACGAAGGACGCCCTGGCCGACAGGTGGCGGCGCGCTTCGGAGCGCGCCTTCTCCTGCCGTTCTGTTTCGGTCGGTTGAGTCTCAGTCTCGTGCGCTGACAAACTCTGGCACCAGATAGTCGTCTGGGGCGGGCGCTTGCTCGATGGTGCCGAGGTCCACGAGTTGCTGGGCCAACTGCTCCCAGCGCTTGCGGCTCATGGTGCCCAGGCCTTGGGACCGTGTCGCCTCGGTGTCGATGAGCGGCCTCTGGGCCTCGGCAGCAGCGGCGAAGGTCTCCGCGTCCATCGTCGTGTTCAGCTTGGCCATCACCGCGTTGGTGGGGCCCGGGTTGTCCAGGTAGGTCCGCCAGCCGTCGCGCACTGCGGCCACGAAGGCCTTCACTCGCTCGGGCTGTTCCTTCCAGTACTGGCGCCGGGTGATGACCACCGCGAGGTAGGGATTGAAGCCCTCGTCAGCGACCAGGAACACGGCCGGCGTGGCGCCCTGGCGCTTCGCGGCGAGGGGTTCGGCGGTGACGAAGCACTGCTGAGCGTAGTTCTTGTCCGCGACGAAGCGCGCGACGCCTCCGTCATAGGGCACCACCTTCACCTTGTCGAAGCCGTACTTCTTCTTGAGATAGGCCACGTACGAGAGGCCCGGCTCCAAAGCCACCGTGCCCGATGAGAGCACGTCCGCGATGTTCTTCGCCCCGCGCGAGGCGTGAGCCATGATCGCGTGCGGCGACGTCTGATACACCGCGAACAATGGAATCACATCCAGGCCCCGGGCTCGCGCGGTGAGGATTTCATCCGCGCCGCTGATGCCAAACTCCGCCTGGCCCGTGGCCACCATCTGCTGCACCGGCGCGCCAGCTCCACCGCCGAGGATCTCCACGTCGAGTCCCTGACGCGCGAAGGCCCCCGATTCGCGGGCCGCGTAGAACCCGCCGAACTCGGGCTCCGGCACCCAGTTGAGCGCCAGCTTCACCTTGGCCGGTGTGTTTGGCTTTGGCGTGGAGGCGCTCGCTGCCGTGGCGGTCTGGGAGCCCGGCTGCGACTCCTCCTTCTGGCGCGAGCAGGCTCCCGCGGCCACGAGCAGCACCGCGCAGCCCAACAGTTTCACGAGGCGTCGGCTCACGTTCCAATCCCTCCCAATCGAGTCATGTTCCCTGCGCCGATGGATGCCAGCGCCGCAGCAGCCGGGCACCCGTGAGGCTCACCGCACCAAACAACACCAGACCCAACACCGAGGCCGCCAGCACCGCGGCGAACAAGAGATCCGTTCGCAGCTGACGGTATGCGCCCAGGACGAGGATTCCCAGCCCCGCCGAGCCCTCGGCGAAGCCCGCGACGAACTCGCCCACGATGGCGCCGATGACAGACAGGCCCGAGGCGATGCGCAGCCCCGTGAACAGGTGCGGCATCGCCGCGGGCAACTCCAGCTTCCACAGCGTGGCGAGCCGCCGCGCGCCATAGAGTCGGAACATGTCCCGCAGCGACGGATCCACCGAGCGCAGCCCCGTGAGCGTGTTCGCGATGACCGGGAAGAGCGACACGATGAAGGATGACACCGCGACCGCGCGTGGGCCCGGGCCGAACCACAGCACCAACAGGGGCGCGATGGCCACGATGGGCACCGTCTGCAAGAAGAGCGTGTACGGGTAGAGCGCGCGCTCCACCATCCGCGAGGAGGCCAGGAGGACGGCCACGAGGACGCCCAGCACCGCGCTCAAGCCGAACCCCACCAGCGCGGAGCGGCCCGTGGTGATCGCGCCACCGAGGAGCGCGCTGGCCTCGTGTGCACCCACGGCTCCAATCGCTGACGGTGGGGGCACCAGCCAGCGCGGCACCTCCAGCAGTCGCACCGCGCCTTCCCACAGGGCCAACAAGACGACGAGCGCCACCAGCGGAGGAACCGCCGCGCGAAGGGTCGAGCGGTTCACCAGTGCTCTCCTTGTTCCAGTGCCTCGTTGAGCAGCCGGGCCTCGCGCGCGAAGGCGGCCTCGGTGCGCAGGGCGGCGGTGCGCTCCGTTGGCAGCTCCAGCGTTCGGTCCAGCACCACTCGCGCGGGCCGTCGTGAGAGGACCACGGCCCGCTCGGCGAGGTAGGCGGCCTCGGAGATGGAGTGGGTGACGAAGAGCACGGTCATCCCCAGCTTGCGCCACAGGGCGCGGAGTTGATCATCCAGACGGCCGCGGGTCAGCTCGTCCAGGGCCGCGAAGGGCTCGTCGAGCAGCAGCAGGCGAGGATGGGTGACGAGCGCTCGCGCCAGGGACGCGCGCATGCGCATGCCGCCGGACAGTTCCGCGGGGTAGCGCTCCGTGGCGTCCCCGAGCCCCACCTGTTCGAGCACGGCCCGCGCGGCGGCCTGTCGCTCCGCTTTGGGCACGCCGGTCAACTCCAGCGGCAGCGCCGCGTTGTCCAGCACCGAGCGCCAAGGGAGCAGGTGCGCGTCCTGGAAGACGTAGGCGATGGGGGCCCGCTCGCCTGGGGTGCGCTCCAGCGTCGGGGTGAAGGTGACGTGCCCCGCCTCGGCTCGGTCCAGTCCGGCCACCAGCCGCAGCAGCGTGGACTTGCCGCACCCCGAGGGGCCGAGCAGCGCCACGAAGGAGCCGGGTGCCACGTCCAGGTCCAGCCCTGCCAGCACGCTGATGTTGCCCGGGAAGGTGCGGCGCAGTCCCTCGACCTTCACGCGAACGCCCCCACTGCCGGAGTCGGGGGCCTGGGGAGCGGGGGACGGGAGGCCAGGAGGCGCCATGCAGGGAGTGTTTCTAACCGCCCCGCTTCCGCGAGGCGAGCGCGGAGTGAGACAGGGGGCCTCCGCGGTCAGTCCCTCGCGTGCGCGTACTCGGCTTCGGGCAACTCGCCACCGGTCCGGCGCAGGAAGACCCGGTCGAGCAGCACGCCCTCGGGCAGCCCCGACTCCACTTGCTTGAACACGTACTCGGTGACGCGCTCGGCGGTGCAGTTCACCGTCTTGAAGTAGGGGTGCTCGTTGATGTTCGAGTCGTGCAGCTCCCGGCACACGCGGTCGATGATGCTCTGGAGGTCCTTGAAGTCGAGGATGACGTCCCAGTGATTCAAGGCGGGCGCCTTCACCCAGACTCGGACCCACCAGTCGTGCGAGTGCAGTGGCTCGCGCTGGCCGTCCGGGAAGGTGACTGCGTGGGATGCCTTGAATTCGCCGGTGAGGCTCAAGTAGTGCATCGCGATCCGCCCTGAGGTCGAGGTGGAAGACTCTGGGATGTTGCTCGGGCCGTGTTGGCAACGAGGTTCGGTGGTTCCCTGCCGCTCTTCCGGAGGCGGCATGATAGCGCTCGGACCCAGCGGCCCGAAGCGGTTCACGCGCGACCGCGGTGGCTTCAAGAGAGGGCTGCTCGCGGGCCTACACGCGCCCCTGGGCTCCTTTCAGGAACCGCACGTGGGCTGAGTCTGTGGGCGGTCGTTTCCTGGTGGGCTCTTGCGTCCGCCTCGGTCATGCTCCTGCCCGTGGCGCCGACCCTGCTCTTTCGTCCCTATGCCAAGATGCCCGCTGCCGGTGAGAACCGAGCGCAGCCGAGTCCCGGTGGTCCGTGGATTGCCCTGGAGAAGATCCACGGCGCCCAACTCGTGGTTGCTGTCCACGGTGGCGCGGTGCACTTCGGAAAGCGCAAGGCGTGGCTGAGTGAGGACGAGCCGTTCTTCGGCTGGCAGTTGCTACGAGCGCGCTTGCGTGCCTGTGCCCTCCACATGGTCCAGTCCCTTCGCGCCGAGCAGTCCAGGGTGTACTTCTACGGGGAGCTCTTCGGCGGTCACTACCCGCATCCGGAGGTTCCCTCGGTCCCGGGCCTCTTCGCCGTGCAGACGGGCATCTGGTATTCGCCCGCGTTGCACTGGGCTCCCTTCGATGTACTCATCGCCCGCTCGGATGAGGATGAGGGAGTCCTCATCGCGCACCGCGACCTGGAGGCCGCCGCGCAGGAGGCGGGCTTGAGCACGCCTCCCGTGCTTCGTCGAGGAACCCGTGCCGAGGTCGCCGCTGTTCCTACGCGAAGGCCCTCCCTCGTTCCGGCGATGCTGGGACTGCCTTCGCTCGAGGTGAACATCGCGGAGGGGGTCGTCATCAAGAGCGAGCTGCCGGCGCCTCCGAGCGCGCGTGCCTCCAGCAAGCGGAAGATTGAAGAGTTCAACGAGGGGCGCTTCGATGAGAGCGCGGCGTGGAATCCCAACCAGCCGTTGTCTGTCGATGCGTTGGGTTCGTGGGCTCAACGGTTGATCAATCCCGCGCGCATCGCCAGCGCGCTGTCCAAGTGGGGACGCGGTCCGCTGGAGCCACTGCTCGAAGAGGTCATCCTCGATGTTCGCGTCGACCTGGAGCTGGCCTTTCCCGCCGCATGTCGCGCCTTGAGTCCTGTCGAGGAGGAGCAGCTCTCCGCTCGAATCCGAGAAGGGGCGTTGCCGCTGCTCCGCGCGGCGCTCGCGTGAGCTGCGCGCCCGTGGGCCGTCCGGGCCGCGCGATGATGCCGTGGCGCGCTGGGGCCTCCGCTTCGTGTCCTGCGCCTGCGACTTCGACGGGCACCTCGGCTGGGGCTGGCGGGCGAGGGGAAGAGGGGCGGGTCGGCCGAGGAGCTGTCTGGCTCATGGCCAGGACAGACCCAGCTCGCGCTCGAAGCCCGTTCGGCCCTCGACGGTGAGCCTCACGCCGCGGCCTTCCGTGCGCCTCGCGAGCCACCGCATCGCGAAGAGGCGCTCCGCCAGCGCGGCGCCCAGTGCGCCTCCGATGTGCGCGCGGCGCTCGCTCCAGTCGAGGCAGCGCTTCGCGAACGCGCGCCGCCCCCGCGTCAAGGCCTCCACGTCCACCCCCCAGTGGGCGACGAACTCAGCGCCGGGCGGCGTGAGGGCGAACCCCTCCTCGCTGGACTCCAGGAGGCCGCGCCGCTCCATCCCCTCCGCGAGGGCGACGCCCAGCGTGCCCGCCAGGTGGTCGTAACAGGTCCGAGCGAAGCGCAGTGGCTCCGGTGTGCTCATGGGGGCGGCTCGCAGCGGGACGAGCAGGCCGAGGGCCTCCAGCGCTCGTGCGACCTCGGGGCCCGCGAGGCGGTAGTAACGGTGACGGCCTTGGGCCTCCACGCCCAGGAGGCCGCCACTCAGGAGCTTCGCGAGGTGTCCGCTCGCGGTCTGCGGCGAGACGCGCGCGTCGCGTGAGAGCTCGCCTGCCGTGCGGGCGGGGCCTTCCATCAGGCGCGACAGCATCATCGCGCGAGCGGGATCTCCGATGAGCGAGGCCAGGTGCGCCAGGTCGATGGGGTGGGGCATGGCGCGAGGCTGTGCCGGCCGCGGGCGGGGATGCTTCGGCATGGGCCGAAACATCGCAGTCCGTTCGGGGCTTAGGGAAGCGCGCATGACCGCGCTTGCTCCTCATCGTGTGATTGCTCCTCGAATCCTCTACTTCGGCACGCCCGTGGTGCTGCTGAGCACGCTCCAGGAGGATGGCTCTCCCAATCTGAGCCCGTTGTCGTCCGCGTGGGCGCTGGATGACCGGTTGGTGCTGGGGCTGGGCGGGATGGGGCAGGGATTGTCCAACCTGATGCGCACGCGCGAGGCCGTGATCAATCTGCCCGCCGCGTCCCAGTGGCGTCAGGTGGAGGCCCTGGCGCCCACCACGGGCCGCAACCCCGTGCCCGAGACGAAGCAAGCGATGGGCTACTCTCACGAGCCGCGCAAGTTCCAACGCGCGGGGTTCACACCGGTGGCCTCGGACACCGTGGCCCCTCCGCGCGTGGGCGAGTGCCCGCTGCAATTGGAGGCGGTCCTGCTGAACGTCCACTCGGCGACGGTCCTGTCGGGGGGCGCCGCTCCAGGGTTCGCCATCGCCGAGCTGCGCGTCACGCGGGTGCACGCGCACGAGCGCATCACCGTGCCAGGGACACACCACGTGGACGTCGAGCAGTGGCAGCCGCTGCTCTATGTCTTCCGCCACTACGTGGGCACCGGGGCCGTGCTCGGGCGCAACTTCCGCGCGGAGACATGAAGGCGGCTTCGGCCCGCGGACCGCGCGTCGCGGGCCGAAGCGGCTCGGCGGCTAGCGTGTCACCGCTGTCAACGTGAACGCGGCAGAGGACTCCGCGCCCGAGCCGACCGTGGCGGTCAGCGGATGCGCCGGCTGCGTGGTGAAGGAGACCCCCGCGGGCGCCACCACATCCACCTGGTAGGTGCCGGGCAGCAAGAACTTGAAGTCCGCGACGTAGACGCCATTGGTGCCCGCGACAAAGGCGAGGGACTCCTGGCTGCCCAGTTCATTGGTCAGCACCGCGGAGAACCCGCCGAGCTGGACCTGCGCGTCGCCCACGCCGGGGAGCGTCACCCCCGCGCCCAAGCTCAGCGTGGCCTTCACATTGCCCGAGAACTGGAGGTCCGCGCCCTTGATGACAGGCCCCATCACCCAGCGATCAGAGTTGCCCGCCACGTGTCCAAAGCTCTGGGCCACGTCGAAGTCCACGAGGATGACCTTCTGATTATCCTCGCTCGTGATGGTGACGTCGGCATCCTTGTCGAACTTGACCTTGAGGCCGGAGCTGGCCGCGCTCGGCATCTGCAGCTCTCCGTCCACCTGCGTTCCCGCGGGCAGTCCCTCGTACGTGGTGGACGTGGCGTAGACCCGGCTCCCGCCTGATGCCTGCTTGACCTGCACATAGCCACCCGTGATGACGAAGCGCAGCTCGCGATAGGTTCCCGTGGGAACCTCGGCATCCTTCACCAGATCCGCCGCGTCGTTGGCCAGCGAGAGGAGGTTGGTCGTCACGGGCGTGCTCAAGAGGACGACATCGCCTTTCGCGTCTCCCTTCGAGTCTCCTTCGGCGCTGCCCTTCAGGTAGACCTTCGAGATGGTGACCACGGCCTTTTCGAACGTGTCGCCCGGCGCGTCGGTGAGCTTCACGGTCACACGCGCCTTGGAGTTGTCACCACAGGCCGCCAGGCACAGAAGGCTCGTCGCCAGCAGGAGAGAAGAAGCGAGGTGTCGCAAGTTTGGCATTGGCAATGACTCAGGTATGGCGCGGGTGGCTGGGTGAGCCACCCGCGTCTGGGTGATACGACGTGGTGAAGGAATGGGAAGAAGAGTCTTTCGTGCTACGGGGTGGTTTCAGCCGATGACCGGCGAACACTGCCCCGCGCTGCACGTCATTCCGTCGCAGCAGGTGGAGCCGCCCTGGGAGTCACACTCAGCGCCCTGGGGGAGGCAGGCCGAGCCTCCGTCTTCCGCTCCACCGGAGCCCGCGTCCACTTCGGAACTGCCGCCGTCCGTCGGAGTGCCGGCATCGCCGCCGCAAGCGCCCAAGGTGTCGCCGTGACGCAGGTGCGCCTCCACGGCAGGCGCTCCCACGATGATGGTGTGCGCGTTGGCGGGATTGCCCGGGGGGATGTGGCACACGCTCACGTGGGCATTGCCACCGGCGCCTCCGTCTTCCACGCCGCGCCCATCCTTCGCGATGCCCGGCGAGGCTCCCAGGTTGGCCCCTCCCGTGCCCCACTCGGCATCTGCTCCCGCACTCCCTCCACATCCGCCGGCGAGCAGCGCGAACAGCGCTCCCAGGACAACGGTTGAGTTGATTGGCCGCATGCGCATCGAGATCCTCCTCAAGTGAGACGAGACGATGTTCGTCACCGCGGCGTTCGCGGTGGCGCCCTCCCCAGGGGAAAGGACCGAGTCGAGCGCGGAACGGCCACGGCTCGCCCGCAAGTCCACTGACACGACAGAATTCGTCTCTCGCTTGCACGAATCTCACCGTGCTTGTGGGTGCGTTTGTGCTCCGCGCCACAGTCGCCGCGGCCCACGTGGTGGCCTGCCTTTTCGTGCGCGATGCGCGTGCGGCGAGCGGCATCGCACCCAGCGCGTCGGGCTCGGCTTGAAGTCCCAGGTATACGGGGTTACGGTCCTCCCCGCGCACATGCCCCCGGTCGTGCAGCTACAAGGCGTCTCCTTCAAGTACCAGGGCGGCGACAGCGATGGCCTGGAGGACGTCTCGCTGACGCTGGAGGCCGGGGAACTCGCGGTCGTGGTGGGGGCGAGCGGCTGCGGCAAGACGACGCTCACGCGGGTGGTGAACGGGCTGGTGCCGAGGTTCTTCGAGGGGGCCTTTCACGGCACGGTGCTCATCCAGGGCCAGGACGTGAGTCAGTGGTCCATCGGGCAGATTGGCCAGCGCGTGGGGAGCGTGTTCCAGGATCCACGCTCGCAGTTCTTCACCACCTCCGCGACGTCGGAGATCGCCTTCGCCTCGGAGCACTTCGGGGTGCCCACCGAGCTCATGCGACGACGCGTGGACGAGGCGTTCGAGCGGTTGGAGATTGAAGCGCTCCGAGGCCGCAGCGTCTTCGAGCTGTCCACGGGCGAGCGGCAGAAGGTGGCGCTCGCATCTGCCTACGCGATGCGGCCCAGCGTGTATGTGCTCGATGAGCCCTCGGCCAACCTGGATCCGCAGGCGACGCGGCACCTGGGCACCATCATCGATCTGCTGCGCCAGGATGGCTCCGTCGTCCTCGTCGCGGAGCATCGGCTCTATTACCTGGCGGCCATCCTCGACAAGCTCATCCACATGCGGCAGGGGCGCATCGTGGAGATCTTCGACCGCCAGGCCTTGCACGCGCTGCCACCGTCGGCGCTGGAGTCGCGGGGGCTTCGTCAGGTGGACCTCGCGCAGGCGCGCCTGGGCACGCTGCCTCCCGTGAGCCGGGACGACATCCACTTCCAGGGCCACGACGTGTCGCTCGCGTTCGGCGAGCGTGTCGTGCTCCACGGCGTCACGGCCCAGGCGTCGCGTGGCGAGGTGGTGGGGCTGATTGGCCGCAACGGCTCAGGGAAGACGACGTTCGCGCGAGTGGCCACCGGGTTGGTGGCGCAGCGCACGGGGCGGATCCGCCATGCCTACCGCGTCCTCACTCCGGAGGAGCGGCGCAAGGCCTCCTTCTTCGTGCTTCAGGACGCGGACTACCAGCTCTACACCGAGTCGGTCATCGAGGAGCTGATGCTCGGGCTGCCCGACACCGCCGAGAGCCGCAGGCGGGCGCTGGACACGCTCGCGCGCTTTGGCATCGACCGGCTCTCGGAGCGCCATCCTCAGGCCCTCTCCGGCGGACAGAAGCAGCGACTCACCATCGCCGTGGCGGCGATGCGCCACGCGGATGTCCTCTTCCTCGACGAGCCGACCAGCGGACTCGACGCGACGAACCTCCAGCGCGTGGGCGAGGAGATCCGCCTGCTGGCGGACCAGGGCCAGGTCGTCTTCGTCATCTCCCACGACTACGAACTGCTCGCGCAGTGCTGTCCGCGCATCCTGCGCATCGACCAGGGGCGCACGGCCGCGGACTACCGGCTGGACCTCTCCTCCGCGCGGAGGCTGCGCGCGGACCTGGATCTGCCCGTGTCCCCCAACGCCGCGTGGATCTGGACATGAGCGCGCCTGTCCCCAACGCCTATGCGGCGCAGGATGCCCGGCTGAAGTTGCTCCAGCTCGTGGTGGTGGGCCTGGGCGCGTTCCTCACGCGCACCATCACCGCGCAGATTCTGCTGATGGAGATGGTGCTGGTGCTCGGGCTGGTCGCGGGGCAACGGCAGACGGTGGCGCGGTTCCTGTGGCTGGCCGTTCCGCTGGTGCTCTTCGTCACCTTCGCGCGCGCGGGGACGAGCGTGTCCATGCTGGGGCTCGTGGGCCGCTTCTTCGCGTTCGCGGTGCTGAAGTTCTCGTCGCCCGTGTTGCTGTTGCTCTACCTCGTGAGGCTCGAGGACCTGTCGGCCATCATCCAGGCCCTGGAGCGCCTGCGCGTGCCACGACAGGTGACCTTGCCCTTGGCCGTGGCGATCCGCTTCGTGCCGTCGCTCCAATACGAGTACGCGAGCATCCGAGACGCGATGCGCCTGCGCGGGGTGGCGCCCAGCATCCGGCGCTTCTACGCATACCCCGCGCAGACGTTGGAGTTGACCGTCATCCCCTTGTTGATGCGCGCCGTGCGCATCTCCGAGGAACTCTCCATCTCCGCGCTCACGCGCGGCATGGAGTTCGAGGGGGCGAAGAGCTGGTACCGCCCGCTCGTCTGGGCCCCACGGGACTCGCTGGGGCTGGGGCTCACCCTGCTGGCCGGCGCGTTCCTCTTCCTGGTGGACCACTTCGTCGTGTAGCGAGGCGCCTCGCGCTACTCGACGATGACGAACTCCACGCGCCGGTTGTTGGCGCGTCCCTGCGGCGTGGTGTTGACGTCAATGGGGCGGGTCATCCCGAAGCCCGCGCTCTCGAGCCGCTCCGCGACGATGCCCTTCTGCACCAGGTACTGCTGCACCCAACGCGCTCGGCGCGCGGACAGGTCCTGGTTGTAGGCCTTGCCGCCCGCGTTGTCGGTGTGCGCCTCGATGCGGAGCTTCTGGATGTCTGGATTGGCGCGCAGCACCTCGACGACCTGGTCGAGGATGGGCAGGGACTCGTTGACGGCGTTGTCCTTGTTGCTGGCGAAGAAGACCTTGTCGAGCGTGCGCAGCTTGCCCTGTTCGATGACGACCTGGGGAGACGTCACGGGGGGCGGCGGCGCGACGGGGGGCGGCTCGACGGGGAGGGCGGGGGGACGGGGAGGGACGAAGTCCTCCAGGGCGCCCTGGCAGCAGCAGTAGGGCTCGGTCGTCACGCGGGGCGCGGGCTTGCTGCCGCAGATGACGCTCTCCAACATGCTCTGAAGGCCGCTGAGCGAGCGCTGGGCCGTGAAGGCCTGTCCGCCCGTCTCCTTCGCCACGCGGGCGTACTCGGATTCGAGCGCCTCGGGCTCCCTGGCCTTGGTCGTGCCCAGGTAGGTGTGCACGCGCACGTGTTGGGCCTGGGCGGTCTCGATGGCGCGGCTGGCGGCGGCGACGTCGCGCGCCTTGGCTTCACCTCCCGCGTTGAGTCCCTCGTCGCCGAGGAAGAACACGGCGCGCTGGGCCTCGGGGCGCCAGTCGAAGTGATTGGCGAGGTCCTCGATGGTGGCCGCGCCGTCCTCGCGCACCTTGCCGCCGGCGATCCACGTGAAGCGCCGGCTCTTCAGTTCGCCCTCGTTCGCGTGGGCCTGGTTCAGCAGGTAGTCGCGCACGGTGGTGGTGAAGCGGGTGCCCGCGAAGATGCCCTCCACGCCCAGGTAGGTCACGCGCAGGTCCGAGGGGCACCGCGACTGGGAGGCCTTGATGGCCCCGCTCACCATCTCGCTCAGCCCCAGGGCTTCATCCGACATGGACTTGCTCGCGTCGATGGCGACGACGAGGTCCACGCTGGGCACCGTCACCTCGCCCTCCTCGACGGTGATGGTGGGTTCGGCGCGCTGGGGGAACTGCAGCGTGCGCGCCTGACTGGCGAAGTCGCCCTCCGCGCCTCGATGCAAGGTGACGGCGCCGGGCGCGGACACCGAGGCCCCGTCGCCCTTCAGGCCGTGGTCGGCCTGCATCAACTCCAGGGCGAACAGCTCCGGAGTGAATGCCAGGCGCTGCACGTCCGCGAGCTTGACGGTGCCGACGATGGCATCGCGGTACCAGAACTCGGTGAGCTTGGGGCCGCCCGCGTTGGGGACGGAGAGGGGCGCCTGCGTGGGCGGGCCCTCATGGGTGAAGCAGCCCTTGCCGAACAGGTTCCCATCCGCGCTCAGCACGCGGAACGTGTAGCTGGTGCTGTCCTGCTGCGCGGGCGTCGCGGCGGGCGACGTGCCCTCCACTGACGCCTGACAGCAGCAGCACGCCTCGGGCTGTCCCGTGGACTTGCTGCCGCAGATGACGCCCTCCAGCATGCGCTGGAAGCCCTGGAGCGATGCCTGCACCAGGAAGGGCTGGCCTCCAGTCTCACGCGCGACGCGGGCGTACTCGGACTTGAGCGCCTCCTGCTCCCACGCCGTGGCGCGCGTGGTGCCCAGGTACGTGTGCACGCGGACGCTCGCCCGCTGCGCGGCGCGGATGGCCCGTGTGGCGGCGACGATGTCGCGTCCGTTGACGTCTCCTCCGCCTTCCATGGCCTCATCGCCGAGGAAGAACACGGCGCGCTGGGCCTCGGGGCGCCAGTCGAAGTGGGTGGCGAGATCCTCGATGGTGCGCGCGCCGTCCTCGCGCACCTTGCCGCCGGCGACCCAGGTGAACGGGCGGCTGCGCAGCGCTTCCTCATTCACCCCGACATGCTGCGTGAGGTACTCCCGCACGGTGGTGTCGAAGCGCGTCCCTCCGAACGTGCCCTCGACGCCCAGGTAGGTGATGCGCAAGTCCGAGGGGCAGTGGATGCGCGAGGACTCGACCGCGGCGTTGAACGTCTCGCTCAGCGACACCGCCTCATCCACCATGGACTTGCTGGCGTCGATGGCCACCACCAGGTCGACGACGGAGAGCGGCTCTGGCGCCTCTCCCGCGCCCGAGGGCCGCGGGAACTCCAGCCGCCGTCCCGCCGAGGCCGCGTCTCCCTCCGCGCTGCGATGGCTGCTCAGCGGCGCGGGCTTCGCGGGGCCGGCCTCTCCCGCCTTGATGTCCCGAGCGTTGTCCGCGCTGGTCAGCTCCAGGGCGAAGCGCTCCGGCGCGAATGCGAGCGCGCGCACGTCCTTGAGCTGCAGCGTTCCGACCCGAGGGTCGTGGTACCAGAGCGCGGTGAGCTTGGGCCCCCCCGACGATGGGAACGTGACGGTTCCTTGCGTGGGCGGGCCCTCGTGGGTGAAGCACCCCTTGCCAAAGACTGACCCATCCGCATTGACGACCCGGAACGTGTAACTCGTGGCCTCGGCCGTGGACATGGTGATTGTCCCTCTGGATTCCTATGTGCGAGTGCGTTCCTGCCCGATGCCCCGGGCGCGCGCAATCCCTTGTCATTCCAGGGTGATGGTCATGAACAGTCTTCAGCTTGGGCAGCCGATGCGCCGGGTGGGGCCGAATGCACTCAGGGGAGCCTGAACGTTCGCTACCAGGCACGTCGGGCCGGAGAATGTTCAGCGGGCGACGAACCCGCGCGAGTTGAAGAAGAAAGCACAATCAAACTGTGATTTCTCGGTCGCTCTCAGCCGGGGGCAGGGATTGCGACCAGCGACGCAGAAGTTGAATGTCCGAGACTTGATCACGATCGGCGTCTTCAACGCGCTCATCCTCGTGGTCTATATTGTCATGCAGACCATCCTGCAACCCATTCCAGGAATGGGGTTGTTCAATGGCGGGGTGGGGGCGTTCCTCATGGCGCCGCTGTACATGATCCTCGTGGCGCGGGTGCACAAACGCGGCGTGTTCTTCATCACGTCTGTCCTTTACGCGGTGCTGGTGTCGACGGTGGGCATGTACTCGGCCATTCCGCCCATCCTGCTCGCGGGCCTGCTGGGTGACCTCATCGCGGGCGTGCAGTCGTTCCGAAATCTCTCGGCGGTCATCACCGGCTACATCGTCTTCAAGACATTGGAGGCGGTGGGGAATTATTCCGTCGTGGTCATCAACCCGGAGCGCTTCGCGGCGAACATGGAGCCCGCCGTGCGGGCCAAGTGGCTCGAGGGCGCGGCGATGTTCAACTTCTGGATGGGCGCCTTCGTGCTGGTCTTCACTGTGATGGGCGCCCTCGCGGGTGGCGCGCTCGCGAGCCGTATCCTCCGCAAGCACTTCGTGAAGGCCGGACTCGTTGCCGCGGCTCCGGTGAAGCCCGAGCTGGCGGCGGCCCCTCCCGCGTGAAGTGAATCCACCCGTCCGTCGAAGGAGAAGCGATGTCTGCCAAAGGTTTGATCTCCACCGCCGACCCCGCCACCGCCAAGCTGGCGAGCGAGGCGCATCCGATGTTCATCGACCTTGGGAAGCAGAAGGCCAAGGCCGTCAAGAAGCTGCGCAAGGGGAAGGGGCGGTTGCTGGATGACGTCCGCGAGACGCTCCAGGACCTGCAGGCAGCCGGGCGGGTGGCGGCGAATGCCCAGCCGGTCATCGTCCTCGTCCGCGTCAAGCCGAAGAAGAGGCGCTCGAGGTCTCCGCTGGGTGGGCTGTTCTAGGCGTCTGTTGAGTTCCCACATCTGTCCATGAGCGCTCGAGGAGAACTCTGATGACCAAGAAAGTGAAGCTGGCCAAGTCCGTCGAGAAGATCAGCTACCTGCACCCCACGGACGGGATGATCACCCTGGCCAAGAACAAGCGGAAGCCCAAGCGCAAGAAGGGCTCCAAGGAGCTGGCGGGGGCCTCCAAGATGGTGCGGGCGATGAACGCCGCCCAACTGGCGGGGGCGGAGGCGTTGGCGGACCGCAGCGCGCGCGACGACAAGGACGAGAAGGATGGCGCCCTCAAGAACATGTCGTCGAACAGCCAGCGCGCCATGTTGAAGGCGGCCAAGGTCTTCCGTAGCAAGATGGGTTAGCGCCCCCTGCTCCGGGTGACATGGCCACCACGAGACTGGGGAGGAGGTTGCGCCGGAGCATCCGCGAGCTGGCGCGTCGCCGAAGCATCCGCGAGTTGGTGCGGGTGCTTCGGCGCGCGAAGCAGGAGCCCGAAGAGGCGGAGTCCCTGGGCCGGCGCGCGCGGCAGTGTCTGGATTCACTGGGCGGCTTCTGGTGGCGCGCTCGCGAGCTGATCGCCTCACGCCTGGATGTCTTTCCCACCGAGTTCTGTCGGCACCTCGAGGGCGGAGGAGAGACGGGAGATGCTCGTCCCATCGACGATGCACAGGAACTCGTCGCCCGCGTGCTCGGAAGCATGATGGAGCGCCGCTTGGAGGCGTTCGAGCCGCGGCCGGTGCGGGTCTCCTTCTTCGGTCAGGTGCACACCGCGACGCTGAAGCGCAGCGGGACGCCGGTGTGGGTGGTTGTCCGCCGCCCGGACGCGGAGCCTCAGCTCCATGGCGAACTCGCGGAGATGGAGTCCTTCTTCGCGCGGCTGAGTCGGACGCGCGAGCTTGCGTATGCGCCGTGGGAGCGGTTGATGCGCGAGCTGCGTGCCTCGCTGCGCGACGGGTTGGATCTGCGCATCCAGGCGCACGCGATGCGTGAGCTGCGCAAGCAGGTCCGGAGCTACCGGGGCGCGCGCTATCCCCATGTCTTCCAGCAGCTCTGCCGCGCCGAGGTCCTCGTGGCCGAGCGTGTCCAGGCGCCGACGCTGGCGGAGGTCGAGGCGCGAGCGCTCGACGTGGGAGGTCCAGACGCCTGGTACACGGAGAACGACACCGACCCCAAGCTGCTGGCGGGCCGACTCTGGAAGGCGTTCATGCGGCAGCTGGTCGAGGCCCGGACGCTGGTCCCCACGCAGGGCCCCGAGGACATCCTCCTGCTCGGGAACAACACGTTCTGCTATCGCTTCGAGCCCTTCGTGCTGCCGTCCGAGCTGGGCGTGCCGCGCTCGGAGGCCTTCCACTTCCTGCTGCATGCGCTCCTGCGCCGCTCCTACGAGGGGGCGTTCTTTCCGCTCCTGCGTCTGGCCGAGCCCCTGCCTCCGCTGGAGCCGCACCAGCTCAAGAAGGTCGTGTCTCGGGAGATTCGCGCCTGGGCGCAGCGCTCGGAGGTGAAGACGCTGCCGGGCGACTTGCGCTCGTTCGGGGCCTTGTTCGACACGGTCCTCGCGACGATGCGCCGCCACCCCATCGTCTTCGACTCGGCGGTGCTGCGCGCCTGCCAGGAGCTGCGCCGCTTGGAGGGCGCGCTGTTCTCTCTCCACCCGCGCTTCGGGGTCGCGGGACAGCTCCGCCGGTTCTTCAAGCGGAGCGTGCGCCGAGCGGCGCGCCGGCTCCTGGCTGCCCAGGCCGCCACGCCGCCGGCCCCGGACTGGGATGTCATTGGTCAGGCCCCCTTCACCGCGCGCGAGGCCGCGCAGGATGAGGCGCAGCAGTCCACGCTCTCCTCCCTTCCGTTCGCGTCCGAGCCCACGGCAGGGGCCTACCTCGTCTCGCATGTCGCTGCGTTCTTGAGTGTTGTCTGTCTGGCTTTTGTCGCGGTCTTCTCGGTGGCCGCGGCTCGCGTTGCCTTGATCATTCACCTTTCCCCTGACTCCTGGGTGGAGCGAACGCTCGTCAATGGCTTGCGGCCCGATCTGTTGGAACTTGGGCTGGCGGTGACGTGCGCGTCGATTTGCGCCTGGGGGCTGTGGCGACTCGCCGTGCGTTTTGCTGAGCGAGATAGTCACTTGCCGACCCGTCGGGTGATATGACTGGTTTATATGCGAATCCATGTTTTCCCAGGACAGGGTTCTCAGCATGTGGGGATGGGCGCGGAGTTATTCGACAGCGCGCCGGAAGAAGTGGCGGCAGCCGATGCGGTTCTGGGTTGGTCGGTTCGCGCGCTCTGCTTGGAGGACCGCGACCAGAGGATGAACCAGACAGCGTGGACCCAACCCGCGCTGTATGTAGTGAATGCCCTGTCCTATCTGAAGAAGGTCCGAGAGACGGGACAGCGGCCGGAGCTGGTCGCCGGGCACAGCCTGGGGGAATACAACGCGCTCTTCGCGGCGGGGGCTTTCGACTTCGTCACGGGCTTGCGACTCGTCCAGCGCCGGGCGGCGGTGATGGCCAAGGCTCGAAATGGAGGAATGGCCGCGGTCGTGGGGCTGTCTGCCTCGCGCGTGCGGGATGTGTTGCATGAGGAACATCTGGACATGCTCGATCTCGCCAATCTCAATGCGCCGGAGCAGCAAGTCCTCTCAGGCCCGGTGGAGGCGCTCTCGCAGGCGGAGTCTGTCTTTACCCGGGTGGGGGTGAGGGGGTTCAAACGCCTGGCGGTCAGCGCCGCGTTCCACTCCCGATACATGGGTGAAGCCAGACGGGAGTTCGAGTCGTTCCTGGCGGAGTTCGTGCTGTCTTCGCCTCGGATTCCCGTCATCTCCAATGTCGAGGCGCAGCCGTATCCACCGGGTGCGTTGAAACGCTTGCTCGTGGAGCAGATCACCGCGCCCGTGCGTTGGGAGGAGTCCGTTCAGCACCTGTTGCGCCAATCGGCGGCCGACATCGAGGAGGTCGGGCCTGGGCGCGTGCTGACGACGTTGATCGCACAGATCCGGCGGAAGGTGGCGTCATGACCTCCGATAGAGGCCCCTCCTCGTTCGCGAGGCAGGGGCGCCCTTCACGCCTGAGGTGTGCCTTCGTGGGGGAGGGCTCGATGCTGGTGTCGTGCGCGGAGCGTGCGCGCACGCTCGGGCATGACCTGGTGGCGGTGCTGACTCCCGCGGAGGAGCTGCGTCAGTGGGCGCGGGAGCAGGGAGTCGCCGTGGAGGAGGTATCGGCCGGCTCCGAGTGGCTGCGTGCGCACGAGGTCGATGTCCTCTTCAGCGTCTATTGCTTCTCGCTACTGCCCCCCGCGCTGCTCGAGGTCCCGCGCCTGATGGCGGTCAACTTCCACGATGGCCCCTTGCCTCGGTATGCGGGGTTCCACGCGGCGACGTGGGCCTTGTTGAATGAGGAGCGCTCGCACGGGATCGCCTGGCACCGGATGACGCCCGAGGCCGATGCGGGGCCGCTCTTGGTGTCACGCACGTTCGCGCTCGCCGAGGACGAGACGTCGTTCTCGCTGAACCTCCGCTGCTATGAGCAGGGGCTCGCCGCCTTCGACGAACTCGTGGTGGGGCTGGCGCAGGGGAGTCTGTGTGAAGTGCCACAGGCGGGCGCGCCCACCCTGTTTCACTCGCGCGGTCAGAAGCCCACGCCGGCGTGCCTCTTGGATTGGCGTGGGTCCGCGACGCGGATCGCCGCGTGGATCCGCGCGCTCGACTTCGGTCCTACGGCGAACCCGGTGGGGACGCCCAAGGTGTGGCTGGATGGGAAGGCCATGCGGGTGGGCACGGCGCGCGTGCTGACCTCGCGGAGCACCGCTGCGCCGGGGACGATTCTCGACGTGGAGGGCTCGGACGTTCGCGTCGCCACGGAAGGGGAGGCGCTGCTGCTCAGTGGGCTGTGCGAGCATGACGGCACGCCCCTGCCCTCGGCGCGGTATGGCGAGTGG
Source organism: Citreicoccus inhibens (assembly GCF_019039035.1). Taxonomy (GTDB): domain Bacteria; phylum Myxococcota; class Myxococcia; order Myxococcales; family Myxococcaceae; genus Citreicoccus; species Citreicoccus inhibens. The sequence goes on along the minus strand of NZ_JAHNZT010000010.1, from coordinate 233,482 downwards.
GGTGTCGTGCCTGGGGCGCGGTTTGTCACTCCCGAAGGGCCGCTCGCGGAGGAGCTGGCTCGGTGGAGTGGCGTGGCCTCGAAGGACGAGGCGCGATGGCGCGCCCGCAGGCGCACGCTGCCTGACGTGCCTCCATCGTCGCCCTGGCGAGAGGTGGCGCTGTCCGAGCGCTTGTTGGCGCGGATCCGCTCCTCGTGGGGGAGGGCGGGCGCCGAGGCTGCCATCACCTCCGCGTTCCTGGCGGGTGCGCTGCCGACGGAACCAACCCTCCCTCGGTTGGCGACGTTGCGGAGGATGGCACGCGAGGGTGTTCTCGCGACGTGCGGTCTCTTCGTTCAAGAGTGGGATGTCGAGCCTGGGGCCACGGCGAGTGTCTCCGCGCTGCGGCAAACGCTGGACTCCCTCCCTGCCGAGCCGGTGCGGTTCGCTGACCTGCGCGCGCGTTACCCCGAGTTGTCGCAGCGTGGCGCCTCCGTGGAGGTCGAGTGGGGGGCGCCGTGCGACGCCGAGGCAGGCCCCGCAGCGCGGTGGTGGCTGCGGCTCGATGGGCAGAACGTCGCGCTTCGGACCCGAGAAGACGCGGCGACCGCGTCACGTCTGTGCACGCGCTGGGAGGCGGCCCTGGACGACTTGCAGCGTCGCGACTCGCGCGCCTCCGAACATCTCGAACGGTGGCGCGAGGTATACGACGCGTCCTACGGGGGTGAGGTCTCGGGGGATCCGCTCTTCGACACGGCCTGTTGGCGGGACAGCGCGGGACAGCCGATCCCCAAGGCGCAGATGCGGGAGTGGGTCGACGCGACGGTCGAGGACGTGCTCGCGCACGGGCCACGTGACGTGCTGGAACTGGGCTGTGGGAAGGGACTCCTGCTCTGGCGACTGGTTCCTCATTGCCAGTCGTACACCGCCCTCGACTTCTCGTCGGTCGCTGTCGACCATGTCCGCGCGCACCTGCCTCGGTTGGGCGATGACGCTCGCAAGGTCGTCCTTCAGGTCGCTCCGGCGGACGACCTTCGCTGCGTGGCGGGGCGGCGCTTCGACACCATCCTGCTCAACTCGGTCGTCCAGTACTTCCCGACGACGGAGTACCTGCTGCGGGTCCTCGACGCGGCCCTTGCGCTGCTGTCGCCGGAAGGGTGCCTGTTCATTGGTGACGTCCGGAACTTGCGGCTCCTGTCCGCGCAGCACGTGGATGCGTCGGGTTTGGACCCATGGCGCGCCTCCCTCGCGGAAGAGTCCGAGCTGGTGCTCGACCCTTCATTCTTCCTCGCGCTGCGCCGCCGGTTCCCGCGCCTCATGGGCGTCGCGCTCTCTCCCAAGCGAGGGCGGACGCACAACGAGCTGACGCGCTTCCGCTACGACGTCGTCCTGCGCGTGGGGAGCGAGCCTCGGCGGGAGCCTGTGACGGTGTTGCCCTGGGCCTCCGTGGGCGGGCTGTCGGGGCTCTCCGCGGCCTTGGCTTCCACGCGCGGCGTGGTGGCGCTTCGCAACGTGCCCAACGCGCGTACTCAGGCCGTGGCGCTCCGCGCGCGGAATGCGCTGGGGGAGAGGGCAGAGCCCGAGGCGCCTCCAGGCGTGGATCCCGAGGCGCTGCGCGATGCCCTCGGCCCCGAGTGGACGTGTGCGCTCAGCTGGCACGACTGCGGTCCCATGGGGGAGTTCGATGTGTTGCTGGCTCGTGGGGCCGCACGCCACGCGCTGGCGGAGCTGGCGTCCGAGCTCCTGCCGACCTCGGATGCGCCGGCCACGTGGGCACATGAGCCCCTTCAGGACCCCGTGCGGTCGGATTCTGAGTTGCCGTGCCTGCCTGACCTCGTGCGTGCTCAGGCCCGGCGGACTCCCAATGCGATCGCCGTGCGGTGCGGCGACGGGGTGCTGCGCTACTCGGAGCTGGTTGCGCAGACGGCGCGCATCGCGGCGCGGCTGCGCGCCGAGGGGGTGGGCGCTGGCGCGCGGGTGGGGGTGTTGCTCGACCGGAGTCCGCTCCTCATCCCCGCGCTGCTGGGGACGTTGGAGACCGGCGCGGCCTATGTGCCGTTGGATCCGACCTATCCACGCGAGCGACTCGATTACATGCTCGATGACGCGGGCGTGCGGTGCGTGCTCGTGGAGGGCGTGCGCTCGGGAGCCTCGTTCCGCGTGGCCTCGGTGCCCGTGGACGCACCTGGGCACGAGGGGGCAGGTCCAGGTGGGGAGGCGCCTCGGGCGGACTGGCCCGCGTATGTCATCTACACGTCGGGTTCGACGGGGCGTCCCAAGGGCGTCGAGGTCTCGCACCGTGCGCTGACGAACCTCCTTCAGTCCTTTGCTCGGACCCTGGCGTGTGGGCCGCGCGATTGCCTTCTCGCCGTCACCACCGTCTGCTTCGACATCGCGGGCCTCGAGCTGTACTTGCCGCTCGTCACGGGCGGGACGGTCGAGCTTGCGTCCACCGAGACGGCGCACGACGGCGTGAAGCTGCGCCAGTTGCTGGAGCGCGGTCAGGTCACCATGCTCCAAGCGACGCCCTCGACGTGGAGGCTGCTCATCGAGGCGGGATGGTCTCGCCGCGAGAACGTGGTGGCGCTGTGTGGCGGTGAGGCGCTGTCTCGCGACCTGGCTGACGCGTTGCTCGCACGCGTCACCCGGCTCTGGAACGTGTACGGCCCCACCGAGACCACCATCTGGTCCACGGCGGGCGAGGTTCACTCCGATGCGCCCATCCACCTGGGGGCGCCCATCGCGGAGACGCGATGCCACGTCCTCGATGCGCGCGGCGCGCCAGTGGCGCCAGGGGAGACCGGCGAGCTGTTCATCGGCGGGGCGGGGGTCGCGCGTGGGTACGTGAATCGGCCGGACCAGACCGCGGAGCGCTTCGTGCCAGAGCCCCTCGGGCCTCCTGGCGCGGTGATGTACCGCACGGGCGACCGTGTGCGATTGGGCGAGGACGGAGCGCTTCACTACGTGGGGCGGGTCGATGCCCAGATCAAGCTCGCGGGGTATCGCATCGAGCTGGGGGAGATTGAGGCCGCGCTCCAGCGGCTGGAGTCGATCGCGGAGGCCGTGGTCGTCCTGCGCCAGGCTGATGGCCAGGATGATCGGCTGGTCGCCTATGTCCGGCTGGCGCGACCGCGCACGGTGGACTCGCTGGGAGAGGAGCTGCGCCGGTGGCTGCCCGAGCACATGGTGCCCTCTGCCTTTCATGCCGTGGCGCAGTACCCGTTCACGTTGAACCGGAAGATCGACCGCGTCCGGCTCGCGAGAGAGGCTCCCGAGTCCTTTGGCTCCCGCGCGGACGATGGTCCTCGGGCCGCTGACTCGCGGCACTGGGCCGAGGTGCTTCGTGTGCTCGCGCAAGAGGTGGTGCCGAGCGCGGGGGGCATCGCGCTCGATCGGCCCTTGGGTGAATATGGATTCCGCTCGCTTCGATTCACCGCGCTGGCATCTCGGATTCGCGCGCGCTTGGGGGTCGAGCTGTCTCCGACGGCCTTCTATCGCTACACGACGCTGCGGGCGATGGCGGAGCACCTGTCGGGCATGCCTCGCGCGGCGCGCGCGCCCGTGGCCCCTGTGCATTCGCCGGAGCCGAAGGTCGTGCTGCCCGCGCCTCGCGTGACGCCTTCGAAGCCTCGGGAGGGCGAGCCCATCGCCATCATTGGCCTCTCGGGACGATTGCCCGGCGGGGAGGATGTCCCGGCCTTCTGGGCGGCCCTGGCGCGCGGTGCGGAGGGGGTTCGTGAGCCTCCGCGTGGACGACCTGGGATGGAGTCATTCCGCGCCGAGCTGTCGCGCCTCGGTGTCGAGCCTCGCTTTCGCGCGGGGTTCATCGACGACGTGGAGCGCTTCGACGCGGCGTTCTTCGGCATCTCTCCCCGCGAGGCGGAGTTGTTGGATCCGCGCCAGCGCTTGTTGCTGGAGTCCGCGTGGCATTGCATCGAAGACGCGGGCTATGCCCCTACGGCACTGGCCGGCAGCCGTACCGGCGTCTTCATCGGGTCGGCGGGCTCCGAGTATTGGGAGGTCCAGTGCCGCGAGCAGCAGGCCATTGACGCCTACACGCTCTCGGGAGTCTCCGATGCGGTCCTCTGCAATCGCCTCTCGTACTTCCTGAACCTTCGGGGCCCGAGCGCGCCCATCCACACGGCGTGCTCCAGCTCGCTCGTGGCGTTGCATCGTGCACGTCAGTCGATGCTCGCGGGGGAGTGCGAGCTCGCACTGGTGGGAGGTGTCAACCTCCTGCTGGGGCCGCTGTTCCATGCGAGCCTCGCGCGCGGCGGATACCTCAGCCCGCGCTTTCGCTGCGCCACGTTTGATGCGTCCGCCGATGGCTACGTGCGCGGCGAGGGCGTGGCCATGTTGCTGCTCAAGCCACTGCGCCGCGCGGAGCTGGACGGCGACGCCATCCACGCGGTCCTGCTGGGGTCGGCGGAGAATCATGGTGGGCGCGCGCAATCCCTGACCGCGCCGGACCAGGGCGCGCAGGTGGAGTTGCTCCGCGCCGCGTACCGAGAGGCCGCGGTCGACCCAAAGACTGTCTCGTACGTCGAGACGCACGGCACGGGCACGTCGCTCGGGGACCCCATCGAGGTCAATGCGCTCAAGGAAGCCTTCTCGGGCCTCTATGCGGAGTGGGGGCACGCGGTGGAGCGGCCCGTGTGTGCCCTGGGCGCGCTCAAGTCCTCCGTCGGCCACCTGGAGGCCGCGGCGGGCATCGCGGCCGTCATCAAGGTCATCGGGGCGCTGCGCCAGGAGCGCATTCCTCCGAACCTGCACTGCGCCGAGCAGAACCCCCACATCGACCTGAAGGGGAGCCCCTTCTTCCTCGCCACGCAAGCCGTGGAGTGGCCAGCGGGGACCGACGGTGGGCACGTCATGGCTCGACGCGCCGGGGTGAGCTCCTTTGGCTTCGGGGGGTCGAATGCGCACGTCGTGTTGGAGTCACCGCCCGCGTTGGCTCCGACGCCCCAGGACGTAACCGACGGGCCGGAGCTGTTCGTCCTCTCCTCGCGAGATGCCGAAGGGTTGCGCGGCCAGGTGGCGCGCTTGGAGGAGTCCCTGGCCCAGTCTCAAGGGGCGCGGCTCCTCGACGTGGCATACACCCTCCAGGTCGGTCGTGCGGCGATGGAGGAGCGGCTGGCCTTCGTCGCCTCGTCGCGAGCGCAGGCCGTGGAGGCCTTGCGGTGCTTCCGTGAGATGGGGAGCGCGCCTGCGGTGGTGACGGGCAACGCTCGGGCCGCGGGCGGCCTGGCTTCGATGCTCGGGGATGCGGCGGGGCGTGGCTTTGTCGCGGAGGTTGCGGGGCGTGGCGACTTGGAGCGCCTCTCAAAGCTCTGGGTATCAGGCGTTGAGCTGGACTGGATGGCGCTGCCTCGGCGCGCGGCGCCGCGACGGGTGCACTTGCCTGGGTATGCCTTTGCTCGCGAGCGCTACTGGTTGCCTCGGACCCGAGAGCCGTCCCGGGTGGAGATCCGGCTGTCGCGCGAGGACGCGTTCTTCGCGGACCATGTCGTCAAGGGCGAGGTCGTGCTTCCCGCGGCGGCGATGGTCGAGCTGGCGCGCTCAGCCGCGTCGTCCGTGACCGGGAGGCCCTGCACCTGTCTGGAGGGACTGGTCTGGTTCCGCCCGGTGCGAGCCGAGGCGAACGAGACAACGCTCGCCCTCCAGTTCCAGCGCGAGGGCGACGCTTGGTCCTTCGTCATTGAGACGACGGGGCAGGACGGCGGCACCAGACGTCATGCGCAGGGGCGCGTTCCCGCCCCCTCGGCGGATGAGGTGCCACGTCGGCTGGACCTGGAGGGCTTGCGCGCGCGGGTTCAGCCGAGCGTGCAGCAGGCCGAACTCTATTCGAGCCTCCGCGCCTATGGCCTGGAGTTGGGGCCCGCGTACCGGCCGGTGGAGCGGGTGTGGCGGGGCACGGATGAGGCGCTCGGATTGTTGGTCACGCCTCGGCTCGAGTCCGGGCGCGAGGTCGGTGAGTTCTTGCTGCACCCCGGGATGATCGACGGGGCCTTGCAGGTCGCGCTCGCGGGCGTGTGGAGCCACGATACGAAGGAGCTTCATCTCCCGTTCACGATGGGCGAGGTGCGGCTCTCGGGGCCGCTGCCGGAGCGAAGTTGGGTTCACGTCACGCGCTCCAGCAGCGGGGGCGGGATTGACCTCGCGGTGGCGGACGCGAATGGCGAGGTCTCGTTGGAGATTCGAGACTTCTTCCTCCGCCCGGCTCACACGGAGCGCCCGCGTGCCTCGGCGAGTGACATCCTCTACTTCGCGCCGGAGTGGCGTGAGTCCTCGCTGTCACGGGCTGGCGACGAGCCGGACCTCATGCTGTTCGATGACGGGTCCGCGCGCGGGTCGTCGCTGCAAGCGCGGTGGCGGGGGCGCATCGTGCTGGTGGAGTCTGGGAAGCAGTTCCACCGCGCCGATGCGCGCCATTACACGCTGCGGCCCGAGGCACCGGAGGACTATCGGGCGCTGCTCGACGCACTCGCCCGTGATGGCTTGGTGCCCCGCGTGGTGGTGCATGCGTGGCGCGGGCCGGTCGATGATGTCGACCGTGAGCTGGCCGCGGGGCTCGGTGCGTCGCTGTGCCTGATTCAAACGCTGGCGGCTCGCTCGACCGCGCTGGAGCTGCGCCTGCTGTATCTCCATGCCTCCGAGGCCGGCCGACCCAGCGCGTGGACGCGTGCCCTGGTGGGGTTTGGCAAGAGTCTCGCGCTGGAGCACGCGGCTTCGTCCTCGACGGTGCTCTCGGCACCGGACGCCGAGCTGCGCGGAGTGGGGCTCGCGGAGCTCGTTCGGCGTGAGCTTCCTGCATCGGAGGAAGAGGTCCTCTACGCGGAGGGGCGGCGGCACGTTCGCGTGCTGCGGGAGCTGGTGGCGAGCGAGCCAGCGCCTTGGCGAGCGGGCTCGGTGTATCTGATTTCTGGAGGGCTGGGGGGCCTCGGCCGACTGCTCGCCTCTCGCCTCGCGGCGCGGGGAGTCCGGCTCGTGCTGGCCAGTCGGGCTCCGCTGGATGCGGACGGCGAGCGCTTCGTGGCGTCGCTGGCGCGGCATGGCGTTGGGGCGCTCCATGTCCAGGGGGACGTCGGGCGCGAGGCGGACGTCGCGCGATGGGTCGCCGAGGCCAGGCGCTGCTTCGGACGGTTGGATGGCGTGATTCACGCGGCGGGCGTCATTCGGGACGCGCGCTTGACGCGGAAGCAGGCCGCACAGGTCGCGGAGGTGGTTGCCGCGAAGGTGCGTGGGGTCGTCGCGCTCGACCGGGCGCTGCGTGCCGAGCCGCTCGAAGCGTTCCTGGTCTTCTCGTCTGTTGCCGCGCTGGTGGGCAACGTGGGGCAATGCGACTACGCGTTCGCGAATGCCTTCATGGATGGCTTCGTCGAGGACCGCGAGGCCCTGCGCGCCCGAGGCGAGCGCTCCGGAGTCACCCAGTCCATCAACTGGCCACTCTGGCGCGCCGGTGGAATGGCGGTCGATGGGCCCACGGAGACCTGGCTGTCCGAGACCCTGGGCCTCCGGCCCTTGACGACCGAGGCCGGCCTGGACGCGCTCGACGCGGTTCGTGGCCAGCGGGCGTCTCAGGTCTTCGTCGCGGCGGGCGAGGTGGAGCGCATCCGAGCACGCTTCTTGCCTGCTCGCGGAGACGACGCCGCATCGCCCGTGCGTCCGACGCCATCGGTTGGTCGCTCCGAGGAGCTTCGGGAGCGTTTGACCCAGATCGCGGCGCGCATCCTCAAGCACGACCCTCGGAGGATTCATCCGGCCCGCGAGCTGGGCGAGTTTGGCTTCGACTCGTTGTCGTTCACCGAGCTGGCGAACCAACTCAACTCCGAGTTCAAGCTCTCCCTCACGCCCGCGCTGTTCTTCGAGCAGTCGACCGTCGAGCGACTCGTGTCGTACCTGGCTCCGCGGGTCACGAACTCGGCGCCCAAGTCTCCGCCCATCGCGCCGCCCGCCGCTCCCGCGGTGGCTCCTCGCGGGCCTGCTCGGCGCTTGTCGGTCACGCGTCGCGAGGAGCCCATCGCCATCGTGGGCGCGGCGGCGGTGCTCCCTGGCTCGGATACGCTCGATGCGTTCTGGCGCAACCTGGAGGCCGGCAAGGACCTCATCCAGGAGATTCCCCCCGAGCGATGGGATTGGCGCTCGCTGCGGAGCGCGCTGCGTGACGGAGCGAACCCGGAGGCTCTGCGATGGGGCGGCTTCATCGCGGGCGTGGATCAGTTCGATGGTCGCTTCTTCGGCATCTCGCGTCGCGAGGCCGAGCTGATGGATCCGCAACAACGGGTCTTTCTCCAGACGGTGTGGCGGGCAATCGAGGATGCAGGTTGGAACCCCCGCCGCTTGAGCGGCAGTCGCACGGGGCTCTTCGTGGGGGTCTGCACGTCCGACTACGCGGAGCTGCTCGCGCGGTCCGGGGGGCGCGTCGAGGCGCACACGTCGACGGGCAACGCCCGGTCCATCCTGCCCAATCGCATCTCACATCACCTGGGCCTGCGCGGCCCGAGCGAGCCCATCGACACCGCGTGCTCCAGTTCCTTGGTGGCGGTGCAGCACGCCATCCAGTCGCTGCGCAGTGGTGCCTCAGAGGTGGCGATCGCGGGTGGGGTGAACCTCGTGCTGTCCCCGTTCTTCCATCTCTCCTTCGCGCACGCGGGGATGCTGAGCGCTGGGGGCCGATGCCGGACGTTCGACCATCGCGCGGATGGCTATGTGCGCGGAGAGGGCTCCGTCGCCGTGGTCCTCAAGCCCCTCTCCCGCGCCGAGGCGGATGGGGATGCGATCCACGGCCTCATCGTGGGGAGCGCGGTGGGCCATGGCGGCCATGCGAACTCGCTCACCGCGCCGAACGGTGCCTCCCAGGCCGAGCTGCTCGTGGAGGCCTATTCGCGCGCGGGTGTCGATGTCCGCACGGTGGGCTACATCGAGGCGCACGGCACGGCCACGCGCCTGGGTGACCCCGTTGAGGTCCGAGCGCTGCGACAGGCGTTTCGGGAGCTAACGGGCGAGGACTCGGTCGCGACGCCCTGGTGTGGATTGGGCTCGGTCAAGAGCAACTTCGGTCATCTCGAAGCAGCGGCTGGCGTGGCGGGCTTGCTCAAGGTCGTCTTGTCCATGCGCGAGCGGACACTGCCCGCGACGCTGCACGTCGAGCAGCTCAACCCGCATCTGGAGCTGCGTGACAGTCCATTCCATGTCGTCACGCGCACCACGCCGTGGCCTGCGCCGGAGGGTGGGGCGCCTCGTCGCGCGGGCCTCAGCTCCTTTGGATTCGGAGGCGTCAACGCGCACCTCGTGGTGGAGGAGTACCCGCAGGCTCCACGTGAGGACGATGGATGTGAGCAATTGCTGGTGCTGTCGGCTCGAAACGCGGAGCGGCTGAGGGTGCTCGCGGGCGAGTTGTCCGAGTCGCTTCGCGTCCAGGCGGCGGAGAGGGCGAGCCTCGATGACGTCGCCTTGACCCTTCAGACAGGTCGCCCCGAGTTGAGCGTGCGGTTGGCCTTGGTCGCTTCGGATCGGCACCACGCTTCCGCGGTTCTGGAGCGGTTCTCGCGTGGCGATGTCCCGGAGTCCATCTGCTGCGGAGAGGTTCGGGAAGTCTCCTCCGCGGCGACCGAGGCCCTCGCTCCCCAGGTGCGGAAAGGCCAGCTCGGTGCCATCGCGGAGGCGTGGGTGTCGGGGACCGAGGTGGATTGGGACGCGCTGCCTCGGGCTCGGAGACCTCGGCGTGCCCACCTGCCGTCCTCTCCCTTCGCGTGCGAGCGGTACTGGTTCCCCCAGCAAGAGGCGGTGTCGAGCGTGAAGCCCTCCGAGACCGAGGCTCCCACACTCACGCCTCGCGGTGAGGGATTGACCTTCCTTCGTCCCGAGTGGGCGGAGCGGGCCGCGACCGAGACCTCGTCGGGCTCCGACACGTCTTCACGGGTCCTGGTCGTGATGGATGCGGGAGCCGTGGAGCTGGGCCTCGCGTTGGTTCGCCTGCACGGCGCGGGGACGCTCACCGTTCACCTGGGTTCGGAGACGCGCGCGTACTCCGACCGGGTCTGGCACGTGGCCGCGGAGGAGGAGTCCGCGTGGGAGCAGTTGCTGCCTCGATGGGGCGACGTCCATCGGGTCTACTTCGTCGCGAGTGCTGCTGCCGCGCTGACTGAACCGCTCGTGTCGTTACTGCGGTTGTCTCGCGCGCTGATCCGAACCGGGGTCCGCATCGAGTCCCTGACGGTCGTGTCGGCGGGTGCGCATGGGCTTGTCGCCCGTGAGCAGGGAGCGCCGAGCGGCGCGGCCTTGTCGGGCTTCTGCAAGTCGCTGGCGCAGGAAGTGCCTGGGCTGCGGGTCGCCACGGTGGACGTGTCCCACGACGAGGTAGGACCGGGCGCCGCGTTCGAGTCTCGCGAGGCGGTGGCTCGCGCGTTGATGATGGAGCCCGCGAGCGAGCGACCGGTCGAGGTCGCGCTGCGCCGTGGCGCCCGGATGGAGCGCATCCTCGTCCCCCTGGAGTTGGGACCGGTGGCGCAGCCCGCGTTCCGCCGAGGTGGCGTGTACCTCCTCGTGGGAGGCGCGGGTGGGATTGGTCTGGCGCTCGCGCGTCATCTGTCGCGGACCGTGGGGGCGCGCGTGGTCCTGGTGGGGCGTCGCCCGCTGGACACGTCGCTGGAGCACGTCCTCGGGGAGCTGTCACGCGAAGGCGGGGAGGCCGTGTACCTCCAGGCCGACTGCGCGGACCGCGAGCGCATGCGGAGTGTCGTGGAGGAGGTGTCCCGTCGCTGGGGTGCGCTCCATGGGGTCTTCCACGCGGCGCTCGTGCTCCGCGACAGCGCGCTGCGGGACATGGCGACAGCTGAGTTGAGGGCCGTGCTCGCGCCGAAGGTCGAAGGGCTGGAGGCGACGCTCGAGGCGGTGTCGGGGATGCCGCTCGACTTCGTCGCGGTCTTCTCCTCCATGCAATCGTTCCTGGGGAACGCGGGACAGGCGAACTACTCCGCGGCTTGCGCGCTCTCGGATGCGGTGGCGCTTCGTTATCGGGCGCGGCTGCCGGTGAAGCTCATCCACTGGGGCTTCTGGGGCTCCGTGGGTGTCGTCGCCACGCCCGAGCACCGCGAGCGGATGGCTCGGCTCGGCTTTGACTCGATCGAGGCCTCCGATGGGTTCGCGGCGCTGGAGTCCATCCTGGCCTCCGAGGAGCCACGGGTGGCGTGTCTCGCCGCGACGCCGGAGCTGGTGCGTGCGTTGCGCGGTGTGGATGCGGGTCGCCGGCAGGGGGTGGCGCTCCGCTCCCCTGTCGCGTTTCAACCTGCCGTCGCCTCGATTCGTGCCTCCGAGCCGATGACGCTGCGAGACCATCTCCAGGGACTGAAGGCCGTGGAAGAGGAGGGCGCGCGTGCGGTCGGTGCGCTCCTGCGCGGCCTGGGCCTGTGGGGCCGCGTGGGGGAGGACTCGTCCTGGGCGCAGCTCGCGGAGCGGGCGCGGGTCGTCCCGGCGCAGCAGCGACTCTTTCGCGCGCTGCTTGCCTCGGCGGAGGCTTCCGGTTGGCTGCGGCGAGATGGGGCTCGCTATGTCGTCGTGGCTGTGCCTCCAGAGGAGTCCTCCGAGGTCGTCGCTCTGCGTCGGCGAGAGTTGGGGGCGCGTCACCCTTCGCTCCGAGCGCACCTCTCGCTGCTGGACGCCACCTTGAGCGAAACCGTCGCGGTGCTTCGGGGTGACCGAAGCCCGACGGAGGTGCTGTTCCCCTCAGGCTCCATGGCGCGCGTGGCGCCCATCTACGCGGACACGCCTCAAGCCGAGTTTCTCCGAGCGCAGGTCGCGGCGGCCGTGGCCGCGTATGTACGTGCTGTCCCCCGCGAGGAGTCGGCGCCAGTCCGCGTGTTGGAGATCGGGGCGGGGACGGGCGGAACGACCGCCGCGGTGCTCGCGGCCCTGCGGGACTCGGGGCGCGCCGTCGAGTTCGTCTACACGGATGTGTCGCCCGTGTTCCTTCGTCACGGTCAGGAGCGCTTCTCACGCGACTGCCCGTTCCTTCGCTTCAGCCCGCTGGACGTGGAGCGGCCCCCCGGGGCTCAAGGTTTCGAGCGTGGCCAGTTCGACGTGGTCATCGCGGCGAACGTCCTCCATGCCACGCGTTCCATGACGGACTCACTTCGCCACGCCAAGTGGCTGCTCAAGCAGGGCGGGTGGCTGCTGCTGCAGGAGCTGACACTCGCGCAGCGCTTCACGTCGCTGACCTTCGGACTGCTCGAAGGGTGGTGGCGATTCGAGGACGGACACCTGCGGCTGCCCGACTCGCCGTTGCTGGGGAACAGTGAATGGGCGGTGTTGCTGGAGCGTGAGGGCTTCTCTCCGGCCCTCGGGTTGGGGGAGGACATCCCGCTGCTTGCCGAGCGGGTGTGGCTCGCGCGCAGCAACGGCGTGGTCCACGAGGGGGCGCAGGAGCGCGTGCTTGTCCCGACCTCGGTCAGCGAGGCCGGGCGACAGGCGGTGGCTGTCGCCTCGGGAGCGGGCTCGCTCTCCGAGAGGCTTCACGCGTGGATCCGCGCGCAGTTGGCGGAGGAGTTGCGCATCCCACCCGCGGAGCTGGCGGACGATGAGCGCTTCGCCTCGCTGGGGCTCGACTCCATTCTCCTTCAGCGATTCGTGCATCGGCTGAGTCAGGGGTTGGGGCCGGTGCCTCGGACGCTGCCGCTCGAGTACGACACGCTCGCGCGTTTGACCTCCGCGCTGCTTGCCTCGCATCGCGAGCACATCGAGGGACTCGTTGGGCCGCCCGCGCAGGCACTGGGGGCGTCACCGCAGGTCGTGCCCGCGCCGAGGACCTTCTCGGAGGGCCCCGACGTGCGCGCCTCCAAGAGGGAAGAGGGCGTCGCCATCATCGGGATGGCAGGCATCTTCCCTGGGGCGCGGGACACCGCGTCCTTGTGGCGCAACCTCCGCATCGGGACGCGGGCCATTCAAGAGGTCCCCTTGGAGCGCTGGGACTGGCGCGCGTTCCATGGCGAAGCGGCGGCTGCGCAAGGGCGTGACCTTCCTCGCTGGGGCGCGTTCATCGAGGACGTGGGGCACTTTGATCCTGCGTTCTTCGGGATGACGCCACGCGCGGCGCGAGCCCTTCCTCCCGAGGAGCGACTGCTGCTCCAGACGAGCTGGGCGACCCTGGAGGACGCGGGCTACACCCGAGAGTCACTGAGGCGTGAGCGCGTGGGAGTGTTCATCGGGGCTCGGCCGTCCAGCTACACGCAGCGCTCGGAGGGCGCTGTCGCGGTCGATGCCAGCGCGAATGGACTGCCGTGCCGGGTGTCGCACGCCCTGGGCCTCACCGGGCCGAGCATCGCGGTGGACGCGGCCTGCTCCTCCGCATTGGCCGCGCTGCACCTGGCTCGCGAAGCCCTGCTGAGGGGGGACTGCACGCTCGCGCTGGTGGGCGGCGTGAACCTCTACCTGCATTCCTCCCAGTACCAGCGCCTGCGCGAGCTTCGGGTCATCTCCACGCGTGAGGACACGGCGCTCTTCGATGGACAGGGCGAGGGCTTCACTCCCGGCGAGGCGGTGGCCGCGGTCCTGCTGAAGCCCGCCGCGCGCGCGGTGGCGGAGGGTGACTCCATTCGAGGTCTCATTCGGGCAACCTCGCTGAGACACAAGGGAGACGCGTCCGACTATTACCTGCCGTCCCCCGGGACACAGACATCCCATCTCGCGGAGACGCTGCGGAGCGCGAACATTCCCGGGGCGTCCATCGGTCTCTACGCCGCGCAGGCGCAGGGCGCTTCATTGGCCGACCTCACCGAGTGGCGCGCGGCGACTCGGGCGCTCGGTGGCGACGAGGCGGGTGCGCGCGGCTTCTGTGCCTACAGCTCGATCAAGCCGTGGTTGGGGCACTCGGAGGCCGCGTCGGGTGTCGTTCAGTTGATCAGCGTCTTGCTTCAACTCCAGCACGCAGAGCTGCTGCCAATCGCCGTGGCCGAGCAACGGGCGCCTGAAGTGGACCTGTCGCGGTCGCCGTTCTTCTTCCCCACCTCGGTGACGGGTTGGCCCCGTCACACGGAGGGCGCCACGCCTCAGCCGAGGCGTGCCTGCGTCACCGCCTGTGGCGTGGGCGGGGTGGAGTCCTTCGCCGTCATCGAGGAGCACATGGAGGGGTTGAGCCCTGGCACGACGCCCGCGAACCACGTGATACCGCTCTCGGCGCGGACCGCCGAGCAACTGCGCGAAGTCGCGAGTCGCCTGCTGGGCGCTCTGCGGGGCGACACGGGGCAGGCCGCGCTCGCGGATCTCGCGTTCACGCTCCAGGTGGGGCGCGAAGGGCTCGCGGAGCGGTGGGCCGTGGTCGTCGCCTCGACCGTCGAGTTGAGCGCCGCGCTCGAGGGCTTCCTCGCCGGGCGTACCCTCGGCTGGCGAGGCACGGCGCCAAGGCACGCAGCAGAGGGAGACCTCGTCACGAGCGACCTCTCCGTTCTGGCGAGGAGCTGGAGCGAGGGGCGGCGCGTGGACTGGGGGCTCCTGTGGCCGCGAGGTGGCCACCGCGTGCCGCTGCCCACCTATCCGTTCGAGCGACGCGACTGCTCGCTCGTGCCGACCGCCCTCTCCGCTGGAGTGATCGACCCTCCGGCCGCGCCGATGTCTCCTCGTGCGAGCGGCGCGGCCGAGACGGCTCGTCGGGTGGGCGCCTTCTATGACGCGCTCTTCTCGGACCCCGATCCAGGGGACGAGCCACATCTCACGTTCGCTCCGCTGTTGGATCCACCCCCTGGGTTCTCGTGGCTGCTCGCGTATCACGAGCCCGAGAAGTACCCGGCCTTCCGCCAGGCGCTGCGTCGGGGACAGCGTCAGGCGAAGCGATTGCTGCTGGATGGTGTGGACCTGGGCCGGGTGCAGCGGGTGCTCGACATCGGCTGTGGCCTGGGCGTCGATCTCATCGACCTCTTGAGCGGGCTGCCGGAGGCGCAGGGGCACGGCTACAACATCTCCCCGGGACAAGCCGCCAGCGCCTCGCGTCGTGTGGCGGAGGCGGGACTCGCGCAGCGGGTGGAGATCTTCCATCGCGACAGCTCGCGCGATCCCTTCCCATCCACCTACGACCTCGTCGTGGGGTTCGAGGTCTTCCCTCACATTCAGCGCAAGCAGGAGGCGCTGGACAACATCGCCGCGAGCCTTGCTCCTGGCGGGCGTCTCCTGCTGATTGATTCCGTCGCCTCGACCGTGGCCGTGGAGCTTCCCGAGCTGGCCATGTTCAGCTGCTCCATCGCCGAGTGCGCGGCCATGCTGACGAAGTCGAGGCTGCGGCTGCGCCGGTGCATCGACTCGAGCCGGGAGGTCATCCACTTCCTGGGGGACCCACGCTTCGAGGAGAACCTGGCGAGGCTCACGCGCGAGAAGCCGAACACCGCGCGCTTCGAGCCACTGCATCGCAGCTGGACCCACTTCGGCAAGGCGCTGTCGCGTGGCCTCTTCTACTACCTGCTGCTGGACCTTGAAGCCGCAGGGGCGATGGCCGAGCAGCGCCTGCTGGAGGCGAACCTGTCCGCGCTCCGCCACCCCACGCCGTATGCCGAGGCGATGGCCCTGGTCCGGAGCAGTCCGTCGCGGCACCGAGCGGAGCCCGCTCCAGCGTCACCGCGCGAGGCGCGGGCCGACATGGAGCGGACGGTCCAGGAGGTGGCCGCGGAGGTCATGGAGTTGAGCCCCCGCGAGCTCAACCTCGATGCGCGCTTCGCCGAATGGGGCCTGGGTTCATTGGAGGGCCTCGCGCTGATTGACGCGCTCAATCGTCGGCTGGGCGTGACCCTGAAGATCCAGGCGCTCTACGACCATTCGAGCGTTCGCGAGCTGGCCCATCATCTGGCGGAAGCCTTCCCTCGCGCAGCTGCTCCTCGGAGGGAGGCCGTGGTCCCCGACGCACCGCGACCGCCCGAACGCCCCGTGACGCGTTCCGCGGACCAGGACGAGCCCATCGCGGTGATTGGCTATTCGGGACGTTTCCCTGGTGCGAAGAACGCGGAGGAGCTCTGGCGCCTCCTGGCCGCGGGAGAGAGTTCGATTGGCGTCGTTCCGCCGGAGCGATGGGACGCCGAGCGCTTCTTTGACGCTCGAGCCGGAACCCTGGGCCGGAGTCAGAGCCGTTGGGGTGGCTTCCTCTCCGACGTGGACTGCTTCGACCCCGGCTTCTTCGGCCTCTCTCCCGCCGAGGCCGAGGTGATGGATCCGCAGCAGCGGTTGTTCCTGGAGGAGTCATGGAAGGCCCTGGAGGATGCGGGTCAGTCTCCTGCCTCGGTTGGCGCCAGCCGGAGCGGCGTGATTGCCGGCGTCATCAGCAACGAGTACGGCGCGCTGCTCCAGCGCTCGGCGGTGCCTGAGCGGGCCGGGCAGGTGATGTTGGGCAACGCGTCATCCATCCTGGCGGCCCGCATCGCCTACCACCTCAACCTGCGTGGCCCCGCGCTGGCCATCGACACCGCGTGCTCCTCGTCGCTGGTGGCCACTCACATGGCCTGTGGGCTGCTTCAGCGTGGCGAGGCCGACCTCATGCTCGCGGGTGGAGTGACGCTCTACCTCTCGCCCCAGACGTACGTGGAGATGAGCCACGCGGGCATGCTCTCTCCGACGGGCGCGTGCCGGTCCTTCGCTGACGGCGCGGACGGTATCGTCGTAGGGGAAGCTGCCGCGGTCGTGGTCCTCAAGAGGCTCGGGGATGCGCTCCGGGATGGTGACCGGATCCACGGGGTCATTCGAGGCTCGGGCACCAATCAGGACGGGCGCACGAATGGAATCACGGCGCCATCGGGACGCGCGCAGACGGCGCTGGCGCTGGAGGTCTGGCGCCGCGGTGGCGTGGACCCGGCGACCTTGGACTACGTGGAAGCGCATGGGACCGGGACCCCGCTGGGGGACCCGATAGAGGTCGAGGCGCTCGCCACGGCGATGCGGCAGCACACGCCCGAGCGGGGCTTCTGCCTCCTGGGGACGGTGAAGAGCAACATCGGCCATACCTCGGCGGCCTCGGGCGTCGCGGGGCTCATCAAGATCCTCCTGTCGCTGCGCCATGAGCGCATCCCCGCGACGCTTCACGTGGATCGGCCCACGCGTCATCACGACTGGGACGCGAGCCCGCTGCGGTTGGCCCGCGAGGCCACGCCTTGGGTGCGCCGTGAGGACCGACCGCGCCGCGCGGCCCTGAGCTCATTTGGCTTCAGCGGCACGAACTGCCACATGGTCATCGAGGAGGCGCCGCCCGAGGCGCCGAGCCACGCGCCGCCGCGCTCGGACTGGGTGCTGCCGATCTCGGCGAAGTCCGAGGCGCAGCTCCTCACGCAGGCCTCGAAGCTGGTGGCGTGGATCGACGAACAGCGCGCGGCGACGGATGGAGCGCCCCTGCTCGAACGACTCGCCGCGACGTTGCAGGTGCGTCGAGCGGCGCTGCCTGAGCGCCTCGCGGTGGTGGCGTCGAGTCTCGACCAGGCCCGTGATGAACTCGCTGCCTTCGTCCGAGGTGAGTCTCGGGCGAGAGTGCATGGCGGTCGAGTGGGGGCGGGCGCCTCGGCGGTTCGCTTCGAGGGCCCGACGGCCTCGGCGCTCGTCGAGTTGCTCGTGCGCAACGCGGAGTGGGAGCGCTTGGCGCAGCTCTGGGTGTCCGGGTCGGAGGTGGAGTGGCGAGCGCTGTACCCGGGCTCGCTCCCGCTCCCGGTGAGTGCGCCCACGTATCCGTTCGCGCGCGAGCGCTA
Organism: Citreicoccus inhibens; assembly: GCF_019039035.1. Lineage (GTDB taxonomy): Bacteria > Myxococcota > Myxococcia > Myxococcales > Myxococcaceae > Citreicoccus > Citreicoccus inhibens. The sequence continues at coordinate 215,801 of NZ_JAHNZT010000010.1, read as the reverse complement.
CTGGCTGCTTGGGGGGGCGGCGAGTCCCGCTCCGGTGGTCGAGGCGGCTGCTCCGTCACCGCGTCCGGCTGAGACGGGTGGAGGGCTTCGCGAGCGGACCGAGGTCTTCCTGTGCCAGGTCGTGGCGCGGACGTTGAAAGTGGCTCCGGAGCGCCTCGCTTTGGATCAGCCGCTGGAGGGGTATGGCGTCGATTCGTTGATGGTGCGGCAGCTCGTGCGCGAGCTGGAGCAGCACGTCGGGCCGCTCCCGGCCACGGTCTTCTTCGAGCACCCGCGACTGACTCAGCTCGCGGAGCACTTGCTCGCGGAGCGAGGACCGGCGCTCGCGCGCCTGTTCTCCACCGAAGGGGCTGCCGCGCCAGCGCCGCGCGTGGCGGCTCCGCGCCCCACCGGGGGCGCCTGGGCGGAGCGCATTGCCATCATCGGGATGAGCGGGCGCTATCCCGGCGCGGATGACCTGGGGCAGCTCTGGGAGAACTTGAAGGGCGGGGTCGACTCCGTCAGCGAGATTCCCCTCGAGCGATGGGATGCCTCGCGGTATCCGACTGCGTACTCCAAGTGGGGTGGTTTCATCTCGGACCCCGCGGCGTTCGATCCGTTGTTCTTCCAGGTCTCACCTCGCGAAGCTGCGTCGATTGATCCGCAGGAGCGACTGTTCCTCCAAGAGGCATGGCACTGCGTCGAGGACGCGGGCTACACGCGCAAGGCGCTCGCGGGTTCACGGTTGGGCGTCTTCGTGGGCGTCCTCTACTCGGACTATCAGTTGTTCGGCGTGGATGAGGCGGCGGCGGGGCGCCCTCCGTTGATCTCGCCCCTGTCGTCGATCGCCAACCGTGTCTCTCACTTCCTCGATGTGCACGGGCCCAGCTTCGTGGTCGACACGATGTGCTCCTCGTCGCTCACGGCGCTGCATCTGGCCTGCGCGTCGCTGTTGTCGGGCGAGAGCGAGCTGGCGATCGCCGGAGGCGTGAACCTCTCGCTGCACCCGAACAAGTACCTCCAGATTTGCGGGCGCGGCTTCGCCTCCACGGATGGGCGCTGCCGGAGCTTTGGCGCGGGCGGGGATGGCTACGTGCCTGGCGAAGGCGTGGGGGCCTTGCTGCTCAAGCCGCTGGCCCGCGCGGTCGCCGATGGTGACCTCATCCACGGTGTCATCCTGGGCAGTGCCATCAACCATGGCGGGAAGACGCAGGGGTATACGGTCCCCAATCCTCGCGCCCAGGCGGAGGTCGTTCGGGATGCGCTGCGCGTGGCGGGCGTTCCGGCTCGGAGCCTCGGCTATCTCGAAGCGCATGGCACGGGCACCGCGCTGGGTGACCCCATCGAGCTGGCGGGCTTGCGACGCGCGTTCCGCGAGGAGACGTCCGATATCGGCTTCTGCGCGATGGGCTCCATCAAGTCGAACGTGGGCCACCTGGAGTCGGCCGCTGGCATCGCCGGACTCACCAAGGTCCTGTTGCAGTTCCGCCACGGCTGGCTGGTGCCTTCGCTCCATGCGGAGACGCTGAATCCAAACCTGGAGCTGGCGGACTCGCCCGTTCGCGTCCAGCGGACGCTGGAGCCCTGGCGTCGTGGCGATGCGCCGAGGCGCGCGGCCGTCAGCTCATTTGGTGCGGGGGGAGCCAATGCCCACGTCATCCTGGAAGAGCCGCCGGTACAGGCCGCTGCGTCGAGCACGGCTCCCGAGGCGGAGGTGCTGCTCGTGCTCTCCGCGCGGAATCGCGAGCGACTCCTGGCGAACGCCGCGCGTCTGCACGAGGCCTGGAGCCGCGAGGAGGGGAGCGTCCCGGCCCTGTCGCTTCGCGACGTCGCGTACACGCTCCAGGTCGGGCGTGAGCCCCTGGATGCTCGCGTGGCGGTGCGAGTGCGGACCCGTGAGGAGGCGCTGGCTGTGCTGGCCCGCGTGGCCGCGGGCGACCCGTCGGTGGGCACCTGGGGGGAGCTGGTGCCAGGCGCGGAGGTTCCACGGGTCGAAGACACGGCCATTGCTTCACGCGATCATGCTGCCCTCGCGGGGGCCTTTGTCGCAGGCGCGAACATCCCCTGGGCGCGTTTGCATGACCTGCCGCTGCCGCGTCGCGTGTCGCTGCCGGGCTACGTGTTCGCGCGCACGCGCTACTGGGCGCCTCAGGCTCCCGCGCACACCCTGGTTGGGCCCATTGCACCTCGGACCGACGACGTGGAGTGGACGCTTCGGGCAGAGGAGTGGACGGTCCGCGACCACCGTGTGAAGGGCAGATCGGTCGTTCCTGGGGTCGCGTACCTCGAACTCGTCGCTCGGGCCGCGCGTGCACGGTGGGGGGCGGCGTGCTCGCTGCGGCTCTCCCACATCGTCTGGGTGCGCCCCGCGTTCGTGGACTCGGTGCTGCCGCTCCAGGTCCTGCTGACGGCACGAGACTCAGGGTTGGCCTTCGAGGTGCGCTCCCCCGCGGGCGTGCACGCACGAGGAGAGGTGACGGCGGCGGAGGTCCAGGCGGAGCGCATCGATGTGATGGGGCTCCAGGCCCGACTCCCGCGACGGGTCGAGGGGGCCGCGCTTCGCGAGCGCTATTCCCAGACGGGCATTGCGTATGGCCCGGCCTATCAAGGTCTGGGCCGCGTATGGGTCGGGAACACCGAGGCGCTCGGATGGGTGGAGCTTCCGTCCGAGGCTGAATCGGGTGGGCCGTTCGCGCTGAATCCCGCGGTGCTCGATGCCGCGCTCCACACGGTGGGGGCTCTGGTCTCGTCGACGGATGAGGCACCTCGATTGCCCTACGCGGTGGAGGCGGTGGAGGTGCTGCGGCCCTTGCCCGCGCGGGTGTTCGCTCGCGCTCGGTCCCTGGGGGGCGAGCAGTACGAGGTCATGCTCTTGGACGAATCGGGGGAGGTGCTCGTCGTCCTGCGGGAGCTGAGCCTCCGCGCCATGCGGCCCCAGCCACTGGAGCTCCTCTTCCAGCCACGGTGGCGCGCGCAAGTGGACGAGCGTCCCTGTCCTGTGTCCGGCTCGGGCCGTCGAGTGGTGATCTTGTCGGGCTTCCGAACGGGGGAGCTGGATGCGGCGCTGGTCGCGGCGCATGCGGATGACTTCGTGAGTGCTCGCTCGCTCTCGACGCCGCTCGATGATGCAGCGCTCGCGGACCTCGCACGTGCCGAGCGTGTCTACTTCCTGGGCGTCGATGTGGGTGAGCCTGATGTGCTGGACCGCGCAGCGCTCGAAGCGCAGCAGCGCGCTGGAGCGCTGGCCTTGCTTCGCGTGGGGCAGGCGCTTCAGCGCGCACAGGGGCGCGCGACGCTGAAGGTCGTCACGAACGACACCGTGGCCATCGATGGGACCGAGCACCTTCGTCCCTTCGCGGCGTCGCTGCATGGGTTGGCGCACTCCCTGGCGCGCGAGCTTCGGACTTGCTCGGTGCAGTGTTACGACCTCGCGTCGCGTGAACTCGCCTCGGGAGAGTCGGCGGGGGCGCTGCGGGACTGGCTGCTCACGGACCCCGTGGCCCGGCCTGGGGACGTCATCGCGCTGCGCCACGGTCTGCGGTTCTCGCGTCGGCTCGTGCCGCTGCGCCTCGACGAGGCGGCGGTGCCGCCGTTCCGCGAGCGGGGTGTCTATCTCATCCTCGGCGGTGCGGGCGGCATTGGCCTCGAACTCGGGCGCTACCTCGCGCGAGAGGCCCGCGCGCGCCTCGTGCTCGTAGGTCGCGCAGAGGCCAGCTCCGAGCAGAGGGCCGCCTTCGCGGACATGGAGTCGCTGGGCGGGGAGGTGCTGTACGTCCGCGCCGACGGGCGAGAGCCCGAGCAGCTCCGCGATGTCGTGAAGCGGGCGCGCGAGCGATGGGGTGGTGTTCACGGCGCGTTCCACTCCGCGCTCGTCCTCCAGGACCGCTCGCTGGAGTCGATGAGCGAGGAGGACTTCCTGCGCGCGTTGGAGGCGAAGACCGCGACCAGCCTCGCGCTTGCCCAGGCATTGGCGTCGGAGCCGCTGGACTTCCTGATGTTCTTCTCGTCCGCGCTCTCGTTCAGCGGCAACGCCGGACAGACGAACTACGCGGCGGGGTGCACCTTCGAGGACGCCTTCGCGGCGGCGCTCGCGTCGCGGGTGTCGTTCCCGGTGAAGGTCATCAACTGGGGCTTCTGGGGAACGGTCGGAGTCGTCGCGAAGGAGTCCTACGTCAAGCGGCTGGCGGCCGTGGGCCTGCGCTCCATGGGCCCCGTGGAGGGCTTCGAGGTGCTGCGCCGGGTGTTGGCGTCACCTCTCGCACAGGTCGTGGCGATCGACGCCACGCCGAAATTCCTGGAGCAGTTGGGGGTGGATGCAGGTGCTTCCGTCCACGTGGTCGCGGAGTCCGGGCCCGTGGGCGCGCAGCCTCCGCTGGCAGGGCCCAGGCACGACGCGGCGGTCATGGAGGGGCTGGAGGTCATCGAGCAGTTGTGCGCGCGCCGCCTCGCCGCGCTCCTGCGTGCGGAAGGGGCGCCGCGGGACGGCGAAGCGCTGGATGCGCGGGGCCTGCAACTGCGCCTGCGCGTCGAGCCGGCCTATCAGCGACTGTTGGAAGCGGCCGTCTCCCTGCTCGCGCGGCGGGGCTACCTCGTGGCGCGTGAGGCCGGAACGTGGACGTGGCGCTCCGCTGCGCATCCCGCTCCGACCTTGGAGGAGATGCACGCGCTGGCCGCCGCGCATGGCTCGGTCAAGGCTCAGCTCGAGCTGGCTTGGGCCTCGCTCGATGCCTTCCTCGCGGTCATTCGCGGCGAGAGGCTGGGGACCGAGGCCCTGTTCCCTCAGGGCCGGATGGAGCGGGTCGAGCCGGTCTACAAGAACGCGACGCTCGACCACTTCCATCGCGCCACGGCCTCCGCTGTCGCCGCGCGTGTCGCGGAGGTGAGCGCGAAGCGTGGTCCCGGTCAGCCTGTGCGCATCCTCGAAGTCGGCGCGGGCACCGGCTCCGCGACGGCGTTCGTGCTGCCGGTGCTGGAGTCCCTGGGCTCGCGCGTCGAGTACCACTACACCGATGTCTCGGACGCCTTCGTGCAACTGGGGCGGCGCACGTTCGCGGCGCGGCATCCGTTCGTGCGCTTCGGCTTGTTCGACCTGGAGCGCTCGCCCGAGGCGCAGGGCTTGGAGGCCGGCTCGTTCGATATCGTTCTCGGCACGAACGTCTTTCATGCGACCCGCTCTGTCCGCCGCGCGGTCGCGGGCGCGCACGGCCTCTTGCGGCGCGGCGGCTGGCTCCTCCTCAGTGAGGGGACGCGCAATCAGGACTTCCTCACGCTGACCTTCGGCCTGCTCAAAGGCTGGTGGTCGTATGAGGCCGAGGCCGAGCGGCTCCCCGGGGGGCCACTGCTGAGCGCGTCGATGTGGCGCGCCCTCCTGCACGAGGTGGGTTTCCCACGTGCCTTCAGTCTGTGCGCGCCAGAGTCCGAAGGTGCGCGGGTCTTCCCACAGGACGTCATCGTCGGAGAGAGCGACGGCGTGATGGAGCGCCTCGCGACGAGCGCGCGTGTCGTGGAGGTGGCCGCAGGGCAACGCGAGGCGCCGAAGGACGCCGCGGCTCGGGTCGCTCAGGTGCATGCGGACGACCTGGAGCAGCAGGTCACCGCGCTCATGGCTTCGTGCGTGAAGGGGGCGCTGAACATCACCGAGGAGGAGGTGGATCCGCGCCGGCCTTTCTCCGAGTACGGAGTCGACTCCATCACGGGGGTCGAGGTCGTCGCGAGGTTGAGTGACGCGCTGGGCCTGCGCATCAAGCCCACGACGCTGTTCGACCATCCAGACATCGCGGGACTGGCGCGAGCGCTCTGCGAGGCGCACCGAGATGTCCTCGCGACGAAGCTCCTGAACGCCGCGCCGTCGCGCCCCGCTGAGACGCCAGCACAGAGTTCCACGCTCGCCTCGCTGCCCGAAGAAGTCGAGGGGGGCGTGCGCTCGGTGGTCTTCGTCGGGCCTGGAGCCGAGCGCCTCCAGGTGCGCCGCGTGGCGTCGAGGGGACTCGAGGCGGGGGAGGTGCGCATCCAGGTTCATGCCTTTGGCCTGAACTTTGGAGACCTCCTGTGTCTCCAGGGGCTGTACCCCACGATGCCGGACGACCCGTTCACGCCGGGGTTCGAGGTCGCGGGCGTGGTGCGCGAAGTGGGGCAGGGCGTGACGCGGTGCCGTGTGGGTGACCCGGTGATTGCCCTCACGGGGCGGCGCTACGGAGGTCATGCGGCGGAGGTCTGCGTCCCGGCTGCGTTCGTGGTCCGCAAGCCCGACACGGTGTCCTTCGAGGAGGCCGCTGCATCTCCCGTGGCCTACACGACGATGCGCGAGGTGCTCGCGCAAGCGCGGGTCCGGCGCGGCGATCGCGTGCTGCTCCAGACCGCGGCGGGCGGCGTGGGCCTCTTCGGTCTCCAGCTCGCGTTGCGCGCGGGCGCCGAGGTCTTCGCCACCGCCGGCTCCACCGAGAAGCTTGAGCACCTTCGGGCCGCGGGCGCGCATCACGCCATCAACTACCGCACCGAGGACTTCGCGGCCCGAGCGCGTGAGTTGAGCGGAGGTCGGGGCATGGACGTGGTGGTCAACACGCTCGGAGGCCCGGCCATTCAGCAGGGCATCGACTTGCTGGCCCCGAGCGGTCGATACATCGAGCTGGCCATGGCGGGGCTCAAGAGCCATGGCCGGCTGGATCTGTCGCGCTGGGGCTCTAACCAGTCCTTCACCAGCATCGACATGTCCCGGCTGGGTGACGAGCGCCCGGAGTTGCTCACCGAGGCACTGGAGGCGATGGCGGAAGACCTGGCCTCGGGCCGCGTGCGCCCCACCGTGGCGCGGGTCTTCGACTTCGCGGACGTGGGCGCCGCGTACGCCTACCTCCAGGAGCGGAAGAACATCGGCAAGGTCGTCGTGCGCGTGGAGCAGGTGAACGCCATGGAGACGTCTCGTTCCCAAGTGACTCGGTCGCGGGCTCGCTTCGAAGGCCCCATCGCCATCATCGGCATGTCGGGGCGATTCCCCGGGGCCCCCGACCTGGATTCCCTGTGGAGCAACCTCGCCGCGGGGCGCAGCGCCATCACGGAAGTCCCCGCCGAGCGCTGGGACTGGCGAGCCCACTTCGACGCGCGTCGAGGCCAGCCAGACAAGACGTACAGCAAGTGGGGCGGCTTCCTCGAAGGCATCGACCGCTTCGATGCGGCGTTCTTCCGCATGGCGCCGAAGGAGGCCGCGCTCAGCGATCCCCAGCAACGCCTGTTCCTGGCCGAGTGCTGGAAGGCCCTGGAGAGCGCCGGGCACGCGCTTCGCAGCGCGGCCCATGCTCGGTGCGGTGTCTTCGTGGGCTGCGACCCCGGGGACTACCGCACGCTGCTTCGCGACCACGGCGCGAACTTGCAGGCCCAGGCCTTCTGGGGCAACGCCGCATCGGTCATCGCGTCGCGCATCTCGTATTTCCTCGACCTGCGAGGGCCGAGCCTCGCGGTGGACACGGCGTGCTCCTCGTCGCTGGTCGCGTTGCATCTGGCGTGTGAGAGCCTGCGCGTGGGCGAGTGCGACATGGCGTTGGCGGGAGGTGTCTACGTGGGCGTCACGCCCGCCTTCCACATCATGTCCAGCAGCGCGGAGATGCTCTCTCCAGACGGTCGCTGCAAGGCCTTCGACGATGGGGCGGATGGCTTCGTGCCCGGTGAGGGCGTGGGTGTCGTGGTCCTCAAGCCGCTGGCCCAGGCCGAGCGAGATGGGGACTTCATTCATGCGGTCGTGCTCGGCTCGGGCGTCAATCAGGACGGTCGGACCTACGGCATCACCGCGCCCAGCATGCAGGCTCAGTCCGAGCTGGCGCAGTCCGTCTATCGCGCTTGGGATATCGACCCGCGCACGCTCCAGTACGTGGAGGCGCATGGGACGGGGACTCGGCTGGGAGACCCCATCGAACTCGACGCGCTGACGCAGGCCTTCGGGTCGTTCACCGACGCGCGCCAGTTCTGCGCCATCGGCTCCATCAAGAGCAACATCGGCCACGCCGCCACGGCGGCGGGCATCGCGGGATTGCTCAAGGTCCTCAAGTCGCTGGAGCACGCGCAGCTTCCTCCGTCGCTCCACTTCACCCGGCCCAACGCGCACATCCGCTTCGACGAGAGCCCCTTCTTCGTCAACACGGAGCTTCGGCGGTGGGAGCGGCCGGAGGGCGGGCGTCGGCGCGCGGCGGTCAGTTCGTTTGGGTTCAGCGGCACGAACGCGCACGTCGTCGTGGAGGAGTACGTCCGGCCGGTGGAGGATGGCGTCGCGACAGGGCCTTGGCTCTTCGCGCTGTCGGCGCGAAACGAGGACCGTCTGCGTGAGGTCGCGCGCCGGCTCCATGAGCATGTGGCCGCGACGCTGCGGCTCTCATTGCGCGACATCGCGTCCACGCTCCAGAACGGGCGCGAGGAGATGGAGGAGCGGTGCGCGTTCGTCGCGGACAGTCGTGAGGGGCTGATGGCGATGCTCGCGCGCGTCGCCGCCAAAGACGCGTTGGGGATGGCTCGGGGGCGCGTGGACCGGAGCACCGTGCGCGTGAGTGATGCGGACGCGTCGCTCCTGGAGCAAGGCGGAGCGCCGGGGGCGCTGGTTCGTTTGGCGGCGCTGTGGTGCGAGGGCAAGCGCGTGGAGTGGCGGCGGCTGCCCCAGCAGCGGGGCGCGCGCATGGCGCCTCTGCCCACGTATCCGCTCCAAGAAGAACGGCACTGGATTGCTCCAGCCCAGCCCCCGCAGTCGGTGGCGCAGGTCGTGTTCGAGCCGGTCTGGACGCAGGAGGCCATCGAGCCCGCGTCGCCTCGGGGAACAGGCCCACTCGTCCTCTTTGGCGGGAGCGAGGCCCTCCGCACGGCGATGTTCGAATTGGCTCGACGCGACGGCCTGTCGGACCCGAGGCCCTGGCGGGTCGTGGCGGGCGAGCGCTTCGTCGTTGACTCTGCCTCGCGCACCGTCCAGCTCGACCCGGTTCATCCGGAGTCGTACGCGTCCTTGCTGGAGACCTTGGGGGCGCCACCGCTCGCCGCGCTCCATGCCTGGGCCGTGGGGCGAGACGGCCTGTCACTGGAGCAGCGGCTGGACCTGGGCGCCCGGTCCCTCTTGGGCTGGGGGCGGGCCTTGCAGGCGCGGCGAGAGCGGGGCGCTGTTCGGACCCTGGTCGTGCACGACGCGGCCTCGGAGGCGTTGGCGTGCGCGGCGCTGTGCCGGAGCCTGCAACGTGAGAGTGCGCTCTGGCGCTGGCGGTCGGTGGGCATCGACGGTCCGCTCCCTGAGGCGCGAGCCGAGGCGCTGTGGCGCGAGCTCTGGGGGGATGGTGCTCCGGAGGTCTGGTGCTCCGAGGACGCTCGCTTCGTCCGCGCCCTCCGCCGTGTGGAGTTGGGGATGGGGAGTCCGCCACCGAGGCTCGAGTCGCAGGGCGCGTTCCTGGTGACGGGCGGCGCGGGCGCGCTCGGGGCGGCCGTGGTCCGTCACCTCGTGGCTCGGGGTGCGCGTCAGGTGGTGTTGATGGGGCGAAGCGCGATGTCCTCGCGGATCCGCGCCCAGCTCGATGGGCTGCGGGCATCGGGCGCCGAGGTCCTCTATCAGCAAGGCGATGTGTCGCGCCGGGAGGACGTGGACCTCGCGGTCGCGGAGGCGCGCCGCCAGTTCGGCAAGCTGATGGGAGTCGTGCACCTGGCGGGCGTGGTGCGCGATGGGCTCGTGCGGAACAAGTCGCGCGAGGCCGAGGACGCGGTCCTCGCGCCCAAGGTTCAGGGCTGCCTCCACCTGGATGCCGCCACGGCGAACGAGCCGCTCGCGCACTTCGTCGTGTTCAGCTCGGTCAGCTCGCTCATCGGGAATGCGGGGCAGGCGGACTACGCCTTCGCCAATCGCTTCCTCGATGCCTTCTCGCTGGAGCGCGCCCGCCGGGTGGCGAAGGGCGAGCGGCGAGGCGAGACGCGCTCCATGGCCTGGCCGCACTGGCTCGAGGGCGGCATGCAGCCGGGAGCGGAGTTGGTCGAGGCCGCGCGTGCCCGCGGCATTGAGCCCCTGCGTGAGCAGGAGGGACTGTCCCTGTTTGATCAGGTCCTGCGCCTCCCCGCGGGCGCCTACGCTGTCTTCGCGGGCGACGCAGGGCGAGTGTCCGCGGCGTTGGCAGAGGCAGGGTGGCGCGAAGCCGGGAACGGGCAGCGAGATGTGCCGCGCGGGTCTGGTCGGGGTCGCTCCGAGATGCCTCCTGTCGTGGCGCTGGAGCCCGCGGGGCTCGAGTTCGTCCTGGCCTCCGTCGCGGCGGAGTTGGGCATGGCGCGCGAGTCGCTCTCCGCGTCCGCGCCCTTCGATGAGCTGGGCGCGGACTCCATCATGTTGCGCAGGCTGCGTCGCCGCCTCGAACAGCGCCATGGCGCGCTGCCCGCGACGCTGTTCCTCGATGCGCGCTCGCCCGGCGAACTCGCGGCGATGCTCGCGGCGCGCCCACGAGGAGCGCCCGAGCCTCAGCAGGAAACGCCGCCCGCGGCCCGGCAGGACGCTGCTCCGGAGCCACGGGCCTCCGTGCCCCTCGCGACTCCGCGGGCCTCACCGCCGGCGTCCGAGCCCATCGCCATCATCGGCGTCTCGGGGCGCTACCCGGACGCGGACGACCTGCAACAGCTCTGGTCTCACTTGCGTGAGGGCAGGTCCGCCATTCGCGCCATTCCTCCCGAGCGGTGGGATACGGCGCGCCTGCGTGAGGACACGTGTCGGTTGGGCGCGTTCCTCTCCCGCGTCGATTGCTTCGACCCGTACTTCTTCGGCATCACCCCGGCCGAAGCGCGATGGATGAACCCGGAGGAGCGCCTCCTCCTGGAGGCGGTGTGGCGCTTGTTGGAGGACGCCGCCATTCCGAGGCGGGCGCTTGCTCGGGAGCGCGTCGGCGTGTTCGTGGGCGTGACGTCGATGACCTATCCGCTCGTCACTGCTTCGGCTCAAGCGGACGCTCCCGCCGACAGCACCTTCTTCAGCCTCGCGAACCGAATCTCTCACTGGTTCGACTTCACGGGCCCCAGCCTCGCCATCGACACGGCCTGCTCGTCCGCCGTCGTCGCGATTCACGAGGCGCGCGAGAGTTTGCTGCGAGGCGCCTGCGATGTGGCGGTGGTGGGCGGCGCGAACCTCTACCTGCATCCGAGCAAGTACGTCCGGATGTCGCGCAATCGCCTGGTGTCGTCGACGCAGGAGGGCGTCTTCGCTCGCGGTGGCGAAGGCTTCATCCCAGGTGAGGGGGTTGGGGCGGTGCTCCTCAAGCCGCTCTCCCGAGCACTCCGGGATGGGGACCGGGTGCTGGGGACGGTCATCGGCTCGGGCGTCGCGCACAGCGGCCGGACCCAGGCCTACATGCAGCCCTCGCCCGATGCACAGGCGAACCTCATTCGTCGAGTCGCCCAGGAGGCGGGGGTGGACCTCGCGACCGTGGGCTATTGGGAGGCGCAGGCGATCGGCTCCGAGACCGTGGATGCGGCCGAGTGGGCCTCGCTGCTCCGTGCCGTGAGTGCGTCCGTGCCGGCGGCCTCGCTGTCACTCGGGTCCCTGAAGGCGAACCTTGGACACATGGAGGCGGCGTCGGGCATCGCGCAGCTCACGAAGGTGCTGCTCCAGTTCTCGCACGATGAACTCCTTCCGACCCGCGTCGCCGAGGACCTCCACCCCGACATCACTCCGGAAGGCACTCCCTTCCGACTCCAGCGCCACGCGGAGCCCTGGCCCGCGAAGCCGAATGCGCCTCGGAGGGCGGCTGTCACTTCATTGGGCGCTGGAGGCGCGGCCGCGCACCTGTTGATTGAAGAACCTCCGAAGCGTCCTGCGCTCCGTGCAACCCCTGTCGCGCCGGAGTTGGTGGTGCTCTCCGCACGAAGTGAGGCGTCATTGCGTGCGATGGCGCTCCAGCTCGCGGACGTGGTGCGCTTGTCTGGCGGCCCTCGGCTCTCGGACGTCGCCTGGACGTTGCAGGTCGGGCGCGAGGCTTTCGCGGAGCGCGTCGCATTCATTGTGCGCTCGTCGAGCGAGTTGGCGGATGCCTGCGAGGTCTTCTCCAGCGGTGGAACCATCTCCCCGCCTCATGCACGGGGGCACGCTGACGCGCGGGGAGGTGGCGCGGGAGCGGACCTGGACGCGCTCCCGGCGCGCGGCTCGGACGTGACGGCGCTGTTGCGCTTGGGTGAGGCGTGGTGCGCGGGGGCTGCCCTGGACTGGGTCCGGCTGCGTGGGGACGCGAGCGCCGAGCGCGTCTCGCTGCCCGGTCATCCCTTCGAGTCGGTGCGGTGCTGGGTGGATGCCGTGGTCGAGCCCGCGCAGGAGTCACCTCGCGCGTCGGAGGTGGCCACCTATTACGACCGGCTCGCGGGCGTGTTCGAGAGCGAGTCGGGAACGGGCGGCCTGCATCTGAACTTCGCGCCACTGGCGGCGCCGCTGAAGGGCTTCTCGTGGCTCCTCTCGTATGTGGAGCCGGAGCGTCACCGCGAGCAGCTCGCGTTGGCAACCACGGCGCAGCGTGATGCGAAGGCTCGCTTGTTCTCCGCCGTGGACTTCCAGCAGGCGCAGGCTGTGTTCGACATGGGCTGCGGATACGGCACGGACCTGGTGGAGCTGGCGGTCCGGTATCCACACCTTCGCTGCGAGGGATTCTCGCTGGCGCCTGGACAAGTCCGGATGGGCCAGAGGAGCGCGATGCGCGCCGGCGTGGGTGACCGGGTCCGCCTGGAGTGCCGCGACAGCGCTCATGACGCGTTGCCCGGGACGTACGACGTCGCCCTGGGCTTCGAGGTGTCATTCCATGTCGAGGACAAGGACGGCCTCTTTGGGAACCTCGCGCGACATGTGAAGGCCGGTGGCCGGATGCTCCTCGCCGACGTCGTCGCGCTGACCGCGACCGATGTCCGGGCGGCGCGCTTGGGGCAGTTCACCCCGACGCTGTCGCAGTTCGCGCGCCTGCTGGCCCGCCATGGATTCGAGATCGAGCTGTGCCTCGACGCCAGCCGCGAGGTCGCCCACTTCCTGCACGACCCGGACTTCGAGGGAACGTTGCGCGTGCTGCGCGAGCGTCATCCCGAGATGGCTCCGTTGGAGCCCGAGCACCGAGGCTGGCACCACTTCGGGCTGGCGCTCTCGGAGGGGTTCTTCCGCTACGTGCTCCTGGTCGCCACGCGGCGCGACGCTCCACCGGGCGATGACGTCGCGGCGCGTAACCTCGCGCGACTGGAGAACGCCACGCCGTACACGGGGATGCCTCAGCCGACTCCGCCTCGGGGGCCGGGTCGCCGCGACGAGACCCGGCGTGTCGCGCAGGATGTGAGTGCCATCGAGCACCGTGTGGCCGCGCTCGTGACCGAGGTGCTGGAGATTCCTCCGGAGCGACTGGACCGGGACGCGACCTTCTCCGACATGGGCGTGGGCTCACTCCAGGGGCTGCGGTTGATTGAGCGCATCAGCCGCGCGCTCCAGCTTCCCCTGGGCCTGGAGACCCTCTTCGGTCACCCGAGCATCCGAGCGCTCGCGAGCCACATCGCGACGCTGACCCCGGCACTGCCCGAGCCCGGTGCCCCGCCGTTCGTGGCGCCGAGGCCGCAGGGCGAGGGCGCGGTGGCCATCATCGGCTACGCCTGCCGCTTCGCGGGCGCGAGAGATGCCCGGGAGTTCGCGGAGAACCTCCAGGCCGGGCGCTGCTCCGTGACCGAAGTGCCCGCGTCCCGCTGGGATGTCTCCGCGCATCATGATCCCGCGGGGAGTCACGGCCGCAGTCGCAGCAAGTGGGGCGGCTTCATCGACGACGTCGAGCGATTCGATGCCGCGTTCTTCCAGCTCTCGCCCCGCGAGGCGGAGGTGATGGATCCGCAGCAGCGGCTCTTCCTGGAGACCGCGTGGGCGGCGCTGGAGGCGGCCGGGTATGCGCATCGGCAGCGCTCGCAGCGCTGTGGCGTCATCGCGGGTGTGACGGGCAACGAGTATCAGGCCCTGTTGCCCGCCGCGGCGCTCGAAGACCGGCTCGGCGGCGCGCTCCTGGGGAACACCGGCTCCATCCTCGCCGCGCGCATCGCGTACTTCCTCGACCTGAAGGGCCCCGTGCTGACCTTGGACACGGCGTGCTCGTCGTCGCTGGTCGCGGTTCATGAAGCCTGCCGCAAGCTCCGTGACGGCGAGGCGGACCTCATGCTCGCTGGCGGCGTGACGCTGTTCCTCAATCCGCTGACGTTCTCGATGATGAGTCAGGCGGGCATCCTGTCTCCGAGCGGCCTGTGCCGCCCCTTCGCCGCGGATGCGGATGGCATCGCGGTGGGAGACGGCGTGGGCGTCGTCGTCCTGAAGCCGCTGGAGGCGGCCCTCCGAGACGGCGACCCCATTCACGGCGTGATTCGCGGCTCGGGCGTGAACCATGACGGCCGGACCAATGGCATCACCGCGCCGAGCTTCGATGCGCAGAAGGCGCTCCTGCTGGAGGTCTACCGGCGCCATGGCATCGCGCCGGACTCGATTGGGTTGGTGGAAGCGCATGGAACGGGGACGTCGCTGGGGGACCCCATCGAGGTCTCCGCGCTGACCGCCGCGTTCCGTGAGCACACCTCGCGGCGAGGCTTCTGTGCCATCGGCTCCGTGAAGGGCAACATCGGCCACACGACGGGGGCGGCGGGAGTGGCGGGGCTCATCAAGTGCCTGCTCTCACTGCGGCACCGCACGCTGTATCCGACGCTGCATGCGGAGAAGGAGAACGCGCGGATCGCCTTCGCGGACAGCCCCTTCTTCGTCAACCGCGAGCCCCGGCGATGGGCGCGGGCCGATGGGCCGCTGCGCGCGGCCATCAGCTCGTTTGGCTTCAGCGGAACCAACTGCCACCTCGTCATCGAGGAGGCACCACCGCGCGAGGAGGTTCCCGAGGTCTCTCCGGTGCTGGTTCCGGTCTCGGCCCGGGACGCGCGCGCACTGAAGCTCAGCTTGGAGCGCCTGAGGGCCGCACTCGATGATGCCTCGCTTCGCGTGGATGCCATCGCGGCCACCCTGCAAGGTAGGCAGGACATGGAGCACCGCTGCGCCATTGTGTGCGGGAATCGCGAGGAGTTGATCGCCGCGCTGACCGCCGCAAGCGAAGGCACAGCGCATCCGAATGTTCACGGGGGCCATCTCGGCGGTGAAGCCTCTCCGCCGTGGGGGGATGCCGCCACGGCGGAGGAACTCCTGACGCTTGCCTTGGAGCGTCGTGACCTGGGGCGCGTGGCGCGGCTCTGGACTTCGGGCGTCGCGGTCGATTTCCGCCGCCTCGGGTCGGGGGCGAGGCCGCGGCGGGTGGAGTTGCCCACCTATCCGTTTCAAGGCGAGCGCCTGTGGGCCGTACCGCGGGCCGCGCGCCCCTCGGTGGACTTCCTCCTCCAGCCCGAATGGAGCCCGGCCCCCGCGCCGCTTCCGATGGCGCACAGCTTGGAGGGGGCAGGGAGCACCGTGGTCATCCATGCGCCCGATGGGCGCGACGTGGCGAGCGCACTGGCTCCGCGGGGCGCCGTGCTCGTCGACACTCATGCGGATCCTGAGCGCACGGTGCTCGCGGTGGCCACGCCTCGTCGGATCATCTTCCTGGGGGCGGTGCAGAGAAGCGGCTGCGCGTTGGGGGATGCGGGGGCGCTCGCTTCCTCACGAGAGGAGGGGCTCGTGTCCCTCACTCGCTGGTGGCGAGCGCTGGCGTCACACGGGAAGCTCGTGGGCCTGTCAGAGCTGCTCCTCGTCACGACGGGGACGCAGCGAACTCATCCCGAGTCGCCCGTCCAGCCCGCGGGTTCCTGGCTCTGGGGATTGGGCCGGACACTGGCGCGGGAGCAGCCGGGGCTCTCGGTCACCGTCGTTGATGTCGAGGCCCCGCTGCACGCGCGCGAGACGGCCCGCATCGCCGAGCTGTCGGAGCGACTCTCGCGAGAGCGACATGGCCCCGGCTTCCGAGGCGTGGCCTATCGCGGCCTCGCGCGCCTGACGCCATCACTCCGCCGCATCGAGGCGCCCACGCTGAGCGGAACGCCGTTCCGTGAGCGCGGGGTGTACCTCCTCATCGGGGGCGCGGGTGGAATCGGATTGGAGCTGGCTCGCCATCTATCCCGGACTGTTCGAGCGCGCATCGTGGTGATGGGGCGAGGCGAGCCCACCGCACGGCAACGCGAGCAGCTCGAAGAACTGCGTCGCCTCGGCGGAGAGCCGCTGTACTTGCGCGGGGACGTCAGCGACGTCGAGAGCGTGCGCTCGGTGATGGCCGCCGCGCGCCGTCAGTTCGGCGCGCTCCACGGGATCATCCAGTGCGCCGTCGTCATCCGGATGGCGCAGGTGGCTGAGCTGTCGGAGTCCGATTGGCGCGAGGTCTTCGCGCCGAAGGTCGACGGCATGCGGGCGCTGCGAGAGGCGGTGTCGGGGCAGGCCCTCGACTTCGTGTTGTGCCTCTCTTCCACGCAGGCCCTGTCGGGTGACCCTGGCTTCGGGGCCTATGCGGCGGCCTCGGCGTTCCAGGACGCTTATGCGCTGGCGTGGGCCGCGGAGGGGACGACCCGCGTCCGCCTCATCAGCGTGGGCTACTGGGCTCGCTATGGCGCGCCCGCCACGGTGGAGGCGTACGAGCGGAAGATCGCCACGCTCGGGATCCAATCCATTGCGCCCTCGGAGGGAATGGCGGCCATCGAGGCCTGCCTGGCTGGGCCGTTGGCGCACGTCGCGATGTTCAAGGGGACGCCCGCGGCGCTCTCCGAGTTGGGGCTTGGCAAATCCATGCCCCAGCCTGTCTCGCGCGAGCCGCTGGACTGGCTGGGTACGTCGCTCGCGGTGGCGCCGTCCTTCGATGTGGCCGCGTCACGACGCGCGCTGGAGTCGCTGGACCGTATCGCGCGGCGCTGGCTGCTCAAGACCTTCCGAGACGCGGGGCTGCTGCGGGCAGGGGGCGAGCGGTTCACGTGGGAGTCGCTGGCGGCTCGGGCGAGCGTCCAGGCCGCGAGGACCCGCCAGCTCGATGCCTTGCTGGACATCCTCGTCCGAGATGGCTGGCTCTCGGTGTCCAGCGGGACGTACACGTCCGCCGCATCGCTCGATGCCCCCTCGCTGGACGCGGAGCTCGCGGGTGTCGCAGATGAAGCGCGGAACCTCGCAATGGCGCAGCCCGAGGTGGCGGAGCACATCCGGCTCCTGGGGGCATGCATCCCTCGCTACTTCGATGTGCTCGCCGGCCGGGTGCTCGCGACGGACGTGCTCTTCCCTGGCTCCTCGGTCGAGATGCTGGCCGCGCTCTATCGCGGGAACCCCGTGGCGGATTGGTACAACGGGCTCGCTGCCCGCGCGGTGGAGCGCTACCTGGAGCAGCGCGTGGGCTCGCTCTCCGCGGGCGCGCGGGTCCAGTTGCTCGAGGTGGGCGCAGGCACGGGCGGAACGAGCGCCGCGGTTCTTGATCGATTGCGCGCGCACGAGGGGCGGGTCCACTACCTCTTCACGGACCTCTCCACGGGCTTCCTCCGCCGCGCGCAAGCGCTGTTTGGCCCCAGCCACCCGTGGGTCGACTTCCGTCTCTTCGACCTCGAACGCGATGCCCGTGCGCAGCAACTGGAGGAGAAGTCGTTCGACGTGGTGCTGGGCGCGAACGTCGTCCACGCGACGCGCGACCTGCGCGCGACGCTGCGGAACCTGCGGGGCTTGTTGCGAGAGGGCGGCTGCCTGGTCCTCTACGAGGCCACCGAGGTGCAGGACTTCGCGACCATCGCCTACGGCCTCCTGGACGGTTGGTGGCGGTTCGAGGACCCTGGGTTCCGCATTCCTCGCGCGCCGCTGCTGAGCGCGGCGTCCTGGGCCACGGTGCTCGCCGAGGAGGGGTTCACCAGCCGGAGCTTTGGGGCCACGGATGCCCAAGGCCGGTCTGCTGCCCACATCATCGTCGCGGAGCGAACTGATGCGTCGGCACTGAGCCACCGCGTGGCCACCGCGGCGGAGCCGCCACGCGAGCGCCGACCTGTTCAGCGTGATGCGCTGACCGCGCTCGTGGTGCGCGAGGTCGCGGCCTCCCTGGGCTTCGCGGAGAAGGACATCGACCCTCGGACCGCGTTCCCGCAGTACGGCGTGGACTCCATCACCGGCGTGGGCCTCGTCAACCGGCTCAACCGGGCGTTGGGGCTGACGCTGCGCACCACCGTCATCTTCGACCATGCGAACGTCCATGATCTGGTCGAGGCGCTGCTCCAAGAGCACGGCGACCGACTCTCGTTGGAGCGCGCGGTGCCTGAGCTGCCACCGGCGCCTCCTGCTGTCCCGGCCACTGAACCTCTGCGCGAGGGGCCGACTCCGCGTGCTGGAGTCGAGACGGATGAGGATCAGGCCATCGCCATCATCGGCATGGCCGGTCGCTACCCGGGCGCGGCGAACCTGGACGAACTCTGGGAGGCCATCCTGGCGGGACGCTGCGCCATCACCGAAGTCCCCCCGGAGCGCTGGAGCGCAGCCGAGTCCGCAGGCGCCGCGACCTCGGATGGAGCGAGCACCTCCTGCAAGTGGGGCGGCTTCCTCGACGGCATCGACCGCTTCGACGCGGACTTCTTCAACATGTCCGGGCGAGAGGCGGCGGTCACGGACCCGCAGCAGCGGTTGTTCTTGGAGACCTGCTGGAGCGCACTCGAGGACGCAGGGTACGCGAGCGAGCGCATCGCCCGCGCGCAGTGTGGCGTGTTCGTCGGAGCCTCGGCGGGTGACTACTACACCCAGATGCGCTTCGCCGGACGAGGCCGGGAGCCCCATGCCTTCTGGGGCAACAGCGTCGCGGTGATTCCCGCGCGCATCTCCTATCACCTGGACCTGAAGGGCCCGAGCATCGCGAATGACACTGCGTGCTCCTCTTCGCTCACGGCGCTTCACCTGGCCTGCCAGAGTCTGCGCACCGGCGAGTGCGAGCTGGCGATCTCCGGCGGCGTCTACATCGCGACCACGCCCAATGTGCACATCCTGGCGAGCAACGCGGGGATGACCTCGGCTCGCGGGCAGAACCGGGCGTTCGATGCTGACGCGGATGGCTTCGTCCCCGGCGAAGGAGTGGGTGCGGTCGTCCTCAAGCCGCTGAAGGCCGCGATTCGAGATCGCGACCCCATCCACGGCGTCGTGGTCGCCAGCGGGCTGAACCAGGATGGCCACACCTTTGGCATCACGGCCCCGAGCAGCGCGTCCCAGGCGGCGCTGCTCGCTTCGGTCTACGCGCGCGCGAAGCTCAACCCCGAGACGATCTCCTACGTGGAGTCGCACGGAACGGGGACGCGATTGGGAGACCCCATTGAGTTCGGTGCGCTGACGGATGGGTTCCGGCGCTTCACCCAGCGCGAGCACTTCTGCGCCATTGGCGCGCTGAAGAACAACATCGGCCACACGGCGGCGGCGTCGGGCGTCGCGGGTGTGCTCAAGGTGCTCCTGATGCTGCGCCACCGGGTCATTCCCCCGCTGGCGCGCTTCAATCGGCCGAGCCCGCACCTGAAGGTCGAAGGCAGCCCGTTCTATTTTGCCACCGAGGCGCGCCCCTGGACTCCGATGGACGGCGCACCCCGTCGCGCGGCGGTGAGCGCGTTTGGAGTCGGTGGCACCAATGCCCACGCCGTCATCGAGGAGTACGTCCCTCCGCGCGACGCCCCCCGTCTCTCGCGAGGGCCCTGGCCCATCGTCCTTTCTGCCCGAGACGACGAGGCGCTGCGCCGCATGGCCACGCGTCACTCCGAACACCTGCGGCGTCGCAGTGGGGCGGGCGAGCCCCTCGCACTCGAGGAGGTGGCGTACTCGCTGGCAGTGGGCCGTAAGGGCTTCGAGGTCCGTGCGGCCTTCATCGCCGCCACGATGGACGAGGTGTTGAGTCACCTGGACGCGCTGGCCCGAGGCGAGTCGCGTCCTGAGCTGCTTCGCGGTGTCGTGCGGCTCGATGCGCAGGAGGATGAGAGTCCCCCGCCGCTGGACGCGCGACAGGCCATCGAGGCGTGGGTGCGAGGAGCGTCCCTGCGCTGGGATGGGCTCTGGAGCGCGGCGCGACCGCGCATCCTCTCCTTGCCCACGTATCCGCTGCGAGGAGAGCGGCACTGGTATCAGGAGGCCGCGAAGCCCGCGCCGGTCCACGCGTTCGAGCCAACCTGGCGTGAAGCACGTCACCGCATCGAGCGGTGGCACGGCGGCGCGGTGGTCTTGTTCGACACGGGCACCGAGGCCCGTGACGTGCTGCGAAGCGAGCTGGGGGACGCCGTGCTCGTCCTGGTGGAGCCCGGCGCCCGATACACACGCCTCGCGGACGACCACTACCGCATCGATCCGCTGCGGCCCGAGGACCACTCTCGGCTGAAGTCAGAACTCTCCAGTCGAGGCATCGACCCTGGGCTGTTGCTCCACCGCATGTTCGCGCCGATGGATGGGGGTGGGAGGGAGCAGGCCAGCGAGCTCTTCGCGTCCCTGATGTTCCTCGCGCGGGGCTGGAGGGGTGGGGCGCCTCGGAAGCTCATCCATGTGTTCGAGTCGACGCCGGAGGGGACGCCTCCGGAGCACGCGGCATGCGCGGGGCTGCTGCGGAGCCTCGAACGTGAGAGTTCGGAGTGGCGCTGCGCCAACATCGAGGTGCAGGGCTCGCTTCGCGAGAGCGGAGCGCGCATCGCTCGCTTGCTGCTGGCGGAAGCAAGTCGCGCCACGCCGGAGTCCGAGGTTCGTTTCCGCGACAATCGACGGCTGGTGCGTCGCTTCGCGCCAGTGGTGGGGTCCGTGGAGGTGGAGTCGCTCGCGGGCCTGGACGGCCAGGTCTGCTTGATTGCAGGCGGAGCTGGCGGCATCGGCGCCCAGCTCGCGCGCTTCCTGCTGCGGAGCCGAGGCACCCGTGTCGTGCTGTGCGGCCGAGCGGAGCACGCCTCGGTTCAGTCACGACTCGCGGACCTTCTCGGTGAGCGGTGCCGCTACGTCCAGGCTGACCTGACACGGCCCGCCGACGTCCGGCGCGTCGTCGCGCAGACGCGGGAACGCGTGGGGCGGCTGGATGCCGTCTTCCATGTGGCGGGCACGCTGCGTGACTCGCTGCTCATCAACAAGACTCTCGACGCTGCTCGCGAGGTGTTCGCCGCGAAGATTGAGGGCGCGAGATTGCTCGACGAAGCGACGCGGGACGAGCGGTTGTCCTGCTTCGTGCTGTTCTCCTCCCTCGCCGCGGTGACGGGCGGTGCGGGCCAGTCGGACTATGCCTTCGCCAATCGGTACCTGGACGCGTTCGCGGAGCAGCGCGAGACGCTGCGGAAGCAGGGGGCTCGTGCTGGTCGCACGCTCTCCATCAACTGGCCACTCTGGCGCGATGGCGGAATGCGCATCGACTCGCGGAAGGCCGAGGCGTTGCGTGAGCAGCTCGGCTTGGAGGCGCTGACCACGGAGCAGGGATGCCTGGCGCTCCTGGCCGCCCTCCAAGGCACCGAACCTCAGCGCCTGCTCCTCAGTGGGGACGCCGCGCGGTTCACGCCCGCCTTCCAGCAGGCTGGCGTCCTGGCGACCGCCGAGCCTGAACCTCCCGTCGAGGCGCCGGTGGTGAAGGCTCCTCCGGTCGCGCGGACTGCCACGGCCGGGCGCGAGGATGCGCGGTTGCGCGAGGTCCTCGCTCGGGGCTTGGGGATTCCACCCGAGCGAATCGCACCGGATGAGTCGCTTCAGCGCTACGGCATGGACTCGGTCCTCGCGGTCGCCCTCGCGCGTGACTTGAGCGCGGCGTTCGGTGAGGTGCCGAAGACCTTGCTGTTCGATCAGCCGACCTTGCGCGAGTTGGGGGCGTGGTTGGAGGCGCATCGCAAGGCGGACGTCCCGCTGGCCGCGCAGGAGAGGAGCGCGCCGCCACAGGTTCAGACTGCGCCTGCGCGTGTCGAGGCTCGGCGGACGCACGTGGAGGAGCCGATCGCGATCATCGGCGTGAGTGGCTGCTATCCGGGGGCTGGTCCGGACCTGGAGCGCTTCTGGGCGAACCTGAGGGACGGAAAGAACCTCGTCTCCGAGTGGCCGGGCCATCGCGGCCGTACACGCTCGGATGCGCCGCTCTGGGGTGGGTTCCTTGAAGGGATAGACCTCTTCGACCCGCTGCACTTCGGGCTGTCTCCGGCGGACGCGGCGCTCGTGGATCCCCAAGAGCGCCTCTTCCTGGAGACGGTGTGGCGCCTGTTCGAAGACGCGGCCTACTCACGCTCGGAGCTTCGCGCGGTGCAGGAGCGCGAGGGTGGGGTGGGGGTCTTCGTCGGAGCCGGTGAGCCTCAGTATGCATTCCTGGCGAAGGACCCGGAGACCGCCGCGAACCTCGCGATGTCCACGGCGGCGGGGATCGCCAATCGCGCCTCGGCCTTCTTCGACCTGCGAGGCCCGAGCCTCACCTTGAACACGGCCTGCTCGTCGTCACTCAGCGCGCTGCATCTGGCGTGTGAGAGTCTTCGGAGCGGGGGCAGCAGCATGGCGATCGCGGGGGGGGTCAACCTGGTGCTCCTCCAGGGCCGCTATGCCGCGCTCCGACGCGCGGGGCTGGTGGGGAGCGCGAAGGAGAGCCGGAGCCTGGGGCAAGGCGATGGCTATCTCCCAGGAGAGGGCGCGGGCGCGGTGCTGCTCAAACCGCTCACGGCCGCGCAGGCCGCGGGCGATCGCATCCTCGGGCTCATCCACTCGACCTGGAGTGAGCACGGCGGCTCCACGGCGGGCTACGCCGTGCCGAGTCCCAAGGCGCAGGCGCGGGCGCTCTCACGTGCGCTCGAACGCGCGGGCGTGTCTCCCTCGGCGGTCAGCTACGTGGAGGTCGCTGCGAACGGATCGGAGGCGGGGGACTCCATCGAAGTGGCGGGGCTCGCGCAGGTCTTCGAGGGCGTCGCGCCGGGCGTGGTGTCGCTCGGGAGCGTGAAGTCGAACATCGGCCACCTCGAAGCCGCGTCCGGCATCTCGCAGCTGACCAAGGTGCTCTTCCAACTGCGCGAGGGAGTGCTGGCGCCGACGCTGCACGCCGAGCCGCTCAATCCCCTCATCGACTTGCGCGGCACGCCGTTTCGCATCCAGTCGCGGCTCGCGAAGTGGCCCAGGTTGGACCACGGCGATGGCCAGGGGCCGGTGCCTCGCCATGCGGTCATTAGCAGTCATGGGGCGGGTGGTGCCAGCGCGCACGGGGTCCTCTCGGAAGCACCGGGCGAAGCGAGTCGATGGGAGCACGCGCCTGGGCCGTGGCTGATTCCGCTGTCCGCACGCTCGGCTGAGTTGCTTCGCGAGGACGCCGCGGTGCTCGTGGCCTACCTGCGCACCGAGGCTGGACGAAGCCACGCGCTCTCCGACCTGTCGTTCACGTTGCAGCGACGCGAACCGCTGCCGGCCCGGGCCGCCTTCGTCGCGCAGAATCTCTCCGAGGTGACGCGGGCGCTGGATGCGCTCGCGCGAGGTGAGGCGCTGGCGTCCCTGTACCAGGGCGCCGAAGGGGCGACCTTGGCGAACACCTTGCTCGACGGCGAAGAGGGCCGAGCCTTCGTGGCTGACCTGTTCGCGCGGGGCCGGCTCGACAAGGTCGCGCGGCTGTGGGCGGAGGGGGCGCGGCTCGATTGGGGCGGGTTGGGCCAGGCCCGACGCGTTGGACTGCCACCTCGCTCCCTGCTGCGTCGGCGGTGCTGGATTGATTCGGAGCCCACCGAATCGCCTGTCGTGCCTGCGGTGCCGCTGGCCCCACTTCCGCAGGCGGATGAGGTCACGCGCCTGCTCAGTCGCAGGCTCGCGGAGCTCACCCGCCTCGATGTCTCGGAGATCGACCCTGCTGGGCCCTGGGCCGCGCTTGGGGTGAACTCGTTGACGCTTGTGCGACTGCGCGACGGCATCGAGCGAGACCTCTCGGTGCGTGTGGCCATGTCGGTGATGGGGGCGTGTCGCTCCATCAACGAGCTGGCCGAACAGCTGCGCGCGCTCGCCACCCTGGCCCCTCCTCGCCACGCGTCCCCGGGCACCAACGGGCATTCGACCGAGGGATTGAGTGATGGGGGGCTCGATGAGCTGTTCGCCCGATTGAGTGGCATCCCGTCTCGGAAGGGAGACGCCTGACATGGCCTTCAGGGAGGAACCCTCGCTCGCGGAGTTCCGTCAGCTCTCTCGCGAGGAGAAGCTACAGCGGATCGCCACGCTGCTCGGAGCGGCGCCACCGCGGCGCGAGGCCGAGGCCGCCACAGAGGTGTTCGCGCTGACGGACTTGCAAGAGGCCTTCTCCGCGGGGCGGTTGCTGGGGCGCGCGTCCGAGCGAGTGGGCTGTCACTTCTATCTGGAGCTGAACCTCCCGGCCTTGGATGTCGCGCGTCTGCGCGAATCCTGGCGGGTGCTCCTGGTCCGTCACGGAATGTTGCGTGCGGTCATCCTGCCCGAGGGTCGCCAGCGGATCCGCGCCGACATACCCCGCCTCGACTGGACGGAGTACGACCAGACCGGGGCCAGCGCGCGACAGCTGACCGAGCACCTGGAGCATGTCCGCGAGGAGCTGTCGCACAAGCTCTATGCCCCCGGGGATTGGCCGCTGTACGAGCTGCGCGTCACCCGTGCCTCTGGCGGTTGGGGTGTCGTCCACCTGAGCATGGATGAGTGGATCATCGATGCGACCAGCCTGCGCACGCTGTTGGCCGAGTGGCGTGACCTCTACTTGCATCCGGGAGAGGCGCTCCCGCCGTTGGGCTGCTCCTTCGAGGCGCATGTCGCGGCGTTGCGCGAGAGTGAGGCGACGCATCGGTATCAAGAGGCGCTGAGCTATTGGCTGCGCAAGCTCGCCCCGCTACCGGGAGGCCCGAGTCTGTCGCGGCAGCGCTCGGGCGCGCAGGGGAAGACGCGGGTGCGGCGAGGCGCGTCCTGGGATGCGGCGTCGTGGGCACGTTTGCGGGAGCGGGCGGAGTCGTGGGGTGTGTCTCCCACGGCGTTGGTGCTGGGCGCGTTCACGGAGGCCCTGGCCCGAGATTCGGAGCAGAAGCGCTTCGCCCTGGTCCTGACCTACGCGCACCGTCCGCCGTTTCATCCGCACGTGGAGCGGCTCGTGGGTCCCTTCACCTCCACGGGCCTGTTCGTGGCGGACGAAGGCGCCACGATGAGTCGCGAGGAGCGAGCCCGCGCCTATCAGCGACAGCTCTGGGATGACCTCGATCACGCGCAGGTCAGCAGCGTGCGAGTGTTGCGCGCCCTGAAGGCGGAAGGGCGCCTGCCCGCGGAGGTCTCCTTCCCGGTCGTCTTCACCAGCATGCTGGGCCTCGTCGGTGCAGCGCCGGAGGCGGGGTGGCTGGGGAACATTGGCCACATGGTGTCCCAGACCCCACAGGTCCTCCTGGACTGCCAGGTGGGGCTGCAAGGCGACTGCTTGAAAGTCCACTGGGACGCCGCGCAGGAGGCCTTTGGGGCGGGGACCCTCGACGCGCTGTTCCTCCGATTCCAGGCCGCGCTGGCGGCCTGGGCGGAGCTGCCCGTTCCCCAGCGCCATGTCGCGCGCATCGCGCCTCCCGCGTTGCTGGCCGTGACCGCTGAGCCCGAACGCGAAGGAGACGAGTTCCCGCTCTCCGATGTCCAGCAGGCCTACCTGATGGGGCGAGGCCCGAGCGGCGGCAGCGACACGAGCTGCCAGATCTACCAAGAGTTCGATGCGACGGACCTGGATGTCCCTCGGCTGGAAGCCGCCTGGTGGGCGGTGGTGGCGCGGCACGGGATGTTGCGCGCGGTCATCCTCTCCAATGGTCGGCAGCGCATCGCCGCGAGCGCGAAGGAGACGGCGTTCCCCGTCGTGGACCTTCGGGATGAGCCTTCGCAGGCCACACGTCTGGATGCGCTTCGCCACGAGATGAGTCACACGGCGCTCCCGCTCGGGGAGGGCCCGCTGTTCGATGTCCGGGTGTCACGCCTGGACGTGCGGCGTTGGCGGATCCACTTCACCCTCGACACCTTGGTCGCGGATGGCGCGAGCATCGCGCGGCTGTTCGAGGAGTGGTTCGCGAGGTACGAGGCGCCGGCGCTCACGCTGCCCGGGCTCGCGGTGAACTACCGGGACGTCCGAGTCGCGCTCCAGCGATTTCAGGAGACGCCGCTCGCGGCCGAGCAGCGGGCTCATTGGGAGCGCCGTCTCACCCAGGCGCCGGGAGGCCTGCCTCCAGCCCTTGGGCCTGCCTCGGTGGCATCGAAGACGGGAGTGCCCACCCGAATGAGGCGCACGGGGCGCGTGCCGGAGTGGGCGCGACTCAAGGCGACGGCGGCACGCTGGGGTGTGGATCCGGAAGTCGTCGCGCTGACCGCGTTCTGTGAGGCCTTGGCTCAGCCGGCCCCTGAGAAGTCCTTCACGGTGGTCGTGGTGGACTGGCGCCGCCTCGCGATGCACCCCGAGGTGGACGAGGTGGTGGGGGACTTCACGAGCCTGGGCTGGCTGGTGCGTGAGGCCGACCCGCGGCGCACCTTCTTGGAACGGGTTCTTCAGAACGCCGAGCGACTGGAGGCCGACGCGCGCTGTCGCGCGGTCAGCGGGCTCTCCGCGTTGCGCAAGCTCGCAAGAGAGAGCGCTGGGGCACGTGGTGTCTTTCCGGTGGTCTTCACGCGCTCCCTGCCGCGCCCGCCCGCGAAGCTGCCCGCGACTGTCTCCGCCGGAGTCGGCATCTCGCATACGCCGCAGGTGCTGCTCGACGGCATCCACTTCGAGGTCGATGGGCAGCTCCATTTCCACTGGGACGCGGTGGCGGAGGTCATCCCCGCCGAGAACCTCGAGCGTGCTTTCTCGACGTATCAGCACCTGCTCACTCGGCTCTCCACGGAGCCAGATTGGCGGCGCTTCGCGGTGACGCCAGTCCAGGGCGAGGTACCCGTGCGTGAGACTTCGCTCGAGCCCTGTTTGCCCGATTGGCTCGAAGCACAGGTCGTGCGGACGCCACACGCGGTCGCGGTGCGCGATGGCGCGCGGACGCTCACCTTCCAACAGCTGGACGAAGAGGCTCAGCGCTGGGCGCGGCAGCTCCACGACCTGGGCGTGAGGCAGGACTCGCTCGTCGCCGTCATGGCGGAGCGCTCGGTGGAGCTGGTTGTCGCGCTGGTCGCGATCCTCAAGGCGGGGGGCGCCTACCTCCCCCTGGACCCCGAGTATCCCGAGGCACGCTTGAAGCTCATGGCCGAGGATGCGCGGCCCCGCGTGCTGTTGACCCAGCGGCGCTTCGACTCGGCTCTTCGCTCCTTCGAGGGGCCGCGGCTGCGCCTCGATGAGGCGCCCGCGCCCGGCGGGGCGCCGCCCTCCGTGCCGCTCAATCGCGGAACCTCGCCGGACAGCCTTGCGTACGTGCTCTATACGTCAGGCTCCACGGGGACGCCGAAGGGTTGCATGGTGTCTCACCGAGCCATCTGCAATCGCCTGGGTTGGATGCAGGCGGCGTATCCCCTCTCGAGCACGGACCGGGTGCTCCAGAAGACGCCGTTCACCTTCGATGTCTCGGTCTGGGAGTTCTTCTGGCCGTTGATGACGGGCGCGGAGTTGGTCCTCGCGGCTCCGGGTGGACACCGCGACAGCCGATACCTGGCTCGGTTGATCCAGGAGGCGGAGGTCACCACCTGCCACTTCGTCCCCGGGATGTTGGGGCTCTTCCTGGAGGAGCCCGAGGCGGGGCGGTGTGCCTCGCTCCGGCGGGTCTTCACCAGCGGAGAGGCGCTGCCATCGGCGGTGATGGCGCGAGGACTGCGCACGCTGTCCGCGGAGCTGCACAACCTCTATGGCCCCACCGAGGCGGCCGTCGACGTCACGTTCTGGGCCTGCCAGCCGCGCTCCGATGGGAAGGTCCCCATCGGTCGAGCCATCGCGAACACGCGCATCGTCCTCCTCGACGCGGCGCTGCGTGAGGTTCCCGCCGGTGAGGTGGGCGAGCTTTGCATTGGCGGGGTCAATCTGGCGCGCGGCTACCTGGGCCGGCCAGACCTGACGGGGGAGCGCTTCATTCCGGATCCAACGGGATGCGAGCTGGGAGCGCGGCTGTACCGGACGGGAGACCTCGCGCGCGTCTTGCCTGACGGAGAACTCGAGTTCCTCGGGCGCGCGGACCTTCAGGTGAAGCTGCGCGGCAATCGCATCGAGTTGGGCGAAGTGGAGTCGGCGCTGTGCGCCCATCCGGACGTGGAGGATGCCGTCACGCGGGTGCAGGACCTCACCACGCCCGACCCCAAGTTGGTGGGGTACGTGGTCACCCGCGCGGGCCGAAGCTTTGACCTGGAGGGACTGCGGCGGCATCTGCGGGAGCGGTTGCCGGCCGCGATGATCCCCAACGTGCTCGCTCCGCTTCCCGCGCTGCCGAGGACCCGGCACGGCAAGCTCGATCGCGATGCGCTGCCCTGGCCCGTGACGGTCAACTCGGAGGCTGGTCTCTCCCGAGAGGGCACGGAGGAGGAGATCGCTCGCTTCTTCCGTGACGCGCTTCAGTGCCACGACGTGTCCGTGACGAAGGACGTGTTCGACCTGGGCGCCACGTCGTTCACCATCGTCCGCTTGGCGCAGTGGCTGGAGCAGACGAAGGGCGTCGCGGTTCCCTTGGAGACCTTCCTCAAGAACCCCACCATTCGAGGCATTGCCCAACAGGTGCGCGGTCCCGAGCGCTCGCCACCTCGGGGGGGTGACTCCTCCGCGCTGGCCTCGGAGCAGGTGAGCTTCTTCTCCGCGGAGGAGCGTCAGCGCTTCAAGGACCGGGCGCTTCACCTGCGCCACGATGTCGGCGCGCTTCCCTCGGTATCCCTCGGGGGATTGCCTGACCCGGCAAGTGCCTACACGCGTCGCGGTTGTCCCGAGCACTTCTTGCCTGGGCCCATCCCTCGCGAGCAGTTCCTCGGGTTCCTGTCGCTCTTGCGGCAGGGCGGATCCGCTGAGCATCCGCGCTACCTGTACCCGTCCGCCGGCGCGCTGTACGCGGTGCAGGTCCACGTCTACGTCAAGCCCGGCGCCGTGGAGGGGCTCGCCGAAGGGACGTACTACCTGCACCCTGTGGAGGGGCGGCTGTATCGGCTCTCCACGGAGAGCCTCGGGCGCAATCACCACTTCTATTACAACCGGCCTCACTTCGATGGCGCGGCCTTCGCGCTCTTCCTCGTGGCGCGGCCAGAGGCCATCGCGCCCATCTACGGCGAGGCCGCGCTCGTGCTCTCCGCGCTGGAGGCGGGCTACATCGGTCAGCTGCTCATGCTGCGACAGGCGGAGTTCGGCCTGGGCCTGCGGCCCATTGGCGCCGTCGAGGTCGAACAGCTCCGGCCGGCGCTCGGGCTCGAAGCGTCGCACGTCATCGTGCACAGCCTGCTGGGCGGCCGGGTCGAGTACGGCGACGCGCGTGCAGCGCGTTCGACGGCGACGCCTTCCGAGGTCGCCATCGTCGGAATGGCGGGGCGCTACCCCGAGGCGGAGAACCTTGAACAGCTCTGGGACAACCTGAGCACGGGACACCGCGCGATTCGTCCCATGCCCACGGGGCGACGGAGCGAAGGGGCCTCCCGTCCCGCGGGGTACCTCGATCACATCGACCGGTTTGATCACCTCTTCTTCGGCATCGCCCCAGCCGAGGCCCGCGCCATGGATCCGCAGGAGCGTCTGCTCCTCACGGTGATGTGGGAGGTCCTGGAGGACGCGGGCCATTCACCCGAGAGCCTCAAGGCCGTGGCCCCCAAGGTGGGGGTCTTCGTCGGGGTGATGTGGAGCGACTACCAGAACGTAGGGCAGGCGGAGTGGAGCCGAAGCGGTCAGGCCCGGGCCTATTCCGTCCATTCGGCCATCGCCAACCGCATCTCCCACGTGCTCGACCTGCGAGGGCCGAGCGTCGCGCTCGACACGTCGTGCTCCTCGGCGCTCACGGCGCTCCATCTCGCGCGGGAGAGCCTCCTGCGCGGTGAATGTGATGCCGCGCTCGTGGGCGGCGTGAACCTGCTGGCGCACGGCTATCACCTCAGCCTCCTGTCCAGCCTGGGGCTGGTTTCAGAGCAGGGACGAAGCCACGCCTTCGGCGCCGAGGGCTCTGGCTGGGCGGCCGGGGAGGGCGTGGGCGCCGTGCTCATCCGTCGCTTGAGCGATGCCGAGCGAGACAGGGACTGCATCCACGCGGTGCTCCAAGGCACTTCGGTCGCGCACCTCGGTGGAGGCCGGGGCTTCGGACATCCGAGTCCCTCCGCGCAGGCCGCGTCGATTCGTGCCGCCCTGGCGGCGGCGCATGTCACGCCCGACTCCATCGGCTACGTGGAGACCGCGGCCACGGGCGCGAGCATGGCGGACGCCGCCGAAGTCTCCGCGCTGGGCGAGGTCTTCGCGCCGCGTGCCGAGGCATCGGGGCCGTGCCAGCTGGGTTCCGTGAAGCCCAACATCGGGCATCTCGAAGCGGCCTCGGGCATGTCCCAGCTCGCGAAGGTGCTCCTCCAACTTCGTCACGAGGCGCTCGCTCCGACCATCGACAGCGAGCCCCAGAGTCCGCTGATCCGCCTGGATCCCCAGGTGCTCACCATCACCCGTGCGGGGATCGAGTGGACGCGCCGCCCCGATTCACCCCTGCGCGCGTTGATCAACGCATTCGGGTCCACGGGCTCCTGCGCCCACGCGATCCTCGATGGCTACACGCCGCCACCGCGCGCAGGGAGTGAAGCCGGGCCTCGGGTCATCGTCCTCTCCGCCGCGACAGATGCACGGCTTCAGGACGTAGCCCGGCGCCTCGCCGAGCACCTCGCGACGCTCGCGCCTGCGCGACTCCCCGCGTTGGCGGACGTGGCGCTGACCCTGGGGCAAGGGCGCCGAGGCTTGCGCTGTCGGCTGGCCTTCGTGGCCACGACGATGGACGACCTCATCGCCACGCTGCGCGGCATCGCAGCAGGGGAGCGGGACTCCGCTCGCGTCCATCACGGTGTGGTCGCCGAGCCGGACGCGACGTCGCTTGCCGGAGCCGGCGTCAGCGCGGAGGAACTCGCGCGCGGGTGGGTTCAGGGGCGGGCCATCGACTGGAGCCGTCTCCTGCCGCGTGAGGCCCGCCGTGTTCCACTGCCCACGTATCCCTTCGAGGAGACGGCGCACTGGATTGCGGAGGCGCCCCCGGCCGCGACGACCGACCTGCGCGCCGTGCGCGACTTCCTCGCGCAGGTGTACGCGGAGGAGGCCGAGATCCCCCTCGCGCGGATGGAGCCGCATGTCCGCTTGGAACGCCTGGGACTCAATTCCTATCTCGTTGGGAAGCTGAACGCCCGCCTGTCGCGAGAGGGCTTGCGGAGCCTGTCGCGGACCTTCTTCTACGAGCGACAGACGTTCGAGGAGTTGGCGCTTGAGTTGGTGGAGAAGCACGGCGCGGAGGTCCGGGCGCGCCTCGGGCTGGAGCGTGCGCCCGGGGCCTCCGTGCCTGTGCGCGAGCCTGCGGGGCAGGCGCCACCGACGTCACGAATGGACGAGCCCATTGCCATCATCGGTGTGGCGGGGCGCTACCCGATGGCGGAGGACCTGGAGCAACTCTGGGAGAACCTCGCCGCGGGACGCGACTGCATCGTGGAGGTCCCCCCGCAGCGTTGGGAGGTCGCGCGCTACTTCGATGCGCGCCGAGGCCAGCCCGGGAAGACGTATTGCAAGTGGGGCGGCTTTCTCGACGACATCGACTGCTTCGACCCGCTCTTCTTCGGGATGACCCCGCGCGACGCGGAGTGGATTGATCCGCAGGAGCGCCTGTTCCTCCAGACGGCCTGGGCGGCGATGGAGGACGCCGGTTACACGCGCGAGTCGCTCCAGCGTGGCACCGAGGGGCGCGTGGGGGTGTTCGTCGGCGTCATGTATGGCGAGTACCAACTCCTGGGGACTCCCGAAGGCAACGCTCCCGTGGGGCTGGCCTATGGCTCCATCGCGAATCGCGTCTCGTATTGCCTCGACATCCACGGGCCGAGCTTCGCGGTCGACACGCTGTGCTCCTCGTCGCTGACCGCCATCCACCTCGCGGCGGAGAGCCTTCGTCGAGGCGAGTGCGCTGCCGCCATCGCGGGCGGGGTCAACCTCTCGTTGCATCCCAGCAAGTACCTGCTCCAGGCCCAGGCCCAGATGTCCGCGAGCGATGGGCGGTGCCGCAGCTTCGGCGCAGGCGGGGATGGCTTCGCGCCGGGCGAAGGGGTGGGCGCCGTCCTTCTGAAGCCGCTCTCCCGAGCGGAAGCGGATGGCGATGTCATCCATGCCGTCATCCGCGCCTCCGCCCTCAACCATGGCGGGCGCACGAGCGGCTACACCGTGCCGAATCCACAGGCCCAAGCCGCGTTGATCCGGCAAGCACTCTCGGCGGGGAGGGTGGATCCGAGCAGCGTCTCGTACGTGGAGGCCCACGGCACGGGCACGTCGCTCGGCGACCCCATCGAGGCGGCGGGATTGGTTCAGGCGCTCGGGGTCCCAGGACGAGGACGCTGTGCCGTGGGATCCATCAAGTCGAACATCGGCCATCTGGAAGCCGCGGCGGGCATCGCGGCGCTCAGCAAGGTCTTGCTGCAACTGCGGCACGGGCGCATCGCTCCGTCGCTGCACTCGGAGACGCTCAACCCCCAGCTCCCTTTCGAGGGCACGCCGTTCTACGTACCGCAAGGGCTCGCGGAGTGGCCCGTGGTCCATGACGGTGAAGGACGGGCCGCGCCACGCCGGGCGGGGATCAGTTCGTTCGGTGCAGGGGGCGCCAATGCGCACCTCGTGGTGGAGGAGTACCGGGCGCCGACGACTTCTCGACGAAGTGAGAGTCCGGCGCCTCAACTGCTCGTCCTGTCGGCCCGAACAGAAGAGCGGCTGCGCGCGCACGCTGGCCAGTGGGCCTCATTCCTCGCACGCGAGACTGGCCCGAGCCTCATGGACCTCGCGCACACGTCCCGGGTGGGGCGTGAGGCGCAGTCCTGTCGCATGGCGGTGGTGGCGCGCTCTCGGCGCGAGGCCGCTCGCGCCCTGCGCGCCTTCAGCCGAGGCGAGCCCGCCCCTGAGGTGATTCGAGGCGGACACCCTGCGGGCATCGTCTCGGGGCCTGGGGCGCTGGAGGTCGAGCGACTCGCGAGCGTCGGTGCTCGGTGGGTCTCGGGCGCGCAGTTCGACTGGAACGAAACAGGCTGGGTTGACGGAGCGCGGCGCGTCTCGCTTCCGACGTATCCCTTCGAGCGGCGTCGTTGCTGGTTGCCCACGCCCTCACCCGAGGCGCCCTCCACCGAGGCGCCCTCCACCGAGGCGCCCTCCACCGAGGCGCCCTCCACGGAGGCGAGTCCTGGCGAGACCCTCGTGTACGAGCCGCGGTGGCTCCACGCTCCCGCCGAACTCCGCCACGACGCAATTCGGGAGCCCGTGTTGCTCCTGGATGTGGCGGAGGACTCCTCACGGGGCTGGGACCGCATCTTCCCTGAGGTGATCCGGGTCCTGCCCGGGCGCATCTTCCGGCGCAGGGACGCATCGACCTACGAAGTGGATCCCAGCTCGAAGGAGGACGTGCATCAGCTCCTCTGGGAGTTGGTGCGTCATGGCCGGGTCCCGCGAGTCTGGGTGTATCGCTGGGCGAGTCCCGCGCTGTTCCCGGACGGCGCTGACGAGGAGGCCTTCTTTTCACTGTTCTGGATTGCCAAGGCCCTGCTGGTGGCAAGGCAGGAGCACGTGGACCTGGTCTACGTCCACTCCACTGTGGACGGGGTCGCCACGCCGCGCTTCGCCGCGATGGCGGCCTTCGCTCGCGCCCTGCGGCATGAGCACCCTGGCTTCCGCTTCAAGAGCTTGGAGCTGGAGCCCGGCGTCTCCTCCGAGGCCGTCGCGGCGCACGTCGCCGGGGTGCTGTCCACCCTGGACTCGCCTCAGACCGAGGTCCGCATCGCCGAGGGGCGTCGTTGGGAGAAGGTGCTGAGCCCGCGGCCCCTCTCCGCGGGCGCGTCCGAGGCTCCCCGCTCATCCGAGCGCCCGGTCTATCTGGTGACAGGAGGACTTGGTGGCTTGGGCCTCCTGTTGGCGGAGCACCTGGTGAAGACCGAGGGGGCCCGCCTTACGCTGCTGAGTCGGGCGCAGCCCGATGACGCGCGGGCGAGACGCGTCGATGCACTGCGGCAGCTTGGCGCGGAGGTGCTCGTGCTCCAGGCGGATGTCTCGCGGCGCGAGGAGCTCGCTGCCGCCGTCGCGACGCTCAAACGCCACTACGGAGCGCTGCATGGCGTCTTTCACGCGGCTGGCTCCCTGCGCGATTCGCTGCTGCGCGACAAGACCGCCGAGGACGCGCGCGAGGTTCTCCGCTCCAAGGTCGCGGGCATCGTGGCGCTGGACGAGGTCACCCGTGACGAGCCGCTGCGCTGCTTCGTGTGTGTGTCGTCTCTGTCCGCCGCCACGGGCAACCCGGGGCAGTGTGACTATGCCTATGCCAACGCGTTCCTCGATGCCTTCACCCTCTGGCGAGAGCAGGAGCGGCACGCCGGGCGGCGCCCAGGTGTCTCGCGGTCCATCCTCTGGCCTCCCTGGGCGGACGGAGGCATGCGCGTGCCGCCGTCCTGGCTGGGGGAGGTGACCCGGCGCACGGGACTGGTGTTGCTCCCGAGCGCGGAGGCGCTGCGCGTCGGCACCCGATTGCTTCGCGAGGGCCCACCTGTGTCCGTCGTCGTCTACGGCGAGGCCGCGCGACTGCGGGCCCTGATGGAAGGCCCCGCGTCCGTGCCCGCGATGTCGGCGCGCCTCGCCCCGCCACCATCTGCCCCGCCAGCCTCCGCGCCACCTGCTCAGGCGCTTCCCCGGAACACCCGCGCCCTCCTTACCCGCATCCTCGTCGAGGACACGAAGATCGCGGCCGAGGAGTGGGACCGCGACGCGCACTTCTCGGAGTACGGCCTCGACTCGCTGGCGACGACGCGGCTCACGCGAAGCCTGGAGGCGCATTTCGGGCCGCTGCCTCGGACGCTGTTCCTCGATTACACCTCGGTGAGCGACTTGGGGCGCTACCTGGCCTCATTGCGCCGCGTGCCCGAGCCCTCGCCCGGGGTTCGTGAGCGCCCGCGGCCCGAGCCCCGCCGCGTCAAGGTCAGCGAGGACGAGGCCATTGCCATCGTGGGAATCGACGGCCGCTATCCCGGTGCCGCGAACCCTGATGCGCTCTGGGCCAACCTCCGTGCGGGGGTGCGCTCCATCACCCGCGTGCCCGCCAGTCGCTGGGATGCGGACGCCTTCGCGAACATCTACTGCGGCTCGGGAGGGTTCCTCGACGGCGTCGAGGACTTTGACCCTCGCTTCTTCCACATCAATCCCGCCGAGGCCAAGCACCTCCACCCCGAGGAGCGCCTGCTGTTGCAGTGTGTCTGGTCCACATTGGAGGGCGCGGGTGTGGAGCTGTCGCGCGCGAGAGCGCAGCGCACGGGCGTCTTCGTGGGGGTGACCTCCCTGACCTATCCCCTGCGTGGCGTGGAGCGGTGGGTGACCCATCGCGACGCGCCTCCCGACGTGTCGACCTACAGCCTCGCCAATCGGCTCTCCCACTTCTTCAACTGGGTGGGCCCGAGCCTCGTCGTGGACACTGCCTGTTCGTCCTCGCTGGTCGCGCTGCATCAGGCCTGTGAGAGCCTGCGCCGAGGTGAGTGCGACACCGCGGTGGCCGCTGGCGCGAACCTGTACCTGCATCCCTCCAAGTACCTGCGCATGTGCCAGAACCGACTCCTGGCCACGCACCCGCGCGGAGTCTTCGCGCACGACGGCGATGGCTTCATTCCAGGGGAGGGGATTGGCGCAGTCCTGCTCATGCCGCTGCGCCATGCATTGGACGCGCGTCATACGATTCACGGTGTCATTCGCGCCACGGGCGTGGCTCACAGCGGGCGGACCACGCGCTTTCTTTCTCCGTCCGCATCGGCCCAGGCCGCGTTGCTCCAGCGGGTCGTTGGTGCGTCCGGTCTGGCGGTGGATGCCCTGGGCTACGTGGAGCTTCAAGCCATGGGCTCGCCCGAGGCGGATGTCATCGAGTGGTCCGCGCTCAAGCAGCTCTTTGCCTCGCGGACCTCCCCGGTGCCGTGTGTGCTCG
The DNA here is from genome assembly GCF_019039035.1 of Citreicoccus inhibens. Classification (GTDB taxonomy): domain Bacteria; phylum Myxococcota; class Myxococcia; order Myxococcales; family Myxococcaceae; genus Citreicoccus; species Citreicoccus inhibens. The sequence goes on along the minus strand of NZ_JAHNZT010000010.1, from coordinate 179,861 downwards.
GATCGCTCAAGCCGAACCTCGGTCATCTGGAGTCGGCATCCGGTATGGCGCAGTTGACCAAGGTGCTGCTCCAGCTGCGCCATGGTGAGCTGGCTCCCAGCCACTTCGCGCCGACGCTCCATCGTGACCTCGCGCTGGAGGGCTCTCCGTTTCAGCTCCAGCAGGCGTTGACCCCGTGGGCTCGCGTGGATGGGGCGCCTCGCGCCGCGCTCCTCTCCTCGTTGGGAGCGGGGGGCATGCACGCGTGCGCGGTCATCGAGGAGCATCTGTCGCGGCCCTCATCGCGCAGCACCTCTCCGCGGCCGGAACTCATTCCCCTCTCGGCGCGGACTGAAGCGCAGCTTCGCGAGGTCGCCACTCGACTGCGTGACGCAGTCTCGACCCCGGATGTTTCGCTGGCGGACGTCGCCTTCACGCTGCAAACGGGGCGTGAGGGCTTCGCACATCGGCTCGCGCTGGTGGCCGACGACCCATCGGACCTGCGCGCGGGCCTGGAGGACTTCCTGGCCGGGCGGGCGCAGGGGGCTCGGCGCGTGACGGGCGTCGTGGTGCGTTCCTCCGCGCCGCCCGCGCCCGAGGAACAACGCGCGGCGCTCCAGCGTCGGGACCTCACGAGCCTGGCTTCGTGGTGGGCCCAGGGCGCGTCCTTGGACTGGGAGGCCTTGCACGCAGATGCGGAGCCGCGACGCATCCCTCTGCCGACCTATCCCTTCGCCACCCAGCGCTGCTGGAGCTCCGAGGCGGAGGCGGGGACGGTGGTGAGCCGCTACTACGATCGGTTCGCCGCCGACGACGAGGCGCGAGCGTGGGAGTCTCACCTCGTCTTCGCCCCCCTCCGCGAGCGCGCTCCGGACTTCTCGTGGCTGCGGACGCTCGTGGACCGCGAGGAGCACCGCGTCGACTACGAGCGGGTGGTCGCCGCGCAGCGCGACATGAAGGCGCTGCTCCTCTCGCGCCTCGACGCGGAGTCCCAAGAGGATTTCCGTGTGCTCGATCTGGGGTGCGGTCTGGGGACGGACCTCCTGGGGCTCGCGACGCGATACCCGAAGCTGCGAGGACACGGGCATACGATCTCCTCCAAGCAGGCGGAGGTGTGTCAGCGGCGGATCTCCCGTGAGGGCCTCCAGGAGCGGCTCACGGTGTGGTGCCGCGACAGCGCGCGCGGAGCCTACGCGGACACGTATGACGCCATCCTCGGCTTCGAGGTGACCTTCCACATCGCGGACAAGGAAGGGCTGTTTGGCCTTGTGTCGCGACACCTCAAGCCCGACGGGCGACTCCTGCTTGTGGACGTGGTGACGGCGACCGTCACGGAGGTCGACGCCGCACACTTGGGACAGCACACCGCGACGCAGCAACAGTTCGCGGAGACCCTGGCGACGCATGGACTGGTGATCGCCGAGGTCATCGACGCGAGCACGTCGGTGGGAAGGTTCCTCGACGACCCTCGGTTCGAAGAGAACCTCGCGAGTCTCAGCGCCGCGCATCCCGAGTTGCGCGACGCGGAGCCCGAGCACCGCGGCTGGCACCGCTTCGGCGTGGGCCTGCGCATGGGATTGTTCCGCTACGTCCTGCTGGAGGTTCGCAAATCCAACCTGCCGCGCGCCGTCCTCGCGGAGCGCAACGTGGCCGCCTTCCTCCAGGCGAGCCTCTATCCGGGCGAGGCCGCGCCCCCCCAGGCCCCGCGCGCGTCCCCACGAGAGGCGTCGGAGCCCGGGGACATCGAGCCGCGCCTGTGTGCCCTGGTGGCGCGCATCTTGGAGTACCGCGATGGAGACCTGGACGCCGATGCCCGCTTCACCGAGCTGGGGCTGAGTTCGCTGCAACAGGTGTTGCTCGTCGAAGAGGTGAATCGGACCTTCAGCGCCCGGCTCAAGGCCCACGCCATCTATTCGCACTCCTCGATTCGTGAGCTGGCCCGTCACCTCTCGGACGCGACCCCGCGACGCGAAGCGCGCTTGCCCGAGTCTCCACCCACCCCCACGGCTCTGCCTGAAGCGGAGCCCGTGGCGAGTGACGACGTCGCCGTCATCGGGTTCTCGGCGCGCTTCCCGGGGGCACGCGACGCGACAGCCTTGTGGCGCAATCTCATCCAGGGGGTCGACTCCGTGAGCGAGGTGCCCGCGGACCGGTGGCCGCTCGCGGGATTCCATGACCCGAGCGGAGGTCCGGGGCGCAGTGTGAGCAAGTGGGCCGGGTTCCTCGACGAGGTGGACCGCTTCGACCCGCTGTTCTTCAACATCTCGCCCGCCGAGGCGGAGGTGATGGATCCCCAGCAGCGCCTCTTCCTGGAAGCGTGCTGGCACGCCCTGGAGGACGCAGGGCAGGCGGGGGCTCGGCTCTCGGGGTTGCGGTGTGGCGTCTTCGCGGGAGTGACCTCATCCGACTACGCGTATCGTGTCGGCGCGCCCCAGGTCTCCGAGCAGCTCGCGCAGGCCATGCTCGGCAATGACCACTCCATCCTCGCCGCTCGCATCGCCTATCACCTGGACCTCAAGGGCCCGACGATGGCGCTGAACACCGCGTGCTCGTCCTCCCTCGTCGCCGTGCACCTGGCGTGTCAGAGCCTGCTGCGCGGCGAGACGGACATGATGCTCGCGGGAGGGGTGTCGCTCTATCTCGACCCCACGCCTTTTGTGATCATGAGTCAGGCGGGCATCCTCTCTCCGCGGGGGCGCTGCCGCACCTTCGCCGCGGGCGCGGATGGAATCGCGGTCGGGGAGGGCGTGGGCGTCGTCGTCCTCAAGCGCTTGGACCGTGCCCTCCGAGACGGCGACTTCATCCATGGCGTCATCAAGGGCTCGGGCATCAACCAAGACGGCAAGACCAATGGCATCACCGCGCCGAGCGCCGAGTCCCAGAGCCAGCTCGTGCGCACCGTTCATGAGCGCTTCGGCATCCACCCGGAGACCGTGACGTGCATCGAGGCCCATGGCACCGGGACGCTTCTGGGAGACCCCATCGAGGTCTCGGCCCTCACTTCCGCCTTCGGGGCTCGCACGTCGAGGCGTGGCTTCTGCGCCATTGGCTCCATCAAGAGCAACATCGGACACACGTCCGCGGCGGCGGGCGTCGCGGGGCTCATCAAGGTCCTGCTCTCGCTGAAGCACGGGATGCTGCCGCCCACGCTTCATGTCATCGATGAGAACCCACACATCGATTTCGAGGACAGCCCCTTCTATGTGAACCGCCTGCCGCGTCCGTGGGTCCCCGAGCCTCGCCTGGGCCTGCGTCGTGCGGGCGTGAGCGCCTTCGGGTTCAGCGGGACCAACTGCCATCTCGTCGTGGAGCAACCGCCGCCGAGGCAAACCGGCGAAGCGACGACCGAGGTGGTGCTCCCGCTCTCCGCTCAGACGGACGAGCAGCTCCGCGAACTGGCCGTGCGGTTGCGTGAGCGGTTGTCCGAGGTGGGCAACGCCGGAGACCTCGCGGACATCGCGTTCACCTTACAGACCGGTCGGCGGGAGATGCCGCGACGGCTCGCGGTGGTGGGCAGGAGTCGCCGTGAATGCCAGGAGCGCCTGAAGGCATTCCTCGCGGGGGGAGGTCCCGTAGCGGGGCTCCATCCGCGGGACACCCCACAGGACTTGGGAGAGGTGCCCTCGTCGCTTGGACACGCGCTCGCGGTGCGTTGGGTACAGGGCGAGGCAGTGGACTGGTCGGCGCTGCACGCGGGCGCATCGCGGCGGCGGATGCCTCTGCCGGGCTATCCCTTCGCGCGCCAGCGCTTCTGGGTCGAGTCCACCTCGCGAGGCGCTCGCTCCGCGCCTGGGCCCGTGACGCATGACCTTCGAGGCGACGAGTTCTTCCTGACGGATCACGTCGTCGACGGTCAGAAACTCCTGCCCGGTGTCATGGCGCTGGAGCTGGCTCGGGCCGCGTGTGAGCGCGAGCTGGGGACGGTGTCTCGCATCGAGTCGTGGGTCTGGGTCAAGCCCGTGCGGCACACCGGCGAGCCCGTGTCGCTGGCGGTGCGGCTCAGTCCCGTCACGGGGGGGGCTGACTTCGAGCTCCTGGACGCGAGGACGCAGGACCTCTACTCCCATGGCCGGGTCGTCGTCGGGGAGGTTGCTCCTGCATCCTCGATGAGGCCGGAGGTTGACATTCACGCGGTCCGCCAGCGTGCGACCCGTGAGATTCTGGCAGGGGACCTCTATGCCCTGTTCGCCGCGCGTGGGGTCGCCTATGGCCCGCGCATGCGCGCGCTGGCGCGACTGCATGCGGGACCCGAAGGTGCCCTCGCCGAGTTCGCGCCGCTCACGTTTGATGAGGGCCCTGTCCTCCATCCCTGGTGGCTGGACGGCGCGCTCCAGACCTTGCTCGGGCTCTCTGCGGAGGTCGCGGGTGACGCGTCGATGCTGCGTGTGCCGTTCTCCCTGGGGGCGCTGGAGCTGTTTGCACCCCTGACGACGACGCGCTTCGCGTACGCGCGTCCCACGCCGGGCAGCGGCACGGGGCTGGTGTCGAAGTTCGAGCTGGCGTTGCTCGATGCGGAAGGCCGCGTCCTCGCTCGCATGCGGGAGCTGGCGGTGCGCGCGCTCGTGGCGCCTCCCACCCGCAGTGCCCCAGCCATGGGCGCCGCACAGGCGCTGCGCGGGGACGCGCTAGACGTGCACGTGAGGACGGTCGTTGCGCAGGTGCTCAAGCTGGCGCCGGAGCAACTCGACCCAGCTGAGCCCTTCGAGAAGTACGGCCTGGATTCGCTCCTCGTCACGCGGGTGACGCGCGCATTGGCGAAGGACTTTGGGCCTCTGTCGATGACGCTGCTGTTTGAATGCCAGACGCTGGGCGAGCTGACGCGTCACCTGCGAGAGCATCATGGTGCGGCCGCCGCGCGGCTCGTCCCTCCGTCTCCAGCCTCCGAGGCTCCTGCGCGCATCGAGGCTGTTCCCGAGTCGAAGCCCGTCGTGGCCGACGAGGGCATCGCCATCATCGGTCTGAGCGGGCGCTACCCACAGGCGCCCACGCTGGAGGACTTCTGGACCAACCTGCGCGAGGGCCGCGACTCGGTTGTGCCGGTGCCCGCCGAGCGTTGGGATGTGGAGCGCTACTTCCACCCCGACCGCACTCGCCTGGGTTCCATCTACACGCGCTGGGGTGGATTCCTGGAGGATGTCGACAAGTTCGACCCGCTGTTCTTCCACATCCCTCCCAGTGACGCGGGGCTCTTGGATCCACAAGAGCGTCTGTTCTTGGAGACGGCCTGGGCGACCGTCGAGGACGCGGGCTACACGCGTGCGCGCCTGGGGCGCCGTGTCGGCGTGTTCGTCGGCGTGATGTATGGCGAGTACCAGTTCCAGGGTGTGGAGGATCTCCAGGCCGGAGGTCGCATCGCGCTCAACTCGTCGTATGCGTCCATCGCCAACCGGGTTTCGTACAGCCTGAACTTCCAGGGGCCGAGCCTGGCGGTGGACACGATGTGTTCGTCGGCGTTGACCGCCATTCATCTGGCGTGCTCCGCGCTGCGCCAGGGGGAGTGCGAGGCGGCCATCGCGGGCGGCGTCAACCTCTCACTGCATCCGAACAAGTACCTCAACCTCAGCCAGGGACAGTTCGGTTCCACCGATGGACGCTGCCGCAGCTTTGGCGAGGGCGGAGACGGCTACGTCCCGGGTGAGGGCGTGGGCGCGGTGCTGCTCAAGCCGCTGTCGCGCGCCGTGGCGGACGGAGACCGAGTGCTCGCCGTCATTCGCGGCAGCTCGCTCAACCACGGGGGCAAGACGAACGGTTACACCGTGCCGAACCCCAAGGCGCAGGCGGAGTTGATCGAGACGGCCTTGCGACGCTCGGGTGTGGACCCACGCACCATTGGCTTCGTGGAGGCACACGGAACGGGCACTGCGCTGGGGGACCCCATCGAGGTCGCCGCGCTCACGACCGCGTTCCGCAAGTTCACCGACGCACAGGGCTTCTGTGGTCTGGGTTCAGTGAAGTCGAACATCGGGCACCTCGAATCCGCGGCGGGCATCGCGGCGCTGACCAAAGTGCTGCTCCAGATGCGGCACCGGACGTTGGTGCCCTCGCTCCACTCCGAGCCCCTCAATCCGCACATCGACTTCCGTCCCACACCCTTCCGAGTGCAGCGGACCGTGGAGCCTTGGTTGCCCGTGATGTCCCAGGGGGCGTCCCCGGCGCACGGCCTGCGCGCGGCGATCAGCTCCTTCGGCGCGGGTGGCTCCAATGCCCACCTCGTCATCGAGGAGTGGTTGCCGCCCACCCGGCCCGACGAGCGTCCGGAGCCGCGGGGGGCGTGGGTGATTCCGGTCTCTGCTCGCGACGACGAGCGTTTGGACGCAGCCATCCGCAGGCTGCGGGAGCACCTCCAGGGAGAGGGGGCTTCCCTGCGCCTGGATGACCTTGCGCACACCCTTCGCGTGGGCCGTGAGCCGATGGCCGCGCGGTGGGCGTGTGTCGCGACCTCGCGAGAGGCGTTGCTGGACGCCTTGAGTGCGCGCCTCGACAAGCGACCCGAGCAGCCAGTTCGCGAGGAGCATGCGGAGTGGGCTGTGCAAGCGGAGCGCTGGGTTCGAGGCGGAGAGCTGCCTCCCGAGGCCGTCGCGAGTACGGGCCGGGTCGTGGCGCTCCCGACGTATCCCTTCGCGCGGGAGCGGCACTGGTTCGTCCCAACAGGAACGAAGCAGTCAGAGGAAACACCACGCCTCGGATGGCGACTCGACCACGCCTCGGCGGGTGTGCGAGGCCACGTGGTCGCGGGGCGTGCCGTCGTGCCCGCGGCGACATTGCTGGAGCGGGTCCACGCGCTTGTCTCTCCGGGGCGCGGGCCAGTGCGCTTGCGAAACGTCGCGCTCATCGAGCCCGTGGACGTCACGGGCGAGTCCCGCGACCTGGAGGTCCGAAGGACGGACATTCCAGAGGAGGAGAGCGAGTCGTTCGAGGTCGTCAGTGTCCGCTCTGCCGGTGAGGAACCGCGGCTCCACGTCCAGGGCCGATTGCAGCTCACCGGCAATGCGATTTCAGGCGAGGTTGAACCACTCGACGTCTCTGCGATTCGTGCGCGGCTCGGCGCATCCCTGCGGGGCAGTGAACTCTACGCCCGCTATCGCGACGCGGGGATCGACTATGGCCCACCGTTCCAGGTGATTCACGCGCTCTGGAGTGGCCCTGGCGAAGCGTTGGCCCAACTCATCGCCACGACAGACGACACTGGAGGTCCGCCCGCGGTTCTTGATGGGGCCTTCCAGGCGGTGCTCGGCATCTTCCTCTCCGCACCCGAGAGCGCGGGCGGCCCGGCGGTTCCCTTTGCCATCGGCGACGTCGAGTTCATGGGTCCGTTGCCGTCCCGTGGGTGGGCGCACGTGCGCTACGCGCCCCACGCAGACGGAGCGAATCCGCTGCATGCATTCGACCTCTGCGTCTCCGATGACTCGGGCCGAGTCCTGGTGCGCGTGTCAAAGCTGGTGAGCCGACCCATGGCCACCGCGCAGCAGGGGACTTTCTACTTCCGTCCTGAGTGGCGAGCGGTTGCGCAGACCTCCAGCTCCCACGCGTCGCCTCGGCGGGCGACCTTGTTGTTCGACACCGTCGAGGACCTCCGCTCCGCCTGGCCTCATCCGGACCGCGTCGTGCTGGTTCGCCCCGGCACTGGCTTCCGAAAGATTGATCGTCACCACTACGAACTCGAGCCCGGTTCCGAGTCCGATGCCTCGCGACTCTTGGACGCGCTGGATGCCGATGCCCTGGCGCCGGAGTGCATGCTCCACCTCTGGCCCTATCGGGCGAAGCTGGAGGCAGGCGACCTCGACAGCGCGCTGAGCCTGGGGTTCCGGGCGTCGTTCTCCCTGCTGCGTGCCTGGACGCGACGGCGCGACAAGCGGGCGGTGCGCTGGCTCAGTGTGTGCCAGGAGGCGGCGAGCCCGGTGTTCGCCGGTCTGAGCGCGTTCCTGCGCGCGATCGCGCTCGAAGACACCGCGTTGCACGGCGGACTGCTGAGCGTGCGCCGTGCGCCGGAGGCCTCGGCCGCGGACCTCGTGCGACTCCTGCTCGCCGAGACAAACGCACCTGAACCAGATGTCCTCATCGACAACGACGTCCGGAAGGTGTTGCGCCTCGCGCCGGTTCCGAGGTCCGAGTCATCCAGCACACTGCCGCTGCGCAACCGAGGCCGCTACCTCGTCGCGGGGGGACTGGGGGGGCTCGGGGGGATTGTGGCCACGTTCCTGGCGCGGCAGTTCAAGGCACGGCTGCTGCTCTGTGGTCGGAGCCCGCTCGATGCGAAGGGGGAAGAATCACTTCGCCGGCTGCGCGCGGTGGGCGCGGAGGTTCATCACGTCACGGTGGACCTCGGTGTCGCCGAGGACTGTGTGCGGCTGGCCTCCGAGGCCCAGCGGCTGCTCGGTGGCCTCGATGGCATCTTCCAGAGTGCCGGGGTCCAGCGTGATGGCCTGCTGCGGACCCAGTCGCTCGAGCAGGCGGAGGCGGTGCTCCGGCCCAAGGTCCATGGCACCGTGAACCTCGACGCGGCGTTCGCGCGAGTGCCGCTGGAGTTCTTTGTCCTGTTCTCGTCCGTGGCGGGGGTGATGGGGAACGCGGGGCAGGGCGCCTATTCCTTCGCGAACGGTGTCCTCGATGGCTTCGCCAGTTGGCGTGAAGCCCTGCGTTCACGAGGCGAGCGAAGCGGTCGGACCGTGTCGATCAACTGGCCCCTCTGGGATGCCGGCGGGATGCGGTTGGCCGATGAGGAGCGCCACTGGTTGAAGGAGCGGCTCGGGCTGACGCCATTGTCGTCGTCGGACGGACTGGTCGCGCTCGCGGAGGCCTTGCGGTTGATGCACCCGCGCGTGCTGGTGCTGTCGGGCGATCGCGCTCGGGTGAATGCCCTGCTGGGCGTGGACCGGGATGCGGGCTCGGCCGTGGCCTCTGCACCTGCCGCGGAGCCTGCGCCGTGGCGCGCGGCCACGGAGGCTCCAGCGGCGACGTGGGTCGCGCGTATCGAACAGTGGCTCGGAGCGCTGTTGCGCACGGAGCTTCAGCTCGGAGCGCGCCCGTTGCGAGGGGAGGTCCCCTTCGAGGAGTACGGGCTCGACTCCGTGCGCGCCTTGCGGCTGACGCGCGCGCTGGAAGCGGAGTTGGGAGAGCTGACGAAGACGCTGTTCTACGAGTACCCGAGCCTGCGTGCTCTCGCGGCCCACCTCGCGGAGCATCATCGGGAGCGAATGGCGCGGAAGCTCGCCGGACAGGAGGCCGCGCGTGCGCCGTCACCTCGGCACCGCGAGCCTCCTCGCGACGTGCCCACGCCCCCGGCTCAATCCGGCGGGGAGCGCGGAGTCGGTGAGATCGCCATCATTGGTGTGGCGGGGCGCTATCCGGGCGCGAGTGACCTGGAGACGTTCTGGACGAACCTGCGCGAAGGGAAGGACTCCATCACGGAGGTCCCGGCGAAGCGCTGGCCTCGCTCCGAGTCGGGGCCGCTCGAATGGGGAGGGTTCCTCGACGGCGTCGATGAGTTCGACCCGCTCTTGTTCAACATCTCGCCGCGCGAAGCGGAGTGGATGGACCCTCAGGAGCGCCTCTTCCTCCAGACCGCGTGGCACGTCATTGAAAGCGCGGGGTACACGCGGGCCCGGTTGGGGCGCGACGTGGGCGTCTACGTCGGAGTCATGAACTCCGAGTACCAACTCCACGGCGTCGGGCGGGATGGGGCGGGGCGAGGTCGGGCGATCAGCGGCTCCTACGCGGCGATCGCGAATCGGGTTTCGTACTTCTTTGATTTCGCGGGGCCGAGCATCGCGCTCGACACGATGTGCTCGTCCTCGTTGGTCGCGCTTCATCTGGCCTGCGAGGCCCTTCGGTCTGGTGACATCGCGTTGGCCATCGCGGGCGGCGTCAACGTCTCGGTCCATCCGCAGAAGTACGTCAACCTCGGCTCGGGGCAATTCCTCTCCAGCGATGGCCGTTGCCGCAGCTTCGGCGCGGGTGGAGACGGCTACGTCCCCGGCGAGGGCGTGGGCGCGGTCCTGCTCAAGCCGCTCGCGCACGCGATGCGGGACGGTGACCCCATCCTCGGAGTCATCCAAGGCAGTGCCATCAACCATGGGGGGCGCGTGAATGGCTACACCGTGCCGAACCCCCAGGCGCAGGCGGACGTCATCACCCGGGCCCTGGCTCGGGCCGGAGTCTCGGCCGTGGACATTGGCTACCTCGAGGCGCACGGCACGGGCACTTCGCTGGGTGACCCCATCGAGATCGCCGGCCTGGACAAGGTCTTCCGTCAGGCCGGTGCGATGCCAGGGAGCTGCGCGATCGGCTCGGTGAAGTCGAACATCGGTCACCTGGAAGCCGCGGCCGGCATCGCGGGGCTCACCAAGCTGCTCCTGCAACTGCGTCACCGAGAGCTGGTCCCCTCCCTCCATGCCCGATCCCTGAACCCGAACATCCGCTTCGAGTCGTCGACGTTCTCGGTCCAGCGGACCCTGGCTCCGTGGGCGCTGCGGGCGCACCAATCCCGGAGGTTGGCGGGCCTCAGCGCGTTCGGCGCGGGGGGCGTCAATGCCCACGTCGTCATCGCGGAGCATGTGGCTCCGGAGCGAGCGCCGCTGGCGCTGTCGGGGCCGGTGCCCGTGGTGTTCTCCGCTCGGAGCGCGGCGAGCCTCCAGGGGGCCGTGAAGGACCTGCTGCGCTTCCTGCGCGCCACGCCCGTGCCGCTCGTGGACCTGGCGCTGACGCTCGGTCGTGGACGTGAGGCCATGGAGCACCGCCTCGTCGTGCTGGCGTCGGACCTTGTGGAGCTGCTTCCTCGCTTGGAGCAGGCCGCGGCAGGGAGTCAGGGACAGGGGATTCATCGAGGCCGCGTGCCGCTCGAGCGCGAGACGCGGGCACGTGGAGACGGCCTCTCCCTGGACGAGCTCGCGCGTCTCTGGACCACCGAAATGGACTTCGATTGGAGCACGCTGCCCCAGTTCGACGGTGGGCGTGTTGTGCCACTGCCTGGCTATCACTTCGACACGCGTCGCTACTGGGTCTCCGCCGCTGCGGCCGAGCCGCGTGTCTCGGTTGTTTCCCCGCCGCGCGAACCTGACGACGAAGAGGCCCTGGCGCTGCTGCGCAAGCTCAGCCTGGGGGCGCTCACCGTCGATGAGGTGGACGCGAGACTGAACGCGGAGCCGAAGCGATGACGGAGAGACGGACGGAGATCCTGCAAGCCGTGCGGTCCGGCGCGTTGACTCCCGAGGAGGCCCTGCGGCGCCTGCGGGATGTCGAACCTCCGCGCCCAGCGGCCGACGTGCCCCTCACGGCGTGGCGTCCGCAGTGGCGCGTCACCGGCCCTCTTCCCTCGGTGGGGACTCGGGGCGCGTTGTCGGACGTGCTCATCCTCGACCGCGACGAGCGATTCCGCGCGCTCTGCGCCGACTTGCCGGGCGCGGACCGGACATCGCCGCCTGTGCTCTGCATGCAAGGCGAGGGCTTCACGCGGCTGGACGCTCGCACGTATCGCATCGACCCAAGGCGGGCCGAGGACTTCCCTCGCCTCGTCGAGGCGCTTCAGCAGGACGGTCACCATCCCTCGCGAATCGTCTCGCTCTGGGGGGCCTCGGCTTCGTCGCGACCCTCGCTCGACTCCGCGCTGGAAGAGGGGTTCGACACCGTCGTCCACCTGCTGCAAGCGCTGCACCTCCGGCGCATGGGAGACGTTGTCCGATTCCTCTGTGTCCATCCCGAGGACGGTGGCGCGAGCGTCGCGGCCCATGCGGCCCTCGCGGGCCTGGGTCATTCGCTCTGGTTGGAGAACCCGCTGCGCACGGTGCGCACCGTCGAGTGTTCTGGCGCGATGGACGCGTGGTGCTCCCCTGCGTTCGCCAGCGCGCTCCTGGCCGAGCCGGCCGGGCCGCCGGGCCGGGTTCTCTATGCCGAGGGCCAGCGATGGATCCGAGGCTGGGACGAAGGTCAGCGGGTGGAGCGAGGCCGCGCCTCGGCCCCTGCTCGCTGGCGCGACCGGGGCGTGTATCTCATCACGGGGGGGCTCGGCGGTCTGGGGCGCATCCTCGCGGAGCACCTGGCGAGGACCTGCCGCGCGCGGCTCCTCATCACGGGCCGCCGAGCGCCTTCCGCCGCGGAGGAGGCGTCTCTCGACGCGCTGCGGAGGTACGGCGCGGAGGCGCTGTATGTCTCGGCGGATGTCACGCGGGCGGAGAGCCTCGCGGAGCTGATCGCGACGGGTCGGCGGCGATTCGGTCCCTTGAACGGTGTCTTCCATGGGGCGGGCGTGGCGCCTCGGACCGGCATTCTCCTGGAGAAGTCGCTGTCGTCGATGCGGAGCGTGCTGGCGCCCAAGGTCCATGGCGCGGCGCTGCTCGACGATGCAACCCGAAGTGAGCCGCTCGATTTCTTCGTGCTGTTGTCCTCCTTGTCGAGCCAGGGCCTGGGTGAAGGCGTGGGGGAGTATGCCTTCGCCAATCGGTTCCTCGACGAACTGGCGGAGCAGCGCAACGCGCGTGTGCGACGGGGGGAAGGGGGCTCGGGAGACACGGTGTCCGTGGGCTGGCCTTACTGGCGCGAAGGCGGAATGCGCCAGCGTGAGGCCACGGTCGAGGACATGCGCGAACAGGCCGGCGTGGAGCCTTTGTCGACCGAGGACGGCCTGACGCTGCTCGACTGGGCGCTGGAGAATGCTCCCGGTGGATGTCTGCCCATCGCTGGGGACCGCACCCGGTTCGCGGAGTATCTCGCGCGCTTCGATTCGCCGCGCGCACCGACTGATTCCCCATCGCCAGACCCGCATCCCGAGCCACGCGCACAGTGGCGCGAGCGCATCGAGGCCCTGCTCCTCCAGGTCGCGGCGGAGCTGACGGGGCTGCCTCGTGACGAGTTGGAGCTGGAGCGGCGACTGCCGGAGTACGGACTCAACTCGATCGCGCTCACGACCTTCGTCAAGCGGTTGTCCGAGACGCTGGGAGCGCTGCCGCGCAACCTGCTGCTCGAATACCAGACGCTGGCCGCGCTGCGAGACCACTTGCTGGAGCACCACGCCGGGGCGCTGACCCAGGCCTTCGCTCCCTCGCGCGATGTGTCGGCGCGAGCCGTCGCTCGGGAACCCGTGGTGACAGTTCCGATGCCCCCGGTGCTCCCCGCGCCTCTTCGCGCGGTGGCGGTCGTGGGCGTGAGCGGGCGCTACGCGGGCGCGCGGGACGTGCGCGAGCTGCTCGCCAACCTGAGAGCGGGGCGTCGAGGAATCTCGGCGGTGCCACCCGAGCGGGGAGATTGGAGCCGGTGGTTCGACGCCAACCCGGCGCGCGCAGGGGAGGGGCGCATCTACCGGCGCACGGGAGGGTTCATCTCGGGCGTCGAGCTGTTTGATCCGCTCGCGTTCCAGATGACCCCCGCCGAGGCGAAGGGGCTTCACCCCGAGGAGCGGCTGTTGTTGCAGTCCGCCTGGGAGGCCATCGAGGACGCAGGCCACGCGCACACCTCCGTGGCCGGGACGCGGATGGGTGTCTTCATTGGGGTCAATGGACTGAGCTATCCCTTGCTGGGATTGGAGCGGTGGGCCGAGCGCGGGGATGTGCTGCTCGACCAGAGCTACTTCGGGCTGCCCAATCGCATCTCGCACTTCCTGGACCTGCGCGGCCCCAGTGTCCCCTTCGACACAGGGTGCTCGTCCGCGCTGGTCGCGCTCGACGCGGCCTGCCGCGCCATGGCGCAAGGTGAGTGCGACGGCGCGTTGGTCGGCGGCGTCAACCTCTACTTGCACGTCTCGCGCTTCGCCACGCTCTGTCAGGCCCGACTCGCCTCGACGCGCGAGGCGCCCGGCCTGTTCGAGCGAGGGAATGATGGCTTCGTTCCGGGCGAGGGCGTCGGGGTGGTGTGGCTCAAGCCGCTCGACGTGGCGCTGCGAGACGGGGACCCCATCTATGGCGTGATTCGCTCCACGGTGGTGGGCCACAAGGGGCGGAGTGCCTCCTTCCTCCTGCCATCGCCGCCCGCGCAGCGCGAGCTGATGGAGCGCGCGCTGAAGGCAGCCCAGGTCTCGCCCGAGGAGATTGGTTACGTCGAGCTGCAAGCCGTGGGCGCCGAGCTGACCGACCTCTCGGAATGGCGCTCCGTGACGGAGGTGCTGGGCCGCGCGAGTGATGACACTCGCTGTGCGCTCGGCTCGGTGAAGCCGCTGCTCGGACATTTGGAGGCCGCGTCGGGAATGGCGCAGCTCACCCGGGTGCTGCTCCAGCTCGATCGCGCCGAGTGGTTCCCCACTCCGAGGGCGACGGAGCTCCATGACGGAATCTCCGTGGATCCGGCGCGCTTCCACATCCCGACGCGCCTCGAACCGTGGCCCACGGGACGGCCACGCAGGGCCCTGCTCGGCTCCGCGGCAGCGGGCGGCACCCAGGCCTTCGTGGTGGTGGAGTCCTCAGCGCGGACGCCGCCGCCCAGGCTGGCGCCTCGCGACGAACTCCTCGTGCTGTCAGGGCGCAGCTCCGAGCAGCTCCAGCGCACGGCTGCGGCCTTGAGGACGCATGTGTTGTCGGAGGACGGGGGCGCGGTCCGACTCGCGGACCTCGCGTACGTGCTCCAGGTGGGACGAGAGCCAGGTGCCCATCGCTTCGCCGCGCGAATCACGGACCGCGAGCAACTGCTCTCGCTGTTGGACGGGGTCGCTCGGCTGGGTATGTCGGCCCCGGGGGGTGTGGGTGGGGTCGTGGACTCCAAGCGCTCGCGGGCCCAGCTCTCGGAGTCCGCGGCGGTCGCCACCTATGGCGAGCGTGAGCTGTCGGTCGCCGCGCGACAGTGGGTGGAAGGCGCGCAGATCGAGTGGCGGCGCGTGCCAGGCGCGGACCTGTGCCGTCGCATCTCGCTCCCGACGCATGCCTTCGAGCAGCGGCGCTGTTGGAGAGACGAGTCGGGGGCGCGCGTCGAGGAGCCGCCCTCCGGTGTGGTCTCCGGCTACTACAACCGCTTCGCCGCGGAGGTAGACCCCAAGGAGGAGATCTACCTCATCTTCCCCTACTTCCCAGAGAAGCTCCCAGGCTTCTCGTGGTTGATGACGTTCGTCGAGCCGCACCGTCGCCCCGAGCATGCGCGGTACATGTTGGAGCGCCAGAAGGACATGAAGGCGGTGCTGTATCGCCACGTGGACTTCTCACGGGTCCGCACGGTGATGGATATTGGTTGCGGCCTCGCGACGGACCTCATCCAGCTCGCGCTGCGGCATGCGCACCTCACGGCGGATGGGTTCACCATCGCGAAGAAGCAGGTGGACGCCGCGAGCGCGCGGATCTCCAAAGCAGGGCTCGCGGACCGATTGCGCATCGAGTGCAAGGACAGCTCGCGGGATGCATTCCCGCGCCGCTACGACTTGATCCTCGGCTTCGAGGTCATCTTCCACATCGAGAACAAGGACGGAGTCTTCGCCAACATCACCGAGCATCTCAACGAAGGCGGATGGGTGGTGCTGGCCGACGGCGTCGCCAACACCGTGACGGAGATCAACCTCCCTCACCTGGGGCAGTTCACCAGCACGGCGCCCCAGCTCGCGGAGCTCCTCGGCCGACACGGGCTCCGAGTGGTCAGCTGTGTCGACACGAGCCCCGGCGTCAGTCGCTTCCTCGATGACGAACACTTGGAGGAGAACCTCGCGCGTCTGCGGACCGAGCAGGGGGCCACGGCGCCCGAGGAGGCCCAGCACCGAGGTTGGGCCAACTTCGGCAAGGCCCTGGGCGCTGGGCTCATCCGCTATCTCCTCTTCACCCTCCAGAAGGCTCCCGCGAGCGAGGACCGCGCGGAACGGGTTCGGCTCAACCTGGAGCGCATCGTTCAGGCGCACCCCTTCACGACCGCGCTGGGCTCGCTGCCTTCACCGGCGCAGGCCGCCTCCCGCGTGGTGCCCGCGCGCGAGGAGGGGATCGAACAGCAGCTGCTCCAGGTGGCGTCCGACATCTTCGAGATGGCGAGCACCGAGCTGGATGCCACCGCCTCCTTCAAGGACTACGGCATCGGCTCGTTGACAGGGCTGCGGTTCATCGACGCAGTGAACCGGCGCCTCCAACTGCGCTTGAAGATGGAGCACTTCTTCCAGTGTCCGGACCTGCGGGCTCTGGCCGCGTTCATCCAGACCCATGACGCGTTGAGGGGAACACCCGAGCTGGCTCCATCCCTGCCGCCCGTCGAAGCGCGGGCAACCGTCCGGCATGAGTCTCCTGGACGCGTCGAAGTTCGTGACGAGCCCATCGCGGTGATTGGCATGGCGGGTCGCTTCCCTGGCGCCGAGGACGTCGCGCGCTTGTGGGAGAACCTTCGGGACGGCGTCGATTCCGTCACCGAATTCCCAGTCGCGCGCCTCGTCTCCGAGGGATGGGATGCGGACGCGGCGCGTGCTCAGGCGCGTGGCTGCTGGGGGGGCTTTATCGACGGCATCGAGGACTTCGAGCCGACGTTCTTTGGCATCTCGCCCGCTGAGGCGGAGATGATGGATCCTCAGCAGCGGCTGTTCCTGGAACAGTGCTGGGTGACACTGGAGGGCGCGGGATACGCGGGAAAGAACCTCTGGGGCTCTCGCTGCGGCGTGATCGCGGGCCTGTCGAGCAATGAGTATCAGGACAAGGTCCACGGGGAGCTGTCGCCGGACCAGCTCGGCCACGCGATGCTGGGGAACTTCGCGTCGTTGACCGCCTCGCGCATCGCCTACTTCCTGAACCTCCGCGGACCCACTGTCACCGTGGACACGGCGTGCTCGTCTTCACTGGTCGCGGTGCACCTGGCGTGTCGGAGCCTCCTCGATGGCGAGGCGGACCTGATGCTGGCTGGGGGTGTGTCGCTCTACCTCTCGCCGAAGCCACTGGGCGTCATGCGGCACGTGGGGATGCTCTCGCCGTCGGGGCGCTGTCGGGCGTTCTCGGACGACGCGGATGGCATCGCGATTGGCGAGGGGGTGGGCGTTGTTCTGCTCAAGCGGCTCTCCCGCGCGCTGGCGGATGGTGATGTCATTCACGGCGTCATTCGCGGCTCGGGCACGAACCAGGATGGGCGGACCAATGGCATCACGGCGCCGAGCCTCGATGCCCAGAAGCAGCTGGAGATCGACGTCTACGAGCGGAGCGGCGTGAACCCGGAGACCCTCGGGTACGTGGAGTGTCACGGCACGGGGACGAAGCTCGGGGATCCCATTGAGATCGCCGCGCTCTCCGAGGCGTTCCGGCACTTCACTCGGGCACGACAGTCCTGTGCGGTCGGCTCGGTGAAGAGCAACCTGGGACATACGACCGCCGCCGCGGGCATGGCTGGGCTCATCAAGCTGCTCTTGT
Organism: Citreicoccus inhibens; assembly: GCF_019039035.1. Classification (GTDB taxonomy): domain Bacteria; phylum Myxococcota; class Myxococcia; order Myxococcales; family Myxococcaceae; genus Citreicoccus; species Citreicoccus inhibens. The sequence continues at coordinate 162,609 of NZ_JAHNZT010000010.1, read as the reverse complement.
CGCTCGAACATCGACAGCTCCCGCCGACGCTGCATGTCCAGAAAGAGAACCGCCACATCGCCTTCAAGAACACGCCGTTCTACGTGAACACGGCGCTGAAGGACTGGGACCCACGCGCCGGACAGCCGCGTCGCGCGGCCGTCAGTGCGTTCGGTTTCAGTGGGGCGAACTGTCACGTGGTGGTGGAAGAGGCCCCTGTGCGGCCGCCCGAGGCCGCTTCCGCGAGCACTTCGTGGGTGGTGCCTGTCTCCGCTCCGACACCGGAGCGTCTGCGCGAGCACGTTGCGCGGTTGCAGGGGGCGCTGTCTTCGAGTGATGCCCCCACGCGGGCCATCGGCGATCTGGCCTTCACCCTTCAAGTGGGGCGGCGTGAGTTTCCCCACCGCGTCGCGGTCGTGGCCGCTTCGCTCGAAGAGGTGCTGGCGGCGTGGTCGTCCTTCCTCGCGGGGCGGACGCATTCGGGACTGCATGTCGCGGAGGCTCGCCCCGGAGCGCCCCCTCTTGGGCGGGAGGCGGTTTCATCCCAGGCGCTCGCCGAGGCCTGGGTGGGGGGCGCGGACGTGACGTGGGCGGTTCCTCGTGGCGCGCGCAGGGTGCGGCTGCCAGGGATGCCCTTCGTGCGACGGCGGTGCTGGGTGGCCCGTCCCCCGCCGGACCAAGGGCCGCGCGTGTCGGGTTCTCACCTGCCCTCGGACGTCGCGGTCGGAGCCCGGCCCGTGCGGTATCGCCCGACATGGGTGAGCGTGGCTCCGCGCCTCCGCCCCGAGTCGGGGCGCGCCTCGGTGTTGCTCTTCGAAGTGGAAGGGGCGCTGCGAGACCGATTCATCGAGGCCTGGCACGCGAGAGGGCACACCGGCGCGGTCATCGCGGTCTCCCGGAGCGAGGTCTTCACCTCCATCCGGTCCGGAGGTGACCTGCGGTGCGGACTCGATGCCACCCGTCCTCAACACTTGGAGTCGTACGCACGCCTCGTGGAAGAAGAGGGGCTGTGGCCTGAAGGGGTGGTGTTGGGAGATGAGGGGCGCGAGCCGAGCGCCCTGGTTCCCGTGCTCCAGTGGCTGTTGCGCGCGGGCGCGAAGCACCCAAGGCGGGTGGTGCTCGTATCCTCGAGAGGGCAGGGCACTCAGCCGTTGTGGGAGGCCCGCGCGGGGTTCGCTCCATCGCTGCGCCACGTGGTCTCCGAGACCCACGTTACGACGCTCACGCTACCCGTGGACTGCGTGATGGATGTCGCGGCCGGCGCACTGCTCGACGAGGTGACGGGGCAGGACTCGCGGGCCCACGAGGTTCGGCTCCTCGGGCGTGAGCGACAGGTTCGGACCTTTCTGCCCTGCGAGACGGTGCGCCGCGCGGAGACCCCGGTGCGTCGCGGTGGCATCTACCTCATCACGGGGGGAAGTGGCGCCCTCGGTCGCCTCGTCGCGCGGCACTGGGCGGAGCACCAAGGCGTGTCGCTCGTCCTCGTGGGGCGGCGGCGCCCCGATGCGGCCTTCGAGGCCGAGCTGCTCAGGCTCCGGAAGTTCGGCGGGAGGGTTCGCTACGTCCAGGCCGATGTCTGCGATTCCAAGGCCCTGCGCCACGTCGTCGAGGAGACCGAAGCATCCTGGGGACGACTGAACGGAGTGGTGCACGCGGCGGGCGCCATCGATGCGGCGCCCTTCCTGGCCAGGGACGCGGCCTCGTTCACCGAGGGCTTGAAGCCCAAGATCGAGGGCGTTCAAGCACTGGATGCGGCCACGCGTGGCTGTGCGCTCGACTTCTTCGTCCTCTTCTCCTCGGTGTCCTCCATCCTCGGGGACTGGGGTGGATGCGATTACGCCGTGGCGAATCGCTACCTGGATGCGTTCGCCCAGCAGCGAGAGGAGCAGCGCGCGCGGGGGGAGCGGGCTGGCCGCACGGTTTCGATCAACTGGCCACTGTGGCGGCACGGCGGCATGCACCTGGCCCCGGATGTGGAGGCGCTGTACCTGCGCACATCGGGCTTGAGCTATCTGGAGGACGCGCCGGGCCTGGAGGCGCTGGAGCTGGCGCTGCGCGGCGAGGACCCCCAGGTGGTGGTGCTCGCGGGGCAGCCGGAGCGACTCGATCGATTGATGTCCTTCGTGGAGGCGCCACCCGAGCAGCCCCGCGTCGCGGCACCGGTGAAGCTGAATCGGCCTGTCGCTTCGCTTCGTGACGAACTCCGGCGCGAGGCCGCGGCGATCCTCGGGCTGCGCCCCGACGAGTTGACCTTCGAGGGACAGCTGGGGGACTTCGGCTTCGACTCCATCAGCCTCCGAGCCCTGGCGGGTCGGCTCGCGGCTCGCTTCGGAGTCTCGGTCGCGACGGCCGCCTTCTATGCCCATCCGACCTTGGACGCGCTCGCGGTCCATCTGACGCCCCAGTGCTCCGTGCCTGCCGCGCCCGTGGCCCCCGTCGAAGCGCGGCAGGGGTCCTCCCTGGAGCCCATCGCCGTGGTGGGCATGAGCGGAAGCTTTCCCGGGGCCGAGGATGTGGAGACCTTCTGGCAGAGCCTCTCGAGGGGCGAAGCGAAGCTCACCCGAGCGCGACTGGATCGCTACGACGCCGAGGCCGGTGGGGCCGAGTCGGCCGTGGAGCATTGGGGTGGCTTCCTGGACGGCGTGGACCAATTCGACGCGGACTTCTTCCGAGTCTCGCCGCGCGAGGCGGAGTTGATGGATCCACAGCAGCGCCTGTTGTTGCAGACGCTGTGGAACACCTTCGAGGACGCGGGCATCACGCCCGAGCGTCTGCGGCGAGGACGGACGGGTGTCTTCGTCGGAGTGGACAAGTTCGACTACGCGGAGCGGTGGCAGCAGTCGCGCGAGCCCATTGATCCGCACTCCGCCGCGGGCATCCATCCGGCGATGATCGCCAATCGCATCTCGTTCGTCTTCGACCTGCAGGGGCCGAGCGAAGTCGTCAACACGGGCTGCTCCAGCGCGGCGGTGGCGCTGCATCGTGCGATGGGCGCCATCCGCCAGGGAGAGTGCGATTCCGCCGTGGTAGGGGGCGTCAACGTCATGCTCAGCCCCTCGGGATTCCTGGCGGCGCAGTCATTGGGCGGCACGAGTCCCGGTGGACAGCCCCGCCCCTTCGACGCGAACGCGGACGGCTCGGTGCGAGGCGAGGCCGTGGGCGCGGTGCTCCTGAAGCGCCTGTCCCAAGCCAACGCGGATGGAGATCGCATCCACGGAGTCCTCCTGGGCAGCGCCGCCGCGCATGGAGGGCGGGGGCACTCGCTCACGTCGCCCAACGTGTTGGCTCAGGCGGACGTCGTCGCCCAGGCCTATCGACAAGCGGGCGTGGGGGCCGAGACGGTCCGGTATATCGAGGCTCAAGGCGCCGCGAATGAGCTGGGGGACGCGGTCGAGCTCGCGGCGTTCAAGACCGCGTTCCAACGGATGTCGCCGAACAGCGCGGAGGGCACCTGCGCCATTGGGTGTCTCAAAGGCAGCGTGGGACATGCCGAGGGGGCCTCGGCCGTGACCGCGCTCATCAAGGTCTTGCTGGCGTTCCGTCACGAGCTCCTTCCCGGGGTGACGGGCTTCCAGGTGCCACGCCCAGGGCTCGGGCTGGAGGGCTCGCCTTTCTTCATCAACGCGGGCAACCGGAGCTGGGCCGCCGACCCTTCGGCGGGGCCTCGTCGGGCCTCACTGCACTCGTATGGCTTTGGCGGCGTGTGCGCGCACCTCGTGTTGGAAGCACCGCCTGCGACGCCGCGCGAGTCCCCTGCGCGCCCCGAGTCCCCACGCCTCATCGTGCTCTCGGCCCGAGACGCGGAGCGCCTCGACGTCCGCCTGCGCGAATTGGTCACGTTCCTCGAGCGCGAGCCCACGGAGGGGCGCCCCTCGTTGACTGAGGTGTCCTTCACGCTGCTCGACGGCCGGACCCCGCTGGAGGCGCGGGTCGCGGTGGTCGCGGCGTCGGTGGAGGAGCTGACGGCACAGCTGCGTCAGGTGCTCGGAGGCGGGAGTCCGCCCGGGGTCTTCCGAGGTCGAGCAAGCCACCAGGACGGCGCTCTCGCGGGGCTCTTTGACGGCGAGTCGGGCGCGGAGATGGTGCGGATGCTCATGCGCGCGGGCGACTTGTCGAAGCTGGCGCGCGCCTGGGTCGAAGGTGCGTCGCTGGACGCGCGGGTGCTCTTCGCAGGCGAGCGGCCTCGTCGCGTGGGGTTGCCCACGTATCCGTTCCGGCGAGCGCGACACTGGCTGCGCACTCACCCGGTGGAACCCGCGCGCTCCGTGGAGGCCCGTCCCGCTCCCAAGCCCACGCACGAGTCAGCGCTGGCGGCGACCTCGGTCATCGCGCAACTCCAGCGGATGCTCTCCGAGCTCCTCAAGAGAGACTCACTCGACGTCGACAGGCCCATGGTGGAATACGGCCTCGACTCCTTCCTTAGCACGACGTTCATGCGGGCGGTGCAGCGGCACTACGGCGCCGCCGTCGCGCTGACGGCGCCCCTGGCGCATCCCACGCTGCGCGCCCTGGCGACCCATCTCTCCGCGCTGGTCGGGAGTGCTCCCGCTCCATCGCTCGCGCTCCCTCCCATTCGTCCCGCGCCCGAGGCGAGCCGCGCCTCGGGGCGTTCGCCGTGCCCGGAGCTGCTCCCCGTCAACCCTCGTGGTGCGGCGACGCCCTCATTCTGGTTCCACGGCGCGCCAGGACTCGCCCAGCTGTACTACCGGCTGTCCGAGTCACTTGGGCCGGACTACCCGTTCTATGCCTTGCAGGCGCGCGGCGTGGATGGTCGGAGCGCGCCCATTACGACGCTCCCGGGGATGATCTCCCACTACCTCGACGCGATTCGCGAAGTGCAGCCTCACGGGCCCTATGTCCTGGGCGGCTATTCGTTCGGAGGGCTGCTCGCGTTCGAGGCGGCGCAACAACTCAAGGCACGAGGCCACGAGGTCCGGCACCTGGTGATGTTCGACACCTATCCTCCGGAGATGCTCGACGTCATCGAGCGCGGAGGCGGGGCGACGAGCGGGAGTGTCCGCGAGATGCAACGGCTCCTCAACGCGATGATGTTCTTCTCCGCGGAGTTGGACACGCCCGTCTGGGACTTCATCTCCCTGGAGGAGCTGAAGGCGATCCCGCCCGGGGCGCAGCTCGCGCACCTCGCGGGGTTGATCAAACAGCGGGTGCGCACCGCCCTGACCCTGGATGAAGTCTATTCCTTCCTCTCCGGCGTGGACTCCGTGGTCGGCATCTCGGAGAGCATCACGCGAAGTTATCGGCTCGCCGCCTACGACGCGTCAGACGTCCTCTATTTCAAGACCGCGCGCTTCCTCGCGCCCGACAGTGAGTTCGTCATTCCCAACGTCGTGCCGGAGGATGTGGGCGTGTCACCCGACACGCTCCGCGCGCTGGAAGCGCACGACTACACGGCGGCGTGGCGGGGGGTGACGCAGCGGTCGTTCAAGCTCGTGAACTTCGACTGCGACCACATGAGCCTGTTTCTCAAACCCACCCTTGATGATGTCTGCGGGCACCTTCGGACCGTGCTCGCGCCAGGAGCCTGAGGCCATGACTCGAATCGTCGTCTTCCCAGGACAGGGCTCGCAGACGGTGGGCATGGGCGCCGAACTCTTCCGCGCATTCCCACAGGAAGTGGCGTTCGCCGACGCCATCCTCGGCTACTCCCTCGAGGAGCTGTGCCTGAAGGATCCGCAGCAGCGGCTGCACAAGACGGAGTTCACCCAGCCGGCCCTGTTCGTGGTCAACGCACTGGCCTACCTCCAGGCGGTCGAGCGTGAGGGCTCGCGCCCGGACTTCGCGCTCGGGCACAGCCTGGGGGAGTACAACGCGCTGTTCGCGGCCGGAGCGTTCGACTTCATCACGGGCCTGCGATTGGTGCAGCGCCGCGGCCAGCTCATGGGGCGCGCCGACGGTGGCACCATGGCCGCCGTGGTGGGGCTCTCGCCCGCGCGCATCGAGGACTGCCTGCGCGAAGTGGCTCCGGGCGAGGTGGACATCGCCAGCTTCAACTCGCCTGAGCAGACCGTCATCTCGGGCGCGGCGGGGGCCTTCGAGCGACTGGAGTCGGCCTTGGAGTCCGCCGGAGCACGGCAAGTGGTGCGACTTCGCGTGAGCGCGGCCTTCCATTCGCGCTACATGCGCGCGGCTGAGAGCGAGTTCGCGACGTTCCTGTCCCAGTTCGAGTTCTCACCGCTCGACTTCCCCGTGGTCTCCAACGTCCATGCCATGCCCTATGCGGAGCAAGGGCTCCACGAGTGCCTGGCGGGGCAGATCAGCCGCCCCGTGCGATGGACGGAGTCCATCCAATGGCTCGCGCGTCAGCCCATGCCGGTGTTCGAGGAGCTGGGCGCGAGCAAGTTCCTCACGCCCCTCATCCAGAGCACGCTGCGCCGCTCCGCGGACGCCTGAGGGCCCCGCCCCTCAAGCGGCGCGAAGCTTGTCGAGCACCCGGTCCAACGCGGCGGCCTCGCGGCCGAAGGGCGAGCCAATGGCCTGAACGCTGGACGCGGAGCCGCGCACGTTCGCGTTGACGAGGTTGGCGATCGTCCCAGAGGGCGTGACGTCCACGTACCGGAACGGTCCCCGCGATTCGAGCCGAAGGACGGTGTCGCGCAAGCGCATGGGGTCGAGCGCCGCGCGCAGCAGGTGCGTGGCGGTGGGCTGCTCGACCGGGCCCGCGGTCCTGCTCGAGTACACCGGGACTTGGGGCGGCATGAAGCGCAGCGGCGCGAGCGCGGCCTCCACGCCCGGAGGGAGTGGCTCCACCCAGCTCGAATGGAACGGCTGGCGGACGGGGAGCCGGCTGTAGAGCAGGTCCTGCGCGCGCAGATGCGCCTCGACGTCCGCCATCCACGTGTCGGGCACCGCGATGACGTAGTGCGTGGGCCCGAGCACGCCCGCCAACGTGGCGCGGCGGCCCAGCACGGGCGAGTCGGTGAAGGTCTTGGGGTCCGCGATGACGGCGAACATGCCGCCCGCACGGCACCCGCGGTTCAGCGCGATGGCCTGCCGCCCCAGCGCGAGGACGAGGTCGTCGAACGCGAGCACGCCCGCGACGGCACAGGCCGCCGCCTCACCCAAGCTCACCCCCAGCACCGCCGCGGGGCGCACGCCCGCTTCGATGAGCGCGGAGGCCAGCGCGTACTCATAGAGGAAGATGATGGGGTGGGTGAGCTCCAGGTCATCGAAGTTCTCGCTGACGCGGTGCTCGGCCTCGTACATCTCGTGGAGGATGGAGCGCCCGGTGATGGGGCGCAGCAGCGCGTCGCCTCGCTCCATCCAGTGGCGGAACGTGGCGTTGCGCTGGAAGAGCTCCTCGCCCATTCGGTAGTGCTGGGAGCCCTGTCCTCCGAAGAGGAAGACGATCCCCCGTGGGTCGGTGTTCTGGCGTGCGTCTTCAGTCATCTCGCGGTCTCGTGGATGCGGGCGGCGACCCGGCCCGTGCTGCGGAAGGCCTGGGTGGTCAGCGCGAGCGCCAGCAGTCCTTCCCACCATGCGAAGCGTGGCAGGGCCCGAATGGAATCATCCAGGTGGTTGCCATGCAACCACTCAGGTCCCGGCTCCAGAGGCAGATGCCGCCCGAGCCACATCCCCACGAGCATCAGCCCCAACGCCACGGCGCCTGCTTGCACCAACCGCATCACCGACAGGAGCAAGAACTCCATCTTGGTGAGCGAGGCCTTGTACCGGAGCGTCTCGAGCTGCTGCATGCGGCGCCGGTTCGTGGCTTGCGCGAACGCGAGGCTCGCCTCCTCGCTCTGGCGGAGGAACGCGCCGTGGCGGATGAGCGCGAGGGTCGAGGGACGGACGTTCCATGCCCGCTTCCGCGCGCGCTTTCGCGCCCCCTTCTGGTAGCGCTTCATCTCCGACGGATGGTCGAGCATGGGGAGGAGCTTCTGGATGGTGATGTCCAGCGTGCCAAAGGCTCGGTTCATCCGCAGGAAGGACCAATTCATGCTCATGCGGTAGCGCTGGAGGACGGGCTGCATGTAGTCCCCCAGGGCTTGCACGGACTTCTCTCGGTGTGGCAGGTCCGCGACCAGCGTCTTGCGATGCCACGTGCGGAACGCATTGAGCAACTCCGCCTGGAGCGAGTCGATGCCCACGTTGGGCAGGTTCGAGGACGTGGACAGCATGTTCAGGATGGCGTTCTCGAAGTCGCGCTCGGCGAGCGCCTTCATGTAGCCGTGGAACGAGTCGAGGAAGTCGATGTCCAGTCTGCCAATGGAGCCAAAGTCAATCAGGCACACCTGATTGTCGCGCAGCAGGATGATGTTCCCGGGGTGCAGGTCGCCGTGGAACAGGTGCTCCTCGAACATCTGCCGGTAGAGCGATTGGAGCAGGGTGCGGCCCACTTCCTCCAACTCGACATGGTTCTCGTGTTGCCAGCGCAAGACCTTGTCGGGGTCGGTCTCCTTCGTGTGCAGCAGCTCGCTCATGAAGACGCCCGGGATGTACTCCATGACAATCACGTTGGGCGTGCACCACTGCGAGAAGACCTGGGGAACGTAGATGTTGCGATGCTTGCGCAGCTTCTTGCGGAAGGTCGTGAGCGCGGCGGCCTCGTAGCGGTAGTCCAGCTCCTCCGTCACGATGTCCTTCAGCTCCCACAGCGCGTCCTCCCAGTTGAACAGCTCGGAGGAGGGCAACAGGGCCAGGGGTTTGAGCAGGGAGCCAAACAGCGCGATGTCACGCCAGAACATCGCGGGGGCGTCCGGCCGCTGAATCTTCACCGCCACGCGGTGCCCGCCCTGTCGCAGTCGCGCGATGTGGCACTGGCCGATGGACGCCGCGGCCACGGGCACGGCTTCGAACTCGGAGAAGATGTCCTCTATTGGACGTCCGAGCGCCTCCTCCACGCAGCGCCGCGCGACGCTGGGGGGAAACGCCGTGGCGCGGTCATGCAGGCCCGCCAGCGCGAGGCAGAACTCAGTGGGGAACAGGTCGTTGCGCAGCGCCAGCAACTGCCCGAGCTTGACGAACACGCCGCCCAACTCGTCCAAGGTGCCGCGGACAATGGCCCCGCGCTCCGCGGGCGAGGTGAGCACCGGGTTGGACAGCCGGGCCCACATGGACATGAGGGCCTTCACCACCACGCGACGACGGCGCTCGGCGTCCGCCGTCAGCTCGGCGATCTCCACGGGATGCGGCAACCGCTCGCGCAGCGGCGTGGGGACCAATTCCGGGTCGAGGAGTTTGGGCCGCGACACGCTCATGGGACAGACAGTATAGGCCAGCTTCTCGGACAGAACAGGAACCCAGCCGTGAGCGCCCTGCCATGGCGGGGTGCGCCGAGGTCGAGGGCGACCGAGCCGTGGCCTCCTGTCCGAGCGAGGGAGCGGCGCTTCACGCAGCGGGCCGTGAGGATGCGCAGCATGGAGTCTCATGGAGACCGCTGCCATCACGGACACGCGCGCCGGCGAGCAGGAGTGGAAGGACATCTCCGTGCCCTTGCGCGATGGGATGTTGCATTGGCCGGACAACCCGGAGGTGAAGGTCACCCGGACGTTGTCCCTGTCACGAGGGGATGACGCCAACGTGTCCAAGATCTCGCTGGGGGTGCACACGGGGACGCACGTGGATGCGCCGGTCCACTTCATCCCGGGTGCGGCGGGTGTGGACTCTCTCCCGCTGACGAGCACGGTGGGGGTGGCGCGGGTGCTGGAGATTCTGGATCCGCGCGCCATTCGAGTGGAGGAGCTGCGCCGTCACGACATCCAGGCGGGGGAGCGCATCTTGTTCCGCACGGCGAACTCCTCGCGGGACTGGCCGCGCGCGGAGTTCCAGCCGGACTTCGTGTATCTGTCATTGGAAGGCGCGCGCTACCTCGCCGGGCTGCGCGTGCGCACGGTGGGCATCGACTATCTGTCCATTGGCAGCGCGGAGGAGGGCGAGCCCACGCACCGGGCGCTGCTCGATGCGGGGGTGTGCATCATCGAGGGCCTGGTGCTCTCCCACGTGTCGGCGGGCACTTATGACCTGGTGTGTCTGCCATTGCGGCTCGAAGGCGGCGACGGAGCCCCAGCGCGCGCCATCCTGCGGCGGCGATAGGGCGGAAGAGCTCGGCACCTCCTGCTCAGGCCTGAGCGCGATAGCAGTCTCGGCAGAGCGGCTTGTTCATGCTGGATGGGTGGTCGACGCCACAGGAATGGCAGAAGGCGTCCAGGTAGTCAGGGTTGCCCCAGTCCGCCCACTCGTCATAGCAGTCTCTGCAGTAGGGCTTGTCTGCCTTCAGGGCGATCTCCTCCGCGCATCGGATGCAGTGGCCCGTCGTTCGGGTTCGCCACGCAGTCGCAGGGGGCGAACTCCTGGGAGGCTTCTTCGCTCGCTCCGAGGACTGGCGCGCATGAGGGAGGATTTCGCGCTGGATGAAGGCTTCCGCCTGCTTCACCGCCTCTTTCTCGTCCGAGCACAATCCCACCTCAATCGTGTTGAGGAAGGAGGAGGCGAGCAGGTTGAGCGACGTCACGAGCGCCGTCGACTCCGAGAGGTACAGTTTGGCGTGCAGCCCCGGCACCCCATAGAGTTTGAGTCCTGCCTTCAGAAGAGGCTGGAGTGCTTCGAGCCAGTCTTTGCGAGGTTGGGTTTGGTCATCCTCGCGAACAAAGAGCATCACCTTCACCTTGCGGGCGAGCGCCTCGCTCAGGGCCCGTCCAACCCGGTCCTCCGCCGCCAGGGTTGTATAGGGGCTCACCAGCACCACGCGATCGCGCGCATCGCGGATGAGGGAGAGCAGCCGGCTGATGGTGTCCTCGGTGTTGATGAGTCGGAAGTCCAAGGGGTCCTCGAATTGCGAGATGCCGCATGGTGCCAGTTCGTTGAGTGAAAATGGAGGAAGATGCGTGGCCGGGAGGCCGCGCCGCCCCATGGACCACGGACCGCTCGCTTGAGGGCATACGTCCCGAACCGGCGGTCCGTGAGGACCCCGCTCCATGCGCAAGGCGTTCGAACCCCAGGGCGAGGCGCAGACAATAGCCTTGCCTGAAGTGTTGGAGGTCGAACGTCTGTTCTGTGGGGCACGTCGTCGCGACAGGCATTCCGATGCGATGGTCTCTCTCATCGGGAGATGCCATGCGTACACCTGTCCTGGCGGTACTGGCCGCCGTCACCACCCTTCTCCTTTCGAACGAGGGTTCCGGCGAGGCGGATGGATTCTTCTTGGGGGACGGGCACAGCGGCGACTGTGTCGCGACCGGACCTGAGGATGTCATTAACTCCTATGCGGCGATTCTGAAGGACAGCGCGGCGGGGAGTCTGGTCATCCAACCCGAGTCGGTCCGCGAGTTCGCCTCGGGTGATTTGGTGATGGTGCATCAAACCGCTGGCGAGCAGCCTTTCGCCGTGAGCGGTGGGGCGGGCCCCCTTCCCCTCACGGACGACGCCATGGGGCGCTGGGAGTTCGCTCGGGTCGGCTCCATCGACGCGGAGGGGCAGCGCCTGTTGCTGAGGCGGCCCTTGTCATTTGCCTATTCCGCTGGAGCGGCGCAAGTCATCCGAGTCCCAGAGTGCAGGACTGTCCGTGTTGACGAGGGAATGGGACTGTCCGCGCGGCCCTGGAATGGAAAGACAGGCGGAATCCTGGCTCTGTTCGCGACGGGTCCCATTCTCAATGATGGTCGGATTGACGCGAGTGCGAAGGGCTTTCGGGGCGGGACGTTCGTGCCCCAGGTCGCGATTGCGCCTGCGGGTGACCCAGCGCGATGGTTGGCGCCTGGCTCCGGCGCGATGAAGGGAGAAGGAGGCGATCGTCTCGGGTTTCCTTCGGCGAGTGGGCGAGAGAATGCCGGGCCAGGTGGGGGAGGAGGGGGCAGTCTGGGCGCGGGCGGCGGCGGCGGCGGAAATGCTGGCAGAGGAGGGATGGGCGGCACGCCTCTCGTGGTCGACACGAGGTCACTGCATGGCACAGGCGGAGCCGGTGGCAGCTCGCTCGCCTATTCGCTGTGGGAACGATTGGTTTTGGGCGGCGGCGGTGGAAGCGGGCACGGACGTGGGAGCCACTCCGCTCCCAATGGAGGCGCTGGCGGGGGTGGGATCTACATTCGAGCCGCTGAACTGCTGGGCGATGGCGTCATCGCCGCGAATGGCGGCGCGGGTGGAGATGGCATTGGCAATGGGGCCGGCGGAGGCGGCGCGGGAGGGGTTGTCTCCGTGCGTCTGGCTGGCGTCGCGGAATGCGGTGCGGTCGAGGCATCCGGTGGACCTGGGGGCAGCGCGCTTGGGGGCGAAGAGTCGACCCCAGGAGGTGGGGGTGGAGGCGGAAGGGTTCTCCTTCAAGCGGCCTCGGCCTGGACCTGCCCCGTCGCTGCGAATGCGAGTCGGGCGGGTGGGGCGCCGGGGGGCACGGACTTTGGTGCCACGCCGACCTTGGAGTCGGCTGAGGACTCTCGTGGGGACGTCGCGCTTCTGACGGGGGAGCACGTCGCGCTGGCTGCGCCTGTTCTGTTGAAGCCCACCGAGGGCGCGCGGTTGAACACCCCGAACGTCACTTTCGCAGGCAATGCGACGCCTGGGGCCTATGTCAACATCGTCTGGGAGGATGGGGGCATCTTCAAAGGAGCCCTGCCGACCGAAGCGGATGGCGGCTTCTCCTTGGTGATCACCCCCGGATTGTCTGAAGGGCAGTACAGGGTGCATGCGCAAAGCACGCCGAGCGGCGGTGGAGCCCCCGGCGCATCGAGTTCACTTCTGACCTTCTTTGTCGATCTCACGCCGCCGGATACCGTCTTGGACGAGGGCTGTGAGGACCCGTCGCGGAATCGGTATGCCATCTTCAAGTTCAGCTCCTCAGGGGGTGGCATAGGCTTTCAGTGCGAGCTGAATGATGCGGGGCCGAACCCCTGTGCGAGTCCGATGGTGTTCGCGGATTTGAAAGAGGGTCCGAACTTGTTCCGTGTCGCCGCATTCGATGAGGCTGGCAACGTCGATAGAACCCCTGCGCGTTGTTCTTGGGATGTGGATACCGTCCCTCCGGGCGTGCCAGTCATTGAGAGCCCCGCACCGGCTCAGACATTCGACGGAGGTCTGATGAAGTATGGTGGAACGGTCGACGGAGGGGCTGTCCGGATTGCGCTGGTGGTTGATAACAGCCCTCCGCTTTGGGCCACTCTCCAGGAGAGTGAGTTGACGTGGGGCATTACGTCGCTCTCCATGCTGGGCGAGGGGCCGCACTGGGTGTCCGCGACGAGCGTGGATCGGGCGGAGAATCGAAGCCCTCCATCCCCAAGCGTCATGTTCTTCGTGGACTCCATTCGGCCTGAGGCGCCTCTGATTTCAACCCCAACGCAGGGCGCTTGGTTGAATACGCCTGTGCCTGAGTTCCGAGGTTCAGCTGAAGCCTTCAGCTCGGTGGACATCTCAGTCCGGATGGGAGGCGATGTGATCCTCTCCGGTACCGGGGCTGTGGCGTCGAACGGGCTCTGGACTTATCAGGTCCCCCCAACCCCCGCGTTGCGCGACGGTGTCTATTCTCTTGTTGCGACCGCGAGGGATCTGGCAGGCAATGTCAGCGTCGCTTCGCGGGAGGTTGAGTTTGGGGTCGACACCCTGGCTCCTGACCTGCCCACGGTGAGCGAGCCGGTGGACGGCGATTCGCTGGCCTCGGGGCGAGTCCGCGTCGCGGGCAGCGCGGATCCCTCGACGAGAGTGGAACTCAAGCTGCAAGAACGGAGCGCATTGGTTCAGCAGGTGCTGTCCAATCCCGACGGGACATGGGCGGTGCTGCTTCCCGAGGAGCTGGGCGAGGGCGTGTATCATCTCTCCGCGACGGCGATCGACAACGCCGGAAATCTGAGCGGTCAGGCCTTGGTTCAGTTCTCGGTGGATACGACGGTCCCGGAGACTGTGCTCGGTGATAGACCTGATGCGGATGATCGGCGGAATACGGCGCTGTTCAGCTTTGGCAGCACGACGGATAAGGCGAGATTCCAATGCAGGCTGGATGAATCGGACTTCGTCTGGTGTGGCGCGGACAGCGGGAATACTCAGCGATACAATGACCTGACGGAAGGTCGCCACACGTTCTTTGTTCGCGCGGTCAACGTTGCTGGCAATGCCGATCCGACTCCCGCGAGTTTTACCTGGATGGTTGACTTGACGCCTCCTGCCGTCCGGATCGTGGAACATCCGGACCGATTGACGTCTTCGCGGAATGCTGGTTTCGCTTTTGCTTCAGACGAATCCAACGTGACCTATGAGTGCAGTTTGAACCGAAGTGATGGCGTGTTCTCTCCCTGTGCGAATCCTGTCGGCTTCGTGATTGATCCGCCGGAAGGAGGTTCCGTGGACTGTGTCCTGCGCGTCCGCGCGCTGGATGCCGCGAAGAATGCCACCCCGGACGCGAAGGTGGCCGTTTGGGAGTGGCGCGTGGATCTCAACCTCCCCTCGACGGAGCTCACGGGGTGCCCACCGGAACACTCGAATGCGACCGCTGTCTCATTCCTGTTCAGCTCGACGACCGCCGGAGTGGTGTTCGAATGCTCGCTCGAGGCCACGCCGACGACGTGGGTCCCCTGCAGTGCTCCCTACTCGATTACCGTCTCGGATGGTCCGCATCGATTCTCCGTGCGTTCAAAGAAGGGGACCGGAACCGTCGACCCAAATCCGAAGCAATGCACATGGGAGGTGGATACCCAGCGCCCCGAGAGCAAGTTCAGCTCGACGCCGAAGGCGCTCTCTTCGGAGCGGATCGCGCGCTTTGAGTTCGTGTCGGAGCCCGATGCTCGCTTCGAGTGCCGTCAAGACGGCGCGACCTATGAGCCGTGCACGAGCCCCTTCTCGTTTGCCGCGTCGGATGGCACCCACACCTTCTTCGTCCGGGCGAAGGATCTCGCCGACAATGTGGATGCGACGCCGGAGTCCTACACTTGGGTGGTGGATACCGTGGCGCCGTCCGCGCCCGTGATGTCGGTGCCTGCCCCCGGGGCGGAGTTGCAGACGCCACGTCCCGCCCTGAGTGGGAAGGCGGAGCCTGGGAGCAGGGTCCTCATTGCCCTCGATGGGGCGGAGGTTGGGTCGGCGCTGGTGGGCGACACGGGCGAGTGGGGCTTCACGGTGGCGAATGCCGTGCAGGATGGACGGCACTCCTTGGAAGTCCGTGCGATGGATGGGGCGGGGAACGTCGGTGTGAACTCCGCGCCCCGCGAGTTCGCGGTGGACACCCAGGCTCCGGATACGCGCATCCTCGCGGGCCCCGAGGGCCGCATCCTGACCACGGAGGCCGCGTTCAAGTTCGCGTCCTCCGAAGCGGGGGCCTCGTTCGAGTGCAAGCTCCTGGGCGATGACTTCGCTCCGTGTGGAGAGGAGACAACGTTCGGGGACTTGACGGAGGGGACCTACACGCTTCGGGTTCGCGCCAGGGATCGCGCGGGAAATGCGGATGCGGAGCCAGCGCTCAGAACGTGGCGTGTCTACCTGGGCGGCGACATGCGCGCGAAGGGCGGAGGTATCAGTTGCGCTGCGGGGCCGGGCCCCGCGGACACCCTTCCGACCGCAGCGCTCATCGGCTGGGGGATGTGGGCGTTGCGGCGACGGCGCTCGTCGTCCGCGACGCCTCCTCGCGGCTCCTGACCCCTGGGGAGCGTTCGAGTCCAAGACGCGGTTGCTCCCGCTGACGTGTGTTCCGATTCGACGGTGACGTGCGACCCAGGCACAGCTGTGCACGGGGTGGGGCATCGGGAAACCTCGCGCCGACCGGGAGGCTCGGTCCTTGGCGCGAGGGTTCATCATGCGAGTGGCTCTCTTCCTCCTCGGGGGCGTCGTGCTGGGTGTGGGCTGTGGGCCGTTGGTGCAGCCGCCCCTCGAACCGGACGCCTTGCCCCCCACCACCACGGCGACCGGCACCGAGCATCATGAGGAGCTGACCTGGGTTCGACGGTCCGTGGGGACCCCGTTCCATGACATGTATGGCTCCGACGTCGTCCTGGATGCGGCGGGGTGCAGCATCCTCGTCGGCACCTACGAGGGGGCTCCGGACCTCGGTGGCGGCCCGCTGCCCGCCGTTGTCTCCGAGAACGGCACCAATGCCTTCATCGCGAAGTACAGCCGTGACGGCCACCTGCTGTGGGCCCGAGGTTTTGGCTCCGCGCCGGGAACCTTGTTCCCGGAGACGTACCTGGAGGTCGTCGTCGCGGACCGCCACCGGAACCTCACGGTGCGAGGCTTCTCGTCGGATCCCATCGTGTTGGGCGGCCACTCGCTCCAGGGGTTCTTCCTCGCTCAGTTTTCTTCAGAGGGCGCGGTGCGCTGGGTCCGACAACTGCGCGGCGACTTCGATGGTTCTCCCGGGCTCGTCGTCGACTCCCACGACGACCTCATCCTCGCGGGAGGCGTGGATGGGCCGGCGGACTTCGGCGGGGGACCTCGCGAGGCCTCTCCCGTCGAGGGGTTCATCGTGAAGTACTCCCGCAACGGCACGTGGCGATGGGACCGTGTCTTCGATACGCAAGACAGCAGCACCTTCGGAGGCGTGGCCGTCGATGCGCTCGACTCCCTCTACGTGGTGGGCTCCTTCGATGGCGACGCGGACTTCGGCGGCGGCGTGCTTCACCCTGTCTGGCCTGGAAGAGAGACCGCCGTCGTCGCGCGATTCACCCCGATGGGCGCGCATGTCTGGTCTCGCACGCTGGCGTCGATGACCGACCTGACCCGCTTCGACACGGTGGACGTGGTGGGGCGCAGGGTGGTGATGGGCGGACGGTTCGCGGGCCAGTTCCAGTTCGCGGGTCGGCCATTCACCGCGCGCCCCGATGGCGCCTCGGGGGTGGTGCTCGCGATGACGCGAGAGGGCGCCGATGTCTGGGGCCAGACCTTGGGCACCTGGCTGTGGCAGGTGCGAGGAGACGCGACGGGCGCCGTGACCCTGCTTGGGCCGGCTGCCCCTGGAGACGACGTGGGCACGGGGCCCTTGCCCTCCACGGCGTCGCTCTATCTCTTCGTCAGTGAACTCCAGACTCCGAGCGGGGCGCGCGTCTGGGTTCACACCTTCCCCGGTGGAAATCTGTCCTTCACGAGCCTGGCGCGCGAGCCCGCTGGCGCCCTCGTGCTCGCCGGAGAGTTCAACGGCCCGGTGGCGCTCGGCACCGAGTCGTTCGTGCCCACCACGCCGGGCTTCTATGACGCGCTCCTGTGGCGGACGTTCGAGCGCTCCCGGCGCGTGAAGCTGCCAGGGCAATGAACCCACGCGGCTCCGCTCATGGGCACGCGACGCAGGAAGGGACATCCACGATGGGGCGTGTGGATGTCCCGCTCGGTTCAGCTCAGCAGCCGCAGATGCGGAGGCGCTGGGTGGTGCAGGCGCCAGCCGCCGTACAACACGTGTGGGTGTAGATCTGGAAGTGGTCGTTGGGGCCCAGCTCGCACTGGCCGACTCGACACTCGCCGTAGGTATCCGTGCACGTCACGGCGGACTGCGACACGTCACCGGCAGGCGCCTCGGTCTGACTGGCCTCTCCGGTGGTCTCGGGCTCCATCTCCATGGCGGCGCCACCGCACCCGACGACCGCGAACACCGACATGCACAGCGCCCAGCGCAAGGTCTTCATCCTGTCTGCCTCCTGAACCCCCGCTCCAATGCGGGTTATCAGGTAGTACGGGCAGTCCGATGTTTATTGCAACTGGAGTGGATAGGTGATGCTGGCGGAGGAGGGGGGTGGATTCTACGCCAGGGGCCGGGTCGGGGGGGCTTGTGCGACCGCGCGTTGGAACTCACCGGGGGCGCCTCTATGCTCCGCCGGGACCCGTACATCGCCCCTTGTCTCCCTGAGGACCCATGGCCCCCACGAACGTCACCAAGAAGCCGTCCGTCCTCACTTCCCCGCGAACGACGCAGACATCGCAGTCCACGTCGACCAAGGCGGCCGAGACGCTGGTGACTCCGAAGGCCCAGGAGACGAAGCCGGCCGCGACCACGACCCCGGCGAAGAAGGACGACTACGCGGGCAAGAAGGACCCCGCTGTTCAATCAGGCAAGCCGCACATGGCGTCCACCCTCGAGCACCCCACCGTGGGCTTGAACAAGACGGCCCAGAAGCCCGCGGTCCTCCAGCGCCGCAACAGCGCGGACCTGACGAAGCTTCAGCAGGGCGCCGAGGAGATGCGCCGCACCCTGAATCCTCAAACGCGCATTGAGCCTTCGCCTCAGATCAAGAAGATCTGCGACTCCATCAACCAGCAGGTCCCCAGCGCGAAGGTCCTCCACTACATCGATCAGAGCCAGAACCCCATCATGTCCGACCCCAAGGTGAAAGCGTCCTTCGCCGAGGGCGCCGAGGGGGTTTGCAGCTACATGACGACGCAGTGGATTCGGATGAACGAGGCCGCCCCGAGTTCGGCCAAGGGCGTGGAGGAGTTCTCCCAACTGGTGGAGTACAAGTTCGGCAACCTCATCATCGGTCAGCACCAAGAGGCGGAGATGATCTCCAACCTCAAGAGCGAGCTGGCGTCCAACATCAAGACCGAGGTGGGGGAGGCCAGGAAGTTGAAGGGGGAGTTGGAGACCGCGCTCAAGACCCACGGCGATGAGTCGCCCGAGGTGAAGACCCTCGTGGGCAAGCTCAATGCCAGCTATGACAAGCTGGACAACTACGAGAAGGAGCTCGACGCCGTGAGCAACCACATGCGCCGCGGCGAGCTGGTGCACAAGGGAACCATCAGCGAACTCCCCACCAAGCTGGCGTCCATGCCGCTGGAGAATGGTTACTACCGCCTGAGCATGACGCCGAAGAAGGACTTCAAGTGGGACGGCGACGAGTCCGGTCACGTGGTGGGAATGCATAAGACAGACACCACGTGCCGGTTCATGGATGCGAACACCGCGGAGTGGGAGGTCCCCAACCCATCCGACTTGAACAAGATCGCCAACGAGCACGTGAAGAAGATGTACACGGCCAGCTTCTTCAGCCCCTCGGGGAGTGGCTTCAACGCCGGGGACTATGAGTTGCGCCGCGTCTCCTCGACGCCGTAGTCGCTGACGTGAGCGCACATGGGGCGTCTGGCCGCCGGGGCAACCGGATGCCTTTGACGTACAGGGCCTCGCCTCCAGGCTCTTGCTGGACGCGGATGACTTCGTTCATGCCGCGTCCGAGTCCCACGGCCACGGCATGCGCCGCGTCCTCGGTCCGGAGCACTCCGAGGAGGTTCGTGTCACCGAGCGCGGGCCCGGAGAGCTCCGCGAACAGGAACCCTTGCTCCTCGCGCAGGACCACCTGCTCGAGGGCCTCGTGCTTCGCGCCGGGTGGGACTCCGAAGCGCCCCAGGCGGGCGCGCCACGCGGGATGAAGCGCCGTGGGCTGGATTCGCTCGCCCCAGAGCAGCCGGCCAAAGGGGACGCCGTGGACGAGCATCACGTCATGTCCGTCGATGCGCTGGAAGGACAGCCAGAGGGACGCGTCTCCGGTTCGGGCGCGGAAGTAGCCTTGCGCGTAGGGCACCAGTTCCACGTCGGCGTCTCCCAACCGCAGGGTGAGCTTGCCGCCGTCGAAGCGCACCGCCATGGGGCCATTCCCCGTCGAATAGAGCCCTTCGAGCGCTCGGAGCTCCGCGTCTGGCCTTGAGCTGGGCTGGACCTGTGGCTCGGCGGGCGGCTCCTGGACTGTCACGCCACGCTTTGCCTTCAGCGCGAGCACCAGCACCTGCCTCGCGAGCGCCTCGACGAGCGGCCCCGCGTTCTCCGTGTTGGACAACACCACCACGCCGAGTCCCTCGTCGGGCAGCAGCGCGAGGTCGGATTGGAAGTGAAAGGTGCTGCCGGAGTGATCCACCCAGCGCACGGACTCTCCGTGGGTGAGCGGCAGGTCCACGAGCGTCCACGGCAGCCCGATGCGCAGGTCGAGATCCAGCGGCGTCTGCGCGCCCTGGGGACTCCACTGCGCGGCGATGGAGTCCGGCCGGAGGAGGGTCACCCCGTCGAGTGTCCCTCCCGCGAGGAGCATGCGCAGAAAGCGCGTCTGGTCCATCACCGTGCTGCGCAGACTTCCGGCGGGCGCTTCGCTCTCCAGCCAGGTGGGGGGCAGCTCGGAGGCAGGCGTGACGCCGTATCCCTTGGCGAGCCTCGGCACGAGGTCTGGGTCCAATCTGAAAGACGAACTCGTCATGCCGAGTGGGGCGAGGACGGAGTGGCGCAAGGCGTCGCTGAACGCTTCGCCCGTGGCCACTTCCACCGCGCGGCCCACCACGACGAAGCCCAGGTTGGAGTACGCGGAGACCGTGCCGGGAGGGTAGGCCGGAGACTCGTCACGAAGCGCCTCGACGCGGGCCTCGGGAGAGAGGGGCTCATCGGCGTAGTAGCCCGCGAGCAGTTGGGGGATGCCCGCCCGGTGGGTCATCAAGTGTCGGAGGGTGATGGGCTTCGCGTTGGGAAAGCGAGGCTGGAGCGAGAAGCCCGGGACACTTCGCGCGATGGGGGCGTCGAGGTCGAGCGTGCCCCGCTCCGCTTGTTGGAAGACGGCGGTCGCGGTGAACACCTTGGCCACCGAGCCGACCTCGTACACGGTGTCCGCGGTGGCGGGGGTTCCCGCGGCCTCGTCCGCGACGCCGAAGCCCTCGGCCCAGACGACCTCGTCTCCGTCCACCAGGGCGAGACTGAGCCCACGGATGTGTTGCTCGGCCATCGCCTCGGTGATTCGCGGGCGCAGCAGCGCCTTCAGCGGGCCGTAGTCCGGGCGTGGTGGCGCGGGCGGAGGGGAATCACCGCACGCGGTGACGAAGGCGGCGGGCCCGGAGAGCAGCCCCGCGAGGAGGAAGGCCAGCCCGCGAGCGCGGTGGCGATGAGTCGTCATGACGTGGCTCCTTGCCCGAGGACAGTTCGGGCAAGGCGCAAGGTGGCAGCGAGGGCGCCGCGGGACTGTCGGGGTCGTGTCGTGCGAGCGTCACCGATTGTCAGCGCGTGTCACCTCGAGCCTCGGCCATGAGAGGGTGAGCCGAGCGCCGCCCATTGGAGCAACCGAGGCCTGCGCGCGACCTTGGTGCGCCCGCATGACGCGGTGGACGATGGCCAGCCCCAGCCCATGGCCCCCGGTCCTGCGCTGCCGGCTGTCGTCCAGGCGCGTGAAGGGGAGGAAGACCCGCTCGCGCTCGGGAAGTGGAATCCCTGGCCCGTCGTCATCGACATGCAGCAGGCACTGGCCATCCTGAAGGGCCCACTCCACGCGGATCTCCTCTCGGGCGTAGCGCTGGGCATTGCGGACGAGGTTGCTCAGCGCGCGGCGCAGGTATCGCGGGCTGCCCTCGCACGACATGGGCCCGAGGGGCGCGGGGAGGATCCTCAGGTGGGGCGTGAGCGGCGCGAGTGAGGTGACGACGTCATGGACGAGGTCGGTCAGGTCGATGCCCTCTCGCTCCAGGGGTGGGGCCTCGGAGTGCAGGCGGGTGAAGGTGAGCAACTCCGCGACCAGTGCGTCGAGCTCGTCGATGTCTCGGTCCATGGCCCCCAGGCGCGTCGGGAGCGCCGCGGGCTCCGAGGTGTCTCGGGCCAGTTCGATGGCGAAGCGCAGGCGGGCGATGGGCGTCCGCAGCTCGTGCGAGATGGCTTGCAGGCTCGCTTGTTGCTCCTCGGTCATGCGTTGGATCCGCTCCGCCATCGTGTTGAAGGCGCGCGCCAGGTGCCCCAGGGGCTCGGGGAGCCGGGGCTCCGCGCGGGCACGGAGGTTCCCCGCGCCCAGGTCCGCCGCGGTGGCCGCGAGCCGCTGGATGTGTCGGTAGAGGGGGACGGTCAGCGCGAGCACCGCCACGCCCAGCACGAGCAGCAGGGTGGCGATCTCCGGCATGAGGAAGAGGACCACCTTGTCCGGCGCAGGGCCGATGTGCAGCGTCTGCACGAGGACCTGCCGCGAGTCGCTCAAGGGCTGGAACACCTCCACGGTGTCCCCGAGTGCGCCTTGGGCGCGGTACCAGGCCGCGGCCTGTCCCGTGCCCAACTGCTCTCGGGTGAGCGCGGGGAGGGGAAGGGCGAGGACCTCGTCCCGGGTGCGAAGAGTCAGCGGATAGCGGAAGTGTGGCTGCCATTCGCGCAGCAGGGCCGCGCGCTCCTGCTCGGGGTGGGCGCGGAGCTGTTCGGCCATGAGCCAGCGCAGCCCCTCGGTGAGCCGCTCCACCTCGGCGGCGCTCTCGCGGGACTGCGCGGCGAGGTGCGTGTCCGGGGGCTCCGCGGAGGTCAGCCGCGTCGACGCCGAGACCGTCATCAGGAGGAACGCGAGGAGGCTGGCGGCGAAGACGCCCGCGTAGACGCGCGCGAACATGCCTCGCAAAGGCCAGAGGGTGGCGGCGGTGAGCGTGCTCATGAGGGGCCTACTCCGGGGCGAGGAAGTAGCCCCGTCCACGCACAGTCCGGATGAGTCGGTGGGGAGGCACGTCGTCGCCGAGCTTGCGGCGCAGCTTGGAGATGCGCATGTCGATGGAGCGGTCGAGCCCGTCGTGCTCGATGCCTCGCAACTCGGCGAGGAGGTCGTCGCGCGAGAGGACCGCGGGCGCTCGGCGCGCGAGCATCCACAGCAGGTCGAACTCCGCGTCGGTCAGCTCCACGGGCACACCCGCGCGCGTCACCGTGCGCAGCACCCCGTTGATCCGCAGGGCACCGGAGGTTCGCTCCCGCGGTGAATCGGCAGGGGTGGCGCGCGAGGGCTCGGGGACTCCGCGCACGGCGCGGCGGAGCAGGGCCCGCAGGCGGGACAGCAGCACTTGGGGGCGCACGGGCTTGGTGAGGTAGTCATCGGCGCCCAGGTCCAGGGCGACCACCTCCTGGATGTCTTCATCCTGGGCGGTGAGCATCAGGATGAAGCCCGTGAAGGCTTCGCGGGCGCGACGACACACCTCCAGCCCATCCAGGCCCGGCAGGAGCACGTCGAGGATGACGCAGGCGGGTGGGGTCTCGCAGAGCGCACGCAGGGCGCTCGGCCCGTCGGCCACCCACTGGACCTCGAAGCCGTGGCCTTGGAGGAAGGTCTGGATCAACCCCGCCAGACGTTCATCGTCTTCGACCAGCAGCAGGTGGGGATGGGGCTCCATGCTCGGACCGGGCTCCTTGGCGGAGGAAACACCGCGACGGCCTCTGCGTGTCACCTGCCCACGCGCGCGCGGGTTGCGAGGGGTGGGGCAGGGCGCTACGGTCCGCCGGATTCTCGACACGGCAAAGAGGCCACATGCGAGTCCTGGTCATCGGTGCGTCGCAGGGAACGGGCGCGTTGGCGGTGAGAGAGGCGCTGGCGCGAGGGCATGACGTCACCGCGTTCGCGCGCAGTCCCCAGAAGCTGGAGCTGGCGCATCCCAAGCTCACGCGCGTGGCGGGGGACTTCCACCAGAAGGACTCCGTCAGCGCTGCGGTGAAGGGTCACGACGCGGTCATCGTCACGGCGTCTGCCACGTCGCTCAAGGGCTTCAAGGAGAACCCCCACTACTTCTCGCAGGGCACGGCGCTCACCATCGAGGCCATGAAGGCGCACGGCGTCCGTCGCCTCGTGGTGCTCAGCGCGATTGGTACGGGAGAGAGTCAGCAGCTCCTCAACGTCGTCGTGCGCAAGCTGCTGGTGGGCTTCATCCTCAAGCTCCCCTTTCAGGACCATGAGCGCCAGGAGCAGCTCGTGCGCGACAGTGGGCTGGACTGGGTCATCGTGCGACCGGGCCGCCTCACGGGAGGCCCCGCGCGCAAGCGCTACGTGAAGAAGACGGCGCTCGAGCCCGTGCCTGGTTCCATCTCGCGCGCCGACGTGGCGGACTTCCTCGTGGCTGCCGCGGAAGTGGGCACCTGGGTCGGGCACGCGGTCCAAGTGGGCGGCTGAACGTTTCGTGAAGGCTCGGCGCCATCCCGGGCGCCGAGCACGGGCCCCCAAGTCCCTCCGAGGTCGAGCGACAGCTCCCCTGAGGGAAGGGCCATTTCCTCCGTGCGCCGTCGGACTCTCCGAGGCGCGCTCCAGGCGCCCGGGGTCCATCGCTCCTTGACGGATGATTGTCGTAATATTATCTGTGTCATGCGTGAGGTGAGGACATGAGCGCGAAGGCGGAGCAGAAGGAACGGACCCATCGGGACATCCTCGCGTCGGCGGGGCGCCTGCTGCGCTCGCGCGGCATCTCCGGGACGAGCGTCGGCGAGGTGATGAAGGGCGCGGGCCTCACGGTCGGCGGCTTCTATGCGCACTTCGACTCCAAGGAGCACCTGGTGCGCGAGGCCTTCCGTGCCACGTTCCGGGGCATGTGGGCGCAGGCCGTGGCGGCGACGGAGGGGGCGGGCGATCGCGCCGCGCAATACCTGGGGCGCTATCTGTCCCGCGCTCATCGAGATCATCCGGAGCAGGGATGTCCGCTGCCCGCGGTGGCGGGCGAGTTGGGGAAGGGCGACACGGAGTTCGTGGGCACGCTGGACGAGGAGCTGCGCGCGTTCGCCGAGGCGCTCGCGCCCTTGCACGAGTCCAGTCCCGAGGCGCCTCGGGGCCAGCGCGCGCTGGCGATGATTGCCCTCATGTATGGCGGCCTGAGCCTGGCTCGCGCCGTTCAGGGCACCCCGCTGTCGGACGAAATCCTGAAGGCCTGCCGCGCCTATGGCCGGGCCGCCACGAGAGGCTTCTCGCTCCCAAGCACGGAGCGCTGAGGAGGACGCATCGTCATGGGGCACGCATACATCATTGACGCCATTCGTACGCCCCGAGGTCGGGGCAAGCAGGGCAAGGGCGCGCTGTCGGACGTCCATCCGCAGGAGCTGGTGGCGCAGCTCCTGGTCGCCGCGGCGAAGCGGCAAGGGTGGCGGCCCGAGGACGTGGATGACCTCGTTCTGGGCTGTGTGTCGCAGGTGGGAGACCAGGGCGCGAACCTCGCGCGCAACGCGGTGCTGTCCGCCGGGTGGCCCCAGGAGGTGACGGGCACCACGCTCAATCGCTTCTGTGGCTCGGGCCTCCAGGCCGTGAACTTCGGCGCCATGGGGGTGATGTCGGGAGCCCAACAGCTCGTGGTCGCGGGCGGGGTGGAGAGCATGTCCCGCGTCCCCATGGGCTCGGATGGGGGCGGCCAGGACGGCGGCAACACCCACCTTCGCGCGCGTCACTTCCAGGTCCCCCAGGGCATCAGCGCGGACCTCATCGCCACGCTCGAGGGCTTCGGCCGCGAGGACATCGACGCCATCGCGCTGCGCTCCCAGCAGCGCGCGGAGGTCGCCGTCGCGGAAGGTCGCTTCGCTCGGAGCCTCGTGCCCGTCGTGCACCCGGAGACGGGGCGCGTGCTGCTGGCCGCGGACGAGACGCCGCGCGCGGGGACGACCGCGGCGGCGCTGGCTCGGCTGGAGCCTTCGTTCGTGGGGTTGGGCGCCGCGGAGGCTGGGGCGGCGGGAGAGACGCTCGATGCGCTCGCCCTGGCGCGCCATCCCCAGGCGGGCGCCATCCGGCACATGCACACGGCGGGCAACTCCAGCGGCCTCGCGGATGGCGCGGGCCTGGTCATCCTCGCCTCCGAAGACCATGTTCGCGCGCAGGGCCTCAAGCCGCGCGCTCGCATCCGCGCGATGGCCACGGTGGGCAGCGAGCCCGTCATCATGCTGACGGCGCCCGCGGCGGCGTCCCGGAAGGCGCTGCGCATGGCGGGGATGGACGTGCGCGACATCGACCTGTGGGAGATCAACGAGGCCTTCGCGGCCGTCGTCCTCCAGACGCAGAACGCGCTGGGGCTGCCCTCCGAGCGGGTCAACGTCAATGGCGGCTCCATCGCG
Source organism: Citreicoccus inhibens (assembly GCF_019039035.1). Taxonomy (GTDB): domain Bacteria; phylum Myxococcota; class Myxococcia; order Myxococcales; family Myxococcaceae; genus Citreicoccus; species Citreicoccus inhibens. The sequence continues at coordinate 136,949 of NZ_JAHNZT010000010.1, read as the reverse complement.
CTGGGCCATCCGCTCGGCGCGACGGGGGCGATCCTGCTGGGGACGGTGCTGGACGAGTTGGAGCGCAGGGGCCTGTCCACCGGGCTGGTCACCTTGTGCATCAGCGGCGGACAGGGCATCGCCACCATCATCGAGCGGCTCTAGGCCCCTCTGCGCTCGCCCTGGCGCGCCGCGCCGCGCGCCCGGGGTGTCGGTGGGCGGCCGACCCGGCGTTAAATCGCAGGAGGGGCGGGACTCGCTTCGTCCTGACAGAGGGGTTGCATTATCGTCGCGCCCCCCATGACTCAGCCTTCCCCGTCGCCGAGCCAGCCTCACGCCTCCGCCGCACCGTCCACGCCGCCCAATCCTGGCGAGGCGGCGCAGGACCCGGAGCGCTACTGGCTGGAGCACGTGTACCGCGGCGGCGCGCGCCAGCTCACCGTGCGCGCGGTCATCGCGGGCATGCTGATTGGCGCGGTGATGTGCCTGTCCAACCTGTACGTCATCCTCAAGACGGGCTGGAGCCTGGGCGTCACCATCACCGCGTGCATCCTGGCCTTCGTGGTGTTCGGGACGCTGCGAGAACTGCGGGTGCTGCGCGCCGAGTTCACCGACCTGGAGAACAACGCCATGGGCTCGGTGGCTTCGGCCGCGGGCTACATGACGGGCGGCGGCAACATGCACGCGGTCCCCGCGCTGCTCATGCTCACCGGCACGTTGCCGTCCTCGGGGTGGCTGGTGCTCTGGTTCGTCGTCGTCTCCGCGCTCGGCGTCTTCGCGGCCATCCCCATCAAGCGGCAGCTCATCAACATCGAGGCCCTGCCATTCCCCACCGGCACCGCCACCGCCGAGACCATCCGCACGCTGCACGGCCATGACGCGGAGGCCAAGCGCAAGGCTCGCCTGCTGACCCTCGCGGGCGTGGTGGGCGCGGTGCTGGTGACGCTGCGCGAGGCGCGCTTCCGCTGGCTGCGCAACATCCCGGACAAGGTGAGCCTCCCGTTCGAGATCCTCGGGCGCAAGGCGAGTGACTGGTCGCTGTCGTTCGACTTCAGCCTGCTGCTCATTGGCGCCGGCGCGCTGGTGAGCTTCAAGACGGGCTGGTCCATGCTGCTGGGCGCCCTGCTGACGTACGGCTTCCTCGCGCCCGAGATGGTGACCCAGGGCGTCATCCCCACGGTGACGTTCAAGGCCATCAACAGCTGGGCGCTGTGGACGGGCTCGGGGCTGCTGGTGTCCTCGGGGCTCTTGTCCTTCGCGTTCCAGTGGCGCAGCGTGGCGCGCTCGTTCTCGGCCCTCACGGGGATGCTGCGTCGCAAGGGGGTGGTCTCGGCGGAGGTGGATCCGCTGGCGGACGTGGAGTGCCCGCCCTCCTGGTTCCCGCTGGGCTTCCTCGTGCTGGGGCCGATCGCCGTGGTGCTGATGGCCTACCTGTTCCAGATTCCGTGGTGGGCTGGGGTGCTCGCGCTGCCGTTGTCCGTGGTGATGGGCATCATCGCGTCGCGCGTGACGGGCGAGACGGACACCACGCCCACCAAGGCGCTGGGGCCCGTGACGCAGTTGATGTTCGGGGCGCTGGCTCCCGGCAACATCGCCGCCAACGTGATGAGCGCCAATGCCACGGGCGGCGTGGGGCTGCACGCGGCGGACCTTCTGACGGACCTCAAGTCCGGCTGGCTGCTGGGGGCCAACCCTCGCCAGCAGTTCTATGCGCAGCTCTTCGGCCTGATGGCGGGCGCGGTGGTGGTGGTGCCCGCGTTCCACCTCCTGGTGCCTACCGCGGAGGTGCTGGGCACCGAGCAGTTCCCGGCGCCCGCCGCCATGGTGTGGGCGAGCGTGTCCAAGCTGCTCGCCACGGGCGTGTCCGCGCTGCACCCCACGGCCCGCATCGGCGCGCTGTGCGGGTCGGCGCTGGGCATCTCGCTGGTGCTGTTGGAGCGCTGGGCGCCGGCGGCCCTGAAGCCGTACATCCCGTCCGCTTCGGGCTTCGGCCTCGCCATCGTCCTGCCGGGCTCCAGCTCCATCGCCCTCTTCACGGGCGCGACCATCGCCGAGGTGCTGCGGCGCACCCGGCCCACGCTGGCCGAGGCCACGCTGCTCCCGGTGAGCGCGGGCGCCATCGCGGGGGAGAGCTTGTTGGGCATCGCACTGGCCATGGCCAAGGCGCTGGGCGTGATGCCCAAGTGATGCAGACGCGGCTCTAGTGTGTGGACCTCCCGGCCCTGGCTGGGAAACTCGCGCGGTCGCGAGAGGAAAGGCGGGATGTCATGGGGCTGGATGAGACGGGGCCGTTCGAGACGGTGATTGTTCCCAGGACGCGAGACCTGGGCGATGGCTTCACCGTCCGGCGCGCGTTGCCCGCGGCGCAGCGGCAGATGGTGGGGCCGTTCATCTTCTTCGATCAGATGGGCCCCGCCGTGCTCGACAGTGGGCATGGGCTGGATGTCCGGCCGCATCCGCACATCGGCCTGGCGACGGTGACGTACCTCTTCGAGGGCGCCATCCTGCACCGGGACAGCCTGGGCAGCGTGCAGCGCATCGAGCCGGGCGCGGTGAACTGGATGACCGCGGGGCGCGGCATCGTCCATTCGGAGCGCTCGCCCGCGCAGGAGCGCACGGGCGGCAAGCCGCTCTCCGGCATTCAAATCTGGGTCGCGCTGCCCAAGGCGCAGGAGGAGCGCGAGCCCTCGTTCGCGCACTTCCCCGCGACGTCGCTCCCCGTCGTGCAGGAGGACGGCGTCCAGCTTCGGCTCATCGCGGGGACGCATCACGGCCTGCGCTCGCCGGTGCCCACGCTGTCCGAGCTGTTCTACGTGGACGTGGTACTCGCGGCCGGGGCGGAGGTGGTGCTCAAGGCGGACCATGACGAGCGCGCGGCCTACGTCATGAGCGGTCGCGTGGAGGTGGGCTCCGCGGCCCTGGAGGCGGGCTCGATGCCGGTCTTCGCGCGCAAGGGCGAGGTGCGCCTGCGGGCCACCGAGCCCAGTCGGGTGCTGCTGTTCGGCGGCGAGCCCATGGATGGCCCGCGGCACATCGTGTGGAACTTCGTGTCCAGCTCGGCGGCGCGCCTCGCGCAGGCCAAGGAGGACTGGAAGGCGCGGCGCTTCCCGGCCGTGGCCACCGAAACCGAATTCATCCCGCTGCCCGACAACCTGCCTTCCCCGGTCGACTACCCCTGAGGACGACACACCATGGCGCATGACCCGGACAGTGTGCTGCTCGCCGCCGCGACGGTGGAGAGCGGCGAGGGCTTCACCCAATCCATTCGCACGGGCGTCCACGCGTTCGTCGCGGACGAGCCGCCCTCGCACGGCGGCGCGGACCGAGGCCCCGCGCCCTATCAGCTCCTCCTGGGCTCGCTGGGGGCGTGCACCGCCATCACCCTGAAGATGTACGCGGCGAAGAAGCAGTGGGACCTGGGCACGCTCACCGTCCGGTTGAAGCTGGTGCGCGAGCCCACCGGTGAGCGCGTGGAGCGCGTCTTGCGCTGCGCGGACACCGTGACGGCCGAGCAGCGCGAGCGGCTGCTGGAGATCTCCGGCAAGACGCCCGTCACCGTCACGCTGCTGCGGTCCATGCGAATCGAGACGCGGTTCGCCGCGAGCGCGGACTGACGGCGCCGGCCGCGTCCCTCACACGCGTTGGCGCGCGGCCGGGGTCGGTATCTGCGCGGCCTCATGACGGTGCGCCTCGGGCGGCGTCGCGAGCGCCCGGCGCAGCATGCCCTCGGTCCATTCCAGGCTCGCGCGCGGCAGCCCCATTCCCAGGGCGAGCTCGCCGCCGTCGTGGTCGACGATGATGCCCAGCTCCCGCTCGCCTCGGGCCCCGTCTGATGACTGGCGCAGATCGATGTCGTGGATCCGCGTGGCGGGGATGCGTACGGGCTCGCGGCGGGCCCAGCGCCCCAGCCGCACCACCTCAAGGCCGCGCGAGGAGGCCGCGATGTGCCAGCCGCTGGTGGCTTCGCGCGCCACGCGCCAGAACAGATATCCCCCCGCGAGGACGAGGAACCCGACGGTGGTCGCGGGGATCCAGGCCGTCTCCTGTGCCATGCCCACGCGCGAGGCCCAGAGCCCGAGGAACGCGGGAGGACTCACGAGGCCAATGAGGCCCGCGATGGCGGCCTGCACCAGCCGTCGCGGACGCCAGCCCGTGGCGGGGAGCCAGAGCCCCAGCCCTTGGGGCGCCCGCGAGGCGCGGATGTGGCTGCCAGGGGGGGGCTCGGGCGGGAGGTGTCGCAGCGGCGCGGCCGACAAGCGCTCATCCACGCCGCGAACCGGGCCGCCCTTGATGCTCAGCCCGCCGCCGAGCACGCGCGTGACGGCCTCGGCCAGGGCCCGCGTTTCGTCCTCGTCGTGACTGCCCGCGAGGATGAGCGTGTGCTCGGGTCCCTTCAGGACGACCCGGTACAGGACCGAGGACACGAGCCCCGCGTCCGCGATGGGCCCGCGTTCCCGCAGCTCCACATGGGTGAACTGACTGAGCGCGTAGCGCTCGACCGTGCTCCGGCCGAAGGCGCGGGACCCGCGCTCGACGGTGTCCGTGGCGCGGTCGAGCCGCCACTGCGTGCCGCCCGAGAAGAGCCGGGAGAGGGCGCCGAGTCCTCCCACCAGCGCGGCCCAGAACTCAAAGGGCGGAGGCCGCCAGCCATGGCGCAGGAAGTAGGGGAGCAGCGCGAGGGAAGTGACTCCTCCCGCCGCGCAGAGGCCGCGCTCCACGGGCCCCGCGCGGTTGCGCGCGCTCAACGTCCCGTCACTGGTGGCCCACTCCGTGTCTCCGCAGCGCATGGGCGCGCAGGTTAGGCCGCGGTGAAGGGGCGCTGGAAGCCATGTTCATGCGATGGTGTCGCGCTTCTCCGGGATGCACCGGACTCAACAGACCCGAGGAACGTTTCGATGACGCGACTGGCGTGGGTGCTGGGGGGAGTGCTGCTCCTCGGTGGATGTGCCTCGCCGCAACCGGTGGCGCGCCCAGCGCCCCCCGAGACGTCGGCGGTGACCCTGGCGCCTCTCCAGACGGCCTCCGTGGTGAAAGAGGTGCCGCCGCAGTGCCCGGAGGACATCGTGAACGAGCCCGGGCTGGAGTTGGACCTCTCGCCCGAGATGCAAGCACGTGCCTGGGTCGCCTCCCTGGCGCCCGTGGACCTGGGCTTCAATCCGGATGGGCACGTGGAGCGACTCTTCCAGCGCAGCCTACCGCTCGCCGTGGGACCGGTGGAGGTGGTGGGGCTGGGGGAACCCGCGCGGCGACAGGGGTGGAGCAGGCTCCTCATCGCGAGACCCCATGCTCAGGGGTACTGCATGGTGAACGGCTGGACCACGGTCCTCCCTGGCGCGACGACGCTGTCGCTGGCGGGGACGTGGATCTCGCCTGATTCGCGCGTCGCCCTCCTCCTGCTCAAGGTGCTCCTGGTCGGGGAGAATCAACGGCCCGAGGTGCGATGGGTGACGTTGGGCACGGATGGGCACCGCGCGTGGATTGCCCTGGGCACACCGCCCGAGCATCAGCTGCTCGTCCCGTCGGTGACGTTCTCCCCGAATGGGAAGGACCTGTATCTGGACATCCACCAGCGCTACGTCACGCGGCTGCGGCTCGGGAGTGACGGGCGCTTCATCGTCCCGCCCCCCGTGAAGTGAGGCCGGCGGGCCTCAGCCCGACTTCGCCAGGCTCCCCGCGCGCAGGAGTTGCAAGAAGGAGATGGCCGCCACCGCGAGGATGGCGGTGCCATCGATGAAGTCCCTGCTGGAGAGCATGATCATCCCGAAGAGGGCGTCGATGACGAAGAGGCCCCAGCCAAGAATCGGCCTCCGCACCAGTGCCAGGAGGCCCGAGAGTCCGCCGTAGACCAGGACGATGATGGCGCCCCCGATGCCCACATCGAGCATCTGCTTCGCGTCTCCGAGGTTGGAGACCACGGAGATGAGCACCGTGACGAGCATGAACGCGGTCAGGCCGCCATGGAGCTTGGCCATGTCCCGCATGAGCGCGCGGCGCAGCTGCACCGGATCCTTCTCCGTGTCTCGCTCCACGCAGGCGGGGCAGACCGTGCGCTCGGCCTCCAGCGCATCGGGAAGGCACAGCGCGCAGTAGAAGGCGCCACAGCGCGGACAGGTGCGCGTCTCCTCGACCTGCGGGTGCCGTGGACACCGAGGCCCCAGGTCCTCCTCGGGGGTGGCGGGCGGAGCGGGCTCGAAAGCCACGGGAGCGAATGCCATCGGGGCCTCCACCACGCTCTCGGCCGGGACCGCGCCCGCGAGCGAGCCGAGACACTGAGGACAGAACTCCGCGTCGCGCGGGACGGTGGCGCCACACTCGCACCGCACCTGCCGCGAGCCCGGCGAGGACGTCTCCTGCCAGCGCGTGGGGTCGAACTTCTGGCCGGGCTCCCAGACGACCTCGGAGACAGGGGCCTCCACGGACGGTGGCGCCCCCTCGATGATCTCCGCGACGAACCCATCCGGCAGGGCATGCGCGGCGTGTCGCTTGAGGCGCAGCTCCTCCACGAGGTGGGGCTGCCTGGGCCCAAGGAGGACTTGGGTGGCGAGGCTACCGAACGCGATGGTCGACCCCAGGCGCACCAGATCGGCGGAGGGCGAGGCGGCGAGCCTGGCCTCCGAGGTCATCTCCAGGGTATCGAACAGCCTCCAGGGAGGCCGCACCCGTTGGGCGTGCTCGGGCACGGGCGCCTCGGGTTGAAAGAGCAAGGCGCGTGCGCTCGCGGCGAGGGTCAGCGGCAGCGTCCAGCGCAGCACGCGCCCCCGCTCCATCGCGGGGAGCGGAACGCACAGCAGCTCCTCCCGCGTCTCCGCGTCGATGACCCGCAAGGTGGCCGCGGGCGTCATGGGCTCGAACGCGCCCTGCAACCAGATGCGCGCCGTGGCCTGGGTGCCTTCGGCGGCGCGGAGCACCGGCTCGACGTGCAGGTGCACCGTGCCGAACTCGCGAGGCTGTCGGCCGGCCCGCTCGAGGATGTCTGGATAGAAAGGCTCGTCCATCCCCGTACGCAACCCCAATCCGCGCCCAATCACAAACACATCCTGTTAGTGTGCCGCGCCCATCCCGCCGCAAGGAGCCGCCTCCTGGACGCGTCGTCGCCTTCCTCCTCCAAGCCGCGCTTGACGAAGCTCGCCCTCTTCGTGCTGTTCGCGGGCGTCTTCGCGGCGTACAGCGCCAGCCAGGTGCGGATCCAGACGGACTCCCTCTGGTCCATCCCCACCGCGGCCAGCCTCCTGCACGAAGGCAACGCCAACCTCGACGAGTTCCGCCCGACGCTGACGACCTATACGGACCACGGCACGTGCGAGGTGGCGGGGCACACGTACTACGAATATCCGCTCGGCGCCGTGCTCGGGGCGCTCCCGTTCCTCGCGGCCACCGAGGGGGCGCTCTCGCTCACGCGCTCCCAGCTCCCACATTGGGGCCAGCGCGGCGCGGACCTGGAACAGTGGCTGACCACGTTCCGCGGCACCGGCTCGGTGGACCTCGGCTTCTACAACCGCACCGAGCAGCTCATCGCGTCCTTCTACGTGTGCGCGGCCGTGGTGGTGCTCTTCCTCGCGCTGCGTCGGCAGGTGTCGGACGGAGCCGCGCTCGCCTCCGTGCTGCTGTTCGCGTTTGGCACCACTGCCTATTCCACCGCCAGCCGCGTGCTCTGGCAGCACGCGCCCTCGCTGCTGGCCGTCGCGTGCATCGTGCTGCTGCTCGCGCGCCCGGCGCAGACGGTGCGCACCGCCTTGCTGACGGGGCTCGTCGTCGCGTGCGCGTACGTCTGCCGGCCCACCAACGCGCTCTCGGTCCTCGTCGTCACGGCCTTCTTCGCGCTGCGCTGGACGCGGCTCCTGCCCGCGTTCTTCGCCGGTGCCTCCGTGGTGGCGCTGCCGTTCTGCGCCTACAACCTGGCCACGTATGGCGCGCTGCTCTCCCCCTACTACGCCAAGGGGTTGGATCCGGGCGGCGCGCGCTTCTTCCAGGCGCTCGCGGCGAACCTCATCAGCCCCTCGCGCGGGCTCCTCATCTACTCGCCCTTCCTCTTCCTCAGCGGGGTGGGCGTGTATCAGCGGCTGCGCCGAGGCGAGCTCCAGGCCTACGACAGGGCCTTCCTGGCCATCCTGGTGCTCCATTGGTTGGCCATCTCCGCGTTCCCGGTCTGGTGGGCGGGGCACTCGGTGGGGCCGCGCTTCTTCACGGACGTGTTGCCCTACTGCGTCTACTTCCTGGCCTCGCCGCTGCAATCGCTCCTGGAGGCGCCGCGCCAGCACCGGGCCCTCACCGCCGCGGTGCTGCTCACGGCGGGCTTCAGCGTCGCCTTCCATTGGCGCGCCTCGACCTCGTTCGCCGTCCATGCGTGGAACTCCACGCCCACCAACGTGGATGAGCGGCCCGAGCGTGCCTGGGACTGGAAGGACCCCCAGTTCCTGCGGGCCATCCCCGGCCGGCGAGGGTGAGAGAAAGTTTCTCTTCCGGACAGACCGGAGAGACACAACTTTCGGCGGGCTCGATGCGACAAGCTGTCGATTCTCCGCGTCGTGCGCCTTCTCGAGACCGCCCCATGAGTGATTCGAAGATTCGCCGTCCGCCCGCGACCCCTCCGGCCCCGGTGCCGTCCTCTGCCCAGGAAAACCGGAAAGCCACGGCGACCGGCGGGGGGAAGGCGAGCCCCGTCCCGGGGGCTCGGCTGGAGCGTTCGCGCTTCGAGTCCACGCCGGCCCCGTTGTCTCGCGGCGGCGATGCCTTCGAGAAGTCGGGTGGGGCGGGCGGGTTGGCGGCGGCGCGTCCCACCGCGTCCGTGCAGTCCGGCGCCACGGTGGACAAGCCCCAGCCGCGCACCATCACTTTTGTCTACGACGCGGGGCCGCACGGCTCGCTCACGAACCCGCAGCTCAAGGGGAGCTGGGACGCGGACGGTCGCTACAACGCGCAGTGGTCCGCGGGCACCGTGCCCATGCGCTCGCTGGGCCATGGCAAGTACGCGGCCACGGTGACGCTCGCGGATGACGGCCTGCCGCGCAACTGGGAGTGGGGCGTGACGGTGGATGGGCCCTCGGGCAAGGGCCAGTGGGCGGTGATGGGGGAGGGCAACCTCAAGTTGGATCTCTCCAAGCCCACCGCGTCCTACGCGCCGACGACGTACCACGAGATGGGCGTGCAGCGCTCGGGCAAGGACGCGTCCTTCAAGCTCTGGGCACCGGACGCGCGCGACGTGCGCGTGAAGGTGACGGACACGCAGGGCCGCGAGCAGCGCTTCCCCATGACGCGCGACGAGGGCGGCAACTGGAGCGCGCAGGTGAAGGGCGGCTGGGCCTCGCTGGAGGGCAAGTCCTACGTCTACGAGGTGGTGGACTCCACCGGCGCGGCGAGCGACCGGCCGGATCCATACGCGCGCGAGATGATGGGCGAGCAGCGTGGCTTGGACAGGCTCTACCTGGACCCGGTGCGCGGCAAGGAAGTGGACCGCTACGCGCAAGGCGCCGTGGGCCTGATGCGCTTCGACGTGGACGACGCGGAGACCGCGCACAGCGCCTACCTGGTGCTGAAGGACCCCAGCGGAAAGCCGCTGGGCAAGCAGGCGTTGCTCGAGCGCCTGGGGGGCTTCGACGCGGGCGCCATCGACAAGCTCCGGGGCGGAAAGTTCAACGACCTCTGGTCGAAGAACATCGAGGCGGACGGGCGCATCCGCATGACGAACGAGGGCGGGGCGTGGACCACCCTCGTGAATGATCCGGACAAGCTCGCGGGGCTCCGCTACGAGTTCCAGGTGTTCGACCAGGACGCGAGCGGCAAGCTCCAGCTCCGGGGCGACAAGAACCGCGACGGCAAGCTGAGCAGCACCGAGCGCTCCGCCTCCAAGGTGAACGACCCCTGGAGCGACGTGCTCACGAAGAGCAGCGGCGTGTCCTTCCGTGGCTCGCTCGTCGTGGACCCCACGCGCTTCAGCTTCCAGCATGACGCGGCGCCTCGGGAGAAGGATCCGGCGAAGTGGGTGGTGTACCAGCTCCACGTGGGCAGCTTCCTGGGCGAGGCGGGCAACTCGGATCGCTCCACCATGGAGGACCTGCTCGGCAAGCTCGACTACTTCAAGGAGCTGGGCGTCAACACGCTGGAGCTTCTGCCCGTCAATGAGGTGGAGGGCAGCCGCAACTGGGGCTACCTGGGCGTCAACAGCCTCGCGGTGGAGAGCTCGTTCGGGTTCGAGGACAAGGACGGCCGCTGGGTCGAGGGGCGCGAGGCGCTCCAGCGCTTCATTGACGCGGCCCACGAGCGCGGCCTCAACGTGGTGTCCGACGTCGTCTACAACCACGTCTTCGGCGACTACAACGGCCTGTGGAACATGGGCGGGCCGAGCAACCCGTACTTCAACTGGTCCAAGGAGCCGGGGAAGTTCGAGCAGCGCGACACGCCCTGGGGCTCGGTGCCCGCGTATGACAACCCGAAGGTGAAGCAGCTCTTCGTGGACCACGCGGTGTCGCAGGTGGAGGAGCTGCACTTCGACGGGCTGCGCTTCGACTTCACCGAGCCCATCAAGGGCGTGGGCGGCAAGGCCGGCTGGGACATGCTCCGGGAGATCAACCGGCAGGTGCACTTCGTCAACCCGAACGCGTGGACCGTGGCCGAGCAGTTCGACTACGACCCGACGCTCACGCGGCCCGCCAAGGCGGACGGCACCGGCGGCGGCTTCGACGCGCAGTGGTACACCGAGTTCCAGCATCGGCTGGTGAACGACAACGCGAAGCCCGGGCTCGTGCAGGCGGCGGCGCGCGGCCAGACGACGGACATGGAAGCCTTCATGTCCATGATGACGGCGCCGCGCGGCCTGGATGACTGGAAGCACGCGCTGTCCATCATCTCCAACCATGACGAGGTCGGAAACGGCCAGCGCACGATGAACACCGCCGAGGGCGCCAATCCCACGGACTTCCCGGACGAGTGGTCGCGGGGCGCGGCGCGCTTCGCGGCGGGCATTGGCCTGGCGGGGCCGGGCGTCCCCATGTTCTTCCAGGGCGACGAGTTCGGCGCGCAGAACGACTTCCGCTGGGGCAACCCGTCCACCTGGGACAGCGATTGGAGCTGGCAGTCGGTGGGCCAGGGCGTGGACTTCAGCCGCGTGCGCTTCGACGACGCGCGCAAGGCGACCTACGAGCGCCTCTTCGCGCAGCCGCCCGAGGCTCGCGCGAAGGACGCCGAGTTCCAGGCGTTCTCCGCCGACGACAAGAAGCTCTTCACGGAGATCGCCGCCCTGCCCGCGAGCGAGCGCACGGGCGCGATGCTCAACGTGACGCGCCGGCAGAGCTTCGGCTTCTACAAGGACGCCATCGCGCTGCGCTCCAGCAGCCCCGCCTTCCGCTCGGACGCGGAGGTCAAGCGCGTGTACACGCACAACCAGGACGCGGTGATGGCCTTCACGCGCAAGTCCGGGGACGACGAGTACCTCGTGGTGGGCAGCCTCAACCGCAAGAACCTGGAGGGCTACGCGCTGCCGCTGCCTCCCGGGAACTGGAAGGAAGTGCTCAACAGCGACGCCGCGGTGTACGGCGGGAGCAACTTCGGCAACTACGGCGCCACGCTCTCGGGCAGCGCCGACACGAAGGTGAACATCCCCGCCGCCGGCTACGTGGTGTTCAAGAAGGCATAGCCGCTACATCGTCTCCAGCTCCCGGCCCTTCGTCTCGGGGATGTGGCGAAGGGTGAAGTAGAACGAGAACACGGCGGCCGCCGTGTAGAGGCCATAAGCCCAGCCCAGCCCCACGTTCGCCAGCACGGGGAAGGTCACCGACACGATGAAGTTGGCGATCCACTGGGCCATGGCCGCCAGCGACAGGGCGAGCGCGCGGATGCGATTGGGGAACATCTCTCCCAAGAGCACCCACATCACCGGGCCCCACGAGAACCCGAAGCTGACGACGTAGAGGTTCGCGGCCACCAGCGCCGTGGTTCCGGCCGCGCCATGCAACACGGGGTTGCCGTGCGCGTCCAGCGGCGCGGTGCCGAAGAGATAGGCCAAGAGCCCCAGCGTGAGCGCCATGCCCACCGAGCCCGCGAGCAACAGCGGCCTGCGGCCGATCTTGTCCACGCACGCGATGGCCACCAGCGTGGTGACGATGTTGGTGACGCTGGTGATGACGGTGATGAGCAGCGAGTCCTGCTCGGAGAAGCCCACCGCCTGCCACAGCACGCTGGAGTAATAGAAGATGACGTTGATGCCCACGAACTGCTGGAGCACGGCGAGGACGATGCCGACCCAGACGATGGGCTGAAGCCCCAGACGAGCGCCCCGCAGGTCCGCCATGCGAGCGGGCCGGTCCGCGCGCAGCGACTTGCGGATCTCCACCACCTTGGACGGCGCGGTGTCTCCGATGATGTCGCGCAGCACGCCGAGCGCCTCCTGCTCGCGCCCCTTGGCCACCAGGTAGCGCGGCGACTCGGGGATGAAGAGCGAGCCCACGCCGTAGAGCAGCGCGGGCGGCAGGCCGCTCCAGAACATCCAGCGCCACGCGGTGATGCCGAACCACAGCGGGTTGGACGCGGAGCCCGCGCTGCGCGCGATGGCGAAGTCCCCCAACAGCGCCATGAAGATGCCCACCACGATGGCGAGCTGCTGGAGCGAGCCCAATCGGCCCCGCAGGTGGGCCGGGGCGATCTCCGCGATGTAGGCCGGCACGACGACGCTGGCGATGCCGACCGACAGTCCGCCGATGAGTCGCCAGATGCTCAAGTCCCACAGCGCGAACGCGAGCCCCGAGCCCAGCGCGCTGAGGATGAACAGGCCCGAGGCGATGGCCATGACGCGCGTGCGCCCGAAGTGATCCGCCAGCCGCCCGGCGAAGAACGCGCCCACCGCCGAGCCGACGAGGGCCGACGAGACACACAGGCCCAGGGCCCACGCGCTCGCCCGGAACTCGGTGGCCAGCGCGCCCACGGTGCCGTTGATGACGGCCGTGTCGAAGCCGAAGAGGAACCCCCCGAGCGCCGCCACCGCGGAGATGAGGACGATCCGCGCCGTGGATGTGTGCGGTCGGACCGTGGGCTGCCGACCTGCTGGGACCTCCAGGACCTCCGCCATGCGCCCCCCCCGCGGGACGAGCCGACCCGCCGTGCCTGAACAGGTAGGCCTCGCACCGGTCCTGGCGGCACTTACGACGGGGTGGGCCCCTGCCTCCTCGGCGCCTCGGCCCCCAGGCGACAGGGGCGGGCGCGGGCGGGCAGCGGAGCGCTCGGGCGGCGTCCTCGAGGCTCAGGACGCCGCGGCGGCGTCGCGGTAGCGGACCATGCGCTGCTGGACGGGATCCCACAGGTCCAACCGCAGGCACGTCGCGATGTCGCGCGGGTGCAGGGTCGTGACGTGCGGCGTGCTCAACTCGGGGATGGCGGCCATCGCCTCGGGCAGCCGGTAGAAGGGGATGCGCGGGTTGAGGTGGTGGACGTGGTGGTAGCCGATGTTGCCCGTGAACCACGCCATGATGGGACCGCACTTCAGATAGCTGGAGGCTTCGAGCGCGCCCTCGACATGCGTCCACTGCTCCTCGGGGAGCAGCTTCACGTCATCGAAGTTGTGCTGCGCGTAGAACAGATACGCGCCCATCGCGTAGCCGAGGAACAGCGGGCCCACGAAGGCCGTGAAGTAGACGCCGGGCCCGAGCAGCTTCCACACCGCGATGGACAGCGCGACGTGGACGACGAGCGCCACGCCCGAGGCCCAGTACCGCCGAGGCGCGCGCAGGAAGGGCCGCAGGCACAGGTTGAGGAGGAACGCGGTGATGTAGCCGAACAGGAGCGTCAGCGGATGGCGCTCCACCCGGTAGCCCAGGCGCTCCAGCGGGGAGGCCTTGCGCCAGGTCTCGGTGGTCCACGTGATGAAGGTGCCGGCCGCGTCGGCGGACAGGCGCGCCGTGTTGGCGTGATGGTGGTTGTGCGTGTCATTCCAGATGCGCGCGGGCGTGAGCATCAGGATGCCCTGGAGATGGAACAGCACCTGCGTCAGTTTCGACGCGCCCGGCACCAGGGCTCCATGCATGAAGTCATGGTAGAGGATGAACGCGCGCACCAGGACGAGCGCCTCCAGCACGCCGCCCAGGATTCGCAGCGGCAGCCAAGGCGCGGCAGCGGCCATCACCATGGCGCCCGCGAGCGCGAGCACGGTCGAGGCGATGTTCCACCTCGCCCGTGCCCCGTCGGACTGGGCGAAGGGGCGCGTCCGGGTGATGAGGTCCTTGCTCGCGCTGTGCGCTGTACGTTCCATGGATGGGGAGCTCCGAGGAGTCGCCGCGGCATCCGGCCACGGGAAAGCTTGCCCCAGCGTTCTGGCATTCCCATGTCATGGGGAAGTCAGCCCGTGATTTGACGCGGCATGCCACGATTCAGCGGCGAGCGGCTGCTCAGCAGGCCGCCGGAAGGTGTCTGGAATCGACCTCCGCATGGGCGGAGGCGGTTCGCGTTGCTCCTCGCGTTTCCAGTGCCTCGTGGCACATTGCTTCCGGATGAGAGCTCAGCTCACCACGCTCATGGCCCCCGAGGATGAGGCCGCCTTTCTGCGGTTCGTGTTTGAGCGGCCCACCGCCTATCTGATCCCGGGCGTTCGGCACCCAGCCCGAGGTCGGCAGTCGCGAGCATGGGGTCTGGGCCGGCCCCCACGCCATCGAGCGCTCACGACGCGGATGGAAGCTCAAGCAGAACGGCCCGCCCGAGTTCTCACTGCACGCCTTCGAGCCCATCGATGAGGACCGGGTCCTGGCGCGCTACCGAGCGCCCAAGAACCTCCTCCTCGTGGGGCGCGTGACCCATGCGGGCGAGATGGTGGATCCGATGCTGCGCAAGCAGGTCTTTCGCGTCGAGTGGGAGCCCCGCGGACCGCTTTCGAGTTTTGAGGGGCCGTTCATGGCTTCCAGCCCTGAACCCAAGCTCGGCGATGAGGTCGCCTGTGTGTTCAACGAGAACATCTTGGGCAGACACCCGGAGCCGTGGGAGCCGCGTGAGATCAAGAAGCTCACCCCGAAGAACCGCGAGCGGACTCTTCAATCGCTTCGCAAGACGTGGCGCCTTTGAGCTGCCTGCCCTGGCATGACGGGACGCGGGGTTGCCAGTGATGCGCCAGGCCGTCTACGTTCGCGAAGCTTTCTGCATCCAGGCAGCCGGCGTCGCCCCCCGGTCCCAACGCGGCGTCTCCCGTGTCGTTGATCTCCAGCGTCGATGACTCGTTCCATCCCAGGATGGAGTGGACCTCGCGCGAGCACATCCTCGCGCAGCTTGTCTCCTTGCTGGAGGTGGTTCCCCTGCGTGACAGGGGCGCACGCAGGCTCATCGTCGAGCTCATCGCCCGCTTCGACCCGGACGGCGGACGCGACGCCTGTCTGCTTGGTGTGTTCCTCGACGCGCACGAGAGCCTTGACGTGAGGGAGGCCGCGGTGCTCTCCACGCTGGGGCGCGAGCGTCGGATGAAGATGTCCCGCGAGGCGCTGGCCCGGCTCGCGAGCGGAGCGACCGACGAGACGACCTCCCTGTCGATCCTCGTGGACCTGGCGCTCTCGGCGCTCGTGCTCGACGCGGATGCCGAGCCACTCGCGTGGGAGCTCCTGCTCCAGGAGTCACCCGCGGAACGTGCCTCCCTCCTCACCCGGCTGCGGCCGAATGGGCCGAACCCCACGCTTGCCGAGCGCTTGTTCCGGCAGTGGTGGAGCTGGGACCGCCCTGTAATCGAAGCCACGCACAACGAGCGGGTGGAGAAGAACGGAGGCGTCGCGCTCACGTGGCGGCGGCCGGAGACGCTGGACCTCCTGGTGCGTTGGGCGCTGACGCTCGAACCATGGCTGCTGCGCATGTGGGTCCTCCGGGAGCTCTCTCCGGCCGAGCAGCGAGGGCTGTTCCTCGCATCCCCTGAGCTGCACCAACGGGCGGTCGCCGCGCTCCTATTGCCCGTCGAGGACATGGTCGATGCGCTTGGGGCGCAAGGCTTGCTGGCGTCGTTGAAGAAAACGCTGCATGAGGACAGTCGGGCATGGCATCTGACCCCGCTCGGCGTCGCTCATCCCAAACATCTGGACGATGCCGCGAGGCTGCTGGCGACCTGGAGGGAGGCCCGGCCCCTCTTCCACAAGATGCTTTGTGCCCTCGACCTGGCGACACCGACGCGTCGCGCCCTGGTACGGGCCTTGTTCAATCACGACCGCGCCCTGGCTCCGCGCTGGGCGCGGGAGGCGGAGCGCTATCCCGACAACGCACCGCTCGTTCGCGAGGTGCTCCGCCTCGTGGCTCAAGCGCCCATCGAGTCCGACCGTGCCTTCTTGTGGCATTGGCTCCGGTCGGAGGCCGCGTGGGCGATGGCCTGGGCGCTGGAGGGGCTGTTGGTCCTGGGAGAGTCCGGGGCGGAGTGGCGTGCGCGTCTGCTGGACCTGCGTCGCTCGAACGACATCTACGTCCGGCTTCGCGCCGCCGCGGGGCTGGTCCGGGAGGAGGGGCACGCGGACGCGCTCATGGAACTGCGCGGGTGTGCCCGTGACGCGACCCTGCCCGTCATCCGCGCGGAGGCCATTCGCTGGCTGGGGGCGGTGGATGCCGAGGCCAGTCGCCCGTTCCTGTATCAAGCCGTCGAGGCCGCTCCCATGTCGCGTCGTCTCGCGACGAGGGGGGACTTGGACGAGCAATTGGACGACAGCGGACAGGTGGCGGCTCCGGTGCCGGAAGCGGAGGAGGCGGCCGCGGCGCTCGACCGGCTCGGCACGCCGGAGGACCTCGCCCGCCTCCTCGACTCGCGGTTGCGCTACCGGTGCAGCCCGGAGTTCGCCGACGCGCTGGCCCGGCACCTGTCCCGACAGGAGGGACGCGAGTCCGAGCCCTCACCCACGTCGTGTGTCATGCAGCGGTGGTGGATCCGGCAGGACGCGGCCGACGCGGAGTGACACGCGGGCCGGCGGCCACGGTGTGCGACCGCCCTAGCGCTCGCGAATGACGACGAGGGGCGTCAAGGAGCCACCCTTGGCCACGTTGACCACCGCCGCGGTGGACAGCCGCACGAGGCAGGACTCCTGCCTCGCGTCGTTCCACACGAACGGGTTGAGATCCGAGTAGAGCGATTCGAAGTGGAGCTGGCCGTCCTCGAAGTAGGGGAAGCGCTCGCGCGGCGTGATGACGCGCTCCTGGACGACCCACGTCTCCTCGCGCGCTTGTTGGAGCGTCGTGCGCCAGGGCTCCGCGTCGGTCTCCCAGCCCAACGTGACGCTGGCGCCGCCGTAGTCCGTGGTGGGCTTGAGGACGAACTGTTCGCGGTGCTCCAGGATGAAGGGCACCAGGTCCACGTCCTCGCCGCGGTAGCGCGTGGTGCCATCGCGCACCAGCCGCGTCCACGGGACGTGCCGCGCCACCGCCGCGCGCGACTCCGCGTCGAACAGCTCGGTCTCCGCGTGGGCGCTGAGGATGGCGAAGAGGGCCTTGCTGCGCAGCACGCAGGTGCGGAACAGCCCGTTCATGAACCACGCGGAGCCCGCGCGCAGGGCCTCCATGACCGGGTGCTCGGGGCCGCAGCCGATGACGAGTCCGCCAAAGCCAATCGCGGAGATGAACGTGACGGCGTCGATGCGCAGGTCGCGCAGGAAGAGCTGCCCGTCGCGGTGCGACCACTCATCCTCGGACGTGACGATCTCCAGGAGGATGCCCTGCGCCTGGAAGTACTCCTGGAGGACATCCTCCTCCTCGGAGTCGTCCGGGCCCGCCGGTCCGAAGAAGGCCATGCGCAGCGGTCCGGTGCGCCCCGTGCGCGCGTGGTTCTCTCGCAGCGCCTCGATGTAGTGGGGGGCGTAGCGGGGCGCGTCCACCGCGTAGCGCCGGGAGAACGACTCCATGATGGGCGTGGTGTGGAAGGCCTCGGCCAGGTCATGCGTGCGGAAGAGTCCACCCGGCGCGGTGTTGTACTCGATGAAGCGCAGCACGCCGGACGCGTCCATCAAGCCATCCATGCGCCCGATGACACTGGGCAGGGGCGAGTGCGCGTCCGCCGTGGCCAGGAGGTCCACCCACTCCGGCAAGGCCAGCTCGCGGCGAAAGGGCTCGTCCCGGCACGCGCGCTGGAACACCACCTCCAAGGCGCGATTCACCGCGAGGGTCGCGCGCTGAATCTCCTGTTGCTGCGCGGCCGTGATGAAGCGCGGGCGCAAGGCGCGGTACAGCGAGCGGCCCTGGCGTCGCAGCGAGGTGCGGGAGGCGACCGCTCGAACCAACTGCTCATGGGTGCGGTGCAGGACATCGCCCTGGAGCAGGTGCTCATAGTGGGCGACAGCTTCGGCAATCACGTTGCGGGACATGCGAGCGCTCCGGAGGTGGATGCCATGCGAGGAGGAGAGGTTCTTCCGCCTCCCCGCATGGATTCAAGCCTCAGGAGAACAGCTCGAGCAGGTCCTGGCGGGTGATGGAGGTCGCGGCCGACGCCTCACTGAGGGCGGCCTCGAAGAGCGCGCGCTTCTTCTCCTGGAGCCCGAGGATGCGCTCCTCCACGGTGCCCTGCGACACCAGTCGGTACACCATGACGGGTCGCTCCTGCCCGATGCGGTGCGCGCGGTCCGCGGCCTGGGCCTCGGCGGCGGGGTTCCACCAGGGGTCCATGAGGAACACGTGGTCAGCCGCGGTGAGGTTGAGGCCCGTGCCGCCCGCCTTGAGCGACATGAGGAGCACCGGAGCGCCGTCCGCGCCCTGGAAGCGCGCGGTGACGTCGCCTCGGTTGGCGGTGGTGCCGTCGAGCCGGTCGAACGCGATGCCCGCGGCCTTCAGGTGTGGCTCGACGAGGTCCAACAGCGACGTCCACTGTGAGAACACGAGCGCCTTGTGGCCCTCGGACACCGCGGTGGTGAGCGCCTCCACCAGCGTCTGGACCTTGGAGGACGTCGCGGCGTGCTGCCCGGGCACGAGGGCCGGGTGGCACGCGGCCTGGCGAAGCCGGAGCAGGGCCTCCAGCGCCTTGAGGACGCTGCCGCCTTCGTTGAGCAGGGCGACCACCTCGGCGCGCGTCGCCGCCATCACCGCGTCGTAGACGGAGCGCTCGCGCTCATCCAGCGACACGTGCATGACGGAGTCGGTGCGCGGCGGCAGCTCGGGGGCGACGTCGCGCTTGAGGCGCCGCAGGATGAACGGGCGGATCCGCTTGCGAAGCTGCTCCGCCGCGCCGGGGCGTCCCTCCGAGATGGGCTGCGCCACCTTCTCGTCGAACTGGCGCCGTCCGCCGAGCAGGCCGGGGTTGGCGAAGTGCATGAGGCTCCACAGCTCCTCCAGCCGGTTCTCCAGCGGCGTGCCGCTGAGCGCCAGTCGGAGGTTCGCCTTGAGGCCGAAGGCGGCGCGGGCCACCTGACTCTCGGGGTTCTTGATGGCCTGGGCCTCGTCCAGCACCACCGCGTTCCAGGCGCGGCCCGCCAGCACGGCCGCATCCAGGCGCAGGATGGCATACGTGGTGAGCGTGACGTCCGCGCCCTCATCCAGCGCGCGGCCGGGGCCGTGGTACGTGCTGACCTTGAGCGAGGGACGGAAGCGCTGAAGCTCCGCGGCCCAGTTGGGCAGCACGCTGGTGGGGCAGACGATGAGCGAGCGAGGCCCCAGCACGCACAAGGTCTGGAGCGTCTTGCCCAAGCCCATGTCGTCCGCGAGGATCCCGCCGAGCCCCGCGTCGCGCAGGAAGGCGAGCCAGCTGACGCCCTGCTGCTGATAGTGGCGCAGCGTGGCGGTGAGGTCGGCGGGGAGGGTGGGGGCCGGGAGCTTCTCGAAGCCCTCGACCAGTGGCGCCAGCCGGTCGAGCCCTGGAGGCGGGGGCTGCTCCAGCGTCTCGCACAGCGCGGTCAGCTCGGGCAGCGCGTGGTTGGACACGCGACCATCCGCCTGACGCGCGGCGAGCAGGTCCGCCACGCGCTGGCCATTCTTGTCGAGCCACGCGCGCGGCAAGGGCGCCCAACCGCCTCCGTCGAGCGGCACGAGACCCAGTCCCTCGGTCCAGGCGCGGAGCACGGCCGCGGCCTCCACGGTCTGCGTGCCGCCCTTGCCGCCCTCCACCTGGAACTCGAGGGTGAAGCGGACATCGGGGACGCCCGACTCGGAGGCCCCGCCCTCGACGCGCAGCGACGGCAGGAGGCGGACGTTGGGGCTGACCACGCCCGCCGCGTCACCGGTGAGGTCGCCGCGCCAGCGCCGCAGCTTGTCCGCGAAGCGCACCATCTCCTGCCCCTGCACGGTGAGCCGGCGCCCGGGGACGAGGTTCAGCTCCTCGCGGAGTTGATGCAGGAGGCGCTGCTCGGCGGCCTCGTCGCGCAGGGGGACGGCGCCGCGCAGGTAGACCATGCGGCCCGCGTCCACGCGCACCGTGGGCGGCGCGCCGTAGACGAGCGTGGGCAGCACGGACAGGCCAGAGTCGAGCTGGTTCAGCTCCATGAGGATGCGCGGCTTGAGGTCGCGGTCGATGGGCGGCAGGCGCTTGCTACGCACCTCGACGGGGATGCGGCGGCCCAGCTCGGGCAGGACCTTGGAGGTGATTTCTCCAAGCTGCTCGGGCGCATAGTTCCGGACGATGGGCAGGTGCTGGAGCCACGGGCCCGTCATGGCCGTCTCGCCCAGTCGCGCGATGGCATCACCACACAGCGCGACGCCGGGGCTGAGGATCTCCTCGACGCGCGCGTCCTTCATGACGCTCACCACGAGCTGACCGCCGCGGTCCTCGACGACGGCATGCGGAAGCACGGCCTCGCCGGCGATGGCGACGGGACGACCATCCAGGAGCACGTTGCGCGAGGGCTCCAGGACGCGCAGCAGCGCCTCCAGGGACTCGGGCGAGATGGCGCCTCGCGTGCGGCGCTCGAGGAGTCGATCCGCGAGCAGGTCGGACTGCTCGACCTGGAGCGTGGCGGCCTGCGCGGGCCGGGCGAGGATGGCGGCGATGCTGCCGTCGAGCGGCTCCTCGGAGCCGTCCGCGTGCGCGAGGGCGCGATGCAGTTGGAGGCCGCCGTCCACACGGGTGAAGCGGTACACGATGCGCGACCACTTGCTCGCGGCGGGAGCCAGCGGTGTCTCCTGCTTCTCGGCCTGCTGGATGGAGATGGCCGCGGCGACGACGTGCTCGCAGGGATCCACGCGGCTGGGGCAATCGCACTCCCACGCCTCGTCGTTCGGGTAGAGCGCGACGGTGAGGGCCACGGGCCGGCCCGGTGAGCGGACGCGAAGTTCTATCTCGGACGCCGTCTGGGACTGGAGGACCACGGCGCCCGCGCGCGCGAGGTTGACCCCGTTGGACCAGATGCCGGGGCGGGCGGCCTTACGGACGGCTTCGAGCAGTTGAGCGGTCGCGGACATGGGAGGGGCGACTCCCTACGCTCAGCGGGCGCGGGGCGCAACGGCCATGCGGCGCGGGCCCCCCGTTCGTTGCTGGATGCCACACGAAGCGGCCTCCCGCGCCGCGTCTCCGAGGGAACCGGGAGGAGGGTGGGGCGGTGGGTACTCGGCTCGTCGGTCCGCTGAACTAGAGTGTCGCCTCTTCCCGATTGAGGGTCCTCGCCCGGAGTCCTCGCATGTCTCCCCGCCGCGTCCTGGGTTTGCTTCTCGTCGTGTGGGTCAGCGCCTGTTCGGAGCCCGAGCCGCCCAAGCCTCCCGATGGGCCAGGCCAGACGGATGCAGGGCATCCCCCCGTCGTAGACGCCGGAAGTGACGGCGGCGCGCGGGACGACGCGGGCACCCCGGTGGATGCAGGCCCGGATGATGCCGGCTCCCCGGTGGATGCGGGCACCTCCGATGCAGGACCGGATGGTGGATCCACGGTCGATGCGGGCACTTCGGACGGTGGCGCCACGATTGACGCCGGCCACGAAGGCGGCGCGAATGACGCGGGCACTTCGGACGGTGGCGCTGCGTCTGACGCGGGCCATGGGGGTGGTTCGCCCGATGCGGGGGCCACGGATGCAGGCGCTTGGGATCCGCTGACGGTCACGACCGCGTCGCCGGTGGATGGGTATGTCGGTCGGAGCTACTCCGCCGAGCTGTCGGCGTCAGGAGGTGTGGCGCCCTATTCGTGGCAGTTGGCCTCGGGCGCGCTTCCCTCGGGCCTGGTCTTGGGCTCGGCGGGGACGCTGTCGGGACAGCCGGAGGTGACGGGTTCATTCGAGTTCGTGCTCGAAGCGGTGGACGCGGTCGGTGCGCGCGCGCAGGGCGCGCTCCATATGACGGTCCATGCGCCTCCGGTCCTCTCGGCGGTGGCGCCGCAGCAGGGCTACGTGGGGGATGTGGTGTCTCGGACCTTCGTCGTCTCGGGAGGCAAGGCCCCGTGGGCGTTCACTTCAGTAGGGATACTCCCCGCGGGACTGACCCTGTCCACGCACGGGGAGCTGCAGGGGTCACTCTCGCAGGTGGGGGCGTCATCGTTCGAGGTTCGCGTGAGCGATGGCAACGAGGTGTCCGACACGCTCACGGTGTCGTTCGATGTGGTCGCGCCGCCCCAGGTGAGCTCGCAGTCGCTGCCATCGGGGGCGGTGGGCAAGTCCTACCAAGGCGTGCTGAGCGCCACGGGAGGTCGGGCGCCGTTGACGTGGGCGTTCTCGGGCGCGCTGCCCACGGGGCTCTCGCTGTCCGCGTCGGGGGTGCTCTCGGGGACGCCGACGACGGTGGGCACCTCGACGTTCACGGTCTCCGTGGTGGACGCAGGCAACCGCACGGATTCGCGAGGCGTTTCGGTCACCATCCAGAGTGCCGGCGCGCAGCTCTTCACGGTGGGACAGTGGAACCTCGAGTACTTCGGAGACGCGACCCAGGGGCCCATCCACTCCTCGTCGGGCGGAGGGACCTCCGATGACCTGCAGATCGCCGCCGCGCGCGATGTCCTTCGCGACACGCGGGCGAACCTGTGGGGGCTCGTGGAGATGGTGGACACCGCCGACTTCGACGCGCTCAAGGCGCAGGTCCCGGGGATGCAGGGCTTCCTGGCCAACAACCCGGCCTTCGTTCCGGGCGGCGCGACCTGGTACAGCACCAACGAGCAGAAGCCGGGTGTGCTCTACGACAACACGCTCACCTTCGTGAGCGCGGGCATCATCCTCACTGAGTACAACACCGACTTCAGCGGGAGGCCTCCGCTTCGCGTGGACTTCACGACGCCCCTCGACGGCGTCGAGTCACCGCTGGTCGTCATCGTCCTCCACATGAAGGCGTTGGACGATGCGACGTCGCGGGATGCGCGGCAGCGGGCCAGTGTGGCCCTCAAGGGGTATCTCGACGCGAACCTCGCGGGCGCGCGGGTGCTGGTCCTCGGCGATTGGAATGACGACGTGGACGAGTCCATCTCCCATGATGGCGCGGGCAATGTGCTGCCCACGCCGTATGCGAACTTCGTGGAGGACCCCGCGCACTACACGTTCGTGACGCGGCCCTTGTCGCTCGCGGGGCAGCGCTCGGTGATTGGCTTCGAGGGCGTGGTGGACCACACGCTCATCACGGAGTCGCTGGCCGCGCGCTACGTGGCGAACTCCGCGCGGATCCTCGCGCCGGATCAGTGGATCCCCGACTACGAGAATGTCGTCAGCGATCACTACCCGGTGGTGAGCGCCTATGCGCTGTCGGGGCAGAGCGGGCCCTCGCTGCGGCTCAAGCAGCCGCAGGGCGGGACGTATCAGGGGGGCAGCACGGTCGCGGTGGTGTGGGCGGCGTGGGACGTGGCGGACGTGCGTGTCGAGGCCTCGCTGGATGGGGGCTCGACGTGGGGCGTGCTCGCGGCCTCGGTGCCCGCGGAGGAGGGCCGTTATCTGTGGACCCTCCCGAACGCGGACTTGAGCAATGTCTGGGTGCGTGTGGTGGACGTGTCCTCGCCGTCGCGCGTCGCGGTGAGTGCTTCGCCGCTCGCGGTGGTCTCGGGGCCGGCGCGGGTCTTCATCAACGAGTATCTGGCCAATGAGCCCATCGTGGATGGCGGCACGCAAGGCGACCCCGACTACGAGTTCGTCGAGCTGGTCAACGGCAGTCCGTTCGCGGTGGACCTCTCTGGGTGGTCGGTCTGGGACAAGCAGCTGTCGCGGCACGTGTTCGCGCAGGACACGGTCCTGGGGCCGGGGCTCTCGTTCGTCGTCTATGGCGGGGCGCGCGGAGTGCCACCCGGCGCGGTTCGCTCGGTTCCGGCTTCGACGAAGACGCTGGGCCTCAACAACGGGGGCGACACCGTGGAGCTGAAGATGCGGGACGGTGGCTCGGTGGACAAGGTGGACTACACGAGCAGCGTCCGCGCGGTCTCCGACAACCGGGATCCGGATGGAACTCGCGATGGGGGCTTCGTGCGCCACACCGCTCTCAATCCGGACCTCAACGCGTCCCCGGGGCTCCGGGCCGACGGCGGCGTGTTCTGAGCCGCTACGCGCTCCTTGTCTCACCGGCCCTGCGCTCGAAGAGGGCCTTGCCGGTGCGCTGGAGCCAGGCGTCGAAGGACAGCAGGCCCGCGTGTCGCGTGCGCAGGCCCGCGATGTCCGCCTTGCCGCCGTCGTCGTTGGCGAAGTCCACCAGCTTCAGCATGTCGGGATTGCCCGCCAGGAGCTCACGGGGAACCTGTGCGTAGGTGATGGCGCGGCCCAGGGCGCTCCCGATGGCCTGTGCCATCTGGGGCCCCGTCAGTCGATCGCCGGCGAGCTCCAGCGCCTCTCCGATGAAGCGCTCCGGTTGCGCGAAGGCGAGCGCGGCGAACCTCCCGATGTCCTCCACCGCGATGAGCTGGAGCCCCCGGTCCGGCTGGTTCAAGAAGCGGAGCACTCCCTCGGGTACGCCGAACTCGGGTTGGGCGAACAGCTCCATGAAGGCCATGGGGCGCAGCACGGTCGCTCGCAGCCCGAGGCGCGCGATGTGCTGCTCAATCTCCCACTTGCTCTCGTAGTGGCTCGCGCCCGTGCCGCGCTCGGCGCCGCCCGCGGAGGTGTAGACGAGGTGGCGGATGCCCGTGGCCTTCGCCGCGTCCGCGACGTTCTTGCCGAAGCGGATCTCATCCGCTGACGTCACCCCCGCGGCGACCTGCCCCTGGCTGGGCTGCACGCTGAACACCCCGTGCGCGCCCCGCAGCGCCGCGTCGAGCGAACCCCGATCGCCCATGTTGCCCGGCACCAACTCCACCCCCGCCCGAGCCAGCGCGCTCGCCGCCTCGTGCGCGGGATGGCGCACCAGCGCCCGGACCTTCCAGCCCTCCGCCAACAGTTGGCGCACCGTCGCGCCCCCCTGCTGCCCCGTCGCACCCAAGACCACGATGACTTCGCCCGCCTTGCTCATGTGTGTCTCCCTCCGGTTCCCCCGGCTGGCGCGCCACGGTAGGCAAGCGGGCGGCCTGAATATAGATGACCAGTCGTCTTGAATCTCGAATGGGAATGGGGGCCAGAGGGCCTCGGGTGCTTGACGCGTCCAGACGACCGGTCGTATTCCGGGGGAATGCCCAGACCCAATGTTCGGGAGAAGCTCGTCGCCGCCGGCCTCAAGACGTTGCTCCGGCAGGGCTTCAACGGGTGCGGGGTCCAGGACATCACCGCGGCGGCCGGCGTTCCGAAGGGGTCGTTCTACAACCACTTCGAGAGCAAGGAGGCGCTCGGCGTCGAGTGCATCAATCGCTACCTGGAGGGCCCCGACGCGCGCGCCGCGCTGCTGACGGATGCCTCGGTGGCGCCTCGCGAGCGGCTGCGGCGGTACTTCTCCGTGGCGGTCGAGACCCTGGTGGCGTGGAAGTTCGAGCGCGGGTGCCTCCTGGGGAACTTCGCGGTGGAGATGGCGGACCACAGCGCGCTCATCCGCGAGCGGGTAGCGCAGGGCTTCACCGCGTGGTGCCAGGAACTGGAGCCGGTGATTCAAGAGTCCCAGCGCGCAGGTGAGGTCTCCGACAGCGTGTCCGCCGCGACGCTGGCCGCCTTCCTCATCAACGCGTGGGAGGGCGCGGTGCTGCGCAGCCGGGCCGACAAGAGCCGCGCGGCGCTGGATGACTTCCTGCGCGTCGCGTTCGACAAGGTGCTTTGCTGAAGGGAGTCCCATGACACCGCGCGGGAGACGACACCTGCTCGTGGGCGTGCTGGCGCTCGTGGCGTGGGCCAGTTGGTTCGGGGAGGTCGTGGGCCTGCGGGGATGGGCCGGGCTGGAGTGGCTGCTGCACTTCCCGCTCGCGGCGGTGTCCGGGTGTCTGCTCGCCGGGGTGGCCTCCTGGGTGCCCGTGCTGGATGCGCCCGTGTCGCGCGCGCGACAGGGCCTGGCGCTCGTGATGGCCTCGGCCGCGTCGCTGGGGGCCTTCGTCCTCACACGCGATGTGGCGGGGCTGCTGGGGCCCCGAGGCTCGGGCGTGCTCTTGCTGGGCGACTCGCTGTGGTGGGTGTGGGCCCGGGTCGCGGGGGAGCTCGTCTTCGCGCTCACGCTGGCCAGCGTGAGCGTGGGCGGGGCGCTGCGGTGGGCGGGCGCGCCCATCCGGTGGCGGACCGTGCCGCTCTTGGCCGTGGGCATTGCCGCCGTGCCCACGCTGAGCTGGCTGTCGATCCAACTGCTTCCCGCGCTCAACGGGCGGCAGGATTTCATCCACGCGGTGAAGATGGGCTACCCGCTGTTCTGGACGGTCCTCGTCGTCAACGCGGCCGTGTCGCTGGGGCGCCAGCCCGCGTCCGCCTGATGTCGTATCCAGCCCCAGGCAGGGATTTGGATACACTCAGGGTATGACACGCTCGAAGAAGCTCTTGTTCCAGATTCCGGTGGTGGTCGCGGTGCTGGGCGTGGGAGTCGCGTGGAAAGCCGGGGCTGGGGAGTGGTTCCACCCGACGGGCATTGACCGGGAGCTGCCGCAGGAGTCGGCGGACTGGTCGAGCACGCAGTGTCAGCCTCCGCGCCTGCGCACGCCCGGCTATGGCGATGACGCGTCCGCCAAGGATGAGATGGTGGGCTGCGAGCTGTATGTGGTCCGCGTCCAGGAGGTGCGGGACGAGGGGGCCACGCGCAACCGCCCGCCGCGCGTGCGGCTCGCGGTGGAGGAGGTCCTCCGTGGCCCCGCGCGGACGGAGCCCATCCCTGCGGTGTTCACCCCGGAGATGGGGAAGATGCGCTGCGGGACATCCGTGCTGGCGGATCGCGCCGCGGGCGTTCCGGCCGAGCACGTCGCGGGCCCGCCGGTGGGCGCGCGCCTCATCGTCGCGGGAGGCTGGAACGCTCGCCAGAGCTGGTTCGAGGTGCATGGCGAGCGCGTCTGGGCCTACGGCGACGCGAAGCGCACCGAGCTGCTGAAGCTCGCGCAGGCCACGCCGGCCGTGCGCTGAGCCGGGGGCTTCAGGACGCGGGCTGCTTCAGCAGCGTGAGCGACTGGTACGCGCTGCCGTCCTGGAAGGCGCCCAGGGCCTTGGAGTCCTTCTCCAGCTTGGTCTGCACGGCCTTGGGCAGCTCGGCGTAGAGGTCCTGGCCGAGCAGCTCCTCGATGCGGTCCACCGGGACGCGGGTGGACTCGAGGAAGGGGATGATGTCCTCCTTCTTCGAGGGGCCCTGCTTCGTGTTGGGCACGAGGTAGGCGAACATCGTCAGGTTGCCGTTGGGCAGCTCCAGCAGCACCGTCTTGAAGTTGTGCGTGGGGACGCCGATGCGGCGCGTCTTCGAGCCGGTCGTCTCAATGGACTCGGGCGGCAGCGGCTTGCCCTTCGCGTCCAGGAACAGGTTGCCGGTGAGGATGTACGCCTTGCCGCCCGTGGCCTTCACGAGCCCCGACACGCCCTGCTCCAGCGTGCGCCACACCTGCTGGTTGTGGTTGCCGTACTGGGGCGCGATGTTGGTCATCAGGTGGCTCTCGTCCATGGCCTCCTGCGTGGGCGAGTCCTCCGCGGGCTTCATGTGGCCGCGGTCGAAGCCGGTGTTGTTGTAGTCCGAGTCCGTGACGCCCTTGGAGCCCAGCACGGGGTCTCGCGTGAAGGTGCTCTTCGAGCGGTTGACGGTGGCCGGCGTCTCGCGGATGTCCGACGCGGAGAGCATGTAGCTGACGAACGTGGGGACGTTCTTGCCCTGGTCGAGCGACGCGCGGGAGTACTCCTTGATGAGCGCCATGCCGCTGTCGCTCTTCCCGGTGGCCTGGGGGCGGAGCGGATCCACCTCACCGGAGCCCTCCGCGACGCGGCTCTCGAAGACGGCCGCCTTTTGATCCGGCACCCATTGGGTGTCCTTGAGCTTGCCGGCCTTGGAGTCGTTGATGAAGGCGTTCAGCTCGTCCACGGTGAGCTGCCCGTCGCCGTTGCCGCTGAGCTTGTCGGCGCGCTTGGCGACCGCCGCCTGCCACTTCGTATCGAACGCGTCCACGTCCGCGGCGTGGGCCCCGCCCTTGAGCTTGGCGTCCAGCGCGGCGCGCTCCTTCTGGAGCGCCGTGGAGGTCAGGAACTGCGCGTCCGTCGGCGCGGCGAGGTAGCTCTCCAACTCGGAGGCGGACACGCTGCCGTTGCGGCCCCGCGCCTTCGCGCCGGCGCCGTCCGCGGCCTTCATGAGGCGGCCCTGCCAGCTCGCGTCACTCCAGCCGAACTTCTGCTGGAGGTCCGAGATGGCCACCTCCTTCGTCTGGCTGCGGTTCCAGGCGCCCCCGGTCGCGGTGAGCGACGCCACGGTGGGCTTGGGCGGGGGGGACGCGGCGGCGGTGGGGCGAGGAGTCGAGGCGCGCGTGGTGGCTGGAAGCGTCATCCGGAGGTGTCCTCGTGGCCTGAAGGCTGGGTGCGCAGAGCGCCCCCGCTAGGACATCGTCGGCGGAAACCCTCGCCTGGTTGCGTCACGGCGCGCTTTTTCCTGCGAATCCCCCTCGATGCGCGGGGGGCGCGCGGCGATCACCTGGAATTCGGCTTCCGGGGCGGCGGGGTGGTGGCGGGCTGGGAGCGCTGGAGGGTGTGGACGATCTGCGCCTCGGCCTGGAGTCGCTCCACGTAGTCGGGGGCCAGGCCGGCGCGCTCGGCGCAGAGGGCGAGGGCGACGAGGAAGGCCTCGCTCACCGGCCCGTTGGGGGCGGGGCCGGGGCGGGCGGGCGGCGTGAAGGCCTGGGCGGACAGGGTGGCGCCCGTGGCGGTGCGCACGCGGACGGAGCGCGCCTCGGTGGCCTCGGCCATGACGGCCTCGAAGCGACCGATGGCATCCCAGGACTCGGTGGGGAGGATGCGCAGCCGTCCCAGCAGGCGGCGTCCCGGCGCGTCCACCAGACGGGCCACGCGGCCATTCCAGGCGGGGGACGTGACGTCATAGACGAGCTCCACGTCGAGCGCCTCGGCCAACTCCCCCTCGGGGAGGGCGGGGATGGGCGGCAGGCCCGCCCGGTGCTCTCGGGCCAACGCGGGGGACAGGTCCAGGGAGAAGGCAAACCAGGGGCGCGTGGAGGTCGGGCCAGGAGGCATGCCCCGGAGTCTCATCGAAAGGCGGGGAGGGTGCCAGCGTGGCGCGGGGAGGGACGCGGTGGGGAGACGCCCGCGTCCCTCAAGCGCTCAGTGCGTCACGGACCCACGGCGAACACGAGGTCGTCCTGGTCGTCGTACGAGACCGAGCCCGTGCCGCACGCGGCGGCGGAGCCCTGGTAGCGGAAGCGCGCGCGCACGGCCTGGAGCGAACCGGCGGGCAGCGTGTACGTCGCGGACAAGGTCTGCGCGCCGGCCACGGTGGGAGACAGCGTGCCGATGAGCGTCCACGTGGGGCTGTTCGCGTTGGCCGCGTAGTAGAGATCCAACTTGTCAGAGGAGTACGAGGAGTAGGCCCACACGGTGGCCTCGACCTTGACCTGCTTGCCCGCGCCGAACGCGGTTCCGTTCACCGAGCTGACCTTGATGCGGTCGTTGGACTCATCCGCGTGGTACGTGCCGGACGCGCCATCCGCGCAGGGGGAGCCCGCCAGGGTGTTGGGCGCGTTGGTCTCGGCGGGGCTCATGGTGCCGCGGCCGGTGAGCAGCGTGCCCGAGTCGCACGCGGTGCCCACGC
The DNA here is from genome assembly GCF_019039035.1 of Citreicoccus inhibens. Lineage (GTDB taxonomy): Bacteria > Myxococcota > Myxococcia > Myxococcales > Myxococcaceae > Citreicoccus > Citreicoccus inhibens. The sequence goes on along the minus strand of NZ_JAHNZT010000010.1, from coordinate 107,063 downwards.
TGGCGCAGGCGGGGGCCTTGAGCGTGGCGTTGTAGACGGCGGTGAAGACGGTGTTGGCCACCGTCACCGTCACGGCGCTGCTCGCCGTGGAGTTCCCCGCCCCGTCATACGCGACGGCGGAGACGGTGTGGCTGGCATTGCTGGCCGTGGTGGAGTCCCACGCGTAGCTGTACGGAGAGGAGAAGTCCGAGTTCACCACCGCGCCATCCACGAGGAAGTCCACGCGGCTGACGCCCACGTTGTCGCTGGCCGTCGCGGACAGCGTCACGGAACCGGAGACGGTGCCGCCGGTCGGCGCGGTGAGCGACACGGTGGGAGGCGTGGTGTCCGGCGGGCCGCCGCCACCGACGACGCCCTTGGCGAGCTCGGCCATGTACGCGGCGGCGATCTTCGCGAACTTGAGGGCGTTGTCCGCCGTGCCACCGCTGCTGTTGGCCAGCGTGTCATTGGCCGTGTGGATGTACGGGTTGTACTCGCTCATCAGCGCCTCGAACGGGATGGACGCCGGGTAGCCCTGGCTGGTCCACGAGGCGTGGTCCGAGCACGCGTAGCCGCACGTGATGTTGGTCCACGTGTAGCCCGTGTACGTGTTGATGAGGTTGGTGAGGAAGGTGTTCTGCGCGGCGTTGGTGTTGTCGGTGACGATGGTCACCTCCCACGACGAGCCGCGGTAGTTGACCATGTCGAGTTGGAGCGCGCCCACGACGTTGGTGCCCGCGGTCTTGTACGCGGCGGCGATCTCCTTGGAGCCCTTGAGGCCGCCCTCCTCGCCGGAGTAGCCCATGAGCTTCACGGTGCGGGCCGGCTTGTAGCCCTTGGCCACCACCGCGCGGAGCACCTCGGAGAGGGTGGCGACGCCGGAGGCATCATCGTCCGCGCCGGGCGCGACGCCCGCCGTGTTGTTCAGGTTGATGGAGTCCAGGTGGCCGCCGAGCACGACGACTTCGCTGGGGCTCGTGGTGCCGGTGATGGTGAGGATGACGGAGGGCTGGGCCCAGGTGGAGTGTGTGAAGAGCTGCACGGAGATGTCCGAGCGGCCCGCCGCGATGTTGGTCCACTCGGTCTTCAGCCAGTTGGCCGCGTCCACGCCCGTCTGGGACGTGTAGTAGCGGTTGGTGAAGCTCGCCAGCGAGCTGATGGTGCCGCGCAGGGTGGACTCGCTCAGGCCGCCGACGAGCGAGTTGACCACCGCGGCGTTGTCGATGGTGTAGGCCACCGCGGTCGCCAGCGAGGTGGGCGTGGAGCGCAGCTCCGCGTTCGCCTGCTCTTGCGTGTCGTGCGTCACGAAGCCGCCGCAGCGGTTGAAGCGGTCGTGCATCACGCGCGCGATGACGACGAGCTGCGACTCGTGGACCTTGAGCACGTGGATGCCGTTCTGTTCGCGGCCCTCCACGCCCGCGCCCGAGTCCTTCAGTGCCGCTTGGACCTCGCTCACGGTGTCCGTGCCGAGCGTGACCCAGACCTCGCGGTCGGCTGCCCAGGCGGACGTCGTGGTGCAGCAGAGCAGCGTGGCGACGGCCGCCAGCCTCTTCCAGTACATGAACCCCTCCGGTGCGGGTTGAACCCGCGTGAGCCCTGTGCGGACGGGTGGACCCCGAAGCGCAGGGAGACTGCGTGCCCGGTGTGGCGGATTCAACGGCGCTACCCGCGCGCACCCCCGGCCCGACCCCGCGCGAAGCCCCCTGTTTTCGGCACGACACAAGTGCCCCGCATCCGTGCATGACCCAAGAGGGCGTCAGGCACCGCGGGTGGCGCATCCTGTGTAATACGAGATATGCACGTCAAGCGCGCGATAACAGCGAAGCATGGAAAATCTGACGATGCTCGCGAGGTGAGACGTGTAGGTCGTGTGTTGGGGGGAGCTGTTCGCGGCGCGACCGTTGCGCATGACGCACCGAGGTGAACGGCTGCGTCAGAGCGCCGGTGAGGCGCTCACGGCCATGCGCTCAGCGATGGGCTACGCGAATTCCGACTCGAACGCCGCGATGGCCTGCTCCAGCGTCGCATGCGGCGCGGAGCGCTCTTCGGGAGGCGTCTCGGAGAGCAACTCCCAGAACTGGCGCTCCAGCACATCGCGGTCCTTCTGACTGAAGGGCTCGCGCAGCCGGTCCGCGCTCTGTACCACGTAGCCGCCCTGGCCCAACACTTCCAGGCACCGATAGATGATCAGCTCGCGATTGGGCGTGCGGCGGATGACCTCGATGCGCTTGTAGAGGTTGGGCATGCCAGGGGGAGGACTACAGGAGCATCTCGAGGGGCATGGTCATGCCCGCTTCGAACTGGGGCGCATGGCGAAGCTGCTCCAACACGGTGGGGCTGGCGACGAGCGTCACCTGCGGCAGTGAGCCGGGCTCACTCATCCACTTCACCCCTCCCGCCAGGCCCTGTGCGTCCAGATAGCCCACCAGGGACTCGCGGAATCGTTGGCTCTCTTGCACGCCCCGCTCGTACACCGCCCGGCGGTCCAGGGACTTCGCTGCCTTCTTCACAGCCGCGCTCGCGCCTACAACGTCCCGAGGCATGACGATGATCTCAACCCACATCGGCCCGCCCTCCGTTGGCTCAACACACGAGAAGTCCGTCTCCCATTATCGCAGAGGGCAAACGCGCCGTTGCGTCTGGAATGACGCCGCGGCCCGTGAGTCCGTGGTTTTCATGTTTTGCCGGGCGGACATGGCGCGAGAAGCGCGTTTTGCTGCTCTCTTCGCGTGAGGTGGCGGACACTGACGCGCCGGTTCACGGCCGTCCGAGCAGCTCCAGCGCGGCGGTGGTGAGGGCCGAAACGCCGGTTCGCAGGGTGCGCTCACGGTCCGGCGCGAAGGTGGCGGAGTGCAAGGAGGGGAGCGGCTCTCCCGATTGCTTGGCCTGTGCGTAGCGCTGCGGCTCCACCGCGCCGAGCCACAGCAGCGTGGCGGGGATGCCCATCCGGCCGTACTCGGAGAAGTCCTCTCCACCCATGACGGGGGGCGCCGCGCGCAGGTTCTTGTCACCCAGCGCACGCGCCAGGGCGGAGACGAGCCGCTGGGTGAGCGCGGGCTCGTTGTAGGTGGCCGGCGTGCCCTCGGTGACGGCGATGGTGGGCGGACGTGGCGCGTTGGAGGCGAGGGCCTCGGCCTTGACGATGCGCTCGATTCCCTCGAGCAGCCGCTTGCGCACCTCGGGCTTGTACGAGCGGACGGTGAGCTGGAGCCGCACCTCGTCGGGGATGATGTTGTGCTTGGTGCCGCCGTGGATGGAGCCCACCGTCACCACCGCGGGCTCCAGCGGGTCCTTCTCGCGACTCACCAGCGTCTGGAGCGCGAGCACCGTGCGCGCCGCCATCACCACCGGATCCACCGTCGTCTGCGGGTACGCGCCGTGGCCGCCCTTGCCAAAGAGCGTGACGTCCACCGAGTCCACGCTCGCGAGCGCGAAGCCCGGCGTGTACTCCACCGTGCCCGCCTCGGCGGTGCCGCTGTCGTGCAGGGCCACCGCGAAGTCCGGCTTGGGGAAGCGCTGGAACAGGCCTGCCTCCAACATCTGCCGCGCGCCCGAGCCCTGCTCCTCTGCGGGCTGCGCCACGAGCATCACCGTGCCGCGCCACTGGCCGCGCGCGCGTCCAAGCAGCATCGCCGTGCCCATCCACGACGTCATGTGCACGTCATGGCCGCAGGCGTGCATCACCGAGACGCGCTGCCCGCCATCGTCCACCGCCGTCACCTTGCTCGCGTACGGCAACCCCGTCTTCTCCTCCACGGGCAGCCCGTCCATCTCCGTGCGCAGCATCACCGTGGGGCCCGCGCCGTTGCGCAACAGCGCCACCACGCCGTGGCCCCCCACCTGCGTCGTCACGTCGTAGCCCAGCGCGCGCAGCCTCGCCGCGAGCTTCGCCGCCGTCTTCTCCTCCTGCCGCGACAGCTCCGGCGCCTGGTGCAACTCGCGGTAGAGCTTGTCCAGGTCCGGGTACAGCGCGTCCAACGCCCCGAGCGCGGGAGGCGGCGCGGGCGTCTCTCCCGCGAAGGCGGGGAGCGCGCAGAGGGACATGACGGCCATCAGCATCGCGACGGGACGACGTGGCATCACCGGAGTGTCCTGGCGTGAGGGGTGGCGCGACTACAGCACGGTGGCGCGCGCGCTGCCCAGCGCGCCTCGGCGCCGCATCTTTCCGGTTGCCCGGGACCCGTGCGGTCGGCAAGGTAGCCCCGCAAGCGAACTGAACGGATGTTTCGTTCCCAGGGGCGAGCGATGATGGAGTTCCACAGAGGCCGGTTGTTCGATCACGTGCACATCCAGGTGAAGGACCTGGAGGCCAGTCGGCGGTTCTATCGCGCGGTGATGGAGGTCTTCGGGCTGACCCTCCAGCGCGAGGGGCCCACGTTCTTCAACACGGATGAGTTCTACGTCACGTCGGAGGGAACGCCGTCGCGCATCCACCTGGCGCTCCAGGCGCCGGACCGCGAGACGGTGCACCGCTTCCACCAGGTGGCCCTGGCCGCGGGGGGCCGCGACAACGGTGCCCCTGGCGAGCGCAAGTACCACCCGGGTTACTACGCCGCGTTCGTGTTGGATCCGGACGGCAACAACATCGAGACGGTGTTCCACGGCCCCGCGGAGCGCTCGGCCCCGTCCGTCGTCCTGCGGGCGCTCTAGGCTGCTCGATGAACGGGAGAGGGGCTCCTGGCGCATGCCAGGAGCCCCTCGGTGTCACGGGCCCTGCGGCTCAGGCTCCGGAGCGGGGCCGCGCTCCGGGGCCTGGAGCCTCAGCGCGCCGTCGGGGTCGCGCGGCCCTGCTTCGTCTGGGACGCCTTCCCGTTCGCCTTGGCGACCGCCGACGAGACGTTGAACACCAGGTCGTCGCGGTCGTTGTAGCTGCCGGACACGCACGCGCTCGTCGCCGTGCCGCCGTAGCGGAACTGCGCACGCACCGCGTGGTTGCCGGTGTTGGCGCCCACCGTCAGCGTGTACGAGAACGTCGTGAGCCCCGCGGCGGTGCAGGCCAGGTTCGTGGTCAGCGTGGTCCACGTGGGCGCCGTGGTGGCGTTCGTCGTGTAGTACAGGTCCAACGCGTCCGACGTGCCCCAGCAGTAGACGGTGACGTCCACCTTGACCTGCTTGCCCGGGGTGATGGTGCCCTCGTCCACGCTCTTGAGCGAGATGCGGTCGATGCTCTCGTCGGAGTGGTACGTGCCGGAGGTGCCGTCCGCGCACGAGGCGCCCAGCGTGTTGGGCTGGTTGGGCTCGATGCCGCCGGACAGCGTGCCACGGCCGTTGATGAGCGTGGTGCCCGTGTCGCAGCCACACACCGCGCCGCAGGCCGGGGCCTTCAGCGTGCTGTTGTACGCGGCGGCCACCGGGGTGCAGATGTTCGTCGTGGTGAAGCTGGACGCGGCGCTCCACGGACCCGCGCCACAGCTGTCCTTGGCGCGCGCGTGCCAGTAGTAGGTGGTGAGGTTGGAGAGCGCCGGCGTCACGTTCCACGCGCTGGTGCTCAGGCTGCTGGCGGAGCGGGCCACCGGCGAGAAGCTCGGGTCGGTGGACAGCTCGACGTCGTAGGTGGACGCGCTCGTCACGTCGCTCCAGTCGAGCGCCGCGTTGAGGGACACCCCCGTCGCGCCGCTGGCGGGGCTGGAGAGCGTGGGCGCCCCCAGCGTGATGCAGCCGCGCGTGGTGAACGTGCGGGTCGCGGACCAGGAGCTCGTGCCACCGCACGAGTTGGCCGCGCGCGCGTGCCAGTAGTACACCGTGTTCGCCGTCAGCGACGTCGTCACCGTCCAGTTGCTGCTCACCAGCGAGTTGGCCGAGGCCACCTTGTTGCTGAACGCCGAGTCGGTCGCCACCTCGACCTCGTAACCCGAGGCCCCGGAGACATCCGCCCAGTCCAGCGCGGGCGACAGCTCCACCGCGGTGGCCCCATCGCCCGGCGTCGCGAGCGCGGGGACCGTCGGCGCGGCGCACACCGGCGTGGTGCACACGCAGGCGCTGGCCGTGCTGTAGCAAGCGTTGGAGCTGGCCGCGACGACCGAGTAGCAGTACTGCCGGCCGTTGGCGACCTCCGGGTCGTTGTAGCTGGTGCCCGAGACGGTGGCCACGCGCGCCTTGCCGAAGTCGCAGCCCGCGAAGCCCTCCGTCTTCATCACCCAGTACTCGCTGGCGCCCGGGACGCTCGTCCAGTTGACGCCCACCTGGCTGTCGCCCGGCGTGACGGTCGCGGTGGGCGCGCTGCTCGGACCGGCGGAGCAGCCGGCGTTCACCGGCGCGGGCGTGGCGCACGCGATGTTGTGGCGGTTGTAGGCGGCGTAGATGGCCGTCATGTGCGGGGTGCCGTCGGCCAGGTTGCCGTTGTCGTCATCTGCGGCCAGCCACTGCATGTAGCCGTTGGTCGCGCCGCAGCCGTCGGACGTGCCGGCGGTGCAGTTGCACGCGTGCCACGTGCCCACGTTGCCGCTGCCCTGGTAGAACAGCTTGTTGCCCACCATGAAGGCGGTGTTGGAGTCGTAGTTGAACGGCGCGCCCGCCAGGTCGCGCGTCACGAGGTCCCACGCGGCCTGACGCACGGGCGAGGCGGCGCAGTGCACCTGCTTGCCGCAGGGGCCCGTGCCGGAGCTGCACATGGGGCACACGAAGTTCTGCGGGGTGGCCGGGACGTTGGGCGCGCTGGCGGCCCAGTCCGCGTCGCGCACGCCGGAGCAGCGCAGGTTGCACCAGGACTGCCCCGCGACCTGCGACTCCTGCTGGTTGTAGCCCGTTCCGTCCGGCGTCATGCCGCAGCCCGGGTTGGACGTCTGGAAGAAGCCGTAGCCCACGCACGAGGTCTGCAACCGGTAGATGGCCGCGATGTCCGCGTAGCCTTCGCTCGAGTTGCTGAGCGTGCCGTTGGCGTCGAAGTTGTCGATGCCGTGGCCCCACTCGTGATCGAAGACGGCGCCAATTTCGCCCGTGTTCCGGCAGCCACCGCCGCTGCGGTAGAAGTTGACCGTCGTGCCGTTCCAGAACGCGTTGCACGTGCTGTTGATGTTCACGTTGGCGGTGATCTGCCCCTGCAGCCACGTGTTGGTGGGCAGCCAGCCGCGCGCCACTTCCTTGATCTTGTTCAGCTCGTAGAAGCTGGAGCGGGTGGCCGCGGTGTTGCCCGCGGACGTGCCGGCCGGCACCACGCAGTCGTGGTCGTTGTTGACGCCGCCCAGGTCCAGGCTGCCCGTGGTGGACGTGGCGCTGAAGGCGCCGCACGCGTCGGAGATCTTCACGTACTTGCCCGACAACGTGGTCGACAGCGTTCCGGAGCTGTAGTTGTAGATGCCGGAGCCGTCCGTGTAGTTGTTCGGCGACGCGAAGCCCGTGTCCGCCCACGGCATCGGCGTGCCGGGCTGCATGGTGCCGCACGTGCCGTTGGACGCGCACACCCCGATGTTGGTGGACGGATAGACGCCGCCCTTCATGCTGGCATCGAAGTAGTGGTTGGCGTCCTCGAGCGCGAGCACCTCGCCCGTCTGCGCATCCACCGTCACCTTCCAGCGCTCCGACTCACCGGGGCTCTGGAAGCCATAGCTCCACACGAGCAGGTGGCCATATCCCTCGCCAAACGCCGCGCCGTCCTTCGAGAACGGGGCGATCTCCAGCGTGGGCTGCTGCCAGAGGCTGTTGGGCGCCAGCTGCCGGCCCACGAACGTGTTGCCCGCCGTCAGCGCCTCGCCCGAGGCCACCGCGGGCTTCGTGTCGATGCGCGCGTTCTTCCAGGACTCGGTGCCCAGGAGGATGAGGTTGCCGTGGCTGATGGTCGCCGCCACGCGCGCGTCGCGCACGGGCACGCCGTTGAGCACCTGCGGGATGTGCACCTGCCACAGGTGCGGCGCCACCTGCGTCACGCGGGGCGAGCCGAGCTGGAGCAGGTCCACGCCGATCGCGGCCTGGTTGTCCGCGATGAACTTGAAGACCAGGTCCGCCACCACCGACTCATCCACTCCACCCACCGAGCGGCCAATCTCCTCGCGCACCGCCTCCAGCGACACGCGGTTGTTGAATCCGTCACCCGGGATGAGCGGCACGGAGCCCTGGATGCCCGTGGGCGTGCCCGTGCGCGGATCCAGATAGACATTGAACCCGCTGCCGTTGCGCGCGAAGAACTCCGACCAGGCGTCCGCGCCCAGCGTCGGCATCAGCGCGCGGGCCTTCTGCAACGGCATGTTCTGTACGGGGAGGGAGAGCTCTGGCTTGTAGAAGGCCTTCGGAGCCAGGGCACTCTGTTGAGAGGGTTGGGGCTGCTGAAGGGCCTGCCCTGTGGCTGACAACATCAGGACAAGACAACACGCTGCTGACCTCAAGTGGCGCATGCGATTCTCCACTGCGGACGGGAGCCGTTAGGAGCTGCGTCGCTCCGGGATGGAGCGCCACCGGAGTAGCCGTGTCTCCGTTTAATTTGAATGTCGGCTATTCCTTAAAGTGCTTGAATTTAACGAACTCCTGGATTTATGCGGGGTAGGACTGTCCGCATGTGGACGATCCACTTGTGGTAAAATCCGCCTCTCTCGGAGTATTACAGGGCGGTCAGCGTCAGGGCCGGGGCCAGACGCGAACCCAGTCATCCTGGATGAGGCGGCCGCTGACGGTGTCGGTGCTGCCCGTCGCCATGAAGCGGCGAGGCGGGCCCTCGCTCGCCAGCCCGGCCTCTACCCAGAGGAGCAGGAGCGCGGCGGTGGCGATCACGCACAGGCGCTCGGCGAGCGCCTCGCGCCGCTGGGCGAGGGCCTTCAGGGGGAGCAGCAGCAAGGGAAGCAGGGCTGGAAAGACGGCGAGCATCCCGCGGCTGTAGCCGAAGAAGGCCAGGGTGATGAGCAGCCGGTGCGCCACCACACCGGTGAGCAGGAGGAAGTCTCGGTGGGCGGCGCGCAGGGACAGTCCCATACCCGCCAGCAGCAACAGCGCCAGGGGCCACTTGAGCCCGGGGCTGTCGGGGACGAAGACATCCACCGGCGCGCGATTGCCGCTCAGTCCCGCCGGCAGGTTGGAGACGCCGAGCCCCAGGCTGAGGCCATCCAGCCATCGGCTGAGCTTGGCGCCCAACAGGCCCGCGGCGTCGGCGGGGTGCTCGACGAGCCAGCGCAGGCCCTCGGCATAGCCGTGCAACAGCAGTCGGCGGTGCTCGGGCAAGGTGGCGTCGAGCTGGCCGTTGTGGCCTCCCTGGTTGATGAGGTCCGGCGCGAAGCCGCCCGTGGCTCCGGTGTGGTTGGCCATGGCGAAGTTGATGGGGCCGTAGACGGTGACGGGCGTGAACTCGGGCAGGGGCTCGAGCTGGGGCGTGCGCGCATTGAGCTCGCGCAGCACGCGCGCGTTGTGCACCGCCGAGGGCAGCAGCACCAGCCCCGACACCGCCAGGGCCACGCCCCAGCATGAGAGCCAGGCGCGCGGCGGCGTGGAGGGCTCGCGCCGAAGCCACGCGAAGCCCACGAGGAAGGGCCACAACGACAGGTGCTCGGCGCGGGTGAGCGTGCCCAGCCCCATCACCGCGCCCAGGGCGAGCGCGCCGCGCCAGGACCGCGGACCGGCGAGCACGAGCGCGCAGGTCGCGGAGAGCAAGAGCGCGTAGAGGACCTCGTTGCTGTACGTGGTGGACAGCACCAGCCACCCGAAGCTGGACGCGTAGAGTCCCGCCGCCAGCAGACTCCAGCCGGTGCCCAGCAGCTTGCGCCACCACGCCCAGGTGAGCGCCACCGTTCCGGAGCCCAGCACCGCGAGGCCCAGCTTGTAGGGGTACGCGCTGCCCTGCGGCTCCCCGAGCGCGCGGTACAGCAGGCCCAGGAACCAGGGGAACAGGGGCGGGTGGTAGGGCAGGGTGGCCTCGGGCTCGGTGCCTCGGGCCCACGCCAGCGCCGCGGTGTGGAAGAAGCGCGAGTCGCCGTAGAAGAAGATGGAGAAGGGCCAGTCGCGGTCCGGCGCTCCCAGCAGGTAGAGCCAGCGCAGCAGCAGGCTCGCGAGGAACGTGGCCGTCACGCCAGCCCACACTGGATGGCGGCGCAGCGGCTCACTCACGGCGCGCAGGGAGAGCTGGCCCATGGAAACCTCGCGGAGATGTTCGTGGCGCGACACCGCGGGAGTGCGCGCGGGCGGCGTGGACGCGGTAGCGTGGCGGCCACTGGGCGCGAGCGCGGGGCTCGCGCGTGGAGGGTGGAATGAGTCGCGTGCTGGACGAGCTGGTGTCGCTGCTGAAGCTGGAGCCCATCGAGGAGAACTTGTTCCGGGGGCGCAGTCAGGACCTGGGCTTCCGCCAGCTCTTCGGGGGGCAGGTGCTGGGGCAGGCCGTGTCCGCCGCGAGCCAGACCGTGGAGCCCGAGCGTCACGTGCACTCGCTGCACGGCTACTTCCTGCGCCCCGGTGATGCCGCGTTGCCCGTCGTCTACACCGTGGACCGGGTGCGCGACGGTGGCAGCTTCACCACGCGCCGCGTGGTGGCCATCCAGAAGGGACAGCCCATCTTCACGCTGATGGCCTCGTTCCAGGGGGACGAGCCCGGCTTCTCGCACCAGACGCCCATGCCCGATGTGCCGCCGCCCGAGTCCCTCCCCACGGACATCGAGCTGCTGGGCCGCCAGTCGCACCTCATCCCCGAGCGCGTGCGCGAGAAGTTCCTGTGCGCCAAGCCCATCGAGATGCGGCCCGTGACGTGGGTGGATCCGTTCGCCCCCGAGCGCACCGCGCCCATCAAACACGTGTGGTTCCGCGCGGACGGCCCGCTCCCGGAGGACCCGCAGATTCATCGCTCGGTGCTGGCGTATGCCTCGGACTTCAACCTCATCGCCACCGCGCTGCATCCGCACGGCGCCAGCTTCATGCAGCGCAACATGCAGATGGCCAGCCTGGACCACGCGCTCTGGTTTCACGGAGACCTGCGGGTGAGCGATTGGCTCCTGTACAGCATGGACAGTCCGTGGGCTGGCAACGCGAGAGGGCTGGCGCGCGGGCATGTCTTCACGCGCGACGGACGGCTCGTCGCCTCGGTGACCCAGGAAGGACTGCTGCGCCTGCGCCAGGACAAACCCTGACGCGCGGTGGCACGACCGGTGCCGCGTGGGCTGTCATTGATGGCACGCGTGGGTGCACGGCAGGTTCTCCCCCGTGGTGCCGTTGCCCCCGTGCCCCTTGGGCGCGAGGAGCACGGCCAGCGTCGCCACGGACGCCAACACCCCGGCGGCCACGCCTCCCGACACCAGCAGCGTGCGCGCCAGGTTGAAGTGGCGCACGCTCGCGGCCTGCACCTGCTCCATGGGCACCTCCACGGGCTGCTCCGGCCGTGACAGCGGGACGCCTACGAAGCGCGTGGCGTCCACGTGCACTTGCACGAAGCGCTCCTCCACCGTGGCGCCGTCACGGCGCACGAGCACGAGCGGCGTGTCCGCGCTGAAGGTGTGCTCGGTGCCCGCCACGTCGCGCAGCGAGCGCGTCTCCTTGGCCTCCCCCGGCCGCATGTCCCCCAGCTCCGTCAGCCGGACGCTGCGGTCATCCTTCCAGCCATCCAGCCGCGGCAGCTCCGAGCGCGGGATGGCGTACATGGTCGAACAACCGGTGGTGAGCAGCACGGCGGCGAGCGATGCGCCCAAGCGCATGGAGACAACCCCCAGGAGTTCAGCCGAGATTACCCGGGAATCGCCGCGTGATGAAAGGCCGGCGCCCCGCGCCCTTTGGAGGGCACGGAGCGCCGGCTTTCCGTCCGCTCAGTTCACCTTGTAGGTGGTGTTGAGGACGTCCTGGAGCGTGCGGCCCATGACCCAGCCGTCGTGGTAGACGACGCCGACGGGGACGATGGTGTCGTTGCGGTACAGGCCCACCTTCAAATAGTTCAGCATGCCGGAGTACTGGGTGGCCATGGCGCGCTTGGGCAGGACGAGCTTGCCGTTGTGATACAGCTCCACGAAGCCCACCGAGGCATTGGGTGACCAGCGCACGTGGAAGATGAAGTCCTGCCACGCGTTGCGCACCAGCGGCGTGCGCCAGACGATGGTGCCTCCGCTGCCGCCGACCTTGAGGAGGATCTCCTCGCCATTCACATAGAACTCGACGGGCGGCGAGCCGTCATTGCCCTCGTGGTGCCACTGCGCGAAGAGCTGCCACGTCTTGGCGCTCGGGTAGTTCGAGGCGAACAGGTTGCTCCAGCGGTAGTAGTACTCGGAGCCCGCGGGCTCGCGCGTCATCTTCACCAGCTCGTTGCGGTTGCCGCTGGCGTTGATGGGGTCGTCTCCCTGCTTCACCGTGGCCTGGAGCGCGTAGCGGCCATCGCGCGTGGGCGACGTCACCACCTGGAGGCGATCCGCGCTGACCATCTGCGCGCGGTCCCACTGGCTGCGGTCTCCCGTCTCGAAGTCGCCCCTCCAGACGAGGTTGGGATTGGTCGACGGCGTCGTGCCCGTCCCCGTCCCGCTGCCCGTCCCGGGGCTGGCGGCGGTGCCACAGGCTCGGGCCTCGGCGATGCTCGCCCAATCATTGAGGGTGTTGCCGAAGACGGTGATGCGCACCCGGCGGGCCGAGCGGCCCGTGAAGGTGTACGTCTCGGCCGCGGTCGTCTTGCCGGAGCTCTTGCCGCTGTAGACCTGCGTGTAGCTGGAGCCGTCCGGCGCCAGCGACACCGTGAAGGTGCTCGCGCGCAGGTTGCCTTGATGCCACGCGATGGACACGCCATTCACGTTCTGGAGGGTGCCCAGGTCGTAGTCGATCCACTGACCCTTGCCGAGGCTGCTCCAGCGCGTCGTCGTCTTGTCGTCCAGGGTGTTCCCTGGGCCGTTGCCGTCGTCTCCGCTGGCCTTCACGGCGACGATGGAGAGCTGCGTGCAGCCTTGGGTGGTGAGCGCCGCGGTGGCGCTCGCCATCGCTGAGACAGAGTCCGCGGATTCGGATGTCGACTCCGCGTTCACCAACTCAGGAGCGCCGCAGCCCAGCGCGGCGGTGACAAGCAACGACTCGACCAGCAGAAGGGATTTCTTCATGAGGGGTCGGGGGGGAAAGACAGTCGTGGATGAAACGCGCGTGGGGGACGCGCGGACGAGGAACGAGGGACGTCTGGCGTTGCGGTGGCAAGCGCGGACAGGACACCCGCGGCATGGCGGACAGGTGCCCGCGACCGAGGGTGAGACCACGCCGTCTCTGTGGGGTGAGGCTTTCTCCGTCCGGTGGCCGAGATGGCCTCCGGGGCTCCAAGTGAGGAAGGGTGTAGCGAAGTTTTGTTTTGAGCACAACCAATGCTGAACACGCCTGCATGCTCAGTAAGAAGCGCACCGAATCACAGACACCGGGTTTCGGCCGCGAGAGTGAAAACATGCAGCATGTCCACAGTCTGAAGTTGCCTGCCCGCGCCGTGAGTCATTCCGTGGCTCAGACGGTCCGTGCCGCCGTCTCCGCGAGCCACGGGACTCCACCCCGGGTCTCGCGGCATGACCTGAGGTCGCGCGCGAGAATCCCGGCCGCGAGAGGCCCCTCCGCGGCGCTCCGCTCCAGCCGGACTCGACTTCGAGCGGGAGTTCGCCCTTCGAGGGGTGGGCCCGAGGGGGCTCGCTCGGTTGCTCATCGTCGCCGCGAAGCGCGGAGAGGCGCTGACCGGGCCCGAAGGCCGTCTCCACGTGACGCCTGGTTCGTGTCATGCGCTCCGGCGCGGTCCCGAGCCGGCCCCGGCCCGCGGCGATCGCCGCACCGCTCTGTTTGGGAATGGCTGTCCAGGCTGTCTGGGATGATTGTCTTTGCGAGGCATGGCTGAAGGCCGGATTCGGGCCTGACGGCGCGATGTCCGCGCGCCGGAGTGGGGCGCGGCGGTCGGCATGGGCAGACATGGCGCGCGGGGGATGCGAGGCATTGGCGTGACGGGGGCGTGGCGAAGCCTCCGGGGGCGCGGACCCAGGGGCTGGTGGCCCGGGCAGCCCTGCGGGGCGATATGGCGTCGGGCAGAGAAATGGCAGTCATTGGCCCGCGTCCGCGATCGAGCGCCCGGGGACGCGGGGGGAGGGCCGTGGGCATGGCGCATCGCGGCTGGAATGGCGCGCGCGGTCGAGGCCGGACGCGTCGACGTGGGCGTTCGTCCTGCGGGGCGCTCGCGGTGGTGGGCGATGGGCCCATGACGCGCACGCTCGGAGCGGGTGGGTGGCCACCCGGCTTCCCGAAGGGTCTGATCGCGGACAAGATCGAGACTTCCGCGGAGAAGGGGCAACCGCTGTCATCCAGAAATACCCGCGTCGCTGCGAACGAGGCCGGTACAGTGCCGCACGCCATGACAAGGCCAGTTTCAGCCTATGTCCCACGGAGCGAGCGCAAGCCGCTGTACGTGAAGGTCGTCACCGAGCCGTCGCTGCACGGTTGCTGGGCCGTGAACATCAGCGAGACGGGCATCGGGCTCATCGCCACGCCGCGCACCACCTCCGAGGGGCCGCGCGAGAGCGAGGCCGTGGAGATGTCCTTCCTGCTGCCGGGCACGGGCGCGCACGTGCGCGTGCGCGGCGATGTTCGCTGGCGCCACGACATGACGGGCGCGGCGGGGATGGTGGCCGCGCTGGGCGTGAGCTTCCGGGCCTTCGAGGGCTCGGACGGACTGAAGCTGGCGCGCTATCTGGCCACCGCGCACGTCCAGGTGGCCGTGGCCTTCGCCAGCGCCGAGGAGGCGCGGGGCCTGCGCATGGCGCTGGAGGGACAGGCGACGCCCCACTTCGCTTCCACCCTCCCGGACGCGCACGCGCTGCTGGCGCGCGGCGACATGGCCGCGCTGCTGGTGTGCGGCAACGTCGAGGAGCAGGCCCTGGAGCTGGTGGAGCGTCTGGCCGTCCTGCGCGCGGAGGTGGACCCCTCCGGCGCGGGTCCGCCGAGCGACCTCGCCTCGCGGATCATCTACTGCGCCCCCGCCGCGCCGGAGCGGCTGGTGGCCCTGTTCAATACCGGACGCATCTTCCGCGCGCTGGGGCCCGAGCCGCGGCTCGACCTGGTGCGCCAGGCGGTGCTCCAGGCCTGTCGTGAGCACGGCGTGCGCACCGAGCAGTGGCGCATGGCGTTGGAGCTGGAGCGCAACCTCCTGCGTGAGCGCGCGTTGTCCCATGCGCCCGCGGGGCCGGGGCGCGGCTCGGATGACGTGGGCTTTCGCAGCGCCGCCATGCAGCGGGTGATGGAGATGGTGCGGCTGGTCGCTCCGCACCGCGTGGCGGTGTTGCTGCAAGGCGAGACGGGCACGGGCAAGGAGGTGCTCGCGCGCATCCTGCATCGGCTCAGCGGGCGCGGTGACGTGCCGCTCGTGGTGCAGGACTGCGGCGCCCTCACCGAGACGCTCCTGGAGAGCGAGCTGTTTGGCCACGTGAAGGGGGCCTTCACGGGCGCGGTGGCGGACCACCCCGGCCTCTTCGTGCTGGCCAACGGGGGCACCGTCTTCCTGGATGAGATCGAGAACACCACCCCGAACCTCCAGGCCAAGCTGCTGCGCGTGCTGGAGACGGGCGACGTGCGCCCCGTGGGCGGCACGCAGGTGCGGCACGTGGACGTGCGCGTGGTGGCGGCCAGCAACCGCGACCTGGGCGAGGAGGTGCGCGCGGGCCGCTTCCGCGCGGATCTCTTCTACCGCCTCAACAGCTTCACCCTGGACATCCCCCCGCTGCGCGACCGTCCCGAGGACATCCCCGAGCTGGCGCGCGCCTTCCTCGATCAATTCAACCTGTCGCTGAAGCGCTCCGCCACGGGGGTGGCTCCGGACGCGGCCGAGGTGCTGCGGGGCTACGCGTGGCCGGGCAACGTGCGCGAGCTGCGCAACGTGATGGAGCGCGCGGTGCTGCTCTCGCGGCCGGGGGAGGTGGTGACGCGGCGCCTCTTGCCCCCGGGGATGCTCAACGCGGTGCCGCCGCGCGGGGAGCAATCCAGCGATGGCTCCCTGCGCGCTCGCCTGCACCACGTGGAGCGTGAGCTCATCCGCGAGGCCCTGGAGCGCCACGGCGGCGTGCTGCGGCGCGCGGCGGTCGCGCTGGGCATGGACCCGGTGACCCTGGGCCGCCGCGCGCGCCGCCACGGACTGTGGAAGGCGGACTGAAGTCGTCGCTCAGTGGAAGCGGATCCACTGGGCGATGGGCTGCCACACCCGGTCCTTCGCGTCGCTCGCGAGGAACAGGTCGGCGTGGCCGTAGTCCAGCGCGCGCGAGTTCTCCGACGACTGCGTGCGGATGATGCGCACCGTCACGTCGGTGCTGCCCAGGAGGCTCAGCGAGTATTCGCCGTAGCGTCCGATGCCGCCCGCCGCGCCCACGTACAGCACCGGCACGCGCACATCCTTGAGGTGGTCGTCATACGGGACGTCCAAGTCGCCGCACAGCTGGCCCTCCAGCTCCACCACCTCGGTGAGGCTTTGGTAGGGCGCGCTCATCTGGAGGTAGTCGAAGAGGTACGACTCGCGCGTGAACGTGAGCGCCTCGGGCATGTTCGTGGACGTGTCCGGGATGCCCGCCGTGAGGTGGTAGCCCGGCGTCATCGGGTTGAGCCGCCGGGGCACGAAGAGAGAGCCCGTGGCCGCCGCGGCGATGATGGCGAACTGGCGGTTGGTGGGCGGCGCCATCCCCGACCCGTCCGTGAACGGGATGGGCGACGGGGCGTTCGGCGCGGCGCTCGCGAGCTGGCCAATCAGCTTCACCGTCGTCCCGGGCGCGGTGCCCAGCAGCCCGCCCTCATAGACCTTCTGGCTCCGCGTCTGCGCGAGCTGCACATACCGGTCGCACGCCCACTGGCGCTGCTGATCATCCTGGGGCGAGAAGCGCACCGCCATGTCCATGGGGATGAAGCCATCCACCTGCCGCAGCGCGCGCGGCCACTGGGACTCGGCATTCAAGTAGGCGTAGCCCACCGCGGCGCCCCGGCTCCAGCCGAGCAGGAACATCCGGTCCGGATTGCCCAGGCCCGGCTGACGCATGGCCCGCGCCAGCGACAGCGCCACGCGCACGTCCTGCACGTGGGTCTCCATGGACCAGTTCGCCATGAAGTCGAAGTTGGTCAGGCCCAGCGGCACGTTGACCCAGCGCATGTCCATGCCCCAGACGTCCAGGCCCTCGTCGGCCAGGTACGCCGCGATGGACTGCCGGACGGACACCTGCTGCGTCCTCGCCCCCGACAGGAACGCCGAGGTGAAGCCCCACAGGTCTCCGTGAATCATGAAGACGGCCTTGCCCCCGCGCAGCGCGTGCCAGGGCAGCAGCTCCTTCACCACGCGGTGCACCACGAGGACGTCATACGGACTCGGCCCCACCTGGAGCCGGTACGTGTAGTGCGCCACGTTACCGAACAGCCACTCCCGCTCGGGGACCTGACTGGCCAGGCGCGCCGTCAGGTCCTCTTGCGCCTGGGCACCCGCCTGGACCGTCAGTGCCTGTTGGACCTCCGCCGCGGCCGGGACCTGCCAGGCCCCCTCCTCACCCGCGGGAACCACGCCCTCGCCACAGCCAAGCCCCAGCAGGGCGCACGCGATGCCAAAGCTCAACATGGAACGCATACCGACCTCGAATCCAGATGTGTGTGACACAGGGAAGCATCCCTTCCGGCCCTGACCCAGACGCGGTCCCGCCTTGAGCAGATTCCGCGCCAGCAGCTAACCCCCTGAAAAGACTGGAAATGCCCTTCAGGGTCGGACTTCACCCGCGAAGTCCAGTGGGGCGGGATTCGGCACAACCCCTCGCCATTGTTGGCGTCTTCCGGCCCTTCACCGCTGATGCATGCGACTCACCAGTGCCGCACTGGGTCCGCAGAGCCGCGGACGCCTCCGGTGCCGCAATGCATCAGGGCGGTAATTGTCCGCAAGTGAACATGTCCGTGCTCACAACGCAAGACATGAATACTGAGACAGGAACTCAACGCTGGAAGTGATGGGCGCCGGACAGCGGAGGCGGAACTGGGGGAGTGCTCAACACACGCTAGGGGGAACCCCTCGCGGGAGAGGTGGGAAAGGACCGACAAAGAAAGGCCCCACCACCCCAGCGGGAGGCCCCATGTCGAACCCAGTCCTCGTGGACAACATCTGGACCGAATTCGCACACAGCTACGATCAGATGATTCCGGAGCTGCCCTGCTACAAGCGTCAGCTCGGCAAGATTCTGCGAGACACGTTGGATCGCCCGTATGTCATCGACGCGGGCTGCGGCACGGGCCTGGCGAGTGAGCGGCTCGCGCGGCGCGGCCACACCGTGTCTGGCTTCGACAACAACCCGGCCATGTTGGCGCGCGCGGTGTTGAAGCAGGCCGCGGAGCCGGACAGCGTGCGCGCGCGCTGGCGGGTGCAGCCGGGCACCGTGACGGAGTTCCCGCCCGACGTCGCGGGCGACGCGGACGCGGTGGTGATGAACAACGTCCTCTTCTATGTGCGCGAGCCCGTGCGCGCGCTGCGCGAGGCCTTCACGCACCTGAAGCCCGGCGGCGTCCTGCTGGCCACGAGCAACAAGCGCCCGCGGCCGGATCTCCAGAAGGTGCTGCGCCACTCCATCGAGGAGTGGAAGGCCGAGGGGCGCTGGGGCGAGGCGCTCCAGGCCGCGGTGACACACCACGAGTCGTGCGCGCGCCGCCTCACCACGGACCCCAACGAGATGGTGACGTTCTACGAACCTGACGCGCTCGTAGCGGAACTGGAGCGCGTGGGCTTCCGCCGCGCGCTCGTCGTCGACGGAGACGACTACTACGGCGAGAACTTCTACGTCTGCATGGAGAAGTGAGGAGGGCACCCCCATGGTCGACCCGCGATTCCAACGCAACCTCGGCGTGATGACCCCGGAGCTGCTTCACAGACTCTCGCAGACCCATGTGCTCGTGGCGGGCGTGGGCGGCGCGGGAGGCCAGTGCGCGGTGGACCTCACGCGCCTGGGCTTCGGCTGCCTCACCCTGGCGGACTTCGATGTCTACGAGCGCCACAACATGAACCGCCAGGTGGGGTGCTTCGAGAGCACCTTGAACCAATCCAAGGTGGAGGTGGTGGGCCGCATGTGTCTGGATATCCGCCCGGACCTGCGCCTGCGCCGCGTGCTCCAGGGCATCACCGACGAGAACATCGAAGACGTGCTCGCCGGCGCGGAGGGCCTGCCTCCCGTGGATTACGTGGTGGAGGTCATCGACATCGCGGGCGCGCGCGCCAAGGAGTCGCTCCACCAGGCGTGCCGCCGCCGCAAGGTCCCCATCATGACGGGCCTCATGCTGGGGTTCGGCGCCGCGCTCCATGTCTTCCAGCCGGATGCGCCGCTCTACGAGGAGCTCTACATCCTGCCGGACGGCCGCATCGACCTGCCGAAGATCATCCCCCACCTGGGCAGCTACATGCTCCAGGAATACATGGACGCCTGCTATCAGGGCCGAGGCCACGCGCCCACGTGTGTCATTGGCGCCACCACCGCGGCCGGGTTGATGGTGAGTGAAATCATGCGCGGCGTGATGCTGGGGCCCTCCCAGATGGTGTCCTGGCCCGAGTACCTCTACGTGGACCTCTTCGATCACCGCTACGTGCGTGCGTCCATCCCCGCCTCGCGCACCGGGGCGGAGGCGCGCACGGCGCGGCGCTGAGCACCCCACGACAAAGCCCCCGTCTTCCCCGCATGGCACGAGGAAGCGGGGGCTTGGGAGGGCCGCGGCCCCGGCTCGCTCAGGCCACGACGCCGCGCGTGCGCGCCTCGCTGATGATGCGGTCGCCGTCCACGCCCAGCCGCTTGGCGATGAACGGCGCGGCCCCCTCGGCGCTCTTGTGCACCCGGATGAATTGATCATCGTACGTGCGCGTGACGATGAGCATCCCGGACACGATGACGCGCTGGAGGTTGTGCTGCAGTTCGCTCCCCTCGATGATGACGTGGATCTCCGAGAAGAACGGCCGCGCGTCCGACAGCATGTTGGACAGCGTCCGGCGCTGCTCGCTGTTGGGCACCGCCGCCTTCGAACCCGTGCTGGACACCAGGATCATCGGCTGCTGGAACTGCTGATATGCCTGCTGCATCTTCGTGAAGACCGACAGGACTTCATCCTGGTTCGGTGGCGAGTCCCACCGGAGGAAGAAGACCTTGTCGATGATGTCAGTCCTGTAAACCGGAGGTGCCATGGCGTCCCGTGACTCCTTGGTTGATGGGCCGGGCCCGTCCCGGTCCGTTGCGTCTCGTCGAGCAACCGCGGTGCTGACTCGGCGGGGCTAGCGGCATCCTGCGCTTGCCCCTGGGCGACGAAAGTAGCCCCAAGGGCTGACATTGCGCAGACAACACATGATGTGCCCTCGAGCGCCTGCAGTGTTGCCAGGGCGCAGTCTGGCCCATTGCACTGTCTGACATTGGACGGAGACCTCGGACTGGAGGGCGTCTGGATTTGCACGCCCGCCTGCGACATCCCCCGCCGCGTCCGCACCCGCGAGTCCAATCCCAGTCGCCAAACGCCGTGAGACTGAATTCAAGACAGAAATCAGAAAAAAGAAAACCCCGGGAGCCTTGAGGGCTCCCGGGGTGGGGCACCGCCTCCGCCCCGAGCTGGGACGGAGGCTGCATGCGGGGACTAGCCGCCCGTGATGGTGGCGGCGGGGGCCAGCAGGTTGGCGTTGACGTCCGCGTCGGTGAACAGGATCGGGCGCCACTGCTTCTGGGAGAAGAGGTGCGTCTGGTCCGCGAAGAACGGCGAGGTGGCGTCGTCAGACTCGCTGTAGGTCAGCACGGCCTGCGCGGTCGGGCCGCTGTCCGTGAACTGCATGGCCATGACGAAGCTGCTGCCGTTGTTGATGATGTAGCCGTCCTTGGTCAGGCCCGTGCGGGTGCTGAGCACGGGGCCGCGCGCGGCGGTCGCGTCCAGGGTGGACTTGAGCGTGCCGTAGGAGACGACGTTGGTGACGCCGTCGCGCGACATGCCACCGTGCAGGCCGATGCGCGTACCGGTGCGCGCGGTGAACTGGACGGAGGACAGCGTCGAGTCCAGCGCGATGCCCGCCGTGTTCAGCGTGTCCACGGCCTGCGCGAGCTTCACGAGGACCGGGTCGTCACCCGTGGCGGGGGCCGGGGTCAGCGTGTTCGGCGTGGTGATGGGGTTGGCCGGATCGAACGGGACCGCGAAGAACGGACCGGCGTTCATGAGGCTCAGCTCGGGGACCGTGCCGCCCAGCTCGCGCCAGATGATGGCGCCCTTGGCGTCCGCGTCGAAGCGGCCGTTCCACGCGGTCAGGATGGTGCACGCGCGGCTGATGTCCACGTTCTTGCTGTTGTACGGGATGGTCGTCTTGCCCGCGCAACGCTCGGCCACGGACGCGCGCAGCGCCTCCGCGGTGCTGCTGCGGTTGCTGAACACCGCCGTCTTCAGCTCGTCCATCGTGAACTTCCCATCCTCGCCGGAGGCCGCGTTCACGCCCGTCTCGGTGAGGGTGATGAGGTTCATGTGCGTACGCGTGGTCTGCGGAACCTTCTCCAGACCGTGCATGGGCGAGAAGCCCGTCAGCGGCTGGTTGGGGTTGGCCAGCCAGTAGCTGTCATTGGCGTTGAAGACGAAGTCGCGGCGGGAGATCTGCGGAATCTTGCTGAAGGGCACCAGACCGGGGCTGCGCGTGGGCGCGCTCGTGTCGTTCTGCCACTCGTTCAGCGCGGTGCTGCCGTCCAGGAGCACCACGCCCAGCGAATCCCAGAAGGTCTTGGTGGCCGGATCCACGCCCTTGGCGTAGTTCCACGTGGCCTGGGCCTCGGGCTTCAGGTTCGGGGTGGGGGAGGCATCGGCGTACCAGGTGTTGCCATCCTTGTCCGCCGCCATGGTGTTCACCCAGGGGATGCCCTGTGCCTTCGCGTAGGCCGCCTGGAACTCCGCCATGCTGTTGGCCTTGTTCATCGAGTGGAACTGATCGAGGAACGTGGCGTTGTCGATGTTGGCGTCACGCACGGCGAGCACCGACTTGGTGGTCCAGTCGGCCGTGCCCGGGATGGCCATGATGGGGCCGTAGTGGCTGCTGTAGAGCGTGCGGGTGATGGTGGTGAGCGAGCCCTCGGGCAGCTTCACCAGGATGCTGAACGTGCGCGCCGTCATCGCCCGCTCTTCGACCGTGCCGTCTTCCTTCTTGTAGTAGTAGCTGGTCGGCTTGCCGGGGACGAGCGACAGCCCGTACACCGTCATGCGCGCGCCGGACGAGAACGTGTGCGTCCAGCCGATGTGCTCGTTGAATCCGATGAGCACGGCGGGCACGCCCAGCAGGCCCACGCCGTAGATGTTCATCTGGCCGGGGACGGTCAGCTGGCTCTCCCAGAGCTTCAGCTCGCCTTCCCAGGGGAAGTGCGGGTTGGCCATGACCATGCCGCGTCCCGTGGACGAGCGCTCGGCGCCAATGGCCCAACCGTTGCTGCCGAAGTCCGCCTTGCGCAGCTCCTTGAGCTGCTCCATGGACGGCTCCACCAGGCGCTGGGCGCCCGTGGCGGCCGGCGGGGTGGCCGCGGCGATGGCCAGCACCAGCTGGTTCACGCCACCGGTGAGGGTGATGTTGAGATCGTACGCCAGCAGGTCGACCTCGGTGATGGGCTTGACCCAGGCGGCCTTGGTGCAGGGCGCCGGCAGCTTCTCCGGAGGCGTCTCCGCGACGTACTTGTTGTAGCCGACCACGTAGCCGCGCAGCAGCTCCTTGATCTCATCCGGCTGCGTTTCGAACGCCGTGCGCGCCTTGTTGTAGATGTCCAGCGACAGGTACGCGAGGTCCGAGCCGACGTTGGCGTTGCCCGCGCCGGGGCCGTTGTAGCGCGCGCGCTCGCTGCGCACCTTCACGATCTGATCCGCCAGGGTACAGACGTGGTCCTGCGCGAAGGCGTAGGCCTGACCAAAGCCCAGGCTGCCCATGTCCTTCGCGGTGATGTGCGGGATGCCGTGGCTGGTGCGGCGGATGGTGGCCTCGTACTTCGGAGGCGAGGGCGGCGGGGTGACGGGCGGCTTGACGTCGTCGTCACCACAGCCCGCGGCGGTGACAAGTGCCAGCGATGCGAAGAGAGGAAGTTGCCAACGGGAGGCTCGGAAGAACCGGGCCGCGCCGCGAGGGAGCGATGGGGAATTGCGGTCGTGCATGGCGGCCCGAGCCTAGAGACGCGGTGATTCCACCGTCAAAATGTTTCTGGGATTTGACTCTTCACGCGCTCCACGTGGGAGACGCGGTGCGCCATGAGTTCTGGAAGACAGGGAGAACAGGGCGTGTGTTAGGAGAAGGGTCCCATGACGACCGAGCAGCCGCAGCCCCGGGCCCGTCGCCCGCGGCGTCACTTCTCGATGATTCGCACCTTCGTGCTGGCTGACTTCGTGACGCTCGGCAATGGCTTTGCCGGGGCGGGCAGCATCCTGGCCGCCATGCAGTACCTGGCGACGGGCGCGTTGGATTTCCTGTGGCTGGCGTATGGGTTGATGCCCGTGGCGCTGGTGATGGACGTGGCGGATGGGCGGATTGCCCGCTGGCGCTTCAAGAAGTCACCCCTGGGGGCGGACCTCGACTCGCTGGCGGACGTCATCTCGTTCGGCATGGCGCCCGCGGCGCTGGGGTTCGCGGCGGGCCTGCGTGGCGGATGGGACGTGGCGGCCCTGCTGTACTTCGTGGCGTGTGGCATCAGCCGGTTGGCGCGCTTCAATGTCACCTCCGCGGCGCTCTCCGACGAGACGGGCAAGGTGAAGTACTTCGAGGGGACGCCCATCCCCACCAGTCTGCTGCTGGTGATGGTGTTGGCGGTGCTGACGTGGCAGGGCCGCATCGGCGCGCAGCTGGCGGGCGGTTTGTGGCAGTGGGGGCCCTTCGGGCTCCACCCGCTGGCGCTGCTCTACGTCGCCAGTGGAAGCGCGATGATCAGCAAGACCCTGCGCATTCCCAAGGTGTAGCCGGCAGCTCCCTGAGAATTCCCAGGTGTGGGCGGTTGCCCGGCCCGCCCTGGGTGCCTAGCTTCGCCACCAGCTCCCCTTGACCTCCATGTATTGGAATGTCGGAGGGCAGGGTGGGGACGGCGGGGAAGGGACGGGTGCCATGAAGGGGCGCTGGGGCTGGTGGGGCCTCGTGATGGTGGGGCTGCTGTGTGGGTGCGCGGATCGCGATCGCTCGACGCTGGCGGATGGGCGTCTGACGGCGACGCCCGGTGGGGTGGACTTCCAACGGGTGGCCATCTTCGATGCGCGCGAAGCGGCCGTGACGTTGCGCAACGTGGGGCGCGCGCGCGTCACCGTGAACGAAGCCTGGGTGGAGGGGCCGGATGGCTCCTACCTGGCGGGCTTCACGGAGGATGGGCCGCACAGCCTGGCGCCCGGCCGCGATTGCACGCTGAAGGTCCGCTTCGCGCCGCAGGCGGCGGGCGGACTGGCGGGCACATTGGTGGTGCGCTCGGACACGCGGCTGGAGCCGCTGCTGCGCATCCCGTTGTCGGGCGCGGGCGTGGACGCCTGGGCGCGCGTGACGCCCACCCAGCTGGACTTCGGACGCATCGAGGCGGAGTCCACCAAGACGCTCGGCCTCCAACTGGAGAACCCGACGGAGCTGGCGGTGGAGGTGACGCCGCGGATGCTCGGCGCGGACAAGGATGAGTTCACCGCCGAGCCCGTGACGGTGGGCCCTGGCGAGAAGACGGAGCTGCTCCTCACCTTCAATCCTGTCCGCGTGGGGCTCAAGCAGGTGGCGCTCGTGGTGGCCCCGTGTCACGGCTGCGCGGACGTCCCGGTGCTCATCGCCGCGGAGGCGCTCGAGCGGGCGGTGGTGGCCGAGCCCGAGGTGTTGGACTTTGGCCCGGTGCCGGTGGACCGCGAGGCGCAGCGCGAGTCTCGGGTTCACAACATCAGCACGGAGCCGGTGACGCTCACCGCGCTGACGCTGGCGGGGATGGACCTGTCCTTCAGCCAGTCCAATCCTGGCTTCCCGCTCGTGCTCCAGCCGGGCGAGGTCCGGGGCTTCGAGCTTGTCTATAGCCCAGGCCACATGGGGCCCGCGGAGGATGAGGCGCTGTATCACGTCGACAGCAAGCGCCACCCCGAGCTGCCCGTGCAGCTCAAGGGTTACGGCGGCGCGGCCGAGCTGTGCGTATCACCCGTGGCGTATGACTTTGGACCGCAGCCGCTCGGCTCGAAGACGCGGGTGCGCGTCAACGTGAAGAACTGCGGCGCGTCCAACGCGGGGATGCTCACGCTCCAGGGGCTGGAGTGGCGGGCGGACCCCACGGGCGCCCCGCAGTTCAACCACACGCCGGTGAACCTGCCCTACACGCTGGCGCCCGGCGCGGAGATCAACCTCGACGTCTTCTATGAGCCGCTGCGCGAGGGGCCGGCCACGGGCTCGCTGGTGTTGACGACGGATGCGTTCGCCGCGGGCACGGTGCAGATGGACTTCCGCGGCACCGCCGAGCCCCATGCGCCCTGTGTGCTGGTGATGACGCCGCAGGAGCTGGACTTCGGCACGGTGCCACCGGGGCAGGGCGCGGTGCTGGGCATCAAGCTGGAGAACCGGGGCACGGACCTGTGCCCGGTGAAGAACATCCGCCTCACGGACAACGCGGGCGGCGTGTTCACCATGCCGGGCGGCGACCTGTATGGCGGCATCCTGTATCCGGGGGACTGGTTCAGCTTCGAGGTGGCCTTCTTGTCGCCGCTGACGGGCGGGGACTTCCATGGCTCGCTGCAGATTGAGCAGATGGAGCCGGCGCGGCCGGTGTTGCATGTGCCGCTCAAGGCGCATTCGCAGATGGCGTGTCTGGTGGCCTCGCCGGGCTTCGTGGACTGGGGCATTGCTCGCAAGGACTGTCCGCCCCGGCCGCGCGAGGTGAATTACCTCAACGCCTGCGTGGACCCTGTCGGCGTGCGCAATGTGTGGATTGGCCCGGGGACGACGGACTCGGAGTTCACGCTGCTCGATCATCCCGCGCCGCCGACGTTCCTGCTGCAGCCCGGGGCCTCGTTCACCATCGAGGTGGACTACGCCGCGCAGGTGCAGGGGATGAACCTGTCGCCGCTGTTCGTGGCCTCGGACGACTTGCCCGCGCCACTGCTGGTGCCGCTCATCGGCGAGTCGTCCAACCGCACGGACAAGACGGACAGCTTCGTGCAGCAGGACGTGAGCAAGGTGGACGTGCTGTTCGTGGTGGACAACACCGCGTCCATGGTCGAGGAGCAGCCGCGGCTCATCTCCGCCATCCCCGCGTTCGTGAACGCGGCCGAGGGCAAGGGTGTGGACATGCACGTGGCGGTGACGACCACGGGCATCTCGCCGGTGTCGGGCGCGTGTCCGGGCGGAGCGCTGGGGGGGGAGGCGGGCCGCTTCTTCCCGGTGGACAACAGCGCCCCGCGCATCCTCACGAGCGCGATGCCGGACCTGGCCACGCTGCTCCAGAACAACGTGCAGGTGGGGCGGTGCGCGCAGGTGGAGCAAGGCCTCGAGGCCATGCGGCGCGCGCTGAGCATCCCGCTGGTGAACAACGCGGATGATCCGCGCACGCCGCTGCCGGGTGACGGCAACGCGGGCTTCCTTCGCGACGAGGCCGCGCTGGTGGTGGTGTTCGTGGGCGACGAGGACGACCACTCCCCCGACGCGGTGGAGACCTACGTGCAGTGGGCGCATCAGCGCAAAGGCATCAACCAGCCGCAGCGCGCGACGTTCTACGCCATCGCGCCCACGGCACAGGCCTGCGCCACCGCGGGCGGGACGGGCACGCGCTACGCCGAGGCCACGGCCCGCACGGGCGGCGAGACGCTCAACATCTGCGCGGGGGACTACGCGCCGCTGTTGCGCACGGTGGCCAACAAGGCCTTCAGCGCGCAGGACCGCTTCCCGCTGAGCGACCTGCCGGATGCGGGCACCATCAAGGTCACGGTGGACGGGGTGCGGGTGCTCAACGGGTGGCGCTACGACGGGGCAACCCACAGCGTCATCTTCACCCAGGTGCCCCCGCCCGGCGCGAAGGTGGACATCTCGTATCGGCGCTCGTGCGCGGCCCGGTGAGGCGCGGCGTGAGTGTGAGGCACGCGAAGGGCCGGGAATCCGGCCTCGGACGTTCATGTCAGTCCCAGGTGCTACAGCTCTGCAGTCATCTGTGCGGATGACCAGAAAATTGGAGGACCTCCGGCGGTGAGTACCCTGAGGTCGTCCCTGTAGCCGCTGTCGAGGAGGCACCCGGTGAGCTCCCAGATGTCCGAAGGCAACTCGACGTCCCCAGCGGGCTTCCGCGCGGCCGGGCTTCGCGTCATCCGGGGCGAGGGTCAGCGCAGGGAGGAGCCGCTCGCCTCCCGAGACGCCGTGGCGCGCGTGCTGATGGAGGCCGGCGCGGACATGCTCCTCCGGCGGATCACCCCGGCTCGGGCCGGGGAAATCGAGCGCAAGGTGGATCGCATCCTGGATTTGTTCGACCGGGTGGACGCCGCGCCCGTCCTGATGCCGGTGCTGCGGCGTCACCTGGACGAGTTGGAAGCGCTGATGCGGGAGACCCGCGAGGTTCGCGCCGCCCGGCGCTAGGCGGCGGGTTGGGCGCATTCCACCCGCGCGGAGCGTCAGGGTGTTTGATTCCCCTGGCCGGGCCGCCTACGCTCGGGGGCCTTTCTCGCGCGGCCGGGCCGTGTCCATCGAAACCTACGGCAGCTACCAACTCCTCAAGCGGCTCGCCATGGGCGGGATGGCGCAGATCTATCTGGCGCGCCAGCAGGGCCCGGAGGGCTTCGAGAAGCTGTTGGTCCTCAAGCGGATCCTCCCGCACCTGACGGAGAACGCGGAGTTCGTCCGGATGTTCCTGGACGAGGCGCGCATCGCCGCTCGGCTCAACCACCCCAACGTGGTGCAGATCTTCAACCTGGGGGCGGAAGGGGACACGTACTTCATCGCCATGGAGTACATCCACGGCGCGGACGTGCGGCGCGTGTGGAAGCAGTCCGAGGCGGTAGGCCAGCCGCTGCCGGTCCCCCTGGCGTGCCGCATCCTCATCGAGGCGTGCGCGGGCCTGGACTACGCGCACAAGAAGGCGGACGCGGCGGGGCGGCCCCTGGGCATCGTCCACCGGGACGTGTCCCCGCAGAACATCCTCGTGACGTTCGAGGGGGGGGTGAAGGTGGTGGACTTCGGCATCGCCAAGGCGGCGGATCAGGCCACCGTCACGCGCTCCGGAGTCCTCAAGGGCAAGTACTCGTACATGTCCCCGGAGCAGGCCGCGGGGATGCGCGTGGACTGCCGCTCGGACGTGTTCGCGCTGGGCGTGGTGCTGTACGAACTGCTCACCGGGGCGCGTCTCTTCAAGCGCCCGTCGGATCTTCAGACGCTGGCGGCCGTGGCGGAGTGCCAGGTGGCGGTGCCGTCGCAGGTGGCGCCTCGGGTGCCGCAGAGCCTGGACGCCATCGTGCTCAAGGCGCTCGCGAAGGAGCCCGAGGCCCGCTTCCAAGAGGCGCTGCATCTACAGCTGGCCCTCGAGGACTGGCTGAGCCAGAACCGGCTGCCGTCCTCCACCGCGCACCTGGGCGCGTTCATGAAGGAGGCCTTCGCCGAGCGCCTGGCGGAGGAGTCGCGCGCGGGGGAGTTCCTCGTCGAGGACTCGGAGTCGGCGCCGTCCTCGGCCCGGGCGGATTCCGCCAGCCCCGCGCGGCGCACGGGGTTGAAGCCCGCGCTGCCGCCGAACACGGGGCGCTCGGAGAGCGAGCCCACCGCCACGTTGAGGCCGCGCACGGCCCACGCGAATCGTCCCAGCCGCCCGGAGCTGCGCCGCGACGAGCCCGAGGCCGAGCCGCCCCGCGCGCCCACGGGGACTCGACGCGCGGTGGAGTCGGTCACCCCGGCTCGGGCCTCGCGGATGGTCCCCGCCCAGCGTCCGGAGGGCGAGGGGCTGCCCGGCGCGGAGGCGCGCCCGTCTCGCTCGGGGATGCCGCCGGTGGTGGAGGAGGACGCGCCCACCCTGGCGATGATGGAGCCGCGCGGCCTGAGCTTCCCGCCGACGGCGCGGCCGGACCTCGCGGAGGACGAGGACGCGCCCACGTTGGATCAGCGCGCGGCGTCTCGCAGTGCCACGGTGTCGCTGCGTCAGCCGATCCGCTCCGTGGAGGAGGACGCGCCCACGATGGATGCGCGGGCGGTGGCCCGGCCGTCGCCCACCGCGACGCGTGGCATGCCCGCGGCGGATGTCGGGCCCGTGGGGGAGCCCCGCGCGGCGTCGCGCTCCGGGGTGTCCATCGCCCGTGCGACCCCGGGCCCCGAGGCGCGGGTGTCTCGGGCGGGAGTTCCGGTGGCGGAGCCTTCGCCCGCGGTCGCTGTTCGCGGTCCGTCGCGCATGTCCGTGCCGGCGATGCGTTCGGTTCCTCCGCGGACCGATACGCTCACGGAGCACGCGACGCTGTCGGTGACCGAAGGCGAGGCCCGCTCGAACCGCGTGGGTCTGTGGGGCGGAATCGGCGCGGCGGTGGTATTGGCGGTGCTCGCGCTGTGGTTGCTGCTGCGCCCCGATGCGGAGCCCGCGGGCACCGTGCCCCTGAACCCGCCCGCGCTGAGGCCGCCGCCTCCTCCCGCGAGGACGCAGCCCCCGCCTGAGCAGGGCGCTGCGACGCAGGTGGTACCCGCGACGAATGCGCCCGCGGAGACCGCGCCCGGCACGACGCCATCGACGCAGCCGACGCCCGCGCCGACCGTGGCGGCTGCCCCGGCCGACCAGACCGCTCCGGCCCACGTGGCTGCGCCGCAGGCCGCGCCGCGCGAAGCGACTCCTCCGCGCCCCGTGGCGCCGGCCCGCACGGAGCCGAAGCCGGCCGAGCCCCGCGCGGCTCCCGTGCGTGAGGTGGTGCGTGCGGAGCCGAAGGTTGCCGACCGCATGGCGTTGGTGCGCTTCGTGGCCACGCCCTGGGCGGAGGTGAGCTGCAACGGGCGCAAGCTGGGCGAGACTCCGTTCAAGGAAGTCGAGCTGCGGGTGGGCACGTATGACTGCAAGTTCTCCAACCCCGAGCTAAAGCGGACCGTGAGCCGCCGCATCGAGGTCCGGCCCATCGACCTCAACGTGGTGAGCGTGAAGCTCGACTAGGCCGCCTCGGATGCCCGCGTGACGCTCGAAGCTGGGACCCGCATTGGGAAGTACGTCGTCCGCCGCAAGCTCGCCGAGGGCGGCATGGCGGAGATCTATCTGTGCACGGCCCGAGGGCCCGAGGGTTTCGAGAAGGAAGTCGTCATCAAGCGCGTGCGCGCGTTCCTGGCGAGCGACTCCGAGTTCGTGCAGATGTTCATCGCGGAGGCGCGGCTGGCCTCGCGGCTGAACCACGCCAACGTGGTGCAGATCTTCGACTTCGACAAGCACGAGGACACGTACTACCTGGCCATGGAGTACGTGCGAGGCTGCTCGCTGTGGGAGCTGCGCAAGCGGTGCAAGGAGCACCTGACGCCCATCCCGCCGACGCTGGTGGCGTACATGGGCGCGGAGATCGCTCGGGCGCTGCACGCGGCGCATCGCCTGAAGATCAACGGCGAGCACCTCCACCTCGTGCACCGCGACGTCACGCCGCACAACGTGCTGCTGTCCTTCGATGGCGCCGTGAAGCTGACGGACTTTGGAATCGCGAAGGCGGGCAACCGGCTGTCACAGCCGGGCGTTCTCAAGGGCAAGTTCGCGTACATGTCGCCCGAGCAGGCTCGGGGCGAAGCGGTGGACGCGCGCACGGACATCTTCGCGCTGGGCGTGGTGCTGTGGGAGATGCTCACGGGCGGCCGCCTCTTCGACGGCGACTCCGAGGTGGCGGTGCTGCGCGCGGTGCAGCACTCGCTGATTCCGCCGCCGGCTCGGCTCAATCCCGACGTGCCCGCGGACCTGGATGCCGCGGTGATGCGAGCGCTCCAGCGCGACCCGAACGCACGCTTCCAGACCGCCTCGGAGCTGGAGCGGGCGTTGGCGCAGAGCGCGCTCCAGCATGCGCGTTCGGTGGATGACACGAACGTGGGAATGTTCCTGCGCCGCCTGTTCCCCGAGGCCGCCACGTATGTGGCGCTGCCCGCGGTGCGCGACCGCTCTCAAGTGGGGCAGGGCGGCGTGGAGTCGCCGGTCGTTCCCGTGGCGCGGGAGCCCACGGCGGTGATGCGGCCCGGGCGCGAGCGTCCCCTCGCGTCCTCGCGGCTCTCTCCAGATGAAGATGTGGACGCGGCCACGGTGGTGTTGCCGCGTCGCGAGGATGGATCTCCGGAGCTTCCTCCCGCTGCGACGCCAATGATGCCGCTGCCCGCGGTGCGTCTGTCGGTGCGCCCCGCGGGAGGCGCGGCCGCTGCGCTGCCGCCCGTGGCCGCGCCGATCGCCGCGGTGCGAGCGGGCCCTCCCGATGCGGCGCAGGCGGACCGAGGAGCGGCTGAGCGCACGCCTCGCGGCGAAGATGCGTCGACCATTTCGGTGCCGGCATTGAGGGAAGGCGCGCAAGGCCTCCGCGCGGATGCATCACTCGAACACGCGAATGCCGGTGTGGGCGCGGCGCAAGCCGAGCTCCCGCGTCGGCCCGAGAGTCCTTCAAAGCCGGCAGAACTCAAGCAGGGGGCCGGTGAACAGGCCGCAGAGGGACGCCACTCCCGTGGGGCTGATGCATCCGCAGCGTCGGGGCGGCATTCGGGTAGCGCCGGTGCTCCGGTCTCAGAGGGAAGCCATTCGAGTGGGTCCGATGCATCCGCAGCGCCGGGACGGCATTCGGGTGAGGCCGATGCCTCCTCTGCGGGGCAGGTCGCGCTGGCAGGCAAGGGCGGCGTTCCGGTCGCAGCGGAGGGGGGCGTCGCCGCTGCCGCAGGCTCGTCTGCGCATTCGCGCGGAGCACCTGGGGATGTCTCGAAGCCGTCGCTCCTGGAGGTGGTTGGCGCTCCGGCGGTTCAGTCATCACGACCCAGTGAAGCCGGCTCCCCCCGCGCGCAGGGGCCGAACGCAGCAGTTGCCTCGGAATTGACTCCGGCCGCGGTCTCTTCGCTCGCGGCGTCGAAGGGCCGCAAGGCGTGGCCCTGGCTCGGCGCGGGCGCGCTCGGGCTCGCGGCGCTCGTCGGGTTCGTGGCCATTCCGCGGACGCGCACCTCGGACGCATCGCAAGGTGGGTCTCCCATGGCGCCGTCCGCGAAGTCGCCCACCGTCGTGGCGAGCACGGACGCGGCGCCCGAACACGCCGCGCAACAGGCGAAGCCGACCGAGTCCGCTCCAATCGTCACCCCTCGGGCGGACACCGTTGCGCACCCGACGAAGCCGGGTGAGTCCGCTCCAGCTGTCCCCACTCAACCGAGCAGTTCCACGGAGCAGGGGAAGACCGCGTCGGAGTCCGACGCCGAGGTCGAGGGCCTCAAGCGCGAGTCCGCCCTCGCTGACGAGCCTCGGCGTCCGAACGCGAAGTCGCCCACCGAGGCGTCCGCTCCAGCAGATGCGGGAGTGGTGGCCTTGGGCACCCTCAAACTGCGCGCCTCGCCGTACGCCACCGTCTTCCTCGACGGGAAACGTCTGGGCGAGGTGCAGGGCCTGGCGTCGTACCGCCTCACCGCGGGCACCTATCGGCTCACCTTCGAACACCCGAGCGGCGCCAAGTCGCTCACCGTCACCATCCCCGCCAACGGCTCCGTGTCGCGAGACTTCCGCGCCACCACCGGGCGCTGAGTCCTTCGCACTTCACGGAGGCGTGACGCGAGCGTGAGCCCTCCGCCGCTCCGGCCCGTGCCGTCTCCAGTCGCGATCTGACTCGTTGCGTCGAGGTCTTCCTCGTCGCGTGCGCGTCGTCACGCCTGCTCGCCCTTCGTCCTGGTCCACCTTGACACCGATGGGGCCGTTCTGGCACACATGCGCTCCATTCAGTAGGTTATATTCAATGGAATCCATGGAGTTGCTCGACCCCGACGAGCTCGAACGCATCGAGCGCGAGAACGCGGGGGGGCTGCCCGCGACGGCCATCCTGGAAATCTTTCGACCTCGGGGGGTTCGCCTCTCGGAGGCGACGTTTCGCAAGTACGTCCAGGCTGGCCTGCTACCGCGCAGCCGTCGGGTGGGGCGCAAGGGCAAGCACCAGGGGAGCCTCGGGCTCTATCCGGTGGAAGCTGTGCGCCGCATCAATGTCATCAAGCGGATGATGGCGGAGGGGCACACCCTGGAGGACATCCGCCGCTCGTTCGTGTTTCACCGCAACCACATCGACCAGTTGGAGCGCGATCTGGCCGAGGTGCTCGATGGCTTTCAGGAGGAGCTGGGGGAGCGGAGTTCGGCCGGGTCACACCGGCGTGTGCTCGAGGCGGAGTTGGCAACGCTGAGGCAAAGAGCGCAGGATCTGGTCCGGGATGTGGCCCGGCTAGGCAGCGCTGTCACGGCTCGCGAAGACGAAACGATCCGTTCGCAATAGAATGCCGGCCCCAGGGAACCGGATAGACTCCAAAGATTCTGGAGGGGACATGTCGGAAGTGAAGCAGCTAGAGGGCGATGGGGGAGAAGCGGAGGAGCAGCCCGCGGAGCGCCGCCGCTCCAAGACGATGTCGCGCAAGGAGATGGCCAGGGACCTGCGCCGTCGCCGGCTCGCGGGCCAGCTGGACCCGGAGGAGGGTGACCTCCTCAAGACCGTGGATGACGAGCGCCCGCGCACGCGCGCGGACTGCGTCAACGGCCCGCGTCCGTGCCTCTTCGTCTCCTGCAAGCACAACCTCTACTTGGACGTGAACCCCGAGACGGGCTCCATCAAGCTGAACTTCCCGGACAAGGAGATCTGGGAGCTGGAGCACACCTGCGCCCTGGACGTGGCGGAGAAGGGGGGCATCACGCTCGAGGAGGTGGGGGAGATCATGAACCTCACGCGCGAGCGCATTCGTCAGGTGGAAACGCGCGGGCTCATGAAGCTGCGCGAGGCCACCGAGACCGATCCTCCTGTGTCCGCTCGCAAGCCCTGAGGGGAGTCGAGCGTGGTGTCGCCTGCGGACGGGTGTCCAACGTGTTGCGTTGACACCCTGGGGGGTGGTTGCTAGGACCGCCGCCTCCCGCAAACCGAGGCGCAGACGTGCTGGCCCTACTGAGCGTTTCCGACAAACGCGGTCTGGTTCCCTTTGCCCAAGGCCTGGTTCGGTTGGGCTTCCGCCTCCTGTCCACCGGGGGCACGCTGGAGACCTTGAAGGGCGCGGGGGTCCCCGCGACGCAGGTCTCCGAGCACACCCAGAGCCCCGAGATTCTTGGCGGCCGGGTGAAGACGCTGCATCCCCGTATTCACGGTGGACTCCTGGGTCGCCCCGACTTGGAGAGCGACCGGGCGGAGATGGCGGCCAACCGCATCGAGCCCATCTCGCTCGTGGCCGTGAACCTCTATCCGTTCCGCCAGACGGTGGCCTCGGGCGCGTCCGAGGACGCGATCATCGAGCAGATCGACATCGGCGGTCCGGCGATGGTCCGCGCGTCCGCGAAGAACTTCAAGCACGTCGCCGTGGTGGTGGATCCGGATGACTATCCGGCGGTGCTGGCCGAGCTGGAGGCGGGCAAGGCGGTCGGTGAGGCGACCCGTCGCCGCCTGATGCGCAAGGCCTTCGCGCACACCGCGGCCTACGACGCGTCTATCTCCGGGTGGTTGTCCTCGCAGGCGGGCGAGCCGTTCCCCGAGGAGCTGTCGCTCACGTTCGAGAAGGCCCAGGGCCTGCGTTACGGCGAGAACCCCCACCAGCGCGGCGCCTTCTACCGCGAGCGCCTGGCTCCGCCCGAGCCGACGGTGGCGTTCGCGAAGGTGCTCCAGGGCAAGGAACTCTCGTACAACAACATCCTGGACCTGGACGCGGCGCTGGGGCTCGTCCTCGAGTTCCCCGAGCGGCCGTGCGCCGTCATCATCAAGCACAACACCCCGTGTGGCGTGGCGGTGGATGACTCGCTGGAGACGGCGTACCGCACCGCGCGCAAGGTGGACGAGGTGTCCGCGTTCGGCGGCATCGTCGCCCTCAACCGGGAGGTCGACGAGTCCGTGGCGAAGGCCATGGCGGAGACCTTCCTGGAGGCGGTCATCGCGCCGTCGTACTCGCCGGCCGCGCTCCAGGTGCTGGCGACCAAGAAGAACCTGCGGCTGCTGGAGGCGGGCCCCGCGCTGGCGTCTGCCACCGCGCGTCCGCGCGCTCAGCTGGATGGGCGCAGCGTGTCGGGCGGGCTGCTGCTGATGGACCGCGACGCCGTGGAGCCGCCGCTGGAATGGAAGGTCGTCTCCAAGCGCGCCCCCACGCCGGACGAGGAGCGGGCGCTGCGCTTCGCGTGGAAGGTCTGCAAGCACGTGAAGAGCAACGCCATCGTCTTCGCCTCGGAGGCGCAGCTCTTGGCGCAAGGCGGCGGGCAGACGAACCGGGTGGACTCGGTGCGCATCGCCCAGTCCCGGGGCGGCGAGGCGCTCAAGGGGAGCGCCGTGGCCTCGGACGCCTTCTTCCCCTTCCGGGACGGACTCGACGCGGCGGCCCGAGCCGGGGCCACGGCTGTCATCCACCCAGGAGGTTCGGTGCGTGACGCGGAGGTTATCGCCGCCGCGGACGAACAGGGGATGGCCATGGTGGTGACGGGAGTGCGACACTTCCGCCACTGAATCCATGCGCATCGTCTGTCAGAAATGCGCGGCCGCCTACGCGATCGACGATCGGTTGATCTCGCCCAAGGGTGTCCGTGCCCAGTGCCCGCGCTGTCGGCACCTCCAGCTCGTCAAGCGAGACCCCACGGCTTCGGCCGCGGGGGCTCCGGCCCTCGGGGCCGAGCCTCGGAGTAATCCCGACAGCGCCGCCGCGCCCGCGTTGGGTGCCGAGCCGCGAAGCAGCGGAGGCGCCGCGCCGCCCACGCTGAGCCCCGAGCCTCGCAGTGGTCCTCGGCCGGGTGCCTCGCCGGGCGCGGGGGGACGGGCTGCTCCCGCGCCCCGTGCCGCCCCCCGGACTCCGGTGGCCCAGGCGGACCCCTTCGCGGACTTCGCCGCGCCCGCGCCTCAGGGGCCGGGTGCGGCGCAGGCGGATCCGTTCGCGGACTTGGGCGCGCCGCCAGCCGCGTCGTCGGGCGATCCGTTGCTCGACTTCCTGGGCCCGCCGCCGCAGGAGCTGCCGCCCGCGCCCGTGTCGGGACGCACCGCGCCGGCGGTCGTCGTCTCGCTGGGCCAGCGAACCCCCGCTCCCGTTGCCGCCGCCCCGGCCCAGGTCGAGGCCACTTCGGGATGCCGCACGTGCGGCAAGCCGTTGACGGATCCGTTCGATCAGGCCCTCGGGATGTGTGATGACTGCCGGCAGCGAGCGCCGGCTCCGTCGCCCGCGGTCGTCGCTCGCTCGGCGCCGGGGTCGGACCTGGATCTTCCGCTGTTGTCGGCGCCGGACGGCGATGCGCCCGCGCTGAGCGTGGAGCCTCGGAGTGGCTCTCGGGCCGCGCCGGCTCCCGCGCTGGGGGCCGAGCCTCGCAGCGGGGCTCGGACCATCACCCGGAGCTCGCATGTGGCGGTCGCGCCGGCGCGGGTGGCCCGGCTCGACTCGGGCCGCGGCAAGGGCCCATGGGTGGCGCTGGGCGTCCTGTTGCTCGGGGCCGCGGGCGCGGGTGGGTACTTCTTCGTCCTGAAGCCGCGTCAGCTCGAAGCGGGGAAGGGGGCGACGGCGGCGCGCTCGCAGGCGGTTCCCGAGGCCATCGAGGCGGCGCTGGGGCGCTGGCGCCTCCAGTACCTCGACCTGTCGGGCACCAGCGAGGAGCAGTACGCCGAGGGCGTGGCCCTGCTGGCCAGGGAGCAGCGGCGCGCGTACGCGGAGGCGGAGGAGTCCTTCCAGCAGGCGCTGCTGTTGGACCCGAACAACGACGCGGCCGTGGCCGGCTATGTCCAGTCCGTGGCGCTGGGCCAGGGCGCGGGCATGGATGAGGCTACGTTCCAGGAGGCGCGCGCGCTGGTGGAGGCCTCGGAAGGCCGCACGGACCATCTGCCGGCGCTGCTGGTGGCCCACGCGAACCTGCTGCTCACGCGCACGCGCCAGCCGGAACTGTGGGAGCGGGCGCGCACGCTGGCTGACTCGGTGCTGGCCTTGAAGACGGCCACGCCGGCGCAGAAGGCCGAGGCGTACCTGGTGTTGGGGCGCGCGTACCTGTCCACGTCGAAGGAGCTGGCCCGCGAGCGGTTCGACTCGGCGCTGGAGCTGGCGCCGGACCTCAAGCGCGTGCACTTCTACCGTGCGCTCGCGCACGAGGCCGCGGGCGAGTACTCGCTCGCGCTGGAGAAGCTGCGCAAGCGGCTGGAGCTGGACCCCACGGACTGGGACAGCCTGGCGGCGCTCGCGCGCATCTACCAGGAAGTGGGCGAGCCGGCCGAGGCGCGGCGGTTGTACGAGGCTCGCGTGAAGTCGCAGACGGGAGACCTGCGGGCTCCGCTGGCGCTCGCGGTGCTGCGCTACCAGGGCGAAGGAAGTCCCGGCGCCGCGGCGCGAGAGCTTCGCGCGCTGCTGAAGGGCCGCGCTCGCTATGCCCCGCGTGAGGTCGCCGAGGTGCTCGCGCATCTGGCGGCGGCGGAGCGGACGGCGGGCAATGCAGAGGCCGCGGTGAAGGCCGCGGACGAGGCCCTGGGCCTGATGCCCAATCTGCCCGAGGCGCACCTGCAGCTCCTGTTGGTCGCGCTGGGCCGGAAGGATTCAGCCAAGGATGTGGCCAAGGCGCGCACGCACTGGGCGGCCTGCCAGGGACGCTTGGAGGACGCCGCGCTCGAGAAGCTCCTGGAGGGCCGCGTGCTGCTCCTGGAGAAGAAGCCCGCCGAGGCGCTGGAGCGCTTCCAGCAGTCGGTGGAGTTGGACGCGCGGAGGCTGGACGCGAAGCTGCTGGCGGGCGTGGCGGCGGCGGCTGGCGGGACCCGACGGGACGAGACCTTCCGTATTCTCTTCCAGGCGCAGGACGCGGATCCGCTGCGGCTGGCGCCTCGGCCCGCGGTGACGCGCTTCTGGCTGCGTCCCGAGGACACGCTGGAGGGGATCGAGGGCGTCATCCTCGCGCTCGGCGAGGGACACCCGGAGGACGTGCGTCCCCTGCTGTACGAGGGCCTCTTGCGCTTCGAGCAGGGCGCGGTGGACGTGGCGGAGCGCCACTTCAAGGCCGTGCTCGAGGTGGACAGCAACAACGCGAACGCGCTGGCATACCGCGCGCTCATCGCGCTGCGCGCGGGCAATGCGACGGCGGCGCGCTCCCTGGCGACGCAAGCCGTGACGGTGGGCCGGCAGCTTCCCGTGGCGCATCTGGCGCTGGGGCTCGCGCTGGCCGATGCGCGTCAGGTCGAGCCCGCCAAGCGTTCGCTGCGCGAGGCGCTCCGGTTGTCGCAGTCGCTCGTGACCGCGCAGGTGAAGCTGGCGGAGCTGGAGGTGGACACGCATCCGGCGACTTCGAGCGCGACGCTCTTGCGCGTGGTGGGGTTGGACGCGGAGAACCTCCCCGCCAAGCGGTTGCTCTATCTGTTGAACCAGCGAGGTTGACGTGAAGGTCCTGCTGCTTGGCTCGGGTGGACGTGAGCACGCGCTCGCGTGGAAGCTGTCCCAGAGCCCCCGGCTCACGAAGCTGCTGTGCGCTCCCGGCAACCCGGGCACCGCGCAGTGGGGCACCAACGTGCCGGTGAACGCCGAGTCCCCCGAGGCCGTCGTCGCGCTGGCGCGCGCGGAGAAGGTGGACCTGGTGGTGGTGGGCCCGGAGGCGCCGCTGGTGGCGGGCGTGGCGGATGCGCTCGGTGCCGCGGGCATCCCCTGCTTCGGGCCCGTGGCGGCCGCCGCGCGCATCGAGGGCTCCAAGGCCTTCGCCAAGGAGATCATGGCCGAGGCGGGGGTGCCCACCGCGGCCTTCCGCGTGTTCACGGACGTGGCCGAGGCGGAGGCCTACGCAGTCGCCCAGGGCCGCATCGTGGTGAAGGCGGACGGACTCGCGGCGGGCAAGGGCGTCATCGTGGCGCCGGATGTCGCGACCGCTCGCGAGGGGGTTCGCGCGGTGGGCGCCATGGGCTCGGCGGGCCAGCGCATGGTCCTGGAAGAGCTGCTCGAGGGCGAGGAGGTGTCGCTCATGGCTCTCTGCGACGGCGAGCGCTACGTGCTGCTACCCCTGTCGCAGGACCACAAGCGGGTGGGGGACGGTGACGCGGGCCCCAACACGGGAGGCATGGGCGCGTACTGCCCCGTGCCGTTCCTCACCGGCGACGCGCTCATCGAGGCGGGCGAGCGCGTCATCGCGCCCACGCTGGCGGCGCTGAAGGCGCGCGGCACACCCCTGCGCGGCGTGCTCTACGCCGGGCTGATGCTGACGAAGAGCGGGCCCAAGGTGCTGGAGTTCAACGCGCGCTTCGGAGACCCGGAGACGCAGGTGTTGATGCTCCAGCTCGGCGAGGACCTGCTGCCCCTGCTGGATGCCTGCGCGCGAGGGACGTTGGTGTCGCGCCCGTTGGTTCAGCGGCCCGGGGTGTCGGTGGGCGTGGTGATGGCGGCGGAGGGCTATCCCGAGGCGCCGCGCAAGGGCCAGCGCATCGACGGGCTGGACGCGGTGCCGGCCGACGGCAGGGTGTTCCTGGCGGGCGTGGCGCAGAAGGAAGGCGACCTGGTGACGGCGGGTGGCCGGGTGCTCACGGTGTGCGCGCGGGGCGATGACCTCGTGCAGGCGCGTGAGCGGGCCTACGCGGCCGTGTCGGCGGTGCGCTTCGAGGGCATGCACTTCCGCTCGGACATTGGCGCGCGGGGGCTCCGGGCGAGTCCGTGAAGCTGCTTGCGCGCTACCTGCTCCGGGAGCTGCTGGTCCCCCTCGCGGTGTGGCTGGCGTTCATGTTCCTGTTGCTCTTCGTCATGCAGTTCCTGCGCGGCACGGAGGTGCTGCTTGGATCCGCGGTGACGTTGGGGGACCTGGGGCGGCTCATCGCGTACCTGTCGCCGCACTTCCTGGTGATGGCGCTGCCCATCGCCTTCCTGCTGGCCATCCTGCTGGGGCTGGGGCGGCTGGGCGAGGACCGGGAGTTGACCGCGCTCCAGGCCCTGGGCATCGGGCCCATGCAGCTGCTGGCGGCGCCGCTGGGCGTGGGGTTGGTGCTCAGCGCGCTCATGGGGCTGCTCACGTCCACCGCGGAGCCGTGGGGGCTCACCAGCGTGAAGGAGCTGGTCAACGAGGTCATCCAGAAGAACGTCGCCGGTGACGTGAAGTCCGGCGTGTTCTACGAGGACCTGAGCGACCTGACGCTGTACGCGGAGCGAGTCACGCCCGGGGGCGCATGGACGAACGTCCTGCTCCATGACGACCGTGACCCGAGCGCTCCTTTGCTGGTGCTCGCGCATCGCGGGAAGGTGGGAGCGTCGAAAGGCGAGGGGCTCACCATCGCGCTGGAGGAGGGCGAGGTGCACCGGGCCAATCGCTCTTCAGTGGACTACAGCGTCGTCGGCTTCGAGCGGGCGGAGATGAACGTGGGCATCGGAGGCTCGCTCACGCGGCGCAACCGCTTCCGCTCGCCGAAGGAGGAGCTGACGCCCGTGGAGTTGATCGCCGCGGCCAGGGACGCGGAGGAGCGGCAAGAGGACCCCAAGCCCTTCTTGATGGCGCTGCACAGCCGGTGGGGCAATGCCCTCGCGCCCGTTGCGTTCGCGCTCCTGGCCACGCCGCTCGCCATCGGGCGACGGCAGGCGGGACGGGCCTGGGGCTACTTGCTCACGTTGGGTGGATACGTCCTGTACTACCTGCTGAGCCGCGCGTTCGAGCAGCTCGGCCAGCAGGGGAAGATGCCGGTGCTGCTGTCGGGGCAGCTCGCCAACGTGCTGTTCATGGTGTTGGGCGTGGTGGCGATGGTGCGCGTGAGTCGCTCGGGGACGGTGCGGTGAAGGGCACGCTCTTCGGCTACGTGCTGCGCACGTACCTGCTCAGCTTCGTGGGCATCCTGGCGGGCGTGGTGGCGGTGTTCCTCGTCGTGGACTTCGTCGATCGAGCGAAGGCGTATGGCGGCGAGGGCTGGGTGTGGGACGTGATGAAGCTGTATGGCTACAAGGGGCTGGTGGCCGTGCAGCAGCTCGGGCCCGCGGCGCTGCTGTTGGCCGCGGGGACCACGGTGTCCTCGCTGCGCAAGCGGGGCGAGGTGACGGCGATGCGCGCGCTCACCTTCGGGCCGTCAGCGCTCTATGTCCCGATTGGCGTGTGTGCGGCAGTGGCGTGCGTGGGGCTCGTGTTCTTCGAGGAGCGGGTGGCCACGCATGCCGGGCGCCGCGTGGACGACATCACCACCCAGCGCTTCAATCGCTGGGGCGACTGGGGCCTCTACTACACGCCGAAGCAGTGGTTCCGCCGGGGCAATCAGATCTTCTTCCTGCGGGGGGGGGACGCGCAGGGCGGCTTCGACAACGTCTCTGTCCTCACGCTCACGAAGGACTTCCGGCTGCGCAGTCGGCTGGACGCGGCCCACATGCAGTCCGTGGACGGGACGCGCTGGGAGCTGACGGACGTCATCGAGCGCTCCTTCACGGACGACGGGCACACGCAGGTCCGGCAGGACGCATCCCGCGAAGTGGACCTGGGCGTGGGCGCGCGCACGTTCCGCATCCGTCCGGGGCGGCCCGAGCAGATGCGGGTGCGCGAGCTGCGCGAGCAGGTGGTGGCGCGCGCGGAGGTGGGCCTGGACACGCGCCAGTACGAGCTCGCGATGCACAGCCGCTTTGCCTACTCGCTGGCCGGGCTGCCGGCCGCGCTGCTGGCCGTGGGGCTCGCGCTGCGTACGAGCCGCCGAGGCCACCTGACCGCCGCCATCGTCGAGGGGCTGCTCATCACCGTGGCGATGTGGGGCCTCATCGTCATCTGCCGCACGCTGGTGCTCTCCGAGCGGCTGTCGCCCTCGGTGGCGGCCTGGATGCCGATGTTCTTGTTGTCCGTGGCCGCCGCCGCCCTGTGGCTGCGCGGCGAGGGTTGGGTCCACCTGCCGCGTCGTTGGTTCGCCTTGCGCTAGTCCGCTCCTCCCATCCATCTGGCGGGGGGGCGTTCACGACATCCGCGACGACGGCTGGCGGTGAGGTAGCCTGCGCGGCGCCTCGCGTGGGTGAGGCCCGCCATGAACCCTGAACACCTTCGTCCCTCCAGCGCTCGCCTGGGTCGCCTTGTCTCCTTCGTCCTGGGCCTGTACGCGGTGGGGCTCGTCCTCGCTGAAGCGGTGCTCCAAGCTGGCGCGGTGTTGTGCACGGCGGTGGCGCTCTGGCTCGCGGTGTCGCGACGTCTGCGGCTCGCGTCGGATGTGCGCGCCTTCGTCCTGGCCAGCGTGGCGCTGTGCGGGTGGCAGCTCGTGTCTCCGGCGGTGGCCTTGATGACGGGCGCGGCCTCGAAGTGGCCTCGCGGTGCGCGCTATGGACAGTCGCTCGACACCGTGGCGGGCGCGGCGGTGGCGTGCGTGGGGACGCTGGGCGTGCCGTGGCTCCTGTTGGCGGCCATCGTCGCGGGTGGCTGGCTCGTGGCGGCAGCGCTTGGTTTCTTCCAGCACCGCGTGCGCTGGCCGTGGGAGCCGCCTGGATTCCTCAAGCTCAACCTGTCGCGGCTGCACGAGAACTTCGGCACGGAAGACGAGCCGCGCTATGCCGCCGGGGGCTTCTTCTTCCACCGCCTGCGCTTCGCACACGGCGCCATCGCCGCGCTGGGGCCTGCTCTCGCGGTGCTGGGTGAGGCGCGCTCACTGCGCCGCCGCCTGCTGGCGGGCGCGGTGGTGATGGGCCTGCTCGTCTCTCTCTACGGCGCGTTCGCGCGGGCTGCTCTGGGCGCGGCGCTGGGCGTGTGCGTGCTGGCGCTGCTGCTCCTGTTGCGCGGGACGCCCCGTCGCGCGGGCCTGGTGGTGGCCATGGCGATGGTGGTCGCCGTGGCGGTGACCCCCGCGTGGCGCGAGCGCTTCGCCAAGGCGGTGGACAACCTGTTCGGCAGCGGCGAGCGCTCGCTGGCGATGTCCGTGGGCTGGCAGCTCGTGCGCGAGCATCCGCTCGTGGGCGTGGGCTTCGGCAACCACAAGCCGGCGGCCCTCGCGACGCAGGCGGAGACGGGCATCACGGACCTCCTGGCCACGGACTCCCATAACCTGTGGCTGACGGCCTGGGCGGAGACGGGGCTGGTGGGTCTGGTGTTGCTCGCGCTGATGCACGGGGCCCTGGCGCGCGCGCTGGTTCGCAGGCACCGCGCGGGTTCGCTCGCGGCCACGGGCGCGCTGCTGTCCTTCGTGGGCTTCCACGTGCTGGCGCTGGTGCACTACCTGCCATTCCACCCCAGCGTGCACCTGTCGTTCATGTTCGTCTGGGGCCTGGGATTGGCCGATGGCAGTGAAGTGCTTCGTGGCGAGGCCCACTCCAGCGCGGATGGTCCCCGCGCGTAGCGGTGGACTCAGCCTGGCGTGGTCGCCAGCGCGCGCCGGTAGGTCGCCAGCGTGCGCACCGCGCAGTCGTCCCAGGTGAAGCGCGCGGCGCGCTCGCGCCCCAGCTCGATGAGCTCGCGACGCTGGGGCTCGTCCCGGAGGATGCGCAGCGTCGCGTCCTTCCATGCCTGGACGTCATCTGGGGGCAGGCGCACGGCCGCGTTCCCCACCACTTCGGGCAGCGACGTCGCATCCGCCACGAGCGCGGGACAGCCCGTGGCCATGGCCTCCAGGGCGGGCAGGCCAAATCCCTCGTACTTCGAGGGCAGCAAGAGCGCCGCCGCCGCGCCGTAGAACAGCGGCATGTCGGACTCGGGAAGCTCCTCCAGGTCCACCACGTTCTCGTGCAGCCCCAACTCGTGCGCCACCGCGCCCCGGCCCGCCAGGAGGACCACGGGCACGGGCAGCTCGGGGGCCACGTGCCGCAGGAGGGCGAGGTTCTTGTGGGCCTTGGCGTTGCCCACCGCGGCCACGTAGCGGGCGGGCAGCTCATGGCGCTCGCGGAAGGCCCGCGCCTCGCTGGCGGACGGCGGCTGGAAGCGCGCGTCCACGCCATTGTGGATGACCTGGATGCGATACGGGGACAGGCCCAGGTGACGCGCGAGTTCCTCGCGTGAGAACTCGGACACGGTGAGGAGCGC
The DNA here is from genome assembly GCF_019039035.1 of Citreicoccus inhibens. GTDB lineage: Bacteria > Myxococcota > Myxococcia > Myxococcales > Myxococcaceae > Citreicoccus > Citreicoccus inhibens. The sequence goes on along the minus strand of NZ_JAHNZT010000010.1, from coordinate 63,204 downwards.
GGAGGCCCGGCGCGCCCTCGGGCCGACGATCGCGCGGTAGTAGAGGGCCTGGGCGGGCGAGTAGTTCTCCGGCAGCGCGACGTGGTTGGCGTCATGCAGCGTGGCGACCAGCGTGCCGCGCCACAGCAGGGGCAGCGAGAACGACGTCGCGTGGAACAGCCGAGGCGACAGGCGTGCCAGGTCGGCCGCCAGCGCGGGCTGCTCCCAGGGCGAGAGGAACCCCGCCAGCGCGCGGTGCACCGGCATTCGCGGCGTCAGCTCGCCCAGGTCCGTGGGCAGGCCCTCGGGTGGCGCGAGGGCGGCGAAGTGCAGGTCCGGGGCGAGCGCGGGCAGGCGACGCGCCAGCTCCAGCGCGTAGCGCGCGATGCCATGCAAGCGGCCTCGCACCATGCGCAGGTCGATGAGGAGGGTGGCCACACTCCCGCCCTACCACACGGCGGGTGCTCCTGGCGCGCCACGTGCCCCGAGCGCGAACGGGCGGACTGGGGCGGGAAGGGCGGCGCGGCGCGGCGCTGGGTGCTACAAGGCGCGCCCCGTGAAGGTCGCCCTCGTCCACGACTGGCTCGTCACCCACCGCGGCGGAGAGCGCGTCCTCGACGCCCTCTGCGAGCTGTACCCCGACGCGGACCTCTACACCCTCGTCCACCAGCCCGGCAGCCAGCCCCCGCGCATCGAGGAGCGACGCATCATCACGTCCTTCCTCCAGCACATCCCGGGCATCCACGCGCGCTACCGCCACTTCCTCCCACTCTTTCCCCGCGCCATCGAGTCCCTGCGGCTGGAGGGGCGCTACGACCTGGTTCTCTCGTCCAGCCACTGCGTGGCCAAGGGCCTGCGGCACCCGAGCGACGTGCCCCACCTGAGCTACGTGCACGCGCCCATGCGGTACATGTGGGATCTCTTCGATGACTACTTCGGCCCGGGTCGAGCGAGCGTGCCCGTGCGCGCGGCGGCGCGAGCCGTGCGTCCGTACCTCCAGCGGTGGGACCGCACCACGGCGGCGGGCGTGGACCGCTTCGTCGCGAACAGCCGCCACATCGCCGGGAAGATTCGTCGCTTCTGGGGCCGCGAGGCCTCCGTCGTCCACCCGCCGGTGGAACTGGAACGCTTCACGCGGCTGCCGCTGGATGGCGGAGGGCAGGGGGGGTACTTCCTGTGGCTCGGGGCGTTCGCGCCCTACAAGCGGCTCGACGTGGCGCTGGAGGCCTTCCGCCACCTGGACACGCCCTTGTGGGTGGTGGGCACGGGCCAGGAGGCCGCGCGCCTCACCTCTGGACCCTTGCCGCCGCACATCCGCTTCCTGGGCTCCGTGCCAGATGAGGCACTGCCGACCCTCTATCGCGATGCGCGCGCGCTCATCTTCACGCCCGAAGAGGACTTCGGCATCACGCCCCTGGAGGCCCAGGCGACAGGGCGCCCCGTGCTCGCGCTGGGGCGGGGGGGGGCGCTGGAGACCGTGACCGAGCGCACCGGTCTCTTCTTCTCCGAGCAGACCCCCGAGGCCCTCATCGACACCGTGCACCGCTTCGCTGCTTGGGAGCCCGGCTTCCGGGCCGAGGACGCCCGCGCGCAGGCCGAGCGCTTCTCTCGCGCGAGCTTCCAGCGCGGCATCCAGGCCGAGGTCGAGGCGCTCCGCGCCAAAGTGTCCACGCGCGCCCCAGGGGTGTGACAGGGCTGTCCGTCCCCTCCCCAACTTCCCGAGGGTCCCCCGTCATCCCTCACCCCGAGTGCGAGTCGTTCGTCCGGCCAACCCATTGGTTTCACGACGAACGGCATGCTAGGAGGCCCTGCGTATCCGGGCTGTCCAGGAAATGACGGCCCGACGGTCCCAGGGTGTGGGTCTTGCAGGGGGGCAGGCCACTCAAACGGTTTGTTCCCGGGAGCACAGAGGTGTTCGGTCGTCTCCAGCGCTTCTACACGTCCATCAAGGTCGCCGCCGACGTGGTGATGCTCGCGTTGGCGTTCGGGCTTGCCTACGCCACGCGCTTCTCCGGGGTGGTGCCCATCACCGAGGGCATTCCGCCGTGGGACGAGACGCTCGTCTCGTTGTCCATGGTGCTCGTCATCTTCCCGGTGACGTTCCAGCAGGCGCGCCTGTATGCGACGAACCGCTCGCGCACGAACGTGGGCGAGCTGTTCGAGCTCTTCAAGGCCACCATCACCGCCACCCTCATCCTGGTGGCGCTGACGTACTTCGCGCGAGAGCGGTACTCGCGCCTGACGCTGGCCATCTTCGTCCTCTACGCCTTCATCTTCATCTCGCTGTCGCGCCTAGCCTTCCGGTTGGTGCTGAGCGAGGTGCGCCGGCGCGGCTTCAACCTCAAATCCATCCTCGTCATCGGCGCGGGTGAGCTGGGCCACCGCGTCATCGAGACGGTGGAGGGCCACAGGGAGCTGGGCTTCCGCGTGACGGGTCTTTTGACGCTGCGCCCGGAGAAGGTGGGGCAGTGGGTCAACGGCGTGCAGGTCGTTGGCCACGTGGCGGAAGTGGACGCGGTGCTGAATTCGCGGCCGGTGGATCAGGTCATCATCGCGGTGCCGCTGGAGGACCAGGCGCAGGTCAAGCCGCTGATGGAGCAGCTGGCGCTGCGCACGGTGGACGTGAAGGTCGTGCCGGACCTCTACCAGTACATCACGCTGTACGGTGGGTTGGAGGAGTTCGGCGGGCTGCCCATCATCAGCCTTCAGGGCGACCCGATGGATGGCTGGAGCCGCGTGGCCAAGCGCGCCTTCGACATCCTCTTCTCACTGCTGGCGGTCTTGGTGAGCGGGCCATTGATGCTGATGACGGCGTTCGCGGTGAAGCTGACCAGCCGCGGCCCGGTGCTCTACCGCCAGGAGCGCATGGGGATGGATGGACGCACCTTCCCCATCCTCAAGTTCCGCACCATGCGCATCGACGCGGAGGTACAGGGCGCGACGATGGCCTGCGCGGATGATCCGCGTCGCACGCCCATCGGGACGTTCCTGCGCAAGTACTCCATCGACGAGCTGCCGCAGTTCTTCAACGTCCTGCGCGGCGACATGAGCCTCGTGGGGCCTCGCCCCGAGCGCCCCGTGTTCATCGAGGAGTTCAAGCGTCAGATTCCGCGCTACCACCTGCGGCACAAGGTGAAGGCGGGCATCACCGGCTGGGCGCAGGTCAACGGCCTGCGCGGCCAGACTTCCATTCAGAAGCGCATCGAGTACGACCTCTACTATATCGAGAACTGGTCGCTGCTCATGGACCTGAAGATCCTCCTGCGGACCGCGCTGGGAGGCTTCTTGTCGAAGAACGCTTACTGACGGAGTCGCGGGATGCAGATCCAGCAGTGGACGCGGGATGGCTTTGTCATCAGCACAGACCGCGCCCGGGTTGACGTGACGCGCGTGCACCAGTTCCTCCAGACGTCCTATTGGGCGGCGGGCATCCCGTTGGAGGTGGTGCAGCGCGCATGCGCGAACTCGCTGCCGTTCGGGATCTACGCGCGAGACTCGGGCGAACTGGTGGGCTTTGCCCGGGTGACAACGGACTTCGCCACGTTCGCGTACATCGCGGACGTGTTCGTCTCCGAGTCCACCCGAGGCCTCGGGTTGGGCAAGTGGCTGATGACCTGCATCATGGCCCACCCCGAGCTACAGGGCTTGCGGCGGTGGCTCTTGGCCACCCGGGACGCCCACGGGCTGTATGCGCAGTCCGGGTTCAAGCCCCTGGGCAATCCCTCGACCTTCATGGAGGTCAACACGCCGGACCTCTACCGGCGAGGCTCGCCCTGAACCCGAGCGGATTCGCGCGCTCGGAGTGTTCGTGATTTCACGTCGAGCGTACCTCGGGTGGTGAGGCTGTGCCTCCGGCGGACGCGAGCCCGGTGTGGGTGAGCGAGTGGACCAAAGGGGCCAGTATCGGACGCGGGAAGCTGTCTAGAATCGGCCCTCCCATGGCCGAAAAGCTCGGAGCGATCCTGGTCCGCAAGGGCCTCATCACGCAGGCGCAGCTCGACGAGGCGTTGAACTCCCAGCTCATCTACGGCGGCCGGCTGGGGACCCATCTGGTGGAGATGGGGTTGCTGGACATCGACACGCTGGGCATGGCGCTGGGGGAGCAGCTGCGCCTGCCGGTGGCGATGGAGGCGGACTTCGACGTCGTCCCCGAGGCGACGCTCAAGCTGCTGACGGCGGCGCAGGCGGAGAAGCACCTCGCGTTTCCGTTGGGGCAGGAGGGGCGGAGGCTGAAGGTCGCGCTGGCGAGCCCGCTGGAGATCCAACACGTGGACGCCCTGGGGTTCATCACGGGGCTGCGCATCATTCCGCACGTGACGCCTGAGCTTCGGCTCTTCGAGTACCAGCTTCGGCGCTACGGGATTCAGCGGCCGGTGCGCTCGTCGCGGCCGAAGACTGTATCGGCGGCGGCGCGGCGTCCGGCTGCACCGTTGCCAGCCACTCCATCCAGGCCCGCGGCGATGGCGCCCGGCGTGGCGCCTCCAGCCTCGATGCCTCCAGCGCCGGTGCGCGCCGAGCCCGGTGCGGCGGCGATGTTCGGAGGGCTCGCGCCGGGGCAGTTCCTGAGTGATGACGCGGAGCCGGTCGAGGAGGCCGCGGTGCAATGGGCCCCGGAGGCTGGAGACACGGATCCGCTGCGCGCCAGCGGAGGTCCACTCTCGTCATCCGAGGCGATGATCGACTTCACCGAGGATGGTGAGGCGCAGGTCGCGCCGCCTGTGTTGTCGTCTGGGGCCACGGGAGGTCCGCCTGTGCTGTCGCCGGTCGCGGGCTCCAGGCCAGGAGCGCCGCCGCGCCTCGCGCCGTCCGAGCCGCCCCGCACACCCATGGCTCCGCCACCCGCGCGCCCGACTTCGCCCATGCATCCGCCGGGGATGCAGGCGCGCACGGGAGCTCCGGACGCGGCGGCGCCCATCGTGACGGGCGTGATGCCGAGCAGTGGCGCACAGCCGCCGGGGATGCAGGCGCGCGCGGCGGGAGCGCCGAGTCCCGCGGCGCCCCATGCTGCGGGCGCCATTCCGAGCGGATCCGCGCAGCTGTCCGGTGCGCAGTCGCGAGCGATGGGAGGCCAGGACGCATCGGCGCCGCTCGTGACAGGCACCATGTCGAGCGCGTCGTCTCTGCCACCCGGCATGCAGTCTCGCGTGGCGGGAGGGTACGAGTCAGCGGCGCCGAGCCCTGCGGGGGCCGCGTCGAGTGCGGGCGCACCGTCGTCCAGCGTGCAGGCGCGATCGGCGGGCGTACAGGACCCTGCGGCACCCGTCGTGATGGGAGCCATGCCGAGCGGAGCTGGGCAGCCGCCGGGGATGCAGTCGCGAGCGGGTGGACCTCCGGCGGGAGGCGCATCGCGAGCCTCTTCGCCAGGAATGCCCGCTGTCGCGGGGGCGAATCCTGGAGGCCCCCCTCGTCGTCCGTCGTCTCCAGGTCTCAGCCCGGTGGGAGGAGAAGAGCGGGCCTCGGGCATCGCCCAACCTCCCGGGATGACGGCGCGGCCTGGAAGTGCGCCGCCGGGAGCCGCGAGTACTCCGGTCGCGCAAGCGGGAGCGATTCCCCCCGGGATGCGCGCCACTGCTCCCAGCGGACCGCCGCAGCCTCCCGGAATGGCCCCGAAGCCCATCGGGCCACCGCCCACGGCCTCGCGTCCGCCGGGGCCTGTGCAGGGGCCTGCGTCGCGTCCGCTGGGTCCCCCGACGGGGCCGGGGATGCCTCCAGGGAGTGCGCAGCCTCCAGGGATGGCACCGCGTCCATCGGGCCCGCCAGCTGAGGCTGGACGTGTGGCCGGAGCGCCGGGCATGGGAGCTCGGCCCGCGGGCCCCCCGATGCCGCTCGAGGGTGTGCCGTCCGCCATGGCACCTCGTCCAGGTGGGCCTCCGGTGTCTCGGCCTGACAGCAGCCCTCTGAACGCTGGGCTGGGCGCATCCCCCCGCCCAGCGGGTGCCTCGATTCCGTCCCCGGACGCCCATGCATCCGGCCCTGGTTCCGCGCCGCGTGCAGGCGGTCCCCCGATGGCGTCGGCCGATGCCCCGGCGAGCGCTGCCGCACCTGGACTGTCATCGCGTCCTGCCGTGTCCGCGCTGCCTCTGACCGACGCCGCATCGGGGAACGCCCCTCGCCCGGCGAGTCCTCCGATGCCGCTGGCCGAGGCCACGCCCGCTACGCCACCGCGTCCAGGTGTGACAGCGCCGCCTCCGGGGGCGGGCGCACAGGTGCCGAGTGGCGTGCCTCGCGCTGTCGCGGGAACGCCGCCAGGAATGGCGCCTCGGCCGATGGGGCCACCGGAGGCGGGGCGTGCCCTGCCCATGCAGGGCACTCCCGTCGGCGCGAAGCCATCCACCACCTTGGTGCCTGGGCAACTGACGCCGCAAGGCATGCCAGCACCGCAGGGCGCTGGTGTGTTCGCGGGAGACGCAGGAGTGCGTCCCCCCACGGGTTCGCTTCCTCCGGGCGCGCTGCGTCCGGTCGCTCAGCCTGTCTCGGGGCAGGTTCCGCAGCAGCCGCCTCGGGCCATTCCATCTGCGCATGACCCCTCCAGCACGGCGGCACTGCCACCGCTTGAGTCCGGCCCACGCCCCCACGGGACGAGCACACAGCCCCCCAGCGCGTTTCCTCCTGGGGCGCTGACCACTGAGACGGATACAGGAGGCGCACCGCTCGCCCTCCCAACGCACGCCGCTCACGAGGCGGTCATTCCAACGCCTCCGCTGTTCGTGGCGGGCGCCGAGCTGTTGTCGGCCGATGTCATCGAGAGCGAACCGGTGGACCTGCTCGCGCTGGAGCCAATCGAGGACATCGAAGCCCTCGATTCCGATGTCCTCGACATCGACCTGGACAGCGCGCCGGAGGTCCTCGCGGATCCGCAGGACTCCGCGCACGAACCCGTCGCTGTGGCTGGCAAGGCGCGAGCGATTGAACTCGCGCTGCCTCTCGTCGATGGTCACGACGCGCAGTCGCTCGAAGGCGCATCGGCATCCGAAGAGCGCTCCACATGGGCCTCGGCGTTCGATGTTCTGCCGGAGTCTCCATCGCCAGAGTTGCCCGTCGAGTTGTCTGCGACGCTCGCCCCACTAGTTCTGGCTCTGCCGGCGGATGAGCCCGCGGACCTCGTCGGCTCGGAGCCCATTGAGTTCATCGACACGCTGGCAAGCGACTCCGTTGACGCGGATTCGGTCCCGGAGGCCTTCACCGAGCTGTCGTGGGGAGATGCCACTGATTCGGAGCTGAAGGGTATCGACGGTGCCCAGTCCGACGTGTCGAACTTGGAGCTGCCTGCGGACGTGACGGGTGCTGAAGCCGTCCGTGTCGATGAGCCACGGTCTTTTGCAGACGAGACCGGTGAACTGGCACAGCCGTCAACGCTCCCTGTCTCCGAACTCTCGGCGAGCACGGCACAGACGCCGCGAGCGCAGGAGGTCGCCGCGCAGGCTCTCGATGCATCGGTGCCGTCGCAGGAGAAGCCACAGCCCATTTCGGAACGCGACATCGCCAACGAAGCGAATGCCGCAACGCCGGGTGAATCGCTGCTGGCGGATTCAGCGGGTGCCTTCGAGTGGGTCGCTGAATCAGGCATTACGCCTGAGCCCTTCGGATCAACGGAGGACGCCAAGGCCAGCAGCCTTGCCTTCACGGCGGAGTCTGCCCTGCGCTCCGATTCCGGCGCGCCGCTCTCCGAGGAACAGTGGGCATCCGTCCCGCTTCCTGCCATTGCCGTCGAGCCCGACTCGAAACGGAGCAACGCGGTCGACGCTGCTTCGGCCGACGTGTCTCATCTCGTCGATGTCATCGAACCGCCAACTCCGGCTGAACTCTCCGAACTCGTTGGGGAGGGCGCACCGGCTGGAGCGCAATCGCAGGGCGAAGGGGTCGAGCATGTCGACGCCATCGCGCGCTCAGCGGGCAATTCTCACGGCGACGTACCAGGCCGGACGGAGTCCACCAGCCCCGAGCCTGCTGGCGTAGCGGCCATCAGCGCGGTGCCAGGAGTCGAAACGACGCTCGGAGCCACGACCGCCGAGGCTGTGGCCGTTTCGATTGCGCCTCAGGCAGCGCCTCCTGCGCCCCGCGCGGTAGCAGAGTCCACCGCGGAGCGAGACAACGCCGCAGGCAAGACCCAGGTCGAGGCTGTTGCTCACACGTCGGTGGGCGAGAGCACGGGCGTCAAGCACCGGGATGCCTCGACCGATGCACCGGGCCTCATGCCCACGGGCGAAGAGGAACCTGCAACCGCCGCGTCGCCCATCGGAGGAGGTGCACCAGAGCTCGAGCCCTCAGCGCAGCAGGGCTCCACTCCATCTCCCGGTGTCGTGGGGGCAGGAGACGCAAAGGCCACGGGGCACGCTGGAGACACGGCCGCGTCCATCGAGTTGTTCGAAGTGGAGCGCGTGTCTGGCGAGCAGACGGGGGTTGCGACCGCACCCCTCGGACAGCATGACGAAGATCCCGTTGCGCCAGGACCGGATGGAAACGCTGCATCGCCCAGCGGGTTGATCGAAGTCGTGGGACAGGGGGACGACAATGCATCGCCCTCCGAGTCCACACCGTCTGTGAGTGCGCAGGATGTCCAGGGCCTGGCGCACGTGGCGCCTGTCCGGCCAGAGGAGCCCTCGTCCGCAGGGACTTCCGCACAGGGCGCTGAACTCAGTCCCGCCACAGCGGCGACGGAGTCCGAGCCTCCCCACGACGCGCACGCCATGGAGTCCGCGCCCGGAGCGCCGTCGACACCGCACGCGCATCCGAAGTCGGCTCAAGAGACTGGCACCGCAAGTCCAACCGAGCCCCAGTCCCACCCTGCACGCGAGCACATCTCCACGCTCCCGGAAGAGTCGTTCGCGTCGGCGCCCATCGTGGCCATTCAAGACGAGGCCGCCGAGGGACCATCCGCTCACGCGTGGGGCCTGGAGTCCGCTCCGGCCGAGCCCGCTCCCGTCCCCGAGCGGCGCGTTCGCGTGCCCATCGAACTCGATGATCTCGGTCCGGCCTCGGATGAGCCGATGCAGCTCGCCTCGACCTGGGAGTTCGTCGGTTGGCAAGGGCAGGGGGCCGCGGCGCAGGAGCCATCGGAGCCCTCATGGAACGGGCGCGCGGTGGAGCTGGATGCGCCCGCCTCGGTCGCGCACGAGAGTGACGACGTGGCCCTGGCCTCGGCCTGGGACTTCATGCAGCCGTGGCAGCCGCCCGCTGATGGCAACGACGCCGCCATGGCGCTGCTCGCCGCCGCGAGTGCATCGCTGGAGACTCCGACGGAGGGGCCCGCCGTCAGCGCGGACCAACTGCTCTCGGTCCTGGACCGAGTGGGCACGCAGGCACTGGTGGGCAAGCTGCTCCTGGCCTACAGCGCGGGGCGTTTCCGCCGCGCCTTCCTGTTGGGAGAGAGCTTCGGCCTCGCGCGAGTCGGCCGCGCGTGGGGCGCTGGCAGTGAGAGCCCTCAGGTCGCTGCCCTGTCCGTCGACCTGGAGTCGCCGTCCCTGTTCGCCTCGGCGCTGTCGAGCGGGGCTCCTCGCGTGTTCAGCACGCCGGATTGCCCTCAGGACGAGACCATCTTCACGGCGCTGTGCGAGCCCGCGTCGCACCTGCTGGTCGCGCCCCTGCGCGTGCGCGGTCGTCCCGTCGCGTTCTTCGTGGCCGAGCACGGCCCTGCGCCCGTGGCTCCGGAGATGCTCGCGGAGGTCACCCGGGTCGCGGAGAAGGTCACCGCGACGTATGGGCGGCTCCAGCAGCACGAGCGGGCGGGCTGAGCCGCTGAAATGAACAGGGCCCCGGTGGAACACGCCACCGGAGCCCCATCCCTTCTCACCGAGCCGCGAGGACTCAGCTGCACCCGCTCGTGGTGCCGCAGTTCGCGCACTTGTAGCAGGCACCGCTGCGCACCATGATGGCGCCGCACGTGTGGCACGGAGGCGCGTCCGCCTGATTCCGCCACGTGCTGCGCGAGTGCTGCGCGGGGACCTGGACCGCAGCGGGCTCTGCGTGCGCGACCGGCACCGCCGAACCCTGCACGAGCACGGGCAGGACCTCGATCTCGTCCTGGCTCTGCTCCGCGGGCATGAACTTCAGCGCGAGCCACCGGAAGATGTAGTCGGTGATGGACTTCGCGATGGGGATGTCGCGGTTGCCCGTGAAGCCGCTCGGCTCGAAGCGCGTGTGGATGAACTTGTCCACGAGCACGCGCAGCGGAACGCCGTACTGGAGCGCCAGCGACACGCTGGTGGCGAAGCTGTCCATCAGCCCGCTCACCACCGAGCCCTCCTTGGCCATCACGACGAACAGCTCGCCGGCCGTGCCGTCCTCGTACATGCCGACCGTGAGGTAGCCCTCATGGCCGCCGATGGAGAACTTGTGCGTGATGGACTGGCGCTCGTCCGGCAGGCGACGCCGCTGCGCATGGGGTTCGGGCGTGACGGCGGGAGCCACCTCGGGGGCCGCCGGCTGCGGCGCCGCGGCCTGGGTCGAGGTGTTGAGCGGCTGGGTCCGCTTGCAGCCATCGCGATACACCGCGATGGCCTTGAGGCCGCGCTTCCACGCCTCCAGGTACGCCTTCTCGATGTCCTCCACCGTGGCGTCAGTGGGCATGTTCACCGTCTTCGAGATGGCGCCGGAGAGGAACGGCTGGCACGCCTCCATCATCTGGATGTGCCCCATCCACGCGATGCTGCGCTGGCCCTTGGCGGGCTTGAACGCGCAGTCGAACACCGGCAGGTGCTCGCTCTTGAGGAAGGGCGCGCCCTCGATGGTGTCCTGACGGTCGAGGTACGCGACGATGTCGTGCGCCTGCGTCTGCGAATAGCCGAGCTTCTCCAGCGCGAACGGCACCGTCTGGTTGACGATCTTCAGCATCCCGCCGCCCACGAGCTTCTTGTACTTGATGAGCGCGATGTCCGGCTCGATGCCGGTGGTGTCGCAGTCCATCATGAAGCCGATGGTCCCCGTGGGCGCGAGCACCGTCACCTGGCTGTTGCGGAAGCCGTTCTCGGTGCCGAGCGACATCGCCTCGTCCCACGCGTGACGCTGGGCCTCGAACAGCTCCGCGCCCACGCCCTCGGGCTGCACGGCGTAGGCGGCCTTGCGGTGCTTGCGGATGACCCCCAGCATGGGCTCGGCGTTCTTGGCGTAGCCGGCGAACGAGCCCTGCTTGCCCGCGATGCGCGCGCTCATCGCATAGGCCTCGCCACACATGAGCGAGGTGATGGCCGCCGCGTAGTTCCGGCCCGCGGTGGAGTCGTACGGCAGGCCGCTGGCCATCAGCAGCGCGCCCAGGTTGGCGTAGCCCAGCCCGAGGGGGCGGTAGTCGTGGCTGTTCCGCTCGATGCGGTCCGTGGGGTAGCGGCTGAAGCCGACGATGATCTCCTGAGCCAGCAGCACCACGTCCACCGCGTGCTTGAAGGCGGCGACATCGAAGCCACCGTCCAGCGTGCGGAAGTGCATCAGGTTGAGCGACGCCAGGTTGCAAGCCGAGTCATCCAGGAACATGTACTCGGAGCAGGGGTTGGACGCGTGGATGCGCGCCGTGCCCGCGCACGTGTGCCAGGCGTTCACCGTGGTGTCGAACTGGAGACCCGGGTCGCCGCACAGGTGCGCGGCCTCGGAGATCTCCCGGAACAGGTCGCGGGCCCGGTGGGTCTCCAGCGCGCGCCCATCGCGCACCGCGCGTGTCGTCCACGGCGCATCGTTGACCACGGCCTTCATGAAGTCGTCGGTGACGCGCACCGAGTTGTTCGAGTTCTGGAAGAACACCGACGCGTACGCCTCGCCGTTGAACGACGGGTCGTAGCCCGCCTCGATGAGCGCCCAGGCCTTCTTCTCCTCGGTCGCCTTGCAGCGGATGAACTCGAGGATGTCGGGGTGGTCCGCGTTGAGGATGACCATCTTCGCCGCGCGCCGCGTCTTTCCGCCGCTCTTGATGACACCGGCGAACGCGTCGAAACCCTTCATGAACGACACGGGGCCGGACGCGGTGCCACCCCCCGCGAGCAGCTCCTTGCTGCCGCGCAGCGAGGAGAGGTTGCTGCCCGTGCCGCTGCCGTACTTGAAGAGCATGCCCTCGGTCCGCGCCAGCCCGAGGATGGAGTCCATGGAGTCCTCCACGCTGTTGATGAAGCACGCGGAGCACTGCGGCTTCTCCTCCACGCCCACGTTGAACCAGACGGGCGAGTTGAACGCCGCCTTCTGGCGCAAGAGCAGGTGGGTCAGCTCGGCATGGAACGCGTCGCGGTCCGCGTCGCTCGCGAAGTAGCCGCCGTCCACGCCCCAGCGCGTGAGGGTGTCCACCACGCGCGCCACCAACTTGCGCACGCTCGACTCCCGCTCGGGAGTGCCCGGCGTCCCGCGGAAGTACTTCGACGCCACCACGTTCGTCGCCAGCATCGACCAGGGACGCGGAACCTCGAGGTCCCTCTGCTCGAAGACGACCTTGCCGTCCTCGCCGGTGATGCTCGCGCTGCGGTACTCCCACGCCAGCTCATCGGCCGGATCCACGCCGGGCGTCGTGAAGAACCGCTCCACGGTGAGCCCCGTCGCGCCCCCCTCCGCCTTGGCCCTCGTCCTACGCCGCTCCGACCCATTCACCGCGGGGTTCGCGCTCAGCTCCGTCTCCATGTCGCCGGCCTCCAGTGTCCACTCAGAGTGCTGATGCAAAATTTTGCAAAACGCTAATGTCGCGAGATTCCGAGGGTTGTCTCGGTGGTCCGCGAAAGGTTTCGGGGGGCCCGCGTGACGCGCGCGTCACGCGCCCGCGCCGATTGACTGGAGGGGTGCTCGCTCCAGTGAGAGGGGGCCACTCCGGGACCGCCCACGTGGCTTCGTCCGAGGTCCCCGACACCGCCGTCCAGCCCCATTCTTCCACAATATATAGTGCTGGGCATTTGCCTACCCACTGTTTGGAGGGGTGTTTGGACCGGCAAGGAACCGTGCCGGGGCGGCTGGCCGTGAGGCGTGCGGACGGGCAGGGGCGCCGATCTAGAGCGTGCCGGCCGCCGTGGCAATAGCCCCGTTCACCGTCGTGTTGACACGGTGGCGTTGCATGTAACGTCACGCTCGCGCAACTGGTCGTGATCACTCGCGGACGTTTGCTGGATGTCTGGGTGGGCCCAGAAAAGACGAAGGCGGAGCGCTGAAACGTGCCGGGTGGCACGCCAGCGCCCCGCCTGGGGGACCGCGTTGGGGGTGGAGACTTAGCGGCGCTTGCCGAACAGCCGGACCATCGCGAGGAACAGATTCACGAAGTCCAGGTAGAGAATCAGCGCACCGACGATGCTGAGGGTCGCGGCGCTGCTGAAGCCGCTGCTCGCGTGATACTGGCGCAGCTTCTGGTTGTCGTACGCCGTGAGGCCCGCGAAGACGAGGACCGTGGCGCAGGCGGTGACGAAGCCGAGCCCGTCACTGCTCAGGAACAGGTTGACCACGCCCGCGAGCACGATGCCGACGAGCCCGATGAACAGGAAGCTCTTCCACGCATCGAGGTCCTTCTTGGTGAAGGTGCCGTAGAGCGCCATCGCCGCGAAGACACCTCCGGCCAGGAAGAACGCCTGCCCGATGGAGCCCATGGTGTAGACGAGGAAGATGACGGACAGCGTCGTCCCCGTGAGCGCCGAATAGAGGACGAACAGGGCGCCCGCCACCGGGCCGGACAGCCGAGGCGCCAGCCCCGAGAGCGCCAGCACCAGCCCCAACTGCGCGATGATCAGCCCGAAGCGCCATTGCAGGACCGTGGAGAGCCACGCCTGGTTCGCCACCGTCGCGAACGCGGTGGCACCCGTGATCATCAAGCCCACGAACATCCACGCGTACACGCGGGTCATGAACGTGCGCTGCGACTGCTGCATCAACAGCTCGTTCGCCGTCGGTGACTCAGCGGTCTGCCAGCCAGAAGTTTCCCAGGCCATGTGTGTTCTCTCTCCTTCCGTACTCGAGACGCTTTAAAGCGCCTTCCACGCGGTCAAAAGCTTCGAAGCGACTTCCGTGGTGATGAGGGGAAGAACACCGCCACCGCCCACGATGTTGACGATTTCGGACATCGAGCCTCGGCAGACGCCTCCCCAGGCCGGCTGCTTGCCCAGCCCCACCGAGGCATAGGCCGAGTAGTCCACGAAGAACGATGTGGGCAGCACGCTGTTCTCGCCGCACAGGAGGTGATCCTCGGGCGTGGTGTCCACGATCTCCTGCACCACATACCCACCGCCCGCCGGATCCGTGGCGGCGCGCTCGCACAGCTCCGCCCACGTCAGCGAGGCCCCATACGCGGCCTTCACGCGCTCCTCGTAGGGCACCGTTCCCACCGAGCGCCCCAGGAACACGGCCTTGCCGCCATAGTCCCACGAGCGCTTCAGGACGAAGCGGCCGGGGTCCGCGATGACCGCGGCCACCACATCCGAGACGCGCGAGCCATCCGGCGCGGTGCCCGGCGCATGGCGGAAGGGCCGGGTCCAGGGCACGGACGAAGCAATCGCCTCCAGCTCCTCGGGCGTGAGCTTCGCGCGCTCAGCGAGCGCGGGCTCCGTCAGCGCCTGGGAGAGCAGGGCGAACGTCGTCTTGACCTCGACCTGTGAGGCGGGGGGATTCAAGAAGACCGCCTTCTTGCCCGGCACCACGCCCAGGAAGTCCTCGACCCAGGGCGACGGCGTCTCTTCCAACCGACGAACGAAGAGGTGGCGGTACACCAGGTCGTAGCGCTTGCCCTTCACGACGAACGCGTCGTCTCCAGACACCTCGTCCGGATGCACCACGTCCGCGTCGGCGCCGTACTCCCGGAAGCGCTCGCACAGCCACCGCAGCTCGGACACCTGCGCGTCGTTGCGCCGGCAGAGGAGGGCGACCGTCTCGGGCATCTTCCCCGCGCGCTCCGCCGCGTAGCCATCCAGCAGCGCCCGGTACAGCGCCAGGGGGTTGCTGCCGTTGAGCGCAAGCAACGCGCCCAGCCCCTTCTCAGGGTAGCGGAAATGCCGGCCCACGACCTCGATGAAGGTGCGGGCCGCGATGTCCGAGTAGCCCTGCATGGCCGGGATGGTGGCGTTGACCTCCAGCGCCCACGGGCGGCCGCCCGAGACGAAGTAGTCCACGCGGGTGGTGGCCAGGCGGGTGGCCTGCCTCCAGGTGCGCTCCGCGAGCGAGCGCTCCAAGGGCGACAGCGCGCCCAGCAACAGCTCGGCATCCGGCCCGTCGAGCACGGCCCGGGTCATCTTGACCGTGGCCGAGGCGAGGTGCGCCGAGAGTCCCGCGCGTCGACGGATCTCCGCCGCGTCGAGGATCACCGGCGTGGCGGTGACGGGGATGGGCCGGGTGCTGCCATCCGGCTTCGTCACCGCGAGCCCGCGCTGATAGGCCACGCGCGCCAGCTCGGGCCCGAAGTGCTGCGCCTGTCTCCGAAGTACGTCCAGTAGCTCTTGCACGGCGCGGACCCTACGTCCAAGGGGCAGGGGTGGTCCACCCACCAACGCACGGGCAGGGCCTCTCTTCCCGGTAGGGCAGTGGCTCCTGCCATCCGACACGTGCCCGCCCGCGAAGGGAGCGGGCGGGGGCAGGCGCCAGGTCGGGCCCGTGCGATGGCTCGCCATCGACCGGAGGCCTCATGTCTGGGGTGGGCTCGGGGCCCGAGCTTGCGCGCAAGCGTAGACTGGCTTACAAACGCAACTCATTTTCACTTGAAACCGAGTTGACGTGAGCATGCTCCGCCGCCCCCCCCATCCGAGACACCGTGCCTCGCGCCCAGCGCTGCTGGCGCTGGTGCTCATGTGTGCGGTGGCCTACGCGGGGAGCGTGCTGCACTTCGCGCTCGTCCAGCACGTCACGTGCTGGGAGCACGGCGAGGTGATCCACCTGGACGAGGTGGCACGTGACGGACGCCAGAAGGCGATGGAGTCGGCCTTCGATGACGTCCGCATCGCGCAGTCGAATCGGGCGATGCCCGTGAGGCACGGCGCGGAGGCGCACTGCCACCACGCCTTCTGCCGCCGGGAGGCACCTGCTCCGGCGTCGAGCCTCATGCAGTCGCCGGTGTTGTCCTCCCGAGCCAGCCCCGCGCTCGCCGTGTTCCGCTTCCACGCGGAGCCCGTGGAGCGGTTGCGGCTCGCCCCCAAATCCTCACCGCCTCGCGTCTGAGTCCACGTCCGGAGCGCGCGTTCGTGCGCGAGGGCACTCGTGTGCCCCGTCGCCAACGCGCGTCCTGCAGATGCGACCGCTGGGTTCGTGCACGCGAAGAGCGTGACCCGGCCCTGAAGCGTCGCGTCGTCGGATGAGTTGCTGAGCGGACCGTGCTCGGCAGGTGCCGACCTCGCGTGGGCTCTCTTCCGTCTCACCGCAGTCCTGCACGCGCGCTGTGACTCGTCTCTCTGGGGACGCGCCGCGGCGACGTGTGCGCCCCTTCACGTCGCATCCACACTGGAGTCACACCATGAAGAAGTCCCTGTCCGCAGTCCTGCTGTCCGCCGCGTTGCTCTCCGCGTGTGGCGATGATTCTTCCAAGCCTTCCTCTGTGGTGGATGAGGAGGGGTGTGAGCACTTGCAGAAAGGACCCGGCGTCAGCCTCTCCGCCGTGCGCGAGGGCACGGGGCCCGCGGTGAGCAATGACCACAAGCGCTACGACATCGCATTGCAGGAGGTGGCGGGCGGCAAGGGCGGCGCGGTCTCTTTCGCGGTGACCGCGGCCGAGGACTACGTCCTCTTCACGAACGTCGATGTGCCCGTGACGGTGACGACCTCGGGCGGACAGGTGGTCGAGGCAGAAGCGCACGCGACAAGCTCCGAATCATGCACGGATATCCGGGGCCGCCACGTGGTCCCGCTCGGCGTGGGCACGCACACGTTGACCTTCGGTCCGACGACGGTTGGTCAAGTGTCGCTCGTCATCGAGGAGTCGGGCGAGCATGAGCACGCGCACTGAGCCATGGCCACGACCTCGCGCATCCCCCTCGATGACCTGCGCCGTGACGGGGCACGACAAGTCCATGGCATCCCGGGCCGGGCTGGCCGCCGACACACGGTGGTCGTGGAGTTGCTGAGTCCGCGAGGCGATGGCGTGCCGCGCGGACGAACCGCACGTGGAACGTTCGCGCGGCTGCTCACGCGTACGCTGAGCGCGCTGCGCGCCGACCCACGAGGCCCCAGTCGCCGCGCCATGAGGTGAAGCAACGGACGCGGCGGAGCGCGGTCCGCGCGGCGTGCGGCAGGGGCGACCCGACCTGCTGCACGTCGCACGGACGCGGACAGGCACCTTCCGGAGCCAATCTGCGCGTGCGCACGGCGCGGACAGGCCCTGGGCGACGGATGGGCCTGGTGCGATCCGAGGACGACGCGTCCGTGCCAGTCCCTGAACGAGCTCCGCTGTCCTGCCGATGACGGAGAAGAGGGGGCTCCCGCGCGGCGCTTGACGTGCGCGAGGCATTCGCATTTCTAGGCGTCCGGTTCCCAGGAGACGCCATGCCTTCGTTTCGCCTGAAGCAGGACCAGACCGCGCTGCTCGTCGTGGACATCCAGGAGCGCCTGTGCGCGGTGATGGATCGGGACGAACTGGACCGGATGCTGGCCCGAACGAACGCGGCCATCGAGGGTGCGCGAGCGCTCGGCCTGCCGGTGCTCGTCACGGAGCAGTACCCCAAGGGCCTCGGGCCGACGCACTCGCTCTTGCGCATGCGGCTGGGGGACGCGAAGCCGATGGAGAAGCTGGAGTTCAGTGCGGCCGTGCCCGAAGTGCTCTCCGCATTGGGGACGCGCCGTCAGGTCCTGGTCGTCGGCATGGAGACGCACATCTGCATCTTCCAGACGATCCGCGACCTCTCGGAGCGCGGCTTCGAGCCCTATCTCCTCGCGGACGCCGTCCTGTCTCGCACGGCGGAGGATCGGCGCGTGGGGCTGGAGCTGGCCCGGGACGCGGGTGCGCGGGTCCTCACGGTGGAGGCCGCGCTCTTCGACTTGCTCGGGCGCGCGGGCACGCCCGAGTTCAAGAAGATCTCCGCCGCGGTCCGCTGAGTTCGCCGTTCAGCTCGGCTTGCTCACCGCGTTGCGCACCAGGCGCACCGCCATCGCGAGCCCCACCAGGACGGCCGAGACAACGGTCTGCGAGCCGCCCACCGGGAAGTCGTTGAAGTAGGCGAACAGGTAGCCACCCACGCCCGCGATTCCGCCGGCGAGGGTGGCCGCGAGGAACGTCCAGGGCAGGCGCAGGTCCAGCACCAACGCGGCGATGGCGGACACCGTGGAGAACGCGAACACGGGCAGCGACCCCAGTGCCCGCGTGGACACGCCCACCATGACGCCGATGGACACCATGAGCACGGTGTCCAGCACGCGCACGGGCAGGCCCTGCACACTGGCGCCCACTCGGTCGAAGCTCGCGAAGGTGAGCCCGCGGTACCACCACAGGTGGATGAACAGCACGAGCCCCCCGACGATGGCCACCGTGGCCAACTGCTCCGGCGTCACGAGCACGGCGGTTCCGAACAAGATGCCTTGGATGTCATGGGCCTCCTGCGAGATCCGATCGCCCACGAGGATGGCCGCGCCGCCCGTGAGCGCGTAGGCCATGCCCAGCAAGCTCTCCCGAGAGAGCCGCAGTCGAGCGGGCTCGACCATGAGCAGCAGCGTGGCGGCCACGGCCAGCAAGGTGGCGCCCAGCACGGGCTCTACATGCATGCCCAGGTGGATCTCCGAATAGAAGGCCAGCGCCACGCCCAGGCCCGCGGAGTTCGTCACGGCCGCGCTGACGAACACCATGCGCCGGAGCACCACATACACGCTGAGAAATCCCAGCACGCAGCCCGCGATGAGCGCGCACAGGATGGGATCGCGGAACAGCTCCCAGCCCGCGCGGAACTGCTCCCACTTGGAAGGGTCAACCAGCGTCTGTTCCACGGTGTGGTCCCGGAGGTGCGCGTTGGCAGTAATCGTCGCCGTACTGGCGTCGGAAGGCGGGGTGGCAGAAGACGGTGCGCGCATCGCCCATCACGATGGCGGACGTCTCTCGGTCGACGAAGAGAAGGACATCGGCGTGCTCGGCGGCCACGATGAGGTCGTGGCTCACCACGACGACGCCCAGCCCGCGCTCGCGAGACAGCGCGCACAGTCGCTGCATCGTCTCGCGCTCGGCCACCGCGTCCATGGCGGCCGTTGGCTCATCCAGCAACACAAGGTCGGCCTCGGTGGCGATGACGCGCGCGAGGAGGGCACGCTGCTTTTGGCCCTCGGACAGCTCGCGGTAGGGACGATGGGCGATGGCGCGTGCGCCCGCCGTGTCGATGGCGGTGTCCACCGCGTGGCGATCCGAACGCGCGGCGAAGGGCCGCAAGAAGTTCCACCCCGACAATCGGCCCCAGGCGGTCAGCTCGCGCGTGCGCACGGGCAACAGTGCGTCGATGGCGGACGTCTGCGGCACATAGGCACTGCGCACGTGCGGCCCCGCCCGAGAGACGGAGCCCGACACGGGCTCGATCAAGCCCAGCAGGGTCTTGAACCACGTGCTCTTGCCAGAACCGTTGCGGCCGATGACCGCCACGAACTGTCCGCGTCGCACCGTCAGGTCGATGGGCGGCAACATTGCCTTGCCGCCATAGCCGATGACGAGCTTCTCGCAGGAGAGGAGCGGCTCGCCCAGTGCCTTCTCGGCGGGGAGGTGCGAGGCCTCCTCGCTCGACGTGCCCGGTTCACCGGCCTTCACGTTTCACCTCCGCGGTCGGTCCCAGTCGGGCCACGTTCGCGAGCAGCGCGAGGCGCACGGCCTCGTTCGCGGGAGCATCGAGATCCAGCACGCCATCCGCCGCGGGCACGACCGCGGACCAGTCCACGCCATCAAACAGCGCGGGCGTCACCTCCAGTTGGAGTCCAAGCAGAACGCGCGGCTTGTTCTCTCGGTCCGAGGGGACATCCAGGGCGCTGTTCAACACGGCCACGGGCTCGCCCGCGTCTCCGTCCGGAGCGGTGAGCTGGGTGAGTCGGAAGACGCGCTCGCCTTGGAGTCGTGGCGTGGCCCGACTGTCGCGCACGGCGCCGGTCAGGCGCAGCGCGGTGACGGTCCACCGGCCCTTCGTCACCGTGGTCTGCGGAAGCTCGCAGCCGGGCTGGCACGTGAGCACACGGGGCTCGGGGGCGAGGAGGTCGAGGTCCGCTTCGACTGGCAGGCTCGCCACGGTGCGTGTGCTGACACCGCCACCGCTCAACTCGGCCGCGACCTCGTCATAGGGCACGAGGGCGCCGTCATCGCGGTGACAGTGTCCGCCGTGGCACAGCGTGTAGCCCTCGGGCGGGTTCGCGGGATCGAACGCGGTGGCGCCCGAGCTGCCGCCCGAACTCGCGAGCAAGTCGATGTCGCCCAACGTCACCGAGGCCTGGGTCAGCCTCACCTGAAAGTCCGAAGCGAGCTGGGCATAGCCCTGACCCGCGTCGCGGTCGGCGGGGGTGACGTAGCCGGCGCGGACGGTGGGCTCCAGGACGGCGAAGCCCTCGCCGTCACCGAGCGCGCATCCCGACAGGAGCAGCAGGGGAAGGAGTCGTGTGGCGCGCATGGCGTCAGTTGCCCTTCCCCGCGAGGCCCTGTTCGAGCTTCGTCACGAAGGCATCCATGTGCTGGATGTACGTCTGCCCCCCGCGGAAGTCGGTGCCGCCGGGCAGCACGACGAGCGGCGCGGGAATCTTGGACGCGACGAGGCGCGCGGTGCCGTCGGGGTAGTACTCCTCGCGCAGCACCAGGCGCGCCTTCTTGGCCTTGCCCACGGTGAGCACCTGGGCCACGTGCGACGGATTGGGCGGGATGCCGGGCTTGGGCTCGAGGAACTCGATGGTGTCGAACCCGAGCCAGTCCTGAAGGTACGCGGTCGTCTTGTGGTACGCGATGACGGGAGCGCCGCGCAGGCCCGCGAGCCGCTTCTCCCAACCCGCGCGGGCTGCTTCCAACTCGCGGCTGAACTTCTCCAGGTTGGCCTTGTAGGTCGCGGCGTTCGCGGCATCGAGCTGCTCCATGCGCGCCTCGATGCCCTTCGCCACCGCGAGCGCTGCGCGCGGGTCATAGGTGAAGTGCGGATTGCCACCGGGGTGCACGTCGCCCTGGCTGCGATCCACCTTCACGGTGGGCGCCTCCAGGACGTGGACGAACTGGGACGCGTCCAGATAGCCGGGGTTGCCCGTCTGGATCCGCTTGTTGCGCGCGCCGATCTGCAGCGTGGGCAACCAACCGATCTCCAGGTCCAGACCTTCGGCGATGAGCAGGTCCGCGCGATTGATGGCCAGCGCCAGGTTGGGCTTGGCGTCCACGAAGTGAGGATCCTGCGTGGGGAGGGCCAGGGCCTGGACCTCCACCTTGTCGCCGCCCACGGCCTTCGCCAACGCGGCGAGGTCGGGAAGGGTGGCGACGACCTTGAGGTCCGCCAGCGCGGGCGCGGCGAAGAGGGACACAACGGCGGCACACAGGGCCGCGAGATGAGAGATGAGTCGCATGTCAGGGGCTCCTGGATGGGTCAGAAGGCATGGGCGCCGTGGGCACCCGTCACGACTTCGAGCGCGAGAAAGGCCGAGTAGTCCGGCGTGTCGCGCCAGCCCACGCGGTCCGTGGCGGCCTGCAAGCGCAGGCGAGAGAACTCGGTGGGCCAGTACGTCACCTGCGCGGAGATGCGCTGGCGATTGGCGGTCCACTCGGGATCGAGCGGGTCGTCCGCGACGAGCCCCGCGCGGTTGTGCGCGGGCGTGCCGAACTCGTAGCGCACGCCCGTACCCCACCGCTTGGCGAACCGCCACACGGTCTGCGCGTAGCCGCCCCAGTCCGTGAGCAGGTCGTCCGGGACCTGGCGCCGGCGGTAGAGGACCTCCGCCTGGAACACGAGCTGCTGGGAGCTCTCGGCGCGGATGGGGCGGAACTTCAGGTACACATCCGTCCCGTAGATGCTGGTGTGGTTGCGGTACCCGGTGGGATTCGGTCCCGTGGCGGTGGACAGGCCCCAGAGCAGGGACAGGTCATCGCTCAGCGGGAAGAACTGCTTGATGGCTCCCGTGT
This sequence comes from Citreicoccus inhibens, assembly GCF_019039035.1. Classification (GTDB taxonomy): domain Bacteria; phylum Myxococcota; class Myxococcia; order Myxococcales; family Myxococcaceae; genus Citreicoccus; species Citreicoccus inhibens. The sequence goes on along the minus strand of NZ_JAHNZT010000010.1, from coordinate 41,264 downwards.
ACTGAAGATCCCAGGGCGAGAGCACCCGCTCGTTCGCCGCGCCGAAGAAGCTGCGCGCGGTGCCTTCGCCCTTCGCGTCGGTGCTGCTGCCAACGACCTCGACGTACCAGGGCAGCGGGGTGAGCCACGAGGCCTCCACGCCGAGCCCTCGGTTGCCCTCGCCTCCAAAGTCGCGGCTGATGACGAAGGGCTGGTCCACGAAGTCCCACGTGTGGGGATGCGTGGCGTTGATGCGGCCGAAGCGGGTGAGGAACTGTCCGGCGCGCAGCTGAAGGTTGGCCGGAAGGTCCAGGGTGGTGACGTACGCCTCTTCAATCTCCACGCCGAACTGGCTGAAGACGAGGTTGCTGTCGAAGCGGAAGTACGGATCCACCACCGAGCCGATGGACAGCTCCAGTTGCTGGAGGTTGAACCCATTGGAGGTGGGGTCGTGCCCGCCGCCTTGCAAGGGCTCCTTGGACGAAAAGCCCGCCGCGGCGATGTCGAGGATGAAGCTCAGGTCCAACAGGTTGTTGCCGCCGCTGAGCGCCGCTGGAAGCTTCAGGGGGGTGACCCCCGAGTCATCCGTCGCGGTGGGCGAGGCCGGTGACGCCCCCGAGCTTGCCGGCGGCTTGCTCGCGGACGTGTCCTTGCCCACGGCGGATTCGATCTCCGCCATGTCCTCGGGACTCAGGGGGGGGGACTCGGTGCTCGACCCGGGAGGCGGGGAGTTGTCGGAAGGCGGGGACGACTGCGATTGCTGGGCGCGCGCGGCCGAGCCACAAAGGCCCAGGGCGAGCGCAATGCCCAGGAGAACGCCAGGAACCTGGCGCGACGGAAATGACACGGAATGCTCCTCGAAACCGGACGCCCGCGAACTGGCGAGGGCGGACGTCGACGCGAAAGACCTGCAATGGCCAACGAAACGCTACGCGGACAGCGAGCGCACGGGCGGCGAGGCCTTCGGGGCGGTGTCGAGAACAGCGAGCGGGGTGAACGGAGTCGGCGGAGCAGTGGCCGGCGGGCTCACCGTCCAGCATGTCTGCGGGCGGACACCCGAGTCGGCGTGCAGGGCCTGCAACTGGGGGGCGCCGGTGAGAACGGGGCACGTCTCGTGGGTGGGACGTGTCGAGTCCGCCACCGCGGCGGGGATGCTCGAGAGCGCGGGCGCGTTCGCCGCGAGGCGCGCCATCCCCATGCTCGTGCCGCGGGCGCTCTCTTCAAACGCCTGATGCTCGGGGCAGAAGCGGTGTGCATGCTCCTGGACATGCAGCACCATGCCCAACGGCTGGACAGCCCAGAACGCGACGAGCAACGTCGCGACGATGCGAGCGAGGCTGTGGGAGCGCGTGGGCATCAGGGCAGGGGAAGGATCTTGCTTGCTCTACTGACGGGGTTCAAGGGTGTCAAGGCGCGGGGATTCCGCCAGAGGGCCGAATCCACAGCAGCGGCGTGGGGTTCTCCGAGCGCTGGAAATGGGGCGGGACGCGGTGCGTTGGGTGCGTGACTCCTCATGAACGGACAAGCGGGCGGGCAGTTCATTCCAGTGGCGCGGCTGTCGGACCTGGATGCGCGAGGCCGCGCGGTGGTGCGCGTGGGGGACACGAATATCGCGCTGGTGCGAGTGGGCGAGCAGGTGTTCGCGCTCGCGGACACCTGTCCTCACCGCGGCGGCCCGCTGTCTCAAGGCGACGTCGCCGGGCACCTGCTCCACTGCCCGCTGCACGCCTGGCCCTTCGACGTGCGCACGGGAACCTGCCCCGAGCGCCCAGGCGTTCGTGTTCGCATCTATGAGGTGGCGCTGCGAGGCGACGAGATCCTCGTGGACGCTTCGGGTAGCTTCCCCGCCGTCTGAACGCTGGCCAATGCCAGGGAGTCGCCACCCCGTGCCCTCGTCCCGAGTCCGTCGTCGTCCCGCCCCCTCGTCGCGCGCGCCCGCTGGAGCCGCGAGGCCTGATCCGACCGCCATGGCCGCGGCGGTGGGGCAGTTCCTGCGTGCCGCGGGGCTCCCGCTGGAAGACGCCAACCTGGTGGACACCCCGGGGCGCGTGGCCGAGGCCTGGGTGAACGAGTTCCTGGACGGCTATCTCCAGACCCCCGAGTCCGCCCTGGGCGAGACCTTCCCCGCGCCGCCGGACTCCTCCGGCGAGATGGTCGTGGTGACGGACCTGCGCTTCCATTCCATGTGCCCGCATCACCTGCTGCCCTTCACGGGTCGCGCGCATGTGGCCTATGTGCCGGGCTCTCGCGTGGTTGGCTTCGGTCGCCTCTCCGCGCTGGTGGACTGCTTCGCTCACCGGCTCATCCTCCAGGAGGACCTCGCTCGGCACGTGGCGGGCTCGCTGGCCAAGGTCCTGGGCAGTCCCGCCACGGCCTGCATCATCGAGGCGGAGCAGTCCTGCTTGCGCTTGCGGGGCGATCATCAGCGGGACGCCACCACACACGCGGAAGCCTATGAAGGACGCCTTCGGCGCGAGGGTCCGCTGCGGCGCGAGCTGTGGGCACGGCTGGGAGCGCGGCGATGACGGAGCAAGCGCACTTTACCCGCGTGGAGCCCGAGCGGGTGGCAAGGCTCCTCGCCGACCTCGCTCGGGTGCTCACGCCGGGGCAGGTGCGCCAGGACGCGGAGACGCTCGCGGCCTATGGCCGTGACGAGTCGGACAGCGGAGAGTTCCTCCCGGACGCCGTCGTCTTTCCGGACGACACCGCGCAGGTCTCCGCCGTGTTCAAGCGATGCCAGGTTCACGGTGTGCCCTTCACCCCGTGCGGCGCGCGCAGTGGCAAGAGCGGCGGTTCGCTGCCCCTGCGAGGCGGGCTCGTGGTCAGCCTGGAGCGGATGAATCGCATCCTCGCCATCTCCGTGGAGGACCTGACCGCGGTGGTCGAGCCGGGCGTCATCACCGGGGACCTGATGCGCGCGGTGGAGGAGCGAGGCCTCTTCTATCCACCCGATCCCAACTCGTGGGAGTTCTGCACGCTCGGGGGCAACGTCGCGGAGAACGCGGGCGGCCCGCGGGCGCTCAAGTACGGCGTCACGCGGGACTACGTCATCGGGCTCACCTGGGTCACGCCGGAGGGGGAGATCCTCCAGGTCGGGCGCCGCACCATCAAGGGCGTGGCGGGGTATGACCTCGTGGGCCTCTTCGTGGGGTCGGAGGGAACGCTCGGCGTCGCCACGGAGATCATCCTCCAGCTCATCCCGTTGCCTCGGCGGGTGATGACGGCGCTCATCGTCTTCCCCTCGGTGCTGAGCGCCGCGCGCGCCGTGTCCGCGGTGCTGGCCGCCGGCATCCTGCCTCGCTGCCTGGAACTCATCGACGACGTGGCCATCGCGGCCATCGTCCACCGTGGGAGCTTCGCGTTTCCTCCGGGCGCGGGCGCCGCGCTCATCGTCGAGGTGGACGGCAACGCGCAGGAGGGCGTCCTCGCCGAGTTGTCCCAATTGGGGGCAATCTGCGACCGCCAGGGCGCCACCCAGTCGCTCGTGGCCCAGGACGACTCGCAGCGAGAGAAGCTGTGGGCCGCGCGCCGGGTCATCTCTCCCGCCCTTCGGGCGCTCAAGCCCGCGAAAATCTCCGAGGACATCGTCGTCCCACGTTCGAGAATCCCTGAGATCATCGAGCGCCTGAAGGCCATGGGCGCCGAGCTGGGCCTCACTGTCGCCACGTACGGCCACGCGGGGGACGGCAACCTCCACGCCAACATCCTCTACGACGGACCCGCGCAGCGTCCGTTGGTGGAAGAAGCTTTGCGCCGCATGTTGTTGATGACGGTGGAGCTGGGTGGAACGATCACCGGCGAGCACGGTGTAGGCCACGCCAAGCGGGAATATCTGGCGCTGGAGCAGTCCGCGGCGTTGCTGGATCTCCAGCGACGGCTCAAGGCCTTCTTTGACCCATCAGGTCTGCTCAACCCGGAGAAAATGTTCCCCGCGCCCAAGCGTTCCTAGTCCGTGGGCCGAATCGCTCGAACCACGTGTGTGCGTCGCGCTTCTCACGTTCCAAGTCCTGAGAAGGCGATGCGCGTGATGGGCTTTTGACACGCTTAAGGGCGTGGAATGTCCCCGTGGCAGGAATGAGAAACCCTTTCCGTCGTTGCGCGTCCTAGATGCATGCGGACGCGTTTCGACGGGGGACGAGCGCTTCCGGCTGCATTTGAACGGAGGACGGGAAATCATGGCCAACTCGACGAAGTATGCGGCAGAGGGACTGTCGCAATACCTGCGTCACCTGGGGGGGCACCAGCAACTGACGCGCGAGCAGGAGTACGAGCTGGCGCGGCTGGCGCGAAAGGGTGACGAGAGCGCTCGGCAGACGCTCGCCAGTTCCAACCTGGCGTTCGTGGTCGCGGTCGCCAAGAAGTTCGCAAACCGCGGTGCACGCCTGGATGACCTCATCCAGGAAGGCAACGTGGGCCTGATGAAGGCGATCGAGCATTTCGATCCCAAAAAGAATGTGCGTTTTGCCACGTACGCGGTGTGGTGGATTCGGGCCTACATCACCCGCTACTTGAAGGACAACCGCAGCCAGGTGCGCGGTGGCGAGGCGGAGCGAGGCAGCATGGTGGACTTCTCGCTGGACGCCACCATCGACGAGGAAGGCGAGACGACCTTCCTAGATCGCATCGAGGACAACGGCCCCTCGCCCCAGGACACGTATCTGTCGCGCGAGCAGGACACGGAGATCCAGGAGGCCCTCGCCAAGGTCCGCAAGCGCATCGGCGACCTGGGCTGGGACATCCTCACGGAGCGGCTTACTCAGGACAAGCCGCTCACGCTGGAAGAGCTGGGACAGCGTTGGGGTGTGTCGCGCGAGCGCGTGCGCCAGGTCGAGCTGAAGACGAAGAACTTCCTGGAGCGCTACCTCTCCGCGTTCAACGAGAACGAGGAGCACACGGCGACGGCGGACGCCGCCTGAGGCCCCCAGGGCGTCGTGCGTCCCCCATCCGGGCGGGACTGGCAGGGGAGCTGGCCCTGCTGGTTCCGCCCGTGTCGTTGCGGGGAAGCAGGGGACGCTCTGGGTTGCTGGTGGGCGAGCGTGCGTGGTAACACGACGGTCCATGCGCCTGAAATTGCTTGCCCTTTTGCTGCTCGCGACGCTGCCGGCACAGGCCGCGGATTCCGAGCTCCTCGCGAACCTGGATGCGCTCTACGCCAAGCGCGGTGACGCCGCGACGGTGAAGGAGCTGGAGGACGCGCTCAAGAAGGCAATGGAGGCGGCCCCCAACGACTACGCGTTGGTGTGGCGCACGGCGCGCATCCGGCAGTGGGAGGCTGATGGCGCCATGGACTCGAAGCTCAAGCGCGTGCTGGGGCGCCAGACGTGGGACCTCGGAGAGCGGGCCCTGAAGCTCGCCCCGGACCGCGTGGAGGGGCACTACTACGCCGCCGCGGGCATTGGCGCGTACTCGCAGGCCGTCGGGGTCATGAAGGCCCTGGGCGAGGGTCTGGAGGGCAAGTTCAACGAGCGGCTGGATGCGGCGCTGCGCATCGACCCCACGTTCGCCCGGGGCTCGCCCTGGCTGGCGAAGGGCCGCTACCACTACGAGCTGCCGTGGCCCAAGCGAGACCTGGGGAAGTCCGCGGCGTTCTATGAGAAGGCGATCGCTAAGTTTCCGGAGATGCTCCGGGCGAATTACTACCTGGCCGAGACGTTGCTGAAGGACGGCAAGGCCAAGCAGGCGCGCGAGGCGATCCAGAAGGTGAAGCAGGGCAGTACCGCGTTCGACCCTCCCGAGGGCCAGCGCATCCAGGAATGGGCCAAGAAGGTCGAGGCCGACATCGAGGAGGAGCTCAAGTGAGGGCAGAGAGTCAGGTCGCAGCGGTGACTGCCGCTTCCGGGTCGCAGGAGCAGAACCTCGTTCAACTGCTCGTTCAGCGCGCCCAGAATGCCTCCAAGGCGGGGCTCACCCACAAGGTGGATGGGCGTTGGCAGGATGTGACGTTCGGGCAGGTGTTGGACGAAGTGAAGGTCGTGTCGGCGGGTCTCATCGCCCAGGGCATCAAGCCGGGCGATCGCGTGGCCATCTTCGCCAACACCAGTCTCAAGTGGATTGTCTGGGACCTGGCCATCAGCGCGGCGCAGGCCATCACCGTCCCCATCTATTCGTCCAACACGCCGGACGAGTGTCGCTACATCATCAACCACTCGGAGACGGTGCTTCTCTTCGTCGACTCGGACGAGAAGGACGCGAAGCAGGTCGGGCGCTTGACCCGCATCCGCCAGCGCCTGTCCGAGTGTCCCACGCTCCGCCGGATCGTCGTGCAGGACGGTCAGGTGGCGGCCGGCGGCGTGGAGGTGCCGCTCGCGGACCTGATGAAGCAGGGGCAGGCCGAGCACGAGGCCCATCCCGGCGCCTTCGATGAGCGCGTGGCCCAGGTCGGCGCGGACGATACCAACTGCATCATCTACACCTCGGGCACGACGGGAGACCCCAAGGGCGTCATCCTCACCCACGGCACCTGGGCGTACCAGGCGCAGGCCACCCAGTCGATGGGCCTGATGGTGCCGGGTGACTCGGTGATGCTCTTCCTCCCGCTGGCGCACGTGTTCGCGCAGGTGGCGAAGGCCGCGTGGTTGAGCATGGGCTACCGGCTCATCATCGCGGAGTCGGTGGACAAGCTGCTGTCCAACCTGGTGGAGACGCGGCCCACGGTGCTGCCGTCCGTGCCGCGCGTCTTCGAGAAGGTCTACAACAACGTGGTGGCCAACGCCGCTGCGGCGCCGGGCATGAAGGGCCGGCTGGCCCGCTGGGCCTTCAGCCTCTTCGATGAGTACGCCGACGCGCGCATGCAGGGGCGGGAGTACAACTCGCTGCGCTTCACGCTCGCCAAGCGGCTGGTGTTCTCCAAGGTGCGCGCCACCCTGGACGAGAAGCTGGGCGGCAACATGCGCGTGTTCATCTCCGGCGGCGCGCCGCTGTCGAACAAGATCGCCTACTTCTTCGATCTGCTCGGCTTCAAGGTGCTGGAGGGCTACGGCCTGACGGAGACGGCCGCGCCGTGCAACGCGAACCGCGCGGAGAAGGTGAAGATCGGCACGGTCGGTCCTCCCATCCCGGGGACCGAGGTGAAGATCGCTCCGGACGGCGAGATCCTGGTGCGCGGCCCCTGCGTCATGAAGGGCTACTACAAGAACCCGCAGGCCACCGCCGAGGCGCTGGAGCCGGACGGCTGGTACCACACGGGCGACATCGGTGAGCTGGACGCGGACAACTACCTGCGCATCACCGACCGCAAGAAGGACATCATCGTCACGGCGGGCGGCAAGAACGTGGCGCCGCAGAACATCGAGAACACCCTCAAGACGTTCCCGCTCATCAGCCAGGCCATGGTGTACGGCGACAAGCGGCCGTTCCTCGTGTCCCTCATCACCGTGGCCGAGGAGCCGGCGCGCAAGTTGCTCCAGGACAAGGGCCTGCCTGTGGGCTCCTACGCAGAGAACGCGCGGCGCCCGGAGATCAAGGTCGCGGTCGAGGAGATCATCAAGAAGGTGAACGCGGACTCGCCTCCGTACGCCACCATCAAGAAGATCGCCGTCATGGAGGCGGACTTCACGCAGGAGTCCGGTGAGCTGACGCCGACGCTGAAGGTGAAGCGCAAGGTGTGCAGCCAGAAGTACAAGACGACCATCGACGCCCTGTACGAGGGCGGCAAGTCCAACGACTAGCGTCGGGGACGCGGGGGGCCCGGCTGAGTCCGGGCCTCCCCCACTCGCATGGCCGCACGGTCGCTCGCCTGAAAAGGCAACGCCCGCTCACTCCGACAGCATGGGCCGGAGGGGAGCGGGCGGCGACTTCAGGGGGACGGGCCAGCGGCTCGCTGGCGGACCGCTCAACCCTGGTGGCTGTGAGACTTGGCCGCGACGTCCTTCTCGACGGACGAGGTGCTGGCCAGCGCTCCGGTCTTCTTCTCCTCGGGCGCGTCGGCGTGGTCATCCCCGCTGAACCCGCGCTTGAAGTTGCGGATGGCGCTTCCCAGCGAAGCGCCGAGCTGAGGCAGCCGCGAGCCCCCGAACAGCAGCAGCAGCGCCGCGAAAATCAGAATCAACTCAGGCAGCTTCAGTCCCATCGTACCGCTCCTCGCAGTTAAAACGGGCGGAGCATAGCCATGGGACGGTCCGTCCGCCAGCAACTCCCGTGGGGGTGTCACGCCTGGATGGTCGCTGGTGGACTAGGCTGAAGTGGCGCCTCTACAGGCAGCGTGAAGAAGAGCGTGCTGCCGTGCGCATCCGTCTCCACTCCGACGGTGCCACCGTGCGCTTCAATCTCCTGTCGGGCGAGGTGGACGCGGAGGGGATCCTCCAGCTTGCGCTCGCGGAACGCGCGCTCCTCGCGCAGGAAGATGGCTGCGGCGTCCTGCTCGGGAAGCGAGGCGCCGTCGCGCCGGACCGCGACGCGCACCCGAGGGCCTGCGGGCAGGGCGCTCACGCGGATCCGCTCTCCGGGTCGGGCGTGCAGCAGGTGGTGGTGCACATACGCCTCCACCGCGTGTTGGATCCGGCCCGCGTCCATCTCGACCTCGGGCAGCGGCAGGGGGGCCTCCAGCTCCAGTGAGACTTGGGCCCCTTCGGTCGCGGGGCGGGCGCGGGCCACGGCGGCCTCCAACACGGGCACGAGCGATTGGTGTTCGCGCTCACAGGCGAGCGAGCCGAGGTCCGCTCGACTCGCGTCGAAGAAGTCCTGGGAGAAGGCGAGCGCCCGGTCCGCGTTGCGCAGGATGGTCTCCAAGCCGCGCTTCGCCTTCGGCTCCAGGGGCACGCGACCATTGAGCAGCAGCGCCGCATACGAACGGATGTTCGCCAGCGAGCCGCGCAAGTCATGCGACGCCATGCCCAGGTAGCGGACCTGGCGGTCCACCTGGTCCTCGCTCCACGGGGGCCTCACGGTCCATACGAGCCGAGCCGCGTCGTCCTCCAGCCACTCCTCGCCCGCGAGCACCACGCGGCCATCGCGCTCCCACAGGCGCGTGTTTCCGGGGCGCGGGTGGAAGCCGGCCGCTTCCAGCAACTGCGAGAGCGAGCCCACGTCGGGCGGGAGCATCTCCAGGCCCAGGTGATCCAACAGGGCGCGACCGAGCAGTCGGGGGGCTCCCCGTCGAGGCAGCAGCGCGAGCCCCGGGGCGACCGAGCCGCCCTCTGTCGTCATGTCCTCGGACCCCCTCACGCGAGCGACCTCCCGGGCAGCGAGACACCGGAAGGGTGGGCAGCGACTGTCGGTTTTGCAACGTGCGCTCGCTCGGGCATGGGCGCGCGCGATTTCTTGCGGCGGCCAGCGCGAGGATGATGGAAGCTTGGCACTGGCAGCGCATCGAGGAGACGGCTCTGACCTCGCTCAATGGACAGCAACCTGGCTCGCCTGTGGTCCTCGTCGTGGACGACGACCCCGATATCCTGGAGGCCCTCTCGGAGATTCTGGAGGCCGAGGGCTTTGAGATCCGCCGCGCTCGCAACGGCAAGGAGGCCCTGGAGAGGCTGGTGCCGGATCCGCCCCGTCTCATCCTGCTCGACCTGATGATGCCGGTGATGGATGGTTGGGAGTTCGCCCATCGCATGCGGCAGAACCCGGACGTCGCCTCCATCCCCCTCATCGTGCTCAGCGCGGATCGCAACGTGGGCAGCAAGGCCGCGGACATTGGCGCCGTGGGCCACCTCGCCAAGCCCTTCGAACTGAATGACCTGTTGGAAATGGTTCGCAACTCCCTGACGCCCGCTGTCGCGAACACGGGGGCGTGATCCGCGCTGTCGAGCGGCTTGACCTCCTCGGGGTGCGCCATTACGGTCTGCGCGGTCTTGATTCACCAATCAACACCCAGTCCAAGGAGCGCGCCGTGACCTCGAAGGACATTCTCGAGAGCGATATCCCCAACGTCCTCAAGCAGAAGCCGGAGCTTGCGAAGGACATCAACGCGGTCATCCACTTCGTCATCTCCGGCGACGGCGGTGGCACCTGGACGGTGGACCTGACGAAGGCGGAGGGCTGGGTCTCGCCGGGCGCCGAGGGCACCCCGAAGATGACCGTCAGCTGCAGCAACGACGACTTCGTGAAGATCCGCAGCAAGCAGCTCAACCCCCAGATGGCGGCCATGCAGGGCAAGCTGAAGTTCAAGCCCATGGACATGGGCCTCGCCATGAAGCTGGGCAAGCTGCTGGCCTGAGCACGTTTCGCTTCAGCATCAGCCCGCGTGGGGGTCCGCCCTTCGGAGCGTGACTCCCCGCTCGCGCGGCGCGCCTGTCTCCGCAGGGAGGGGCGCGCCGTCGCTGTTTCAAGTCTCAGGAGACTCCCCCGCATGTCGTCGTTGCCGCTCGCTGGTCTGCGTGTGCTGGACCTGTCGCGCCTGTTGCCCGGGCCGTATGCCACCTTGGTGCTCGCGGACCTGGGCGCGCTCGTGGACAAGGTGGAGGATCCCGAAGGCGGCGATGGCACGCGGCACATGCCGCCACAGCGAGACGGCGAGGGCGCGCTCTTCTACGGCCTGCATCGCAACAAGCGCTCGCTCACGCTCAACCTGAAGACGCCCGAGGGGCGCGACGCGCTCCTGCGGTTGGTGGAGCACTACGACGTCCTGGTGGAGAGCTTCCGGCCTGGGGTCATGGACAAGCTCGGGCTGGGCGAGGCCACGCTGCGCGCGCGCAACCCGCGGCTCATCGTGTGCTCCATCTCGGGGTATGGGCAGACGGGACCGGATCGCCTCAAGGCTGGCCACGACCTGAACTACGTGGCGCGCGCGGGCCTGCTGGGCTACGGCGGCGCCGCGGACGGCGCGCCCGCGTTCCCCGGCGTGCAGATGGCGGACATCGGGGGCGGCAGCCTCTTCGCGCTGGTGGGAATCCTCGCGGCGCTGCATGAGCGCGCGCGCACGGGCGCAGGGCGCTTCGTCGACGTGTCCATGGCGGATGGGGCGCTGGCCTTCCTGCACCTGCATCTGGCCTCGCGCCTGTTCCTCGGGCCTGAGGGCGCGCCGCTCGCGCGTGGCCGCGAGCCGCTCAACGGTGGCTACCCCTGCTATGGCCTGTACCGCACCGCGGATGACCGCTGGCTCGCGGTGGGCGCGCTCGAGCCCAAGTTCTTCGCCGCGTTGCTCGCGCGCCTGGGGCGCCCTGAGTTGCTGGAGGACGCCTATGTGCCGGGTGAGGCCTCCGCGCGCGTGCGGGCCGAACTGGAGCGCCTCTTCTCCAGCCAACCGCTCGCGACCTGGCAGGAGCGACTGGCGGGCTCGGACCTCTGCGTGGAGCCGGTCGCCGAGGGCGATGACGTTCTCTCGGACGCTCAGTTGCGCTCACGCGGACTATTCGTGGAAGGCGAGGACTTTCGTCTCGGGCGCAAGGTGACGCACTTGCTGACGCCCCTGCGGATGGGAGATACGCCGCTGCGTCAGCCGCCTGCGTTGGGTGAGCACACGCGCGCGATTTTGAGTGAGGCGGGTTTCACCGCCGAGGAAATCTCCCGCCTGGGTGCGTGACGCGCTGGGGTCGGTGCCAACTCCCCACCGCGGAACGTTGGAAGCACTGTTGACACTCGCGCTTCCGCATCTTCAACTTTCATTTTGTCTCTGTTGGGACACTTCTATCGGCCTGGGGAAGGAGAGCACCCTGCATGCCCGACATCCACGAGATGGAGACCTACATCCGCAGGAAGTTCGCGGAGCACGTGGGCCTGCCGGAGTCGGACCTCTTTGGTGAGGACCTGACACTGGCGGCCCTGATCACGAGATCGGAGCGGATGACGAACAGTGTGGATTTGATGGAGGCCTTCGCGCGCACGTCGAACGGGTTGCGCAAGGACTTCGGTCTTCGAGTGCGCCTGCCGGCGCTGTCGCTGGACACGCCCATCTCCCGCGTCCTCGAGGTCTTCCTCCAGGAAGCACAATCCCAGCAGGGGAGGGCGGCATGACGACGGTTTCCCCTCGCGTGGCGCGTGAGTCCTCCGCGGAGGCGATCCTCGAGCAAGGTGGCTCGAGTCACGTGGAGCACGAGGCGGGGGCCGGCGCGGCGAATCGCCCCGTCATCGTCGCGGACCTGTATCAAGCCATCACGCGCGAGAGCCGCTCGTTGGTGGACCTGACGTGGGAGCAGCAGCGCCTGCACGAGTCGCGGCGCTGGAGCGCGATGGAGCTGGTGGGCGCGGTCGACATCCAGCGGTTGAGCGAGTCGGATCGCAACCTCGTGTGGAACGCGGGGCGCGCGGAGCTGACCACCAAGCCGGGCGCGGATCGCCTGGAGCGCCTGGCGGACGCGGAGTGCCGCAAGTGGCAAGGCCGCAACGACGTGGTGGCTTCCATCCTCCAGGCCTGCGGCACGTGGAGCCGCTACTGGAACGAGGAAGAGGCGCACCACGAGACGAGCTTCAACCGGCTCTCGCAGCTGCTGGGACTGGAGCCCATCAGCGACGCCACGTTCATCGAGTACCGGAAGGTGTTCCCGGACGATGACATGCTGCGCACGCTCACGCTGTTGTCGATCTCCGAGATCGTCGCGGCGGTGAACTACGGGCACTGCGCGCGCGTCATCCAGGATCCGGGTCTCAAGGCGCTCTTCAAGCAGGTGGGCGCGGATGAGATCCAACACATGAATTACTTCATCGCGTTCGCCAAGGCGCTCGTCGACAGCGGCGAGTACAAGGCCAAGGAGGCCTTCGCGGTGGCGCACCTGTTCCTGCGCGAGGGCGGCGAGGTGCACGGCAGCAAGCGCGGGCACGTGGAGTCGCGCGGCACGCACGTCAATTGGTGGGATCAGGTGGAGCACCGCGAGGGGCTGTACAGCCCGGATGCGATCGAGAAGAAGGAATCGCTCATCTTCAACGCGCTCAAGCGCATCACCGGCATGACTGTGTCCTCCGCGCAGGAGGTGGAGGACACGTGGATGGATCTGGTCGGGTGCTGATCGGCCTGGGGCACGACCTGCAAGCCGTCCACGAGCTGGAGTCCGTGGAGGGGCTACGCGAGCCGGGCGTCTTCTTCACGCAGGCGGAGCTGGCGCACTTCGCGCGCGCCAGTTCCCCGCACGAGAGCCTGGCCGCGGGCTTCTCCGCGAAGGAAGCGCTCTTCAAGGCGCTTCCGCCCGTGGACGGGTGGTTCTGGACGGATGCGGAGCTGCATCACGATGCGCGCCATGCCCCGCGCTTCGAGTTTCACGGCGCGTTGCGCGAGCACGCGGAACGCGAGGGTTGGCACACCCTGTTGTCGCTGTCTCACAGCGGCGGCTTCGTCTCGACGGTGGTCGTCGTGACGTTGACGCCGCGACCCTGAACGCCGCTTCTCCCACCGGCCGAGGGCCTTCGTGCGTTTCGACGAATCCATCCTGACTCTGCGCGTCCGCCCCAACGATCTCGACAGCCTGGGCCACGTCAACAACGCCACCGTCCTGGAGTACCTGGAAGCGGGGCGCTGGGCGTGGATGGAGCAGCACGGCGTCCGCCACCGCACGCACATCCTCCCCGTGGTGTCTCGGGTGGAGATCGACTACCGCCGCGAGATTCATCCGCAAGAGGTCGGGGTCCGCACCGTGATTGATGCGCCTGCGCCCGAGGAACTCGAGGACAGCGTCACCTACCGCGTGTGCTTCCGCCAGCGGGTCTTCACGGAAGGGGGCCGCCAGATGGCCGTGGAAGCCGCGGTACACGTGGCCTTCATCGACGAGGAGTCTCGAACCCTGTGCTCGCTCCAGGACTTCCTGGCCGCCGCGCGAGAGCCTCAGCGGGCAGGAGGCGGAGCCCGGTCATGAGCGCCACCGCCACGGCGACCGGACGTGCTCCCTTGCCCGCGCCCGCCGAGGACTCATGGGTACCCACGCGAGGGGGCCATGCGCTCCATGTTCGACACGCCTCGCCGGGGGCGCGAGCGCCCGCTGTCCTCTTCATCCCGGGGTTGTTCTCCGACGGGCGCTTCTTCTTGAGCGCGAGCGGAGAGGGCCCCGCGCGCACGTTCCTGGACACGGGCTTCGCGGTGGACGTGGCCTCGCTTCGCGGCCATGGCCAGAGCCGCTGGCCCGAGCGTCGTGCCTGGGACTGGTCCTTCGACACCTACGTGCGCGACGACATCCCGGACCTGCTTCGCGCGATGCGCGCGCGCCACGAGGGCCCGCTGTTCATCCTGGCGCACAGCATGGCGGGCTACGCGGTGCTCGCGGCGCTCGCGGTGGCGCCCGAGCTCCAGGCGATGCTCGCGGGCGTGTGCACGCTGTCCGCGGCGGTGAATGACTTTGGCGAGGGCGGCTGGAACAAGCGGCTCCAGTTCGGGGTCGCGGGCGTCGTGTCCCGGGTGCTGGGGCGCTTCCCCGCGCGCGCGCTGAAGCAGGGGCCCTCGGATGAACCCGCGGGGGTGATGCGGCAGTTCTCAGACTGGGCTCCCACCGGAGCCTTTCGCAGTGTGGACGGCGCCACCGACTACTGGGCGGCGCTGCAACGGGTGGAGCTGCCCGTGTTCGCGGGGGTGGGGGCCGCGGACGTCTTCCATGCCTCGCCTCGGCGGGCGCGCAAGCTGGTGGACAGCTTGGGCTCGTCGCGCAAGGAGTTGCTCACGTTCGGCCGCGCCCACGGCCACTCGAAGGACTTCGGGCACTTCGACCTCGTCCGCGGCGAGCGCGCTCGCGAGGAGGTCCTGCCACGCGTGATGGAGTGGATGCGGCGCGTGGCCATTCCCACCCCCGGTGAGTCGTCGGGAGGAGGCGCACCATGCTCGAACTGATTCAGCGTCTGGAGACGCAGGACGCCCACAAGGGCCTGTTCCTGTACGAAGACTTCGCCCACGCGCCCCTGTTCATCCCCTACCGGGAGTTCCCCGCGCGCGTGGCAGCGGCCGCCGAGCACTTTCAGGCGCGCGGTGTTCGCCAGGGCGAGCAGGTCATCCTGCCGTTCGAGACCTCGCCCGAGGTCATCTTCTCCTTCTTCGGGCTGCTCGAACTGGGCGCGCTGCCCTTGTCGGTGAAGCCGTACATCCTCAGCACGCCCCGCGTGACGTACAGCGAGTTCCTCGATCGCATCGCCCAGCGGTACGGCGTGCGCCGGGTGCTCGATGCGCCGAGCCTGTCCTCCGTGACGCTGTCTCTGGAGCGCCTGGCGCTGCCTCCGGCCAACGCACGCAAGCCCGGGGCTCGCCTGCGCGAGGTGGCCCCGGAGGAGCTGGCGTTCGTGCAGTTCTCCTCGGGCTCGACGTCGTTCCCGAAGGGCGTGCCCATCACCCAGGCCCACCTGCGCGAGAACCTGCGGCTCATCGCGCGGCATGACGGGCGGCGCATTGATGACCGCTGCTGCAGCTGGCTGCCCCTGTACCACGACATGGGGCTCATCGGCTCGTTCCTGTCCACCCTCACGGGCGGCAATGATCTGCACCAGTCGCAGCCCGCCGCGTTCCTGTTGGATCCGATGGGCTGGCTGGAGCAACTGAGCACGCAGCGCGCCTCGCACGCGGTCATCCCCAATTTCGCCATCGACTACGCGTTGAAGACGTTGCGCGAGGCGGACCGTCAGGACCTGGCCAAGCTGGACCTGTCCGCGCTGCGGACGGTCTATCTGGGCAGCGAGCCCATCAACATCCCCAACATGCACGCGTTCCTCGACATGCTGGCGCCGTATGGCCTGCGGCGGGACGTGTTCATGCCGTGCTACGGCATGGCCGAGGTGGTGCTGATGGTGGCGGCCGCGGCGCCGAGCAAGGAGTCCCGCCTGGTGATGGCGCCCAACGGCCAGTCCGCCATCTCCGTGGGACGCCCACTGCCCGAGTTCGAGGTGCGCCTGCGCGCCGACGATGGGCACCTGTGTGGCGAGCGCGAGCTGGGGGAAGTGGAGCTGCGCGGCGGCACGCTCGCGGCGACCTACTACCAGGACGAGCGCCCGTTGCTGGGAGACACCGGCTTCTATTCGACGGGCGACCTGGGCTTCGTCCAGGACGGCGAGCTGTACATCACCGGCCGTGTGAATGATCGCATCAAGGTGAATGGGCAGAGCTTCTTCTCGCCGGACTTCGAGCAGGCGGTGGAGCGGCTGCCCTTCATCCGCGCGGGCCGCACCGTGGTCATCCAGGTGAAGGGGAAGATCGTGGTGCTCGCGGAGGTGAATCACCCGTCCGCGCTGGAGCGCGAGCAGGAGAGCCGCCGCCGCGTGTGCGAGTCCGTCCTGTCCGGCGTGGGCGTGACGGTCTCTCCCGAAGATGTCCTCTTCATTCGCTACGGGCAGATTCAGAAGACGAGCAGCGGCAAGCTCCAGCGTCGCGCCATCAGCGAGGCCTACGAGGCCGGGCGCATCCGGTTCGTGACACCCGGTGAGCTGCGCGCGGACCTCTTGCGCATGCGCGCGGAGCGGCTCGTGTTGGGCGCGGTGTTCGTCGCGCGTCAGCGCGGCCGTCGTCTGGTGACGTCGGGCCGCGCGGTGCTCGAGGCGGGGCTGGGGCGCTTCATGCCCAAGGGCGCGCGACGGGACTCCTGACGCGCGTCATTTCGGGGCGCGCGGCTGCCACAAGTCCCAGCCGCGCGCGGCGTGACACGCGTCGCCCACGAGGTCCCACGCGAGCTGGGGGTCGCTCGCGGCCAGCGAGTCGGTGTCGCGGTAGGCGCCCGTGGCCTCCAGGCGACTGGTGGCGCGCTCCAGGTACGTGAGCGCACGCTGCACGGCCTGGGTTTGCGCGGCGGTGGGGCGCCAGCCTGCTTCGTCGCGGTAGCGCCCGAGTGACTCCAGCAGGTGGCCGTAGAACTTCACCATCTGGGACAGGAGCCGCACGCGGTACGCGGGCTCGGCGGAGAGCGCGGTCTCGTACTGCCGCGCTTCGGAGTCCAGCCGGTAGAGGAGCACCTCCACCTGCGTGTCCAGCCGCCGGCCCCAGGCTCGGCGCACCGACGCGAAGCGCGCCCAGCTCGCCACGGCTTGGAACCAGTGCAGCCCACCGCATGGGTGCGCGTAGATGCCTTGGCCTCGCTTGGGGACCTCGCGCGCTCCGGCCTTCATGCCCGCGGCGAGGTCGGCTTGCGCGGCCTCGAGTGTGGCGAGCGCGCTGTCCATGACGGCGTCGATGTGCACCGCGTCTCCCGCGCCATCGCGGAATGTGTCGCCCGGGGCGAGCACATGCGACAGCGCATCGAGCGTCCACGCTCCATCCGGAGACTGGGCGAGCGCCGGGCGGAAGTCGCGCTTCAGGTCCTCGACCAGCGCACGCAAGGTCACGCTGCCATCCCGCATGGGGAAGCGGCGCGACAAGGGAACGCCTGCCACGAGCAGTGTCTTCACCTGAAGCGCGGGGTGGGGCTCCACGGGCACGCCCGCGGCGGTGCGCGCATCGAAGAAGAGATCCGCGGAGGCGGCGTCACCGGGGGCGCGGTGCAGGAAGTCCCCCACGATGACGTCCGCCGCGAGGCGCCCGTCGCGCGCGCGGAACGCCTTGCCATCCAGGTCCATGCCATGGGCGAGCGCCCACGGGTTGCCAGGGTCCGCCGCCCGCGCGCGGCACTGCGCATGGAGCGCCTGGGCGGGCGAGGCAGGGGGCGAAGCGAGCAACAGGCCCAGGAGCATCGAGGCGGCGAGGGACATGGACGAGGCAGTGTGTCAGCCCTCGTCCATTCCCGCACCTCGGCTCACTCGGCCTGGCGAGCCCGCAAGCGTGCGAGGATCCGTTCGAGCATCCCGAAGAGGGCGTCGCGGTCCTCGGCCGCCATCAGTGACAGGAGCTGCCGCACGCCCGCGTCCATCGTGCGGGCGATGCGTTCGGAGAGCTGCGTGCCGCTGGGGGTGAGGCGCGCGACGACAGCGCGTCGGTCCTCGGTGTCTCGCGTGCGCTCCACCGTGCCCATCTCGGCGAGGCGATCGACCACGCCGGTGATGGTCTTCTTGGTGATGCCGATGCGCTGCGCGAGCACGCCCACGTGCATGGGCCCGTCGTGGCCCAACCAGACGAGCGCATGGACTTGCGTCGGCGTGAGGTTCAGGTCCTCGCAGATGCTGGCCAAGGGGTCGCGCAGGGAGCGGAAGCGCCCCAGGTCCATGAACAGCGTCAGCATGCGCTGAGAGTCAGGCGTGGGGGACTGGCTCGACAGCGCCGCGAACTCTTCGTTCGCGGCGTTGTCGTCCGTCGCCTCGGGGCCTCCCGCTCCGTCGGGGCGCTCGTCGCGCTCCTCGGAAGCGGGGGGAGTGGAGGCCGGCCGGCGCATCAGGCCGTCTCCACGCGGGCCACTGCGGGCTCAGCCTCCTGTCCACCGGGCGCGGGATGCGCGCCGCCCGGCGCCACGTCCGTGCCCTTGCGCCGCTTGAACTTCCCGGCGAGCTGGTCGAGCAGCGAGTACACCACCGGCACCACGCCCAGCGTGAGGAAGGTGGAGGTGATGAGGCCGCCGATGATGGTGATGGCCATGGGCGCGCGCGTCTCGGCGCCGTCGCCCCGGGCCACCGCCACCGGCACCATGCCGGCGATCATCGCGATGGTCGTCATGAGGATGGGGCGCAGACGGACCGGCGCGGCCTCCAGGAGTGCCTCGTGGGCCGTCTTCCCCTTCTCACGAACCTGCAGCGTGAAGTCCACCAGGAGGATGCCGTTCTTCACCACCAGACCCATGAGCATGATGATGCCGATGAGGGCGAACATGGACATGTACTGGCCGGTGATGAGCAGCGCGCCAATCGCTCCGATGAACGCGAAGGGCAGCGACAGCATGATGGTGAACGGGTGCACCAGGCTTTCGAACTGCGCCGCGAGAATCATGTAGATGAGGATGATGCCCAACAGCAGCGCCGTGCCGAACGCGGCCACCGACTTCCCGAGCTCCTTCGCGTTGCCTTCGAAGTCGTGGATGATCGTCTTGGGCAACTCCTTGCTCGCGTAGGTGTTCATGAAGTTGATGGCTTCGCTGAGCGAGTAGTTGCTGGCGAGGTTGGCGAGCAGGGTGATCTGCCGCTTCTGCTGCTGGCGGTCGATCTGCACCGGACCATCCGCGGGGATGATGCGCGCCAGATTGCGCAGCTCCACGAGCTGTCCCGAGGGCGCGCGCACGGTGAGCTGACCGAGCGCGTCCGCGGACGCGAGCGTCTCCGGGGGCAGGCGCAGCTTCACCTCGTAGGTCTCGCCGCCCTCGCGGTAGTCGAGGAACTTGTCACGGCCGAGGAAGGCACGGAGCGTGCTGCCCAACGCCGCGGCGGGCACGCCGAGCGTGGCGGCGCGGTCGCGGTCCACCTGCACGTCGTACTGCGGCTTTCCGGAGCGGTACGTGATGTCCACGTCCGTGAGGCCCGGGTTCTTGAGCATGGCCTGGCGCACCTTCTCCGAGGCCGCCGTCAGCTCCTTCCAGTTATCGCCGCGCAGGTTGAACTGAACCTGCTGGGTGCGCGCGCCGCCGCCGGACACCGGGGAGATGTCCTGCACGGTGACGTTCACGCCCGGGCGCGGCTTGACGACCTTGCGCAGGTACGACTTCAGCTCGCTCTGCTTGTACGCACGCTCCTTCACGTCCACGAGGTTGACGAGCACCTCGCCCTTGTGGACCTCCTCCTGCACGCCGCCGCCCACCGTGGAGAACGTGGAGGCGATGCCGGGCAGCGCCTTCACTTGCTTGGAGATCTGATCCAACTCGACCTGCGTCTCCTGCAGGGTGGAGCCGATGGGCAGCTCCACCGCGAGCTTGATGTTGCCGTTGTCCTGCTCGGGGATGAAGGTGAACTTCAGGAAGCGCGCGAGCGCGAAGGTGGAGAAGAGCACCGCCACCGCGACGACCATCGTCAGCGCGCGACGCTTCAGGATGCCCGCGAGGATGTTGCGGTAGCCGTTCTCCGTGGCGACCAGCACCTTCTCCACCGCCGCGCTCAGGCCGGTGGGGTGCGCGTGCGCCTTCAGCATGCGCGACGACAGCATTGGCGTCAGCGTCATGGAGACGGCGTAGGAGATGAGCACCGCCACCGCCACCGTCACGCCGAACTGGTAGAAGAACTTGCCGATCATGCCTTCCATGAAGGCCACCGGGATGAACACCGCCACGATGGCCAGCGTCACCGCGAGCACCGCGAGCGCAATCTGACCGGCGCCCTCCTGTGCGGCCTCCATCGGCCTGGCACCTTCTTCGATGTGCCGGACGATGTTCTCGATGACCACGATGGCGTCATCGATGAGCAGACCGATGGAGAGGGTCAGCGCCAACATGGTGATCATGTTGAAGGTGAATCCGAGCGCGGCCATGACCGCGAACGTGCCGACCACCGACACCGGCAGCGCGATGGCGGCCACCAGCGTGGAGCGCCAGTTGCGCAAGAACGCGAGCACGATGAGCACGGCGAGCACGCCGCCGAGCACCAGGTCCTCCTGCACCGCGTGGATGGACGAGCGGATGAACCGCGAGTTGTCCGTCACCATCTCCACCCGGACGCCCGCGGGGAGCAGGGTGTTGAGGTCGGCGAGGGACTCCTTGACGGCCTCGGCCACCTGCACCGTGTTGGAGCCGGACTGCTTGCGGACCACCATGGCCACGGCGGTACGGCCGTCGCTCTTGGCGCCGGAGCGCGCCTCGGCGGGGCCATCCACCACCTCGGCCACGTCACGCACGCGCACGGGCGCGCCGTTGGGGCTGGCGATGATGAGGTCGCGCAGCTCATCCACGTTCTTCACTTCGGACGTGAGGCGCACCACGCGCTCGCGGCCACTCTCCATCGTGCGGCCACCCGGGACGTCCAGGCTCTGCGCCTTGACGGCCTGGCTCACGTCGCTGATGGCCAGCCCGTAGCCGCGCAGGCGGTTCGGATCCACCACGAGCTGAATCTCGCGGTCCCGGCCACCGACGATGTCGATGCTGCCGACGCCGCCGTTTCGCTGGAGGGCGGGCTTCACCACGTCATCGGCGACGCGCGTCAGCTCCTCGATGGGCAGCGGACCCGCGAGCGCCAGCGTCATGATGGGCGCCGCGCCGATGTCGAACTTCTCGACCACCGGCGTCTCGACCTCGTTCGGCAGCTTGCTCAGGGTGGCCTGCACGCGGTCGCGCACATCCTGCGCGGCGACGTCCACCTTGGTGTCCAGTTTGAACTGGACGATGATCTGCGAAACGCTCTCCAGGTTGATGGACCGCAGCTGGTCCACGCCGTTGAGCGTGTTGAGCGCCTCCTCGAGCGGATCGGAGACGTTCTTCTCCATCGACTCAGGGTCGGCGCCGGGGAGCACCGTCGTCACGGTGACGACGGGGAAATCGACGTCGGGGAACTGATCCACGCCGATGCGCGGATAGGCATAGAGACCGAACACCACCACCGCCGCCATGAGCATGGCGGTGAAGATGGGCCGGGCAATGAATGTCTTGAGCGGGCTCATACCCAGGACTCCAGAAAGGAAGTGAGGCGCGGGGCCGCCACGCGTGACGGCCGGACCGCGTCCAGAAGGAAGAAGGACGTCACTGCACCACGCGAACGGCGGAGCCGTCCTTGACGTCCAGCGACGAGTCGGCGAGCACGCGGTCATCCGCGCTCAGGCCCTGAAGCACGCGCACGTAGCCGGGCAGCACGCGCTCCACGCGCACGTCGCGCTTGTGCACGGTGCCGTCCTCCACCACCCAGACGAAGCCCTCCTGGCCTCGGGCGGTGACGGCCTGCGCGGGCAGGAAGAGGCCCGCCGTATTGCTGCCCTTGGAGAAGTCCATCTCCACGAGCGCGCCGGGGCGCAGCGGGTTGGGCGTGGTGCCCGTCACGTCCGCCAGGACCTCGACCGTGCGGCTGGTGGTGTCCACCACCGCGCCCACGTTGCTGACCTTCGCGTCGAAGCGCATGCCGCTGGGGTTGACGGTGCCGGGGGTGAGCTGGCCCAGCTGCACCTTGTCGATGACGGACTCGGGCACCTGCAGCCGGACCTCCAGGCCCTTGTCGTCCACGATGGAGAAGACGGGCGTGGGCGGCACCATCGCCACCGTGTCACCCACGTTCTTCATCCGCGCGGTGATGACGCCGTCGAAGGGCGCCAGGATGGACATGTCGCGCAGGTTCTCCTCCGCCATCTTCAGCGCGGCGGCGGCCTGGGCCGCCTGGGCGGCCGCCTGCTTCTGGCCAATCTCCGCCTGGTCCATGCTGCTGGCGGAGACGCCGCCGGACTCGGCCACCTTGCGGGTGCGCGCCAGGCTGCTCGTGGCGAGCTGCAGCGCCGCGTCCGCCATGTCCTTGGCCGCCCGGGCCTGCTCCACCCCGATGCGCACGTTGGACGTGTCCAGCACCGCCAGGGTGTCGTTCTTCTTCACCCGGTCTCCCACCTTCACGTTCACCTTGAAGAGGGTGCCGGTGGCCTGGGCGCTCAGCGTGGCCTCCTGCTTGGAGCGGACCTGCCCCGTCACCCGCGTCACGTTCTCGTCGAGCTCCGTGGAGGGGGTGATGGCCTTCACGCCCAGCGCGGTGGAACCCTGCGCCTCAGGCAGCTTCGCCTTCTCCGCGTCCGCCTTCGCACACCCCGTCGACAACGCCACGGCCACCACGGCGGCCACCCAGATTCGCTGATTCACGCTTCCGTGCTCCTGCCGGGCCCTGACCTTCCTCGGGGAAGGTGGCTGCCGGCTGCCAATTCTCTTGGCGCGTATAACTACGGAGCCTCGACTGTCTGTCAAGAAGATACTCCGGAGTGCGGACTATTTCAGACCTCATGCATTTCCGCGCCGCGCCGGGTTGCCTGCCCTCGGACCGAACACCTCCCGGGGAGGCGGGTGTCACCCGCTCACTGGGGGTCCTATGGGCCGTGCTTGTGGGTCCCCCAAGCGCCTGTTATTGATTCAAGAATCAATCTCGATTGGGGAGCCGCATGCTGAACCCGTTCACCGAGGAGCACGAGGCGTTTCGCAAGACGGTGCGCGCCTTCGTGGAGAAGGAACTGACGCCCCATGGTCTGGAGTGGGACCGGGCCGGAATCTTCCCTCGCGAGCTGTTCAAGACGTGCGGCGACCTGGGCTTCCTGGGCATCAACCACGATCCCAAGTACGGCGGCAGCGGGCTGGACTACTGGTACGTGACGGCGTTCGCGGAGGAGTTGAGCCGCAGCCGCAACGCGGGCGTGAACATGGCGCTCCTGGTGCAGAGCCAGATGGCCACGCCCATCATCAACGACATCGGGACGGACGAGCAGAAGCGCGAGTTCCTCGAGCCGGCGCTCAAGGGCGAGAAGATCGCCGCGCTGGGCGTGAGTGAGCCGGGGTGCGGCTCGGACGTGGCGAACATCCAGACGACCGCGCGGCGCGATGGTGACGACTACGTCATCAACGGCTCGAAGATGTGGATCACCAACGGCACCCGGGCGGACTTCATCACGCTCGCGGTGCGCACGGGCGAGGCCGGCTATGGCGGCATCTCGCTGGTGACGTTCCCCACGGACGTGAAGGGGTTTGGCGTCTCCAAGAAGCTCGACAAGGTGGGCAACCTGTCCTCGGACACGGCCATCCTCTACTTCGAGGACTGCCGCATCCCCGCGCGCTACGTGCTGGGCACGGAGAACGAGGGCTTCTACTCCATCATGACCAACTTCCAGGGCGAGCGACTGGTGGGGGCCATCACCACCGTGGCCGCGATGGAGCGGATGCTCGAGGACGCGTTGGGCTACGGAACCGAGCGCGAGGCGTTTGGCCGGCCGCTCATCAAGTTCCAGGTGTGGCGCCACAAGTTCGTGGAGCACCTGACCGCCATCGAGGCCGCGCGGCGGCTCACGTACCACGCGGTGGACCTGTTCAATGAGAAGAAGGACCCCGTGAAGGAGATCTCCATGGCGAAGCTGTTCGCCGGAGATCTGGCCCAGCGCGTGGCCTATGACGCCCAGCAGTTCTTCGGCGGCATGGGTTACATCGAGGAGACGCCCATCGCCCGCATGTGGCGCGACGTCCGCCTCATCACCATCGGTGGTGGAACCTCCGAGGTGATGAAGGAGATCATCTCCAAGCTGTACGGCTTCTGAGCCTCGGGTGCCGGAGCGGACTCCGGGCACCCGCTGGGTCACAGGGCGGGCTGGACCGGTGTGCTCGCGGGCGCAGAGACTTCCTCCCGAGGGTGCTTCCAGCGCATCAGCGCGGCACACGTCAGGGCGAGCACGCCGAAGGTGATGACCGAGCCCTCCAAGCCATAACTTCCGCCCGTCAGCCACCCGGGCGCGCCGTGGAGGACGGTCGTCCACAGCCCCGTCGGCGCATGGCCGCTCACGCCAAAGCCGAGGCACTCCAGGGTCCAGTTCCAGCCCATGTGGCTGCCCACCGACACGGCCAGGTTGCGGGTGCGCAGGTAGCACGCGCCGAAGATGAGGCTCGCGAGGAAGGTGTTGATCATCGCGATGACGACGATGCTTCGCGGATTGTCTCCGGAGAACGGGTGGGCGAGCACGAAGAGCGCGGCGATGAGGAGCTGTGCCCAGCGCGGCCCGATGCCCCGGATGGCGCGCTGGAACGCATAGCCGTGGAAGAACGCCTCCTCGAAGAGTCCGACCGCGAGCATGCCCCCCGCGCTCATCAAGACGGTGCGCGCGGAGGCGTTTGGCGACCACGCCCAGTGGAAGCCTCCCAGCAGCCATCCGCACAGGGTCACGATGCCCACGGCGACCATTCCGCCCACGATGCCCAGCCCCAGCTCGCGCGCCGTGCGGGCGCTCAGCGCGAAGCCTCGGGCGGACAGCGTGTCGTGTTCCCACCGCAGGAAGAGCCACGTCGTGGCGAGCACGCCGATGAAGCCGAGCGCGGACTCCGACGCGAAGGCGCGCGTGGCGTCCGACAGCAGCGTGCGCAGGGCGTAGAGGCCCATGAGGGTGAGGCTGGTGATGGCCAGCCATCCCGCCATTCGCCATCCGTTGCGCACGCCGTCGCTTCCGACAAACAGGCTTCTCATCGCGAGGCACTCCAGGTGGAGGGGCACTTCGGGCATGGTGCGCCCAACTCCCGCCTCCAAGGAAGCGGGCCCTGTCCTCCGTTCGATGATGCGCTCGGGCGAGGCGGGGGCCTTCAGGCCCGCCTGGACTTGCGCGTGGCGGTGGGCTCGGGTGCTCCCGTCGCGGGCTTGTCCTTCGTGACCGAGGGCCCGATTCGCTGCCGGGCCTCCGCGATCCGCTGCCCGAAGGGCTTCGCCTCCAGGGCGGCGATGGCGTGCTCCAGGACGCGGGACAGGGCCATGGGCAGCTCCGCGTCCAGCTCCTCCGCCGCGCCCGAGGTCGCGCGCCAGCATGCTTGGAGCCGAGGCAGCATCGTGCGCCCCTTGGGCGTGAGGTGGATCATCCGCTGACGCCGGTCATCGGCCTCGGACTTCACGGCCACCAGGCCCGCCTTGACCATGAGCGCGACGGTCTGGGTCACGGCCGGCTGGGTGATGCCCGCGGTCATGGCGATCTGCCCGACCGTGGAGGGCTCCCGCTCGATGAGCGCGCGCATGATGGGGGTGAAGCGTGGGCGATAGTCGATCCCCTCTTGCGAGTAGGCCTCTTCGACCGCGCCGTCGAGCAGCTCCAGGAGGTGTCGCAATTGCGTGCCAAGTCCCGCCTTCATGCGGGAACAGTATAAGCGATTATGCATGTTGCCAAGGGGCACGGACAGCCGGCGCCTGGAGTTCTGCTTGGACGTCCAGAGGGTCCCGCGCTTTGCTGGTGCGAGGCAGGCGGGGCGTCGTGTGCCGTTGCTCCCGCGTGGGGATGAGACGGGCAGAGCGCCGCGTTGAGGCTGCGATGAATGCGAGAGGCTCACGTTGATGGACGCGTTCGACCTGGTGCGAGAGCTGGCGGCCGTGCTGCCCGCCGACGGGTGGGTCACTGATTCCGACGTGCTCGAGGCGCATCGGCGCGATCAAGCCGAGTGGGCTCCGTCGGGACAGCCGCGCGTCCTCGTGCGGCCCAGGACGACGGAAGAGGTTCAGGCGGTGCTGCGCGTGGCGGCGGCCGGGCGGGTGCCGGTGGTGGCTCGAGGGGCGGGCTCGGGGCTGTCGGGTGGGGCGAACGCCATCGACGGTTGCATCGTGCTGTCGCTGGCGCGGATGAACCGCGTGCTGGAGGTGGACCCCGGGGGCATGGTGGCCGTCGTACAGCCCGGCGTGCTCAACGGTGCGGTCAAGGCGGCGGCGGCCGAGCATGGGCTCTGGTATGCGCCGGATCCCGCGAGCTGGGAGTTCTCGTCGATTGGCGGCAACCTGGCCACCAACGCGGGTGGGTTGTGCTGCGTGAAGTACGGCGTGACGGGAGACTCGGTGCTCGGGCTGGAGGTGGTGCTCGCGGATGGCTCCGTAGTGCGCACCGGGGGCCGCACGGTGAAGAACGTGGCGGGCTATGACCTCACGCGCCTGTTCATCGGCTCCGAGGGCACGCTTGGCGTCATCACCGAGGCCACGCTGCGGCTGCGTCCTCGTCCGCCGCGAGCCACCACGCTCGTGGCGTCATTCCCCACCTTGGTCTCCGCGGGGACGGCGGTGGCGGACATCATGCGCGCGACGCGGCCCTCGCTGCTCGAACTCATGGATCGCGCCACCGTGCGCGCCGTCGAGGCTTGGAAGCCCATGGGGCTGGATGTCGAGGCCGCGGCGCTGCTGCTCGCGCGCTCGGACGCGGGCGGTGAGCAGGGAGTGGCGGAAATTGAACAGATGCGCGCGAGCTGTGAGCGGGCGGGCGCGACCTTCGTGATGAGCACCGCGGACGAGGCCGAGGGCGAGCTGCTCATAGGCGCGCGTCGCTTCGCGTTCCCCGCGTTGGAGCATCAGGGGGCCACGCTGCTCGACGACGTGGCCGTGCCGCTGTCTCGCATCGCGGACCTCTTCGCGGCGGTGGAGCGGATCGCCGCGGAGCGACAGGTGCTCATCGGGACCTTTGGCCACGCGGGCGATGGGAACATGCATCCCACGGTCGTCTTCGATCGCGAGGACCCGGTGGCACTGACGCGCGCGAAGCAGGCCTTCGACGATATCCTCCAAGCGGCGCTGGCCTTGGGGGGAACCATCACCGGCGAGCATGGCGTGGGGTCGCTCAAGCGGGCGTTCCTGGGCGTGCAGCTGGGGCCCACGTCGATGCGCTTGCATGAGACGATCAAACGCGCGGTGGATCCGCACGGCCTGCTCAACCCCGGCAAGATGCTCTAGAGGAACCATGAACCGGAGTTCGCTCTCGTTGTCCCGTTTTGTCTCGTGCCTCGCGGTGCTGGCGCTCTGCTCGCTGTCGTGTGAGCAGAAGTCCGCGCGCGGCTCGGAGCCTGCGCCCGCGCCCGCCACCGAGCGGACGCCCGCGGAGCAAGGCCCCATCCTCATTGGTACCATCGGAAGTCTCACGGGCTCCGAGGCCGCGTTCGGCACGGTGGTGCTGGATGGCATCCGGTTCGCGGTGGAGGAGGCGAACGCGGCGGGCGGAATTCGCGGCCGCCCCGTGGCGCTCCGCTCCTATGACAGCCAGGGTCGCATCGAGGAGTCCGTGGCCGCGGCCAAGCGGTTGCTGACGCAGGACGCTGTCCCGGTCATCCTCGGGGATGTGACGTCCTCGGGCTCACTGGCCATCGCGGACGCGGCGCAGGCGGCGCATGTGCCCATGGTGACGCCGTCCTCCACGCACCCCGACGTGACGAAGAAGGGGGACTACATCTTCCGCACCTGCTTCATCGATCCGTTCCAGGGCGGTGCGATGGCGCGCTTCGCCCGGGAGCAGCTGGGCCTGGAGCGCGTGGCGGTGCTCCATGACGCGAAGAACGCCTCGTCGCTCGGGTTGAGCGAGGCCTTCATCGAGGCCTTCCGCAAGCGCGGCGGCACGGTGGTCTCGGTGGAGAGCTACGCGAAGGGCGACACGGACTACCGCGCGCCGCTGCTCGCGGTGAAAAAGACGAAGCCGCAGGCCATCTACCTGCCGGGCTTCTACAGTGAGGTGGGCGTCATCGCCCGACAGGCGCGCGAGCTGGGCCTCACGGTTCCGCTCTTGGGGGGCGATGGATGGGAGTCCGATCGCCTCTTCGAGCTGGCGGGGAGCGCGGTGGAGGGGGCGTACTATTCCTCGCACTACGCCGAGGACAACCCGGCGCCCGAGCTGCAACGCTTCATCACCGCGTTCCGCGCGCGCTATGGCCGCTTCCCCGAGGCCGCGTCCGCGCTGGGCTATGACGCGGCGAAGGTGGTGCTCGCCGCCATGGCGCGCGCACCCACGCTCTCCGGGCCCGCGCTTCGAGACGCCATCGCGGCCACCAAGGACTTCCCGGGGGCGACGGGGACCCTCACGCTGGATGCGAGCCGCAACCCCGTGAAGCCCGCCGTCATCCTGACCCTCAAGGAGGGGAAGCGGAGGTTCGCGGCGGCCGTGACGCCCTGACTCACTCGTCCACGTTCACCACGATGGTGTCGGCCATGAGGTCGTGCAGGCACCGGCGGTCGTTGCCGAAGATGAACATCGGGTCAACGATGCTGAGCACGCTGCAGAACGAGCCCACCAAGGTTGGAATCACGTTGCGCAGGACGATGATGCGCGCCGTGTCCGCGCGGCTTCCGTCCAGGCGCACCACTTTGATTCTCATCATGCGCTTGCCGATGCTCTGCCCGGATTGATGGACGCGCACGCACTGGAACACCAGGGCGCCCAGGGTCCCGAGGATGCCCAAGAGAATCAGGGGGACGGCGGCGCTGTCCTCGTCCTCGAACATGCCCCCCAGGATTCCCAGCACGAGGATCGGGGCATAGACGACGATCTGGTCGATGAGGTTCGCGGCGAAGCGGGTGCCGCGCTCCGCCAACTGGTGCGTCGGCGCACAGCCCACGCAGTAGACGCTGGCGTCATAGCCGGGGCGCTTGCACTCGGCGCAGGCGTAGCTGCCGCAACGGGAGCAGATGGCGATGGCGAGGACGTCCTCGTGGAGCGCACAGCGGGCGCCCTCGGGTGAGGCGTCATTCAAGGGGTCGAGCGACATGGCCCCATCGCATACCGGGGGCGGAGCTTCGAGTTCAACTCCCCCCTCTCGGGTGCTTGTCCTCACTTCTTCTTGAAGAGGGACTCCGCCGCGTTCAGCAAGGCGTCCCGGCTCTCCTTGGCGTGAAGTCCCCCCTGGCCCAACTGGAACAGCTCGCAGAAGTTGGCCTCGTCCTTGTCCTTGGGCACTTCCGCGAAGGGCTCCTTGCAGGCCTTGGCGACCGTTGGGTCGAAGTGCCGGCAGTTGCGACACGAGCGCAGGTCCTCCCCGCAGCCCGGGCAGGTATCTCGCCGGCCCACCTGATTGGCGATGATGTCGAGCGAGCGTCCACAGTGCGCGCAGCCGGGCATGGTCCCTCCTGGACGAGTGGGGACGCATCCTGCCAGAGCCACGGCGCGACGCGGACAGACTCAGCGCTGCGGGCTGGGCGTGAGCGCCCGGGCGGCCGCTCGCGGGTCCACGGGCTCGGGTGCCAACGGGGCGGCGGCGTCCTGGAGCTGCTCGTCCAGTCGCTTGAGGAGGAACAGGACATAGGCCCCGAGCGCCGAGAGCACCGCGGTCAGGATGCCCAGCAGCATGCCTCGCTGCCAGAGCGCCGCCCGCTCCAGGACGACGCGTCGGGCCGTGAAGGTCTTGAGCTGCGCGTCCGCCACGGTGCCATCCAGCAGTTGCGCGTACTCCGTGGCCTGGGCGCTGCCTCGGGCCATCAGCCAGCGGCCTTCGGACTGGAGCGCCTCGGCACGCACGTAGCAGAAGGCCGCACCCCCGCCCGCGAGAAGCGAGATGCACAGCGCCGCCGTCACGCTCCGGGTGCCCATGAAATCACCCCTCCGGAAGTCCGTCCGTTGCGCGGGTGCGGACACCCACGGCTGCTCCGGCTTTCCGAAGACAGTAGCGGATGGTAGGGACCGCTCCTGCCATGGGCAAGCCCTACCGTCCTAAAGACCACTATTTCCAGAAAGCCAAGCAAGAAGGGTTGAGGGCGCGTTCCGCCTTCAAGGTGGATGAAATCCTCAAGCGCCTGCCCGTGGTGAAGAAGGGCGGCGCGGTGTTGGACCTGGGGGCCGCGCCCGGCGGCTTCTTGCAGATCCTCGTGGACGTGGTGGGCCCCACGGGGCGGATCATCGGCGTGGACATCGTCGCCATCCGTCCGTTCTCGCAGAAGTTCGTGCAGACGGCGGTGCTGGACGTGCTAGCGGATGACTTCGACGCGAAGCTGGCGGCGATGTACGACGGGCCCTTCGACGCGGTCATCTCGGACATGGCGCCCAAGACGAGCGGCATCAAGGCCACGGACGAGGCGCGCAGCCTGCGGCTCGCGGGCAAGGCGCTGGAAGTCGCGGCGACGCGAGGGCGGCCCGGCTCGTCATTCGTGGCGAAGGTGTTCATGGGGGGCGACTTCGAGCAGTTCCGCAATGATGTCCGCACGCACTTCGAAGACGTGAAGATCATTCGTCCGGAGGCCACGCGCGGCGCGAGCATGGAGGTCTACGTGGTGGGTCTGCGCCGACGCGCTGCCTCGCCCGCGCCCGCGCCGTAACGCGCGCGAGGGAACGCGCGGGGGCCCGGCAGCGTCTAGAGTGCCGGCCATGTTCGACATCCCGCGCCTGGGGGCGCTCGTCTCGACGCTGTCTCTACTCTCGCTCGTGTTGTGCTCGGCGCCCGCCGCGGCGCAGGGGGGCTCGCTCCCGACGTGGGCGACCATCGAACAACAGGTGAGGGAGCAAAAGCTGGAGGCCGCCGCGCAAGGCGCCGAGGCCCGCCTCACCCAGGCGAAGGCCCGCGCCGACGAGGCGGAGTGGACGCGCGCGCTCGTGCGCACGGTGCAGCTGCGCACGGCGCTGCATGGCTACGAGACGGCGGTGCGGTTCCTGCGCGAGCAGCCCTGGCCCAAGGGCGCGCTGTCCCGCGCGACGCTGAACCTCGTCTATGCGAACTCGCTCGTCACCTACGCGAGCGCCTACAGCTGGGAGGTTCGCCAGCGAGAGCAGGTGACCTCCAGCGGCCCCGTGGACCTCAAGGCCTGGACGCACGCGCAAATCCTCACCGAGGCGAACCGCGCCTACGCGGACGTGTGGAAGGACCGCGACGCGCTGGGCGCCGAGCCCGTGAAGGCGCTGGCCGAGTACATCCAGCCGAACACCTATCCCGCGGGCATCCGCTCCACGCTGCGCGATGCCGTGACGTACCTGTGGGTGGGCCTGCTGGCGGACAGCAGCAACTGGCGCCCCGAGGATGCCAACGAGGTATTCCGGTTGGATCCGCGGACCCTGTTGGAGCAGTCGCCCACGGTGGCCCTGTTGGGCCCCTCGGTCCATCCGCTGGTGAAGGTGACGTCGCTGCTGGGGGACCTGGAGGCGTGGCACCGCGCGGCGGGGCGGCGCGAGGCGACGCTGGAGGCCCGGCTAAAGCGCTACGAGATTCTCCACTCGAACTTCAGCGAGGCGGAGGACCAGGCGCGCGTGCGTCAGCACCTCGCCGCGTACCTGCCTCCCTTCCGCGACACCGCGTGGTGGGCCATGGGCCAGGCGCAGCTCGCGGACTTCGAGAACGCGGCGGACCATGGCGTTCGTGCGCATGCGCTCGCGGCCGAGTGCGCCGCGGCCTATCCGGAGTCGGTGGGCGGCGAGCGGTGCTTGATGGTGCAGAAGTCCATGGAGGCGCCCAACTACGCGATCGACGCCATGCGCTCGGATGGCGCGGGAAAGCGCTCGCTGGAGGTGACGCATCGCAACCTCCCCACGCTGTACTTCCGCGCGTTCTTGCTCGACGTCGACAAGCAGCTCTCCAAGGTGGATGACTACAACCTGCTGCCGTATGGGGATTCGCTGCGGCATCTCATCGACACGCAGCGGCCGGTGGCCACGTGGAGCACCGCGCTGCCCGCGACGACGGACTTTCGCGACCACCGCACGTTCGTGGTGCCGCCCCTGACGAAGTCGGGGACCTATGTCATCGCGGCCTCCGCGCGCGAGGACTTCAAGGAGAAGGGCAACCGGGTGTTGAGCGTCGCCTTCACGGTGACGCCGTGGGTGCTGCTCTCGCGCATGGAGGACGGGAGACACTTGAGCGCGCGCGTCGTGGACGGCGCGACGGGGAAGCCAGTCCCCGAGGTGGAGCTGCGGCTGGTGCTCGCGGACTATCGCCAGGGCTTCCGCGAGGTGGCGGTGCGGCGCACGGATGCTCGGGGCGAGGCCACCTTCGAGTCGCCGGACGGGCTCATGTATCGAGGCTTCTTCCTCGTCGCCGGGCGCGGGCCCGACGCGCTGCTGAATCTCGGCAGCATCTCGTTCCAACAGGAGCGGCCGCCCGAGTCCGATGAGTTGCGCACGCTGGTGTTCACCGACCGGAGCATCTACCGCCCGACCCAGAAGGTGTTGTGGAAGGTCGTGTCGTTCAAGGGCCGGGGAGACCAGGCGCGCTATCAGACGCAGCCGGATGCGCCGGTCACGGTGTCCTTGGTGGATCCGAACTACCAGGTCGTGGAGACGCGGGAGGTCCGCACCAACGCGTTCGGCTCGGTGGCAGGGGAGTTCACCATTCCCACGGGACGCGTGCTGGGGGCATGGCAGGTGACAACGCAGCCCAACGGGGCCGCGATGATCCGCGTGGAGGAGTACAAGCGGCCCACGTTCGAGGTGACGCTGAAGGATCCGGATGGTTCGCTGCGCCTCAACCGGCCCGCGACCTTCGTGGGGGAGGCTCGCTATTACTTCGGCCTGCCGGTGGCGAGCGGCACGGTGCGCTGGCGCGTGTCGCGCGAGCCGGTGCTTCCCTGGTGGTGGTTCTGGAGCGGCTTCGGTCGGGTGAACACCCAGCAGCAGGTGGTGGCCTCGGGAACGTCCTCGCTGGGCGAGGATGGCACCTTCAAGGTCACCTTCACTCCCGAGGCGGATGAGCGCTCGGCGCGCTCCCCGGAGGTGACATGGCGTTACCGCGTGGAGGCGGATGCGACGGACGAGGGCGGTGAGACGCGCTCGGCCAGTCGTGGCTTCCGGTTGGGCTTCGTGGCGGTGGAAGGGCGGGTGGATACGGACGAGGGCTTCATCCGCGAGGGGGCCACTCCCGAAGTGCGCCTGATGCGCTCCACGCTCGACGGCACGCCGCTCGCGGGCGCGGGACGTTGGCGGCTGGTGGCGCTCAAGCAGCCCGCGACGCCGGTGCTGCCCGCGGAGGCGCCGATGGTTCCCCCGACGCCCATCGACACGAAGGACCCTGACGTGGTGCTGACGCCGACGCCGGGAGACGCCCTGCGTCCGCGTTGGGCCGAGCCCGGCGCGACCGAGGCCAGCCTGCGTGCGTGGGCGGATGGCGCGGAGCAGGCGCAAGGCAACGTGCAGCACGGCGCGGATGGCGTGGCCCGGGTGAAGCTGCCCTCGCTGCGACCGGGCGCCTATCGCCTGCACTACGAGACGCAGGATGCCTTCGGTCAGAAGTTCACCACAGCGAAGGAGCTGCTCGTGGCGGGCGCGCGCGCGCCCATCGCGCTCCCGTCGTTCCTGGCGCTGGAGCACCCCTCGGTTCGCGTGGGAGAGGTCGCGCGGTTGCTGGCCTTCTCCGGCTTCGAGGGGCAGCCGATGGTGCTGGAGCTGTTCCAGGGAGATCGCCGAATCGAGCGGCGCGAGCTGACAGGAGGCAAGTCGCCCGCCGTGGTGGAGGTGCCCGTGACGGAGGCGCTCCGTGGCGGCTTCACGGCGGTGCTCTCCATGGTGAGGGATTGGCAGTTCCTGCACACCTCGCAGACGGTGCTCGTGCCCTATGACGACAAGGAGCTGAGCATCGAGTTCGCCACGTTCCGGGACACGCTGCGCCCCGGCGCGAAGGAGACCTTCCGCGTGAGCGTGAAGGGCCCGAAGGGCGCGAAGGTGGAGGCGGGCGCCGCGGAGCTGCTCGCCTATATGTACGATCAGTCGTTGGACTTGTTCGGACCGCACCAGCCGCCCGCCGTCGCGGACCTGTATCCACAGCGCGCGGGGTGGGTGAGCTTCGGCTCCACGCTCGGGATGATGCCGGCTTCCTGGGTCTTCGACTCGGGGCTGGCGATCATTCCTTCCTGGTCCGCGCCCGAGCCGGATCGTCTGCGCTTCGAGGAGGGGTATGGCATTGGCGGTCCGGGCGAGCGGTACAGCGGGCTCGTCAGCGGCACCCTGGGGGGCGTGCGCAAGAAGGCGATGCGCGCGGTGGATGCCGAGTTCGGGTCCGCTCCGGGAGCGCCGCCGCCTCCTCCCGCGCCAGTTGGGGCCTTGCGTGAGGAGTCGCGTGCCGCCGCGCTGGCGGGGGAGCGTGAGGCACCCGCGACCAGCGCCAAGTCGGCGGGGGGTGTGTCTGGCCAAGCCGCGCCGGCGGTGGCGATGCGCTCGCGCTTCGAGGAGACGGCCTTCTGGATTCCGCAGGTGCTCACGGGGCCGGATGGCTCGGCGTCGCTGGAGTTCACCGTGCCGGACTCGGTGACGGCCTGGAGTGTTTGGGTGCACGCGCTCACGCGGGACCTGAAGGGCGGCTCGGTGCAGCGCACCACGCGAAGCGTGAAGGAGCTCATGGTGCGCCCGTACCTGCCTCGCTTCCTGCGCGAGGGCGACAGCGCGGTGCTGGAGGTCGTGGTGAACAATGCCTCCACGCAGACTCAGCAGGGCACGCTCACGCTCGACATCACGGACCCGGAGACGCAGAAGGGCTTGCTCGCGGACTTTGGCGTGTCAACGCCGAGTCAGGCGTTCACCGTGGCGCCAGGGAAGGGGACGCACCTGCGCTTCGCGCTCACCACGCCCACGCGCGTGGGGCCGGTGGCCTTCCGGGTCGTGGCCCGCACGGCGGGCTTCAGCGACGGCGAGCTGCGTCCGCTGCCCGTGCTGCCCGGTCGCATGCACCTGGCGCAGTCGCGCTTCGTCACGCTGCACGGCAAGGACAAGAAGGTGATGACCTTCGATGACCTGCGAAAGGGCGGTGACCCCTCGCGCGTGAACGAGCAGCTCGTCGTCACGGTGGACACGCAGCTCTTCTATTCCGCGCTCCAGGCGCTGCCGTACCTGGTGAACTATCCCTACGAGTGCACCGAGCAGACGCTCAATCGCTTCGTGTCGTCGGGCATCCTCTCCAGCCTGTACAGCCGCTACCCTGCGGTCGCGACCATGGCGAAGAAGTTGAGCCAGCGTCCGACCCGCTTCGAGACGTGGGACGCGGTGGACCCCAACCGGAAGATGGCCCTGGAAGAGACGCCCTGGCTGCAGATGGCCCGGGGCGGCGAAGAGTCCGAGGGCGAGCTGGTGCGCGTGTTGGATCCCCGCGTGGCGAACGCGGAGCGCGCGGCGGCCATGGACCGGTTGAGCAAGTCGCAGACTTCCAGCGGCGGCTTCCCGTGGTGGCCGGGCGGACCGCCGTCGCCGTACATGACGCTGTACATCGTGCATGGCCTGTCGCGCGCGATGGAGTACGGCGTGGAGGTTCCACAGGACATGACCCAGCGCGCCTGGGGCTACCTGGCCCGGCACTTCCGCGAGGAGTACGCCGGCAAGCTCATGAAGAAGGACACGGGCTGGGAGTTCCTCACGTTCCTCAACTACACGGCGTCGGCGTACCCGGACTCGAACTACACGGGCCAGGCGCTCACGCCCGCCGAGCGCCAGCGCATCCTCGACTTCAGCTTCAAGCACTGGAAGGAGCACTCGCCGTACCTCAAGGGCTTCCTCGCGCTGACGCTGCACCGCTCGCGGCGGGAGAAGGACGCGCAGCGCGTCTGGGACAGCGTGATGGACTCGGCGAAGACGAGCGAGGAGCTGGGGACGTATTGGGCTCCGGAGGACCGTGGCTGGCTCTGGTACAACGACACCACCGAGTCCCACGCGTTCGCGCTGCGCACGTTGATGGAGCTGCGCCCGAAGGACTCTCGCCGCGACGGGCTGGTGCAGTGGCTGCTGCTCGACAAGAAGCTGAACCACTGGAAGTCCACGCGCGCGACCGCGGAGGCGCTCTACGCGCTCGTGAAGTACCTGGAGTCGGAAGGCGCGCTGGGCGTGCGCGAGGATGCCCGCGTGACGGTGGGCCCCAAGGTGGTGGAGATGTCCTTCGCTCCGGAGGAGTACACGGGGAAGAAGAACCAGGTCGTGCTCCAGGGCAGCGAGGTCTCCCCCGCGACGGCGACGACGGTGGTGGAGAAGACGACGCCGGGCTTCGCGTTCGCCTCGACGACGTGGAGCTTCTCCACGGAGAAGCTGCCCGAGGAAGAGCGCGGAGACTTCTTCCACGTGTCCCGTCGGTACTTCCGCCGGGGGCATGAGGGGCGCGAGGCCACGTTGCAGCCGCTGGAGGAAGGCGCGGTGCTCCAGCCCGGTGATGAGGTGGAGGTGCAGCTCTCGCTGCGCACCAAGCACGCTGCGGAGTACGTGCACCTGAGGGACCCGCGCGCCGCGGGCCTGGAGCCCGAGAACGCACAGTCCCGCCACAAGTGGGACCTGGGCATCGTCTGGTACGAGGAGACGCGCGACTCGGGGACGAACTTCTTCTTCGAGTGGCTGCCGGCCGGTGAGTACACGTTCAAGTACCGGCTGCGCGCGAACATGGCCGGCACGTTCCGGGTGAGCCCCGCCACGGTTCAGTCCATGTACGCGCCGGAGTTCACGGCGTACTCCACCGGCTCGCGCCTCACGGTCGCGCCGAGCAAGTAGTCCTCCAACGGGCGCGCGCCGGTCCCTCGCGAGGGGGCGCGGCGCGCGCCTGACCTACTCCGAGCAGGTCGTGGCTTCGTCGGTGGGGTAGAGCGACGCGATGCCGTAGGTGCCGTTGCGCGTGCCGCACCAGATGCGCCACGCCGAGCCCCCGAGGTCCGGTGCGCTGTACACGCCGCCCTCCTTCTTCGCGCCACCGCGCGCGCAGCACCGGACGAAGGCGCGCGTGCCGATGGCCGCGATGCTCACCGCGTCCTGCGTGCGCTGGAAGCCACCCATCCGCTTCTCACCACAGGACCACGGCGCCACGCCGCGGAATGTGATGCGGTACTGCTCTCCCTGGAGGGCATTGCCACCGCGCGCCGGGCCGCCGTAGCAAATCTTCCCTTCGGCCTCGAGCTGCGCGTAGCGGGGCAGGAAGTGCAGTCCACCAATGGGGCCGCGCTCCCAGTCGTCTCCGCAGAACACGTGCGTGAAGGCATTGCGCGGGCCGGTGCTCACCCAGAGGCGGGTGAGCCACTCGATGTTGGCTTGCTTCGAGCCCGCGCGCCCCGCCGCGGAGAGCGC
Organism: Citreicoccus inhibens; assembly: GCF_019039035.1. Taxonomy (GTDB): domain Bacteria; phylum Myxococcota; class Myxococcia; order Myxococcales; family Myxococcaceae; genus Citreicoccus; species Citreicoccus inhibens. Next base: position 4,252 of record NZ_JAHNZT010000010.1, on the reverse strand, counting down.
GCGTTGGATGCGCGCGTCGTCATGGTGCCGGGCGAAGAAGCGCTGCACGTCGCCCGCGCTCACGCTGACGTCCGGGCGCGCGGGGCACATGTCGAGCACCTCTCGGTCCAGCGGGGAGAGGGCAGGGGGGGGCGCGAAGAGGGGCGCGTGGTCGCACGTGGTGGCGCAGCCCGTGGCGCCCTTCCAAGTCACCGGCGCGGCGGGCTCCTGTCGCGGCTCTTCGGCCGCGGGAGGGCGCCGTCCGGACTCCTGCATCGCGGAGTTCGCATGGTCCGCGGCCACCAGCGCCTGAGCTCCCACCGGGGGCGTCACGGCTGGCGCTGGTGCGCCGTCGCAGCGCACCCAACCCTCGGCGGTGGGGCCCTTCAGCTTGCACCACGCGCGATTGGGCCCACCCTTCTTGATGAGGGGATAGGAGACCCCGGGCTCCACGATGAAGACGACGGTCTTCGACTCGGGCTGCTCCACCGCGTCCTCGGGGACTTCCGACACGAAGGCCCCGGAGGCCCAAGCGGGGAGCGCGAGGAGGACGAGGACCGGGACACAGGCGGACAGCGGCAGGGACACGCGCATGGCGCGTCCCAGCCTATCGCAACTCCACGCGGGCACTCGGCGCGGGGCTCAGGCCAGCTTGACGCGCGCGGCCTTCAGCTTGCCCACCTGCACCGTGTACTCGCCGGCGCCCAGCTCCGCCTTGGGGTCCGTGACCTTCTCGCCGTTGACCCGGACACCGCCCTGGGCCATCAGCTTGCGCGCCTCGGTGGCCGAGGCCACCAGCTTCGTCTCGGGCAGCACCTTGATGACGGGCAGCTTCTCGGCACCCGCGAGTGACAGCTCGACGAGCGGCAGGTCCTCCGCGGTCAGCTCCTTCTTGGCGAAGCGCTTCTCGAAGTCCTCCGCGGCCTTGCGTCCGGCCTCGGGGCCCTGGAAGCGCGCGGCCATCTCCTCCGCGAAGCCCGTCTTGGCCACCTTGGGGTGCACCTCGCCGCGCTGCACCTTGGCGCGCAGCTCGTGCACCTCTCTCAGCGGCATCGACGACAACAGCTCGTAGTACCGCCACATCAGGTCGTCGGTGATGCTCATCAACTTGCCGAAGATCTGCTCGGCCGGCTCATTGATGCCCACGTAGTTGTCCAGGCTCTTGGACATCTTGTCGCCGACAATCTTTCCGTCGACGAGCTTCGCGCTGAGCCCCTCGAGGATGGGGCCGGTCATGATGACCTGCGGCTCCATGCCTTCCTCCTTCATGAGCTGCCGGCCCACGAGCAGGTTGAAGAGCTGATCCGTCGCGCCCAGCTCCACGTCCGCCTTGAGCGCCACCGAGTCCCAACCCTGCAAGAGCGGGTAGAGGAACTCGTGGATGGCGATGGAGAGGTTGTCGCGGAAGCGCTTCTTGAAGTCGTCGCGCTCCAGCATGCGCTGCACCGAGTAGCGCGAGGCGAGCTTGATCATCCCCTCGGTGCCGAGCTGATCGAGCCACTCGGAGTTGAAGCGGACCACCGTCTTGTCGGGGTCCAACACCTTGAAGACCTGCTGCTTGTACGTCTCCGCGTTCGTCTTCACCTCGTCGCGGGTGAGGGCCGGGCGCGTGGTGTTCTTCCCCGTGGGGTCGCCGATGAGCGCGGTGAAGTCTCCGATGAGGAACACCACCGTGTGGCCGAACTCCTGGAAGCGCCGCATGCGCGTGAGCAGCAGCGAGTGGCCCAGGTGGAGGTCCGGACGGCTCGGGTCGAAGCCCGCCTTGATGATGAGCGGCTTGCCCTTCTCATACGAGCGCTGGAGCTTCTTCTTCAGGTCCTCGGGCACCTGGAGATCCACGGTGCCTCGGGTGACTTCTTCGAACTGCTCCTCGGGAGTGGCCTTGCGCAGCGCGTCCGGATTCATGGCGCGGCGGACGTTACCTGAAAGCCCTCCCGAAGCGGCGGACTTCCCGCGCGCTCCCGGGGCTCAGGTTCCGGGCAGACGCTCACGTACGCGCTCGATGCCCCGCGCGAGTCCGGTGGCCTCGTCGATGTCCACCACCACACCTTGCAGGTACACGAGCCCCGTGGCCACCTCATGGGGCATGCGGCGCTCGGTGACGAAGCGCTCCACGGACTGCTCCTTGCGGACCCCGATGACCGAGTCCAGCGGGCCACACATGCCCACGTCCGTGATGAACGCCGTCCCTCCGGGGAGCACGCGCTCGTCCGCGGTCTGCACATGCGTGTGCGTGCCCACCACGGCGGAGACGCGGCCGTCCAGGAACACGCCCATGGCGTTCTTCTCGCTGGTGGCCTCGCAGTGCATGTCCACCAGGATGCAGGGCGTCTGCTGGCGGAGCCCCTCCACCAGTCCCTGCGCGACGAGGAAGGGGTTGTCGAGCGGCTTCATGAAGACGCGCCCCTCCAGGTTGATGACGCCCAACGCACGACCATCCGGCAGGCGCACTAGGCCGTGGCCCAGTCCCGGTGTCCCCTTGGGGTAGTTGGCCGGACGCAGCAGCAGGTCCGGGTGCTCCTGGATCCACGGGAGGATCTGCTTCTTGCTCCAGAAGTGATTGCCGCTGGTCAAGAGCCGCACGCCACTGGCGAGCAGCGCCTCGGCGGTGTCAGGGGTGATGCCGGCGCCCAGGTCGCTGTTCTCCGCGTTGGCGATGGCGATGTCCACGCCATGCCGCGAGAGCAGCCCCGGAAGGAGCGTCTGGATCGCCTCGACGCCCGGGCGGCCCATCACATCGCCCATGAAGAGGACCTTCACGTGTCGACGAACTCCCAGTCTCGGTGCAGGCCGCGCAGGGATTCGGCCTCCGTCACCACCAGGTCCATGTCGACGTCGTCGCTGGTGGTGGGGAGCACCTCGATGATCTGGTCGCTGAATGCCAGACCGATGCGGCGGCTGCGGGCGCTCGCGGCGCGCAAGGTGGCGTCGTAGTAGCCGCCCCCGCGACCCAGTCGCTTGCCGTCCCGGCTGAAGCCCAGGCCCGGAACGACGAACAGATCAATCTGGTCCACGGGGATCAGGTCCGAGGAGTTCGACGGCTCGCGAACGCCCAGTCGTCCCGGCTCCAGCTCCGCCTCGGACTTGATGGCCCGGAAGGAGAGGATGCGCCCGTGAACATGTGAGAGGGGATAGCAGACGACCTTGTCGTCCTGGAGGGCCGCGATGAGGATGTCCCGCGTGGGGACCTCGCCCCGGATGGGGGCATAGAGCGCCACCGTCCGAGCCCGCTGGTAGTAGGGCGTCGCCAGAAATCGAGACTGGACCTTGAGCCCCCGCACGTCGATGAGGTCCGGGGTCATCGCCTTGCGGCGCGCCGTCAGTTCCTCACGCAGCGTCTGCTTCCTCGCCGCCGCCTCTTCCACCGCCGTCTCGCTCACCGCCGCCGCTCCCCCGAAAAAAAGTCCCCCGCCGTATGGCCGTGTGCCCAGCGTCCATTGAACCCTAAAAGCCAGGTGGGGACCGAAGTCATGCCGCCGCAGGCTTCCCTCATCCCCGTGAGGGGGAGGGCTTGCACATGGCGACCGAAACGGACCCCGGAATGGACGTATCGGTTCGAATTTCTGCTGGGCATCACGCGCCCCGCAGGGGACAACCCTTCCTGCAACTTTTATCTCTAAGCTCTCGAAACTGCTGGGAAAACCCAGAGAAGTCTTCCGAAATGATAAGGACGTGGGAGCGTGCGGTCAAGGCGTCCTCGCGCGTTTACAACCCAGGCGAGGGCCCCCTATGATAGCGCCGCCCCTGCATGGCGCCCCCGTTTCCAACATTGGGTCTCGCGGCGATTCTCAGCGTCGCTCCCTGCCTTGCTTGGGCGGGCGCGACGATTGACGGCCTCTACCAAGGGGATGCGTTCGGCGCCGTGAATTTTCACACTGAGGGTGACCACCTGGTGGGCATGCCTGCTCCCAATGGGCCCTGCGGTTTCGACACGCGGCAGACGCTGCTTACCGGGGAGTTCCAGGGAAACATCGTCATGGCTTCGCTGACGGTGTGCCAGACCGGGCCGCGGTGTTCCTCGGCGCAGACGTATCCGGTGCTCTTCGTGGTGAATCCGGAGGATGGCGCGCTGTCGGGGACGGTGCGGCTGCAGAAGGGCTGCACGTCCCCCGCGCTCCCCCCGGTGTCGTCGGCGCTGCCGCAGACCTCGCTGCTCGTGCTCAAGGCCGCGCCCCGAGGGGCCGCCCCGCCACCGGCCGAGGCGCCGCCCGCGGGTGCGCCCGCCGCCGCGCCGGCCGCTCCGAGCGGTGGTGACACAAAACCCACATCCTCC
>NZ_JAHNZT010000109.1 GCF_019039035.1 Citreicoccus inhibens | reverse complement strand
AACTCGGTGGCCACTCCCTCCTCGCCACCCAGGTCATGTCTCGCGTCCGCACGGCCTTCGCCGTCGAGCTGCCCCTCCAGGCCTTCTTCGAGACGCCCACCGTCGAGGCCCTGGCCCGTCGCATCGACGGACTGATGCCCACCGCGTCGCGTGCAGCGCTCATCACGACGACCGTCACGCCTTCCGCGCGCGCCAAGGCGATCCCGCTCTCGTTCGCGCAGCAGCGCCTCTGGATCATCGATCAGCTGGAGCCCGAGACTCCCGCGTACAACCTCCCGTCCGCATTGCACCTGCATGGCCGCGTGGACGTGGAGTCCCTGCGCCGTGCATTCGAAGCGCTCATCGAGCGCCACGAGTCCCTGCGCACCACCTTCGCGGAGCACGAAGGCCAGCCAGTCCAGGTCATCCAGCCTCCTGCCCGCTGGGCGCTGGAGGTCACGGACCTGTCGCATCTGGTGGAGTTCGAGCGCGAAGCCGAGGTGCGTCGTCGCGCGACGCACGAGGCCTCTCAGCCCTTCAGCCTCGCGAATGGGCCCCTCCTGCGCACCGCCCTGCTTCGCCTGTCCGAGGAGCACCACGTCCTCTTCGTGACGATGCACCACATCGTCTCGGACGGCTGGTCCATGGGCATCATCGTGCGCGAGCTGACGGCGCTCTATGCGGCCATCCGTGACGGTCGCCAGCCCTCGCTGCCGCCGCTGCCCATGCAGTACGCGGACTTCGCGACGTGGCAGCGCGGCTGGCTCCAGGGCGAGGTCCTCCAGCGTCAGGTCGACTTCTGGAAGCGTCACCTCTCCGGCGCTCCGCCGCTCCTGGAGCTGCCCACCGACAAGCCTCGACCCGCCGTCCAGGGCACCGCTGGCGCCACGCTCGCCTTCTCTCTGCCCAAGGCACTCACGGACTCGCTCAAGACGCTCGCACGACATGAAGGCAGCTCGCTCTTCATGGTGCTCCTCGCGTCCTGGCAGTCGCTCCTCGCGCACTACTCCGGTCAGCTCGACATCTCCGTCGGCTCGCCCATCGCGGGGCGCACGCGCGCTGAGACGGAGGGCCTCATCGGCTTCTTCGTCAACACGCTCGTCCTGCGCGCGCAGCTCACCCCAGAGATGACCTTCCGCGAGTTGCTCGCGCAGGTGCGCGCCACCACCCTCGCGGGGTACGCGCATCAGGACGTCCCCTTCGAGAAGCTCGTCGAAGCGCTCCAGCCCGCGCGCAGCCTCAGCCACGCGCCGTTGTTCCAGTCCATGCTGGTGCTGCAGAACGTGCCTTCGCGCGCGATTCATCTCCCGGGCCTCGTCTTCAAGCCCGTCGAGTTCGAGACCCGCAGCTCCATGTTCGACCTCAGCGTGATGCTCGTTGAGACGGAGCAGGGCCTGCAGGGCTCGATGGAGTACAGCACCGACCTCTTCGAGCAGCGCACCATCGCGCGCCTCGTTGAGCACCTGCACATCCTCCTGGATGCCATCGTCGCGCAGCCCGACTCGCGCATCACCCAGCTCCCGCTGCTTCCCCAGCACGAGCGGCAGCAACTCTTCGTCGAGTGGAACCAGACGCAGGTCGACTACCCCCGCGACTCGCTCCTCCACTCCCTCTTCGAAGCCCAGGCCGCCCTCACTCCAGACGCCCTCGCCGTCATCAGCCCCGAGGCCTCTCTCACCTACCGCCAGCTCGACGCGCGCTCCAACCAGCTCGCCCACCGGCTCCGCTCCCTCGGCGCGGGCCCCGAGT
>NZ_JAHNZT010000108.1 GCF_019039035.1 Citreicoccus inhibens | reverse complement strand
TCCACGCCGCCAAGGTGGGGACTCGCTTCGAGGCCCTCGAGCCCATCCGCCAGGGCGTCAAAGCTCGCTTCGGGGCATACGGCCGGGGCGTGGCCACGGGCTTGGCCATCCGCCACGACAACGGCAGTCAGTACACCTCGGAGGCCTTCCAGCACGAGCTGCGTTTCCTGGGCGCCAGCTCCAGCCCCTCCTTCGTCCGCAGCCCCGAAGGCAACGGCTGTGCCGAGCGCTTCATCCGGACGCTCAAAGAGCAGCTCCTCTGGGTGCGCTCTTTCGACACCGTGGAGGCACTCCGTCTGGCCCTGCTCGACTGGGCTCGCCAGTACAACGAGCACTGGCTGCTGGAGCGCCACGGCTTCCTCTCGCCGACTCAGGCCCGGCGAGAGCTCATGCAACGGCAAGCGGCCTGATTACTGCCAATCTGGTGTCTCAACAATCAGGTGCGGTACAGCTACAGCTTACCGGCCCAAAGGAGCAGTTCTTCTTCATCGATGCGTGCAGAGATCTCCGATACGAAAAGCACCCCGACCTATGCCCCCTGGGCTTAGCCAGTGTGCCGCCCGGTCCCGCCCGCGCACAGGTGTCGCTCTTCGCCGTGAGCCCTCTCGGACAGGCACTTGGAGCCCGAGAGGGATTGGGCGTGATGACCACCCATCTCCTGGCCGCGCTACGGGGCGAAGGCATGGCCACAGAGATTGACCCTGCAAGTAACGCGTTCGTAATCACGATGCACTCAATCCACGCTCACGTCCACGAGCGCGTGCTCCAGGCGCTCTCCCTGGAACCGATGTGGATGCGCAAGTACATGGCACCCGAGCTGGAGGCTCGAGGACCCGCCCCCGTCCCGCTGCTGACGCTTGATGATGTGCCGGACGCGCCGCTCAGCATCCACATTGCCCCGGACGCAGCAGCCTCCGGTACGCGCATCGATTTCGCTGTCCGTCGCATGCCACTGCCCCATTTGAGCCTCCCCCCCCGGAGCAATCACGAGACACTTTATCTCCCGCCACAGCGCTACTCCATCAAGGTAGAGTCGCGGGCAGGCAAACCGGAGCCGACACAGCTCATCATCGATGTCCGGACCACCCGTGAGCTCAACGTCCTCGTTAGTCCGGCGGACAGCGGAAGCCCTGCTCCCATACATCCAGAGGTCGTCAATTTCGTTGCGGCCGAGCCCACGGTGATGTCGAGATCGGGAGGCGTGATACTGAAGCCGCAGGGCTCCTCCTCCGAAGAGGGGACGCTCGTCTCGCATACGGTGGAACCGGCTGCGGTCATCCGGGTGGTGGGGCTCGAGCCGCCCTACGCAGCACATGAGGCGCGAGGGAAGATTCAAGTGACGCTGCCGACCGGGCCCTACCGGGTATCCTTCCGCATGGGCACAGAGGTCTTTGGCGTCAGGGACGTTTACGTTCTGAGCGGGGAGCAGGTGCAGGTGATCCCGAACGCCGCGCTTCAGGCCTCTATCGACCGCGAGAAATTGGGACGGCTGCATTCGGCAGGGTCGGTGCCGCCAGCGGAGAGCCTCGGCCCTATGCAGGGCGCCGTTCTTCAGACGCTGCTGCCAATCATTGGGCTGAAGGCCTTCGATGAGGAGAACACGTTCTTCCGTCGAGGTCGGTGGCTCGTTCCGAAATTGGCCTCCAGCGACTTCGGCCATCGCCCTGTCGTGGTCCTAAACCGAGGGTCGTGATTCGCGATCAGGTTGAGGGGCGGGCAAGCGCGAGACGAGCGGGAAGAAAGAGCAGGGGCACCTCTCGTTCGGCTCTGTGTGCGCAGAAGACCTGAGAGCGAGAAGGCC
>NZ_JAHNZT010000107.1 GCF_019039035.1 Citreicoccus inhibens | reverse complement strand
ACTCTCTTCCCGCTCCACTCCTCCACCACACGCCGCCGCTCCTCCTCCCCCATCAACGGCAATTCCCTCACCTTCTCTTCAGGGCGCGCCACCGCCGCTTCCACCAGCACTCGCAGGTGCCCCAGCAGCCCCTCCACCGTCTCCGCGTCGAACAAGTCACTGTTGTAGTTGGCCACCACGGCCACTCGTTCCGGCAGCTCCTCCACCAGCAGCGACATCTCGAACTTCGACGTGTGTTCGCTTGTTGCTCGGCCTTGGATCCGCAGGCCCTGTCTCAAGTGGACCTGAGCCGCGGGCGTGTTCTGGAGCGTGAGCGACACCTGGAACAGGGGACTGCGACTCAGGTCTCGCTCGGGCTGGAGTTCCTCCACCAGCTTCTCGAACGGCACGTCCTGATGCGCGTAGGCACCGAGCGTCACCTCTCGCACTTGCGCCAACAGCTCTCGGAACGTCATGTCCCGACTCAGTCGCGCACGCAGCACCAGCGTGTTCACGAAGAAGCCGATCACCCCCTCCGTCTCCGCATGCGTCCGCCCCGCGATGGGCGAGCCCACGCTCACGTCCCTCTGCCCCGTGTAGCGCGAGAGCAGCGCTTGATACGCAGCCAGGAGCACCATGAACACCGTGGCGCCCTCGCGGCGTCCCAACCCCTCCATCTCCCGCCACAGCGACTTCGGCCACGCGACGTGGATGTTCGCGCCTCGGAATGTCTGCGCCGCCGGGCGTGGGCGATCCGTCGGCAGCTCGAGGGCGCGCGGCGCTCCCTTCAACTGCTGGCGCCAATGGGCCAACTGGGCCTCCAAGGGTTCCCCCTGGAGCCAATCTCGCTGCCACGTCGAGAAGTCCGCGTACTGCAACGACAGTGCAGGCAACGGAGAAGCATGGCCGTCGACGAAGGCCTCATAGAACGCCGTGAGTTCGCGGACGAAGATCTCATTGGACCAACCATCCGAGACAATGTGATGGGTCACGAGCACCAACACATGCACCTGCTCCGACAACCGGAGCAGCGTCATTCGGATCAGCGGACCGTGCTCCAAGTCGAATGGCAGCTGGGCTTCACGCTCGACGCAGTCCTGCGCCGCGGCCTCGCGCTCGGAGGTGGGATGGGACTCCAGATTCCGGACGGAGAACGCGATACCGGGCGCAGACTCGATGTGTTGAACGGGCTGGCCGTTCTCCACCTGGAAGGTGGTGCGAAGCGCCTCATGGCGAAGCACTACGGCTTCGAAGGCGCGGCGCAGCGCCACGGCATCGAGTGGACCGAGGAGATCCACCGCAATGGGGAGATTGTAGAAGGCGGTTCCGGGCGACAAGCGCTCCAGGAACCACAGGCGTTGCTGCGCGAAGGACAGCGGCGGTGACGCCACGCGACTCACTCGCGGCTGCAAGGCAGGCACATGCGTCTTGCCTCGCACGCGTGCGGCTCGCTCGATCCTCTCGGAGAGCGCGGCCACGGTGGGCGAGGTGAACAACTCACGCAACGGCAGCTCGATCTCGAACGCCTGCCGAACGCGCGAAACGAGCTGAGTCGCTAGCAGCGAGTGCCCGCCGAGTTCGAAGAAGCTCCCATTGGCACCCACGCGCTCGATGCCGAGCACTCGCTCGAACAGCTCGGCCACGCGCAGTTCCGTCGCGGTGCGCGGTGGGACGTGGTTGCGAAGGGACTCCGCGGACGGCTGCGCCTCCGGCTCCGGCAACGCTCGACGGTCCACCTTCCCATTCGGCGTCAACGGCAACGCCTCCAACACCACCACCCAGCTCGGCACCATGTACCCGGGCAGCTTCCTCTTCACTCCCT
>NZ_JAHNZT010000106.1 GCF_019039035.1 Citreicoccus inhibens | reverse complement strand
CCGGGGACGCCGATGGGGCAGGGGGAGAGAGAGTCGTCGAGGACGAAGAGGGAGACGTTGGGGAGAGGCTTGCCGAGAGCGGGGCGCGAGTTGGGCGCAATGAGGCGAGAGGAAGCGTCGACGGTGCACTCGGTGGGGCCGTAGACGTTGAAGCAGGAGAGGAGGGGGAGTGCCGAGATGCGAGCCCAGAGAGAGTCGTCAACGTGCTCGCCGCCGACGAGGACGCGAAGAGGCCGAGAGGAGGCGAGGCCTTCGTCGAGGAGGAGGCGGAGGAGGGAGGGGGAGCAGTCGAGGACGTCGAGGTGGTGTGCGGCGGCCCAAGCGACGAGGAGGGAAGGGTCCTCGCGAGCGGCTTGAGGGACGAAGAGGAGGGAGTGGCCGTCGACGAGTTGGAGGAGTTGCTTGACGGAGGCGTCGAAGGAGAGGGGCGCGTTGAGGCTGACGCGGAGGGGTGAGGAGACGTCGGAGTAGACGGAGGAGGCGAGGGCGGCCCTGAGATTCATGAGGGAGGCGTGCTGGATGAGGACGCCCTTGGGCTTGCCGGTGCTGCCGGAGGTGTAGATGACGTAGGCGAGGTGCTGTGGGAGCGAGAGGTGAGAGGGATTGGAGGAGGGGAGTGCCTCCAGAAGAGACGAGGAGGAGTCGAGGAAGAGGGAGTGAGTGGAGGAAGGGAAGAGGTGGGCGAGGCTGGAGTGGGAGAGGAGGAGGAGAGCGCCGGAGTCCTGAAGCATGAAGGCGAGGCGCTCAGGAGGTGCGGAGGAGTCGAGGGGGACGTAGGCGCCGCCGGCCTTGAGGATGGCGAGGAGGGCGAGGAGGGAGAGGGCGGAGCGCTCGAAGCAGAGAGCGACGCGGACTTCAGGGCCAACGCCGAGGGCGCGCAGGTGGTGAGCGAGCTGATTGGCGCGGGAGTTGAGCTCCGCGAAGGAGAGGGCCAAGGAGTCGTCGAGGACGGCGAGGGCGAGAGGAGAGAGGGCTGATTGAGCCTCGAAGGCCTCATGGAAGCAGCCGCGCCAGGGGAAGGATTGGGCGGAGTCATTCCAGTCGAGGAGGAGAGTGGAGCGCTCGTCTTGGGAGAGGAGCTGGAGGGAGGCGAGAGGCGCGTTGGGAGAGGCGAGTGCGGAGTCGAGGAGGGTGCGGAGGTGGAGGGCGAGGCGGGAGGCGGTGGAAGGGTCGAAGAGGTCGGTGCGGAAGGAGAGGGAGCCGCGGAGCCCCGAGGGAGAGTCGGAGAGAGAGAGGGAGAGGTCGGCCTTGGTGGCCTCGAAGTCGCGGGCGAGGGGGAGGAAGGAGAGGCCCGGGAGGGAGAGGGAGGAGGCGGGGGTGTTTTGAAGGACGAGGAGGACTTGGAAGAGGGGGGAGTGGCTGAGGGAGCGCTGAGGGTGGAGGACTTCGACGAGCTTCTCGAAGGGGACGTCCTGGTGCTCGAAGGCGGCGAGGGTGGAGGAGCGGACGGAGGAGAGGAGGTGGCGGAAGGAGAGGTGGGGCTGGAGGGAGGAGCGGAGGACGAGGGTGTTGACGAAGAAGCCGATGAGGGACTCGGTTTCGGAGCGCTGGCGTCCGGCGATGGGGGAGCCGACGGAGATGTCGAGCTGGCCGGAGTAGCGGGAGAGGAGCGTCTGCCAGAGGGCGAGGAGGGCCATGAAGGGAGTGACACCTTCGGCCTGGCAGAAGGAGGCGAGAGCGGCGGACGCGGTGGGAGAGAAGGAGACGGGGACGGAGGCGCCGCGGAAGGACTGGACGGAGGGGCGGGGCCTGTCGGTGGGCAACTCAAGGAGGGCGGGAGCGTCAGCGAGCTGCTGCTTCCAGTAGGCGAGCTGAGCGTCGAGGACGCCGTCGCGCAGCCACTGCCGCTGCCACACCGCGTAGTCCGCGTACTG
>NZ_JAHNZT010000105.1 GCF_019039035.1 Citreicoccus inhibens | reverse complement strand
GCATAGGCCTGTGCTGAGCACCCAGGGCCCCTACCAGCAACCGCGAGCGATTGGGAGTTGACCGAACTGAACGTTCGGCCAACCCCGAGTTGTTTTCCGAACGCGAGACCAGGGACAGCCCCTAGCCTGAAGTGCTTGCCACCCGCGTCCAGACTCCCGGACGATGACAAACGGGTACGCTTCATCGTCACGTTCACCCGGCAGTGGTCCCTTTCCACCGGGGAAATCACCATCAGCCCAGGCGGAGCGCCCGCCACCTCGAGCGCCCCACTCCATCGAACGCCGTGAGGGCTGAAGGTACGGATGCGACTGATACCCACTTCCATCGGATAGGGCGAGTCAGCCGCTGCCCGATGAATCGACAGGCTCGCACCCGGGCACCTCAGGGAGTTTCCGAGGCTTGTACCAGGTCGGGAGGTCCACCTCCGCCAGTTCCCCCTGGTACGTGCCGAACAGAGGCTCGCCGGCGGGTGAAGCCAGCGAGCCAGGGACGAGGGGAAAGCGCGTGTCGCTCTCAGGTTCCATGTGTTGCCATTGGAACCGACCCATGGATGGATGTCACGAGGAGCCGACTACGTCGAGCGAAGCTCCATCAGGACCTCGGCGACTTCATCCGGGTGATGGGGTTCCTGGGTGAGGACTGCACGGAAGCCACACTTCTCCAAGACGCGAATGGACGCGACGTTGTGGAGTGCGACCCACGCATGAAGCGGCCGAGTGGGTACAAGCTCGACAAACGCAGAGACGGCTCGGGTCGCGATGCCTTTGCCCCAATGCTCGCGTCCAATCCAATAACCGATGAGGCGCTTGGACTCCTGATCCCAACAGCTGATGTATCCAACCACCACGCCATCCACGACAACGGTGCGAGTGACGTTCTCAGGGCGGAGCACCTTGGTGCGCCAGTGAGTCATGAACGCATCGCGCTCGCGCGAACGAAACGCGGCCATGCGCAGCCCTTCCGGGTCGCGCTGGTGCTCAAAGAAGATGGGAAGGTCCTCGTCGACGACGTCGCGGAGAGTCATAGGGTGGACGGACTATACCAAGGTGCTGACAACGAAGGCAGTGCACAACAGGTAGCGGAGCCGCCGTCTCGAACGGTCGTGTCCCTATAAGTTGGAGACGATCTTGAAAAGGCGCGGCGTTCTGATCGCGTGAGCCAGGATCGCAGGAAGAGAGACGGCCGGCAGAGCGATCACGCGAGCGCGACGCTTGCCGGCCGGCAGTGTTGCGGAAGGGTTGACTCAGGCCGCGTCGAGCTCCTGGTCTGAGCGGCCTTCCAATCCCGCGCTTCTCCGCGCTCGCGTGGATCGAAGACCCGCGCTTCTTGAAGGTCGTCTCCAAGCTGGCGCACAGCGCACCCGGCAAGCCCTGGCAGAACGGCACCGACGAAAGCTTCAACGGACGCCTTCATGACGAGTGCCTCAGCCTGGAATGGTTTCGCTCCAGGGCGGAGGCCAAGGCTGTCATCGAAGCCTGGCGGCAGCACTACAACCAGGTCCGGCCACACTCCAGCCTCGGCTACCTCACACCTCTGGAATTTCGACGGAAGTGCGAAGCAGTGGTACCCAACCCATCCCGGACGGAACCTCTCTCGTAATCAGTGGTCCGAAGAATCCAGGCAGGTCAGCAGCAGTTGCTCCAAAGCAGTCATGAGCTTTCCCTCCTCCTTGAGCAACACCCACGTCCGCGGATAGGTCGACCGCCTGCGCGCGACTTGATTCATCGCACAGCGTACTTCGCGGATTGCTCGTCCACGTAGTTCCTCCACTTGGAGTAGAGCCGCTGCTCGTTCAGCTCACGACTCCCGAGAGATGGCTCGTCAGAAGGGGTCGTGTCCCTATAAGTGTGTAGTCGGCGAACAGAGGTGAGCGGGAAAGAGGGAAGCTCCTCGGAGAAACCAACCGAGACGGTCTCCCCCTGGCAGGGGAGCCGAGGAGTTCCCGTCGTGGACGA
>NZ_JAHNZT010000104.1 GCF_019039035.1 Citreicoccus inhibens | reverse complement strand
CCGGTTTGCAGGCATGAGACCGGGCCTCTCGTTGCGTCTGTTCTCAACCTTGTCTTTTGGGGTGGCGGAGGGCGAAGGGAGCCTATGCGGCGGTCAACCCCGCCATCCGCACCAGGTTGTACGCGGCGCCCACCAGGTAGGCCGTCAGCCCCGACACGCTCCCGGCCTCCTTCAGCTGCCTCCAGCGGAACAGCTGGCTGGGATTGACGCCGTACTTACGTGCCACCACAGACACGCTGCTGCCGGGCCACTCTGCCTCCGACAGCATCCTCAGATTCTCTTCTGCCGAGTAGCGCCGCAGCCGTCCTCCTGGCTCTCCACACCCCGCCTCCGGCGCTTCTTCTTTCGCCTTCTTCTCCATCATCAGACTCGCTTTCTATCCGAACGCGCCTGTCCGACTCTTCAGGGAGCTACGCCACATGACCCTGAGGGCCTTCTCCAGCAAGCAACTCACCGCCATTGCGCACACTCTCAACTGGAACCCGCTTCAACGCTTGGATGGCGGACGCCTATCGAAGTATTCGCGTCTACTCTTGCGATGGTCGCTAGATAGCGTCGGGCGATTCCCACAGGAAAGATAGAGTAGATTGAGGCGAGGAGGCAGCATGGTATCTCTGGTCAATCCGTCCCGCCCGCCCCGTTCGCGCGCATTCTGGTACTGCAAACTCACACTGCGAGCCTTCATTTCGGCCCTCGCCCCAACGCTCGTCTGCGGTATGGCATGTGCAGGCAGGACTGGCTCGGGAGTGCCCCTGGATGCTGGAGCAACTGTGAGTCCGGCGGCCCCCGCGACGCTGGCCACCTCGGCGCCGGCGCCCAGACCTCGCGAGAGATTTGCTCCAGAAGACGAAGCCCCCATCGACATCGAGAAGTTGAACCGGCTCGACACCGATGGCGATGGAATCAGCGACGGTGATGACAACTGCCCCTCAGTCCCCAACAGCAACCAAGCAGATGTGGATGGCGATGGCTTCGGCGACGTCTGTGAGCCCACTTCGCTGCTCGTGGATACGGCCACGACCCTGACCCTCAATCCCTCACCCGCAAAAGTTGGCCAACCGCTTACCCTCACGGTGACCGTCCGCAACACGGGCTCTCAGACGGCCCTGTCCGTCGGGGCATCGATTCCGCTTCCCGAGCACCTGGAGCTCGTCACGCTCGCTAGCAGCCAGGGCTATTGCACACATGACCGGTGGGGCAGCGTCCTCTGCAAGCTTGGCAATCTCCCCGCGGGACGGGACCTCGCGGTCACTCTCCAATGCATTCCGAGAAAGACCGGCAATCTTTCGGTCAAAGCCTTCGCCCTGACCGAGGCCCTTGACCACGACGCCAACAGTGGCAATGACATGCCGTCCCTCTCTTTGACCGTCTTGCCCTGACGCCCCCTGTGCCTACCCAAAATTCAGTCGCTGCGTCATGAGTGCGTCAAGGCTGCGTCAAAACGCGCGTCATGACGTGAGCGATTCGCATGACGAGCCGCTGGGTCCTCCCGTCCGTTTGACAGAGGCCGGAATTACGCCCAGCTCAAACGCCTCAACACCTCTCTCTGCCTGCGTGTGGACACTCCCCGCCCTTCCTGCGAACGCAGGTAGGCTGGTGTAGCACGCGCGGGTCTACGAGGGTGTTGTTGGAAGGACCGAGACTCTACGCAGCGCGGCGCTCGTACCGGTGGTGGAGCCCGAAGACTTCCCGTAGCTCTATCACCTTGGCTCCGCGCTCCGGGCCCTGCATCTCGCGCGTCTCGGGCGCATCTTTCCCGAGCGACAGGTGCGTCCGGCTCGCATTGTAGAGTAGCGCTGGTACTCGCGCAGCAGGCGCCGAGCGTGGGCTTCGTTCAGGACGACGACATGGTCCAGCAGCTCCCTACGTATCGAGCCGATGACTCTCTCCGCATAGGGATTCTGCCACGGACATCGTGCTGCACTCGGCACCTCGCGAATCCCTAAGAACCTATTTCGGTAGGGAAGAAGGTCGGCCTCCTGCCGGGTTGAAGAGGCAGGAGGACGCAGCCATGGGGTAGTCAAGAAGGACGATGGCTGGCGAGTGCCAGACGAGCTGTGGCGACGCA
>NZ_JAHNZT010000103.1 GCF_019039035.1 Citreicoccus inhibens | reverse complement strand
AGGTCGTCGGTGTGGATGAGCTTCTTCTCGCGGGCCGTGGCGGCGGCGCGCACCGTGGCGTGCGGCGCCAGTCCCCATCGGCGCGCGTCCGGCGCGGCCACCACCGCGACGAAGGCAGCGGCCTCGCTGGGGGCGAAGCCCGTGCGCCCCCCTTCTTCCAGCCACTGGTTCCGCTCACGCAGCCACACCAGGGTTTGGACGTCATGGTAGCTGTCGACGCCACCCACAATGACCAGCGGGGTGCGGCTGACGCGCGCCACAGCCTCTCGTAGCCCCTCCAGCGCCGAGGCGTGGCCCGTCAGCCGCGGCTCCACCCGAAGGCGCAGGCGTTCACCCCCGAGGGCCGAGAGGGCGGCGACGACTCGCGAGGCATCCGCTGCCTTCCAGCCCGGGCGCTCCTCGGGGAGCCCCACCAGTACCGGCACTTCGACATTCCCCGGCGGGAGGGTGGATGCCAGCTTGGCGAGGACTTCTTTCAATGCCGCAGCCCCCAGGAAGGCCATGCGCGCTGCGCCGCTCCATTCGGCCGCGTCCAGCAGTCCGTCCCTAGCGATGAAGGAGTCGGCACGACGCCCCAGCTCCGCAATGTGGAGGCGCTGCACGCGGCTGATTCCCGCACGCACCGCCGCCGCGACGCTCTCTGCTGACGTCCCCACGGGGGCACGCGCTCCCGACGCCACAATCACTGCCTCGACGCCCATGTCAGTCTGTCCTCTCGGTAATGGCCGTGAAGTCGAGGCAGTCGATTTCCTGCGGGCCGACTCTCAAGCCCGTCTGGAAAACCATGCGCACCTTCTTCTCCTCGGGCTCAATGACGACGGTGCCCAGGGTGGCCTCGTGGAAGCGCCGGACGGCGCCGAAGTAGGTTGCGAAGCCGAAGCGCAGGCGCGGCACTGTGAAGTGGAGCGTGCCCATTGGCGTGAGGTGCACCAGGGCCACCTTCTCGCCTCCCACGAGGCGGCGCGAGGGCCGCTGGTCAGCGGGAGCGCAGAGGGCGAAGCGCTCGTCGAAGTCTCGCGGCAGCAGTGGGTGCCGCGTCTTCCGCCAGACTTCGTCGAAGGTGCCCGCCAACTGTAGACGGGGTGTCCAGTGGCTGGCGATAGGGCCAAGCCCGGCCGGCCCCGCCTTCGCCGGGTTTCCCCGCAGGTACTCCACGCGGTGGGCGGGCTGGTCCACCAAGTTCGCCTCGCGGCTGGCAACCCCGCGGCCCACGGGGTTGCGTAAGTCGCTGACGTGCTTGTGCGCGTCCGCGTCGCGCGTGTCGGTGCCACCCCAGGCCCACTCGTAGAGAATGGGCTGGGAGACGAAGGGCTTGGGGGACGAGGGCTTCAGGCCCGTCAGGCCGCGCGTGTAGAAGCGCTCCCCGTGCACCACGAGCATTTTGTCCACGTCGTGGATGCGGATGGCCACCTCGACGCTGGGCGCGGGCCGCCCGCCCGGCGCATGGGCGCACGCGTTGACGAGGACGTCGGTGTGCGGCTTGGGGGCGACGAGCTCGGCCTCGTAGCGCAAGCTGGAGCGGCCCGCCTCGCCCCAGTAGACGGGGGCGGGCAGCGGGGGCTCCTGCTCATCGGCGAGGCGGAGGGTGCCTGTGCTGTCGATGTCGAAGGTGGCCTTGAGTGCGATGACCCAGAGGTGGTGGCCGTCTTTGTCGCGGACCCACGTCCGCTCAGCCGCGTAGGGTGTCTTGTTCTGGAGTGCCCACATGGTTGGTCGTGAGGTGTGGGGCCCGCTGTCAGCGCAGGCCGCTGTCGAAGGACTGCGTGCGGATGCGGGCGCTGGCGGCCCGGGCTTTGGCCAGCTCCGCGCGCTGGACGTGGGTGAAGGCCCGGGTGCGCACCGGCAAAGCGCCCTGGCTGCGCAGGGCCAACTCGCGAGCGAGGACATGGCGGCGGCGCATGGGACTGGTTTCGAGGGCTTCCACCAGAGTGCCGCCGCTGAAAGGACGGCCGAGGAGGTAGCGCGTGCCCTTCACGAAGCGCTTCTTCTCCGCGCTCCACCAGCCCCGGATGGCGGCCACGTTCGGCCAGGGCAAGTCGTCGTCGGGCTTGGGCGCCAGGTCCGCGTCCACGTCCTCTAGGAGTTCCGGCGGAGGTGAAGCGCCTTCGGGCCACTCTCCCGGGGGTAGCGCATACGGCTCCT
>NZ_JAHNZT010000102.1 GCF_019039035.1 Citreicoccus inhibens | reverse complement strand
TGAAGCACGGAGGAGCCCCTCTCGTGTCCCTTACCTCGGCCTTCGCACGCAGCCCGCGGTGCCTCCTCGTCAACGTCCTCACCGGCGAAGCCATGGAGTGCCTCTTCAACCCCACCCAGTTGGCCGAGAGGGTCCAGGTGAATTGGAATCGCCTGGCGGTGCCGGGACTCTCGCACCAGGTGCTCCAGTTTCAGGGCACCTCCAACCGGCAGCTCACGGGCGTCGAGTTCTACTTGGACGCCTTCTTCTCGGCTCAAGAGGCGAACGCCAGCAACATCATGGCCTTCCGCGCATTCTTGCGGGCGCTCACTGTCCCTCCTCAGGGAACTCGGGGAGTGCTTGCCACCGCGCCTCCGCGCGTCCTCGTCCTCTGGCCTGGCCTCCTCACGGTGGAGTGCGTCGTCGCCAGCGTGGAGTTCCAATACCGCCAGCTCGCTGTCGACGGGCGCGCCCTCGTCTACACCGCCACCGTCACCTTCGAGGAGGTGTTGGACACGCGCGTCACCTCTGAGCAGCTCCGCCAGGAGGTGCCGTAGTGGCCCCCCACGCCGGCAGCCGCTACACCTTCTGCCTCGGCGTGCGGGACGACCTGGGCCGCCTGGTGCTCACCGCGAGAGTCCCCTACGGCTACCGGCCGCACGCGGACACTCGTGTCCACCTCGTCGCGCAGGGCGACTCCCTCTGGGGGCTCGCAGGGCTCTACTTCGCCCCCCTCCCGCGCGCCTGCGGCTTCTGGTGGGCCCTCGCGGACTTCCAGCCAGAGCCCATCGTCGACCCCACATTGGAGCTGGAGGCGGGGCGACGCCTCTTCATTCCGTCCCTCCGCGTCCTCACCGACGTCATCCTCAGCGAGCAGCGGCGGAGGGCCAGCGAATGACGCGGCCCCTCGACAGGAGCGCGCCTGGCGTGCGCCTCACGCTGCTTGCACACGAGCGGGCCCGCAGCGGCGAGCCCCTCTCCCTTGAGGGCCGCATCCTCGGCCTCACCTTCGAGGACAGCGCGACGAAGGCCGACAAGCTCTCCCTCCAGTTGGACAACTTCGACCTGGCGCTCTTCGACAGGGCGGAGCTGGTAGGCGGCGCGGTGCTGGAGGTGTCCTGGGGCTACCCGGGCCTCATGGCGCCTACAAGGCGGATGGTGGTGACGAAGTTGAAGGGGTTTCAACTGCTCACCATCGAAGGGCAGGCCCTCAGCGCCCTCATGCACCGCGAGGCGAAGACACGCGCCTGGAAGGGCAAGACGTGCGCCCAGGTGGTGCGCGAGGTGGCCGCCGAGTACGGCTACGAGGAGGACTCCGCCCGCGTCGAGGACACCGGAGAGTCCTTCGACACCATCCACCAGGCCGGAGAGACGGATGCGCGCTTTCTGCGGCGCCTGGCCGCGCGGGAGGAATTTGAATTCACCGTCGACGACAGGGGCCTGGCCTTCGGCCCGCGCAACCAGGCCACCGCGCCCACCCACGTGCTGTGGTGGTACGCCGACGCGGGCCGGGGCGACGTCCTCTCCGTCAACGTCGAGTCGGAGCTGGGCCGCCGCGTGGGCAAGGTGGACGTGCGCGGCCGGGACGCCATGGCCAAGAGAAACCTCGAGGCCCAGGCGAGCAGTGCCACCGTGGAGCGCACCACCCTCGCGGACTTCCTGGAGGTGGTGGACAAGCGCACGGGCACCACGTCGCTGCAGCTCCGCAACAGCACCACCAGCGTCCAGCCCACCTCGGCCTCGACGCCCGCCCAGGCCCAGCGCGAATCCGAGGCCCGCTTCCGGCGCGCGGAGGCCGGCACCGTGAAGCTGTCCCTCCAGGTGGTGGGCAACCCCAGCTTGCGCGCGAAGTCCGTCGTGGAGGTGCGCGGCATCTCCAGCTTCCTGTCCGGCCGCTACTACGTCACCGAGGCTAAGCACGTCCTCTCCTCCTCCGGCTACACCACCGACTTGAAGCTGTCGCGTGACGGCACCGGCCTCCGGCAGCAAGCCAGCGCGGAGACGCAGGGCCAACCCCAGGGCGGCCAGTCCAACGTCTGCATGCCTGCGACGGGCGGCGTGTTGACGGAGCTGGAGGTCGTCGACAAGCAGTCCGGTACCACGCACGTCGAGTACCGCGGCAACGGGCAATCCATCGGCGCCGGGGACCCTGAGTCGGGCCTCAGCTCCCCAGAGTGAGAA
>NZ_JAHNZT010000101.1 GCF_019039035.1 Citreicoccus inhibens | reverse complement strand
CGGTGGCGGTACACCGTGGCTCGCGGTACGCGCCAGGTGGCCATCACCCGTGTCAGCCCATAGGGCTTGCGGCAGGACGGCGAGAGCTGGGCGCTCATCCTCTCGACTTCCTCCAGGGAAAACCCGGTGCGTTGCTCTCCAGCAACTGGGCCTTCTCCGCCAACAGCTCGTTCTTCATCATCAACTCGCCCACCATCGCCTTCAACCGCCGAACCTCGTCATCCGCTGGCTCCGGCTCGCGGCTCTTGAGATTGGCCTCGGCTCCAGCCAGGAACTTCTCCCGCCACTCGCTCAGCACGGACGCCGTGACACCCAGCTCCCGAGAGAGGGCGTCGAGTTCCTCGCCCTTCAGCAGTCGGAGTACGGCCTCCTTCTTCCTTTTCGCAGAGAACCGTCCGCGCTCCGCTGTCCTGTCCTGCTTCTGTTGCTTCTTCACATCCACCTCACGCGGGGGTGTTTATCCCCCAGAGAGGTGTCTCAAGAAATCGTGGGGCGGAGGAGGTACGGGGACGCACGGGCGTTCCGTGACGGCGTGCGTGAGCGGGGCCTGCACTACCTGATGGGCGTGCAGGGCAAGCACATGGTGTGGCCGCCCGGCGCGAAGCCGCACAAGCCGCAGAGAGGGCCGGGGCAGCGCGGGCGCTCCCGTACGCGGTACGAGGCGGAGGGCGTAGCGCCTTGGCTCATCTCGAAGTTGGCGCTGCAACTCCCCAAGGAGCAATTCCAAGTTGTGCACTGGCGAGAGGGCAGTCGGGGCGAGCAGTCCTCCCGGTTCGCTGCCGTGCGAGTGCGGATGGCGGAGAATCACACCAAGCGGACTCCGCCGAGTGAGGAGATATGGCTTCTCGTCGAGTGGCCCGACACGCAGAAGGCCCCGACGAAGTACTGGCTCTGCTCACTGCCGGTCCAGGCGTCGCTGAAGGATTTGGTGCGCTTCGCGAAGCTGCGCTGGAGAGTCGAGCGGGATTACCAGGAGATGAAGGGCGAAGTCGGCCTGGACCACTTCGAGGGGCGAACATGGCGCGGCTTCCATCACCACGCCACGCTCTGCATGGTGGCGCACGCATTCCTCGCGCTCCGTCGAGCGCTTTTCCCCCCGGAGCAGGACGCGCTGGACCCTGCCCGAAGTTCGTCGTCGCCTTCAGCACCTCCTGTTGCGTCGCATCGGCTACTGCCCGCTCTGCCTGCGCCCCGTCCGCTCCCGCGATCCGCCGCTGGGTCCGTCCCGCATCTGACCGGGTAGTACTAAGAGCCTGTTTCGGTAGGGAAGAAGGCTGGCCTCCTGCCGGGTTGAAGAGGCAGGAGGACGCGGCCATGGGGTAGTGAAGAAGGACGACGGCTGGCGGGTGCCAGACAAGTTGTGGCGACGCATCGAGCGGCTGCTTCCTGCTCGGCCGGAACACCCGCTGGGCTGCCACAACCCACGAGTGCCCGACCGACAGGCCCTGGATGGGATTCTCCTAGTACTACCCGGTCAGATGCGTGACGGACCCCGCGGCGGATCGCGGGAGCGGACGGGGCGTAGGCAGAGCGGGCAGTAGCCGATGCGGCGCAGCAGGAGGTGCTGAAGGTGGCGACGCACCTCGGTCAGGGTCCAAGGCATCCTGCTCCGGGGGGAAAAGCGCTCGACGGAGCGAGAGGAAGGCGTGCGCCACCATGCAGAGCGTGGCGTGGTGGTGGAAGCCGCGCCATGTTCGCCCCTCGAAGTGGTCCAGCCCGACTTCGCCCTTCATCTCTTGGTAATCCCGCTCCACTCTCCAGCGCAGCTTCGCGAAGCGCACCAAGTCCTTTAGCGACGTCTCTGCTGGCAATGAGCAAAGCCAGTACTTTGTCGGTGCCTTCTGCTGCTCGGGCCATTCAACGAGAAGCCATAGCTCTTCACTCGGTGGAGTCCGCTTGGTGTGATTCTCCGCCATCCGTACCCGCACGGCGGCGAACCGGGAGGACTGCTCGCCCCGACTGCCCTCTCGCCAGTGCACAACTTGGAACTGCCCCTTGGGAAGTTGAAGCGCCAACTCCGAGATGAGCCAAGGCTTTACACCCTCCGCCTCGTACCGAGTACGGGAGCGTCCGCGCTGCCCCGGCCCCCTCTCCGGTTTGTGTGGCTTCGCGCCGGGTGGCCATGCCATGTGCTTGCCCTGCACGCCCACCAGGTAGTGCAGGTCGCGCTCGCGCACTCCGTCAC
>NZ_JAHNZT010000100.1 GCF_019039035.1 Citreicoccus inhibens | reverse complement strand
GTAACCGTCCGGCGAGTGACGTGTGGAGAGCGGTTGAAGACGGATGGGTGCCGTGTTCGGCGAGCGCCGCGACCGGAAGGGTGTTCAGGGCGGAGGTAGGAGGTGCGCCTGGGGCGGGTCCGTGGTCTGCCGCCGCTTCCACTCATGGGGCAGCAGTTCGCCGATGCGCGAGTGGGGGTGCGTCTGGACACGGAGCAGGACATCGGCCAGGTACGCCTCGGGATTGACGCCGTTGGCCTCGCAGGTGGCCACCAGTGCGTAGAGGCCCGCGAGATTCTCTCCAGCGGCCTCGTGGCCCACGAAGAGAAAATTCTTCCGGCCCAGCGCGGCCTTTCGTAGCGCCGCCTCCGAGCGGTTGTTGTCCAAAGGCAGTCTCTCGTCCTCGACGAAGCGAGTCAGCGCATCCCATTGCCTCGTCGCGTAGGAGAGGGCTTGCCCCAGCGGACTCTTCGGCGGATGTCGCGGCGCCTGGGCCGCGAGCCACGTCGAGAGACGCGCGAGGATGGGCGCGCTGGACTCCTGGCGCAGCTCCCGGTGCGCGGCGGTGCCCACGACGCCTCTGTCACGAGCCTGGGCTTCGACGCGGTAGAGCTCAAGGATGAGGTCCATCGCCTCGCGGGCTTGGGGTGCGGTGGGCAGTGCTTCGAAGAAGCGACGCCGCAGGTGGGCCCAGCACCCGACGCGCGTGCGGCCCTCCGGCAACGTCACCGCGTTGTAGCCGGTGTAGCCGTCCACCACGAGCGCGCCCGTGGTGCCGCCCAGCACGTCGGTAGGTGTCTTGCCCGCGCGTCCCAGGCTGAAGCGGTAGCCGATGAGCCACTCGCCCTGGGGCGTCTGGGTGAGAAACGTCCAGAGGTAGCCTCGGCGCGTCTTCTTCACGTCCAGCACCCGCAGCGGCGTCTCATCCGCCCACACCACCTCAGACGAGGCGATGCACCCCAGGAGGTGAGCGGCCAGCGGCCGCGCCACCGAGGCCGCCTGGTGGAAGAGGTCCGTCAGCGTGCTGCGGCTCATCGGGACTCCGCCTCGCTCCATCCGCTGTGCCAGGCGGTGCAGTGGCATCGCGTCCGCGCACTTGGAGACGACGACGTGCGCCAGCAGGCCCGGGCCGTACTCGCCCTTGTCCACCACCTTGGGTGGTGCGGGCGCGGTGACGACGCCTCGGCCGCAGGTGCACGCCAGCACTTCTTGCACGTGCACCTGCTTCTCGAAGAAGGCCGGCACGTGCTCGTACACCACCGTCCGGCGCCCCTCTCCCAGGGGCTTCAATTCCTCGCTGCCGCACGCCGGGCAGTGCCTGTCTCCGGCGGGCACTTCGTGCCTGACTTCACGCTCCACCGCGGCGTCGGCCTTGCGGGCCGCTCGTGCGCGTCGCGTCTGCAGGGCCGCTGCCGCTCGGGCCCGCTGTTTCTCTGGGGAGTCCTGGCGGGCCTTCAGCTCCTCGGCCACGGGCGGTAGCTTCTCCGCCTTGCGGCCGAAGACATGGCGCAGAAGCGCGGCCATCTGCCCCTTCAGGGTGTCCAACTCCCCGCCGATGCGGCCCACCTCGGCCTTGAGCTCCTCGGCCTCCTCGCGCCAGGGGCAGAAGTGGTCTTGAGGCAGCTCGCGGGGCACCTCCAGGCCCATACCGCGCCGCCGCTCCCCGCGCTCGCGCCGGGCCGTCAGGTGGCCGTGCGGCCGGGAGGTGCCCAGGCAGACGGGCGTCGGACTTCCGCCACGTCGATGCCGTCCAGCAACATCGCCAACTGCGTCGCGTCCAGCGCCACCGTCCGCGCTTCCGTGTCCACCTTCGGCAGCCGGAAACGGCCCGTCTCCAGTCTTTTGTACAGCAGCACAAATCCGCCACGACTCCACGCCAGCACCTTGATGCGGTCCCCCCGCCTTGAGACGAAGGCGAACAGATGTCCGGAGTACACGTCCTCTCCCCATCCCGACTGCACCAGGGCCATCAACCCATCAATCGACTTGCGCATGTCCACCGGCTCGGTGGCCAACACCACGCGCACGGAGGCAGGCAGGGTGAACACGCTCTCACCTGCCCAGCGCGGTGAGGAGTCGGGCTACGTACCCGACGTCAGTGCCTGGTGAGAACCTCAGCCGCGCTCCACCAGGCAGCACCACCTCGAGCATCGCCGCGCTCGCTTGCGTCGTGCTCGCCACCTCCACCGGCAAGAGACGCACCGGACCGGCCCTACTGCTTCGCTGCCGTCGGCGCCGGTACACCCACGACTGCAGCGTGCTCAGCCTCACTCCTCGCCGCACGGAGAACTCCTTCTGCGTCAAGCCGCTCGCTTCGAACTCCTCGGCGACCTGGAACCACTCTTCACTCGCAACCGGCTTTGACATTCCGGCCAGGGTCCACCACCACCTCTACCCCTTCAATCCCTCCCGCCACGTC